>CAVVYL010000039.1:0-178369 GCA_963752385.1 uncultured Acidimicrobiia bacterium | reverse complement strand
CAGGCCGTTGGCTTCATTCTCTCCAGTTCCGCGGCCCCTACCAGGCCGCGCGTACGGCTGCTCAACACCAAATGGATCGTCAGAATGTCGGCCCGCGCGAACAGCTCGTCCTTGGAAACCAGGATTGCGCCCGCGGCTTTGGCGGCCTCGGGCGTCATGTTCTGGCTCCAGGCAATCAGATTCATTCCAAAAGCGCTCCCGACCCGCGCGACCTGTGATCCAATCCGCCCAAGTCCCAGAACGCCCAGGGTCTTTCCACGGAGATCCGTGCCCACTGTTTGCTGCCAGCCGCCGGATCGGACGGAGTTGCTCTCCGTCACAATATGTCGCGCGGAGGCCAGGATCAGCGCCCAGGTCAATTCGATCGTCGGGTCCGACCTATACCCCGTGTGAACCACTGCGATCCCATGATCGCCCGCGGCGGCGACATCGATCGACGCGTTTCCAGGTCCCGTCGAGGCAATGAGCTTGAGATTGGGAAGGCGCTCAATGACGTTGCGGGGCAGCGGGGTCCGCTCGCGCATGACACAAACAACATCGAAAGGCAGCAACCGCTCAATCACGGCGTCCGGATCGGCGAGGTGGTTCTGAAATACGGCGATGTCCGCTCGATCGCGGAGCACCGACCAATCGGCGCTCTCAAGCGCCACATTTTGGTAATCGTCCAGAACAGCGATCTTGTACTTCTTCATTGGCATCCTTCCCGCGGTGATTGATTCGAGCCTTCGCCTCCCGCGACGTCAGGTTCCGGTATCAGTGAATGGAGCTTTCGGCCCCTGCGTCATCAGCGTCGTGATGGTCGCATTGCTACCTCTCGTCCCATTGATCGGTAAATACCACTGGAGCCCAGCTATACCCTCTACCCTCCTTGTGCAAGCGACCCAGGCCAGGCGATGACGACGTATGCGGCTCCGCGATCCAAACATCCTCGCGCGCGAGCCTAGAAAACAATTGATTCCGTGTCGCTGCAGCCGCAGTCGGGTCGATGTCGAAAACCACTGTGACCTCGGGATGTTGGAGCTGGACGCCCTGTGCATGGAGGATGTCGCCCCAAAACAGGATCTTTTGTCCCTTCGACGAAAACTCATAGCCGGTATGTCCCGGGGTATGACCAGGCAGCGGGACGAGTTGCATGCCGTCGACGATTGGCTCGGAGCCACTAAATGTGTGCCACTTACCGGCCTTGATGTACGGCGCTGCGATGGCTTGCGCACTCTGGAAGAACGGTTGCGCATCCTTCGGCGCCTTAGCAGCGATTTCCGGCGACAACCAAAAGTCGCTCTCGGCCTTCGCGACGTAAACATCGGCATTTGGGAAGACGCACTTTCCGTCCTGAGTGGTCAGGCCGCCGACGTGATCGGAATGGAGGTGCGTGACCAAAACGATGTCGACTTCTTCCGGCGTGTAGCCTGTGCTGCGGAGGCTCCCCGCCAAGCGCCCGAATGCTCCCCCACCCCACCAGGTGCCGGCACCCGCATCGACGAGGATTAGTTGCTTGCCCGAATTGACCAGAAAGCCCACATCAGCAACATCCAGCATGTGCGGATCTTCTTGCAGTGCCTTTACAACACCATCCATCGTCGCCTTCGTTCCGTTCAGCCAGTGCGAATCGAATACGCCGCTACCATCGAATAGCGACGTCACTTCGAGGTCGCCGACTTTCATTCGGTAGAAGCCCGGCGCCTGATCATGATGCTGGGGTGCGGCAGCCACAACTGCGTTCGGACCGGCGACAAAGCTGGCCAGCGCTGCCAGGAAAGCGGCGGCGAGGCGCATCGAATTTCTCTTGAGCACGTTTCTACTCTTAACAACGGGTGAACTCATAACTTCCATCCTTTGGCCAATTCATCAAAATTTGAACAAGATCTTCCCACTTCGATTCGTTTTCAGAGATTGCCGGAAAGCTTCTTTGAACTGCTCGAGCGGATACACATGGTCCACCGTGGCCGAGAGCGAACCATCAGCTACGAGGCCGCCCAGCTTCTGGTAAACCTCTTGGATCTCTGTGCGGGGCGCGTTGCGTACCCAATTGATGAGCCAAAATCCGTGGAGGCTAAGACCACGGTAGATGAACTCTTTGGGCGAGACGGCTGGGAACTGCCCACTTTGCATGCCATAGGCGACAACCGAGCCGCCAGTCTTGAGCGATTTGGCCAAATCGCCCACGGGAGTTCCGCCCACCGTATCGACGACAAGACTGAGTTTCTTCCCGCCAAGAGCCTCTTCGATATCTTTCTGTAGGTTGTCGCCTTGGAGTACTACACGGTCGCCTCCGAATTGCCGCACCTGATCGGCCGCTTCCCCTCGACGCACGACATTCAGCGTTTTGACTCCTGCCAGCTTCGCGAACTTGATGATGTACTGTCCCATGGCGGAGTTGGCCGCGGTTTGACCGATCCAGTCACCGGGCATCAGGGAAACGTAACGGCTGAGGAGAAGATAGGCGGTAACAGGATTGATTCCGAGCATTGAGAGTTGTAACGGATCAGCGTCGCCACTGAGCGGCACAATGTTTCTCACCGGGACAACGACTTGCTCCGCCCAAGTGCCCTGCTCGTAGCTCGGCACAATCATGACCCGCTTGCCTGGCAGGGAGCCGTCGACCTTTGATCCCGTTTTGGTAACTCGGCCCACACCCTCTGCGCCTACTGGAGATGGCAAGGCAGGGCGGACACCGTACATGCCTCGAACTAACAAAAAATCCGATGGATTGAGCGGAGCCGCCTCCATCGAGACGAGAACTTCTTCCGGGCCGAGAACCGGTTCGGCGACCGTCTTGAGTTCGATGACATCTGAAGGTTCGCCGTGAGCCATGAGTTGCAACTGCCGCATAAGAAACCCCCTTTTTCATTCGGAACATCTGGGTGGCGTGTCGTATTTGAATTCAAATGCCATATTCATTACGATCGTCATATATAACTATTCATGACGCACATCATGTATAATGTCAAGGAAGTATTTTTAACTGGGAGGATCGCATCGATGAGAGTCACGAGGGAACAAGCGGCGGCGACTCGGAAAAAGATCGTCGAGGTTGCCAGTACGCTGTTTCGCAAGCACGGCTTCGACGGAATCGGGGTGGCCGACATCATGAAAGCCGCCGGACTGACTCATGGCGGCTTTTATGGCCACTTCGAGTCGAAAGACGATCTTGCCGCGGAAGCCTGTACGGTCGCGTTGAGTCACGAGTGGTGGAAGGAGGCGCTTAAGTCTTCAAAAGCAGGTGGTCTTGAGGCCATCGTAAAGGCGTACCTCTCACCGCTACATCGGAGTGATCGGTCGCGCGGGTGCCTGATTGCCGCAGTCGGGTCCGATATTGTGCGTCAGCCACGGGGCGTGCGGCGCGCCGTTACGAAAGGCTTCCAATACTTGATTGACGCACTGGGCCGTTTCATGCCGGCCCAATCGGTCGCCGCGCGGCGGAAACAGGCTTTGGCGACAATGGCGGGGCTCATCGGAGCCGTGATTCTCTCGCGGGCGGTTGACGATCCGGCGCTGTCCGACGAAATCCTGGAGGCCGCCACAACAGCGTTCAGCCGTCCGCAGGGTGAGGCGAACTGAGCGCGCCAGATCTCACTTCGAGGAGCTTCAAATGACCGATCAACATAGATTCGCTCACGCCGATCACTTTGATCATGCTCTGTGATATCAGCATTTCGGATATGGCCGAAACGGCGCCATTTACTCCCCATAAGTCCCAAGTGGCGACCTATCGACGCGATTCCCCGAAACTAAACATTGCGGCGTCAATGATGATCTTTAGATATCCCGCTCGATGCCAATGCAGTTTCGTTTGAAACTATTCGATAGGATCGAACCGGCGACGTCCAGCTGCGAATATGAGCCTCGATCAAACCTAGGCGTTTGTCGTGCTGTTTTCTGGCCCCACAAGTCTTCCTGCCCCAGCGGAATTAAGTTCCGCAGCGTGTGGGCTGAAACTTTCCAATGCCCTTCCTTGACCAACCCCAGGTTCGGCATTCTCTTCGGTTAATCGACACCGCAGGTCAAACCGTCGGAATCGTTCCGCCGTCGATGACGAACTCGGTTCCGGTGATTGAAGAGGCTCTCGCGGAAGCAACAAAAGCGACAAGTTCAGCAACTTCCTCGGGGCGATTGGGCCGGCCCAACGGGATCCCGCCAAGCATCTCCATCAGCGCTTGGCGGGCTGTGGCGTAGTCGCTCTTGTTTTTCTCAGCCATTCTCTGGATCATTCTCGTGGCCGCGTCGGTTTCGATAAATCCAGGGGAAACGGTCACGACTCGCACTCCCAGCGGGCTAACCTCATTCGACAGTGCTTTGCTGTAGTTCGTGAGTGCCGCTTTCGCAGCTGCATACGCAAGGGTTGAATCGTAGAGCGGAAGCGTTCGTTGAATCGACGAAACATGAATGATTACGCCGGAGCCGCGCTCAATCATGTTTGGGAGCAGACCGCGGTCCAGCCGGACGGCAGGATACAGATTCTCGTCCATGGCCTGCTGCCAGAGCTCATCCGTGACGGTGATGAATCCGCCGCTGGGCGCGGACGATCCTCCGACGTTGTGGACAATAATGTCCACGCCTTTAAACCCGCTCAACATTTCGCGGATGACATGCGCCGTGCCTTCGGAAGTCGAGACGTCCGCCTGGATGAAATGCGCTGCAGTGTTTTCAGCGGGGGCGGACCGTGCCGTTATGGCAACGGTCGCGCCTCCTTTCAAAAACCGGTCCGCGATTGCCTTGCCTGCGCCTTTTGTGCCGCCGGTCACGAGCACGCGTTTGCCGTTGAACTCGCCCGTGTCATTCGTGTTTGTGCTTGATGCAGTCATGGCTTTCTCCTCGACTTGTTGATCGTACTTACGGTCGTTGGTGGATGATTGCGTTAGGCAATAATGCGGTCGCGCATGCCCCCATAGGCCAACCCGCGAGTCATTTCTTCGCTGTAGAGGTAGTAGGGAAATCCCATCTCGATGCCGCTGGCTTCATCGAGAGACCTGACCTGATCGGCTGACAGGTTGAGATCGAGGCTGGCGAGATTATCCTGTAGCTGCGAAACCTTCCGCGCCCCAAATATTGTTGCCCAACAACCTATATTTCATAACCACTTCCTTTCTGAACTTGATCTAGCGTTCCCAGGCGGCAGGGAGGGGAACCATCGGCGGGCGCTGGGCTGGTTTCAGCGGCCGGCCGCTTTGTCCGAATCACTTTAGCCCTTGGTTTCTTCTTCCGCCTCTTTCCGCCTTTCGCTTCACAACTCTACTCTGACGGTGCTTTAATGATAAGTCCAAGACATCTTTCCTATCGAATCAATCGCGCTAAGGTATCAATATGGAACTGCGGCATCTGAGATATTTCGTGGCGGTCGGCGAGGAGCAGCACTATGGGCGCGCCGCGCAGCGGCTGCGCGTTGCTCAGCCCGCGCTTTCGCGTCAGATTCAGGATCTGGAAGACGAAGTCGGCTTCAAATTGTTTGAACGGCTGCCGCGTGGCGTGAAGCTGAGCGTTGCCGGCAAGCTGTTCCTGGAAGATGCTCGGCGCATTCTTCAACAGGTCAATGAGGCTGCCGAGCGGGCCGCACGGGTGGCCCGCGGTCAATCCGGGACGCTGCGTATAGGTTTCACAGAAAACGCGTCGTGGCATGGCGTCGTCCCGGACTCGCTGCGGAAGTTTCGGGAACGGCAGCCTGACGCCGAGTTGCAGCTCCATCCTGCGGGCAGCGTGGATCAAGTCGAAGATATCCGGTCAGGCCGTGTGGATGCCGGGTTTGTGTTCAACCTGCCCAAGAACGATGAAGAACTTGACCAGCTTCCGGTTGCCATGCAACATGTCGAACTCGCCGCGCCCAAAGTCATCCCCTAAGCAAAATAAAGAAACTCCGGCTGCGTGACTTAATAGATGTCCCGTTCGTATGGTTTCCGAGGCGGGAAGCTCCAGCCTTCTATGACCGCCTGATGCACGAATGTTATCGCGGCGGCTTGAAATCTCCGCGCATCGTCCAAGAGGCCGCGAACGAGGCCACCATCCTCAGTCTTGTGTCGCATGGTATGGGCGTGGGATGGGTCAATGAAACGGCGCGCTGGCGGTGCCCCAAGCAGGTCGTCATCCTGTCGATCACCGATCTGAATATGCCATTGCCGATGTCTCTCGCTTGGAGAAGAGACAACACCTCTCCTTTGCTCGCGAGTTTCATCGCCGAGGTGCGGCGCTTCCCGGAAGTCCAGGCGCTGAATAAAAAATAACTCAGATGACGTCGAGAGCGGCCGTGGGTAAACACGGTTTGCTCACACACTGCTCACGCCAAATCGAACGGTAGTGGTTAGCGTGTGCTTTCCCTTCCTGTGGTCTTCGCTTATGATCGATTGTGCAATGTCCGATTCGAGGCAGAAGGAGCTTTTATGACCGCACAACGCTTTCAGGGGAAAGTTGCCGTTGTCACGGGCGGCAACAGTGGCATTGGCTTAGGTGTTGCTAAAGCCTATGCGCAGGAGGGTGCGCAGGTGGCAATCACCGGACGGAACGGGAGGACTTTGGAGGCGGCCGCCAAAGAAATCGGCGATGGAACCCTCGTGATTCAATCGGACGCTGGCAAAGTGGCGGAAATCGAAGTGGCAATGAAGAAAATCAAGGAACGCTTCGGTCGAATCGATGCACTGTTCGTTAACGCGGGCGTCGCGAAGCTCCTGCCTTTCGAACAGGTCACCGAAGAGTTATTTGATGAGACGGTCGGTATCAATTTGAAGGGAGTCTTTTTTACCGTCCAGAAAGCAATCCCGCTGATGCCCAAAGGTTCCGCCATCGTGCTCAATGCGTCGATTAACGCGCACCTGGGCATGCCGGGGACAACGGTGTACGGCGCGACCAAAGCGGGCGTGGTTAACATGGCCAAGACGCTCTCGGCCGAGCTCTTGGAAAAAGGGATTCGGGTGAATGCCGTCAGCCCGGGCCCAATCACCTCAGCGCTTCTGCGAGATGGACCCCAGGACAAAATTCAAGAAACCAAAGATTGGATTCAAAGCCAAATTCCGCTCAAACGCTTTGGTACGCCGGAGGAGATTGCCGCCGGAGTTCTTTATTTGACGTCGCCGGAATCCGCTTTCGTGTTGGGCGCGGAACTCATCATTGATGGCGGCATGGCGACGCTTTAGGGGCGCAGACCATTCCGGTCGAAAACCTGCACGCAAGTCAACGCCAATCCGGGGTTCTGCCGCTTGTTCAGACGCAATGTCAGGCAGCAGCGCGCCAGAGTACCTGTGTATCGCGTCGCAGGGATTGAAGTCAGCGATGTCTACGAGTTCGAATTCGGCGTCATCGCGTTGTCGCGCAATGTCTCGGTCTTAGCTTCCATTCGCAGTTCGCCCAATTCTTGATTGGAAAAGCCGTGCCACCCACTGTTTACGGACCACTTGGACGGATTAGCGTAAGTCGTAGAAGTCCAGTTCGGCCTATGTCACGACTATAGTTGGTTGACGGCCTATCCGGAAGTCGTCGGCGGTGTGTACCTGGATCGTGTCCGGTTGGCCGACAAACCGTTCGTTATCCATGTGCCTAAGGACGGCAGAGTCCAGCTCAGGGTAGCTTGTCGAAAAAGAGATAAAGGGCGGCAATCCGGCCGTCCCGGGCAACGATGAAGTCAGTCCCGGCGTAAGCGGGCGCCTCACCCGGGGGGCCCGAGACCCATTGGAGCCGCCCGCCATCGCCCACTTCCTCGGGCTCGGCAATGGGCTGATAGCGAAAGTCCGGGTGCGTCGCCTTGATCGCGCCCGCGACGCGATCGATCGCGTCGCGGCCCCGGTAGACGCCCTTGCTGGGGTGGTAGAACACGGCATCTTCGGTCCAGAGCTCGTCGATGGCCGCGCGCCGACGCGCGGGATCGTTTTCACCGAAGACCTCGTGAAGATTGCGGGTAAGCAACGTCGATATGCTGTATGACATGGCTTGTCTCCTCTCGGCATCGAGTGCGGCTTGCGATATCTCGACCCGGAACGGCTCTATTGCAGTGATCTGACCCGCGACAATTGAATGCTGTTCGTGCAAGTCACCAAGAGTATCGTGGCCTCTTGTTTGCATCGTTTCGGCCGACGAGTTTTCCATTATACGTGGTTACCTGTCTCCCACTTCCGTGGCCTTCCCTCGAATGTCGTTTTACCTTCGAGTAATTTGCTCGTGTTCTTTCCCTTCGATGCAAAAAAGACCGGTTGGCCAGGCACATACCGCTTCCAAGAGGCGGATTCAGACCTGCGCAGTGGGACGGATGACGATCTCGTTTACATCAACTTCAGCCGGCTGCTCGATGGCGAACGCAATAGCACGAGCGATCGCCGCCGGTGGAATCGCCATCTTCTCCATCCGCTCGACAATTTGGGCTTTGACCCCCGGATTTGTCATGGAATTCGTGAGGTTCGTCTGGACAAATCCCGGCGAAACGCTCGTCACGCGGAGCTTATCGCCGGCTTCCTGTCGCAAGGTCTCGGTGATGGTGCGCACGGCGTTCTTCGTGCCAGCATAGACCGCCATGGTAGGTATGATTTGAATTCCGGCCGTAGAAATGACATTGACGAAATGTCCGAAACTCTGCCGGCGGAACACCGGCAGCGCGGCGGCGATGCCGTATAGAACGCCTTTGAGGTTGACGTCGATCATCTCCTCCCAGTCGTCGACGCGGAGCTCGTCGAGGAGAGAGATTGGCGCTACTCCAGCGTTGTTGACGAGAACGTCCAGCTTGCCGTATCGCTCAATTGCCAACCCGACCAGGTTGGAAACATCTTCCCGCCGTTTGACGTCTGTGCGTGCGTAGGCCGCCTCGCCGCCCGATGCCGCGATGCGGGCCGCCAGAGCCTCAAGGCGATCAGGGCCTCGCGCTCCCAGTACGACCTTTGCACCGCGCTCAGCGAGCAGGAGCGCAGTCGCCTCGCCAATTCCGCTGCTTGCGCCGGTTATTACGACGACCTTGTCTTTGATTCCCGACATGATGTTCTCCTTTGCACTTTCTGCCACTTGGCACGATCGATCCGTTCTCAAAGTACGCCCATTGTACTGAACACTGAATGCTTGGGAGTTCATAGAACCTGCTAGATCGTTCAAATGTCACTGCAGGGTTCCTGTGGGTCTGCAAAGGGGCAAGGACCAGGGACAATCGTTCAAAAGACAGACAATTGTGTCGTTGAAAATAAATGTAAAGGTCTTGACATTTACCTTCAGTTAAAGTATCTTGACATCAAGGAATATGGAATGAGCGAACGTAAACTGAAATCGTTGACGGGCGGAAGTGGCGTTCACGTTTTCTTAGTGTTGTGGAAGGCCGCAAGTGCGGTTCAGGCCTACGCCGAAAAGAGCGTCTCGGAGTTGGAGATGTGCGGCAGCGACTTCGGCGTGCTCGAAGCCCTGCTGCACAAAGGGCCGCTTCCCGTTAACGAGATCGGGAAAAAAGTTCTACTGACGAGCGGCTCGATCACAGTCGCTGTTGACCGCTTAGAGACGAAGGGGTTGGTGGAGCGGCGCGCGCACGGCACCGACCGGCGGGCGAGGATAGTTCATTTGACGAAGCAAGGCACGAAGCTGATCACACGCATTTACGCCGATCACGCCGCCGACATGGAACGACTCGTGTCAGCCTCCCTGACCAGGGCGGAGCGCGAGACGCTCATCGGCCTGTTGAAGAAGATTGGCTACGAGGCGGCCGGCTCGTCAGAACAAGTGGCGGGGAGGACTCAGTGAGTTAGGACAGGCACTCGGATTGCACGAAAGTGCATCAGGTGCCGCGCGAATGAAAGGCAAGCAGAGTCATCGCACCAGCATTGCGAACAGTCTAGATAGACAAAGGAGGTTCACGTGGAAGACACATACAAAGCAGTAGAAGATGGAAGGAGTGGTAAAGGTATGGCACAGCCATTAACAGAAGGCACGCAGTCGGCTTCGGGTTCGACCGGGAAAATTATTAACGTTGGATTGTGGATATTGCAGATCGGGGCCGCCGGGATGTTCCTGATGGTCGGCTTCTTCAAGCTCTCCGGCGATCCGCGGATGGTCGGGCTGTTTGACGCGATCGGGGTTGGCCAGTGGTTTCGCTACGTGACCGGCTCGTTGGAAGTCCTGGGCGCGATCCTGCTGTTGACTCCACGCCTAAGTGGTCTCGGCGCATTGTTGCTCGTGGGCGTGATGCTGGGCGCGGTTGCAACGCACCTCTTCCTCGTCGGCGGCAGCCCGCTAGGGGCGATCATTCTCTTGATTGTCACGGGCGTTATCGCGTGGGGACGACGCAAGCGAACGATGAATCTCTTAGCCGAGATACGGTAAGGATAGAGTGTTTGAAACGGAAACTTTACGGGAGGAACTATGCTTAGAATTGCCGTTATCATTGGAAGCACACGGCCCGGCCGCAATGGCGAGGCTGTGGCCAAATGGGTTTACGAAATCGCGCAAAAGCGCGGCGACGCCGAGTTCGAACTCGTGGACATCAAAGACTTCAACTTGCCGCTCCTCGACGAGCCGGTGCCGCCCATCATGGGGCAATACAGTAAACCTCACACTAAAACGTGGGCCGCCAAGATCGGCTCTTTTGACGGCTATGTCTTCGTCACGCCCGAGTACAATCACGGCATCTCCGGCGCGCTCAAGAACGCGATCGATTTTCTATTCGCCGAGTGGAGCAACAAGGCGGCGGGCTTTGTGAGTTACGGCGGTGCTGGCGGGGCGCGCGCGGTCGAGCAGCTACGCCTGGTGTTGGCCGAGGTGCAAATCGCGACCGTGCGCAATCAAGTCTTGCTCTCCATGTTTACCGACTTTGAAAACTACAGCGTCTTCAAGCCGGATCCCCGGCACGAGAAGTCTGTCAACGAAATGTTCGACCAGGTCATCGCTTGGGGCGGCGCGTTGAAGACGCTGCGGGAGACCTCCGCTTAAGAAAAAAAGCAAAATGAACAATAAGGAAGAAAATATGAACAATAACGAAACCCTCAAGATGAACAATCCCAACGAACCGGCAACGGACGCGGTCGACCGCACGGCGCAGGAGATGCTGACTGCATTCGAGGCGAAGGATGCGGCGAAGGTGAACTCTTATTACGCGCCGGACGCAATAATCGCCACGGCCGGCCGCCCGGCGGCCAAGGACGGCCGGGCGGTGTCCAAGGCCATCATGGACGATCTTGCGGATCCCAACTTTAAGATGAGTCTCTCACACGAGAAGACCGAGGTCGCCGCCTCGGGTGACCTGGCCTACCGCCGCGGCTCGTACAAAATCACTGCTACGGACCAGCAGACGAAACAGGTGGAGCATAGTGTCGGCACCTACTTGACCGTCTTCAAGAAGCAGGCGGGCGGAAGCTGGAAGGTGGTGGAGGATTTCGGAGTTTAGCGCAGCTAGTCCTGGCTAGCTCCGCTCGAACCAGCGGACATGAAAAAAGGGAGTTCATAGGAGGAAGCTATGGGAATACTTGACAAGAAGGTCGTGCTGATCACCGGCACCGGAGGAGGTCTGGGTCGCGTCGCGGCACAGACCTTTGCGCGAGAAGGCGCAAAGCAAAGGACGCTGAGAAGCAATCAATCACTTAACACCATTCAAGACTATGTTATCCAACAATAAGAAACTGATCGCCGTAATCGGCGCAACGGGGCAGCAGGGAGGCGGAGTTATGCGTGCACTGCAAGCCAGCGGCGGCCAATTCAAGGTCCGCGCTCTGAGCCGCAATCCAGTTAAGCATCGCGACCTCGCTGATGAAGTCGTCGAAGCGGACTTGAACCGTCCGGACACCCTTCAACCGGCTTTTGCGGGTGCACACGGCGTATTTTTAGTCACCAGCTCTGGGCTAGAGGGCACCGACGAATTCACGCAGGGAACCGCGGCGGTACGCGCGGCCAAAGCTGCGGGGGTTAAACACTTTATCTGGTCCACACTGCCGGATGTCAAAGCGATCAGCGGCGGCAAATTCGACGTTCCCCACTTTACTGGCAAGGCGAAGGTCGATCGCGTGGTCACGGAAGCGGGGTTTGCGAATCATACTTTCGTCATAGCGCCGTTCTTCTACCAGAACCTCGCAGGCGCCCTGGCTCCGCAACAGCAGGCAGACGGATCCATGGGCTGGGCGCTGCCGCTCGATCCGAGTGTGCGTTGCATTCACATGGGTGACGTTCGCGAACTCGGCACCATCGTCGCTGGAGCCTTCGCGCACCCGGATCAGGCCGGCCATGGCGAGTATCTGCCCCTCGTCGGTGATTTCATGAGCTTCAATGAGATTGTCGACGCGCTTAATCGACAGGGTCACAACTTCTCCTTCACGCAGGTCCCGGCCGACGTCTTCGCCACTCTCTTCCCTAGAGCTGCGGAGATCGCCGCGATGTTCAGGTACTTTGAAGCGCATACCTACTTGGGTTCGGATTCGTCCGACCGAATCGCGCTCGCAAACAAAATAGCAGGCAGGCAACCGACCAAGCTTTCGACGTGGGCTCGAGTGAATCTCCCGGCTTAAGATTGATGCCATTATCTCCAACATATCCACTTGAGAAAGCTTGACCCCCTGCAGAAGAAGATCAAGGGTGACGACATTTATGAATGAGAGGAACATACAAAGCAGCGGAAGTCTCCGCACCCGGGGACCTGGCCTGCTCCGGGCTCGCCGACGAGATGCGTCCACTGCAGCGGGTGGTTATCTGCACCCTGAACCGCCACAACTTAGAACCACGGTTCAAGATCGAGAATCGTCGCATCCATCGATTTGGCCGCCCGTGTTGGGTCAAAATATTCCCGAAGGTATGCGATCTTATCGCCAGCGGCACGCAGGAACACGACGTACTCTTGGCGGTAAATGCGTCCGGTGGGCTTGATCAAAGCTTCAGCCTTGACTTGCGCCACGGCGGCTTGGGGGTCTGTAAACGCATAGACCTTTGGATCGATGAAGCGGAAGTTTTCGACTGCGCCCAGGAACCATCTGACGTGATGAAGCACCTCGTCGCGGCCCGAGAGCTTTGCCGGATGGCCGATGGCAGGTGCGTAAGCTAGTTCCCACAAGATATTGTCAGCTATTAGCGTTTGCCACTGCTGGTGATCGTCGACCAGTGTCTGAATGTGTCGTTGCAGGAGTTCAGCCGCGATACTCATTCGAAATCCCCCTGAGCGAGATGCCCTTTGACGCGCACGGCTAGTGGCAACGCATCACCAGCGGCGCTTTATCACCAGACAAATCGCCTTCCCAGCGTTCGCCAAGCCTAGTTCGCGGCTGCTCTCACTTCAGTGGCGGCGTTTTCGATGAGCGCGGCCACCGCATTGGGCTGCGACACGTAGATCGCGTGACTGCCAGCGACCTCGACGACTGTCGAGCCTGCACGCTTGGACATGAAGCGTTGGGCCGCCGGTGGGATCATCTTGTCGTCGGTCGCGATCAGGTACCAGCTCGGCTTGGTCTTCCAAGCCGGTTCGCTGATCGTGCCGCTGAGCGCGTCCACGCCCCATGGGACTTGGGAGGCTGCCATGAACGCGGCGCGTTCTGCGTCCACGTCACCCGCGAATGAGGCTGGGAACTTCGCCTTGTCGAGAAATAGATAGCCATCCTGGGGCGGCAGTATCGGAGGCACGGGCGCGCCCGGTGGTGGATCCTTTATAAGCGTGGACACCGATTCGCCTCTGTCCGGGGCAAAGGCGGTGATATAGACAAGGCGCGCTACCTTTGGATCGTTGCCGGCCTCGGTGATCACCACTCCGCCGTAGGAGTGGCCGACGAGAACCACTGGGCCATTCTGCGCAGCAATAATACGCTTGGTCGCGGCTACATCGTCGGCGAGCGATATCGTCGGATTCTGAACGATGCTCACTGTGTAGCCGTCTTTCGTCAGGATCTTATAGACGCCTTCCCAACCAGAGCCGTCCACGAAGCCACCGTGGACGAGAACGACGTTCGTTGCTTTCAAACTTTCAGCCATGATGATCTCCTTTCTCTGACACAAATCTGAGTGATTAGCAAAAGATGCCCAACGACCAAGCTTAGCCACAGCCCACCGGCCGTGCGTGTGCGCCTGCAACCAGGGCTCTGTGACATCCAGTAACCGACCAACCGCAGAGTACGGTGGCTGTTGGCTGCCGCGCCTTGTTGGCCCACAACTGCATTGAGTACGGCCTCTTGAACGCTTCCACCAGTGAGGTCAGTTGCCGGCCGAATTGGTTGAGAGATTCACCTTTTGGACTGCGGTCTTAGCGTGGCGGTGGAGAAAGTCGACCTCCGTTCGCAGCACGTCGGCGAAACCTGCTCCGCCTTCGTAGACGTCGTAGTGGCCACCAGCGCTACGGAACAATTCGGCCCCCGGTGCCCGGCGGGCGACCTCGAGCGCCGCCGGGACGGGCGCAATGGCGTCTGCCTCGGGGACGACGAGCAGGAAGGGGACACGCACGGAGGCGGCGCGTCGCACGGGTCGACGCCAGGAGAAGCTCAGCAGAGACCGCGCGGCCACGCGGTCGTGCCATCGCGTCCCATCTTTCGGGGTCATGAGCTTCTCTCCGAACGGGCCGTCCGGCGTGGCGCCGATGGACAGGTCCCCGGGCTTTCCGTGACCGGGGATGTAGATCGGCTGTCGACCAAACAGGGAGCCGAGGCTGTCGAGCAGGGCGAGTCCGAAGATTCGGCTCCCGTTCTTGAGCGGGGACATCATCATTGCGGCCAAGCCGTCGGTGAGCGGGGCCTGGGCGACCGCTGCGGCCAGTCGAGTGTCGGAGACAGCGAGTTCGACGATGTGCATGCCGGCGAAGGACGTGCCCCAAACAATGATCTGACGCGGGTCGATGTAGGGCTGTTCAACTGCCCAGCCGATGACGGTACTGTAGTCCGCGCGCTGGCGCGGGACGGAGAGCACTTCGCGCGGCTGCCCGCCGGAACCGCCGAAGTTGCGGTAGTCGAAGGTGATGGCGGCGAAGCCCTCCTCACGGAAACGCTCGGCGAACGGGGCCAGCCCTCCCGCCTTGATACCGCCGATGCCGTGCGCCATCACTACGGCTGGGTGCGGTCCGTCCCCTTCGGGCAGGTATAGCCAAGCCTCCAACTCGTCACCGGAAGCCGTGGGAATCCGCACCGTGGTGCGGGAAGGGACGACGGCATCTTCTCTTTGGTCATTCATTTTCGTGCTTGCGGTCGTTGTCAGAAACAGGAGCGAACCACGCCGCCGTCCACTCGGAGGGCTGCGCCGTTGATGCCTGAAGCGACTGGGCTGCACACAAAGGTTACAAGACTGGCAATCTCTTGAGGTGTCTCAAACCGCTTGAGAAGTGAAGTAGGACGGACGCTCGTAAAGAACTCCTTCTCGAATTGCTCGAACGGCTGCCCGCCACTGAGTTGGGTCACAAACTCATCCACCCCGGCGGAGCGAGTCGGTCCCGGGAGGACTGCGTTGACGGTGACGCCCGTGCCTGCGCAAGTCTCCGCCAAGCCGCGGGACACTGCGAGTTGAGCAGTCTTGGTGGTGCCGTAATGAATCATCTCGACGGGAATCTGGATGCCGCTCTCGCTACTGATGAAAACAATCCGTCCCCAATCGCGCTGTTTCATGCCCGGCAAATAAGCGCGACTAAGACACCACCGCAAGGCAATCGAACCGCACGACCTCGTGCAGGCGATCCGAAAGCTCGTGAAATAGTGCAGCCAGATCCCGGTGCTCCGTGATCGCCTGGGCGACCGCGAGCAAGGCGCGGTATCGTTCGTCGCGTTGGGCAGGCGCTGCATCGCGTTGAGCGTTCACCATCTCCATTCCGGTGTGGCGCTGAATGTATAGTTGCTGTCAAGCCGCGCGCTCAACACCAGCCATCCGCTATACGGAACGAATACGCGCAGCTCACACGATCGCTTTACACATCCACCTCGATCGCTGAAACAATCCCTTGGGCCGGAAGCCGCGCGACGATCTGCCAGAAACACGTTACCAAGGAAACTTCTGCCCGGCACAGTTCGATCGACGGTGTGTTGTGCTCATTATATACTCGATGGCTGGTTCGTCGGAAAAGGGACAAACAGGGGGGCCGGCTATAGTTCACAAGAACGTGCGTCTGGCCTTTCGGTCCATAGTAGAACTACGCCTATTCACCCTTGAACACCCAAGCGAGTTGCTCTGCGCTGATCTTCAGCCGGGCAATGCGGACGGTGTGATCAGGGAGGGGCGGCGCGGCACAACTAGCTTGGCCGCAAGGACCTGAACGATCTCGCCGAGTTGGTTTCGAGTCTCGCTACGGATGGTGGCCCTGCCTCGGTCTGGACGAGAGCGCGACGGTCTCAATTCGATTATCTCACTCTCTACACGGAGGACAGCGCCCGGCCGCGTCGGCTTTGGCCAGGAGATTTCTCCGCCGGCCCCAATGACCCCGCCGGCGATGGGCATACCACTTTCCACCAATAGCCGCATCGTGATAGCCGCGGTGTGCCAGCCGCTTGCGACGAGCCCTTCGAACAGAGTCCCCTTTGCAGCTTCGGCATCGAGATGAAAGGGTTGAGGGTCGAACTGCTTCGCAAACGCCTTGATCTGTTCTTCATCGATCAGGTGCGTGTCACTGGTGAATCGTTGTCCGACATGCAGGTCATCGAGGTAGAGAGTCTTTGTTGGACCAGCTTGATTCGAGTTTGCCATAGTGAGCCTCTCCTATTTGTACAACCTGATTCGCTCGGAACACCGGTGGGTTCCAGTCTGATGGCACAAGGAAGTGCGGAGCGGCTGAACAAGGATCGATGCCGTGCCCTGTGCGAAGCCGCCTTCCAATCAATTCCGTTCCCGTGATGTAGCTGCGGTCGTCGATTGAGAGAAACACCACAGCTTTGGGCATTTCATCGGGTGTACCCAGCCTGCCGAGCGGAACACTGTTGGACAATAGCGTGCGCGAAGCGCGGTCCGTGACGTCAGCGCGCGCTCACTTCGGAAACGTGTCACCAAACATTGGAAGGCCACTCTTGGATTGCTCGCGTGAGGCCTCGTCCTGAATCACATCCCAGTGTTCGACCAAAATCCCGTCGCTGATTCGAAGAATGTCTGCTGCAATCCAGTTCACGGGCGCGCCAAAGCCCGAGAACCGTCCGTGAACTATCACGAGATCACCGTCGGCCACCATCACTCCCGGTTCATACTTTAGCGTGGTCGGAAGGCTCTTGATGAGGTTAAAGAGACCATGGCGACCGGGCGGGATGTGCGCGCTATGCTGAATGTAGTCCGGTGACCAATAGCGCTCAGCCGCTACGTAGTCACGCTTATTGAACAGCGTGTCGAAAGCTTCAAGGACAAGGGCTTTATTCTTCTCTTCCATCGTCTGATTCATTTCTTATCCCTCCCCGAACGCATGTGCCATGCGTGCCAGAGTTATTGGGCCGTTTTGCCGCCGTCGACGAGGTAGGACGCGCCGGTGATGAATGATGCCTTGTCGGAAGAGAGAAAGGCGATGGTCTGAGCGATCTCTTCCGGTCTCCCTACGCGCTTGAGCGGTACGGTTGAGGCCAAGCCAGCTTTTCTTTCGTCGGTTCCCGTGAACCGATTCAGCATCGGGGTTTCGATTGGGCCAGGGGCAACGACGTTGACGCGTACGCCAGTCCCCGCTGCTTCAAGAGCTGCTGACTTGGTCAGTCCTTCAACGGCGTGTTTGCTCGCCGCATAGATTGAGGCGCCGGCCGCACCCGTGTGGCCGTAGGTAGACGACACATTGACGATGCTGCCGCTTCCTTGAGGGAGCATCACGCGCAGCTCATGCTTCATGCTCAGCAGCGTGCCGAGCACGTTGGTGTCGAAGGTGGCCGCGTAGCTCTCAGCCGTTTGATCCGACACAGGACCAGGGACACCTTCCGTGCCAGCAGCGTTGACCGCTACGTCCAGGCGACCGAACCGCTCCACGGTCTTATCGACCAGGCTGCGCACGTCTTCCTCGTGCCGAACGTCGGAGCGCACGAATTCTGCCTCTATGCCTAGCTTGCGGATTTCAGCAACGAGCTTTTTGCCTTCTTCGTCGTGCCGGCCTGAAACCACGATGCGTGCCCCTTCCCTCGCGAAGGCGAGTGCCGTGGCACGCCCGATCCCTGTGAGTGCGCCGGTAATCAAAACAACGGGGGTATTCATAAGACTTCTCCTTAGAGTGGACTTGATGGCCATGAGATAACTCCCTAACTCAGAGCGACGACAGTGCCATTTGCAATCTCTTGAATCACGGGCCTTCAAGTGTTAACTACGGGCCGATTTGTCGGCGTTTGCTGAAGCTTCGGCGTCAACGCTGATTCGTTACAATACTATTGACCTAGAAAAATGGAGCGAGGTCTAAAGTCATGGGTAATGAAATTAAGCCACGTCTATTTGGGATAGCAGGAACTTGAGATAATTGCGGTCGTGTCTTGCATTGCCATAATCTGTGATTGAAAGACCTGCCCCAATTTTGCAATTCTGCCGAGTTACCAATCCTACAAGGCGGTTCCTTCCAGCCATGTATCCGCCGACTCGGGTTACCCAGGCATCGGATACGAGCGCCAGGGCTGCTCTTGCGCAATCGACGTCGTTCTGCACCGCCGGCGCCCCGCTCACCCCGATCGCCCCGACAATTTCTCCGTCCACCTTAATGGGGAACCCTCCTCCCCACGCCGCCACACGCGCAAGCGTGGGGATGCCGGCCAAGAGCGAGGGGTCGCGTTGGATAAAGTCGAAGAAGTCCTGCGTGGAGACGCCGAACAGAGCCGTGTACGCCTTGTTCTGCGCCATCTCGATGCAAAGGATCGGAGCCCCATCCATCCGGCAAAAGGCCTTGAGATTGCCCCCGTCATCGAGAATCGCCACGTTCTCACAAACGCCAAGTTCTCTGGCTTTCGCCACCGCCGCATCCACCATTTTCTGTGCTAGCTCAGAAGAGATGCTGTGTTTCTTCACCACGTTGGCCATTGGACACCTTCCTTCACTTGATACGTATTGCGCGTTGATCTACATGTTCGAAAGAGTGGGGCGACACTGCCGTCGTGCTGTCAGGCGTTCATTCCGCCATCCACGGTAAGATTCGCCCCGGTAATGTACGAGGACTCCGAACCGGCAACAAACGCCACCAGCGCAGCGACCTCATCAACGCGCCCGTAGCGGTCAAGTGCTGTGGCGGCCTTCTGCGGAACCGCCCAATCGCTCGCGGCAGGATTCAAATCCGTGTCGATCGGACCCGGCTGCACGTTGTTGACCGTGATGCCCCGGCTCCCGAGCTCTCTGGACAACCCTTGAGTAAACATCTTCACGGCTCCCTTCGTGGCCGAGTAGGGCACGAGCCCGGGCACCAGGACACGCTCACCCACGGATGAACCGATCATGATGATGCGTCCACCATCACTCATGTGCTTCAGCGCCGCCTGCGTCGCGACGAACACGCCGCGGAGATTGATGTCAATCATGCGGTCCAGTTCCTCCAGCGTGGTCTCCTCGAACGGTTTCGGAATGGCTGTGCCGGCATTGTTCACAAGCACATCAAGCCGGCCGAAGCTCGCGACGGTCTTTTCGACCGCGGCCTTGCCGGCGTCGGCATCGGCGGCGTCCGCCTGAATCGCGATCGCCTTTCCGCCGGCGCGTTCAATCTCCTTGACGACCGACGCGGCCGCGGCGGCACCTTTCGCGTATGTAATGGCCACGTTGGCTCCGTCCGCGGCCAGACGCTTCGCGATTGCAGCACCAATGCCGCGCGAGCCGCCCGTGATGAGTGCAATCTTTCCTTCCAGTTTCTTAGACATTGTTTTTCTCCTATTCCTTTTAATCTCGCTCTTTGGCGATCCAATCGCTGATGTAGGGGGAACAGTGAAGGAGACAGACGCCTTCTCCTTGACAGGTCCCAAGGAAGCGAATGACATCTACATCGACTAGGTTCACTTCCTCCAAGTCCAGCGTAATCTTTGATCCGCTCTCCCTGATCTGCGTCTTCAATTCCTCCAAGTGCTCCACTCGCATTCGGCCAATGAGTCGAATCGTCGTGCTGAGCCCATCGGAATACCTTTCGATTTTTAAGGTCATCTTCGACCCGTCTGACGTTCCACGCTCGAACTAATTGCAATACCAGCACCATTCGTAATCACTTGAATTACTGGCCTTAAGACGTTGAGGTCGGGCCGATTTTTCGGCGTTTGCTGAAACTTCGGCCTGTACCCGTCGGCGCCCGGGTCAGATTTGATTCCAGCAATCCGATTGCGGCAGACGAAAGTGCCGAGGGCTAAGTCAAACGCAACAGACTTTGAGCAAGCGGATATCGAGCGGTAACTTCAGCGGTCTTCTAAGGAAGAGAGATTACGAGGTCTTGAATCGGTGCCGGTTTATTCCTAGTTTCCTGATCTTCGATTCGAGTGTCTGCCTGGGAATGCCCAGCTTGGCAGCGGCGCCGGTTGGACCCCCGACCACGCCCTCGGCTTCCCGCAGTGCGGTTTCGACCATTTCTCTTTCGCGCTCGACTAGGTTAGCAACCAGCGGAACAGACGTCGCAGGTGACTTGGGAGCCACTCGCGTAAGCCAGGCTTCATCTACAGAAAAGGTTTCCCCATCGCATAGAATCACCGCGCGCTCGATTACATTCTGCAACTCGCGAATGTTGCCGGGCCAGTCATAGGCCTGGAACAGGTCCAAGGTTTTCTTGTTTATGTTCCGAATCTTTTTACCAGCTTTTTGGGTGTAACGATCGATCAGGTATCCGACCAACAACGGAATATCGTCAACGCGCTCGCGCAGTGCCGGTATTCGAATCGGAAAAACATTGAGACGATAGAATAAATCCTGACGGAACGTGCCTTCACCCACGGCTGCACTCAAATCCCGATTCGTAGCCGCGAGAACTCGTACGTCCACCGAAACCGTTTGGCTCCCACCCACTCGTTCGAATTCCCGCTCTTGGAGAACTCGGAGCAAGGCAACCTGGGTCTCTGGCGGGAGGTCACCTACTTCATCGAGAAAAATTGTTCCGCCGTCGGCCGATTCAAAGCGTCCCAGATGCCGCTGAAATGCTCCCGTGAAGGAGCCTTTTTCATGGCCGAACAGTTCGGAAGCAATGAGCGAAGGCGAAATAGCCGCGCAGTTCACTCGAATAAAAGCGCGGGCTGAACGCTTGGATCGATTATGAATGGCGCGAGCAATCAGTTCTTTTCCGGTTCCGGTCTCACCTAAGATCAGGACCGTGGAATCCGTCGGAGCCACTTTCGAAACCTGCGCCAGTACCTGACGCAATGCTTCGGAGGAGCCGACGACTTCCTCGAACAAGGAAGAGCGTACGATTTCCTCGCGCAACGCGACGTTTTCGTTTCGCACCCTGTCTTCGGTCCGCTTGCGATCATCGATGTCGGTTCCCGTTGCATACCAACGCACGAGGCGTCCCTGTTCGTCGCGGAACGGGTTGTAACGGATGAGGAACCAACGATACTGCCCATCCTTCCTCAGCGCTCGTTGTTCGATTTCAAACGGGAGACCGCGTGCAAGGGCCGCCCGGCGCTCCTCCCGCAGGCTCTCGAGATCCTCCGGATGAAACATCCGTGCGCGAAAGTCCAAGTTGATCACGTCTTCCATGGTGAGGCCGGTATAATCGAGCACTGCCTGGTTCGCGTAGACCGGAGTGCCGTCCGGGTCCAGGACAACAATGGTCTGGGGTATAGCGTCGGTAATCCGGCGAACCTCGCGCTCGTCTTCGCGTAGTTTCGCCTCCGTCTGCTTCAGATCGTCTATGTCGGTATTGGTTCCATACCATCTGACAATCTCGCCGGACTCGTCTTGCAAGGGTTCTACTCGGATGAGGAACCAGCGGTAGGCTCCATCGTGGCGGCGAAGGCGCGCTTCGATTTCGCCTCCTTCTCCAGAAGCTACTAGCGTCCGCCACTTGTCCAGCCACTTCGGCCGGTCTTCGGGATGAATTACGACTTTACACCCCACGCGCTGTACTTCTTTCGGAGAGAGACCCGTGTAGTCGCACCATCGCTGGTTAACAAACTCGTTGGAGCCATCCGGCAAGTTGCACCACGCCAGCGTTGGAATCGTGTCAATGATCTTTCGGAGATGAGCCTCCGCTTTCTTCGCCTCGTTGAGCGCCTTCTCTAAATCCTCTCGCGTTTGGTAACGCTCGGAAACATCTTCGTTTTCTGCGCCTCCAGAGGGGGCCACAACCAATTCGGGCATATCATTGCTTTTCGCTTGGGCGGTAAAATCTGTTTCGTAACTAGACTTCGGAGCCGTCATGACTTTTCCACACTAGATGTTCTGCCTTTAGATAACGTTAGCCTGCGCCGATAGCTGTCGCAGGACCGCCACCACCCCATTAAATTTACACATCCATTCGGCCAAGTAAACTAAAGTTGTGCCTGCTGAAAATCTCATGAGCGACTGATTTTCGACCGACGAGGCTGATAAACAAGTTGCGGCACTATCGCGGATCAGCATTCGTTGAAGTTATGCCTGATGTTTTGAAGTCTCTGGTCGCATGATCGAGGGCGCAGGTCCGCGCAGGTCTGTTCAGCCATCAACAAAGTCCCACGTTCAGGCGGCGTGACGTTCGTAGAGATGGTGCAGGCCGCCGACTTGAGGAATCGCAACGATTTCACCGACGGGCTGAACGGCTCTGGGGTCCGGCGAGTCCTTCTCCAACGACAGATGTAACCGCGCACCATGGTAATAGCGAAAATACGAAAGCAGCGTCCGACGCAGGCATTCTTCATTGAAGACAATGAGGTGGTCCAAGCATTCCCGGCGGATCGATCCGATTAAGCGTTCGATGTAAGCCCGTTGCCAGGGAGATCGGGGTGCGCTGAGGACTTCGTGGATGTCCAGGGCTTCAAGTTGCTTGCGGAACTCGTATCCGTAGATCCGATCGCGATCTCGCAGGAGATACTTTGGTGCACTGTCAAAGGGGAAGGCTTCGACGATTTGCTGTGCGGTCCACTCCGCTGTCGGATGGACCGTCACGTTGAAATGAAGAATGCGTCGGCGGTTGTGCGCGAGTACGACAAAGACAAACAGCGTCTCGAACCAGATAGTGTGTACGGTGAAGAAGTCGACCGAAACCATTTGCGACACGTGATTTGCCAGAAACGTTCGCCACGTTTGCGAGGGCGGTTTGGAATGTCGCACCATGTATTTGGCCACCGACGCTTGAGAGACTGAAATCCCGAGCTTGAGAAGTTCGCTGTGGATTCTCGGCGCTCCCCACAGCACGTTATCTCGACTCATGGTTCGGATCAGTTCGCGTGTGGCCTTTGGAACGCCCGGTCGTCCAGCTTTTCCGTGGCCAACCTTCCAGGTCCAGTACCAACGGAAACCGCGACGATGCCAATCGACGACCGTATCCGGCTTCACGATCACGAGTGCGGATCGCCACCGAGACCAAGATCGGGACAGCCAAACCCATAAACGTCGGTCGGCTGGTCTCAGTTTCGGTTTGGGATTCGTTCGCTGAAGGACGCTGACTTGGTGTCGAAGGGCGATAACTTCCAATTGAACAATCGGCGTGAGTTCGGAAGTACACTCGGAACGACGACAAAAACGAAAATAGGATTTCGAGCATGGCCACTGTAGCCTAAACGCCACGCCGCAAAACTTCAATCATTTCAACACGAGGAGATTTTCACTAGGGACAAGCTGCCTGGCGAATGGCTCCGGCGGCTTAGCAACACTTGATGACGGAAGCACCGGCACAGTGGCCCCAGAAGGACGTGCATGAGGCAGGTCGAAGGGGGAAGTAGCGAAGTTGGTCTGTCCCCTCGACCCAATTAGCGGTGAGAGAACGGCGAAAGTGTAATACGAATTCGCACAGTACGGCACTACCCTCAAGCCAGCAATTTCTGAACGACATTGCCAGCCACATCGGTGAGCCGAAAGTCACGGCCCTGGTGACGGAACGTCAGTTTCTCGTGGTTCAAGCCCAAGCAATGAAGGATAGTTGCATGCAAATCGTGGATGTGGATCTTATCCTCAACAATCGTCAGACCCAAATCGTCCGTCTTGCCAACCACCTGCCCTCCCTTAATGCCTCCTCCAGCCATCCAGATGCTGAAAGCGAAAGGATGATGGTCTCGTCCTTCAGTTCCTTTCGTGGGGCTGCGGCTTTCCACCAGCGGCGTACGGCCGAACTCACCAGCCCATATCACCAGAGTACTGTCAAGCAATCCGCGTTGCTTAAGATCCTTAAGTAGAGCGGCCACCGGCTGGTCAGTGATGTCACAATTCTTCTTCAAGTGCTCAACCAGATTGGAGTGATCATCCCAACTGGCATGATTGAGCTGGACAAACCTTATCCCGCGCTCAATCATCCGCCGGGCCAGCAGACAATTGGTGGCGTAGGGTTTGGTCGGGTCCTTGTCAACGCCATACATTTCCAGTGTACCGGGAGATTCCTTTGAAAAATCCACTAGCTCTGGGCCAGCCATCTGCATACGGAAGGCCAGCTCATAGGAAGCAATGCGTGAAGCAATCTCGAGGTCCCCATTCTCAACATACTGCTTCTCGTTGAGGTCGCGAATCGCATCTAGAGTCGCTCGCTGGTTTGCCTGACTGACGCCCGGCGGGTTGGATAGATACAGCACCGGATCACCTGAACTCCGGAAAGTCACACCCTGATAGATTGACGGGAGAAAGCCGCTGGACCAGTTTTGGCTGCCACCGCTAGTGCCGGCGCCGGAGCTCAGCACTACGAAACCAGGAAGATTTTCCGAGTCACTTCCCAAGCCATAGTTGATCCAGGCACCCATCGAAGGTCGCCCCACCAGCGGTGTGCCACAGTTCATCATCAGTTGGCCAGGGTGATGATTAAACTGCTCCGTGAACATCGATCGAATCATACAGATTTCATCCGCACAGGTCGCAATGTGCGGAGTGTAATCTGAAAACTCTATCCCACTCTGTCCAAAGCGCGTGAAGGTGCGTGGACTTGCCCAGACTTTAGCCGTGGGCTTGATGAAGGCCAACCTCAAGTCCTTAGTCATTGATGCCGGTAACGACTGACCATTCCACTTTTCCATACCCGGCTTAGGGTCATAGAGATCGATGTGACTGGGTGCGCCTTCCATGAAGAGGAAAATCACATTCCTGGCTTTAGGTGTAAAGTGAGGGGACTTCGGTTGGAGAGGATTCACGCGCGGCAATCCTTCGCCGAGCACGCTTGCTGTCCCGCCATCCCGGGCTAGAAGGTGCCACAGCGCAATCGTGCCAATCCCTCCTGCACAATCTCGCATGAAATTACGACGCGTCTGGATACGTTTGAAATCCTCCTCAAGATTCATGGTCTAACCTCTGGTGATGAATTCATCCAAATTCAAGAGAACGCGGCTCACGCCGACCCAGCTCGCGGCCTCGGCCGCATCAACGCCCTCGACTCCCTTCGCCGGAAACAGCGAGTCTATTGATTTCGGATCTTGTACCAGCAATTCCTTCTGGTGCTGATAAAACTGGATCATTCGCTCCTTTTCGTCGGGCCTGGGAGTTCGGCCTAGGCACAGTCTAAAGGCGTAATCGACGCGGTCGCCGGTGTCACCCTTTCCCTCTCGCAATAACCGCAGCGCCAATCCTTGAGCGGCTTCAAAAAATACCGGATCATTCAATAGATTCAGCGCCTGCAGCGGAGTCGTCGCCCGTTCTCTGCGGCTGCAGGCTAGCAATGAATCGGGAGCATTGAAATTAACTAGCTGCGGATAGGGCACTGTTCTTTGAAAAAAGATATAGAGACCCCTTCGATATCGATCAGCCCCCTCGCTTTCTTTCCATTTAACACCGCCAGCATATCCCAACTCCGCTACGCCTGGGGGGAGATAGGGGCGAATACTTTTTCCGCCAATAGTAGTGTTCAATAGACCGCTCGAGGCCAAAGTTAGGTCTCGGACCAGTTCGGCGGGCAGGCGTAGACGCAACTGGCGTGCCAACAGTTTGTTGTAAGGATCACGAGACTCCAGGTCCTTTCTCGTCTTCGACGACTGGCGATAGGTAGCTGATGTCACAATTAGCTTATGCATGTGTTTCATGTTCCAGTTACTGGTCATGAATTGGGTTGCCAGCCAATCCAACAGCTCCGGCTGACTTGGGGGTTCACTTCGGGTGCCGAAGTCCTCAGAGGTCTCAACCAGGCCTCGACCGAAGAAACCCTGCCACATTCGATTCACAATAACCCGAGGCGTGAGCGGGTTGTTCTTGGAAACCAGCCAGCGAGCCAGCGTCAGCCTGGAAGGCTTGGGATCGCTGGGAATGGAGGGCAAGACCGCAAGGGTGCCGGACTGAACTTCAATCCCAGGTTGCCGGTAGTCACCCCGGATGAGAATATGACTCTTCGGTGGATTGGGGCTTTCGGCAAGTGTTTGAGCTTCCGTCAATCCGGGATACCTCTCAGCAAGTTCGACCAGTTTTTCCTGAAGCTCTTTGAACTTGAGCTCCTCGTAGCGCTCTTTAGGAACCACGAGACTGTACCACTGCACAAAGTGATCGATTAGTTTGTCTTGCTGCTTCTGAGTCCGCTTCGAGCGCTCCATTTTGACGATTTGGTGCCCATAGTCCACCATTTTCCCCACTGTATCCCAAGCCACGTCATAGGGGACATTGACACCTGGATTGTCACTTGCTTCGCGGACCTTTTGCTCCCATTCCGGCATGAGTTCGAAGACTTTGTACTGTTCCACGAGCTCTCTTCGCTTCTGGTCATACTCTGGCTTCCTTTGAAGATAAGGGCCGACCTCTCCGGGTACGGGAGCGTCGATATTGACTTCTTGAGCAGTATTGAAAAAGGCGCAAAACTGGTAGAACTCTTGCTGGCTGATCGGGTCGTATTTGTGATCATGGCAGCGCGCGCAACCGACGGTCAGCCCCAGCCAAACCGTTCCAGTGGTAGAAGCGCGATCGACGACCTGCTCGATGCGGAATTCCTCCAGATCGATACCTCCCTCACGGTTCGTCAACGTGTTACGGTGGAACCCTGTCGCCACTTTGTTTTCGAGAGTCGCGTTGGGTAGCAAGTCGCCAGCAAGCTGTTCGATGGTGAACTCGTCGAAAGGCATATTTCGATTAAGGGCTTCAATCACCCATTCGCGATAACGCCAGGCATGAGGTCTCGGGACATCTTTTTCGTAGCCATCACTATCCGCGTAACGGGCTAGGTCAAGCCAATGGCGAGCCCACTTCTCCCCGTAATGACGCGAATCGAGCAAACGATCGACGAGACGTTCGTAAGCGTCGGGGCGATTGTCGCTTAGGAACTCGCCAACTTCTTGGGGCGTTGGGGGCAACCCAATCAGATCCAGGCTGACTCTTCGGATCAGCGTTGTCCGGTCTGCCTCCGATGAAGGATCAATCCGCTCCGACTTAAGCTTTGCCAAAACAAAATTGTCGATCGGATTCTTGATCCACTCTTTCTTCTTTGCTTTTGGAACTTTAGGTGGCCGTATCGGCTGAAAAGCCCAGTGGGTGCTCTCTGGCCTTGATTCTCGATTGTTTGCGACGTTCTGGCCGGGAGCCGCCTTCTCGGGCCAATCGGCTCCCTGGTCAATCCACGCACGCAACAAGCCGACTTGTTGTGTTGTCAGGCGCTCTCCCGTCATTGGCATGATGGCGCCTCCCTCGATACCCGCCACCAGATGGATCAACTTACTCTCCGCGCTTTTTCCGGGCTTGATCACTTGGCCAGAGTAACCACCCGCCATCGCTTCTTTTCGCCCATCCATCCGCAACCCTCCCAGCTTTTGTTCCGCGTTGTGGCAAGACAAGCATTTTTCCTTGAAAATGGGTTGGATATCCTTCCAGAAGTCAACTTTGGTCTTTACAGGAGGCGGCAACGATCTGGTATCAACGCCAACAGCATTGTCAGGCCCGGCCATTCCTGAAAAAAGAGCCCATGAGAGTGTAAAAGCCAAAAAGTACTTATTCATAGATCTGAACCTTTAAAGAAACGTGCGTTGATGTCTGCCATCACCAGCGCATGAGATCGAGAGAAGCTGTCGTCGATTACATGCCGTGCGAACTCCGGGCCACGAACTCCTGGTTTTGTCAATCTGGTTTGGCCACTTTTGATCATTTTGATTTGGCCCTGTGTAATTGGATTACCTACCTGTCACGGGTGCTTCCTTCATCAACTGTGTGCGACTGGTCCTCAACTCCTTCTTACAAAATAAGTTGGTCTCTGTTTTGAGTTAGCTGGAGATTGCGAAGCCCAAAGTTGGCTTCTAACCGATGGTAACGCAAATCTTTACATCGATCCCACCAACAATTGATGACGGAAGGACCCCGGTGCCAGCTGACGAGGGTCTCCGGTTTTTCCGCTACCAGGACCTCCGCCCATCGGGACCCGCTATCCCGTTAGAAGAAGAGTTCAGGAGAAACGTGGAAGCGTTCACTCAGGCGTCTGATGTGCTCTTTGTTCAACTCCCGCTTCCCGCTTAGGACTTCCGACACAATGCTTGGTGTCCCAAACACATCCACAAGGTCCTTCTGCCTGAGACCGTGCTGGTCCATGAGGAAGTTCAACACGTCCAATGGCTTTGTTTGCGAAAGCTGATACCGCCTTTCCTCAAAATCCTCAATCAGCAGCGTCAGAAGTTCAGCGAGTTCCTTCTCGGCGCGCGTCAGTGTCTTACTACGCCGGTCGAGATCGTAGAGAATCTTCGTATACGTCTCATTGTCCTTCTCAGTGCGAATGACTTTCGGAGGAAATCTTGTCAGGAGTTCACTGTACTCCGGGCTAACGGTAACCACACTCATCGTTTCCAAACTCCTTTGCTGTACTCGGCATGGGTCAGCACGCGGCGAAGGAAGATTCTTCCTGTCTGATAGTTGATTTCAGTAATCAGCCGATAGGCGTTTCCTTTGATGTTGAACACTGTGAACCTTTCGACGCTCTCCGCTGAAGGGAATACTCGCTTGACATCCATCAAGTTCTTCCACTCGGCTTTTTTGGCCACTCGATACCACACATCCAAGGGTTGGTCGAGATCTGCGTGCTCCTCTGCAGCTTCCACCAGTCTCTTACGACTAATAACGTGCAATCTCGGCCTCTACTCCATTATTAGATTCGCAAAATGCGAACTCGTCAACAAAATAATGGGTGCTTCCGTCATTAACTGTTGCTAGGCCGCCAGTGGACTCCTCGAATAGGAAACCTGCCCGGCCGGACCGTCTCGAAGAGCGCGAATAGAACATTCTTCGACGTTAGAAAAAGCAGCCTCGATGAGAAGATTTCTCTCAACGTCAGCGCCCGCTTGGTCAACCCAGCCGTTCTGACTTCCCGTCCAAATTTCAGCGCCCGGGGAGGCCTCACGAAGTTGTAATGGCAGCGAACTAACTCCAGGTGATCGTCGAGACATTGCTTCCCTCGGGCGTGACATAGGGTCCGACGGCCAAGATACGCTGAGCTCTGTCGTATGGTAAGATTCAGCCATCCGACAAACGAGGTGTTCAGTTTCAGTGAGTCTTCCGAGTCTCGCAGCGCTTGCTTCAATCGTCCTCCTCCGATCACGGCTCTTCGCTCCACCTTGACCACCCGATCGTTCCTGCGCGTCTTGATCACCTGACCGTAGGCCCAAGCTGGCCCAAACACTCGCCCAATGACTCTCCCGTAAGACTTGAATCCGCCCGTCGTGATTAGTAGAGTCACTTCAAGATTCATTCGGTTGGAAAGGTCTCGAACAAAATCCAGCGTGTTGCGATAGCTTCGTTTGCCGACCAGGTCGATGGCGAGACCAGACGTCGATCACGACGAAAACCCAGATCGCGTGTTCCCTGCCCCAATGATCCTTCGGATCTCGTCTGCCTGAAGCTCCACTTGTTGAGCACACCCTTGTCCTGCGCAGAAAATATCTAGGTTCGATAAATGCTTGAACTTAAAGCGTGTCCGTGGGACTCTCCGTCTCATGCTCGGAGAAACCTTTTCGCATGCCTTCTTGACTTTTTACCACGTCAGTCTAGATTTCACCCGGTTCCTGGGCAGTCTCCTCCAGTCCCGCTTCGCCCTTGCCGCTGAGAATCTCTTCTTGCGGAAACAGCTGGCACTCTATCAGGAACGTCAAGTTCGACCTCGGAGGGCAACCGATGCCACTCGGCTCACGATGGTATTGCTCGGGACACTGTTTGACTGGAAGCAAGCTTTAGTTTCGGTTCGACCAGAGACCTTTACGGGATGGCATCGCCAAGGTTTCAAGTTGCTCTGGGGGTGGAAATCCCGACCCATTGGCAGACCCAGGCTTCCCAAAGATCTGCGTCAACTCATCCTGGCCATGGTGCGAGACAATCCGACCTGGGGCGAAGCCCGCATTGCGGCGGAGCTTCTCTTGAAACTAGGAATCCAAGTGTCTCCCCGCACCGTTCAGAAATATCTGCTGGAGGATCCGAACGCCGGTCGACGCCAGGCGGTTCCCTCTCAGCGCTGGATGACCTTTGTCCGCAATCATGCCCAAGGCATGCTGGCCTGTGACTTCTTCGTCTCTGTCACGGTCCGCTTTCACATCCTCTATGTATTTGTCGTGATGGAGATCGGCAGCCGACGCCTGGTGCATTTTAATGTCACCTCCCATCCCACCGCCGCTTGGACCTTACAGCAGTTTCGAGAAGTGCTGGACAACGCACAGGACTATCGCTTTGTGATTCACGATCGGGACAAGATCTACTCCCAAGACCTGGATCTGGCAGTCAGAGCCATGGGAGTGAAAATCCTCAAGACTCCGTTCCGATCGCCACAGGCCAACTCCCATTGCGAACGCCTCGTCGGAACACTACGCCGGAGCTGTCTGGATTTCCTGATTCCATTCAGCGAGAGCCATCTCAGAAGGATCGTGAAAAATTGGCAGATCCACTATAACCAAGCACGCCCACATTCGAGCTTGGGACCAGGGCTCCCAGAGTCGGTAAATGGTCTGCCGGTGCCACTACTAAAGCAACGACATCAGATTCCCGCGGGATATCGGGTGAGGGCCAGGCCGATTCTGGGAGGTCTTCATCACGAGTATCGTCTGGAGAAGACTGCGGCCTAGGGCCAGAGAGTAAGATGGTGGGGGTTACCTTTCACGAGGGCAGGGTGTTTTTCGGAGCAGCCGAAAGCGCTATCGATGAATCAGATTGATGATATCCTGAGTTTTCCCGGTGTGAGAGGCAGCCACGCGGGCCCATTTCGCTCTTAAGGTTTTTTTGCGCACGACAGGAGGTGCCATCGATGATCCCGCCAAAGGTGCCAGGCACGAAGCGGAAGCGGTCGGAATAGGTGTAACGCACGAACAAGTTGTCGGCTGTCCCCTGTGTGTCGTCAAAACTCCTCAGTTCTGGCGGACACCGAAAAACTAGTGGCGCTAGTGTCCTCGAAAAGCTTGCGACGGACGAGTCTCCTAACCGGTTTTCTCTGACCAACAATCGAGGGTGAACAGTATGTAGAAAACTGGATAACCGCAAGCCTTAAGACGCTAGATTCGATTTTTGATTGATATAACCCCACTTGGCAGTGTCATCAGTTGCTTGTCGGCAGTCTGATCAACTAGGTTGCTCATTGCTGCAACGGGACTCAATTTGGGGAAGTCGCAGACTGGTCAGGCAAGAAAATCACTTGTAAGGTCCCTGGGGGAGGGCATGCGAAAAAAGAAAATCGTCGATCCTGGGATCGACTTTGTCTTTGCAGTCAACGTATTGCAGTCAGGTCAGCCGACGTTTCGCCGGACAGTGAAGCAAATCCTAATCTCAATTTGTCTCATTTTGAACAGTTTTCCACTTCTATCCAGTCGATCATGGGTCGTCAGTGTACATTGCGACAGCAACACCCTCTGGATCCACGAGGTATTGCCTCACTTGGTTTTCGGCCAATTCAATCAAAGGAGGAGAGCATAGTGAGAAAAACACTGCTTCCAATACTGACGACGGTTGCCATACTGAGCTTCGGATTGCTTGTACTCGCGGCTCAAGAGCCTAAGGAAGAGCCAAAGCAAGGCTCGGAAGGAGGAGCGCCCGAGGTTGTCGACGCGACGATCCTGCAAGTGGATGTCACAACCAATTCGGTCACCGTGCAGACTACGGATCAGCGAAAAGGAGCACTGACCGTTGACTCTCAGACCAAGATCACAGTAAATGGCAAGAAGGCGAAGTTGAGTGATCTAAAAGAAGGGCAGCAGGCCAAGATCGCATTTAACAAACAGGGTAAAGCACTCTCCATTGACGCGTAAGACGTGTCCAGGGTGGGGCGGGCCGGCTCGGGACGTGTTGCGAATGTCGTTCAACATCCGTCAGTCGGGAGGCTCCACCAAGATCGTCTCTTAAAGCGGTGCTTCCGTCACCAAATGTGGGTCGCATTGGAACAAAACTTTAGGCAGCAATAAGTTATAGCCAAGAATTAGCATCAACAATTCTTGGCAGCTCCAAAATTGACGCCAAGTGCTTTTTCAACTAGAAGTTGAGGACTCTTCACCAACAGTTGACGACGGAAGCACCCCTCGGGTGATCGTGGATTATAAAAGCACTTTATAGGTCCCACGTTGGTGAAGGCCGAGTCCTGCACAGATCTCTGGTGCCAAATAGCTGCGAAGTCTTGAACAACGCGGCATTCCAGCACGAAGCGGGATATGAGAGAAACTGATTTTCCCATGAAGTCGCGTTTCAGTTAGCCTGAATATTGTCGCCGCCAACACCCTGTCGGAAGTTCGCTGTCGCTCTCATCCCAAATCCAAACTAATCTTCCGTGAGGCTCCAAATGAAAGACACCATCTCGGTCGTCGCTTTTGATCCGGAAGACCCCTGTTCGGTTGAAAGCCTGGCAGAAGCACTTAGCGAGTATCAATCGGTGCTTATTCCTTGCACGACCGAAGAGACAATGCAGGACACGATTGAGCGCCAGCCAGTGGATGTCGTTGTCCTCAACCTCCAGAAGCCGTTTGAGGACGCCTTTGGCCTGCTGTCGCAGATACAAGATAAAGCCCCGCAAGCGGAGGTCATTTTTGGAGGTCAGTTTGATGACGAAATGCTGTGGGCCTGGATGGAGGTCATTCAGCGGGGTGCGTACGAGTTTTAAGCCTCTGGCAGCTCATCACAAGCCCTACTTCTCCCCGTTGCCCAATGAGTTTTCACACAGTCTGAGCGCTTGTTCGACGCGGCCCCCGATTAGAATTATTGACGCAGCGGGATCGGAACTTGAACAGCTTGCTGTTCCGAACCGTAAATCTTATATACGCGTTTGGCACGTCAACTGGTGGACCACCTTTCCCTCCATCAGCGGTGGAGGCTCATTTCGGCGCTTCTTGCCTCACGAGTCTTATCCATGATGCTAGGACGTAGAAGGGTCCCGCGTCCGCCACCGCTGCGCCGCTCAACGCGCCTGCCCGGAGCACAAGCCGATCCAAAAGAACGCTATAGCGGCGGCGATTGGCATCTTCAGTCGGGAGGTATCCCAAAAAGCTCCCGCTCAACTCGCCATCGTGGAACTCGACCCCGTTCAGCACCGAGTCCAAGGTGTCCCATTGATCTCCGAGCTTGATATGGACGTCGCCGTCGGCGCGGACTTCCATCCGTACGGGGAGCGTCACGTTCCAGGTTTTCACATCGCCCTTCCATATCCGACTAACTCTGGCGGTGGCCGAAACCCTGGCGTTGGGGCAGAGGACGGTGGCGATGAAGCGTCGCTCTTGGCAAGGGGCGTACTGAGTTCGGGGATGAGCAGGCGGAGGATCTCCAAAGCTAGCGGTTCTGTGCCCGCGCGAGGAAAGCTGTTGGCGAGCACGGCTACGGCAATCCGTTTTGCGGGAACAAGCCACAATACGCCCCAACCGCCGCCAGTGTGTCCGACTATGGTCAGGCCTGAGCCCAGAGAGTGTCGTGTGATGTTCCATCCCAAGCCGTATTCATAGGTTTCGCTGCCCGCTTTGCCGGTCGGCATCGCTTCGCTGGCCATCCTGTCGATCACCGAGTCAGAAAGTATCTGCCGCTGATCGGCGAGGTGATCCTTGAGACGGAACATACCAAATCGCACCAGGTCGTGAACGCTGGAGTAGATATAGCCAGCGCCTCGCGCGTCCGTGTCGATATGACCTAGACGCTTCCCATTCGGGTCGTAACCAATGGCGGTCTCTTGCGACAAGACCGGATTGGGTCCCACAGACGTGTGACTCAGTCCCAAAGGCTGGAAGACTTCCCTCTGCATGAAGTCCGCGAAGCTCAATCCGGAGGTCCGCTCGATCACACGTTCGATGATCCCGTATCCGAGGTTCGAGTAGTTGTATGCTTCACCCGGTGGCCTGACGATGATCCCGTATCGCGTAATGGTCTCGTCCAGCGTCGGGCGACGCGAGGCCTCATCGGGAAGGATGGCGTTGCCGTGTACAGGCAGTCCTGCCCGGTGCTGTAGCACAAGCTTGACTGTAGCCGCTGACGCGTCTCCGTCAAGCCCGGTCACCTTCGCCCGTCCCAGGTAATCAGATCGACCTGACCGCGCTCAACTAGAGCCGCCAGTCCGGTCGCTGTAAATGCTTTCGAAATCGATTGTGTTTATAGGGAGTGTAAGGCGTAGCGCGCACGCCACGTTCGCGATCCGCCCATCCGCTCGCTTCTTCCCACACGATCTTGCCAGCGACGGCGACAGCGACGGCTATGGATGTGGCAGACCCATCAGTCGTTCTTTCTTGCATTTTCCGAAGAATGGGATCGAAGCGCCTGTCTTGCGGTTGGGCTTGAATAGTTGCACGCTTCTCGACGTGCAATGGCAAACGTGCTTGCGCTGTTGACGGCCTCGGTAAACCGACGGCCAAAACAATCATCCATATACTAAGCCGCAACAGGAAGTTAACCATAATAGCTCTGTCAATCAACTCGTCCTTACTGAGTTAGATCGCCCAGAATCTGATTGGTGAGTGATAGCTCGGCACTCTTAGTTTCAAACTGTTTCCACGTTCGGGGAGAATGTCATGTCATAGCCGCTCTTTCAACAAATGATTTCGCTGTCTCAACGCCCGTCCGCGCCGAACCATTGATTAACAGGAAATCTTGCCCTGATAACTTGATTACCCGTTTTCCGGCATGCTTTCCCGGACCATGTTATCAATTGGAACGTGGCGCTTATAGGGCAAAAGGCTATGCCCGCGACCGCAAAAAGTCAACCGCCGCTCCCGAAGGGGCGGCGAGGCTTCCGGTTTGAGGCAAGAAGCTGTCGATGAGCTGCCTTCCGATATCCTATTCCGCATTCCTTCGGATCTGAGCCAGGATGTTGTTCTCGGCACGCAAGAAAATTTCAAGCCTCTGTCTCCGTTGACACTCCCTTTTGACACAGTCCCGCCGCCATACTTCCTCGTCCCAAGGCTGGCCGTTGTGCTTTTCGGAGAGCCAAATCCAAGTTAGGGCTTCCGATTCAAGCCTTCTGTCGTCCATCTCACGTAACCACGCTTGAAATATAGGTTCAGCCATCTGCCGCGCCACGATGCTTCCAACCATGATGAGCTAACTCATTTATTCGCTTTTTGTTCGTCTATGATAGCCCAAGCGGAAAGCACGCCGTCAAGAAAAATTAGCTTAGCCTATAGCTAATTTAGCAGCCCGCCCTATCGCAGCCTCTGAGATTCTTTTTAAGAAGGTCGTATCACATGCGAGCCCTTTAAAGCCCGAAGCAGCCTGCGGAGCACCTTGACGACCTGGAATTGAGTCTCAAACTCTACCATCTGTGTGACTTATGGTTGGATTACCAACGGTCGATGTCGGAAGCACCTCGCATTGTGGGCGGATGACGGGCAACCCGGAAGTTGGCTTCCCCGAGGCGACTGCCAATTCCGCATGATAGGGCGATAGGTCCTCACTAACGCCGTAGTGTAGAACGAACGCGTGGGACTCAGAAGCGGCGTTCTGCCGGGCGTTCAAGCGTGTGTTGGGCGTCCCGCACAGGAGCGTCCACCGGGGGCTGGATTCGGCCATGCCTGTGGTCGTCGCCCATTCACACCATGCAGAAGTTTCACTATACTTGAGCATGAACTGATGAGTAGCAACCCTCGCACGGAACCGTCGTGTCTGGCAATGAGCTGCCGAACATCGAGACCTGACCTCTTGTTTCCCTTACTTCGTTCAAAGAGAATCAAAGCCATGTATTGCAGGCTGGTTTCCGCCTTCGTTTTCCCGTTTCTCCTCCTTAGCAACGGTGCCACGGCGCAGAGGCTGGCGCATGACATTCCCTACGTGGAGAACGGTCACAAACGCCACGTCCTCGATGTATACACGCCGGAAAACCGGCCTGGGAAGAGTTTGCCCGTCATGTTTTGGATCCACGGAGGTGGATGGCAGGCGGGGGACAAGAGCGATGTCGCATTGAAGCCCAAGGCGCTGACCGAACGAGGATTTGTCTTTGTCTCGACGAACTATCGACTTCTGCCGGAAGTGGAAATGGGCGAGCTGATTGGCGACGTCGCCAGATCCGTCGGCTGGGTGCACAGGAACATCGCCAGGTATGGCGGCGATCGCACACGGATCTTTGTGGGTGGACATTCCGCTGGCGCGCAGTTAGCGGCGTTGATCTGCATCGATGATCGTTACCTGAAGAAGGAAGGTATGTCGTTCGATGTCCTGAAGGGCTGCGTCCCAGTGGACGGCGATACCTACGACATTCCCAGAATGATCATGACGGCGGAGCACCGGCAAGCGCTCTACGGCGGCAAGATGTTTACCTTTGGTCATCGCCAGAAATTCGGAAACGACCCGGAGAAGCACGTTGATTTTTCGGCTGTGACGCATGTTGCCAAGGAGAAACGAATACCGCCGTTCCTGATCCTGTATTTTTCCGGTAATCCGGACACGCGAGCGCAGGCCGAGCGCCTTGAGAGCGTGCTGAAGGCAGCGGAGATCCCGGCCAAGTCTTACGGCAAGGGTGACAGCAACCACAGCCGCTTGAATGACGACCTCGGCAAGCCAGACGATCCGGCGACGCAGGAATTCTACAAGTTTCTCGATGCGTTAGTCGGTCCGTTAGTCGGACAAAGTGGGCCGCGCTGACGGAAAGCGCTGGGTTGACCACCAGTGACGCGCCGGTTGAGACGCTAGCTAGATCCCCGCTAACGCCGCACTGTTTACGAAACCGCTTGGACGGATTAAGGGCAAGTCGTAGAAGTGCAGTTCGGCCCAGGTCACGATTGCGTGACACCGCGTCAGATTGTGCCCGGCCTGCAGATCAACGCGAGCTTGGCTGCATCTTCTCCATTTCGTCCAGTTCCTTTTGGACCGTTTCGAGAGAGTTCTTGACGTCGTCGGAACCTAACGGACGGGAGTTTGTTTCCAAGACCTTCCGAAGAGCCCTTACATGCGCCGTTTTGAGGGCCAGTTCCTTTGGGACCTCGATATCAGTTTTACGCCCGTCCCTTCCCAATTGGTTCCACTGACGGGGTTGATGGCACGACCGCTCGGAACGCCGATCATAAAGTGCTCGTTGATGCGATGGGCCTCCGACGGGTTTGCGCCGCCCCCGGTGATCTCTCCCACCAGGGTGGCTCTCTTCAGATTCTTCAGGTTGTAAGCAAATTCCTCTGCGGCCGACAGAGTTTTGTGACTGGTCAAGATGTATACCGGCTTGTCTCCGTAACGTTTGCCGGGAACGTCACGCAGTGTCCACGATTGAAAAGTGCTGTTCGTGGGACGCCAATAGATGTCGTTGAGATGGACAGGCTGCGAATCAAAAAAATAACTCGATAGGAATGCAACCATCGCCGAGTTGCCTCCAGTGCATTCCCGTAGATCAACGATCAGAGCACTGGTATTCGCCAGGAAATTCATTGCCGCTGTCGCCGTCTCGGTGCTCTCTTCCGGCGGCACAAAGATACGAGGATCCAAGTAACCGATATTGCCGCTCAATCTCTCCACCTTTTCAAAACCAAAGTTGTTGAACAGAACAAAACGTCGCAGCTTCTCCTGCTCTTCGGAACTCGGTGTGGAAACAGCCGGGAGTATTTCGTGGCTGTAGAGGACCACCAAATGCTTGTCGTGGCCAACGTCCTGGAGATGGGCAGTCAGAATTCGCGCAAATTCTTTCGCGCTGCTTATGCCGTCGTATTCCTTTCTTTGCTGCCGTTCCCGAACGGATTTCTGCATCCGCTTGGCAATCTCGGGGAAAAGTAGGAATCATTGAGGCTCTTCAGAACACCATCAATGACTTCCGAACAAGTGGCAGCCTTTAGTGTGAGATCAGGCTCGTTTGTTGCCGTCTCCTGTCTAAGAGCTGACTGCTCCCCCTGCCCTTGATCGGGACCGACACCCCGATCACAGGCAATGAATAGCAACGCCATGACGGTCCCAGCAAGAATTGTCTTCGCTTTCATTCCAAAAACCCGCATTACCAGGGACTTTGTAGTCCCTTCAGCCAGCGCCCCAGCCAAAGCAGACTCTATCAGAACGCGCTCGATACCCCACGGCCCACTGGACTAAAAACATCGAATTTGATGATGACTGTCGCTAAACTGGCGTTAGCACTCAGAACGACGTTTATGACCGGATTTTGTCGGATGACGGGCTAACCGGAAACTGACACGTCAGCCGAGTTAAGCAGTTCCCAGGTTCCGTATAGGCAACTTAACTACACAGCCACTGGAAAGGATTAGTAAGCACTACGGCGTTTATCTGGGGAGTAGTCGTGCCAGAGAGCGGCACCCATGGAGCAACGACAGCTGCCCTGGTTGAACCTCCTACACATTTCAGATCCTGACGTTCCTAGCCAGCACTCTTACCATGTAAAGCCCCCCGAAGGGGGTGGCCAAAGGCCCAGCATCTGGCGGATGATGATGATCTGCCCCAGGTGATGCGCGTTGTGATTCGCGACGTGAATTATGGCGTCTCGTTTTGTCATGTGGGCAAGCGGGGGAGCCTCCAGGGCAGGAGCGATTTTCTGGTCCAAGTCGCTGCTTTCCGCAATTTTCACAAAGGCGTCGAGGCCGACGACGAATCGCGATTGCAGCGTCGGCCATGCGTCGCTTTGAACATCGGGCCAGCCTTATACCCCCTTCTGTGGGATCTGTTCGCCGACCCCTTCACAACGGCGCTGAAACCACTCCTGCCAAAAGACCATGTGAGCCAGGATCTCCGCTATCGAATGGGATGCTCCGCTTAGACGCTGCATCGCCTCTTTCGCAGAGAGATTCTCAATCGCTCGACCTGGCGGAACGTGAGTAGTCGTATCCATCAAAAGTTCTCGGATATGCATTGCAAGAATATACAAGTGACGAAGACAAGACGAATCCGAAGCGGATTGTCCTCCAATAGTCGCCTTGTGCTTACCAATGCCAAGTCCAGTTGAGTGAAGTTGATGTATGACCGCAAGACTGGTAAATGAAAATCGCTGCAACGGAGTTGATCGGGTATACAATCGACGTTGGCCAGAGAAGCCAAAATGGGAATTCTGGACTCAGTAGGTTGCCCACTAGCCGAAAATCCATAGAGGATCACACATGCCGCTCCCTTCAGACGAGAAACTCATCCAGCTCGGTAACGATTTGATCAAACAGTTCGACGCCCTCTTCGGGCTGCACCCAGGCTTTCGCCCCGCTCACGCCAAAGGCGTCTTGTTGACAGGCAGCTTCACGCCTTCGCCGGACGCCGCTTCCCTCACGCGAGCACCGCACATCACTGGCGAATCCACTCCGGTAACGGTGCGCTTCTCCAACTCCACAGGTCTTCCGATGGTCCCCGACAACACCCCGAATGCAAACCCCCGCGGACTCGCCATCCGTTTCCATCTGGCCGATCATGTTCACACCGACATCATCAGCCATTCGGCGGACGGCTTTCCCACCAGGACCGGCCAGGAGTTCCTGGAGTTCCTTCGTGCCGTTGCTGCAACCGATCCGTCGAAGCCATCGCCCACTCCCGTTGAGATCTTCCTGGGCGCCCATCCGGCCGCACTCGCCTATGTGCAATCACCCAAGCCAAATCCCTCCAGCTTCGCCAGAGAGGCTTATTTCGGGGTCACGGCATTCCGATTCACCAATCAGCAAGGGACTGCGCATTACGGCCGCTACCGCATTTTGCCGGAGGCAGGCATCGAACATCTGGATGACGCGGCCGCCAAAGCCAAAAATGCCAACTATCTGTTTGATGAGCTCACCGCGCGCATCGCTGGTGGTCCAATTCGGTTTCAGATCCAGGTACAGCTGGCGGATGAGAGGGACGTCGTCGATGATGCCACGATCCACTGGCCTAGCGATCGCCGATTGATTCCTTTCGGCTCCATCGTTCTCACCGCGAAGGTTCCCGAAGACGAACAGCAGCAACAACGGGTTATCTTCGACCCGATTCCTCGCGTGGATGGTATCGAACCGTCTGACGATCCTCTGCTGGAGCTGCGGGCCGCCGTCTATCTCTTGAGCGGGCGGCGCCGCAGGCAAGCAGCGCAAGCGCAAGGTCAGGCTTCGGCAACGGCTTGAGAGCTGATATCCAATTCGTGCTCTTGGACTCGGACCCAAAGGTCACCTTCGCTGCTCGGGAAGGGGCTCTGGCGGCCTAACAACAGTTGATGACGGAACCACTGAAACCACTGCAGGATTAAAGGGGACACTCCTCACTCGGAACTGGGAGCTCTTGTGCACCCATCTGTGTAAGCATGAGCGTGGCAACTCGGTGATTCGGTTTCCAATGCGGCGCTGTGGAAGCCCTCGATGTGCTGGTGGCCACACTCTCAAGATTCACGCGCGGTTAGGGGCTTGACGTATGTGGCTCGTTGAGAAAATCGAGATTAGCGGCGGCTTTCTGCCCGGTTTGAGCGTGAACATTCCTCGAGGCCTAACTTGCATCATTGGGCCACGAGGCAGCGGAAAATCAACGCTCGTCGAAGCCTTGAGGTTTGCGGTCTGCGGCACCTTGACTGCGCCAAAGCACTGTGTTGACCTGATTCAGGCGAACCTTGCAGGCGGGGCTCTCGTAACGATCACTGCCCTGGCCGAGGGTTCGAGCCGCTATACAATAAAGAGGGGCCTAAAGCAGCAACCCGTACTCCTGACCTCAGACGGAAGGACAATAAGCGCCGTCGATCTTGATCGAGGTACGTTTCTACCGCTGGACGCCTATAGCAGCCCCGAAATTGAGGCAATAGCGGACGAGGTCCTCGGGCAGAAGCGTAGAAATCTCTTGGACGAACTCCGCAGCGAGCAGATGCGCACAATCCACCTATCACTGGCGGAGAGTGCGCGTGCATTAGATGCGAATGCCGATCGTATTAGGACAGCACAACGAACGATCCAAGACCTAACCGAGCAAACTGAAGAACTCCGTGACGTCCGAGCCCGCTTGAGCGCTCTTGCGCCATCAGATCGCGAACCGACGCCAGATTTTGTCCGACTTTCACGCCAGCAGCAGCTCAATGAGCGCGAAATCGCCAAGTTGGACGCCGCCGATGGAGATCTTCGAACGCTGGGCCAGACTGTGGAGCAACTGAGAAAGGACGCACAGCTTGCGTTCAAGGCGCGTCTTGCGGAGAAGCAGTCCGCGAATGCAGATATCCTCCGCCGATATGATGATCTGCTCGCAGCGTCCTTAGGGACAGTTGAAGAACATCTATCAGCGATCATCGGTCAAATTCGCCAATCGCAGGACGCAATAGCCCAGGCCCGCCAAAGCATTGCCCAGGCTCACACTGGTCATGCCAGCGAGTTGGCGAGGTTAGCGGCACTTAACCAGGCGGCAAGTGAGCAAGCTCGAGTGCGTGCCACGCTGGAGCAGCAAGTTGCCAAACTTCAAGCCCTGGAGGAAAAGCGGTTAGAACTGAATGCCGAGTTGAAAACACTTCTTGAGCGCCGGAAATCTCTCAAGAGTAGCCACATTTTGACGCGCGATCAGATTTCAGCGCTGCGCGAGGAGGTGGCGTTCGAGCTCCAGCGCGAGGCCGGCGAGCGTGTACGTATCCGAATAATGCGAAACGCCGACCATCTGGCATACCAGGAGATGCTTGTGGATGGCCTGCGCGGTGCGAGGGTCCGGAATCACGACGAGATCATCACAAAACTCATGCAGCTTAGGCCGGAGCAACTCGCGCAGCTCATTCAGGCCAACGACCTTGACTCCTTCGAGGAGCTGACGGATTTCGGAAATGAGCGCTCTCGCAAGATACTGGATGCCTTCCGCGAAATCGTCGATCCACTCGCCCTGGAGGTAATTGCCATCGAAGATAGAATTGGCATCGAGTTAGACGTTTCATCTGCCGGGCAGCCTTCTTTTAAGGATGCGTCCGATCTTTCTCGCGGCCAGAAGTGCACAGCGTTACTCCCTATACTGTTAGCGAGAAGAGATAGCCCGCTGATTATTGACCAGCCAGAGGACAACCTGGACAACCACTTCATTTTTGAGACCGTTGTGAACGCGGTGCAGCGACTCAAGAGGCGGCGGCAAATGATTTTTATAACTCACAACGCGAACATTCCGGTATTGGCTGAAGCGGACCTTGTGCTGGTCATGAACTCGGATGGCCGGATTGGAGGCGTCGAGAAGTCCGGAACAGTCGATGAGTGCCGTGAGCAGATCATCGACCTGCTCGAAGGCGGAAGGGAGGCGTTCGAACTGCGGTCGAAGCGGTACGGCGCTGGGCGGCGGGCACGGAGTGGGTAGTATGCAGTTGCCTGAGAATCTCTACGAGCGGCTCCGCCACCTCGCCGTGGAGGACCCACGTGAGGCCCGCAGGGTATTTCTGCAGCTTCTGGATTCCGGCGGCCCTGCGCTCGATCACTTTCTTGGGCACATCTCCTCTGCGGCAGATGGCCGCCTGCGGCACCTTGTGGCTAACGCGCTACGGAACCATCGAGACCGGGAGCGTCTCGCCCCACATCTAATTGCATGGCACGAAATTGAAACAGACGAGTTCACACGACGCGCTATCGCTGCCACCCTCGACGGGCTTGACACAAGGTCGGTGGCACAGACAGCTTTGGCGCTAGAAGTGGCTCGGTTGACCGCGGCCATCGGTCGGGAGAGGGCACAGCAGGAGCGGTTGAATCGCGAGCTGGAAATCGCCCGGGAAGTGCAGGAGCACCTCTTCCCGCAGCACCTTCCCGCTGTGCCGAGCCTGGACTACTGCGGGCGCTGCCGGCCAGCACGAGAGGTAGGGGGGGACTACTATGATTTTCTTGAGCTGCCCAAAGGCAGGCTCGGAATCGCCATCGGCGACGTGTCCGGCAAGGGCGTTGGCGCCGCGCTCATGATGGCAAGCCTCGAAGCCTCACTGCGCGGGCAGGCTTCGGTGGGCCAGGACCTGGTGGAGCTGATGAAGCGAGTCAACAGCCTGGTCTACCAGTCGTTCCCGGCGAACTGTTACGCCACGCTTTTCTACGCCGAGTACGATCCTCGAAGCCGCCAGCTCTTGTACGTTAACGCGGGTCATAACCCTCCTGTGGTCTTGCGCAAATGTGCTGCGGCCTGCCAGGTCTTCCGCTTGGGGACGGGCGGTCCAGTAATCGGGCCCCTGCAGCAGTGCTATCAGCAAGAATCTTTTCCTCTTGAAGCTGGAGACCTAGTCGTGCTGTTCACAGATGGAGTTTCGGAATCCATGAACGCCCACCACGAAGAGTGGGGCGAGGATAGATTAATCGAGTTCGCCAAAACCTGCCACGGGCTGCCCGCTTTTGAAGCGATGACCCGAATCCTGGCCGCTGCAGAGTCTTTCGCCGCTGGCGCTTCCCAGCACGACGACATGACACTAGTGGCGTTCCGCCTTCTTACCTGAAGGCCCCGTTGTGGGTAGCCAAAACTCGGTCACGTTCTGCAATCAGCAACTTGCGATTCTGGGGTTCCGGCGGAATCGACCTTGGAGGATGAGGCTACGCGTGCTACAAACTAGGGTTCATGCTCCGATTCATCCTCGCTCTTCTGGCCGCTGTCCGAGTTTTCTTCCGCAGCCGGAATGACACCGCCTTGGAGATCCTCGCTTTGCGGCAGCAACTCATCCTTCTCAAGCGGAAACGACCACGGCCGCGGTTGAATCGCTTGGATCGGCTATTCTGGATTACCCTGCACCGCATCTGGTCCCGGTTGGCCGAGGTCCTGGTAGCAGTCAAACCGGAGACCGTCGTCGGCTGGCACCGGGCGGGATTTCGGCTCTTCTGGAAGTGGCGATCGCGAGCACGCGCTGGCAGACCGAAAGCTACTGCCGAAATTCGGGCGCTCATCCGCCGCTTGGTCGCAGAGAATCCGACCTGGGGGGCGCCCAGGACCCATGGAGAACTCCAGAAGCTGGGCTTCGTCGTCTCCGGGGGACTTTCCTGCGTAATCACCGTGAGGTCATCACCGCGATGGACTTCTTTACCGTACCGACCCTCACCTTCCGAGTTTTGTATCGTTTCTTCGTCATCGAACATAGTCGACGCAAAATTCTCCATTTCAACGTCACGGAACACCCGACTGGCTTCTGGATCGTGCAACAACTGAGGCAGGCATTTCCGGAATCTTGCCCTTATCGCTATGCGATTCTTGATCGTGACGGCAAGTTTGGCGACGAGGTCACCGAGCTGCTTGCAGCCACGGGCATGAACCCCACACGGATCAGCCCTGCCAGTCCCTGGCAGAATGGAATCGCGGAACGCTGGATCGGGAGCTGTCGCAGAGAGTTGCTCGATCACCTGATCGTCCTAAATGAGACCCATTTGCGTCGTCTGATGCAACAATACATTTCTTACTATCATGCGGACCGAATCCACGACTCGCTTGAGAAAGACACACCGGCTGTGCGACCCATTTCTTCCAAGCCAGACCCATCTGCGCATTTAGTTTCATTCCCGCGCATGGGTGGCTTGCATCACCGATACGACTGGCAGCAGGCTGCCTGAAGAGGTCTCTTCATAGATGCAGAACTTTTCGAGCTAGGACGGCTCACTGTCTCTGATCCTGCGGCAGACACGCGAACTTCCTTCCCGACCATTGTCCTAGAGTTTTCAGCACTTCAACTTCCCGATGATGGTTCGAATCCAGTTCACGAATCCGCGGCGATAGACTTTTGGCGACGGACAACGGCATCCAACATGATCTTCAGTGTGATTTCATCGTGACGTTGAACTGAGCTTCCAAATGGCGCTTTCGCCACCTCCAGCACTCCATCCAAATCCTTTCTGGCAATCAGTTGCTGGAGCAGCTTCACGATTACGGGATAGAAATTGAAGTCTTTGCCGCCATCTTCGAGGAGGATAGCCTTGGCCGAATCGAGCTTTCCCTCGCGCAGCAATGTCTCACTGATCAGGACCTTAAAATCAGTGTCCGAATCGAGAGAAATAGACTTCAGGTTCAGGTAGTCGATGCCACGTGCTGTCAGACCCAACTGGCACAGCAGGGCGAACAACCCTCTCAGCATATTTTTGCCTCGGGGCTTGATGCGGAGCAGGTTATCCGAGACGGCGACAGCTTCGGAGATCTCTCCCTTCTGAGCCAGTTGCTGCGCGGCCTTCAGGTAAGCCTGGCTGGCGGCCTCGAAGTTCCCAACTTGCTCCAGCCCCTGTGCTAGACGGAGTTGATCTTCGTGCGATGCAGGCTCGAGGGAACAAATCTTGCGATAAACAGCGATCGCGGCGTCATGCTCTCCTCGATTCACCATTCCGGCGGCAACGAGTCTGTATTGCTGATTCGCCTTGGCACCCAAACCTTGTTCTTCATACAGCTTTGCCAGGGCATTCATTGCATCCTGATCCTCTGGGGAAAGCTTCAGTATCTTTTTGTAGGCGGCGCTGGCGTTCGACAGGAGTTCTTGACTTCTCGAGACGTCGGCCAATTTGTGGTACCAGAGCAGAGCTTCGGCTTCTTTTCCCAGACGGAGGTACAGATCACCAATCATATTCAGGATAGTGGTCTCTCCAGGGTTCAGTTGATGGGCCTTCAGGTACTGCTCCAGCGCATGACTGAACTTTCCTGCTGGATGAACTTGCCTGCCCCTTGGATTAGCTTGTCCGTCCTCGTGTCCATCGCTCTGCCTCTTCTGTGAAGTGTGGCTTTGCATTCGAATTTTGTCCAAGGCAATCAGGCGGCCACCGTCACTTCTTCGCCAAAACTCTGCTGAGAGCGCCTTCAGGATCCAATATTTATAGATGAGGTCGGGCTGTTGTGAACTTCGAGTCGGACCAGGACATGCCTGCGCAAGGCTGCTTTTCGGGCAATTTGTCCTAGTTAATCGATCTGCACTTCCGGTAGTTGACTCAAAACAGATGGCTTAGAAGTTTGGAAGGAGAAGTGCCAAGCATTTGCGAGTAAAGAGTTCCGGGTGGGAAGGGTTTAGGAGTGGGACAGTTGGTGAAACCCATGGATTCCCGATCAATAGGTAGCGAACTGTTGGACCGTATGACTGAGGTGGAGCTTCATCTCAAGTACCAGTGCTTTTCGCCAGCCTTGGAACTTCTGCGTGGGATTATCGAGAGTCATCCAGACTACTTGCCTGCCAAAGAGGCCTTACGGGAGCTCTATCGAAGGCGGGGCGACTCCGCAAAAGCTCAAGAAATTGACCGAGAGATCGCATTGCTTAGAGAACGCTTGGCAGACAAGAGCCTCCAGCACGACTCGCGGCCTGGCTCCGCCGAGCAGTCAGAGAAGAGGAAACTCACCGAGAAGATGGATGGAATCCTGAAAGAGATCTACGAAACGAACGAATTGGTGGGAATCCAGACCACAGCCACCTCGAGACTGGTAGAAAGCCTGCACGCCGATCGCTGTCTGATCATTCGATTGGGATCGGGCCAGGAAAAGGCCAAAGGGTTTGAGCATTGCCGAGAGGGAGTTTCGGCTTCTCTCAGCGCCGCTACCGTGGAGCTGCACCGACTGATCTTTCGCGCGATGTCGGCGGGCCGCCCGCAACCCCTAGTTTCCGACGATACCTTGAAGGATCCCCGGTTGCTGGGGTGCCGGGACATCTTGCGGCAGTTCGATATTCGGTCTCTGCTCGCCGTTCCCTTGCTCTACAAATCATGTCTGACGGGCTTGATCGTGGTTCATCGTTGCAATAGCCCGATCCCGTGGAGTGAACAGGCCAGAACCATTTTCTCCACCGTCGCAGGACACTTGGGCGTAGCTCTCCGTAACGCAGAAGTGTTCAATGCTGTTCAGACCAGGGCGATTACCGATCAACTGACCGGTGTCTATAACCGCAGCTTCTTTGAAGAAAGACTGTCGGTCGAGCTGAGCCAACCGCAACGGTATCCCCTGTGCCTCGCTTTGCTGGACATCGACCATTTCAAGAGAATCAATGACACCTACGGCCACGCTGTCGGAGATACTGTGCTGCATAAACTGGGCTTTTTGCTCAAGACCAGTGTGCGCAAAGGAACCGTGGTGGCGCGATTCGGAGGCGAAGAGTTTGCCGTGATCTTCCCTAACGTCTCCCTGCATACCGCGCATTTGACCATGGACAATATTCGAAGACTCATCGAGAGCAACATCACTACTGACGATGGCAAGCCCGTCACGATCAGTGTCGGGGTGAGCGAGGCCGACCTCAGCGATCCAGCTGGGCTACTCAATCGGGCGCAGCAGGTATTGATTCAAAAGGCTGACGAGAATCTTTATCGAGCCAAGAGTTCAGGTCGAAATCGCGTCTGTTCTCTTTCAGAGAACAGCTGCCAAATGAAGATTGCATTTCCCGAATACCCGGCCATGTTGCGAAGTCAACTTGTCACTGTGGGTTAAATTTGGTCGGGGCAAGCGTCGGTATTTGCCGGCGGATTCCTGGGCTTGCCACTGCTCTTCTGGGCTTACATAGAGTGGTGGAAGAAGAAAGAGGAATAACCATGCAGACCGGCACCCTCGGGGAATTCAGGAGATATGCCTGCTTCCCCTGCCATAAGAAGTTTCTGAAGTGGTTTCTGCATTTCGAACCGGTGATGTCCTTCCGGGCGGTGCCTTGCCCTACCTGTGAGAGCCCGGCATTTATTGTTCTGAAGACAGAAGATGATGAGAAGGAGGCCCAATGTGCCTAAGTTAAAATGTGAGCTGCTTGCCAGGACACGATAGGAATCATTTCTCTTCCAAGTGCCAGTGCTTGGGAAGAGAGCCAAACCAGTCTTGTGGCCAGTTCGTATCGAATGACTACCCATGGACTGCCCTACCTGCGAGGGGAAAGCAACACCAAGTACGGGAGAACGGTTAGATCGCACTTTCAAATAATCCGAGGTCGCTATCAGTCATGCCGACTGCAAGTCAAGTCACTGGATCTGCCGAAACCATCAGATCGTATTTCGAAGGCAAACATTACCAAGCCTTAAAGCGAATAGCCACTCGTCTGGGATCCGCAGATCCATTGAAGGAAGAGTTCGAAATTCAACTCGAGAATCTCAAGCAAGAAGCCACAAAACAATTTGACCAGGAACGTTTCGCCGAGTGCTTGGAGACCTTCCGGTTTCTACGTGAATTGGAACCGGAAAATGAGAAGATCCGGAGCTACTTGAAGCTGTGCCAAGAAATGGTGGCTGAAGCCACGGTTCCAGAAAAACGTGAGGCTCGAAAGCCCGAAGTCGGTTCGGCCACGCCTTTTCCACGAGATGATACACCTCTAAGGCAGCCCGCATTCGTGGCAAACTTCCAGAGGCAGAAACCTATAGGTATTGAGCTACACCAGAGGAGACAGGACGCTCAAGCTATCACCGCAAATCGAGCAGGACCGAGACTGGTCGGCGTTTTGATTGTGGCTGCGATAGTATCGTTTGGGATTGGTATGGACCTCTGCAGGATTCACTGGCTCGCACGGGCCACTTCAGTGAATGGCCCAATCAGCGAGCCTGATGCCGGGTCCGTAAGCGCCGTGGAAACACAAAGTAGACCGTTGAACCTCAGAGCTAAGACTAATCGCGCCATGGAACAGAAACCCATTCGTGCATCCACAGCTGCTTTCACAGCGACGGGACAACCAAGCCTTAAGCGGAACCCAGTGTCCCAATCTCCCCATAGGAATGTGGCGTATCCCGTCATCCATGACCACTTGCTGGGTGGCTGCCACGGGAGCCTGACAATTAATGACAAGTGGGTCACCTTTTCACCGACAGGAAATGCAAAGCACAGTTTTGTCGCGCCAACCCGGTTCGTCAGCATGGATCGCAAGGACATGCTGATCGTCAAGTTTAGGAACAAAACCTATCGGTTTAAGGCCGCTTCCACCGATTCGGACCAGCAACTTGAAGCTATCCGTCAGCACTGGAAGACAGCCAAGAGAGCGAATGGCGAAGGATGAAGTTTAACGTTGCGGGATGCGCTCGAATTCTTTTGACGAGCTCCTTCCGCAGTTCTAAACAGTTCGGTTTGTTGGGGAGTTTCAGATGGTATCTGCTTGTTAGCCACTCACTGATTTTCGGCGAAGTCAGGAAACAGGATTCCAAAAAGTGTCCGCAGAACTCGTCGCTCTGTCGTCGATACGAGGTGTGGTCGGAGAAATACTGGAGTTAAGGCCTTGCCTCCTGAAGCCGGCTACTCAGCAACTCATGAAGCTCTCTCGTTGCTGTCTTCCTATCCCTGTCGTTCTTACCACTGATGGTCTTCTAATTCACTTCGATCTTTAGAGAATCCTCCAATCCAAGGATCTTGATTCGAGATAGCGGTTGAGTGAAAACCATCGAGAGAAACCAGGGGAAATGGAGAGCACAGTCGAACGCTCATCGATGGGATGTGAAACGAAAGGAGGCAACGAGAGAGAACGGCTATATCGGAGCCTGGTCAGAGCGGTGAAAAGAGTTCCGTTCCAATCCACTTTCAACGTAGAAGTTCGAGGATATGAACGCAAAAGCGCTTTAGGTCTGCCCTGGAAAAAGATTTGCCTGAAGGATCCGGACGATCTGGAAGCCCGCTCACTGGTGGCACTCGAGCGAACTGCGGCTAATGAACCAACATCCGCCTGCTTGAGCCAGCTTACCGTTCACTAGCGCGCCAGCGTACAGCCCTTGAGGTCGGACGGTTGGCCCCTTCTAAGGGCGGTCACTGGAGCGGGTCAGATTGGGGAATGATTCCGAATAACCACTTTCTGATCTAGGATGGAAGTGCTTATTCAGGTCGGTCTCCGATTGGGCCGATAAAATCTCACTAGGGCCGTCGACACAGCACACGCACGGCACGCGGCACGATTTCATGATCTCTCTGGTCAAAGTCGGTTTGGCATTGTCTTTGAGTTGGGTACCCTGTGTACTTGTCGCCCAGGACCACGCCAACAAGTCTGTGATCGCCGATCGGCCAGTAGCGCAGCCTGAAGGACGGCTGCTGAGCGTGGCAGAAGGCATCACCGTCCTCAACGCCGCCCGCGAACACCGCCGCCAAACACGCTCCAAGCCCGACTGTTCCCATCTCGTGCAGGAGGTGTATGCTACGGCGGGGCTGGAGTATCCCCTTGCCAGCTCCCGTGAGCTGTACCATGGCGTGGAAAGCTTCCAGCGGATGGGAAAGCCACAGCCCGGCGATTTAATTGTCTGGCGCGGCCACGTTGGTCTCGTGGTCGACCCAGAGAAGAGAACGTTCTACAGTTCAGTGCGAGCCGGGATGAAGACCGAATCCTTCGACTCTTCTTATTGGCGGCGGCGCGGGCGGCCACGCTTTTATCGCTATCGGTTCGACGGCCATAGGAACTCTCCCGTCATGGCAGTAAGCCTAGCAGCCCATCCTGTTACCTCGCTGGCGATAACTGATCCTGCAGAAGATGAACCTCTAACTGCAACCAGAGCAGAACTGGTAGGCTTGGCTTCCGAGAACCCTCATACCGTCGCTCCGGCACGCTCGTTGCTTGAGGACACGATCCTGATCAGCGAAGGTCGAGAGCCAACGCGACAGGCCATCGCACAGGCGCTGACTGCGTATGCGGATGGCGCAGCTGCGCAAGCCGCGGCGCTGCCAGACTCATTCATAATCTTTGAACGGCTCCAGGTGGACGGATTGAAGCTGGAGGGAAAGCACGCCAGGGCCAGGCTCGAGTTGCATACGGCGGCCTCAGTTGCTGGTGAAAGAGTGAACCTCAGGGACAAGCGGATCAAGATGCCTCTTGATCTGCAGCGCACATCGCAAGGATGGCTGCTGAGAAAACCCCAGCCAGTCTACCTGTCGCGACGGGCCGGGGTTCGTGCACTCGCCGAACGCCTCGCGGAGTTGGCGCGCAACGACTCCGACCCGCAGCAGCAGGCACGCCTGGCGACGGTGCTAGACGATTTATTGAACAGGTAAGTCCTAGGAACGATTACTTGCGGGAACGTGGAGGGCGGCCTTCCGGTTTCGCCCTGGCTCCTTCTTCAAAGCTCATCGGCCAACTGCGACAGCGCCGCGCCCCGAGCCGCCGCTCTCCCATGGCTGGCCTGGTTCATCACTCCGACCGTGGCATCCAATATGCCTTCAAGGACTACACCGACGTGTTGAAGGAGCGCCGAATCGCCATCAGCATGAGCCGGAAGGGCAATCCGTACGACAACGCCTGTGTGTAGCCAATACTGCGTCAGCGCATTGGCTGGGTGTCTAAAAGCGCCGCGGCTTCGTATGAGCGGATTCCGGGCGGGCAGGTGCCGATGCCTGGACGCGGGGCTTCCCTGCCCTTTTAGGATCCTGCGCTCTGCAACCCCTCAGGCAGACTTTTGGTCCGACGCGCGCGCCGCTTCGGTTCAGGAGGGTAGATGGCAAGGGCGAAGACCGCCGGAGCGAACCTGCTAAGGCTGCTTCGCGCCATGAGTAGCGATGATGGAGCCCGCCCAAGCGCGGGCTTGAAATCACTGTTACCCCCGCAGACGGCTTCTTTTCGATTACCCGCAGATTGGGTGTGTCTTTGACGAAGGCGTCGTGAATGCGGTCCTCCTGATAGTACACCACATGATCGCGAACAAGACGCCTCAAGTGTTGTTCGTTCAGCGGGATCACGTGGTCCAACAACTCCCGTCGACAACTTCCCACCCAGCGTTCCGCGATGCCATTTTGCCAAGGTGATCGGATGCCTGTCCGCTTGGGTTTCAGACCTGTTCCTTGGAGCAAGGCGACCACCTCGGCATCAAACTTGGCATCACGATCCAGGATGACGTAACGATGGGGGCCCGCTTCGAGAAAGGCCTCACGCAGTTGTTGGACGACCCACTCCGCAGTCGGGTGTCGGGTCACGTTGAAGTGCAGAATCTTCCGCCGTCCGTGCTCGATGACGAAGAAGCAGTACAACACCTGGAAGGTCAGCGTGGGCACGGTGAAAAAGTCGAAGGCAGCGATCACCTCCTGGTGATTGATGAGGAAGGTCAGCCAACTCTTGCCCGGATCACCGCGGCGCTGGACACGTTGTAGATATCGGGCTACGGTTTTTTCGGAGACGACGAAGCCCAGCTTCTGGAGTTCTCCATGGTCCTGGGCGCCCCCCAGGTCGGATTCTCTGCGACCAAGCGGCGGATGAGCGCCCGAATTTCGGCAGTAGCTTTCGGTCTGCCAGCGCGTGCTCGCGATCGCCACTTCCAGAAGAGCCGAAATCCCGCCCGGTGCCAGTCCGACGACGGTCTCCGGTTTGACTGCTACCAGGACCTCGGCCAACCGGGACCAGATGCGGTGCAGGGTAATCCAGAATAGCCGATCCAAGCGATTCAACCGCGGCCGTGGTCGTTTCCGCTTGAGAAGGATGAGTTGCTGCCGCAAAGCGAGGATCTCCAAGGCGGTGTCATTCCGGCTGCGGAAGAAAACTCGGACAGCGGCCAGGAGAGCGAGGATGAATCGGAGCATGAACCCTAGTTTGTAGCACGCGTAGCCTCATCCTCCAAGGTCGATTCCGCCGGAACCCCAGAATCGCAAGTTGCTGATTGCAGAACGTGACCGAGTTTTGGCTACCCACACCCAATCGAGCGTGCTTCTGATACTCGATGGAGTTTCTGGTAGGGACACTCGATCTCAACTGCATTTCAATTGCCCTTACCACGCGATTGCCCTCAGTCGTTCCAGCCGCCGGTTTCGTGAAAATGAGACGAATCGGAACGCGGCTGTCAGGGAACGGGGGTTGGGTTGACTCAAAGAAATGGAACAGATCCGGTAGCCGAGTTAACAGAGCTCCCGTCCTCATTGTATCGAGGAAGCCATGGATATGACCGCATGGTGTCAGGCTTCTTTTCAGGCGGAGGACCTTCTGCACCCGAACCACACTGCAAGGGCTCCAGCAGCACCTTGTTAGGACCATAGGTCTAGAATGGGCTTGCCCTTGACAAGTTCTCGGGGTTGGTTGAGGTGATTGAGCACTTCCATGTCTGGGTCTATTCCCAGCGTGAAGTAGACTGTCGCAAGGAGATCATTGGGGTGGACTGGTTTTTCCTTGGGCGATGACGCTGTCTCATCCGATTGCCCATAGAGTTGTCCCCCTGGGATTCCAGCGCCCGCAATCATTGCTGTATAGCAGTAGGGCCAATGGTCACGTCCGTCCGGAGAATTCGTATTGCCGGACGTGCTCACGCCCAGTCGCGGAGATCGGCCAAATTCGCCTACGGCCACGACCAACGTCTCCTTCAGTAAACCACGCTCGTGCATGTCTTCCAGAAGTGCCGACACGGCTTTGTCTAGTACGGGACAATGGAGGTTCTTGAGTGGTTTGAAATTGGAAAAGTGAGTATCCCAGGCATCAATTTCAGGATTCCCATTTGCTACAGACGGCCAGTTCAACTGCACCAACCGAGTCCCAGCTTCAATCAGTCGCCGTGCAAGCAACGCACCTTGGCCAAAAGTTGTTCGACCGTACTTTTCGCGGAGCTTAGCGGGCTCCTTTTCCAAGTCGAAAGCGTTGCGGGCTTTTCCAGAAAGCACCAAGTCGAATGCCTTCCCGTAGTATTCATCGACCGCGTAGTTACTGACGGCCTTCTCGAGATCGGGCATGGATTCATCAAGGCCTTTCAATAAGGCAAAGCGCCCCTTCAAGCGTTCGGGGGCACCTCTCTTGCGCAGGGTGAGATCATCCAGGCTGATAGATTTGTTCGGATCCTGGTAGAAGCGATAAGGATCGTAGGCTTTCCCAAGAAAACCCGCTGCTCCTCCTTTACCGATCACATTGGATTCCTGCAACGGTCGTGGCATTTCCACGAAAGGCAAAACCGGTTCATCGAGAGGAAGCAGTTTGGAGATGTGTGACCCCGCAGTCGGGAAATCCGCCGGTGATGGGGGCTCCAACTGGCCGGAAGGTGACACCTTGCCCGGCTCATACCCGGTCAGCATTTGATAAATTGCGGCTGTGTGATTAAAGAGCCCCACCGGTGTATAACTCATCGAACGGATCAACGTGCACTTGTCGATTTGCTGCGCCAGCAGAGGCATCGTCTCGCTCAATTCGATTCCAGGGACCTTGGTCTTAATAGGCTTGAATTCTCCACGGACGTTGGAAGGCGCATCCGGCTTGGGATCCCAGATATCGATGTGACTTGGACCGCCTTGCAAGAACAGCAGAATGACATGCTTGGCTGTACCAAAACCTTTCACCCCAGCGTACTTCAGCCCAGGTGCATTCGCTCTCGCCGCCAAAGCAGGTTGCCATGAGAGGAAGTGAGGGAGACTCAAGCCAAATAGCCCTACGGATCCGACCCGAAGAAACTCTCGCCGTGTCGGTCCATCACACATTCGTCCGCATCGACCAGGAATAACTAACATGTTCTTTACCTCCTCCAATGAATCTATGCCCGGCTATCGAGCTGCAAGACAGCCGGTTTGTACTCAATGATTGAACAGGAATGCCTTCTGATTCAGCATAGCCCAAAGTATATCTTGTGCCCCAGACGTCCGGCTGTCCGACTTCTTTAAATGATCTAATGCCAGATCGTATTCCTTTGAAGTCGGCGGTCGGTTCAACCCTCCCAAGTAGAGCTGGTCGATTAGCTCACGGTCCGAGCTTCCCTTGAGAATCAACTTGGCCACACGGCCCTCCGGCGCTGCGATCGCATCAGCCAGAAGCGGCCCGTTCACAAGGTTCAGAGCATGCGGGAGGCTCATGTCATTGCGTCGTTCGCACTCACAAGGTTCTTCACGCTGTGGACGCCCAAACAAATTGAGGAACCCACCCATTTCGACGTGAGGGTCGGGGAGTTCGCCGGCTCGAAAATCCTCTGGAACCTCAGGAAACTTGAACTTCGATCCCGTGGCAGTCGAGATGGCATCCGCGAGCTGTTCGGCTGAGAGCCGGCGAGGGATTTGATGAGAAAAGTTAATCAAATCATCGGCATTCCACTCGTTAGTTCGGAATGATGCCTGATAGGTCCGAGAATTGGTGATGGTCCTGATCAGGTGCTTTACGTCAAACCCATGATCCGCAAAGTCCCTGGCCAATGCATTCAAGAGCGGCTCATTAATCGGCGGATTGGACGCACGAATATCGTCTACCGGCTCGATTATTCCTCGCCCAAAGAAGTAACTCCACACGCGGTTCACAATGGCGCGAGCAAAGAACGGATTGCTTTTCGAGGTTAGCCAATCCACCAGCGCGGTGCGTTGATCCGCCTGTTGCGCGGCTGGCATCGGGGGCGTGCCCAAACTGGCGACCAGGTATTGCGGCTCGACAATGTGCCCACTCTTGGGATGTTTCACTTCGTTGTCTATTCGCTTGAGGTAAACGATCTCTTCACCGCTCTCAAAGCCGGGCCTTACACCCACCGCAGCAAAGAATGCCGACATCTGGTAGTACTGATTCTGGGTCCATCGCTCAAAGGGATGATCATGACACTGCGCGCAGACCATGCGGATTCCCAGAAATAGCTGAGTCGTTGTTTCCATGGCATGCTTGGCATCACGGGTTGCCAGGAAAAAATTGGCTGCCGGATTCTCAATGGTGCTGCCTTTTGCAATCAGAAGCTCTCTCACAAGCCGATCGTAGGGTTTGTTGTCAGCCATAGACTGGCGCAACCACTCGCGGAATGCCCACATGCTCCGGTCACTCATATATTTCCGGTTGCTACGCAACAAGTCGCCCCATTTGAGAGTCCAGTAGTCTACGTAGGAACTGCTACCGAGCAGTTCATCGATCACTTTACTTCGTTTGGTCCGAGACTCGGTGCGATCTGCCAGAAAGGAATTGACCGTCTCTGCCTTCGGTATTTGCCCCGTAAGGTCTAAATAGACTCGCCGGAGGAACTCAGTGTCACTAGCTGGAGCCGAGGGTTGAATCTTGATCCGCTTCAGTTTAGCGTCAATCAAATCATCGATGAAATTGTGCTGAAGGTGCTGTGTCCACTGGAACCCCGTCCTGGGATCGAGCACTGTAATCGGCACGCGAGCAAATTGCCCTTCGTAGCGGACCAACAGAGTAGCCTCACCCTTTCGAAGACCTTGCACGGCAGCATGGTCATCGACTGAAACCGTTTCTGTATTGCTGCTACCCAGGTGAACCTCTCGGGTCACGTCACGGCTAGCGTTGTCACCATAGTGCGCCCTGACTACCACCTCCTGCCGGCGGCCTGGACCATGCATGAAGATCTCCTCTGGCAGCACTTCCAGCTTTACCACTTTATCCGACACCGGGTCACCGAACGGCGCACCAGAAGAGATCCAGTTGAGAATCAGGTTGTAGTAGCGGGACCCGATTTCGATCCTCAGTCCACCGCCGTGGGCAACCTGCTGAGTCGGCTTGGCCAGCATCAAGCTGCGTGACGGATTAGCGCGATTAAACCGCCGTCCCGACATGTCGTACAGCAAAGCGTGATAGTCAAATTCAGGATCATACCCGCGTAGTGAGAGCTTGAAGCCGTTCTTCCCTTTGGCTGCCCCGTGACATGTGCCCTGTGTACAACCCACTTTGTTCAGGACGGGCAGGACGTCGCGCAGGAAGTTGACCTGAGTTGGCTTGTCTAAGGCCTTCACGGTGACCGGAACGGAAACGCTCCGTCCCGCTGCGCTGACCAAGACGTTCGTTTCTCCAACTCTGAGAGCTTGAAGGAATCCGCCCTCGCCGATTTTCACCACATCACTCTGAGGCTTGATTTCGGCAGCATGACCCAGATCTAACTTTTCTCCGCTATCCGCAATTCCTAACACCAGCACTCTCTGAGCCTCGTTTAGTGACGAAAAAACGATCGGCGACGGTTGAACAACTAATTCCATGATCGGGGCTGGGTTCCCACCGTCTTTGCTGATCTCGCCCCAGCTCCTCTTTACCTGCACGAGAACCAAGAAGACCATGAGGGCCACGAAGACTATCCTGCGCATCACAAACTACCTCCTCCCTGTGTTGGCGAGCTCTGATGAGGTTTCCACTGGTGACACGAGGAGCCGGATTATCATAGGAGGAATCTTATACGGTACCTTGCGTGTCTGATTGCCTATGACACTCGAAAAAACGAGCTGGATTTGGTGTTCCCCCTGTGATGCAGAAGCCTGGGCATCAAAAACCATGCGGAACTCCTCCTTGCCGGCAAGCACCTCCACAGGTTGTGAAGTGACTTTATCGGGGAGAGAATCAGCCTTGATAGCTACGGGTTCATTGAAACTTGGTTCTCTCACCACTTTGCCAGCCACCTCCACGGTGTGGCCAGGCTGCAAAGTAATCTCGGTCATAGGGAGCTCGATTCTGTATCCTTGCACCACTTCAACGGTCAATGGCCTTGAATAGATGGTCTGGGCGCCATTGCCGGTCTCAACCTCTCCAAGCAACACCAGGTTAAATTTCTGCAAGGGCACGCGCTCGATAGCCTTCATATCGAACACACCCTCCCTCAAGTACTCAGCCTTAGCGTCTTCGGAGGGGCTGATCAGAACTTCCTTGAGCCCAGGGGCATCGAAGCCAACTTTTTTTGGTGGTCGAATCTCAGGACTGTCTGTTTGGAACTGCCATTTGATCGGATGCTCGGTGCCCTGCACAAACCGAATGTTGGAAGGTCCTTCCACTACCAATCTGGCGGGAACTTCTTTCGCAACCATCAACGGCAAGTCAAAACCCAGCCAGGGAAACAGGACCGGCCTATAGCGGTCTATCTCGTTTGGATCAGGCACACCGGTTCTTCCAAGAACCTCCGTGACAAGGCCTGGACCACGGGCTCGCCGACGGATCACCGTGCCGTCTTCCAGAGTTGCCTCACCCCAAACAGACAGCTCTGTTGTCCGTGGGCTCGCACCCTCCTTGCTTGTTATGCTCAAGATACCCCGCCGAGAGACTGCAAAGACGCTATCGGCTTCTTGCCGTTCTTCAGGAATCAGGCCTCCCTCCACGATCAAGTCTTGATCTGCATCTGGAACAAGCAACTGGATCGGTCCCTTGTAACCACGCCGATCGGCAGTCACACTGACGATGGCCGTTCCGTTGGAGGGCACGTTGACATAGGCCGAATTCAGCTTCAGGGTAAAATCCGACGGCTGTTTGGTTGCCAACAGGCGGTAGCCAAACAATGGACCTCCCCTTTCCACCAGATCTTCGATGGTGACGAAGACTTCCTGAACACCTTCAGGAGCTTCAAAACTCACATAGGGGTCCGAGCTGGTGCGTCCAGGCTCAATCAGTGAAAATTCATCGGGATTGGGGATATCGTCACCACCCGAGGCTAATCTCTTCCCCGCAGAATCAAGAATCGTGATCCGTCCGAAGAGCCGTGAGGTTCCCAATTCAGCAGCCTTCAGCTCCACCATCCATTTTTCCTTTGGCTTGACCGCGAGCTTGTAGCGATCGACTTCCCCAGGCTTTGAAATTCGACCATTGACTACCGTCGAGGGCTCGAGAGGGTTGACCTGTACTCCTTCCGGCTCCAACTTTTCAGGAAGGTCACTTATCGCGAGAGAGAATCGGTGAACTTGCCGACGCTCCGGGAACTCTGATCAGCGTGAAGTTCGCTTTCTGCTCCACACCACTGAGGTCTAAAGCCAGCGTTGAAGTTTTTGGGATGTTTCCACCAATCAGTTGGACTTGGGTTTTCTCGCCTCGCCTCCAGCCCAAGGGGAAAATGCCCTCTACATAAGCGGAGGCTCCTACCTTGAGGCGGTAGAAATTCAGTTTTTGTTCACTGAATCGGGCATCATGCACCACGACGTAGTAGTCCCCTTCTGTAGGGAAGGAAAAGTCAAGTCGACAATCCAAGCCCAATCCAGGCGTATCGTTGGTGATAGCGATCTGTTTCCGCTGGCCGTTCAGCAAGGCGATCACAGGATCGATGGCTGACGCGGAACGTCGAGCTTCTACCTCCAAGACCAGACGTTCGCCCTTCTTGGCATGGAGCTTGTAGACATCTCTGTCCGGACCGCTCAGCGTCCCATTAACTGTAACCGGTGCAGCAATAGGCTCACTGCTTTCCGGCGAATTATTGACTGCCGAATGAACCAGTTGTTCTGACTCCTTTTCCATCACTTCCGGAAAGGCGCCCACACTGAAGAGCAACACGTTTGACAGGCCATCCATGGTCTTAACCCGGATAGGATAAAATCCCACAGGGGTGTCAGCCGGTAATTCCACCAGGTAGAGGATCTCGTCCTGATTCGCATTCTGGATTTGCTGCTTCTCCCCCTTGGTCCGGGTCAGCGATGTAAAGGACGCCGGCAAACTGGAAACGACTTGCACCGCACTCCCTAACCCGGTTCCCACCAGAGTTACGGTGATCGCCTTGCCACGTTGAGCTCCCCACGGATGTAACTCTTTCAGGATAGGAGCTGCCCCATATGCGCCAAAAACAAAAGAGAACGGCAACAGGAAAGAGACCGCGATCCTCTTCATCATCCTTATGGAAGAGCTTTGAAGAATCCAACCGCGTCCCCGAGTCACCCGGCCCTCGACCTTCCCGTCCAGTCTTAGACAAGAAGGGCAACTTGTGAGCCGGAGATTGTTACTGAGTTCTGCAACCATCTTTCATTCCCTGGTCTTGCACGCTGTCCACCGACACAACTATTTTGAAGAGATTAAGGGCTTGTCAATGGGGACCGGAACAAACTCATTCAAAAGCTTCCCGGAGTCCACTGCATGGATTCGGACACGTCCTTCAAAACCGCTCGCGGCGATCTCTCTACCATTAGGGTGGAAGTCAAGAGCATAGACGCCGGCGCTCCCCTGGCAAGTCGCCAAACGTTGGCCCTCTTCGACGTCATAAATCGGAACTTCACTCGCCCCTCCAGCCACAGCCACCCTCTTTCCGTCCTTGCTAAAGGCCACGGCGAAAATCTCGCCGTTCTGCCGGTCGAATTTTCGAACGAGAGTCGACTCGTCCGCAATCAGCATCTTTCTGGGACGATCCATCATGTAGTAGTAGGGAATTCTTTCGGCGCCTCCAACGACGACCGCATCACGAGAAGGATGACGTGCGATGGCAGTCAATTCACCGTGCAATAGATTGATATTCTCGACGAAAGCTCCATTGGCTGCGCTAGCCAACTTGGCTGCTCCATCTCGGCCGACTGAAACGATACGACTACCGTCGATACCAAATGCGGTTCCAAGGACCCAGTTTTCGTGGTGCCCCATCCTCAGTAACTCCTTCCCTGTCGCGACCTCATGCATGCGAACCGTATTGTCAGAGCAACCAAAAACCACCTTTGAACCGTCAGGGGAAACTGAAGCCCCAAACAGCGTATCGTTACAAGCCGTGATCGATCGCTGCAACTTTCCCGTAGCAACGTCCCACACCTGCAATTCTCCAAAGCTGGCTGGCGTTCCTCCTGACGAGATTAACGTCTTGCCGTCCGCAGTGAAGACCAAAGACTGGATGCGATCTGACAGACCTACCAGCCGAGCTTGCAAGCCTTTTCCGTCACTCTTGTGTAGAAGGACTTCGCGGTAGCCGGAAACCGCCAACAGAGTGCCATCCGGGGAGTATGCCAAGGCAGTAACTACGGGAGGCAGGCTATAGGTGGGCGGCTCCGTGCTGGCAGCCGGCTGCTTGACGGCCTCTGGAGTGTCATCTCTTGCACCGCTGTCGATCCATCGCTGGAAGAGCTTGATCTGGTCTTGATCCAGCGGTTGTTGCCCTAGAGGCATTCGAGGCTCGCGCTTTCCCGAGAGCAGGGCCAGAACAAGACTGTTGTCGGAGTCCTGAGCCACGAACGCCGGACCGCTCTTGCCGCCATTGCGAAAGCTCTGGTACTGCGTCAGATCTAGGTTCCCCTGCTTGACTGAGGGTTGATGGCACCCCTGACAACGGCGCTGGAGGATGGGCCAGATATCACGGAAATAGCTTACTTTCTCAGCATCCTTGGCGTCTGAGGAAGCTGCCACGTCGGCAGCGAAAGGCGAGAAAACAAGCAGAAAGAACCACGTTTTTTTCAGAAGCGATTTCATGTCTACCCTACTCCGCTCCATTTCTCAGTTGGTTCATGGACTTGAGTTACAAGACTACCAGTTGATGTCGAAACATCAAAGACCATGCTGGATAAAACGAATGAACGCATGTAATTGATTACGCATCCACAGGGTAACTGGGCCTAGAATGTTGCCAACGGAATTCGGGATCTACCGTTTCAAGCAGACCCGTGCATATGGTTTCCCTTAATCTGACGACAGTGTTCTGAACTTGCCAGAGAACGCAAGTGTTAACTGCTCTGGCTTTCAGGAACAGCCTTGCTGACAGGGCTGGAATCATCTTTGGGTCCCGAAAGGAGCACGAAAATGGGTCAGAAGCTGGAGGCTGCCTGAATGGCATCTTCGGACTGACTTGAATTGTAGCCCAACAGGGTAGAGAGCCGAAGACCGACGCTCCTCATCTCTTTCTTAACTGTTTCCATCGCCGCTTCCATACGAATCGCCGGACCCGAAAGGCTGATGGCGGCGACTGCTTCGCCAGCATGATTGAAGATCGGAGCGCCCACGCAAATGACTCCCTCGATGGTCTCTCCAACATTGGTTGCAACTCGCTCCCGGCGGGTCTTTTCCAGCTCGTTAAAAAGGACCGCACGAGTCGTGATGGTAGCACTTGTTTTCTTCGGCAAGCCATGGGTGCGAACGATGGCTTGCAGCTCCTGCTCAGGAAGGTAGGCCAGCAAGCATTTGCCCATGGCCGTGCAGTGGGCATGATTCGAATCGCCCAGTACCACCGCGATGCGATAGGGATTCTGGCTTTCACAGACGGCAATATTCGTGACGAGCCCATTTTCAAGAACACCGATGTGAATCGATTCGCCAAAGCGCAACATGAGAGCATTCATGAAGGGCTTAGCCAGTAGTGTCAATCGCTGATAAGGTAGGGTATCCTTCCCTAATTCGTAGAAGCTTTGGGATAACATGTACCTGCCCGTCTCCAGTTGCTTGTCGACGTAACCAATCCTCTGAAGAGTGTAGAGGAGGCGATGGACGGTATTCTTGGCTAATCCGGTCAATCGAGTGACTTCTTCCAGCGTCACTGGACTATGGCCACATTGACCCATGGCTTGAATGACCAGAAAGACCCTCTCAGCTACACGTACAAAGTTCTTATCACTCTCTTTTCTTGCAATCCTGCCCGGCGTTCTGGCAGCTCCTGACTCGACTCGACCCATGACCGGAATCTTCCTTTTCGACGATAGCTCTCATACTTGCTTGGTCGATAAAACTATTGAAATTCCCTGGAGAATGCAAGGAAAAGCTTCGTTTCCGGGAAGGATCCCGAATTTGTAATGCTCAAAGCGAGATGAATTTCAGCTAAGTGCTCTAGCCTCTGACTCGTAATTACGGTGAGGCGTTTTCATTACTCAGTTCGGGCCGCCTTGGCCTTGGAAGAAGCAAGCTTCGAGAGGAACTCAGCCAACTCTCGGCGAGTGACCCACCGACAATGTGGGCATTGCGTTCTTGAAGAGCGAGTAGGCGGTTCTTGACTTCGGCAAAGGACTGAAAGTCATGGGACGTAAGCACGTCGCGCTCGCCACCTGGCAATGCCAGGCGTGCGCAACAGCAGAACCCGGCTGCGCCATCTGGACTTCAGACAGTTGGCGGGCTTCAGAGCCCCGATGCGCCGAGAAGTTATCCGCGATTTGGCCCCCGCGTCGAGCTGGAATACCCGATCAGCCGGATGCATCAGTTCATTCATTGAAATGGTACTAAGCTAGAAGGTTTCTGGCTCAAAGAAGAGTTGATACTCCGCTGATCGCTGCCCTACCTCCTTGCCCATCAGGAACGCAGCCCAGTAGTCCCTAAAACAATCGAAAAAAATGGGACCTATCCCGTTTTTTCTTGACAACCACAATTTCGGTCGTCTAGGTTTGTACACTTCAAAGCAACATAAGATTCTCGCCACAGGTTGTTGGCGTTCAGGTCCGCGGGAAGGCGTGGAACCCAGTGAACCAGAGTGGCCACAATGACGGGAACCCTCAAGCACAGTGGTCGCTTTGTTTTCCATCGAACAACACAATTGCAGTGACCAACGGCAGGTGCTTCCGTCATCAATTGTTGCTAGGCCGCCAGACGCACTCCCCGAATAGGGAAACTGACCGGCGCGGGCCGTTTCGAAGAGCGCCAATAAGACATTCTTAGACGCCACAAAAAGCTCTCTCGATGAGAAGATTTCCCTTAACGTCAGCGTCCGCCTGGTCAACCCAGCCTGCCGGGCCGGTGTCCTAACCTCACGTCCAAATTTCAGCGCCCTGTGAGGCCTCACAAAGTTGTACAAATCATCAACACAAAACTCATAAGACCGAGGTTCGGGAAGTTCACTATCCTTGGCATCCTCTCTACGGGCAAGAGATCCCGGTCCGTCTTGAGCGGCGCTGGAAGAACGGATGTGTGGCTCGCTGTGATCGTGATAGCGCCCTGGGTCGGAGGGGTTTCGACACTCCGGCGTGGATGCTGGACCGCGCAGTTTGCTCGACCATGAAACTGAGCCCGACTCCCTTTGTCGACACCGAGGCGTTGGCCGAGCTGCGACGTCTTTTGGATTGGGCACTGGGCAAGGAAAACCCCCGTGTGGTAGAAGGCGGGTATCGACTTGATGGAGGTCAAGGAGGTACCTATGCCGAAGTTACCACGCCGACTCGAGCAACTGGAGTTGTATCGCCAGCCCGAGAGGATTCCTGACTGGAAGGACGCTCCCCGAGACCGTCCGAGAAGAGGTGTTGCGCAATCTGACTCGGATGTTTCGGGATCGATGGGAGCGAATGGCTGCGGACAGGAAGCGGGAGGGTCGAGGAATGAGTGACAAGATCAAGGCGCATCATTTGAACCGGAATGCCGTGTTGTACGTCCGTCAATCCTCAACGTTCCAGGTGACCCACAACGAGGAGAGCCGACGTCTGCAATATGCCATGGAGCAACGGATTCGAAACCTGGGATGGCAGGAGGTCAGTGTCATTGATGAAGACCTGGGGCGATCGGCCTCCGGCCATGTCGAGCGGATCGGCTTTCAGAGAATGGTCGCCGAAGTATGCCTGGGTCAAGTGGGAGTGGTCGCAGCGCGAGAGGTATCCCGCTTTGCCCGCAACAGTAGGGATTGGCAACAGCTGATCGAGGTGTGCCGAATGGTGGACACGCTGCTGTTGGATCAAGAGGTGGTGTACGATTCGAGAAACAGCAACGATCGCTTGCTGCTTGGGCTCAAAGGGAGTCTCAACGAATACGAGCTCGACCTGCTGAGACAACGGTCCCAGGAAGCCCGCCGCCAAAAGGCCGCGCGTGGCGAACTGATCGTGGCTGCGCCGGTCGGATACATCAAGACGGCCGATCAACGCCTGGAGAAGGACCCCGATTTGCGGGTACAGGAAGCCATTCAATTGACCTACAGGAAATTCTTCGAGCTGGGGACCGTTCGACAAACCATGCTGTGGTTGGTCGGGCAAGGACTCGACCTGCCGGTTGCCCGGCACACTGCGTCGGGACGAGAGATAGCCTGGAAGCGACCCAGCTACAGCACCGTGCTGAACATTCTCAGAGATCCGATCTATGCCGGAGCCTATAGGTACGGGAAATCTGCTGTCAGGTCGGTGATTCGGGAGGGCCGGCTGAGGAAGCTAGTCGTGCAGAAACCCTTGAAGGACTGGTCTGTGTTGATCCCGAACCGCCATGAGAGTTACATTAGCTGGGATCAATTCGAAAAGGTTAGTCACATGATGGCGAACAACTCTCAGAAGTGCTTCGCCTCCTCTCCCGGGGCTCCCAAGACGGGGCTGGCGCTGTTGGCCGGCCTGCTGCGATGCCGCAAGTGCGGCCGCAAGCTGATGGTCACTTACACGGGACACCAGCATGACAAGGTGAGGTATCTGTGTCGGCGGGGAGCGCTCAGCCAAGGGGAACCCGGTTGCATTTCTTTCGGGGGCACCTCAGTGGACGCAGCCATTGCCCGAGAAGTGTTGCGGGTCTTAGAGCCTAGCGCCGTTGAGGCCGCGGTACGGGCCGCGCAGCAGAAGACGGAAAAGCAGGACGACATCCTGCGAGCGTTGGATCTGGAACTGCAGTCGGTCCGCTACCAAGCCGAGCGGGCGCAGCGGCAGTATGACCTGGTGGATCCCGAAAACCGATTGGTCAGCGAGGAACTCGAGCGGCGTTGGAATGCGGCGTTGGCCAAAGTCCGTGAGATTGAGATTCGCATCGAGGAGGCGCGGCACCATCGCGACCAGATGACCCTACCCGGGCCTCAGCTCTTTCAGACCTTGCACACGGATTTGCAGGCGGTGTGGAACGAGCCAAAAACTGACGCCCGGCTGAAGAAACGCATCGTACGAACACTGCTAGAGGAAGTCATCGCCGATGTCGATTCCCAGGCAGGCGAAATTGTCCTGGTCCTCCATTGGAAAGGAGGCACGCACACCGAGCTCAGGATCCGCCGGCGCCGGCGTGGCCAGAACAGTAACGATACCTCCATGGAGACCATCCAGGTGGTAAGGATTCTGGCTTCCATATGTGCCGATAACTGGATTGCCGCATTCCTCAATCGGAATGGCCTCTGCACTGGGCCTGGCAATCGATGGACACCAGAACGTGTAGTGTCGCTGCGCAACTATCACGGAATCCCGGTCTATTCCGAGGAGAGGCGAAGGTCGGAGGGTTGGATGAACTTGGGAGAAGCGGCTTCCCATCTGAATGTGGTGCCCAAGACGCTCCGGCTCGCCGCACAACGAGGAGACGTGCCATCACTGCATCCACTGAGCGATGGTCCCTGGGTCTTCAAGCGCGCGGACCTGGACCTCCCCAGGGTTCGTGAGCGCATCAAGGCACGCAGTCTAGACCGATCTATCCTTGCGGGACGGGATCTTGGCCAACTATCGCTCGACTTATCACAGACATAGCGAGGTGAGGCAGTATGAAGCAGGATTGTAATGGCAGCGAAGTAGCTCCAGGTGATCGTCGAGACATTGCTTCCACCGGGCCTGACAGATCGTTCGGCGACCCAGATACGACGAGCCCTGTCGAATCGTCAGATTCAACCGTTCGACAAATGAGGTGTTCAGCGTCACTGAGTCTTCCGAGTTACGCAGAGCCTGTTCTAATCTCCCAGCGCCGATCACGGCTCTTCGCTCCACCCTGACCACTCGATCATTCCTGCGGGTCTTGATCACCTGACCGTAAACACACGCTGGCCCAAACACTCGTCCGATGACTCTCTCATAGAACTTGAATCCATCCGTCGTGATCAGTGGAGTCACTTCAAGATTCATTCGGTTGGAAAGGCCTCGAAACAGGTCCAGCGTGTTGCGATAGCTTCGTTTACCCACCATGGTCGATGGCCAAAGCCGAGACCAGACGTCGATCACAACGAAAACCCAGATCCCCTGTTCCCTGCCCCCAATGATCGTTCGGATCTCGTCGGCCTGAAGCTCCGGGATGGAGAGTCCCTTTAATTTGCGATGGCTGAACCGACGACACCAGCCGGCTGCTTTTTCCAGCCAGCGATGGACTGTATTCCAGGCAACTTGCTTGACTCGAGCGATGGCAGACTTATTCAGACCTTCGACACTGAGAGCAGCAACCTCATCAAAGACCGTGCGCCGGTGCTGAAGTCGATAAGTCGATAATAAGGTGTCCGGGTTGCTGAGCAGAAGGTCTTTCCACAAGTCCGGCACTGGTAGCGACGACGCTTTCCCCACCTAGTCGTGTAAAAGCCGTGGCGAATGATGCTCCTAGGTCGCCTTTTCCCGCGGGAGGACAATGCCGCTTGGGACAGGTGAGACTCTTCATAGATGGGACCTTGTAGACGCCAGGACTGATGGCCTCAAATTGAGTCTCAAACTATACCACGCACGCGAGTTACAGCTGGACTACCAACAGTCGATTGCGGAAGCACCCAGGCATGCCGATATTGCGACGACTCTTGGAATTTATACACAGGAAATTCCTGAGTCGGTTCGGAAGACGGTGGAAGAATTGGATGAAAAGTTGTTTGGAAAACGGCAGGTTGAAGTGGTTGCGGCGTGGTCTAACACTGAAAAGTCCCGATCATTTTGAACACAATTGAACACAAAATTGAATCATTTGGCTGTAAGTTATTTATTTTGGTGCGCCCGGAGAGATTCGAACTCCCGGCCTTCTGATTCGTAGTCAGACGCTCTATCCAACTGAGCTACGGGCGCATTCTGCGGAGGGAGCGCCGCAAACAGAGGAATTCGCTGCAAAGCGAGGTCACCTTGTAGCACAGCCGAGAAAAATAATCAATCTTCCCCGATGCCTGCAGTGCCTCCTGTGCTTGCCAGAATGGCGATGCTTCGGCGCGTAGAAATCGGATTTCCCTTCAGATGAGAAATGAGGATGCTTGCGGTTGCCTAAAGGCACCGCTGGCCTGTCAAGGTCATTTCCTTTGCCGCTGCCATCGGCGCCTGTCAAGCTCGCGATAATGCTCTGCCTGCCGTGTGTCGAAAATACAACAAGCCGATCATTCGGACCTGATGTTAACGAAACCTTAGGGGAGGATTTCGCTGTGAAAACGAAGAATTCTACTCACCATTGCCTTTCTGGCGCACTGCAAGTTCGCTGTGGGCACAGACGACAGCTCAAATACAGCGGGCTGAGTTGGCTATACCTTTTGGGGCTGTGCCCGGAAAGATCATTCTGGCCGGTGCTCATCTGGTTTTCGTGGATGAAGAAAAACCTGCCATGTCCTTCGTTATTGCCAAAACGGAGGTTGAGGACTTGGCTGTCCAGGACAGAAACGTCAGCATGGAACTGCGGCACTCTATTCACGACCGGTCAGGCGAGAGATCCGAGTTGAGTTTTCGCCTTGCCGACGGAGATCCGAGATCTTTGAAACGCTGGTTTGATTCCGAGGGGACATCCACTGTTGCTGCCCCCGCTTTGTCCGTCAGAAACAGGGTTCAGGCTGTACCAACGCCAGCTGCCAAACACTCCGTAGTTGCCGTTCCTGTGGATACTGTCGTTCGTCTGCAACTCAGTCAGGGACTGAGCTCCCGTACCGCTCAAAAAGGCGATCTGTTCACTGCTGGGGTCACTGCCCCGGTTGTGGTGGACAACTGGGTGGCTATTCCTCAAGGGAGCATTGTTCACGGTCGTGTAACTGACGTAAGCAAAGCAGAACGCAGAAAAAATGGAAGCATTGCAGTAGAGTTTCATGCCTTGGAATTGCCAAACAAAGAGAGGTTTGACATTCTCGGGTCCTTGACCAGCTTGGAAGACAAGAAGGGAACCGACAAACAAGTTGAGGAAAGCGAAGTCGAAGGGAAATCGACGGCCAAACGCAACGTAGTCTTTATTGGTGGCGGTGCTGGCGCAGGAGCCGCTGTGGGCGCCCTGGCAGGTGGGGGAAAAGGAGCCGGCATCGGCGCCGCCGTCGGAGCTGGACTAGGGACTCTCGGCGCCTTAGCATCCAAGGGAAATGATGTCGAAGTTGCCTCCGGAACGCCAATCGCCATGTCGTTCGACCGAGAAGTGACCATTCCTATCTCTCGCTGACTGCTCCACCAAGGCCCACGATGAATGCCAGCGCATTCATCGTGGCTGCCCGGCTATGCCCTTCATCTCGGGACATACCGACGCAGCGTCACCCCGATTAGCAAATACCCATCAAGTTAGGGCCATTGCGAGAATCTGAGGCCTTCGAACCGCAGTTGCATACCCTTCAGCGCGATCATTTGCGACTCGATCGCGACGTCGTCGACTTCTTGCGAATCTCCACAGGATTGGTGGCTGCGGTTTCCTTGTCATCCGCGAGTGCGACGACGACATAGAAGGACTTGGTCGTCCCCGGATCGAAGCTTACCGCAAACTCGACTTGCCTCTCGCTTCGCCCTGTTTTCACTACTGGCCGGAAAGGCCCCTCAGATGAGGAGGCCTGCTTCAACAGAAAACCTTTAATGGCGGGTTCACTCGCAGCAGGATAGTCCCATGCCAGCGTCACCCGTTGTCCTGGCTCCCTCTCGGCCACGGTGGTAGAGGAGGGCGACTCGACTCCTCGGCATTCAGTGCAGAGCGCGACTAGTAACAAAAGTGCTTGGCCTTTTCCTAGCAGTTTCACGATTAGTGACCTCTTGTAGAAAGCTCCGGGCCATCCAGAACCCTCCTGATGCGCCTTGGTCTCCGCAGTATCAGGGCCTGTCTAGGCCTTGTCGTAATAGAATGAGAGTCTTGCAACCCTTGTTTGACGTGTCGATGGCAGGCATTCCGGTAAAGAGGTGCCCTTCACGGTTCGCTTTTGACTCTGACTTGACAGAAACACGGCAAAACCCTTGGTTGGTTTGCGTTTCTCGAATAAGATATCAGCAGTGAGGACATTGCCATAGCGGGCAACTTTAAGCCAACTAGATTTGTGACCGGCAGCGGCCGCTCCCTCTGAGTTCCTCCTGGCCTGGGGCCCACTCGAGTGGAGTCACCACCTGTCCTGATTTGTCCGAGCTATGAACCTTGTCGCCAGCGAGCGACATTTGACCTAGGGGAAGCTATGAAACCCAGCACCATCTCTGAAAAGAATGCTGAGCAACTCATCAACACGATCAAGGCGCTCACCGACCGGATCCAGTCGTCTTCGACTCAAATCAGCCAGAATCTGGACGAGTTTCAATCAATCCTCGGGAAGATTCTGCAGACTCACTTTGTCGAGCGCGCAGTCGCCGAGATGCTGCAAGAGCCGTTTACCAGGCTGCAAGAGAGTGTTCAGAGGAATCTGGATATTACCCATACCAGTTTTTCTCAACTCTCGAACTGGTTCTTGTTCTACTTCGGCGTCCCGTTGCAGACGGTTGAAGAGACTAAAGTCGGAATCCACAAAGCGAAGAGCGCTACGATGACCGATTCGCTTTGAGCTTCTGATAACCTGATTCCGTTTGTTTAATGCGTCAGTCTCCGAGGGAAAAGTATGTGCGGAAATCGCCTTGATTAATGCGTTTTGGCATTTGTCGTGGACTTGCCCGCATCGCCACATCTGCCCGCAAATTGTAGAGCAGCGTTTGTTGCGGCTACCTAACTCTCCCGAGACTCTCTTCCCCGGTTGGAGACGGATTCTCGGCCGCAGGACTGGTTCGTGGAAGAGAGCTTCAAACTCGCCTCTATTTCCGTGGCGTTTTACCCTGAGCCGTCATCAGGCTTAAGAGAACAAGACCAAATCGGGGAAAGCTAGCCAGCCCAACTCCAGCTGCGTCAAGGGCGACGCAGCTTCTTCCATTTGACAACCCTCAATCCACTGTCGTAAGCGTACCTTCCGAAATAGGCCAACGACGCTGCAAGGCTGCTCGCGCGGAGCAGACATTCTTGTCTGCCCGCCAATCGCCGAGACCGGACTTAAAGGTCCGGCGAACTGGCAGAAAGCCCCATTTTTGGAGCGCAATCGCAGGCACTCAACTTCGGAAGTCACCCTAAGTCAACTCCTCGAGGCATTCTTCCAGAACATGCACAGCCTCTACAGTGGCTTCCTCGTTGATGCAGAGCGGCGGACAGATCTTGACCGTCGCCCCGCCGAAACCGACCGGGGAAAACATCAGCACCCCTCTCTCGACACAAGATCGAACGATCGCCTTTGCCAGCTCGGCGTCCGGCTCTTTGGTTCCCGGCTTCACCATGTGCAGCCCGGCGACCAAACCCATTCCGTGATGCGCCCCTATAACCGCTGGGTACTTGTTCCTAACTCCCGCCAGCTTGCAATGCATGATGCCGCCCACCTTGAAGGCATTCTGAGCAAGGCTTTCCTTAAGAAGAATTCCCAGATTGGAAAGTGCTGCGGCTGCACAGAGCGGGTTGCCAGTGTGCGTGCTGGTCATCGCACCAGGAGGGTAAAGGTCCATCACATCCTTTCGCCCAAGCAGGGCTGAAATTGGAAGTGAGCTGCTCAACCCTTTTCCAAAGCAGGCCAGGTCGGGGACCACGTCGTAGTGTTCAAATCCAAACAGTCTGCCCGTCCGTCCAAAGCCGGCCTGGACTTCATCAAAAATCAGGAGAGCCTCATTCGCGTCACACCACTTGCGAAGTTCCTGAATGTATTCTTTGGGACACAGACTCGCTCCCCCGCCCTGGTAAGTCTCCAAAATCACCCCAGCTACACATTGAGGCTTCACCTGAAGTGTTCTGAGTGCCTGTTCGAACACCTCAAAACGAACGTCTTCGGTGCGGAAGCCGTCTGGATACGGCACCTGAACCATTTCAGGGTCGTGGTTCGCTATCCATTCTTTCAAGCCGGGTATGCCGCCTACCATCTGGGCTCCCAGCGTCCGACCGTGAAAAGCACGGTCAAAGGAAACAATCGTGGTTTTGTCGCGGCCCGCCTTCCTTAAGCCATAGGTTCGAGCCAGCTTGATGGCGCACTCGATGGTTTCCGATCCTGTCGTCAGGAGAAAGGCCTTTTCAAGAGGCGCCGGGCTGATTTCGACTAGCTTCCGAACCAGCGCCGATCGAATTTCACTCGGAAAGCAGTAATTGGTCAACAGAGGCTTGCGCGCCTGCTCGAGAATGGCTTCCACAATCTCCGCTCGACCATGACCGGCATTGGTGATGAGAACGCCCGAGCTCCAATCGAGCCACATGTTCCCCCAGCGATCAAACACGTTCACACCTTCAGCCCGGTCCCAGATAACGGGGGGTTGTCCTCCCATGGCCTCGGGTTCGTATCTTCGAAGCTCCTCCAGGATCGGAATCGATTCCGGCACCGGAATGGGCGTGACAATGCGGCGGTACTTCGTTTCGATGCGCCCCACCGCGCGCGGCAGCCAATCGGAAATCAGAGCCATGCGCTGCACTCCTCCAAGTCAAGATCTAGTGCGGGGCATGATACTGGTTCTTTGGCAGTGATGCAAAAGGAACGGCGACGGCCATCGCTAAACGAAGGCGGTTGATTTTCCAGTCCATCCTGAAAGATACTTCTATCAAATTCGAAAATTTGCTGTGGAACCGCCGCTGGAGCGTTCGTTTGGCGCAGCAAGATCACTTTCTTGGCGGTTTTGGCATGTAGGCGGTTTGGTTTGCCACTGGCTGATGCCATTTTCGAGGTTGCGTAAGACGTAGTCCATAAGGAGAGCATGGCCATGAAGCGACGAGAATTCCTGAAACACCTCACCCGCACAACAGCCACCCTGTCAGCCACTGCGTTGTCTTCAAGGAGAATAGCAAGCGCTAGCGAACGAGTGCGCGTCGCCCTGATCGGCTGCGGTGGGCGGGGTACCCATGTGGCGAAGCTGATGGCTCAAATGCCAGGAGTCCAGTTTGTTGCGGCTTGCGATGTTTATGATTCAAATACGGAGAAGGCTTGCCAATGGATGGGCTCTGAAGCGCGGCCCTACAAGGATTTCCGCAAAGTGCTGGAGCAGAAGGACGTGGACGCAGTGCTCATCGGCACGCCAGATCATTGGCACGCCATCCCCACCGTGCTGGCTTGTCAGGCGGGAAAGGATGTCTACGTCGAAAAGCCGCTGGCTCACAACATCAAGGAAGGCCGGACTATGGTTGACACCGCCCGGAAGTATGGTCGAATCGTCCAGACCGGCATGCAGCATCGTTCAGCACCGCACTACCAGGAGGTCCAGCGCATTGTTCAGAGTGAAGAACTCGGCGAAGTGCGCTATGTCCGAGTCTGGAACTACGTGAACATGTTTCCGTTTGGCATCGGGCACGTGCCCGATGCCGACCCGCCTCCGGGCCTTGACTGGGATTTCTATCTGGGACCGGCACCGAAAGTGCCCTTCAACAAGAACCGCTTCCTGCGCTATTACCGGTGGTTTTGGGATTACGCGGGTGGATGGATTACCGACTTTGGTACTCATCGGCTCGATACGGTCCAGCAGGTCATGGGTGTGGAAGCACCACTGAGCGTCAACGCCACCGGAGGACGATTTAGTCTCAAAGACGACGGCGAGATGCCCGACGTGCTGCAGGTGACCTATGAATACCCCGGGTTTGTTCTAAGCTACGAAACGTTGAATATGAATGGGCATGGCTTGGGCGGCCGTAGTCCAGACATGAAGTACTACATGATGCGCGGCAAAGAAGATCGCCCCCATGGCGAAGCCTTTTACGGCACCAATGGCACTCTATTTTGCGATCGAATTGGTTTCGAAATCTATCCCGAGCCAGAACCTCACGCCAGCCAGGATCTCTATCAAGCGCGCTCTTCGGCCCCGCAAGGTTTTCGCATCCAGCGCCGGCAAGTCCAGGCGAAAGACACCACCGACTTGCATGTGAAGAACTTCATCGATTGCGTGCGCTCACGTGAGAAACCCGCGGCCGATGTCGAGATTGGACACCGGTCGACAACGGTGGCGCATCTGGGCAACATCGGCTACAAGATCAAGCGGAAGCTCTTCTGGGATGCCGCGAAAGAGGACTTCAAGGATGCTCCGGATGCCTCGAAATTACTAGGCCGCGCAGCTCGAAAACCCTGGGATTTGATTTGAGAATATCCACGGAAGACGCGAAGCCAGACTCGGGTGGTTTGTCGACGGCGTCAATCGTCCCATCTTTGTGCAACTTGGTGTCCTTAGTGAACAGTTACAGAAGCAATTCTCTCTTCCCAGGCTTGAGTGGAGCATTCAGGAACCGAACCAAAGGTGTCATAGCCTTGAAAGCGTGAACTAGCGTTGGCAGCAACTCTCCTCGGAGGACCAAATCAGGTGGATGTGTTGCCGCTACCAGAAACTGCTTGTAACGTAGCCAATCTGCCGCTGGATGATCTGAAGCGAAACCTTTCGGCACTCGCGACAATTGATCTCCTTCCAGTCCGCCGAACAATTTCTTGAACTGGCCGTTGGTAACAATCCTCCGCAGTACCTTCGAGTTCTCCGCAATATGATTGCGAATTGCCAGCAACTCCTTAGGTCCGGGCATGTAGACTCCTCCCGCCACAAGCAGCTCCTCTGGTGAGAAGTGAAAGTAATAACCTGCGCAGGCATGTTTTGCCAGGACGGTTGGCGCAAACAGGGCAGCAACATGGGTCTTGTACGGAGACTTATCAGGACTGAAGCGGACGTCCCGGTAGATACGGTAGATGGCTCGCTTTGGTTCTGTCACCATCTCTGGAGCAAAATGCCGCAGCTCTGCATTGATCGCTTGTACCAGCTGCGTCATGGGTGTCTTGACGCCTTGCTCGTAGGTTTCCTTGTTCTTTAGAAACCAGGGCCGCCGATTGTTGCGCTTCAGCCGACCCAGGAATCTTAGGGCCTCCTGAGAAAATCCCTCGAAAGCTGCCTTCATCGAACGCTTCCTTTCCTGAGAATCTCCACTGCCATTGTCCTTTCCTCGTAAGGCTGTTCGTGTCCTTTGCGGAGCCACAGGCAGGCAAAGATGCCTGTCCCTACCGGGTTCGATGAGTATGCCACAGTGCCTGTTTCCAAGCCTGCTCATTTTCAGCGGGTTGACTTTGCTGCAGCTGATCACCCTATAATCCGACCGAATCATCCAAGTTTCTTTGGTTGCCAAGTCTCGATATCCAGGGCCAGTGAAATGTCAGAGAAGATAATCGCCAGTCATCCCGTGGCTAGTGAAGGATCGATTCGGCGGGTTATTCTGGCCAGCTTCATCGGAACCACCATTGAGTGGTACGACTTTTTCCTCTATGGCACAGCGGCAGCGCTGGTCTTTAACCGACTGTTCTTCCCCCATGTAGACCCGCTTACCGGTACTCTTTCCGCCTTCGGCACGTTTGCGGTTGGCTTCATCGCGAGACCTTTCGGAGGGTTGATCTTCGGCCATTTCGGAGACTGCATTGGACGCAGGTCGATGCTCGTTTGTTCGCTGCTCATCATGGGCATTGCGACCTTTATCATTGGCCTTCTCCCGACGTACCAAACAATTGGGATCCTGGCGCCAATACTCCTGGTTTTGATGCGGTTTGCGCAAGGTATAGGTGTCGGCGGTGAGTGGGGCGGAGCTGTGCTAATGGCAGTTGAGCACTCTGCCGGGAGCAAGCGCGGCTTCCACGGCAGTTGGCCCCAAATGGGCGTGCCGGCTGGCCTGCTGCTTTCGACACTCGTCTTCAGCTTCTTCTCCACAGCTCTTTCCGAGACTCAATTTCTGACTTGGGGATGGCGGGTGCCCTTCCTGCTCAGTGTTATCTTGATCGGTGTTGGACTTTTCATCAGGCTCCGTATCATGGAGACTCCCGCCTTTCTACAACTCAAGGAGAACGAACTCTTGCCTCAGAAGCCGATTGTCGACGTTCTGCGAACTCATCGGCGAAATGTGCTATTGGGCATGGGCATGCGATTTGCCGAAAACGGGGCCTTTTACATCTTCACCGTCTTTGTCCTGACCTATGGTGAGTCGCAACTGCGACTGCCCAAAAGCATCATGCTGACCGGTGTGATCCTTGCCGCTTTTCTGGGGCTGTTCACCACACCTGCTTACGGCGCTCTTTCCGACCGTATCGGCAGGCGCCCGGTATATTTGGGTGGCGCCCTTTTTACCCTCTTCTTCGCCTTCCCCTTCTTCTGGCTTCTTGACACTCGGTCACCGGTTCTGATTTGGCTGGCCATCGTATTGGGTGTCAATCTGGGCCACGACGCCATGTATGGTCCACAGGCGGCTTTTTTCTCCGAACTGTTTGGCACTCGAGTTCGCTACACGGGGGCTTCCCTCAGTTACCAGCTCTCATCAGTATTTGCCGGCGGGTTGGCGCCGCTCATTGCTACAGCTCTGCTGGCAAAGGTGGGAACATCCGCAGTAGCTACTTATGTCGCAGCCATGGCCTTGATCACAGTAGTGTCAACGCTTCTGGCCACAGAGACGTATCGAAGTGAGATTTCGGATGACACAAAGGCACGGATGAACCCAGATGCACGCCGATAGACGCGTCAAACCGCTGGCAGGCCGCCACCTGCAAAATTGTGCTGGCAAAGGGATGAGCCCAACAACTTGTACCCTGTCGAGCCTGTGTCTATCCCTGCATGTCCGTGCGGATCCGTTTCCGAACACCTTTCTCTTTCAATCATGACGCTCCTCAATCTGTTCAATCTTTCCTTCATCAACCGTCGCAATTCTGTCGGCCTTGAGTTCGACTCAAAAGTTTACGGCTTCGGCGAGATCGATGCCCGAAGTAATGCAATGGCTCGCGTGTTGCTCCAACGAGGCATCGTGGCTGGAGACCGGCTTTGTGTCTACCTGGCTAATTCTGTGGAGATGGTCGATATTTTCCTTGCCTGTGTGAAGACCGGTGTCATCTTTGTGCCGATCAATATCCTTTACCGCCAGCGGGAAACGGAGCACATCGTCGCCGATGCGGGCCCGCGTGCCGTAGTCGCAGCCGAGACATTCCCCAGCGCTTGCCCGAAGGATGTTTTCCTGTGGCGGCCGGATGAACTGGAAGAGGAAGCGATACAACAGCCAAGTCAAGCCCTGAACATCGCGCTCGACGGAGATGCGCCTGCGGCCATCGTCTACACATCAGGAACCACCGGGACTTCGAAAGGAGCCATTCTCACGCACAATAATTTCGCGGCTAATGCTCTGAACTTGCTAACGTGCTGGCAAATCACAGCAGACGATCGGCTGTTGTTACCGCTACCGCTATTTCACGTTCACGGCCTTGGCAACGGGCTGATTTGCTGGCTGATTTCCGGCTGCCGCATGCGTCTGCTGCAGCGCTTCGAGCACGCCAGAGCGCGGGAGATCTTTAGCGTCTTTGCCCCTACGCTTTTCTTTGGCGTTCCCACCATCTATGTCCGCCTCCTCGAACTCCCTGAAGACCACGCAGCTCAGATAGGCGCTTCCCTGCGCCTGTTTGTCTCTGGCTCAGCGCCCCTGCCAGCTCATGTTCTCGAGAAGTTCAGGCAGCGTTTCGGCCACACTATTCTTGAACGCTACGGAATGACCGAGACACTGATGAACATGAGCAATCCCTATGTGGGAGAGCGGCGCGCTGGAACAGTTGGGATTCCGCTTCCTGGAGTCTCTGTCCGGTTGCTGGATGCTTCAGGCAAGCGCGTGCCCGATGGAGAAACTGGCGAGCTCTACATCAAGGGACCGAATGTCTTTAGCGGCTACTGGCTGCGGAATGAAGCCACCCGGGCAGCGTTTGTTGATGGCTATTTCCGAACTGGAGACTTAGCGGTTCGCTCTATGGATGGCTACTTCACACTGCGCGGGCGCCTGACTGACTTGATTATTTCCGGTGGCTTCAATATTTATCCACGAGAAATTGAGGAGTTCCTGCTGGAGCATCCGGAAGTGGCCGAGGCGGCTGTTGTAGGCGTGCCCGATGCAGTGCGCGGGGAACTGCCAGTTGCCTACCTGGTGCTGCGTACTGACTTGGATGTCAAGGAACTCGAGAGACGCTGCCAGGCGTCTTTGGCGTCGTTCAAAGTTCCCCGTGCTTTTATTGTCGTTGACAGTCTGCCCAGAACCGCACTGGGAAAGATTCAGAAGCAGTTGCTGCCCCCCTGCGAAGCCTCGGAGGGTGTTTAGAGAGAAGGTATTCTTTTCTGCCCAGCTAGAGGCGGAGGACCGCGAAGACGAACGGGCCGTTCCAAACGCCTTCCCAGGGATTCCTCGTGGAATCCAGCCATAGAAATCCGTTCCCGTAGACCCCAATTGCCTATAGAATGTCGGCATGAATTATCGCTATCGAACCTCGTCCATCTCTTTCGGCGGCCCTTTGACGCCTGTCGTACGGAACATCATCATTGCCTGCGTCGGCGTCTACCTTGTGCAGTTGCTTTTCGGCAACGTGATCACTCTCTATTTCAGTCTCACTCCGGTTTTGGTGGTGGAGCGATTCTACTTGTGGCAGTTTTTCACTTATATGTTCTTGCACGACCGGGGTGACCTGCTTCATTTGCTGTTCAACATGCTCTCGCTGTTCATGTTTGGCTGTGAGTTGGAGCGCCACTGGGGCGGCCGCCGTTTTTTGAATTACTACTGTCTGACGGGCGTCGGGGCAGGACTCTGCGTTTTTCTGCTCCCCTCGAATTACCTCACCTCCACGCTGGGAGCTTCTGGCGCCGTCTATGGGGTGTTGCTCGCCTACGGACTGACCTTTCCGGATCGTATCCTTTATATGTACTTGCTCTTCCCGCTCCCGGCGAAATACTTCGTCATGATCATTGGCGGTATTGTTTTCTTGACAGCGCTAGCCAGCTCTAACAGTGGAGTATCCAATGCGGCTCATCTCGGGGGCATGGCTTTTGGCTATGTCTATTTGAAGAAATTCCAGAAGCGACGCACAAAATCCACCATCGACCTTGTCTCCAAGATTAGGGATGCTTATTTTCACTGGAAGCTGAAGCGAGCACGCAAGAAATTCGCAGTGTATCTCAACAAGAAGGAACGCCAGCGCAACAAGGACGAAACCATCCACTAATCGATTGCGGAATGCAGATTTCAGATTTTGGAATATGTTCCGGTCCGCAAATCCGCAGTCTGCAACCGCATTCCGCAGTCGCCATGTCTGTCATCCTGGAAACACGAGATCTCACGAAGCGCTTTGACGAGCGTACAGTAGTCGACGAAGTCAACCTTCAGGTCCGGCGTGGTGACATCTTTGGCTTTCTGGGCCAGAACGGCGCAGGCAAAAGCACCACTATCCGCATGTTGCTCGGCCTGGTGAAGCCTAGCGCGGGCTCCATTTCTGTGTTGGGGTATGACCTGCCTCGACAACGTGAGTCCGCCCTCCGGAGTGTTGGAGCCATCGTCGAGGGGCCTGCCTTTTACGATTATCTGACTGGATTGGAAAATCTGAAGCTCTTCACCGGTCTTTCGGGTCGTGTCGGCGATCTGCGTTACAAGGAAGTTCTGCGCATGGTGGACTTGTCCGGACGTGAGCACGACAAGGTTCGCGTTTACTCACACGGGATGCGCCAGCGATTGGGGCTAGCCCAAGCTCTTCTTCCCAGCCCTGAGGTGCTAGTCCTTGACGAACCAACTGACGGCTTGGATCCTCAGGGCATCCGGGAAGTTCGTCAGCTTCTTGCGGACCTTGCTCAGAAGCAAGGACTGACCATTTTCTTGTCCAGCCACCTGCTGCATGAGGTCGAGCGTATTTGCAACCGCATCGGGATCATCAACCAAGGCAAACTGCTCTACCAGGGGTCCGTGCGAGAGCTGCTTTTGCAGGAACCGGAATACAAAATCCGTACCGATCGGATTGACGAAGCTTTCCAGTTCGTTTCTACGCAGCTCAAGCTCGCCGTATCGCGCAATGGTAGCGAGCACCTGTACTTGAGAGTCGCTGAATCTGAGATTCCCGCCGTTAACCAGTCCCTAGTAAATCAAGGCTTCCAAGTCTTCGAACTCTCCCGTCTCGCCTCTTCGCTAGAAGACATCTATTTCCGGCTCACGTCATGTTGAGGTTTCTTCAGCAGGAGATTTTCAAACTGGTCAGGTCCCGACTGTTCTACCTGAGTTTCGTGATGCTGGTCGTTTTCGTTGCGCTCATGTTGTGGGGCTTCTACACCTACTCGCAACACAAGACTGGTGGCCAGGCCGAGTTCAAATACACGTATGAGAACCCGAACTACTTCAACGGGTTGATTTTCACCCTCTACTCGGTCTACTTTGCCTTTCAGCTCATCATTCCCATTTCGGTTTCGATTCTGGCGGGCACCCAGATCGCTGGCGAGGCCCGCGGCGGCACGCTGCGTTTCTTGCTGACTCGCCCCGTCTCCCGCAGCCGACTTTACCTCGGCAAGTATGTCGTTTCCATACTCAATGTTTTTGCTCTCCTCGCCTTCTTCATCGCATTCAATCTATTCATCGGGCTCGTCTTCGTCGGCTGGGGTGATCTGTCACTTTATCCCGGACCACTGAATCTGGTGCAGGAACCCTCGCGAATTCCACAAAGTCAAGCTCTGGCCCGCTTCCTCTGCGCTACCTTCACGGGTACCTGGTCACTGATGACGCTGGCCACGCTTGCTTTTCTGATGTCAGTGCTTTTCGAAAATCCTATTGTGTCGTCGTTTACAGCACTGACGCTCTATGTGATGTTCAACGTCATCGGACGAGTCGACTTCTTCGTTGATCTAAAGCCATACTTATTCACCACGGACATGGAGTTTTGGCGAGAGGTTTTTAAGCCTGAGATTCCCATGAACGAACTGCTCTATCGAGCCTGCCGCTGTGGTATGTACAGTGTGGCTTTCCTGTTGACCGGACTGGTCATCTTCGAGCAAAAAGATATTCTGACGTGAGAGGTGCGGCAGGCGCCGACCGCGAAGACGCGCAGCACACCAAGAAAACATCCGTTATCACCAATATCTATGGACGATTTGCGGCCCTTCAGTATCTCGCGCCATCCGCAACGCAGAGGATCCAGTTGCCGCTGCTTCCATGTCTTTCGCGTCCTTGCGGTTCGTCAGCGCGTTGTCTGTGGTGAAAAGTGCGATTGACGCGAAGCAAACTCTCCCTGATCGGTCTCTTCCTCGTATTCTCTTACGGCTCCTGGCACTTCGGCCGGTTACGATCCCACGACAGGCCAAACCTTCGATCAGACTATTCGCAGCAGACTTCCTGCCTCTCATTGATAAGCTGGAACATCGGATACTTCGACTATGAGGCCGACTCGCGGGCGCAGGACCATGATTTGGAACATATCGCTTGGGTGATCAAAGAGGCTGGTACTGATGTCGTTGCCTTGCAGGAGATCGCAGCACCCGAACAGGTTGGCACTCTGCACGAGTTGTTGGACGGCCGGTATCCTTATCAGACCCTGGCAAGAGGCTTCCGAACGGATCGGTATGTGGTCATTCTGTCTAGAATCCCGTTTCAAAACGAAACAAATATCGCCACTTCAGTCGGCCGTGACGCCGCAGCTGTTGCATTGGCCCTTTTGCCTGGGTACCGCGAAGTCACCGTCATGAATTGCCATGCCGATGCTTTCAATTCGCGGCGGCGGCGCTATTTCGTGACCGACGTCATTGATTGGCATCGCAGCAGTGGCCGACGCAACGTTATTCTGGCTGGTGATTTCAACCTGGATTTGACTCCGGTCGAATCGAGCGATCTGTTTACCGATGACAAGAAGAATGACAGTGAATCCTACAGCTTGATTCTGGAGAACTTCCGGGATGCCGGCACAGGCGCCGGGCCAACCAGCAGCTTCGATCGCCGCATCGATTACGTCTTCTTGTCCTCTCAAGCGTTGGAAGTGACCGAGTTTAGAGTCTTGCGTGGAAAGCTGGTGGGAAAAATGGACCATCACCCGCTGTTGGTGAGGTTTGGTTGGAAGGGATGAATGCAGGTGCAGCACGTTACTTCCTGGAGCGTCCAACGCCAATGTGCTCGCGAAGCCGAGCATCGCACAACTATGGCGATCTCAGGCTTCTGTCGTGTGCACCGCACTCGCAGAGACTCCTATTCTTCGGCATCTCGGTACTTCTTACAAACAGCCGCAAGGTTGTCCTGCTGCGGGATAGGTGTACTCAGATGAGTCCGTGCACACTGTTCATAGGGCATATCTGTTGCAAGAACCCGTCAGAGTTCACCGTGTCGCGATATGGGTATTATGCTGCCGGACAGCCTCACGGACTATGCCCTGTACTCATCGATTGGCCGCGCTGGGCAGTCGCATGTGCAGTAGTGGGAACGGCTTTCCACTGCTGTCCAGCTCTGAGCGTCCGCAAATCTCAAAACCCAGCCCAACGTAGAACGCGACCGCTTGCTCATTCTGCTCGTTCACATCGACTGCTGTGGCACCGAGTTCGACGATCGCATGCTTGGCGAGACGGCGCCCGATCCCTGCACGATGCCATGACGGATGGACAAACAGCGCCTCCATCTTTCCTTTGGCAACACCGACAAATCCAACCAGATGCCCTGCCATATCACGTACGCACAAGAGGTGTTCTAGGCTGAGCAGCTCCTCAAGGACCAGTGGTTTGAAGAACTGAATGTCTGCCTCTGATAAGAAGTGGTGCGTTGCGCGAACAGAAGCCTCCCAGACCTCAACGAGCTGCGTCCCCTCCTCGTTTCCGACGCGGTGCACGCCTTCCTGTAGGGCACTTTGGTCATCGTTGCTCTTCGCTGCCCGCTGAGAACAGGCTAGCAAGACGCCGTTCTCCCTGTCCGGCACAACCTCGGGTTGGGCCGTGATTCACTAACCCGACCAATACACCAAGGGTAGCCAATGCTCTCTATCGCTTCTTCCCTTTTGCTTCTGCTCTTTCCAAGTTTTGCTTGACTCTGAACTTTACAATCCTGCTAATCAAGCCGAAAGGAATTGGCTTATCGAATGGAAATCTTACCGTGCCCTTTCCTCCTTCATAGGCAGATAGCTCTTTTTTGAATTTCTGAACTCCTCTTGGCGCAGGATAAAGCCCGATATGCTTTTTGTAAGCAGCAAAATAAACCAAATATTTACCTTTCAGAGTGAAGGTCGGTATTTGATAACTAATTGTTTCTTCCGCGCCCGGTGCCGCTTTTCTGATTGTCATCCTTATCCTTTCCAGAATCTCTTGAACATTATTTGGGAAGCCCGCAATATATTCGTCTATATTTTTGGGTGTTGTTTGGTTAGCTCTCATAGTATCTCCTTCGTATCCCCCGCAGCACGGCGCGACTAGTCTGCCGATCTGTCAACGATAACCAGTTACGTCGGCGGGTTTGCCCGCATCTTGAACTTCGACGACATACCTCCAGGCATCGGGCTGGCTGCCGTCAAGATCGGTGAAGCCGTAGACCTTCGCCAGCTGTCCGCTGGAAAGCGACTTTCCGTTCCAGCGCGACACGTTGGGGTCTTGCGCGAGCGCCGTTACGGCCCGGCCGACGAACGCTGGACTCTCGGAAATAGCGAAGTGGGGCGAGCGCCTTGTCGCATCTCGCCAGTTTGATTCCGTGACGCCATAAGCATCAAGCATGGCCTCTGATCGCAGCCAACCCGGGGTGAGTGACACGGCTGTAGCGTTGTGGGGCTGCAACTCGTGTGCCAGCGCGAACGCCATACGATTCACTGACGCCTTGGCCAGATCATAGAAGAAAGAGACCCGGTAGTTGGCTGCGTTGTACTCATCGGTCCCGTCAGTCATTTCGACAACCAGACCGCCTGGCGTCTTGATAAGCAGCGGTATCGCGAAGTGGCTCGTGATGGCGTGCGTGTCTACCGCCAGGCGCAGGGTGCGCAGACCATAATCCAAAGAGGATTCCCAGACTGATTTGTTCCACTCCATCTTGGTGGCTCCCCAGATATCGTTGACGAGAATATGCAGGCAGCCTTGTTCGCCTCCGATGCGAGTCACCAGCGCGCGCACCTCGTTGGCGACAAGATGGTCGACCTGCAGCGCGATTCCGTGGCCGCCAGCCTCATCCACGAGAGCTGCGGTCTCATCGATCGTTTCTGGCCGGTTCATCTCCGATCGCTCAGATCGCGTCGTTCGCCCGGTGACGTACACGGTCGCTCCGGCCGCGCCTAATTGCACGGCAATCCCTCGTCCGGCTCCTCGGGTCGCTCCAGCGACCAATGCAACTTTGCCTACCAGCGATGTCCCCATGATCCGTCCCCTATTTTGCCGTCATGTGCCTTGGAAGCAGCGCAATAAGTTGATATGAATCTAGCCCCACCAGTGACGCACTTTACGATGAGGCATCAACCGCCGCCCGCTTTGTGGGCGGTCGAGTGCATGCGCGGGCTAGCTGATCCTCTTAAGAGCGACCGTCATCGCGGGCGGAGGATCTGGAGGATTTTCCTCCAAGACCGCGTAGTGCTTAGTTGTGGGTTTAGGGCGATGACAGGATAGTCGCCACACCGAGAGAGCAGAAGATGCCACGCACGCTATCGCAACAACTCATTGATGGCTTCGGCCAGGCGCGTCGGGTGCAGCAGCTCAAGAGGCTCGCGGCTCTCTTGCTTTCCCAGATCGATCCATCGGTCGACTTCAATGGACAGTAGGAGCGTGAATCGATTCACGCGAAGTCCCGCAGCACCAAGACCGACCAACCCTACCTGGGTAGACTGCGCCCGCCAGCTGGTTTTTAGGACTCGCTCTTAGTCCCGTTTCGGAACAAAGTAAGTGGTACGGCTGTGGACGCGGTAGCGGGGATCCCTCACCTCCACCCGGATCTTGCGCATGACTCCATCGTTCCACTGGTTCTTTGAGTAATAAGCCAGGCTGAATGTATTGCGAAGTTCCTGGGCGACTTTGGAGTACTCACCTGCTAGGTCGGCCAGGTCGCCGACCAGAAAAATGCGACCGCCCGTTTCCTCAGAGACGGTTTGCAGACGCTCAGTCTGTATCTGGTAGACCTCCTCCAGAACAGAAAGGCTTTCTCTTGCATTCTTCACGTAGGGGTCGTTTTCCTTATGGGAACGGATGTACGACTCCAGCAAGTTCTTTTGTCGATCCTTATTGAGAATCGTAACGGGATAGAGAACAGCGTCGCCCTGCGCCAACAAACGGCGGAGGTCCTCGAATTTCAAACTGCTCGAGTTCTCCATGCCGTCGCTCAGAATCACAATCGCCTTGCGGCCTGTTTCTGCGTTCCGTAGCTGCTTCAGACCAAGTGCCACCCCGTCATAAACCTTCGAGCCCCCAAAAGGGTACGTGACAATTTTCTGGAGAGCCCTGGCTAGAGTCTTGCGATCACTCGTAAAGTCCTGTAGCTGCCGGACAAAAAAGTTCAACTCGGTAATCGCAATACGGTCGTCCGGCCGCAGTTCGTTCACAAAATTCAAGGCTGCTTTCTTGATCAGGGGCAAGCTGGTCCGCGTACTACTGCTGTTGTCCAGAGCCAGCACCAGATGAAAGGGAGCCTCCACCGGAGCGAAGTTGGAGATCTCCTGTTCAACATCGTCCTCATAGACGACAAAGTCATGCTGTTTCAGAGTCGTCACGTTGGCGCCTCTTTCGTCCAGCACCGTCACATTGAGCACCACCAGGTTTACATCGACCTTAAGTGAAAAGGGCCGCTCCTGAGACACAGACGTGTCTGGTGTCTTCTGTACCTGCGCTGCCCATGCCGTTCCTTTGACGAAGTAGCAGCCCAGCGTTATCATGCAAACCAGAATCCTCAGTTGCTCTTGTCTCTTCATCGGCATAAGTCTAACATGTCCCTTTTCAGGGTCACAGTATTCCTAGGTCCTGACTGCCTGGGAGCGCAGGCATTTCTGCCTTCTCATGGGCGTCAGGGTCTGGTCGCATCCCACACTGTCGTCTCACACCGGATGATCGAGAGGACCTAGACAAACGGCGTCCAAAGGAGTTAATTTCAGTTTAGTCAACCTGGGTTTTAAGGCTTCAAATCTGGAGGCACCATGGCTCAAAATAACACAGATCGTTCCCGCCGAAGGTTCCTGGCTCTTGCTGGGGCAGGAGTCGCCTGGAGTGGAGTTCCCGCACTGGCAGTTGAACCGCAGCCTGGTCGCGCAACACCCGCTGTGCCGGTGGTGGCTTCCAGCATCTATTCCGTAAAAATTGACAGCAATGAAAATCCTTACGGTCCTTCTGAGAAGGCCATTCAGGCAATCCAAGCCAGCTTCAGTCAGAGCGGCCGGTATGCACACAATACGGGACAACTCCATAGAGCCTTGTGCGATCACCATCAAATTAGTGGAGGCATGCTCGATATCGGCTACGGTTCGAGTGAGATTCTCAAAATGGCCGTGGAAGCCTTCCTCGGGCCCGACAAGAACGTCGTAGTAGCTCAGCCCACCTACGAAGCTATGGCGCGCTATGGCGCCGTTTACGGTGCCAGCGCTGTCCGAGTCCCTTTGGATGCCCAGTTCCGGCACGACCTGAAGCGAATGCGCTCCGCGGTGAACGAGAAGACCGGTTTGGTCTACATTTGTAACCCTAACAACCCCACGGCTACCGTCGTTTCAGGAGAGTCGCTCAGGAACTTTGTGGAATCCATGCCTTCCAACATCCCGGTTCTGGTTGACGAGGCCTATCACCATTACGTGGACGACTCGACTTATGCCTCAGCGATTCCGTTAGCCAAGCAGGGTAAGGCGGTCGTTGTCACTCGAACCTTTTCGAAGATCTACGGAATGGCTGGCCTGCGGCTCGGCTACGCGGTTGGACGAGAAGACCTGGTCGGAAAGATGTCGGAATACAAGATTTGGCTCAACGCCAATGTCTTGACCGTCGCTGCCGCACTGGCCAGCTTGGACGATAAGGTCTTTGTAGAAAGGAACCGCAAGCTGAACGCTGATACTCGGAAGTATGTGGAGCAGGCGGTGAAGGAAATGGGACTTGACACCATCCCCTCGCAAGCGAACTTCCTCATGGTGGATCTGAAACGCGACATGAGTTCAGTGGCGGGTAGTCTCCGGTCACGCGGTGTCTTTGCAGGACGCACCTTCTATCCCCTGACGAGCCACTTGCGAGTGACGATTGGGACGGCCGAAGAGATGAAGCGGTTTGTAGAAGAATTGAGGAGAGCCCTAGCTTGATAGGAGAGTGGGGGTGCCGTCCTCCCGTGGTTCTCCTGGCAAAGAAGAACTCTTCAGTTCCATTTGCATCAATGCTTTGTGGTTCAGACACGACAGTGTCTCAAATCCCCGCGCGCGTCGCCAACCGTTGGAACGCGCGTTGACTCGCTCGCAAAATCCGCTCGCGATCCAAAGTTAGCAGCTCCCGGTTCCTCATGAGCACCTGACCATTCACGATGACGGTCTCCACATCGGTATTCTTTCCCGAGTAAACCAATGCGGCAATTGGATCGAGTACAGGAGCGCTGTGCAGCTTTTGAAGGTCGACGATGATAAGGTCGGCTCGCTTGCCTGCCTCGAGGCTACCAACCTCCTGCTCGAGGCTCAAAGCCTCGGCTCCCCCCGCAGTGGCCATCCACAGCACGGTTGATGCTGGCATGGCTTTCGGCCCCTGCAGCGCCTTCTGCAGCAGGGCTGCCAGTCGCATTTCCTGAAACATATCGAGGTTGTTGTTGCAGGGTGCGCCATCAGCGCCAAAGGAAATGGGAATTCCGGCCTGGTGCATTTTCCAAACGGGCGCGATTCCAGAGCCAAGTTTCAGGTTCGAGCTCGGACAATGCAGAACACGAGCCTGCCTGTCGCGCAACAGCCTTTGCTCCCGACCTGAGACCCAGACACAATGTGCCAGGCACAGTTTCTCGTGCAGCAGTCCATAGTGCTCGAAAGCTTCGATGTTCCCTCGTCCCGTCAGGCGGCGCACCTGTGCCACTTCATCACGGTTCTCCGAAGCATGAGTATGCATCAGCAAGCCCCGCTCGCGAGCCATAGCATCAGCATCTCGCAAGAGCCCCTCGGTGCAGGAGAGGATGAAGCGTGGCGCCAACCCTAGTCGGATTCGTCCGTCCGACTGTCCATGCCAGGCGCGGTAGAGCGATTCACTTTCCTTGAAAGCAAGAGCAGCGGGTTGTAACAACCGTCTCGGGACGCCGTCACCTGCAGTTCATGAAGCATTTTCCGATAATGGCCCGAACCCCGCTCCGGCAAGCTTCTTCAAACACCACAGCGGTGTCGTGAACAGTTTCCATGGTCAAGACGGTTGTCGTACCACCCTGGATCAGCTCGGCCAAGCCTAACTGCGCCGAGGTTCTCAACGATGCTGGGTCATGTGCCGCTTCAAGCGGCCAGATACGCTTTCTCAGCCAGTCGAGCAGCGGCAGGTCATCGCCGGCACCGCGCATCAAGGTCTGGCAGAGGTGAACGTGTGTTTGGACGAAGCCCGGCAGGACGATCTTATTTGAGGCGTCCAGAACCGTATCTGCTCTTGTGGCAATGCGGGGTGCGATGCGCTGGATTCGGCTCTCCCTGATCGACAGATCCGCGTGGATCACTTCCCGGCGGGCGTTCATGGTGATCAGGGTGCCGTTCTTAACTATAATGGATTCCATGCGGGAGGCAGTGTACAGGCGAACACACTCCCAACGCCTCGCTCGACTCATGACTAATCTCCCGTGTGTCGCAACCGGAGAGAAAGCCAGGAGCGTCATCGATATGAACTTGATCGAGCTGCTTTGCTACCCAGAAGACTAGCTACGATGGTTGGGAGAACTTCAGGCAAATGGGAAAGCGCAAGCCAATGTGCAGGGGAGAATCGCTTTCACCTGGTCATCAATTCCGGGCGTCAATCGGCGGTTGGGGGGCTGCTTGCGGTGAACGGGGCCCCAAAGCTACAACTTGCTGCGAAAACCGGGAAAAGTCCAGGCGCACAAACTGTTCCTGCCACTCCTGTTTCTTGGCGTCAAACGCGGTGTAGTATTCTGCCCGGAGGTGCACGGAAGGCTGAAACTTTACAGAGAGGGGATTGACAAAGACGCCCCGTCGCGCGATTCGGTAATCCAGGTGCGGCCCCGTCGCCAGACCTGTGGCTCCCACGTAGCCAATCACCTGGCCCTGCTTGACCGTAGCCCCCGTCCGAACCCCCGCCGCATATTTGGAGAGATGCCCGTACGTCGTCGTGTACTCGTTTCCGTGCTTGATTTGAACGTACTTGCCGAAGCCCCTGTTCCAACCCGCAAACTGCACCCGCCCACTTCCAGCAGCATAGACTGGTGTTCCCCGGGGCGCGGCATAGTCGATGCCCAGGTGAGGACGGAAAACCCCGAGCACCGGATGAAAACGGCGACGGCTGAATCTCGAGCTGACACGCGAGAACTTGACCGGGGACTTCAACAAGTCCCGTTTCAACGCACGACCCCGAGCGTCGTAGTACTCCGAGCGCCCCTGCGGATCTGTGAAGTAAAAGGCAGAGTAAACCCTCCCTCTGTTGCTCAACTCAGCGGCCAGGATCCTCCCGTACTTCACAAACTCGCCGTTCTGATACTGCTTCTCGATCGCCACCTTGAAATGGTCCCCCGATCTAAGCTCGCTGTTGAAGTCGATGTCGTAGGAAAATGTCTCCGCTATGTCCAGCGCCAACTGGTCTCGTTCGTTGAGCTCGTTCATCGTCTGAAATAGTGAACTCTGAACTGTCCCTGAAATCAGCGCCTGCTGGGTTTCATACTCGAACGGCTTTATCGCTGCCTGGTAACCTTTCTCGGTTAGTGAGACCTCCACATACTTGTCGAGATCAACGGCATAGGTAAAAGTCTTTAAGGTACCATCCGGCAGCTTTTCCAGCTCAAAGCGGTTGCCAGCAATCAACGTCCTTAAGTTGTAAATCGGTTTCGTGACGACCACCAACTGGTGGATCATCTCGTGCGAAAGATCGTAAGCAGTCAGCACATCGCTTAAGGTCATGTTTTTCTTGATCTGGCCTTCGAACCTCTCGATCGACGTTTGCGGCGCCGGCTGAAGTTGAGTTGTAGCGTGCACGTCAGGAGACGGCGGAGGAGTGCCCGCACGTGAAGTATAGTGAGAAACACCCGCGCAGAGAGCGAGTAACAGAAGAGCGATGTTCGTCACAAGCAGTGAACGATTCTTACTGTAATTCCAGCTGTTTTTGAGACCGAGCGCCGAGAAAAGCTTCTTCAACACCATCACCTCCAGAACTATTTACGCCTCTCATCAAAAATTGGCTGTAACCCTATCAGAAGGCCCAGCTCAATTCAAGCAAATCATCGTCAGGCTAACGCGCTGTCCTCAAGCGTACTTGCCAGGCATAATCCATTTGACTCAGCCGGCGCTTTGCCTTTATAAAGCCGCCATGCATCACTTCTGGCCCGTAATGCTGCGTCGTTCGGCATGGACGATCTGGGTAACCCTCTGTCTGACGCTTGTCTTTGTTTTTCACATTCGGAACCTTCAGTTCGACACTTCTCCCTCGACGCTGATCCTTCCCGACTCAGCTGAGACGGCTTACTACGAGCGGATTTCCCGCATCTTTGGCAACGACCAGATCATTCTGATTGGTATTCGTGGTGAGAATCTTCTCAGCGGGCCCGAGCTCAGCCGGATTCGAGAACTGACTTCGGATCTGGAGGGAATCAGCGGTGTGAAGCGGGTCCTTAGCCTCACAAACGCCATAGATGTACGCGGGGAAGGGGATGAAGTTGTAGTGTCTCCGCTCATTCCAGCTGACTTGCGGGATTTTGAACCTGGTTCGTTACGCGAAAGGCTGGTGGGCAATCCCTTCTTTGAGAAGAATCTGATCTCTTCAGATCGGCGGAGCATGGCGATCCTGGTGTTTCTCGAGGACTTCGACCCGGCCCAATCGCTGACCCGAGGCCGCGAAGTCACGCGTCAGGTGCGGGCCATGGCTGATGCCCGGTTTGGGGTCGAGCGCCTTTTCATTAGCGGCCTTCCGGAGATGGAGCTTCAAGGCACGACTAACATGATGCGCGATCTCCACTTCTTCACGCCGCTGACTGTCCTGCTTGTGACTGGAATTCTCCTGGCCAGCTTTCGCTGCTTGCGAGGCGTTGTGCTTCCGCTGACCATGATTGCACTCACGCTGCTTTGGACCATCGCCACGATGGTTTGGACGGGGCGTCCGCTGAAAGTGACGACCATGATTCTCCCTTCGCTTCTCATCGCGAACGGTAGCTCCTATGCGATCCACTTTCTGGCGCAATACTATCGAGTATTGACCAAAGCCTACCTTGGCCGCAGTCTGAGCCCGGTAGCACAGCTGGATCGCGAATCCTACAGAGCAGCACTCCTGGAAGCACTAACACATACCCATGCTCCCATATTCATTTCGGCCGCCACGACGATGGCCGGCTTTGGGTCACTTATCTTCACGAGTATTCCTGCCATCCGCGACCTCGGCATTTTTGCCACGTTAGGCATCTTCCTGAGCTACTTGTTTTGCGTGACGTTAGTTCCATCAATCCTCTGGTATTTGCCAATCCCTCGTTACCACCAGCTGCCAGGTAAAGAAGGCAGTCACCGCCACGGCTTCCTGGAGCGCCTTGGGGACTTCAACATTCGCCATCGAAAGTGGATCTACGCAGCCTCTATAGCTGGCGGCCTCTGGGGAATCTGGGGTCTCTTCCATCTCACCGTTCACACGGACTATCTCCGTTACTTCCCCGCTAGCGCGCCCGTCGTTCAGGCTGCCAGTGAATTTCATGAGCGCCTGGCCGGAATTGCGCCGCTGTCAATTGTTGTCGAATCCAGCGGGGAGCGGAAAGTAACCGAGCCCGATATTCTCCAAGCGGTAGAAGCCCTACAGCGTTTCACAGCGGAGTCTCCGACAGTTGACACCACTCTTTCTCTCGTTGACACGCTGAAACTCCTCAATCGTGCCTTCCACAGTGAAGCCCCGCAGGAGTTTCGTATTCCTAACGAGCCGGAAGTTATCGACGAACTCGTAGAGTTTGCGGAATCGGACCCGAGCGGACTCTGCGGCGACTTTCTCTCCTCCGATCATCGCAGTCTTCGCATCCTTGCCCGAACCCATTTGTTCAGTTCTTCTGAGTTGCGCGAGGAGATCGACCGAGTCGAGCACCACGCCGCGCAACTCTTCCCGGCGAGCTTTCGTGTGCAGGTGACCGGGTCTCTGGTCTTGATGAATCAGACGTCTGACCGAGTCTCTACTGAGCAGGCCAAAAGCCTGGCGCTATCGACCGCACTCATCGCGGTGATTGTGATTTTTTTGTTCCATTCGTGGAAAGTAGGATTGCTGTCCCTGTTGCCTGCCGGCTTCCCCATTCTTCTCTTTTTTGGTCTGATGGGCTGGACAGGCATTTTCCTGAACGTCAACACGAGTGTCATTGCCAGCATCGCGATTGGCATCGCTATTGACAACTGCGTTCACTATCTAGTCCATTTTCAGCGCAGCTTTCATCGCGGCCTCTCGATCGCTGAAGCCTCGCGGCAAAGCCTCATGGACTCCGGAGGACCTATGGTCGCCGCAGCGATCGCACTGGGTCTGGGGTTCCTCGTGTTCGCGCTGTCGCGTTTCGAGCCTGTAGCTCAGTTTGGTCTGCTCTCCGCTTTCATCATGGGCGTGAATCTATTGGCGGATATCTTTCTGTTGCCTGCATTGATGTTATTGCTCGGCAGCTCAACTCTTGAGAGACTTCACATAGAGGAAGGTTAGGAACGTCCGCGACGGTCATGCAATGAGTCGTTGCGGGGCGAAACTGGCAGGGCTGATCGATTCATTGCGCGACCTCAAGCTTGTGGTCCGCCGAAGTCTTGTGAGCTGCCGCCTGAGAAGTCCCTTGCCGTCGCCTCTTGGAAGCGAATCGTCGAATTGGAGAGAGTGTCCGTGTCCCAACGTACCTTGGTGAAAGCCGGTTTGAACACTGTATTCGTTCTCACATTGATGCCGTCCTCCTTCGCTGATCCGCGTGGCGAGGAACTCATCAACAGATATTTGGGTCAATCTGCACGCCGAGATGCGATCTTGACAATGAACGTCGCGTATCAGGAGCCAGAGAAGGAAGCCGTCCAGCTAGACTTCACCTGGATGCGCAAGCTCAAACAAGGGGTGATGTCCCATCTCATCCGCATTGAATCCCCGCCATCACAAAAAGGAAAGCTGCTGCTGGTCCGTGAAAAGGCCAATGGGGCTGCCGATTACATCGCGTACCGCCCGAGCAGTGCTCTCAAAAAGAAAGTGAAGGTGTCGGGGGCCCGAAATTACAAGTACAAGGGGCTGACGATTTCTGTGCAGGAATTGATCGGCGGCGAGTTCCACAAGTACAGCCACGAATCGAAAGGGGCTCAGTCAATTGGTGGAATCTCCTGTGACGTCGTTGAGAGTCAGCTGAAACCTGAGTTCAGGCAGGATTCCAACTATCCCCACTCCGTGTGCTATCTGCGCAAAGACAATGGCATGCTTCTGAAGTGGGAATTGTTTGGCCAGTCCAACAAGCTGGAAAAGGTGGCCACCGCGGAAGAGATCAAACAGATCGAAGGCTTCTGGACCGTAACCTTGGCTCGCGTGGACGACCTGAAGAAGGGCGGCAAGTTAACGCTGCGCCTGAAGGAAGCACATTACAATCCCCAGCTCGAAGACGACCTGTTCAGCGAAGAATACTTGAAGCAGAACTCGCAATAGCACTCATATTGCTGCGCTCCCTATAACCCAAGCGCTGCTGCCACCTCTACTGGTTTGTGACCTAATTTAGTACCCGGCTCTGAAGCGCTGGGCTACATTCAGACGCTGACTGTCATCCTTACCCGGAGTGCCCGTAGGCGTCTCGTTGTCATTTCCACAGCTGCCATGGCTTCCGCTCACCTGAGATTCTACGCCGAGCTTAATGATTTCCTCCCCCACAGTCGAAGACAGGTCACATTTGTGCACGCATTCGCTACGCCGGTATCAGTTAAGGACTTGATCGAATCTCTCGGTGTACCGCACACAGAAGTGGATCTCATTCTGGTCAATGGCGAATCCAAGGATTTTGCCTATCAGGTAAAGGATAAGGACCGCGTGAGCGTCTACCCGGTGTTCGAATCGATGGATATACGCCCTCTACTGCATCTCCGCCCTCAACCGTTGCGCGAGACAAAATTTGTCCTCGACGTCCATTTGGGCAGGCTGGCTGCCTACTTGCGCATGCTGGGATTCGACTCGCTTTACTCTAACAACGTCCCGGATGAGGAGTTGGCTCGAGTTTCCTTTCGGCAAAAGCGGATTCTGCTCACCCGGGACCGCGGCCTTTTGAAACGGAGCCTCGTGACCCACGGTTACTGGGTTCGCGAAATCCGTCCGCGGCAGCAACTGTTGGAGATTCTGCGGCGCTTCGACCTCTTTGGTTCCATCCAGGCTTTCCAGCGCTGCCTGCGGTGTAATAGTCAGTTGAAACCAATCGACAAGCAACTCATCGTCGAACGCTTACCGCTGCATACGCGCCAGACCCGCGAAGAGTTTCAACGCTGCCCCGAGTGCGACCGAATTTACTGGAAGGGTTCCCATTACGAACGGATGATGACCTTCCTTGAACGGCTGGTGAAAACTCCCTCTGCAACTGAGTGGCCGCAGGAAGCACGTCCGGAGTGACCCGGTTGGTCATTCGAAAACGAATCCCAGCCGGGATTGCGGTTCGCATGTGCCCCAGGCAAGAGCTGGGTGTGGAATGACGCGCTGGCCGTGACCGTGAAGGTAGAGTCGACACCTGCCGCTTGCCTGTGATAGAAGAATGATCATACTCGAAAACGAGAGGAGGGTACCTTGAACAAACGATTCTTGATCTCAGTCGGTCGTCGTGTTCGTCCTGTCCATGGGTTTCGGTTTTCTTGTCCACGGATTCCTGCTCAGCCGGGAATATGCCAAACCTCCCTGGCTTGTTCCGTACGGAACAGGATGCGGAGAATTATTTTCCTTACATGCTGCTCGCACACCTGTTCATTGCCGCCGGCTTTGTGTGGATCTATCTCAAGGGCAAGGAATCCAAGCCCTTCCTGCCGCAGGGCATTCGCTTTGGATTGGCGGTTGCGGTCCTGATGACGATTCCGATGTATCTGATTTATTACGCGGTGCAACCAATGCCGGGTGCGCTGGTTTTCAAGCAGATTGTGTTCGACACCGTCGGCATGATTGTCTTGGGTGTCGTCGTTGCGTGGCTCAACCGATCACCGCAGGAAGGATGATTGTGATTAGGTTGTCACTCGGGGTTAGGGTGTGCTCGCTGCTGAGAATTTGGTTCCCTTGACACGCTTGACGAGGGGGACTTGCCAGGGGGATCTTTGGCGTTCGCCTCCAAGGCGATCCTCTCTCGTCTCCCTTCTTGAATTGGGCTGGGCAAGAAGGTGGATGGGCAGTGCCATTGTCTTGTTCCTGGCGGAACACCGCCTCTATCGCTGTTTCAATGCGTTTCCAACCAGCTGGTCGTAGATCAATCCGCCAGTCACGCCGCCCAGCAACGGTCCGACCACCGGCACCCAAAACCAGTAGTTCCCAGCGACAAAGACTTGTGTTCCCCATCCGCTGCACCAAGTGAACAGCCGCGGTCCCAGATCCCTTGCTGGATTGATAGCATAGCCGCTGTTGAATCCGAAGGTCATGCCAATCAGAGCTACCAGCAGGCCCACGATCAGAGGCGCCACGTTGCCTGTAGGAGCCGAATTGCGCGAATCGGTAACGGCAAAAATCACCAACACCAGCAGAGCTGTTCCAACGACCTGATCCACGAACCCGCCAACAGTCGAAAGAAAAGGCTGCGGATAGGTGGCAAAGATGGCTGCCGTCGCCTTCTCGCCCGCGACCACGCGCACACCGCCATCGAATGCGTCGAACGCCTCTCTGTAGGAAATGAACACAACCGCGGCAGCGACGAACGCGCCGACCGTTTGCGCCAACCAATACGGGAGGATTCTGGACCAGGAGAAGTCACGGCGCACGGCCAATGCGAGCGTAACAGCAGGGTTCAAATGCGCTCCCGTGACGCCGCTGGCCACGTAGATGCCCATCACAACGGCGAGCCCCCAGCCCAGGTTAATCGACAGGTAGCCGCCATTCTGCCCACGGCTGAGCACGACTTGAGCCACAACACCAACACCGAAGACGATCAGAACAAAAGTCCCCAGGAACTCCGCCAGCATTTCCTGCCTCAGGGTAGTGCGCGCCATGCTGCCCTCCGCGAACAAGTCTCAGTGAATGCATGGGACGAAAAACGGCGGAACTATAGCAGGGTTCTCTGGAAGCCGGGAAGCATTCCTTGGAAATTCAGATCGAGGAAGGTGAGTCCGAGGATTAGGATGAGGCCTCACCTCACTGGCTCGAGCCACGTTCCCGAAGGTGTCATCCATAGGGAGTAGCGTCATGAGCGGCTCGCTCTACCCCGTCAGCTCATGCACCAGCAGCTCCATCGTGAACCGCGTGTCCGTGCTCGACCGCTTCATCTTGTCATCCACGTCAGCCAAGCGGCTGATGGCTTTTAGGAGGCTAGGCTTCGAAAACTGCTTGGCCTGGTTCGTCATTTTCGTTGCTATGTTCGGATTGTAGACGCCTACCTGTCTCCCGACAATCGCCGCAGGCATTTTGCCCGCCATCTCATTAAATTGCAGCCACTGCCGAAGCTGTTGTCCAAACCACCAGAACGCCAGACCGGTTTCCTTTCCAGAAAAGAAGATCTCGCCAACGAGATCTAGAGCCTTTCGTTTGTTTCGGCTCGCCACGGCGTCCAAAAACTCCGAGAGGGTGTGTCCTGCGGAAAAGCCCAACAGCGTCTCCAGCATTGCTAGCGTAATCTGCTTCTCAGCGCCGGCGTACAACATGGCCTTCTCCAACTCCTGATGCAGCCTGCCCAAATCGCTGCCCTGCATTTCCAGAAGAAGGTCCACCGCAACAGACTCAATTGAGAACCCTCGAGCCTGGGCCCGTTGCTGAATCCAGGCGACCAACTCGTGACCATCCAGCGGTGCCAGCTCGACAACTCTAGTCCCAGAACTCAAGACTTCAAAAATCTTCTTCTTGCGCTGGTCCCGATCGAGGTCACCCGCCAGAAAGATCATGAACGTCTGAGGATTTGGATCCGCCAAGTAGGCTGCCAGTTTCTTACCTTGATTTTCCCGCAGCTTCATTACACTCTTCACAAGAATCAACTGGCGGGGGGCAAACAGGGATAGACTCTGGGCCGAGTTGAGAAGCTCTTCGACCAAACATTCGTCGAAATCCACGGTAGCAGTTGAAAGCTCTCCTTGACTTGCGTCCTCGGCAGCGCGAACTAGAGCGTGGCGCGCCTGTTCGACGAGATAAGTGTCCGGACCAAACAGAAAGTAATTGGCAGCGAGCTTCATCTTCTGAAGACCACGCTCGAAGTCGGAGTATCGCGTATTCACGGGAAGTGATGAGTGATGGGACGTTCGATCAACTTGCGTCTTGTGGCTGCTAGCTGGATCTTGCGAAGCGAATACCCGGTTGGGTCAAGAGTGGATTCAGAAAGCGCCTGGGCGGTCCGCTCTCCTCCCCCGACGGTAGTGTCTAAAACGACTCCAGGATGCTACTGACGAGGGTCCTGGAAAATTCCTTTGCCAGACGATCCATGGCGGGCCCTTCCTCAGGAAAGAATTCCCTTGCGTCGCGGCTTAACTCAAACTCTTCGCGAAAGTAAAAGTTGTTGTTTTCGAAGAGCAGCTTTTGCGTAGACAGGTCTTTAAGAGAAACACTCATCCGAACCGTGACGAGGAATGTCGACCCAGCCGCGCCCGCGAAGATCACCGGAGTAGACGTGAACTCAGTAACTTCGCCTGTCAGAAGCGCCTTGGCAGCACTGGGCTCTGGAACCACCCGGTAGCGAGTGCGAGCTACAAATTCATCGACGACGGCTGAGGTGAGCCTCTGTTCCAGGCGGTATTTCATCGTTTTGTTGTTAAAGACAGGAATTGCAACGGAGTCGATACTCGCAGGAATCGCAGTGGCCTTGCCAGCAAGACGATAACCACATGCAGCCAGCGTCATAGCCAACAGAACGAAAAGCAGCAAGGGAAAGAAGCGAAGCCTGCATCTCATCTCTTCAAACCACCACGTTCACGAGCTTACCTGGCACATAAATCACCTTGCGCGGCTGCTCCCCATTCAGGTGGCGCAACACGGCCTCATTCTGCAAAGCTACGGAACGAGCCTGCTCTTCGCTGAGGCCCACTGGCATCGTCAGCCGACCGCGCACTTTGCCGTTGACCTGGAGAACCAAGGTAATGAAGTCGTCGGCCGCAAGGGAAACATCATAGAGAGGCCAGGGTTGCTGGTGGATGGAATACTTCCGGTCCTTTAACGCCCACAACTCTTCCGCCATAAACGGAGCGACTGGAGCCAGCAGCAGCAACAGAGTATCGGTTGCCTCCTGGAAGGCCGCATCACTGACAGGCTGACGCTGTGCGTCAATGAGCGCGTTGGTGAATTCCATCAATGACGAAATGACCGTGTTGAATCGAAAACCTTCAATGTCGCGGGATACCTTCCAGATCGTCTTGTGTGTCCAGCGCCGGAGATCCTTGTCGGCTTGAGTAGTGGCGGCATCGGCCGGAGGACGTGGCGCCGGATTCAGAATGATATCCCAGGCCCGGCGCAGCCAGCGGTGAGTCCCGGAGAGTCCATTAGTATTCCACGGCGTCGCCATTTCGAAATCGCTGATAAACATTTCATAGGCGCGCAACGCGTCGCCTCCCCACTCGACCACTACTTCATCGGGCGTGATCACGTTGCCCTTGCTCTTCGACATCTTCTCTTTGCCGTCCGGTGCCAGAATCATCCCCTGGTTGCGCAGACTCTTGAACGGCTCGACAAATGGCACATAGCCGAGATCATGAAGCACCTTGGTCCAAAACCGGGCATAGAGTAGATGCATCACCGCATGTTCGGCGCCTCCCACGTACATGTCCACGGGCAACCAGTAGGCTGCCCACTCCTTGTCAAAGGGTGCACGATCATTCCTAGGATCCGCAAAACGCAAGTAGTACCACGACGAACAAGCGAAGGTGCCCATCGTATCGGTCTCCCGGCATCCTGGACTTCCGTCCGGCAGCCGGGCGTTGACAAACTCCGGAATTGCAGCCAACGGCGATTCCCCGGTGTCGGTTGGCTCATAATGTTGGACATCTGGCAATCGCACCGGTAGTTCGTCTGTGGGCACCGGAACTTCGCCCTCAGCGGTGTGAATGATCGGGATAGGCGTACCCCAGTAACGCTGGCGGCTGATACCCCAATCTCGAAGCTTGTAGTTCACGCGACGCTCACCTTTTCCAGTCTCTTCCAGCCACGTGGTTACCTGTGCAACTGAGACATCAGTCACAGTGCCATCAAAGGGTCCCGAGTTCACCATCTTCCCTTCACCGGGCCAGGCTTCTGTTATCGTCTCTGCATCGAGTTTTCGGAGCGAACCGTTCTGCGCAGGCGGTTGAATGACAATCCGAATCGGCAATCCAAACTTGCGAGCGAACTCGAAATCGCGCTGGTCGTGCGCTGGAACGGCCATGATGGCGCCAGTACCGTAGCTCATCAGCACGTAGTCGGCAACCCAGATGGGGATCTCTTCTTCATTGACCGGATTGACAGCGTAGGCCCCTATAAACACGCCCGTCTTTTCCTTGCCTTCAGCCGTTCTATCGATGTCGCTCTTCTTTATCGCTTCGGCGACATATGCTTGCACCTCAGCTTGCCTTTCCGGAGAAATTAGCTTCAAGACGAAAGGATGCTCTGGCGAGAGCACCATGAAGGTAGCGCCCCAGAGCGTGTCGGGACGAGTAGTGAAAATCCGCAAGTCGCCCGCAGCTGTCCGAAACACCACTTCGGCTCCTTCGCTCCGGCCAATCCAGTTTCGCTGCATCAGCTTGATGTTTTCTGGCCAGTCCAGTTCCTCGAGGTCTGCCAGCAGACGATCCGCATAGGCGGTGATCCGGAAGAACCACTGCATGAGTGTCTTCTTCTCCACCAGGGCTCCGCTTCGCCAGCCGCGTCCGTCGATCACTTCTTCGTTAGCCAATACAGTCTTTTCTACGGGGTCCCAGTTCACAGTCGAAGCCGCCCGGTAAGCCAGTCGGAATTGACTCAAATAGTTCCGACGCTCTCGAAGGGCGAGCGACCGCCATAAGTCGGCCGTCATCGGGTGAGCGCCGGCAATCTCGGCGCTTCCCTTCTCCGAAAGTTCCGTTTCCAATGTGGCAATGGGTCGAGCGGCGTTTTGCCTCGGGTCATACCAAGAGTGATAGAGCTGCAGGAAAATCCACTGCGTCCAGCGATAGTACTCCGGTGAGGAGGAATTGATCTCTCTTGTCCAGTCAAACGAAATCCCAAGAAGCCGGAACTGCCGTTTGTAATTCGCAGAGAACTGGGCAATCAATTTGGCCGGGTTGGTTTTGAGCTTAATGGCGGCGTTTTCTGCTGGCAGCCCGAAGGCATCCCAACCCATCGGGTGCAGCACGTTGTAACCATGCATCCGATCATAGCGACTCAATACATCAGTCGGGACGTAGTTTCGGCAATGGCCAACGCTCAGCCCGTCTCCGGACGGATAGGGAAAGAAATCGAGGATATAGGCCTTGGGCCGATCGTCAGCCTGGCCAGTTCTGTGAAGTTGGTCGGCTTCCCAGCGTTCAGCCCACTTCGCTTCAAATTTTTCTGGATCGTACCGCTGCACCATGCAGTGTGGTCACGCCCCTTTTGTTTCTCTCGCAAGACTCGATTTCCCCGAAGACATCGATCAGACAAGGGCTTCGAGCCCTGCCAGAAAGGCAAATCTTAACAAGGGATCAGGAGAAGCGTCAAGGCGATTTGCGTCGGCGGGCACCACCTTAAATAGCGGGTCAGAGATTGCCCCTTCTGAGCTCGTCTGCGAGATAATCGCAAGAGCGCCAGCAGAGCGCCATGATGGTCCAAGTCGGGTTCTGACAGGAAGCGCTGACAAAAGCGCTGCCGTCAACCACAAACAGGTTCTTCACATCATGGGACTGCTCGAACTGGTTTAGAACGGAATTCTTCGGATCGTTGCCCATGCGCGCTGTTCCCAGCTCGTGAATGGACCATCCTTCAGTCAATATTTGACGGTCCACATCGACGATTTTTAGCCCAGCCGCTTCAAACATCTCTTGAGCCGTTTCGACCATGTCCTCGGCCATCCGTTTTTCGTTGTCGCCGAATCGATAATGGAATCGAAGAGCTGGAATGCCCCACTTATCCCTTGCTGTGGGATCGAGATCGACGTAGTTTTCGTAACGTGCCAGTACCTCGCCAAAGGCTCCCATGCTGATATAAGACCCGTAATGCTTCCGAACCTCTTCTTTGAAGGCTGAGCCGAAGCCTGAGGTCGAGTGCGCATGCGACGGGAACATGGTAGCTCCGCCACTCCCTTCAAATCCGTAAGCGCGAATGAATTTGGGATGCCGTTTGGTCAGATTGCGAAAACGCGGAACATAGAATCCTCCAGGGCGGCCGTCGTCCAAAGTGGTGGGTTTACCCACGAGGTCGGCCATTTGACCCGTGATTCCTGGTCCCATGATGTGCTCGCAAAAGTTGTGTCCCAAGTGTCCGCTGGAGTTGCCGAGCCCGGCGGGATGGAGTGGCGACTTCGAAAGCAGCAGGATTCGCGCAGACTCCAGAGTTGAAGCTCCCAATACAATCACCTTCGCTTTGACGGTGTAGTCCTTGTTCGTAAGCCTGTCGACAAAGTGAACGCCACCGGCTTTGCCAGTCTTCGAATCCACCGTCACCTCCCGCACAACTGCGTTCGTGCGCAAAGTGAGTCTTCCGGTATCCATGGCAGGCAAGATCAGTCCCGTCGTAGAATCAAAGGCGGCATGAATGTCACAGCCCCCCTTCCTGGCGCAAGCGCCTCGCCCGAAGCAACGGCTGCGATATTTGTTGTGCTTCAATCCGTCAGTGGTAACGCCCGCACGATACTGGGTGAGCACGCGGCCCATTCTTTGAATTCCCTTTTTGAGTTTGAGTTCGGCGCAATTTAGCTTAAAGGCGCGTTGATACAAGCTGTCGGGAAGATAAGGCAAATTTTCACGGACACCCGTTATGCCCAAATACTGGTCGACCTTGTCATAGTAGGGAGCAACGTCGGCGTAACTGATGGGCCAGTCTTCTCCATAACCGTCTCGCTGCTTTGCCTTGAAGTCGAAGTCGGAAAGTCTGAGCGATAGCCGGCCCCAGATGTTGGTCTTTCCGCCCAGGCATCGGGCTCGGACCCAGGCATAGTGGGTTCCTGTGAAAGGATGCTCCCGTTCTTCTACAAGAATATTCTTGACGTAGTCCTTTCCGTCATTGCCCATGTAGGAGTACAACTTTTCGTAGGCTTCAAATCCAGGTCCATACGGAGGCTGCCGAATCGTGTACTCGTTGAAAGTGAGCGAGTGATACTTGGGAGGCATTTCGCCGCGGCGCGGGTGTTCGTAGGGCCACTCCATTGACCGCAGTTCCTGTTCGATATCGAGCTTCGCGCCTGCTTCCAATAGTAGGACGTTCATCCCGTGAAGAGTCAGGACACGGGCAGCCATACCCCCCGCTGCGCCTGATCCAACGATAATGGCGTCGTACACCGCGGTGAGATCGACCTCTTGCATGACGATGCTCTCCTTCTCAAGCTGTTCGGACAAGCATACGCCTTTCTTGCCGCTGACGGCAGTCCACAGACAAGAATTAAAGGTACAGGTCGATGTACCGGTGACGAGCCATTTTTCTGTCCGCTCTGCTCGGCCTCAGGATCACAGATTTGCGACCTGGCCCCATGCGGTGGTGATGCGAGGGTTCCGTCAGCCAGTACAGTTGAAGGACACTCCGGTGGCGCCCTGTCTCTTTTTCCCTGATTTCGCTGTGCTATACTGATCGCCATTTTGTGGGAGGGCTGAGTTCAAGTCCTGGGCTCGGCCGTGCTCAAGGGGACACAAGGAGCCAAGATGCCCATCTCCAAGTCAGACAAGATTTGGTTCAATGGAAAGCTCGTCAACTGGGATGACGCCAAGATTCACGTGATGTCGCACGTTGTCCACTACGGGTCTTCGGTGTTTGAAGGGATCCGGTGCTATAACACGGTCAAAGGTCCTGCCGTCTTCTGCCTCGGGCAGCATGTGCAGAGGCTGTTGAACTCGGCCAAGATTTACCGGATGGAGGTCAGTTATTCATCGGAGGAGGTTTCTTCGGCAATCCTGGAAACCATTCGAGTCAACAAAATGAAAGAGTGCTATATCCGGCCCGTGCTCTTTCGCGGCTATGGAGAAATTGGCGTCAATCCGCTGGGATGCCCGTTGGACCTGGTCATTGCAGTTTGGGAATGGGGAAAATATCTGGGCAAAGAGGCACTGGAACAGGGAGTGGACGTTTGCGTCTCCTCCTGGACCCGCATCGCCCCGAACACGCTGCCGGCGCTGGCCAAGGCCGCCGCGAACTATATGAACTCGCAGCTCATCAAAATGGAGGCCGTGAAAAACGGCTATGCGGAGGGCATTGCCCTTGACAGCACGGGTTACATCAGCGAAGGCAGCGGCGAAAATATTTTCCTGATCAAAGATGGCGTGGTTTTCACACCCCCGCTGGCCTCGTCGGTGTTACCTGGCATCACGCGGCAAGTGGTCATTCATATCTGCAAGGAGCTGGGTCTCGAGCTTCATCAAGCGGGCATCGCGCGCGAACTCCTTTATCTGGCCGACGAGTTGTTCTTCACGGGCACGGCCGCTGAAGTGACTCCCATCCGCAGTGTCGACAAAATCACCGTCGGTAAAGGTTGTCGGGGCCCCATGACCGCCAGAATTCAGGAGCGGTTCTTCTCCGCCGTGAGTGGAACGGCCGAAGACAAGAATGGTTGGCTGACCTTCGTGTAACGGGGCCGCAGTCCGCTGTCCGTTGAGTACTGTGGGCGAACAACGGACCACTCACCAGAGATCTCGCCGCAGGTTCTAACTCCTCTCTTGCCTTCTGCTTTTCCCTGAAGATTCCCTATTCGCCAGCCGATAACCTTAGCGGCTTTAGATGCTTTGACATCCAAAGTCGTCCCAAGGCATTGCTCTTTGCTGAAATGGAGCCTCTATGAGCCTCAACATTGACGATCTTCTCCGAATGGCCTGCGAGCGGAAAGCTTCTGACTTACATTTGAAAGTCGGCAATTATCCTTACCTTCGAATCAATGGCGAGTTGGTTCCGCTCAGCGAAATCAAACGTCTGACTGCAGAAGACACCTTGGGAATCGCTTTGGGAATGATGACAAACCGGCAAAAGCAGAAATTCAAGGAGAACGCGGAGCTCGACATGGCTTACGGCGTCGCCGGACTCGGTCGCTTCCGCTGCAACTTCTTTCAACAGCGCGGCAGCATTGCCGTAGTGCTACGCGTGATTCCTACACACATCTACTCGATAGAGGACCTTCAACTCCCCAAGGTACTGGAAAAGATTTGCCAGGAACACCGCGGATTGGTGCTGGTCACTGGAACGACCGGGAGTGGAAAATCCACCACCCTGGCTGCGATTATCGATCAGATTAATTCTAACCGGACAGAGCACGTTATCACGATTGAGGATCCGATCGAATTTCTCCATCGGGACAAAAAGGCTTTTGTCAGTCAGCGTGAAGTGGAAGTGGACACCAAGAACTTCGGAGAAGCTTTGCGGAGCGCTCTCCGCCAGGATCCGGACGTTATCCTGGTCGGTGAAATGCGTGATCTGGAGACAATTCACACCGCTCTGGTGGCTGCTGAAACAGGTCACCTCGTGCTTAGCACTTTGCATACCCTAGACGCGACTGAAACCGTCCATCGCATTATTGCAGTCTTCCCGCCACATCAGCAGAAGCAGATCCGTCTCCAACTAGCTAGCGTCCTCAAAGCGATCATCTCCATGCGCCTCATCCGGCGGGCCGACGGATTGGGCCGTGTGCCTGCCGTCGAGGTGCTCGTATGCACTGAGTTTATCCGCGATTGCATCGTTAACCAGGACAAGACCCGCATGATCCGTGATGCCATCGCCGCCGGGACATCCCAGTATGGGATGCAGACGTTTGATCAGTCCATCTACAACCTTTACACGCAAGGGCTGATTACCTATGATGAAGCGATGAAGCAAGCTTCCAATCCCGACGAGTTCAAACTGCGGATTGAAGGAATTCGTTCCACCAGCGATGCGGCCAAAGAGGAAATGGAAAAGACCGTCAGCCAGTTCGAGCGGATCTACCGATCCTGAAGCCACGTCGCGACCTTCGGAAGAAGAACTCTACAACCTCGCTCTCAAGGCCCTCACACGTCGTCCCTACTCCAGCCGAGAACTTGAAGACAAGCTCCTCCAATCTTGCGGCGATTCCAGGCGAGCCAGCCACGTGATCGAGCGGCTCAAAACCGCCAGCTACCTGGATGACCGGAAGTATGTTGAGCTCTTCATCCAAAGCCGCCGCGATCGGAAGGCCCAGGGCCGCTTCCGGATTTCCAGGGAATTACAAGCCAAAGGACTGGATCCTTCTCTCGTACAGAAAGTATTGAATGAAACCTATCCTGCAGAGCAGGAGCGGACACCCTTGAGACTCGCCCTGGAGAAGAAACTCCACACACTGTCTGCCCCTATGGATGCAAAAAAGCTGGCCAGGCTTTATAATCACCTGCTCAGGCTCGGCTTCTCTGTCGATGCCGTCCGCCGCGAACTGGGCAGGCGCTTCGACACAAACTGGGAGTCCCAGGAGTAAGAGTAGAGTTCCCTGCTGAGATGCGAGGCCATCGAGAGGACAAGTGAGCATCGATTCTCACCGACCGACTAGAGCCGGAATAGTTTTCGCCGGTCCTGCTCGGCAGTTCTGGTTCTCCCTGTCTCAGAAGCTTTGCGGTTCACTGAGCCGCCCATGTTGGACGCAGGCTATATTTTAAGGGCATCTGGATTTCTTCTGTGTAACCAAAAAGACCCCGCGAAGGGCCACAACGCTTGACTGGACACGAAACTCGCCAACGCTTCCTGGAATACTTCAGCCAGCACGGTCACCGCATCGTGAAGAGCTCATCACTGGTGCCAGCCAACGATCCGACGCTCCTTTTCACCAACGCCGGCATGAACCAATTCAAGGATGTCTTCCTCGGAAAGGAGAAGCGGGACTATCGTCGCGCGACAACCTCACAAAAGTGCGTGCGTGCTGGCGGCAAGCACAACGATCTTGAAAATGTGGGCAAGACGGCTCGCCACCACACCTTTTTCGAAATGCTGGGCAACTTCTCGTTTGGCGACTATTTCAAGAAAGACGCCATACCTTTGGCATGGAACCTTGTCACTCAACAATATGGTCTCGACAAGGGCAAGCTTTGGGTGACGATCTATCGGGACGACGAAGATGCGTTTGAAATCTGGAATCGGGATATGAAGGTACGGGCCAGCCGAATCTTTCGGCTGGGCGAAAAGGATAACTTCTGGGCCATGGGCGACACCGGCCCCTGCGGGCCCTGCTCCGAGATCCACTATGACCAGGGGCCTTCAGCCAGTGAGCAGGGTCACAGTGATTGCCAGTTTCCCTGCGACTGCGGACGCTATGTCGAGATTTGGAATCTGGTATTCATGCAGTTTGACCGCGACACGAGCGGCAACCTCACGCCTTTGCCGAGGCCCTCGATCGATACCGGGATGGGCTTGGAAAGAATTGCCGCTGTGCTCCAGGGAAAAACCAGCAACTTCGAAACCGACCTGCTAAAGCCCTTGATCCTCGAGGCCGCCGAGCTTGCTCAGAAGGACTACGAGCAGGATCGGGCGACCGATGTTTCGCTCAGAGTCATTGCCGACCATGCCCGAGCGGCAGCTTTCCTGATTAGTGATGGCGTCATTCCATCTAATGACGGCCGCGGATATGTGCTGCGCAAGATCCTTCGGCGGGCGATCCGGCATGGAAAACTGATCGGCGTAGACGACCCCTTCCTCTATCAGATGACTGGACACGTCGCAGAACTGATGAAGGGACCTTATCCGGAGTTACTCTCCACGCGGGAGTACGTCGCCAAGGTGGTCAAGAACGAAGAACAGCGGTTCTCTTCGACAGTCCGCATCGCCATTGACCAACTGAGCGAGGCGCTCGGCAAGCTTCAAAGAACAGCTGACGGCGAACGGGTTCTCCCGGGCGAAGTGATGTTCAAGTTTTACGACACGTTTGGTCTGCCCCTTGATCTCATGCAGGAACTCGCGGAAGAAGCCGGTGTGAAGCTCGACGAGTCTGGCTTCAGCCTGAGACTTGAGGCTCAAAGAGAACGCAGGCAAAGCCAGCTGGATTCAACCGGCGCCGGCAACCGTTAAAGCTGGGACAGCAGGACCAACTGTTGTAGTGGGGACAGCAGGACCAACCGTTGTAGTTGGAGATGTGGAAAAGACCCATTTTGTCGGTTACACCAGCCTGGAAGTGGACGACGCGCGCATCGTCGCCATACTCGTCCAAGGCAAGCCAGTTCACCAGCTGCAACCCGGCGAAACCGGAGAGGTTTTTTTGGACAGAACCCCCTTCTATGCTGAAACCGGCGGCCAAGTCGGGGACACGGGAACCTTCCAAGGTGACAACTCCGAAGCATTGGTTCACAACACTTATCCGCTGCTGCCAGGGTATTCTGCTCATGAGACTAAATGCATTCGTGGCATCCTCAACGTGGGTGAGACAGTTCGTGCCAAGGTGGATGGACATCGAAGATCGGCCACAGCGAAGAACCACACCGCCACTCACCTGCTTCACGCCTCATTGCGAAATCTGATCGGATTCCATGTCAAACAGGCCGGCTCCTTGGTGGCGCCGGACCGATTGCGTTTCGACTTTACCCACTACGCGCCTCTGTCTCCAGAGGAAGTTATTGAAATTGAAAACCTGGTGAACAGTGTGGTCATGCAGAACTCGCCGGTCACCACGTCGGTGAAAGACTTGAATGAGGCGATCGCGGAAGGCGCCATGGCACTCTTCGGCGAAAAGTACGGCAGCCACGTTCGAGTTGTTGCAGTAGATACCTTCAGCAAGGAACTCTGCGGTGGAACTCACGTGGAACGAACCGGAGATATCGGACTCTTCAAGGTCGTCAACGAAGGTGGCATTGCTGCGGGAATCCGGCGAATCGAAGCCATCACAGGAGAAGGAGCACTAAGCCGGTTCCGGGAGGATGAACGCTTGATTTCTGAGCTGGAAGAACTTGCTCGCGGGAAACGCAGTGACCTCACGGCTTTGGTTGAGAAGTACCAATCCAGCATTCGGAGCCTGGAGAAGGAACTGGAAGAGTTTCGATACCGCATGGCAAAGAGCCAAGTTCAACAGCTTCTTCAGTCGGCTCAGATTGTCAAAGGCGTAAAGGTCGTTACCGGAATTGTCGATGGCTTGGACAAGGGTGGACTGAGAAACCTCGCCGATGAATTGAAAGCTCAGTTGGAGCGAGGCCTGGTGGTGTTGGCAACTTCCAGTAATGACAAGGTTACGTTGGTGGCCACGGTTACAACAGACCTGATCCAGAAAGTCCACGCCGGGAAATTGGTCAAAGAGATTGCTGCGGTCGTAGGGGGTAGCGGTGGTGGCCGTGCTGAAATGGCTGAAGCTGGTGGCAAGGACCCGTCAAGAATCGTAGAGGCTTTGCAGGGGGTTGCACCTTTTGTTTCTGACGCCTTGAGCTGATTGCACTCCTGCGAAGAGGAGACTTGCCTCTGAAGGACTGGCTCTGAGGCAGGAAGGTTCAGCCCGTCGCCTTTTGTGCGGACCGTAAAGCAGCGTTACTAGGCTAGGATCCAAGTATTCGCAGAAGGTGAGTCATTGGATTCCATCTTGAAGGGTAGAACCTGTTTCAGGAGGTTAACGCTCACTTGCCCTGTAAGCCTGCACGGTGGATCGTTTTCTTTTCACTCCTGGTCACCTTCGATGGTCTCCATCAGGCCCAAGAGATCGTCAGATTCTCAGGCCAGGATGGAAAGAGAATCTACTCGAATACTGAAGAAATCTACCAATGGGTCCAGCGGCCAGTTGGCCAGATAGATCCCAAGCTGATTGTCCTGGACCAGAATGCTGAACACAGTCTGGAAATTGAAAAGCTGATCCAGGAGATTTCCCAACGACACGGTGTGGACTCAGAACTGGTCAGGGCGGTGGCCAGAGCCGAGTCGAACTTCAATCCCAGAGCAGTTTCTCACAAGGGTGCGCTGGGAATCATGCAATTGATCCCCGAGACAGCCAAGCGGTTTGGGGTCGCTAACGTGTGGGACCCGAAACAGAATATTGAAGGGGGAGTTAAGTTCCTGAAGTTCCTAATAGGCATGTTCCCCGACAACCTGCCGTATATTCTGGCTGCTTACAACGCCGGCGAAAATGCCGTCTTGAAATACCGCGGAATTCCTCCTTATCGGGAGACTCAGGCTTATGTCCGCAAGATCACTCAAGTCTACAAGGGGGATCATTTCCTCGTCGTTTCAAGTCGGCCCGAGCGGATCGTCAGCTATCGCAAGGATTCCGGACGCGTCGTCCATTCCAACTTGGACAACGCCTTTCGATAGGCCACACCTCGTCTCGAAGTAATGGATCCAGGAAACAATGATTGGGTGTTGCGGGTGAGTCAGTCTGAATCGCGCAGGATTCCATTTCCTCTGCAGCAACTCCTTCAGGTCACGCTGGTTCTGGGCCTCTTTTCCATCAGCCTCAACTCAGGTCTCCTCGCTCAAACCGCGCCTTCCTTGAAAAAGCCTGAGGCGCCCGAGTTGTTTGAAAGGGCGGTTGAGCTTCGAACCGCTCTCGAAGGCAAACCAAAGCGGTTACGCACCCCCGCAGAATACATCCGAGTAATCAGCAAGTATCGATCAATGTATTATCGGTTTCCCGCATTCACAAAAGCGGATGACGCGATACTGGCAGAAGCAGAGCTGTACCAACTCATGGGTACCGACTTTCATGAGCCTGGCTACTTTGTTCAAGCGATCAGGGCCTACGCTTTTCTTGAGAAAGAGTATCCAACCAGTCCCTACGCATCCGAGGGACTGTTTAGGGCAGCTGAAATCCGTTTGAATGACCTTAGAGATCCAAAAACCGCCCAGGCGGTTTTCAATGTTTTTCTCGAAAGGTACCCCAATTCGAAGAGAGCGCTTAGTGCGCGGGCGCGTCTGCACGACCTGCGAGAGCAGTCAAAACAACCCTGGAAATCCAGTTCCAGGTCTAGCGGGTCTAATCCAGGCGCTGCATCGTCCTACCCACAGATGGCCGCTGCTTCGGATTCTCCGTCTCAAGTGAAGGAAAAGTCGAAGACAGTGCTACCGCCCAGTGAAGAGCCGGCTAAGAACAGCCCGACTGGAGCGCCGCGGAATTTGCCTGGCGAAACGGAGGTCGCAGCGGCCAGGCCGGGTGGGGCAGGCCCGGGCCCAAGCCAGGGAGTGAAGCCGAATACCACACTGGCCAAGCCTGAAAACAGCAAGACAGGCGCGGAGGCCGCCTTAGGAGAAACCGACTCAGAGAAAGAGCCAAAAGCAGCGGCCGTCACGTTGTCCGCGTTGCCCAAGAGTGACGGAACGCGTTCCTTAACTAGGACTCTCGGTTTGAAGATCGGGCGGATCGTCATTGATCCGGGTCATGGTGGAGACAACACTGGCACGATCGGGCCTTCCGGCTTGCTGGAGAAGGATCTGGTCCTGGACATTTCACTGAAGCTGAAGGATCTGATCGAAAATCGCCTCGGCGGTGAAGTGCTCCTCACCCGCACCGACGACACGTTCATTCCTTTGGAAGAACGCCCGGCGATTGCGAATCAATATCAGGCGGACCTGTTCATCTCCATCCATGCCAACTCCAGCCGTAATCGCCACGTCAGCGGTGTGGAGACGTTCTTTTTGGACTTTGCCACTTCTCCCGACGCCGAGGAGACTGCCGCGCGTGAAAATGCTAGTGTTCAAAAAACGATCTTCGAGCTACAAGATCTGGTGCAGAAGATCACCTTAAAGGAGAAGGTGGACGAATCGCGCGAATTCGCACAGATTGTACAGAAGTCAATGGCCAGCCATCTTCACAAGGCCCGCAAAGAAACCAAAGACCGCGGCGTGAAGCAGGCGCCGTTCATTGTCTTAATCGGTGCGAATATGCCTTCCATTCTCTCGGAAGTTTCATTCCTGAGCAATCCAAGCGACGAAAGTCTCTTGAAGACTTCAGCCTATCGCCAGAAAGTTGCCGAGGCCCTTTGTCGTGGCATAGAAGCTTACGCTGAGGCCTTGGGCGGGATTAAGACCGCCAGGAGTCTTCCTTAGCTGAGAATCCAATGACTGAGCAGGAAGGCGGGCGAGCCCTTTCGAGAATCGACCAAGGCCGAGTGCTTTGCACCATCCCCTGGTAGCCGCCAGAACGCGGCTCACCCAAAGAGCTCAAATTTCTCTTCTCTGCATCCCCAATCTCTGCATACTGACCAGTCAAACTTTTCGTTCCTCGTTGTAAAGGATCGGCGATAGAATTTGCAGAGGCAACTGTGGTGAAAGGCACTATCTTCTCAGCCTGCTCTCAGCCAGGCCTGGCAAGAGTGACTCTCAGTTTGAGCCTCCGCAAATGATCGCTGGAACTCTCTTCCATCGTCAGCGACCGCTGAAGCTCCCCATGAAACGATCATTCGTTTATACGGTTCTCCTTAGCTTTTGGGTTTTCTCCGCCTCTCTCTGCGGAGACCCTTCGAAGGTCATCACAACGATCCAGGAGAAAACCTCCTGGCGACCTGCCAGCAAGGGGGAGAGTCCGGACACCTTTGACTCCGATACCCTGTCCCGTCATCGTCCGGAGCATGCAAAGGTTTTCCTGGAGTATGGATTCTCCAAGCTCACGACGTGGCGACTCACTGATACTCAGGGGAGACTTGTTGTGCTTGATCTTTACGAGATGATCGACCCTCCCGCGGCCTACGGCATATTCACCTTTCTGCGAAAGCCCACTGCCGAGCCTGTCGGTGATCTTGGAAACATGGCAGCAGAGAGTCTGATGGAACTCTCTTTTCAGCAGAACCGCTATTATGTCTCCCTAAAAGCCGGCGACTCCATCAAGCCGCTTCGCGAATCGTTGCGGGGACTTGCCCGAATCGTTTCCCAGTCACTTCCCAGCATATTTGCCATGCCGCCGGTTGCAGACAGGCTCCCTCAAGAAGGCCGCGTGCCCTACAGCGAGAAGTTCTTCATGGGATCAGCCGCCTTGGGGAACTTCCTTCCCATGCAGGGCGATGACCCTTTTGGAATTGAAACAGGCGCCGAAGCGGCGCTCGCCAGGTATCAATCGGCTGGTGCAGCGGCGACGTTGCTCTTGATTCACTATCCCACTCAGCAACTCGCCAAGAAATTCCTCGATGCAGGGTATGCACAATACTCTGCACAGTATCCCGGTCAGCCGGTATTCTATAAGCGGGAGGGGCCCATGGTCGTTATGGTGCTGGCTTCCAACTCGCCGGAGTTAGCCACTGCATTGCTCGACCGTGTTTCTTATGTCTCCATAGTCAGCTGGGATCCCAAGGTGGAACCCCCCTCCATCGGCCAGGTGATGCTCAACATCTTCATCTATTGCGGGATCATGTTGGCTATCACTTTCGCGGCCGGCTTTGCCTTCGGAATAATTCGAATTCTCATCAAGTGGCTCTTTCCCGGCAAAGTCTTCGACCGGCCGAAGAACGTGGAAGTGATCCGTCTGAAACTCGACCACAAAGAATGATTCTACTGGTCTTGCTCTTCCTTCTCAACCATGTCTGAAAACAACTGAATCTCCGGTCAGCCTCACTATCAAGCCGACGTCGTTGATGCTTTGGGCCTGGGTTCCCTGTCAGTTCGGCCGCTCGTAGCGCGTGTGTCGGCAAACAGCATCTCCCCCTTCGAAAGTTCGCCCCGACGGCGCAGTCCCCGGATCAAGTCTCTAAGCTGAGTCAGAAGGGAATGTTCCCAGGCGTCGTACTGGTTGCCGTCATATTGCTTGGCGTCTTCCAGAAGCTCTATGACAGCCAACTCGAGCGAGTCGATCGATGTGCCTAAGGGAATGGATAGCAGGAAGCGCAGTGGCGCTACCTCGACCAGTCGCAGCCATTGGATCTTCGGTAAGAGTCGGCTCGGGCCCACCATGATCATCGACAGCCCGGGGGAGACTTCCACCAGGTCAACCTGCATGTGCCGCTTCGCTTCCAGTGGCATTGCCGCGTCCGTTACCTTTACGATTGCGCGGGCACGATCCGGGTCAATGGAAGCGAGTCGAACGAGGGTGCCTTCGGGAAGGGTTACCGTGACAGGACGTCGTGGCCCACGAAATTTGGGAGGACGTCCGCTCTTGATTTTTGTTGTTCGACGCAATTTTTATTGTCCCACTCACAATTCTAGCATTATAATGTGGACGTTGGCTGACTTTTGACGTTAAAAATCTTTTCGCAATCCAAACGTACACCGACGATTATTAGCCCCGCGTGGCTGGCCAGCCAGGACGCGCGCCGATTTCACGCTAGGAAGGCAGCTATGACCGAAAGTGTTAGCGCCCGATCCCTGACGGCGAATCTAACAGACCCAATGGCTGCGAAGAGTATACAAGAGAAAACCCACGGCACACTATTGCGCCAAGTTGACATGCCCGACTCGGCGACGGCGCCCGTTGGAGTTCAGCTCAGCTACAGCTCAAATGGAGAAAACATTTATGCCTTGGGTACTCCGACGTTATGAAGGAAGGCACAGACTTCGGAGAATCGCTGAAGTGGTCTGGATTGTCATTGTTTTGTTTGTCCTGGTCTGGATTCTAATGCGGGCTGTGGAAGTGTTGACTGCCACTCGGTTGCAGCGGAGGGCCTCTGATGTGACTGACCCAGATCCGTGTCAGCCGCATTTGGGCGTGGCGGGACGTCCGGCTCGTCCAGGAGAAATCATGTGAGGGGCGTGTCTCCAGAGGCGGTGGACCCTTGGATGTCCTGCAAGATACGCGCCACTCACGACATAAGACTCACAATCAAACCAAGGTGAATACTTCAGGAGGCGCTGCAATGCTTAGGAATGGGCACGTCAAGGAAAGCTTGAAAACAGTACTCAAGAACACGGCGGCAAAACTTGGTGTAGAAATTAGAAGAAAAGCCTCATCTGAGCGGGACGGAGTAGTCTCATTTGAACCGCGGGGCAAAAACTCGGGAAGGGTGCTTCTGTGCCACTCGCTGCTGCCCTTTATGCTCGCGGAAGGCGATCCGATACTCTATCGCCATACTGGGCATTGGAGAGGCCTGCAAATGGCGAAAACTTTTGTAGAACTCAACTATTCTGTTGACGTCATTGATCTGCACAATCAAGCCTTCATCCCCAAAGAAAGCTACTCCTGTTTCGTTGATTTCTACGTCAAGTTGGAGAGAATTGCCCCCCTCATTAATACCGACTGCCTAAGGATCAGGCATATCGAGACGGCCCATTGGTTGTTCCAAAATGCGGCTGAGTATGAGCGTCTTGGGAAATTGAAAGAGCGGCGTGGTGCCTGCCTGAAGCCAAGAAGGCAGCTCATACCCCATTGGGGGATTCAGCATTCCGACTGTGGCGTTATTCAGGGAAACGATTTCACCTGCAGCACCTACGGGTTCGCGAACAAATCACTCTATCGTGTCCCCACGCCGGCATCGCTCGTCTTCGAGTGGCCACAAGAAAAGGATTGGGAGGCGTGCCGAAAGAACTTTCTCTGGTTTGGGGGCAGTGGGTTGGTGCACAAAGGACTAGACTTGACATTGGAGGCTTTCAAAGAGATGCCAGACTACCATCTTACAGTCTGTGGGCCGATTGAGAGCGAAGAGGACTTCCGGCAAGCCTATTACAAAGAACTCTTTCAAACCCCTAACATTGAGACAGTCGGGTGGGTTGATATTAGGAGTCAGAGATTCGGAGAAATTGTCAATAACTGTATTGCCCTCGTCCATCCCACGTGTTCTGAAGGCCAGTCTGGCGCTGTAGTAACCTGTCTACACGCGAGTATGATTCCAGTGATCAGCTATCAAGCGGGTGTGGATGTGAATGACTTTGGGTTCATCATGAAGGACTGTTCCGTTGAGAGGATCAAGGATTCTGTCCGAATGATTGCGGATCTGCCTGCCCAGGAACTCAAGGAGCGGGCACGTAAGGCGTGGGAATTTGCGAGGGCGAATCACACCAGAGAAAAGTTTGCCGAAGAGTATCGAAAGGCTGTGGTCGATATCATAACCGCGCACCCCCGGTCTCGTCCCATTCCACGCCCTGCGGCTTAATTGTTCGATGAAAGGGGGCGCTCCATTAGAGCCGGTTAATCAAGCTAGCGACAAATCCGGCTCCAAAGCCGTTATCAATGTTAACGACCGCAACGTTTGAAGCGCAACTGTTGAGCATACCCAGCAAGGCAGCAATCCCCTGCAGACTTGCCCCATAGCCGACACTGGTCGGCACCGCGATAACCGGGACCGGGACCAGTCCTCCCACGACGCTCGGCAGGGCCCCTTCCATCCCCGCAACGACAATAATGACGCGGGCCTGAGCCAGCCGGGCACGCTCGCTCAGAATACGGTGAATTCCGGCAACGCCGACGTCATAAAGAGGCTCGACGCGGTTGCCCATCGCTTCCACTGTCACCAACGCTTCTTCGGCAACGGGAATATCTGCTGTGCCTGCACAGGCAATAAGAATCTTGCCTTTGCCGTGGATGGTCTTATCTCGCTGGACTAGAACGGTTCCAGAGCCGGGGAAGAATCTGGCCCGGCGGTCGAGCTTCTTCACACGCCGGAAAACCTGTAGGCTGGCGCGTGTGACCAGGATGTTGTGCTGCTGTGCCAACATCCTTCTCACGATGGCCTCGATCTGGGCAACGGTTTTGCCAAGACCGAAGATGACTTCCGGAAATCCTTGGCGAATCACACGGTGATGATCGATTCTGGCAAAGCCAACATCCTCAAAGGGTAGGTACCTCAGTTTCTCTAGTCCGTCGTCGATGGAGAGTCGGCCGTTTTTCACCCCAGCCAGAATTCTTCTGATGTTTTGTTCCGTCATGATCCTTCCCTAGAAAGGCTTTGAAAGTCCGCTCATTCTGGCTACTGTCAGTAAAATTTGTCCAGTCCTTTTGTCCCAAAAGAGGTCAGCTGCCAGAGACATGGAGACCTCAGCAAAGCAAGGGGACGCAGACTACGCAGATGAGGGCAGATTAGTTTCACTGCGGTGCGAAGGTCACAACCCTGATTTCCTCTGCGTCCCTGGGGCATTCTCAGCAGTGGAACCCGGGTTTGTGTGTCGGGTTTAGGTCGCGGGCTGTCGGTAGCAAATCAAGATGTCCGGTTCTTGTAGCAAGTAAAGTGTCCGGTTTAGTGAATATTAAAGTAAGGGTCTCTCGGGCTGTCCGACCTGTTCGATTTGGTGTACCATGTTGCCGACTCACAACATTTCGCGAGGTTCTCGATGCAGATCACGGTTGCTATTACTGGAGCTAGCGGTGCCATTTATCCTTGTCGTTTTCTGAATCATCTGGCCGCCGAGCCTGAGATCTCGAGAATCTATCTGGTAGCCTCGGCAGCCGGGTTGAGAGTGCTCCACGAAGAGCTGGATCTCGGCACACTTACTTCGCATAACCTCGTGGAAAAGCTTGTGGCCAACTGTCGGGAGAAGATTGAGCCCCTGAACAACAACGATATCGGGGCAAGCATCGCGAGTGGTTCGTTTCCCGTTGATGGAATGGTAATCATCCCCTGCAGCATGGGAACTCTTGGCTCGATCGCGCACGGTGTTTCCCGCGACCTCGTTCAGCGAGCTGCCGACGTCATGCTTAAAGAGCGCCGGAAGCTCATTCTAGTCATTCGTGACACGCCATTCAGCCTCATTCACCTGGAAAACATGCGCGCGTTGACACTCGCTGGGGCGGTGGTGTTTCCGGCCATTCCATCGTTCTATCACCGCCCAGCCTCGATCAACGATGCGATTGATCAGTTTCTGTTTCGAGTCATGATACATCTCGGTCTGAAGCCCGCCAAGGCCTATCAATGGAAAGGAAGCGAGAAGGGTAAAGGGTAAGGGACAAGGCTCAAGGGCCAAGGCTTCAAGAGCTCTGACTGCTGAAAGCCTGTGCCTCAAGATTTCAAGCAGCCCCTCAGTTATCCTTAGTGCGAACTGTCATGCCGTTACTTAAAGACTTCAAGACGACCCTCGAGATGATCAAGTTCGAGCATACGGTGTTCGCCTTGCCGTTTGCCCTGTTGAGTACCATTCTGGCCTCTGGCGGGTGGCCGGAACGTGCCAAGCTGTTCTGGATTGTCGTCGCCATGGTGGGTGCACGCAGCGCTGCCATGGCCTTTAACCGGATTGCCGACCGGCAGATTGATGCAGAAAACCCGCGGACCCAAGCAAGGCCTCTGCCTGCTGGACAGCTCGGCCTGACGTTCACAGTCCTGTTCACGGTTGGCGCAGCTCTGCTCTTTATTCTGGCAGCCTCTCAGCTAAATCGTCTTTGTTTATGGCTGGCTGTTCCGGTTCTGTCGATTCTTCTCCTCTACTCTTACACGAAGCGCTTCACAAACACCTCGCATCTAGTGCTCGGGTTCTGTTTGGGCATGGCTCCGCTCGGCGCGTGGATCGCTATCCGCGGAAGTGTTCACTTAACACCGGTTCTGCTGTGCCTCATCGTAATGCTCTGGACGGCAGGCTTCGATATCATTTATGCTTGCCAGGACCTGGAGTTCGATCGACACAAAGATCTTTTCTCAGTGCCAAAACGCTACGGCATCCGGACGGCTTTGAGAATCTCTTGGGCGCTTCATACCTTGATGCTGTTGCTGCTGCTGGCCCTGTTCTTCGCGGAGAATCTTGGCTGGATCAGCCTTATGGGGATCGCTCTGGTGGCCGGCCTTCTGTGGTACGAGCACAGTCTGGTTCATCCCGACGACCTGTCTAAAGTGAACGTAGCCTTCTTCACCGTGAATGGCTATATCAGCATTCTTCTGTTGCTGGCTGTGGGGTTGGACAAGTTGAGCTGACCTCGGTCGTTGGGTGGTCACCGGTCCCACAAACTGGCTTTCTTCCCTCTTAAGGATACGATCATCATGAAGGTCTTTCTGATGCTGTCTCTTGCCGTCTGCGCCACAACACTGTTTGCCCAAGGTCCGCAAAGGCAGCCGGAAAAACCTCGTCACCAGGCGCGCTCGATGGTCATCAGTCAGTTCGGCATTGTGGCCACGAGCCAGACGCTAGCCTCCCAGGCTGGGGCGCAGATCCTGGAAGCTGGAGGCAACGCGGTGGACGCAGCTATCGCAGCCAATGCGGTCCTGGGACTCGTGGAGCCGACCGGTAATGGCATTGGGGGCGACCTTTTCGCTATCGTTTATGAAGCGAAAGCTGGAAAACTCTACGGATTAAATGCCAGTGGGTGGACGCCGGGCGGGATAACCATCGAGTTTCTGAACTCGAGGGGACACAAAACCATGCCTCTGCGGGGCATCCACTCGGTGACGGTGCCCGGCGCTGTGGCAGGTTGGGACGAACTGAGAAAGAAGTTTGGCACGATGCCCTTCTCGAAGCTATTGGCCCCAGCGATTTTCTATGCAGAAAACGGATTCCCGCTCACCGAGATCATTGCCGAAAGCTGGGAAAGTCCCGCCTCGGTCGAGCTTCTGAGTGCCCACCCTAACTCCAAGGCCACCTATCTCCCCGGCGGCAAACCGCCGCGCACTGGCGATATCTTTCGTAACGGCGATCTGGCTCAGTCCTTTCGCTTGATCGCAGAGAAGGGGCGCGATGGATTCTATAAGGGCAGCATCGCCGAGAGGGTCGTGGCCATTTCCAAGGAAAGCGGTGGAACCTTCGAACTCTCCGATCTTGCCGAGTATGAACCCGAATGGGTCGAGCCGATCTCGACGACCTATCGTGGGTGGACCGTCACTGAATTGCCGCCAAACAGCCAGGGCATCGCCGCACTCTCCATGCTGAATCTGATGGAACGATTTCCGCTGAGAGAATATGGACACAATAGTGCCAGAGCCTTGCATGTGATGATCGAGGCAAAGAAACTGGCCTACTCCGACATGTTGAGATACGTGGGTGATCCGCGTTTCTCCAAAGTTCCTGTGAACGAGATGATCTCGAAGCCTCTCGCCGAGGCACGGGCCAAGCTGATTCAGCTTGACAAGGCCACTTGCGAAGTGCTTCCCTCCGAGTTCAAGCAGATTTCCAAGGCATTTGGAGGAGACACGATCTACATGTCAGCCATCGATAAGGCAGGCAATATCGTTTCGCTGATTCAGAGTAACTTCATGGGATTCGGCTCAGGGCTGGTTCCTTCGAAGGCGGGATTCATGTTACAAAACCGGGGAGCTCTGTTCAGTCTCGAACCAGGCCATCCCAACGCGTTAGCGCCACGCAAGCGCCCCTTGCACACGATCATTCCTGCTTTCATGGAGAAAGACGGTGTCCGTATCGGCTTTGGCATCATGGGTGGATGGAATCAGGCCCAGGCTCACGCTCAGTTCGTCGCGAATATCGTCGATTTTGACATGAATGTTCAGGCCGCTCTGGAGGCGCCGCGATTCAGCAAAGCGACCTTCGAAGGCTGTGACGTGACGCTGGAAAGTCGCGTCACCGAGTTAGTTCGAAATGAACTCATCCAACTAGGCCACAAGATCGAGGTGGCAGCCCCTTACTCTTCTCAAATGGGTGGCGGACAAGCCATCATGCGTGACGCCAAGGGCGTGAACTATGGCGGCTCCGATCCACGCAAGGATGGTGCGGCTGTGCCTGAAGGTCCACCAGTTTTTTCAGTGCCGGTGAAAGGTCCTCAGCTTTGAGCGGTGCACCTCAGTCGAGGCGCAAACGCACCGGATTCCCGATACTTGGCATTCACTTATTTCTGGGTGCAGCAAAGGGCGGTAGTGCAAGGACAAACGTGGTGTTCGCTCCTGGTCCATGGACAGGTTGAACGTGAAACTGACGGCTTCGAAAAATCCTTGCGCTCTACGGGGTATTCGCAAGTGCCTATCTGATCTGAAAACAACTGTTGATCTCGCAAATGTCACCCGCGCGATCTGAGGAGAGCCCATGAAGATCCAGTTTGTGAATCCGCATAATGATTCGAACATGTACGCGGCGCCGAAGTTCTTCCGTTACGCCTCGAGCATATCAAACAGCCTAAACTTCAAGGCCAGGGGTGCTTTATTCCCTCCGCTAAACTTGGCGACCTTGGCGGCACTGACTCCACCGGAGCACGAAGTCGCCATTGACGATGGTTGCCTGGCTGGGGTAGCCGCTACCCGGTCGGCCGACCTGGTGGCTATCACAGCGATGACCGCACAAGCCCCGGCCGCCTACGCCTTAGCCGACCAGTACCGAGCCCGAGGCACTCCGGTGGTGCTCGGAGGGATTCATCCTTCCATGTGTCCGGAGGAGGCTGGCCAGCATGCGGATGCGGTGGTCTTGGGTGAAGCGGATCGTCTCTGGCCTGATCTGGTTCAGGACGTGGCCCATGGCAGGATGAAGTCTCGCTATCACGACCCGGAACCTATCGATCTGGCTAAGCTCGCGATTCCCCGCCGAGACTTACTCGATCCCAGAGGCTACGTCATTTTCAACTCCGTGCAAACCACCCGCGGATGCCCCTTCAACTGCAACTTCTGCTCGGTCACGACTATGTCCGGCGTCAAATACCGTTTTCGCCCCGTCGAGCAAGTTGTGGAGGAGGTCCGCAGCTTGGATAGCCGTTTCATTTACTTTGTTGATGACAACATCATCGGGGTACCTCGCCGGTCCAAGGACCTATTCAAAGCCTTTCTGCCGCTGAAGCTGGGCTGGGCCTCTCAGGTCACCATTAATTTCGCACGCGACCCGGAGCTGATGCGTCTTGCCCGCCAGAGTGGGTGCTATGGAGTGTTTATTGGCTTTGAGACCTTTTCCAATAAGAGCATCCGCGACGCCGGCAAAGGTGTCAACCGCCCGGACGAATACCTACGCGACATTCGCCGCATCCACGAGGCCGGCATTAAGGTTTGGGGATCATTCATCTTCGGTTTTGACAACGACGCCCTGGACGTGTTCCCGCAGACCCTCGAGTTCATCGAGAAGTCCGGCATGGAGTTTGCTCAGTTCTCGTTGTTGACTCCGCTGCCAGGCACGGCCTTGTTCCGGCAGTTCGAGGAAGAGCAACGCATCGTTCACCGGGATTGGTCGAAATACGATCTCGGTTCCATTGTTTTCGAGCATCCCCTCCTTAGTGCCAAGCGGCTGCATTTTGAAAAGAACCATGCCTGGCGACGCTTCTACTCCTTTCGCTCCATCCTCAAGCGGCTGGGAATGCCGAAATCGCGCGGCGACCTTATCCTTTGGATTGCCAATCTAGCTGTCAGTGGAGCTTTGACTGTTCGCTGGGGCCAGGACTACTGGAAGTGGAAGGCCAAAGACCCCGGTTTCGCCGAGCAGCCTCTGTCCCCTTCGTCGCGTCGCGATCATCCAATCAAGGTGGAGGAGTCCGATCGCTTGGTCAAGGTTGCCTCGTCAGGACGATGAGCCTGATCGGCTTGCCCGTCGCTTTTTTTGGCGCCATTGCCTTGGCCCTTCGAAAGGAGAAGGGTTCCGCAGATCCTGTAAGGCGCAGAGGGCGCTCCTGCGGTATACTCTTCCAGTTGGGGTAAAGCGTCGAAGAGGGCAGCTGTATGGACACTGATCGAAGCCTCAGCGACCAGGAACGAGCACGCGAGCTCTGGGAGCAGGGTGTTGAGGAACTGATCGCCGGTCGAATCCAGTCAGCCGTTTCCTGTTTCAACGAGAGTCTGGAGTCTTGTCCCACAGCAGAAGGATACACTTATCGCGGCTGGGCCATCTCCTTTCTGGGGATGTTGGAACAGGCGATTGCGGATTGCAAGAAGGCTATCGCAGTCGACCCCGAGTTCGGAAATCCGTATAACGACATCGGTGTGTACTTGATGCAACTGGGTCTTCTGGACGAAGCCATCCCCTGGCTCGAAAATGCGAAGCTAGCCAAACGCTATGAGCCCCAGCATTTTCCCTATTTGAACCTGGGCCACATTTACCTAGCCAAAGGGGATCAGTCGAGAGCCTTGGAAGAATTTGTGAAGGCGCTGGACCTGGATCCCGAAAATCCGATTGCACTCAAAGCGATTGCTAATATGGAGTTGGAGTTGAATTAGGCTTGAGGCCTAAGGGCTGAGGAGGCCGTTCGTTTGAACGGGGCTCAAGCCTGCAGTTTCCAGGAGTGAACTTCTGCTTCTCACCCAATGTACTGAGTTGTTGCCCTCCGCGGTCCAAAGCCGGCTGAGTGAGGTCATGTTTGGCAACGGCCGCCGTGTAGACTTCCCGGTTATCTTCGCTCCAATGGCTGGCTTGTCTCATGTAGCCCTTAGGCAGGTGATCCGCTCGTATCTGCCGGGAGGGGTGAGTGCGCTGCTCTTCACCGAAATGTTGTCCACACGGTTGCTGCCGTGCGAAGAAGTTGGGAACACTCCTCAGACCCGCGTGGCACCAGGCGAAGACGACCTTATTCCCCAGCTCCTCGGAAACGACGAAGAACTCATCGCGAAGTCTTTGGAAAAGCTCGAGGTGATCCAGCCTGCGGGCATCGACATCAACATGGGATGTCCCGTCAGCAAAGTCCTCAGACACAATTGGGGTGTGGCGCTCATGGGCGACATCCGCTATGCCGAGCAGGTGGTCCGGCAGACGCGGCGGCTGACGAGGCGCCCGCTCTCGGTAAAAATGAGAACAGGGCTGAGCGATGATCCGGAGTATCTCGTGGATTTTGCGCGCATGCTGGAAGAAGCAGGCGCCGATTGGATCACGTTGCACCCCAGAATTCAGGCGAACCACCGCAGAGGAAAGGCTAACTGGGAGTACATTGCCCGCGTGCGGGAGGCGGTGCGAATTCCGGTCGTCGGCAACGGGGACATTCAGGAAGCACAGGATATCTTGAACATGCGGTCTGAGACCGCCTGCGACGGGGTGATGGTCGCGCGTGCTTCGACTGCACGTCCCTGGATTTTCTGGCAGGTGGGCGAGACGCTGGGTCTACCCCCTCCAGTGGGACGCCAGAGCGACTCGGCACCGCGCACTCCAGAAGAAGAAGGCCGCGAGTATCATCGCGCACTGATGCGATTTTGCGATGAACTCGAGACGCGCTTTCTGCAGGAAGAGCAACTTCCCCGCCTCAGGCTCTTCCTCGCCTGGAGCCACAAATGGCTCTTCTTCGGCCATTACCTTTCGACCCGAGTCAACCGCTGCCCTGACTTGCCAAGAGCTCGCCAGGTCATCACCGAGTTCTTCAACGAACCCAAGACGCTTCAGCCTCGCACGCTGCTGCAGTAATCGCACGTGCGTCGTCAGTTGGAGCGCACCCCTTCTCTTATCAGTTTTGGGTTGAAAACGGGAGGTTCTACGTGTATTTTGTTCAGACTATGCTGGAGGGTGTTTTGCATGACTGTTGTGACGTGGATCACCCTTCTGGCCGAACTCTGACGCCGAGTTTCATCCCGCCTCATGAATTTGGCAGCCGTTGCCGAAGTTCTGGGTTTAGTCAGCAGGAACACGGCACGGTCTTCAATCATCCAGTTTGATCCCTTCGGGGCCCAGGAACCTGTTCCTTGATTCGACGACACTCGCGCCCAGAAACCGGAGTTCTTATGCCAGTAACAGTCCCAATTGAGAAAGATATCGAGAAATCGCATCTGGAGGGGGAATTACACCTACTCTATTTGATGCTCCTAATTCGCCGTTTTGAGGAGCGCGCCTCTCAAGCTTATCAGCAGCAGAAAATTGGCGGTTTTTGCCATCTTTACATTGGGCAGGAAGCGGTGGTGGTTGGAGCCGTTGCAGCCGCTCGCAGCGATGATTATATGATCACGGCATATCGCGACCACGGGCATGCCATCGCTCGCGGAGCGAGCCTCAACGCCTGCATGGCTGAGCTCTTGGGCAAGTCAACTGGGATTTCGAGGGGCCTGGGTGGCTCGATGCACTACTTTGACAGGGCCAACCACATGTATGGCGGGCACGCCATCGTGGGTGGCCATCTTCCTCTGGCCACCGGACTGGCCTTCTCCAGCAAGTATCGGAATGAAGACCGCTGCACCTTGTGCTTTTTTGGGGATGGCGCTCTCAATCAAGGGGCTTTCCACGAAGCCTTGAATTTGGCGGCACTGTGGAAGTTATCGGTGGTTTTTGTCTGTGAAAACAACCTGTTTGGTATGGGGACCCACGTGGAACGGGCGACAGCCGTAAAAGAACTGACGAACCGCGCGAAAGCGTATGACATGCCTTCAATGGTGGTGAACGGCATGGACGTTCGTCAAGTGCGGAACAGCTTGCGCACCGTGCTGGATGCGATGCGCAAGAGGCCCTATCCGTTCTTCATTGAAGCCCGCACTTATCGCTACCGCGGCCATTCGATGTCTGACCCTGCGACCTATCGCACGAAAGAAGAACTCGACAAGTATAGGCACGATGATCCCATCGTCGGCTTCAAATCAGTCCTCCTCAGCGAAGGCAAGCTCGACGAAGCGCAATTTCAAGAAATCGATCGGGAAGCCAAACGCCTGGCGGCGGAATCTGTGAAGTTCGCCGAAACCAGCCCGGACCCTCCAACGGAAGACCTGCATAAATACACCTTTGTGGAGGGCGCGAATCAGTGAGAGAGATCACTTACCGGCAAGCGGTGAACGAAGCTCTGGAAGAGGAAATGGAGCGAGACTCCACCGTGTTCCTGTTGGGCGAAGAAGTCGCCGAATACGACGGAGCCTACAAAGTCAGCCAGGGGCTTTTAGACAAGTTCGGTCCGAAGCGTGTCCTGGACACGCCTATTAGTGAAGCGGGTTTCGCCGGGTTGGGAATCGGCGCGGCGATGGTAGGGCTGCGGCCCGTGGTTGAATTCATGACTTTCAGCTTTTCGTTGGTGGCCTTCGACCAGGTAGTGAACAACGCACCCAACATGCTCACCATGTCGGGCGGTCAGTTTAACATTCCCATTGTGTTTCGCGGGCCCAACGGTCCCGCCCATCAGCTTGGCGCAACCCACTCTCATGCGACCGAGCCGCTCTACGCCAATTTTCCCGGTCTCAAAATTGCGATTCCCGGAACGCCGCGCGACGCCAAAGGATTGCTGAAAACGGCGATTCGTGACGACAATCCGGTGCTGGTTCTCGAATCAGAGCTTCTCTACAACACGACTGGGCCTATTGAAGACAAAGATGTCGAACTGCTGATTCCGCTGGGCAAAGGTGAGATTAAGAAGGCAGGCTCCGATGTCACTATCATCTGTTATGCGCAAACGCTCCGCCTAGCCCTCGCGGCTGCCGAAACCTTAGCCGGCCACGGAGTGAATGCCGAGGTGGTGGATCTGCGCTCGATCAAGCCCTTGGACCTTGACCTAATCTTGAACTCAGTTTCCAAGACCCACCGCTGCGTGATAGCTGAGCAGGATAAGCCCTTTTGCGGGATCGGAGCAGAATTGACGTACCAGATTCAACGAGAGATTTTTGATGAACTTGACGCACCGGTGGCGCGAGTTGCTCAGGAAGAGGTACCAATGCCCTACAACGAGAGACTGGAAGAGGCCGTCCTGCCGAGCGAGGAAAAGATCGTTCAAGGGGTCTATCAAGTTTGCTACCTCTAGCCGGCAGGAGTTGGCACTCAGGTCTCGATGGTAGCATCTCCACTGCCCGGTTCACTGGTCATCTGCCTCCGGTTCCACTTGCCCCACTGCGGCGGCTAACTGCTAACAACTGAACGCCACTTACCAACGATAGGATCTTTCAGTCATGGCCGAAATAACGATGCCCAAGCTCAGCGACACAATGACCGAAGGAGTCGTCGTCCGCTGGCACAAGAAAAAAGGCGACGTGGTCGCCACCGGTGACGTGCTTGCCGAAATCGAAACCGACAAAGCCACCATGGAAATGGAGGCCTTCGACGACGGCATCTTGAAGGAAATCTATGTACAGGAGGGACAGAAAGTTAGTGTGGGTGAACGCATAGCGCTCATCGGAAATGAGAACGAGTCCGGCACTTCCGCCCCTGTGCAGAAGGTCGAGGCCTTGCCCAAGCGGGTCCTTCAGCCTGAGAGGGCGCCGGCCCGCCGGCCCCAACCTGCAGAGATTCAGCACGCGCGGGCAACAGCAGACCTCGAAGAGGGATACTCCCAGGCAGTGCCGAGGAAAATCCAACCAGCGATTGCAGAAGGCGCAAGGGCTGTTCGGGTGAAAGCTTCTCCGCTAGCCCGGAAGACAGCAGCCAAGTTGAAGGTGGATCTTGCCGGTCTCGATGGCTCAGGACCCGGCGGAAGAATTATTCAGGAGGATGTGCTCACCGCCGCCCAGCAGAAAGGCCCTACCGTCCCCGCAGCGGCCGCCCCGGGAACCGAGTCAGAGCTAATTCCGCTGAGTCCGATGCGGCGTATCATCGCTCAGCGCATGGTGGAGAGCAAGACGCGGATTCCGCATTTCTACCTTACCGTCGAGTTGGATGTGGCTCCACTGCTCCAACTTCGAGCCCAGGCAAACGAAGCGCTCGGAAACACCAGCGGCGGGAAACTCAGCATCAACGATTTTGTCCTGAAGGCTTGTGTCGAATGTCTCCAGCGCGTTCCTCAGCTCAACTCTTCATTCACTGAGAACGGCATTCTGCGATTCACGCACGTGCACTTGGGCTTCGCGGTTGCCTTGGACGAAGGCTTGATTACGCCAGTGCTTCGGAACGCGGAGCAGAAAGGCCTGCGCCAGCTCAGTAACGAAGCCAGGGAGTTGACTGAACGTGCCCGATCCAAGAAGCTCAAACCCGACGAATATCAGGGTGGCACCTTCACCGTGTCCAATCTGGGAACTTCCGGCGTCGATAGCTTCGAGGCTATCATCAATCCTCCGCAGTCCGGGATCTTGGCAGTTGGCAGCGTGGTGAAGAAACCCGTTCTGAATGCCAATGATCATATCGTCGCTGGTCAACGGCTGAACGTGACCTTGTGCTGCGACCATAGGGCTGTCGACGGAGCCGTCGGTGCCAGGTTCTTGCAGGAGTTCCGCAAGCTCATCGAGAACCCTACCTTGATGCTGATTTGACTCGCCCCACTGCAGCGTGTCCCACTTTTGGCAAGTCTTTTCAAGGGGCTGCCGCGTTCTTGCGGCGCCTCGAGCCACCCGTCGCTGCAGACCGCCCCTCCCAGGAGGGGATTCTTTAGGAGAACTCTGTGACCGACAACAAGAATCATTTCGATCTGATTGTGATCGGATCTGGCCCTGGTGGCTACGTAGGGGCGATCCGGGCTTCTCAGCTGGGACAGAAGGCGGCGATTGTCGAGCGAGACCGCCTTGGCGGCGTGTGTTTAAATTGGGGCTGCATCCCAACCAAGGCTCTGTTGAAGAATGCCGAGATTTACAGGCTTTTCAAGAAGAGTGACGAGTTTGGCATCAGCCATGACAACTTGCATTTTGACTTCTCGAAGATTGTGGATCGAAGCCGGGCTGTAGCCGACAAAAGCGCCAAGGGTGTGAGTTTTCTAATGAAAAAGAACAACGTTGCCGTCTTCTCCGGCACCGGAAAGCTAGCCGACAAGAATAGGGTGGAAGTCTACGATGCCGATCACAAACCTAAGGACACCCTGACGGCTTCTCGGGTGCTGATTGCCACGGGCGCCCGAGCCAAGGCTTTGCCAGGGATCTCGTTCGATGGGAAGCAGGTCATCAGCAGCACCGAAGCGATGCTTCTCAAAGAAGTGCCCAAGACAATGTTGATCATTGGCGCCGGAGCCATCGGGGTCGAGTTTGCCTATCTCTACAACGCTTTCGGAACCACCGTCACTCTCGTGGAAATGATGCCGACCATCCTCCCCATTGAAGATCATGAGATCTCAGATCTCCTGGCGCGCTCGTTCAAGAAGAGCGGTATTCAGATTCTGACGCAAAGCAAGGTCAGCACGCTGAAGTCCAGCAATGATGGAGTCGAAGCGACTGTCCAGAATGCAAAAGGTGAGTCGAGTCAAATCAAAGCCGAGATTGCCCTGATGGCGGTGGGAGTGACGGGCAACCTCGAAGGCCTCGGGCTGGAAGCCCTGGGCGTGAATGTGGAAAAGGGCCACATTCCAGTTGACTCCAGCTTCCAGACCAATGTACCTGGAATTTACGCTATCGGCGACGTCATCGGCCCTCCCTGGTTGGCCCATGTAGCTTCGGCTGAGGCCATTTCGGCCGTTGAGGGAATGGCTCGAGTAGAGGAGCGGCAGAAGGTTGTCTACGAAGACATCCCAGGTTGCACCTATTGTCAGCCGCAGGTTGCCAGCCTGGGCCTCACTGAACAAAAGGCCCGTGAAAAGGGTTATGAGCTGAGGATTGGCAAGTTTCCCTTCAGCGCCAGCGGCAAGGCCAGAGCGACGGGCCAGACAGAAGGCTTGGTAAAGCTCGTCTTTGATGCGAAGTATGGCGAGCTGCTGGGAGCTCATATTATTGGTGCTGACGCCACTGAGATGATTGCCGAGCTGGGCCTGGCGAAGAACCTGGAAGCCACATACCAGGAAATCCTCAAAACCGTCCACGCGCATCCGACTCTTTCCGAAGCGATCATGGAAGCCGCCGGAGACGCTGCTGGCGAAGCGATCAATTTGTAGCGGTTGCCAGTTGGCAACGGAGATCCAGGTAATGTCTGCTCAACGTGATAGCTATCGTCCCCTCGGCTCTACCGGCCTATTCTGCCACCCTCTGGGTTTTGGCTGTTACCGGATTGCCGATGGGAATGAAGACCATGAAGCAGCACTAAAGCACTATCTGGAGCGCGGCGGAAATCTGATCGACACCAGTGCCAACTACACCGACGGGCAGTCGGAGATTCTGGTCGGCAAGGTTCTGAAGAGTTTCCGGCGCGACCAGGTGATTGTTGTGACAAAGGCCGGTTACATTCAGGGCCAGAACATGACGCTCGCCCGGTCCCGGCCATTTCCCGAGGTGGTCCAGTATGGGGCCGGCATCTGGCACTGCATTCATCCTGAATTTCTGGAGACCCAAATTGCACAATCATCCCAGCGACTGCAGCTGGAGATGATTGACGTTTTCCTCTTGCACAATCCGGAGTATTTCCTGAGTCACCAGTCCCATGGCAAGGAATTGGACGCAACAGATCACGATGAGTTCTATCGGCGCATCGGCCAGGCGTTTCAGTTCTTGGAAGAGCAGGCTCAGACTGGCAAGATTCGCTGGTATGGCATCAGCTCCAACAACTACGGACTGCCTCTTTCAGATCCCGCGATGACCAGCGTCCAGCGTTGCCTGGCTGAAGCCGAAAGGATTAATCGCAATCACCACTTCCGAGTCGTTCAGCTCCCCATGAATCTGTACGAAAGTGGAGGTGCCCTGGAAAGGAACAACGCCGGCAAGACCGTGCTGGAGTTCAGCCAGCAACACGGACTGGGAGTGCTGGTCAACCGGCCTTTGAATGCCTCCTTCAGGGACCAGTTGGTTCGATTAGCTGATTTTGCGAAAAGAGGCCAAGGTCCGCCGACGAAGGACGACCTGCTATCACTGCTAAACCCCTTACGGGACCATGAGCGCCTGCTCAGGAGTCGGCTGGGTATTTCGCTAGTGATCGAAGACACGAAGACGGGCTTGGCTGAACTGCTCGAACAAATCGTGCCCCAACTCCGGTCGGTCGATGATTGGGAACGAGTAGTTGGGAGATATGTTGCCAGCCCGCTGCGGCGCTGGATCGAAGATGCACAAAAGGAGCACGGCGGCGACCCCGCCTGGAGTCTATGGATTCAGCAATTCTTTCCACTCGTCCAGTCAACGTTCGAGGAAATCGAACGGTTGATCCAAGGTTGTCAACAATCGGTGTCCGACGAGGTTCGGAAGAAACTCCTTGAGGCCGGCTACCCTGAAAGCGCGTCTCCGCTCAGTCAGATCGCTCTGAGTCTCCTCCTGAACCTCGAAGGCCTCTCCTGCGTGCTCGCCGGCATGCGCCGCCCCGCCTATGTCGCAGATGCTTTCGCAAGCTTGAACCTGCCGAGGATGGACTCGGCAATGGTGTTGAAGAGCTTCCGCGATCTTTTGTGAAGGATCAACGAACTAGAGTTATTTAGGCAGACTCTCCCGACAATCCTCGCCCATAGAAGTGGAGGTGAAAGAATTACGGACTAGGTAAAGAACGCTCGCCGTGGCGTTCTCTATCCTCGACCAAGCCACTCATGGCAAACCCATTACAGCAGCTCGCTCGCTACGAGTTAAGCAGTCTCCTCAACCTTCGGGGTGTGACTGGCAAAGCCAGCCGTGGGAGGGTACTTTTCCACCTTGTGACCCGCGGAGTGCGTCTCCGAAGGCAGGGGAACGCCGTCATTTTGATGCTTGGTCATGGCGCCCAAGGCGACAAGCGCAGCTTCTCCGAAAATCCAGCTAGAGCCTGTCTAGCCAGGCCTGCCGGATTTGATTGTTAAGTGTTAAAGACCCGGTCCGTGTTTCCGATAAGTGAAGTACCTGCCGTAATTTGGGGCCGGCCCTGTAAGTGAATCTTCTGGTTTCGGATTGGAGAGCAGCTTGAATTGATGTTAACAGCCACCATTGCCGCCCTTGTCTTTTCGGCCTTCGCATTTGGGTTTTCCCTCTACACGCTCTGGGTCGTCCGCGTCTCCCCTTATCGATTGCTTGTCTATCCTCCCGCACTGTCCTATTTGAACCGCAAAGAATCTTCGCTCGTTCTTGACCTGACATTCTTCAATCCAGGCCGGGTCAGAGTGGCGATCCTGGACTTGGAGATTACACTTTGGAGCAAAACGCAGCGTGCGATTGTCGGGCGTCTCAGACCCCAAGCCTTCCACCAGACCCTCTTTCCACAAGGGAACCTCGCCGAACGGCACTCCCTAATTTCACGGTTTACACCATTCCTGATTGATCAGCAAGAAACGGTCAGCAAGACGGTTTACTTCGCGGCGGCAAACAAGGAGCTGGGGCCTGCTTTGTCTCTCCCGGCCGATGATCTGGACCGTGTCTGCATCGCGTTCAGGGTCAACAATCGCTGGAACAAGAAGACCTTCAGCCTGGACTACGCGGAGCTGCAGGTCTATGAGCGAGAAAGGGAAAAGGCTTCGCCGATGAAGCTCCCGTTTGCACCGTCGTTTTTCGCGGATGTTAGACCTCTGGATCTGCGAGGCTCACTCTTCGACCCAGTTTTCTAAGGCCGCTTCGCCCCGGCCAGACGAGTCTTTGAGGCTGTCTCGACGGTCTAAGGTCGCTCGCTCCTCTATTGCCAGCGAGCTCATACCTCTGGTGGCTGCAGCTCCGTCGGCAACTCACTGCTCACCCAGCCCCACAGCACAGCGGTCGTACGGCGCTGTTGAGTTGGACCGCGGTCTTTCGGCCACTCTCTCCCAACTGCGGGAAGGGCAAGTAAATTGATCGTTTTTGAACTTCAGCGGCGGCAGGTTAACCCAGCCACGGAGCCATCGCCGGGACGTAGCTCAACGCAGATCGAAACGGCATCAAAGCCGCATCACCCGCAATTGAGCAGCTATCGAGGTGTTTTGTCGAGCGCAGTGGAGCAATCAGGCAGGGCGATTCCTTCTCATCAGCTTGAAGAGCACATTTTCGTTGTGACGATTGTTTGAGAAGCGGACATCCCACTCTATTGAGTGAATGTGCATATGCTTGACGTGTTGCATAACTTCCAGCGCCGTGACTCCCAAAACACGCGCCATCTCCGTATAGGAGACGTGCCCCAAGGGGGTCTTCAGCCGGTTATAGGCTTCCAACAGGTTTTGGGCTTGAGCAGACTGCAACAACACCGGCCGCGTCTCTGCATACTTCATGATGTCCAGATAGAAGCCACGCCTCTGGACCAGTTGCGGGAAACTTTCGGTTTTCTCTTGCCAGGGTTTCATAAGATTTCCGTCTATTCACCGTCTAATCTATCCAACATATCGACGAATGTGTTGAGAAAATTAATCTGCCAGATTTCGACACAAGCAGATATTCTTTCGACATCAACCTCTGTCGCCAATTCTAGCTTTTGGCTGAAGGCCCTCCGGCTCGATTCCCTGAAACGCCGAACCAGAGGTCATCTTCGCACCAACGCCTTTTTGCTGGCCTTCCATTCAGGATGTCATTAGAATGCTGCATTCTCATGATTCCCCTGAAAGACACCTACCACTCGCAACGCTTCCCTTTGTTCACCATCGTTTTGATCGTGCTGAATGCCCTGGTTTTCTTCTATGAGCTTTCGCTGGGCAGGCAGTCCCTGAAGGGTTTCTTCTACACATTTGGCGTGGTGCCTTCATTCTATCTGGATCCCGACTATTGGCAATCCACGGGTCTCCTCAGTGGGGTGCTGCCACTTTTTGCCTCGATGTTTTTGCATGGTGGTTGGTTGCATTTCTTGGGAAACATGCTTTACTTGTGGGTCTTTGGCGACAGCGTGGAAGACCGGATTGGCCACTTCCGGTTTCTGCTGTTCTATCTGATCTGCGGACTGGCGGCAGCGGGCTTGCACATCTTCACAAATCCATCCTCCAATCTTCCGACCGTCGGGGCCAGCGGAGCCATTGCTGGGGTTCTGGGCGCTTACCTTATTCTGTTTCCCGGTGCTCGCGTGCTGACACTTGTGCCCATTTTTTTCTTCTTTCAGGTGGTCGAGCTGCCCGCACTGATTTTTCTGGGCCTGTGGTTCGTGATGCAATTCTTCAGCGGTGCCCTCTCTTTGGCAGAAAGCAACCAGGAAATGGGCGGAACAGCCTGGTGGGCTCACATCGGCGGATTCCTGACTGGCGTCGGCCTGATCTGGAAAGGCCGGCGTTGGCGCCCGAAGCGCGTGTACGACTATTGACTGTGGATCACTCCATGTTGCCAACCTCTTCCCCAATCCGGCCTCCGCAACCGCTGTCGCTTCGGCCAACCGTTCCCCAATTAGAGAGAGCTTGAGGATAAATTCCAGGCACTCCTTTCGGATTGTGATCCTGGCTGACAGATTCAGGTACGATTCAAGTTGTTTCACTTGCAGGAAGCACGCTAAAGTTGATGTCGGGAGGAACTATGCGTATCGCCTTAGGTGCAGATCACGCCGGGTATCCGTTGAAAACGGAGGTGGCTCGATTCCTTGAGAAAGAGGGCCACCAGATCATCGATTTGGGAACGCACAATACGGAGCCCGTCGATTATCCCGACTATGCCAAGGCAGTGGGTCAGGCTGTCCAGCAAGGACAAGTCGAGCGGGGCATCCTGGTCTGCGGTAGCGGAGTCGGGGCCTGCGTTGCGGCCAACAAGTTGCGCGGCATTCGCGCCGCCCTTTGCCACGATACCTATACTGCCCATCAGGGTGTCGAGCATGATGACGTCAACGTCCTTTGCTTGGGCGGGCGGGTAGTCGGACCGAGTCTGGCGTTTGACATTCTGAAGGCCTGGCTAGGCGCACGCTTCAGCCAAGGCGAGCGTCACCGGCGCCGGGTAGAAAAGATTGTAGAATTGGAGAAGATAGAAGGTTGAAGTAGAGCGGTTTGAGGGAGGCTGGCCCTTCTGCCACGGATTCTATCCTCTATCCTCTGCTGATCTACGACTCTCATCACTTGGAGGTTTTCTTATGACATCAAACTTGACGGGCACTAAGCTAGCGAATCCGCTGCTGGAGCTGCAGAGCTTTGGTCAGAGCGTGTGGCTCGACAACATCTCTCGGGACATACTAGATTCCGGGGAACTTAAAAAGCTGATTGAAGAGGATGGTCTGCGGGGCGTCACGTCAAATCCCACCATCTTTGAGAAGGCAATTAACGGCAGCCCAGACTACGATGCCGAAATCATGCGGCTGGCACAGAGTCAGAGGAGCGTCGATGCCATTTACGAAGCGCTCGTGATTGGCGACATTCAAAGGGCTGCTGATCTTTTCCGTCCAGTGTTTCGCAAAACTGAAGGGCTCGACGGTTACGTCAGCCTGGAGGTCTCGCCCAAGCTGGCCGGTAACACTGCGGGAACGCTGGCGGAAGCCCGCCGCCTTTGGACGCTAGTGGACCGGCCCAATGTAATGATCAAGGTTCCAGCCACACGTGAAGGAATTCCGGCGATCGAGCAGTTGATCTCTGAAGGAATCAACATCAACGTGACGCTGATGTTTTCGCTGGAGCACTATGTCCGCGTGGCCGAAGCCTACCTCCGGGGATTGGAGACTCGCGCCCGCCTCGGTCAGCCCCTTGCGATCGGGTCGGTGGCAAGCTTTTTTGTGAGCCGCGTGGATACTCTAGTGGACAAACTGCTGGAAGAAAAGCTGGCGCAGGCAAAGACAGCGCCGGAGCACGCTGAGATGGGGTCATTGTTGGGAGAAACCGCTATCGCGAACTCCCGGCTGGTTTATCAGAAGTTCAAAGAGATTTTTGCGCGTCCCGGATTCCTGGCCTTGAAGGCAAAGGGTGCGCGCGTCCAGCGCCCCCTTTGGGCCAGCACGAGCACAAAGAATCCAAAGTATCGGGACGTGCTCTACGTTGAAGAACTGATTGGGCCTGATACCGTAGACACCATGCCTCCAGCGACCGTCGATGCCTTCCGAGATCACGGCAAAGCGCGCCTCAGTCTCGAAGAAGACTTAGCTGGCGCCAGGGAGCTCTTCAGCCGCTTGGCAAAGGTCGGAATCGATATGGAGACGGTCACGGAGAAACTTCAGGTGGATGGAGTCAAGCTCTTTGCCGATTCGTTTGACACGTTGATGCAAGCCCTGGCCGCTAAGCGGCAAGCGCTAGCTTGACAAAAGAAGTAGTTGAACTTGCACGTCACCTGCGGCAATCAGACACATCCGCCTAGACTTCAGCTAGACCGTGCGCCTCATAAGCGCAAACCAAACCGAGAGTCTGGGCAAGCTCTCCTGAAGTAGCGCCCATCTTGGGTACGAAAGTTGACTCTGTCTCGGGTGTCTTCGTGCCTCTGTGGCTAGCCCACCTAGAACACAAGCTTTAACCCAAACTGAATCTGCCGCGGAATGCCGACGATGCTGGTGATGGTTCCCGCCGGCCCACTACCAATAGTGGCATTCGGCAGATCGAATTGTGGAGTGTTGAAGAGATTGAAGAACTCTGTCCGGAACTGGATCTTTACCGATTCGGTAATCCTGAAGTCCTTGAACAAGGAGAAGTCAAAATTCACCCGTCCGGGGCCATACAGAATGTTTCGTCCGGCATTGCCATAAGTGAACTGAGCCGGGGTAGCGAAGGCGCTGGTATCAAACCATCGACTGGGATCTGGATTATCGAGCTTACCGCTTCCAATCCGGTCCGGACGGCTGCCGCCGCCGGTATTCACAGTGGCTGCGTTTAGCGTCGGCGTGAAGGGCAAGCCGGTTTGCAGAGTGGTAATTCCGTTCATTTGCCATCCTCCCAAGACTGTGTTCTCTTTCGCGAACGGTAAGGCATAGTTCCAACTGAAGGTGAACCGCTGGCGAATATCGAACGGAGAATTGCCGCGGTCGGCACGGCGGTTGCGGATGTCTTGAGGAATGGGTCCCTCAGTGCCGCCACCAAAGGACGTGCCCACATTATCGACTGCATGGCCCCAGGTGTAGGCACCTAAGAAACTCAGTCCATGCGAGAGGCGCTTTTCGGCGCTGAACTGCAACGCATGGTAGGAGCTCAGTCCGTCCGCCAGTGCATACGTAATTCCCGCCAAACCTGGCCGGACAGCAAAGAAGGGTCGGCGGTTGTTGACTGCCCCGGGTCCTGGAACCGGCTGGTTGAGATCAATGGTCGTGTCGATACGCCTGCCCAAATTGCCGACGTAAGACGCCTTGAATAAGAGACTGGCCGGAGCAAGCTCATGTTCCAGCGTCAGATTGAACTGCTGGGCGTAGCCGGGCTTGTATTGAGGAAACACGCCAATGACGCCGCCGCGGGGATTGTCAGCGGAGGCGAGGTCCACTGCAGGGATTGTCGGAAACCCGTCGCTTACGCGGCGGGACACCAAAAAGTCTCCCGGGCTGAAGCTGTAAATCGGCCCAAAGGGAACGTGACGCTGCAAGCGCAACACGTTCCCGCCATGACCCGCGGTGTTGTAAAAGATGCCATAACCCCCGCGCAGGACGGTCCGGTTGAGCATCGTGTAGGCAAACCCGAAGCGCGGCGCAAAACCCTTCTTCCAGGTCTCGACGCCCGCGTACTTGTCGACGCCGTTGCGTCCGGCAACGAGCACGGTAGCTGTCGTTGGATCAAAGTTGGCCCAACGATCGGCCACTTCGCTGTATGGCGTATCGAGCTCGTAGCGCAGGCCAAGATTGAAGGTCAACTTCGACGTGACGCGCCAGTCATCGGCGATGTAGAAGCTGTATTCGGTTCCGCGAATCCCAACCCAAGCCAGCAAATAGTCCTGCTCGATCAGGCTGGGCGCGCCGAGCAGAAAGGCTGCCATGGCATCGCCACCGGAGTTGTTAACCGGATTGTTGGTGATGTTAGGACTGAAATTGAAGCGCCCGTTGCCGCGGTTGGTCTGATATTCCGTTAGCTGGCGGCGCCGCACGTCCACACCTGTTTTGATCGTGTGCGCGCTGTAATTCATGCTGATGTTACCGACCACCTGGTAGGTATTCTCGCGGCGGAAGATCGGCAGCGACCGGCTGTGTCCAGCACCGGTGTAACCCGATGGACTGAAGATTGGGAAGGCTTGCGCAGTCTCGTGCTGATTGGCGTTGGGAACGCCCAGCAGGTTGCCAAGCGGCTGGCCCGCGTCAGATCCTTCCTGTGTGTAATCCAGATTGAAGCGGTTGTAACCCAACCGCAGATCAGCAATGACGCGCGGCGAAAATGTGTGAACCCAGTTCACTACGATATGCTGGGCAGTCAAGGCAGCCGTGCCGGCGAACGTGTCTTCGTTGCCAATGCCAATGGCCACGGGCACACCCGGGATCTGCACCGCCGGGAACGTCAGCGGTGACACCGTATCGGTCTTGGACCACGAGTAGCGGGTGAAGAAGTTGTTGGACTCGTTGATCTGGTGGTCGATCCTGACATCCCACTGCTCCCAATCCTGCTTTTTGGTCGGATTGGTCACCAGGTTGTTGGTTAGAGCCGAACTCGTGGGCAAGGGGTAAGCATTCATCAGTTTTGCAGTCACCGGATCCCAAAGATTCGACGGGATGACGTTTCCCGCAAACGGATCGCGAAGAAATTGCGCTGGATTGTCCGGATTGGGACGCGTCGTGAATGGATCGTAAATCTGCCGTGGTGACGACCCCGCCAGCAGTTCACCGAAGTCGCCGGCCCGCATTCTTGCCGTCGGTACAGTGTTGACGAACGTCCGGGCCAGGCGCTGCCGGAAAATATCAATGTCGCCGAAGAAAAATGTCTTGTTCTTGATAATGGGTCCGCCGATGGCGCCTCCGAACTGGTTCTGTTTGAACGGAGGGATCTTGTCAGTCGGCTTGTCGAAGAAGTTCTTGGCATCCAGAGCCGAGTTTCTCAGAAACTCGTAGGCGGCACCATGAAACGCGTTCGTCCCAGACTTGGTCACCACGTCCACCTGTCCACCCGGATTCCGGCCTTGTTCGGCCGAGAACAAGTTGGTTTGAATCTTGAATTCCTTGATGGCTTCAATAGCAGGGCGGATGACCAGAGCCAGGGTCAAACGGTCGTTGTTGTCGATGCCATCATAGAGGTAGTTGTTGGAGCTTTCCCGGTTGCCATTGACAAACAACTCACTGCCCGGCCTCTGGTCGTCCGGACGAGTCCCGCTCATGATCGTGCCACGCGTGCCAAAACCGGTGCCACTGACACCGGGACTCAGAATGGCCAATTGGACGAAGTTCCGGCCATTCAACGGCAGATCTTGCACCTGCGTCTCTGAGATCACGCTTCCAAGAACGGAAGACTGGCTTTCGAGCAACGGCGCGGTCCCTTCGACTTCGACAACCTGGCTGACTTCTCCCACCTGCAAAGTCAGGTTGACTTGGGCCCGCTGGTTGACCTGAAGCTCGAGGCCGGTCTGCACGAGTTTGCGAAATCCAGCCAGCTCAGCAGTCAAGGTATAGCGACCCGGCGCGAGCTGCGTAATAAGATAGTTTCCTGATGCGTCAGTTTGCGTGGTTCGGCTGATGCCGGTGCCTTCGTTCATGGCCGTGACCTGTGCGGAAACGACCACAGCCCCCGAGCTGTCGGTGACGGTGCCCACCAGATCAGCCGTTGTCACCTGAGCACTTACAGGCGTCACAGTGACGAATAGCCCAAGACAGACAGTACAGATAGCTGCAAGTATTGAACGCACGCTTGGCCTCATACGCCCTCCCGAATGAATTACTCAACAATGGTAGATAACGTTCTGGCTTCGAGCTTAAGTGGCAAAGGGATAGCTGTCAACGAATCTCCCGGACGGACGCGGACCGTTGAGCTGACTGGCCACGGAGGTACAGACAGAATAAAGAATTCAGAATGTTGATGAGCGTCCCAACGGATTGCGGCTAAGTACTCCCGTTCGCAATTATAGTGACGTGTTGCCAGGGGGAGAGGCGTCTCAGGAATCTCGACATTCTCACCGCTGGTGACAAGGAAGCAATGCCAGTAACCCGCAGGGCGACGCGGCTGAAATTGGCCATGACCCCTCCCGATGTGGAAATACGATGACAGGTAGTTGCGAGGAAACGGACACTACAGCGAATCTCTCACCCGGTCTGCGCCACCTGACGTCCAACACCTCTACATCCACTTTCGGCTTCTGAACCAGAGCCACATCGCGAAGGGCACGAGCACCAGCGAGGCTATCAAGATCCCAAAGGCAACCGGATTCTCGAAAGGCATGTGCTTGAAGTTCACTCCACCCAGCCCCGTAATTACGGTGAGTGGCATGAAAATGGTGGCGATGAGCGTTAGTCGCTTCATGACTTCGCTTAGGCGTGTTGAGGTTGCTGAATAATAGGCGTCCAAAGCATTGCCGAGCAGGTCGCGGTGGGTTTCAATCATTTCGTAGATCCGGACGATGTGATCATAGACGTCCTGAAAGTAAACGCCCAACCGCTTGTCGATCAGGTCGTAGTGGCGGGTCGAGAGAGCGTTAAACACGTCGCGCTGCGGGCCGGCAGCCTTGCGCAAGTGAATCAGCTCTTGCTTCAGGGAAAAAATCGAACGCACCACTCGGTCACTCGGATCCGTCTCAATCCGCTCTTCCAACTCGTCAATTTTCCCTTCCACCTCATCCAGCAGCGGGAAGTAGCTGTCCACGAGTTCGTCGCCAATCAGGTACAGGAAGAAATCCGGACCCTTCTTGTACGGTTCGCTTTCCCGCTCGTACCGCTCGCGTGCCCGTGAAAGAGCCGGCAAGGGCGTGCGATGGATGGTCACCAGGTAGTTGCTTCCCAGGAAAACATGAAGCTCATCATCCAGGATTTCATGGCTTTCCTTGTCGAAGTGGTGAGAGTAGAGCGTGATGAAGAGATAACCGTCATATGGGTCAATCTTTGCCCGCTGGTGGAAGTGGCTGCTGTCTTCGATACTGAGGGGGTGGAACTCAAACGTCTTCTGCAGCCGGTCCAGCTCCGCTTCAGTGGGAGCGATGAGATCAATCCACAGCAACCCGCGCTTCTGGACCACGAGCCGTTCCGCATCGCGATGAGCGGGTTCCAGCGCCGGCATCGAATCAAGTTGGATCTTAGTTGTGGGCATAGTCCCTAGTGACAGATGGCAAAGAGCTGATGATCAGATCCGCAATCGGCTTGCTCACAAGGAACTCAAGCGTGCCAGGCAAGCTCGGGCATTTCCCCTTTGCCTCCACGTCGTTGCCTCTTGGTGAGCTACCATTCGTCATGCCTTGTCCGAAACTCGTCGTTCTCAAAATTCGATATCACTCTTCCCTGCCTTCATGAGGGCTACATTGACGCGAGCCACGAGTTCGCGAGGCGCGAAAGGCTTGACCATGTAATCATCGGCACCACACCCGAGCCCCTCGACCACGTCTGCTTCTTGTCCTCGCGCAGTCAGCAAAATCACGATCGGCGCTGCCTCACCGAGTTCCTGTTTGATTCGCGTGCAGGCCGAAAGCCCATCCAATTTCGGCATCATCACATCCATGATGACTACATCCGGTTTTTCCGCCTTAGCCCGCTCGAGGGCCTCCTGGCCGTTGGTGGCCGTGAACACCTCGAACCCCGCCTTTTGTAGCTTAGTTTCCACCAGGCTCAAGACATCTGGCTCATCGTCGACAGCCAAGACACGAAACCCCATGCCGTCCTCACTTTCAGTCCAAGGTCGAAGCGACCCCTGAGCACCGACAGCTGCCCGCTATTTCTTCTCCGTAACATCTTCCATGAACCGTTCGATCTCGACGACCAGTGCTTCCACATCCAGAGGTTTTCTCACCAGATCGTTCCCGCCGACTGCAAGCACGTTGCCCACGGCTTCGCTCGGGCTATCCGTCATTGCAATGACCGGGATATCCACGGTTTCGGGGCGGCGATTCAGCCGGCGCAAGGCCTCGTATCCATCCAAGTCAGGCAGATTGAGGTCCATTAAGATCAGTTCTGGCTGCTCCTTCCGGGCGTGAACCAGGAGGTCGACACCATCTCGCGCGAAAATCAAATGGTAGCCGCGCTGCGACAGCACCTCTTCGAGAAGCTGGTGGGTTTCTCCGTCTGCAGCATAGATCAGAATCCGCTGGCCTTCCCATAAAATCCTTTCCACAACCTGTAAGAAATTGTCTTCATCGATCGGCTTGTCCAGGATCTCGGCGACGCCCAGTCTAATCAATGACGCTTTGTCTTGAGCCTTAGAGACCACGACAATTGGAATATCTGTGGTTTGAGGATTGTCCCGTAAGATCTCAATCGCCTTGATCCCATTCATTCCTGGTAGCTGGATGTCCATGCTGATGAGATCCGGCTGATCTTCCAAGGCTCGCGCGATGGCCTGCTGGCCCGTGTGCGCAAGCAAGACCTGATAGCCCACCCGCTCCAATTGATGCTGGACCATGCCTGCGGTGTCCCTTTCGTCGACGACCAGGATCTTCTTGCTGCTACGCCGCGACGCGGTCTTTGGCTTCTGAACGACTGGAACCGGTTCCACCAGAGGCAAGGTGAAGTGGAACACAGAGCCTTTCCCGGGCCAACTTTCCACCCAGATTTCACCTTCGTGCTTTTCAACGATCGACTTGGTGATGGCCAGTCCCAGACCACTCCCGGCAGTCTGGCGAGTTGCGGGATTCTTGACCCTGAAGAACTTGGTAAAGAGCTTCCTCTGATCCTCTTTTGAAATACCCACCCCCGTGTCGCTCACTGTCACTTCGAGGAACTCGCCATCGGGCATTGCCGAAACCCTGATGCCCCCACTGAACGTATACTTGTAAGCGTTGCTGATGAGGTTGTTGACGACTTGGGTGATTCTCCCTCTGTCAGCCTTTACCCAGGGCAGTTGTGGAGGCAGGGACACTGTCAGGCTCAAGCCGCGGCTGTCAATCTGTTTGCGGTGAACGGCAACGACGTCCCGAATCACTTCTTCCATCGGCACCGGTTTCACCTCCAAATCAATTTTCCCAGCTTCGATCCTGGAAATATCCAGAAGGTCATTGACGAGGGCCACGAGGCGATCGGTATTAGTCTCCACGATCTCCAGGTAGTTCTTCTGCTCTTCAGTTAGCTCGCCCGCATCTCCCTCGAGGATCAGATCGATATAGCCTTTGATGGGTGTCAACGGCGTTCGCAATTCGTGAGATACAACAGAGATGAATTCTGTCTTCATCGCCTCGATCGCCGCCTGTTCAGTAATATCGCGCAGCAAACTGACGACGCCGAAGGGCTGTCCGCGTTCGTCTCGAATCTGGTTAATCAGAATGCTCAAGACTTTGTCCTTATATTTTTTGACGAGGGGCGGCGAGGGTTTGGCTCCAGAGACCGCCTGCAAAATCTGTTCCAGCTCTGCTTTTTTCACGGGCAGAATCAGGTCGCCGTCGTGGCCGATGGCTTCGTGAAGGCGCACGTCCAACATGGCTTCGGCTGCAGTATTCACCAGCAGGATCTTATGATCCCGGTCGGTCACCACCACGCCCTCGCCCATGCTGGCCAGAATTGTCTCCAGGCGGTTCTTCTCATAGTTCAGCGCATCCATCTGGCGTGCCAGTTGCTGACGGCTTTCGTGCAGCCGCTCAGCCATTTCGTTTACATCCTCTGCGAGGTCACCCAGTTCTTCTTTGAGCGCCTGATACAACTTGGCGTTCTCGATGGCAATGGCTCCCAGATTGGCGATAGCGCTCACAAAGCCAATCTCGTTGTCACTGAACTCGTGAACATCTTCCGTGTAGAGGCGCATCACCCCAATGGGAGTCTCGCGGAGCATCAAGGGAACGACAAGGATGGAGCGAATGGATTCCGATTTGGCTTCCTCCGGATACTGAAACCGAGAATCGTTGGTGGCGTCCGGGATGATGGCTATCTTCCCCAAGAGCGCCTCCTGATCAATCTTGCTCTTTTCCACCTCGACATTCCCCTTGCGTAAGTAACCCTGACTCAATCCGTAGGCTCCGCCCATTACCAGCAGACTCTTGTCGGGGCCGAGCAGCCGCAAGGAGCACGCCTTCGACTTTGTGGCTTTGGCAGTGCTCTTCGCGAGCAGATCGAGAACCTGCGACAGATCCAGACTGGAGTTGATCGACCGCGCCACCTCATAAAGTGCGGACGAATAGTAGACCTTGGAACCCATTCTCGGCTAAGACCAAAACTGGAACTGAACCCGATGGTGACGAGGGTGGGCGACTGTAATCACCTTGTCAGCGCCTTAACCGAGGCGCCGACCTCTAGGGAGTATACCCTCCCCCTAGAAAACGGGTCAATTGCCTTAGACTGGCACGATTGGTCATTCGGTAGGTCGAGGCTGGCGGCGGCGGCAAAAGTTGGGAGGGGTTCGCGCGAGTCGTGGAGAACGCCAAGGCGATACAACGCAATCTGAGTAAAGTGGACGGACCACTGTATGAATCGGGGAAAGCCGCGGATGTTGTTTTGAGGCGATTCGGAGCGCGGCCGCTGGGTTATCCCTGTCGAAGAGACATGATCAGCCTTGGCGAGATGTTTGCGGGTCATAAGGATTTGTGGCTCATTCGTGTTCATCGATGTCCATTCCTGGCTGCATTGAGCACAATTCAAAATCGGCTCCGCGGCCATACTTTCTCACATGAGGTTGCTTGCTAGTCTTTGAAGAGCTTGTCGAAAGCGGACTTTGCCTGGTCCGTGGAAGACCTGGCTGGGGGGCTCTTTCCGGGAAGCAGGCTGGGAGTGAAGTAATCGCAGAAGTTGGCTCTTTCTTTGTCGCTCACCCATTCCGCCTGAGTTTCGCGGCATTCATTGTGGTATTGGGGATCATAGTGCCGGCAATTCTTGCAGGAATGTAGGTCACTGTCGCACTGGGGACAACTGTCGGTCCTGAGCACCTTTCTGGCTCCGGAGATCTCCTGAATTTCGGCTCCGCATTTCCAGCAGTGCATTTCACTACCTCACAACCAATATTCCAATAAAACTATAGCATAGCCAACGGGCAGGAGGCTCGGTGGATTGTTGCGGCCCAGCGCCGCTTGGGCAAGGTTGACAAGACTTCGAGGGGGTTTCGGATTCTGGAAGGCGCCTTTCAGGATCAAACGCTGAAGAACTTCAGAATGGCCTCCACCAGCGAAGGGATGCTGTACTGGCGTGGCTGAACCTCGACCTGAAGTCCCAGCTCGACAGCGGTCTTCGCGGTGATAGGACCAATGGCGGCGACAGCGGTCTTTCGCAAGAAACTTGAGAGAGCAATCGGGCTTCACCATTTCAGCCAGGTTCGAGACAGTAGAAGAACTTGTGAACACGATCAGATCCAGGGGACGTTCCCCTATCAGCCCCAGCAGGCGCTCGCGCCCGGAGTCGGGTATGACGGTCTGGTAGGCTTCGACAATATCCACCTGCGCTCCCTGCTTTCTGAGCTCCTCCGGCAGCACGTCCCGAGCCACTCTGGCGCGGGGAATCAGGATTCTCGTGCCTTTTAGTACTTTACCCTTCAAGCTTTCTACCAACCCCTCGGCTTTGTATTCGTCGGGCAGAATCTCCACCCGCAGCGCCAAGTTCGAGACCGCCCTCTCCGTTGCCGGGCCAATGGCGGCAATCCGAATGCCTTTCAAGTCGCGGATGTCCCGCCGCATCTGACGGTAGCGAGAGAAAAAATTCTGCACGCCATTGACGCTGGTAAAGATGAGCCACTGGTAGCGGTCAATGTTGCGGATAGCTTGATCTAAGATTGCCCAGGAGTCGGGCTCGCGAATTTCGATGGTTGGGAACGAAAGCACCTCTGCGCCAAACGCAGTAAGTTGGGCCCGGAACTCTTCGGCCTGATGTCGCGGCCGCGTAATCAGGATCCGTTTACCGAAGAGTGGCCGCGTCTCGAACCACTTCAAGACCTCGCGCAGCCGGACCACTTCTCCAACAATCGTGATCGCTGGTGATGAAAGATGGCCGGAGTGCACCTGCTCGACGATCGTCGCCAGAGTGCCTGCAACGACTTCCTGGTGCGGATGGGTTCCCCATTGAATCAGGGCTATGGGCGTTTCGGGGCTGCGGCCGCAACGGATGAGGTTACGGACAATCTCTGGAAGATTAGCCACGCCCATGAAGAAGACAAGCGTTCCAATTCCTGTGGCAATCCGGTCCCAAGCGATCAACGACTCCGTCTTGGATGGATCTTCGTGTCCGGTGATAAAGGCCAGCGACCCACTGAAGTCCCGATGCGTCACGGGAATACCGGCATAGGCGGGCGCCGCGTAGCCAGAAGTGATCCCCGGAACGATCTCGAAGGCGATGCCCCCCCTGGCGAGCGCTTCGGCTTCCTCACCGCCACGGCCAAAGACGAAAGGGTCCCCTCCCTTCAGCCGGGCGACGATTTTTCCGGAACTGGCTTTTTCAACGAGTAGAGCATTGATTTCTTCCTGGGAGACGCTCTTGTTTCCACCCCGTTTCCCCACGTAGATCAATTCAGCGCCGGCGGGCGCATGTCGAAGCAAATCCGCGTTGACCAGAGAGTCGTAAACGACGCAGTCGGCCGATTGGAGACAGCGCAGCCCTTTCAGAGTAAGCAACTCCGGATCTCCCGGGCCGGCGCCTACCAGGTAGACATGGGGAAGCTGGCGAGAGAGTTGAGCCGGCATGAGCAGTGCCCAGACGAAGACAATTTCCTATCGACGATTTTCTGCCTTGTGCTTGCTATTGAACTCACCACAAGAGCGGCGACCGGGCTCAGACGCAAACCACGGTTTGCTGAGGTGCCTTGAAAGTAGCCTCAATTGGCAAATCGGAAAACTCTGCATCTTCCTTCACAACTCCTCCGACGAATCACTTTGACCCGCCGTGTATCCCGAGGGCGCCCACAATCGCTTGAGCTCCCTTGGTCAGAAGGTTCTCTGCAAGGCGACACCCAAGCTGTTCAGCATCTTCCAGAGACGCACTGGCGCGATCGCGAACCACGTGCTGGCCATCGATGCTCGCCACCACGCCGAGCATCTGCAATCTCTCATCCTGTATCCAGGCATGTCCTGCGATGGGCACTTGACAGCCTCCCCCCAAGCGTCTCAAGAGCGCCCGTTCGGCTGTAACCGTAATATGAGTCTCTCGATGATGAAGGCACCGCAGCTTTTCCAGGGCGGGAACATCCCGCGAGCGTGCCTCCATTCCGAGCGCGCCTTGTCCGATGGCCGGGCAGATTTGCTCGACGGGGATACGCTCGCGGATGCGTTCGCGGAATCCTAAACGGTTCAGCCCGGCGCAGGCTAAGAGGATGGCGTCGTATTGCCCTTCGTCCAGTTTGCGAAGCCGCGTTTCGAGGTTGCCCCGCAGGTTACGAATTTCCAGGTCGTTCCGCAGCGCCAGCAGCTGCGACTGTCGCCGCAAGCTGCTGGTGCCGACGCGTGCGCCAAGCGGGAGTTCGGCCAGTCGGTTGAATTGGTTGGAAACGAAAGCATCGCGGACATCCTCTCGTTGGCTGACGGCGGCGAGACAAAGGCCTTCGGGGAGAACTGTGGGTAAGTCTTTCAAGCTGTGGACGGCCAGATCAATCTTGCCTGCGAGCAGTGCCTCCTCGATTTCCTTGGTGAAGAGTCCTTTGCCGCCGATCTGGCTTAACGGCGCGTCGAAGAAAACATCCCCGGAAGTCTTGATGATCTCAATTCTGACCTCGATCCTGGGATAGTGGGCCTCCAACTGAGACTTGACCCAGTTTGCCTGAAACAGCGCTAGCTTACTTCCTCTTGAACCGATGATCAGAGTGGATGCATTCATCTCAATAATCGAAAGGGTCAACGGTTAAGGGCCGAGAGTGCGCCTGGCTCGTCACTCTGACCCTTGACCCTCTCTTTTGACCCTGGGTTCATTCCTTCAAGCCAAACATTCGCTTGATCGTACGGAGGGGATCTTCTGAGGCTGACTGGCGGCTGAGCCGTCTCAGCTCGGAAGTCGGCCCGTGCAACATCTTATTCATCAGGCTCTGCGTCAAGCTCTCCAAAGCCGCTTCCTGGTCAGGTGTCAACTCACCGAAGCGTTTCCGGCCTCGGGCGAGTTCTTCCTTGCGTATCGCCTCCCAGTGCTCGCGCAAAGTTACAATCGCGGGGGTGACATCCCGCGTTCGCGAATCTTCCAGGAATGCTTCCACCTCCTGGCGAACGATCTCTTCGGCCGACTGCGCCTCCCGCTGACGTTGCCGGAGGTTGGCATCGATGACGTTGCGCAGGTCGTCGATGTCGTACAGAAAAATGTTGCTGACCTTGTTGATTTCGGGATCCACATCACGCGGAACCGCGATGTCGATGATGAAGACCGGACGATTCCGTCGCAGGTGGATGATGCGTTCGCCATCTGCCCGGTTGAGAATGAAATTCGGCGAGCCGGTCGAGCTGATCAGGATATCTGCGCGTTCGATGTGCTTGAAAAGCTCCTCCGGCCGGATCGCTTCACCCTTAAAGGAGCTCTGCCAGCTCCACTGCCCGCTCGTAGGTCCGGTTCCAAACCAACACCTTCGAAATCCCGCTGGACGTCAAGTGCTTCGCCGCCAGCTCGCTCATCTTGCCCGCGCCCAGAATGAGCACTGTCTTGCCCTTCAACTCGTTGAAGATTTTTTTCGCCAGCTCGACAGCTGCGTAGCTAACGGAGACGGCAGAACTGGCGATGGAGGTCTCCGACCGCACCCGCTTGGCGACGAAGAAGGCTCGTGTCATCAGCTGGCTCAGAGCACTGCCAATGGTTCCCGCACTTTGCGCCGTGTTAAAGGCATACTTCACTTGCCCGAGGATTTGCGGTTCTCCCAAAACCATTGAATCGAGGCTTGCAGCCACGCGAAACACGTGACGCACCGCATCCACTTGCATGAAGTCGTAGAGGAACTTCTGGAGGGTCTCATAAGGAACCTGGTGAAAGTTGCAGATGAAGTCCTTCACCTGGCGAATGCCTTCAGGAGGATCTGGCGTGTGAGCCAGCACCTCAACCCGATTGCAGGTCGACAAAATCATGCCTTCTTGAAGCTCGTAGCGGGACCGCAGCAGCTCCAGCGCTTGGGCAAGCTTCGGCTCGGGGAAGTGCAATCTCTCGCGGATGTTGACCGGGGCTGTCTTATGACTGACGCCCACGAGGACGATGTTCATTGCTGTATAAACGAATGGGCGCTGCCCTGGTGGCGGGTACCGATAAAAGTGAACAGCACGATGACGAACCCCACGATGGACATGAACGCAGCGCGTCTCCCGCGCAACCCTGCCGACAGCCGATAGTGAATGAGCACCGCGTAAACCAACCATGTGATCAGCGACCAGATGATCTTGGGATCCCAAGCCCAGGACTGGTTTAACGCTTTGTTGGCCCACAGGGCTCCGGCAGCGATCCCCAACGTCAACAAAGGGAATCCGATACTTAGCGAGCGATAGCCCAGGTCGTCGCAAACCTCCAGCGAGGGCAGACGGTAGTAGAACGCCTGCGGCCGCTTGCGCTTCAGCTCGTGCTCCTGGATCAGATACATGAGCCCGGCCGAGAACGCGACAAAAAAGGCGGCGTATCCTAGAAACGTCGCCGGAATATGAATGTAGAACCACAAGCTCTTCAGAATCTCCGGCCGCGGCTGCGGCGGTGACGAAATCAAGTTCGCGGCAAGTGTCAGGATGAAAACCAACGGGAAGACAAAGACACTCAGGGAATCCAGGCGATATCGCGCGTACGAAATCAGAAACGCCAGCACAATGACAAAGGCAAAAAAGGAAAGTGCTTCATGCAAGTTGGTAATCGGAGGATGCTGCCCTTCGATCCAAGCGTAGACTATGGACAGCCCATGTGCCAAAAAGCCGGAGCCTATGCCGAAGAGCGCCACACGAAACAACGTTTTCTTCCGCGTGATGATCGTGAGAAAGGAATGAAGCAGTCCGACGGAATAGAAGGCAATTGTGATGCGCAGGAGAATGAGGCTCATGGGAATGAACTCGCCAAGACAAAGTTCACTACGAGCGAGTGATGATGCTTCAAAAAACGGTCTTGATTATAGCTTCCAGCTCCCGATTCCACAAGGAACGCAGCCTCCCAAGGCTATCCTAGAGCAGTCAAAGTGCCGCATGACACTTCTGGGAGTAATGTGTGCGCTGTATCCGTCAGCCCTTCGAACCTGAAACGACCTAGGGGAGTGTAGAGTTTTCCCATCATCTGTGGTAAGCTCGCCGGGCAGTTGGAAGTGGCGCCGATGACCGCTGCGAATGAGGGTGAGTGTGACTTCGCCCGCAGCTCACAACAGCCAAAGCTAACTGCCTGGGAACTGGATTGCTTACAATTCCCGGTCGAGAAAGCCATCCTGGTTTCAACCGCTCATTGTTCCGGTCATTCCAGTTTCATTTTTCGAAATTCCGAGTTCTCGAGGTTGTTGCGTGCAGCCCAACATTGCAGACTTTTTCTTGTATATGGTGGTGTTCTTGTTCTCTCTAAGCCTGCATGAAGCCGCACATGCCTGGACGGCAGAACGATTTGGAGATTCGACGGGACGCTACCTGGGGCGCGTGACCTTGAATCCCATTGCGCATATTGATCCCTTTGGGACCCTGATTTTTCCGGCTATTGGTTTCTTCACAGGAGCCCCCATGTTTGGGTGGGCCAAGCCGGTGCCCTGGAACCCGCGTAACGTGAAGGATCGGAGGAAAGCCGACATCTGGATTTCCGCTGCCGGACCCATCAGCAACATTCTGGCTTTGATTGGATTCATCGTAGTCTTCAAAGTCTTCCGTCTCTATGCTGCTTCCGGTTCGAATCTACTGGGTTCTGCAGCGGAGCCCCTGTACCAAATGTGTGCGATCGGCATCCAGCTCAACGTGATCCTGGCAATCTTTAATCTGCTCCCAATTCCTCCTCTGGATGGCAGCTGGATTCTGCCGCACTTCCTGCCGCGCGGCCTGGCTCAAGCTTACGAACAGCTACGGCCTTACGGCTTTCTGATCCTCTTGATCTGCATGGCACTTGGCGTTTTCCAAGTCGTACTGTTTCCCTTCTTGGGAATGGTGAATGTGATCGCGAGGATGTGAACGCCTCGAGCGAGTTTCATTAGTAAAGTGTCGCCTTCCACGCTCTCTACACCACGAATGTAGAAGGCAGTCTCTGACCTGCAACAGTGTGCTACGAATCCCCAGTCGCCGTCCGGGGCGTCACTCCCAAAAACTCTTCAATATTTGGCGTTTCACGAAATGGGAGCATTGAGTCACAAACAATTCCGGATCGAGGGAAAGAGTTTCTGAATGCCCAACAAGCTTCGGGTTTTGAGCGGAATGCGTCCAACGGGCAAACTGCACTTGGGACACGTTGTCGGTGCGCTCAGCAATTGGGTGAAGCTGCAGGACGAATACGAATGTTTTCATTTCATTGCCGACTGGCATGCGCTCACATCTGACTATGCGGACACGTCCAAAATCAAAGAGAATCGAATTGAAATGATGATCGACTGGCTGGCAGCCGGTCTCGACCCGAAGAAGTCAGTGATGTTTGTGCAGTCGGCTGTTCCGCAGCATGCAGAACTGCATTTGCTGCTCTCCATGATTACACCTCTGGGGTGGCTGGAACGGGTGCCAACCTACAAGGAGCAGAGGGAAAACGTTACAGATAAGGACCTGGGCAACTACGGGTTCTTGGGCTATCCCGTGCTGCAGGCAGCGGACATCCTCATGTATAAAGGCAACTATGTCCCGGTGGGGGAAGATCAGGTCCCGCACGTCGAACTCACCCGCGAAATCTGCCGCCGCTTTAATTCTTACTACGGAGAGGTCTTCCCTGAGCCCCAGGCGCTCTTGACGCCTGTTCCCAGGCTCCCTGGCCTCGATGGACGCAAGATGAGCAAGAGCTATGGAAACGACATCTCTCTTTCGGATACGCCGGAAGAGATCGCGAAGAAGGTCAAGGTGATGATGACGGACCCAGCACGAAAGCGTCGCCAGGATCCAGGGAATCCAGACATCTGTCCAGTTTTCGCTTACCACAAGATCTACTCATCGCCAGAAACGATTCAGACCGTTGATCGTGAATGCCGAGTCGCTGGCATTGGATGCATTGATTGTAAGAAATGGATGAGCGACAACCTCATCGAAGACTTGTCGCCCTTGCTCAACCGGCGCAAGCAATATGAGAATCGCAAGAGTGAGATTCTCGCCATCGTTGAGGAGGGCAACCAGAAGGCAAACGAGGTGGCCAATCAGACTATGGAAGAAGTCCGCCGGGCCGTGGGCTTAGCCTAATCCGGGTTCGAAGCTGGGATCGCTGGAGCAACCTCAGACCGACGAGGCTAATGTCTGACCCCGCATTCGCGGCGACAGCGGTCGCATCCCCCATCACGCGGGAACGCTGTCTTTCGGTCACCCTGTCCCCACAAAGATGGGACGGACAGATTTTGACCGGTTCTTCGGCCGCAACAAGTGAGACTAAATGGACGAGCATTACCAAATTCATCTGCCGACCTATGACGGCCCACTAGACCTGTTGCTGGATCTCATCCGAACCCAGCAGATCAATATCTACGACATCCCCATTGCCGGGATCACCCAGCAGTATCTGAGTACCCTGCACAGGATGGAGCAGCTTGACATCGACGTTGCTGGTGAGTTCCTCCTGATGGCCGCAACTCTGATCTATATCAAGTCCAGGATGTTGCTGCCGAAGGACCCACTGCTGCCGGAGGGACAGACAGAAGATCCCCGCCTGGAGCTGGTTCAGCGTCTCCTTGAGTACGAAAGGTTTAAGAACGCCGCCCAGATGCTGCACCAGAAGGAGTTGGTTGAAAGCTCTACTTGGACCCGAGCGGGGATTCGCGACCTGAAATCAAATGAGGACGAGGATGAGATTCAGGTCACGCTGTTTGACCTCGTCTCAACGTTTCAGCAGGTCCTGGAAAGAGTCAAAGCGAAGGCGCTTCTTGAGATCGAACGTGATGAGATGACTGTAGGCCAAGTGATGGAGAAGCTGCGCAGTTTCTTCGAGCGATCGCGGGGCACGGTCAGCTTGACCGAAGTCTTCAGCGCCTACCGCAGCAAACGTTCGCTTATCGTGGCTTTTCTGGCGATTTTGGAAATGGTGCATCTTCAGGCCATCAAGCTATTTCAAAGGCACGTCTTCGGTGAGATTCTGGCCCGGCGCCAGGAGAACTTTGAAGCCGTGATGAGCCATATAGATCAGTGGATCGGGCCTCAGCTGCCTGTGAAAGGCTGAGGAAGGACCGGGACCCGGCGAGGGCCCGGAGATCATCCAGGGCCGGTTCTTCGTCTTGTTGTTTTCGGCTGTCTCACATCGTCAACTATCTAAGGCAACGCTCTTTATGTTTTCTCAACCGAAGCTTGAATTTGAAGAGGAACCCCTTCGCGGCACCATGACCGAAACCGAACTCAGACCGATTGTGGAGGCTCTCATCTATGTAGCGGAGGAGCCAGTCACCGAAGGGACGCTAGTCGGTCTGCTCGGAGCCGAACACCAGGACCTGGTTAAGCAAGTGTTGGCGAGACTGATAGAGCATTACCAGGCCGCCGAGAGCGGGATCGAGATCCGACAGGTAGCCAACGGCTACAAGATGGCCACAAAGGTTGAACATCACGAGTGGGTGCGCAAATACATCAAACATCAGACCCCGCCAACCAAGCTCTCGCTGGCGGCGCTCGAGACTTTGGCGGTGATCAGCTACAAGCAACCCATCACAGTGCCAGAGATTCAAGAAATTCGCGGTGTTAACGCGGTGGGTGTGCTCAAGACGCTTTTGGAGAAAAAGCTGATTACCACGGCTGGGCGCAAGAACGTGATCGGTCGGCCGATTCTCTACAAGACCACCAAAGAATTCCTGGTTCGTTTTGGATTGAAGAACCTGGACGAGTTGCCGAGTCTGGAAGAGTTCGAAGATTTGGCTCGCTCCGCAGCCGGAGTCATCGCAGAACGCGGAACTGACCAGACGGCTAGTGGGATCCGTGGAGACGTCGAAGACTGGTCATTGCGGCTCGAATCTGCAGGGGAGTCGCCCACGCCACCGGGCAGTACAACCGAAGGTGAAATCAATCCGTCCCCCCTTGGCAAGGGGGCCTCGTCCTTTTCAACTCCCACCGATCACTCCGTAAGCGAGGAGGAAAAGATGAAAGCCAACGGCCAACCTGGCAGTCAGATGACGAAATCAGAATGATGGAGCGACTTCAAAAGTTGATCGCGCAAGCGGGCGTCTGCTCGCGCCGGAAAGCTGAAGAATTGATAACGGCCGGACGCGTGACCGTGAATGGCAGCGCAGTGACCGAACTCGGCAGCAAAGCCGACGCCTCGCGCGACCACATCAAGGTTGATGGCAAACGGCTGCAACTTGACACGGAAAAGATCTATCTTTTGCTCAATAAGCCCAAAGGGGTTCTCTGCACACTTGCTGATCCAGAGGGGCGCCCGACTGTGACCAATCTAATTCACGGAATCTCCAAACGTGTATTCCCGGTTGGCCGGCTCGACTATGCCAGCGAAGGCCTGCTCCTGCTGACCAACGATGGTGAATTCGCCAACAGGATCGCTTCTGCTGGTAAGCACTGCCCGAAGATCTACCTTGCCAAGGTCAGAGGGAGACCACCGGCCGACGCCCTGAGAGATCTCGCTGACGGCATCTCTTTGGATGGGAAGCGCCTGGCGCCTTGTCGCATAGAAACTCTCAAGGCGGCTGACAATCCCTGGTTCAAGATCACCTTAACCGAAGGGAAGAACAATCAGATCCGCAAGATGTTTGAGCGTATCGGACACTCGGTGGTCAAATTAAAGCGCGTACAAATCGGCTTTCTGCGCGATCCGCATCTGAAGGTTAGCGATTACCGGCCCTTGACACCTCAAGAGGTGAAGCGCTTCAAGTCGCTACCACCAACTCCATGAGCGGTTGGCAGCCATCATCTGTACTGACTTAACCTATGAGCGAGCTTCCTAACATCCGTCAGGTTCTGGCAAAGACGAAGACCATCGCGGTGGTGGGACTTTCGTCAAATCCTGCCAAGCCGAGTCACTACGTGGCAAGCTACCTGCAGAAGCACGGCTACCGAATCGTGCCGGTCAACCCGAACTATGCCCAAGTCCTGGGCGAGATTTGTTATCCTTCGTTGCGCCAAATCCCGGATGAGCATAAGATTGACCTCGTCAATATCTTCAGACGATCTGACGCCGTCCCGCCCATCGTGGAAGAAGCCATTCACATTGGGGCTAAGGGCATCTGGATGCAGGAGGGAGTTGTTCATTCCGCTGCCGCAGAAAGAGCGCGGCAGGCGGGTCTTTGGGTGGTCATGGACCGTTGTCTCATGGTCGGCCATAGAAACCATGTTTCGTGATCGTTTCGAAGCGGGAACCCGACTGGCTCAGCGTCTCGAACCAAACAGCACCACGGAAACCCTGCTGCTGGCGATTCCTCGCGGGGGAATTGAGGTTGCGTACCCCATTGCGCTCCACCTAAGACAGCCTTTGGACGTGATCATCCCGCGGAAGATTACGTTTCCTGATAATCCAGAGCTGGCCATCGGAGCCGTGACCTTTGACGGGAGTGTGGAGATCAACCAGCCACTGGTGGAGAAGCTGAACCTCAGCTCCGCGGATGTCGATGAACTGGTTCGCCCCGCACGCCTCGAGATCGAGCGTCGCCTCGCTGTCTATCGACGTGAGAAACCAAGTCCGCAGCTGGAAGGAAAAGACGTCGTTTTGATTGATGATGGCTTGGCAACTGGCTACACAATGATGGCAGCTGTGAAATCCGTTCGGCGTGAGAAGCCACGGCAGATCATCGTGGCGGTCCCGGTGAGCCCCGTCAGTACCGCGGAGCATCTTCAGTCGATGGTCGATCAGATCATGGTTTTGCACTTGGCACAGGAGAGCTTCTTCGCCGTAGGTGCTTTCTACGATAGGTTCAACGACCTGTCAGATGCCGAGTTGATCCGGCTTCTTGAAGAGTCCAACGTTCCTTTCCAAAAATCTGCCCAATCTGGAAACTAAATGGACTAGACAAGGGGTTGCGCTCATATGCCGGCCCTCTTCCACTGGCCGTTGTCCTCATTCTCGTGATCGAAATCCCAAGCCCGAGTGGGACCATGAGGACAGATTCCAGAGACGAGAGTAGAATCTTCCCAGGGGACGTTCCCACGCACAAATCTACGACGCATCGGAGACATTTTTGTTTCCCTTCACGAGAAAGATGCAACTTTTGGCTGGATTTTTCGTCTATATAGGCATGATCCGAGGCGCGCGGCTCGGTGATGGCTCTGGCAAAATGGAGGATAACCGAATGATTGCCGTTCGAAAGATGATGCAGCCCGAGGTTCGCGAAAGGGTGACTTTCTCCATCCTGGAAACATTGTCCCATCTTCCGGAAAACCAAAAGAAGATATTCATCTGGAAACACTATTGTGGGTGGCCAGTTGAGAAGATTGCCGGAATTCTGAAATGCAGCATCACCGAAGTAGAGGGCACGCTGCGCTCGACAAGCCTCGTTCTTTCGCGTAAGGCAGGCGCGCTGCTGTCGTGATTTGCCGGAAGGTTGGGTGCTCAACCTTCCTCCAACGCAACGCCTCCGCGATTCGAGAATCTGAAGTTTCTCCGATGTCCACAAAGCCGCATGAGCGACTCGATCAGGGCAAATTGCGCCTTCTGCAAGATCATTCGTGGAGAGGTGGAAGGTCATTCGGTTTTCGAGGATGACATTTCAGTTGCCTTTCTGGATCAACGCCCGCTATTTCCCGGGCATTGTCTGCTGGTGCCCCGGGAACATTACTCCACACTGAATGATCTTCCCGAGCGCCTGATCGGCGTGCTTTTCGGAAACGCTCAATTGCTGGCACGAGCTATTGAGGAAGGGCTCTGGGCCGAAGGAACGTTCGTCGCGATCAACAATCGGGTCAGTCAGAGCGTCCCTCATTTGCACATTCACATCGTCCCCCGGCGCATGAAGGATGGGCTGAAGGGCTTTTTCTGGCCTCGGCAAGCGTATCGAGATCCGGATCACCTTTTGAACGTTCGAAAGACCCTTCGTGAAACCATCGCCCACCTTCAGTCTGCAGCAAAAGGCACCACGCTGAGTTGAACCTGGTTCCGACTTGTCATCCAACTCTCGCCGCAGCTAGAGACGTCGCGATGCAACCCAGACCAAGGCACGGTCCGTCTCGCCCAGCCTGGCTAACACGGGCGGGACGAGCCGCTGCCAAATCATTAACCCGATGTGCCTTTTGGCACTTGACCGCTTTGATTCGAACTCTCCTCGCGAGCTGAATGGAGCCAGGTCCTGCGGTCTCGCCTGCTCCAGCTAGCTAACTTCGGACACGCACTGACAGTAGTTCCCGCCTTTTCGGGTGCCAGAAATCAGAGAGACTGTTATCGTTTGGGACCCTCAGAAGTCGATGGGGAATCTCGTGGCTAAGCAGGGCTATGTCGGTCGAATCTGGCGTCGAATCGCGAAAACCCGAAAGCGCATCAAAATCCAAGGGACTCTGGGCTGATCTTCGCGAAGGTATTCTGGGAACACAGCAGGACTTTACCGAAGGGAGCCTGGGACGCGCCATCATCTTGCTGGCGATTCCGATGGTCCTGGAGATGTCGATGGAGTCGCTGTTTGCCGTCGTCGACATTTTCTATGTCAGTCGACTGGGAGCCGACGCAGTGGCGACCGTCGGCCTCACCGAGTCGCTGCTGACACTGATCTATGCGGTCGCCCTCGGACTGTGCATGGCGACAACAGCCATGGTGGCGCGCCGCATTGGTGAAAAGCAGCCAGACGAAGCGGCCGTTTCGGCAGTACAGGCGATTGTACTGGGTTTCATCGTTTCACTGCCCATTGCTTTCGCCGGTGTGATCTTTTCGCCCTCGCTATTTCGTCTGATGGGGGCCTCAGATTCGATCGTTGAGACCGGAACCGACTATGCCATCTGGATGCTCGGTGGCAACACCACGATCATGTTGTTGTTTCTGAACAACGCCATATTTCGTGGAGCCGGCGACGCGGTCATTGCCATGCGAGCCCTGTGGCTGGCCAACCTCATTAGTATCGCCTTGGATCCTTTTTTCATTTTTGGCTGGGGCCCCTTCCCTCAGATGGGCGTGACGGGGGCCGCAGTAGGTACCAACATCGGACGAGGCCTGGGCGTCTGCTATCAGCTCTACTCGCTGATGCAGGGACGAGGAAGAGTGCGAGTCCAACGGCATCACTGCGTGCTGAATGTTGCCGTCATGCTGCGTTTGCTGCGGGTTTCCCTGGGCGGTATTTTTCAGTTCCTCATCGCAACAGCGAGTTGGTTGGGACTGGTCCGCATTATCGCCATTTTCGGCAGCGCTGCCCTAGCGGGCTACACCATTGCGCTTCGCATTATCATCTTTTCCATTCTGCCGTCCTGGGGACTCAGCAATGCCGCCGCAACCTTGGTGGGTCAAAACCTGGGTGCTGGCAAGCCCGAACGCGCCGAGAAGTCTGTCTGGTTGACCGGACTCAGCAACATGTTGTTCTTGGGTTGCATCGCAGTGGTGTTCATTGTTTTTCCGGAGCCGCTCATCCGCCTGTTTACCCGTGACGCGGCCGTCGTCCCGGTAGGTGTCGATTGCCTGCGTTACGTCAGCTATGGCTATCTTTTCTACGCGTACGGCATGGTGATCGTGCAGGCGTTTAATGGCGCCGGGGACACGTATACCCCCACCCTCATCAATCTATTTTGCTACTGGCTGTTTCAAATCCCCCTCGCCTATATTCTGGCAATTCGCTGGGGACTTGGCACACGGGGAGTGTTTCTGGCGATTACCATCGCCGAGTCTTTGATTGCGGTGGTGGGGATCCTGGTCTTCCGGCGAGGAAGATGGAAGCAAAGAAGGGTATGATCTCAATGTCGGCACAGGCCTTCGCGACAGTCTATCCCTAGCCGAGACCGTCCGATCTCGCACCTCTCAGCAGTCCTATCCCGAGGGTCAGTACCCCGGCAGCTAACCGGATGGCGCCGACATACGCCAAGTAAATGAACCCATTTGGCTCTGTGGCGTTTGGGGTGAGAACAGAAAGGAAGAATGCAACTGGGAGGAGGATGGCTGCCGACGGAATAGACAGCCGAGTAAACCAGCGCAGACCATTGGTCAGTTTGGCCTCATCAACATACCTCAGCGCAAGGAGGGTCAGAATGAGCAGCACCCCTGCATGGGCATGGCCAGCGCGCCACAAGTCTTGTCGCAACGGGTTCCTCATGTAGGCAGGGTCATCGATGAGCAAAGTCAGCAAGCTCACGCCGCCAATCATTACCGTCGGCAGTATGACCAGCAGTATCCCTGCCAGTAGCCGAGATTCCCGGCTCATCATCCCCTCCTGCATTCTGGATACCCGGTCTATCCAGAAAATCTTGCTCCCAACGGGCTCATCTGGCCCTTTCTTGCCTTCCGCTCGCCCAGGCTAGGTGTTCAGCGAATTGTCCGTTGTCGAAGCTGACTACGTCTTCTTCCCCTTCTTCTCCAACGCTTCAAGTTCTGCTTTCAGAGCGTCGGCCATCTCTTGTGTTTCTTTGTTAGGCTTGTCCTTCAGAAGCTTCTGAGCCAGTTCCGAGCATTCAGAAGCCTTGTCGTAGAACTGCCGGTAATATTGCACCTCGTTTAGGGCGGATCGTCCAAAGAGCTTCTGGTTCTCAAGTAGCGTGCGCGCCAACCTCACCATGAACTCGGCGTGGTCCAAAGTCTTGGAACCGCCTTCCAGAAGCTTTCTGGCCTTCGCACGGTCGCCACGCGATCCAAGGAAGGCAGACAGCGTATCGATGAGCCCTTCGCGGAGCTCACTCTCTTCCGCTATCCGGCGATCTTCTGCCTCGATGGCGGTCCCGTTTCTCACCTCGTCCAGCCGCTTGTTGGGCGCCACATCCTTGGTGGGTAATTTACATTCTAGGACGTAATCCTTTTGATCCGAATAGTGTTTCATGAAATAGTCGCAGGCTTCGCTGAAACCCAGGGCTGCACTCTTCTGTTTCCGGAAATAATCGAAGGCCGTGGTTCGGAGTCTGCCCGCACTCTGGAACGACTTCTCATGTCCCGCCAGATAGGCTTCCGCCATCTCCTGGTAGCCTTCACTCAACCCGGCAAGGAGAACGATTCGCAGGATACGGGCTTTGTCGCCATGTTCGGTGTCTGGAAACTTACGTTGAATATCGCTAGTCAGGCTGATCGCCTTCTCGTACTTCGCTTCGGCAACGGCTTCCTTGACCTGCGCATATTGGTATTCCGGAGAGTCCTTCGAAATCTTCGGTGCACCGCCACCGCAACTCAGAAGCAGTCCAACACACAGCAACGGAAAAATCCGAAGAAAGCACCGGGGAAGGAAAAAGATGTTCATAACCATGCTCCTTTCCGACAGTTTCATTGGCAAAATTGCTTGCTTTGAGTTCCGATGGACCAGACAGGCGCGAACGTGGAACCAGCACACAGTTGTAAGGATTGCCTAAGATCCTGTTGCTAATCTCTGGAAAAATCAAGAGGTTTTTGAATAGTCGCCTGTTGTTTCGGTTCGGGCCGCAAATGGCACTGGTAGCAAGAGAAAACTCTTGATTCGATTTCAGGAAATCAGCAATCAAACGGCGCTTCGCGCAGTGACCCCTTTTGGAAAGCAGCCGATCCCCTCCAGCGGCCTCATCTGGCTTTCGCTGCCGGACTTCCGAGTCTTGCGAATCGACTTCTCTTTCAGGCAGGATGCGGAGCTCTATGCTGTAGCTGGGCGTTACATCAGCGAGTACTCGCCTGGGCCCGACAATCTTCTGCGGCGCAGACCCGGAGGAGACCAGCTGCGAATCTTGACCGCGGCCGCCCCCAAGCGGCGGGGTTGTGGTACTCTCCTCTTTCTGCTTCAGATTTCCCGTACACCCCGAGCGCCATTCTTGATAAGATCAACCCCCGAACCTTGTAATTTCTTTCCTGACACGCAGTGCCGTACGTCTATCCGCAAATTCACAGGTCCTGTCGTGATTTGACCAAGTATGGAGGATCGCTTATGCAACGAATCATGATGTGGTGCAACCTTCTGGTGTGCCTTGTCGTAGCGCAATACGGCTATTCGCAACAGCTGCCGATTGTCAATGTCAGTGGGTCGTCGCAGCCTTTGCTGGCACAGGCCATTCGGCTGGATGAGGCGCTAAGCGGTCTCGGGAGCCTGTTGTCGAGCAGAGACTCCCGGAGTCTTCGAGCTCTTCAACAAAAGCCTGCCGGCGCAGAAGTCGCTCGCGAAATCCAAACGATTCTTGATCCCTATTGCCTGGCCTTGGTTGAGATCAACCCGGAAGCGCGTGTCAAGATCGTGCGCGGGCCCGCGACAGCAGAACTGGTTCAGAACGGATGGAAGACCTTCCTCGTCAAGGTGCACAACGAAGCCGCGGTCAACGCTGCGCTGGAGGCAGAAAGCCCTAACGCCGGCCCGCTGTTTCACGGCTCGACCGGTGCGCCGCGCCGGAAGGACGAGAATGTGATCGCCCCAGGTGAAGTGGCCAATCGCTTTCTGGAGTTGTCGATGTATCGTCAGCGTCCCATGAACAAGCAGCTCTCCGGTCTGAAACTGGAATATGCGATCTTGCAGATTTATAGCCGCACGTCCGGCCAACGGGAGGCCAAGATTGGATTTCACATCGGCCAGGGTACTCAAGACATCGGTTTCCGAAATGCCGTCGACGTCCTGTTCAATTGCCAGCCTTCAGTCAAAGTCGTTCTCCGCATCAAGGACGAAGGTGGCGCCCCTACCATGGCGTCTCTAGTGATAACGGATGGCGTCGAGCGTATCCTGGAAGATCCGGAGAAGGAGCCTCTCCCCAAGGACTATCGCTTGACGCTAGCTTACCGACGCAACTGGGAAGAGGGCAAGTTTGACGGCGCCACGGATAAACGCGGAACCAAACGCTTGATCGGCCTTTATCCGTTACCTTCGCGGCGGCACGCGGGAGGCGACGAATTTCCCGATTTCTTTTTCCATCCGCAGGTATACCGAGCTGACGGCGAGCATGTTTACCTGCCACCCGGCGAATACCAATTTGTCCTCGGGCGGGGGCCCGAATATCTGCCCCAGACGAAGCATGTCAAGGTTCCGCCCGATTCCAAGTCGGTTGAGGTGAGTCTTCAGCTCAAACGCTGGGTGCACATGGCGCAGCTGGGTTGGTACAGTGGCGATCATCACGTGCATGCGGCCGGGTGCAGCCATTACGAGAGCCCGGAGGAGGGCGTCTTGCCCGAGCACATGTGGCGTGAGGCTGTCGGCGAGGATCTGAATGTGGCTTGTGTCTTGAGCTGGGGACCTTGCTGGTATTACCAAAAGACCTTTTTCAAAGGGAAAGTACATCCGCTTTCCAATGAGGGCAACGTCTTGCGGTACGACGTGGAAGTCTCCGGTTTCCCCTCATCCCATGCCGGCCATGTTTGCCTGCTGCGACTGCAGGAGGATGATTATCCAGGAACCAGCAAGATCGAAGAATGGCCAAGCTGGACGCTGCCTGTTCTAAAGTGGGCGCGGGCTCAGGGCGGCGCGGTAGGCTATGCACACTCGGGATGGGGACTCGAGCCCACGGAACCGGCCCAGGCCCTTCCCAACTACGTCATGCCGAAGTTCGATGGGATTGGTGCGAACGAATATATCGTGACTGTGGCGCATCAAGCCGTGGACTTTTTCTCTGCCGGTGACACTCCTCTGCCCTGGGAGCTGAACATGTGGTATCACACCCTGAACACCGGCTTTCGCGTTCGGATCAGCGGCGAGACCGATTACCCGTGCATCTTTGACGATCGAGTTGGATTGGCGCGAACCTATGCCAGGTTGGAAGGCAAGCTCGATTTCGACCGATTCGTGGATATGATCCGCGATGGCCGGAGCTACGTATCTGACGGCAAATCGCATCTCATCGACTTCAAAGTGAATGGCGTGGAGTTGGGCACTCAACAGAGCGAAGTGAAACTGAGTGGCGCCAAAACAGTTCAGATCACCGCTAGAGCCGCTGCTTACCTGCCCGAAGTTCAAGATGAAATCGGTGCCATTATCGCATCCCGCCCGCCTAATTTGCCGCCATACTGGGACGTGGAACGCGCTCGCATCGGTAAGACGCGCCGGGTAGCAGTCGAGCTGCTGGTCAACGGTGAGCCGGTAGACCGGCGGGAAATCCCTGCCGATGGTCGCTGGCAGGAGATTCGATTCGAGCGACAAGTGGATCGCTCGAGCTGGATGGCACTGCGGATTGCCTACACATCCCACACGAACCCCATTTTTGTTCTGGTCGATGGCAAGCCCATCCGAGCCTCAAAACGCAGCGCCGAGTGGTGCCGGCGAGGGGTCGATCGTTGCTGGGAAATGAAACGCGCAAGGATCCGCCCCGAAGAGCTGAGAGACGCTGAAGCTGCCTATGACAAGGCCCGGCAAGTATACGACCAGATTATCCAGGAAAGCCCGCAGGGGTGAGACGCCGGCCTGAAGGGCTGGTCATGCCGCGAAACTCACTCTCGGTAACTCCCAAGTCCAGCGCAAGGCAGATTTTTTGAGCGTTGTCCGTAATGCCGCATACCAACCTCCGGCAGGGCGAGGAGCGACAGTATGCAGCGTGCTGGGGACAGCCAGTGAAAGACTGTGAGCAGGAGAAGGTTGAGCAAGACGTACAAACGCCGTACTCTCGGATTGATCTCGTCAATGTCGCAGCCCAGCTTTTATCTCATCCTTCCGAAATCCCTCTTAGGGTCAAGTCAATACCATAATTCAGCAAACGCCTACCAGAAGTTGTTAACCCATTAGTATTACTCCCACGCTAATCTCGGCACTTACAATTTGGTAATTGGCATGCTCGGCGAGTCGCCATGCGAAGGCGTCTAATCCGCCTATTTAGAATGCTCTTACAGCAACTTGGTGATGACAATCTGCCGGCAGTGGAAGCCATCATTAAAGCATGGCTACGTGTCGTGTCTGACCAAGCGGTGAGGAGGCCACCAATGAAGGTTCTGGCAATTTTCCTACTCCTCACAGCCTCAGCATTGGGCCAGACCCGTGTTGATCTCCTCTGGGAGGATCAGTTTGACTTGGCCGGAAGCATTGACCAAGCGCGTGCTGTGGCTGTGAGCAGCACGAGAGCCGTGGCGATCGGCGTTGGTGGCACCGCAACTCAGGGCGTCGATCTATTGGTCAGAGCTTACGATACTCAGACAGGGGACATGGTGTGGCAAGATCAGGCGCCGCTCAGCGCAGGCTACATCACAGGCGTCGTGCTCGACGAGCTGGATAGCAAGGTGTTCTGCGCTGGCTATGCGCCCGATAGCTCCGGCGCGGGCGACTCTGGAGCAGATTTCTTAGTGAGGGCCTATGACGCTACGACCGGCAATCGTCTTTGGGAAGATATCGTCAATAAGGGCCGTGATGACTTCGTTCAAGCCATTACGGCTGGGGTTCATGGTGTTTACGTTGTTGGGTACGGCGGCAACGTTGGACCAGACCCGTTGGATTTCTTGGTGCGGGCCTATGACAAGACAAGCGGCTCTCTACTTTGGGAAGATCAGGTCGACAATGGGGGCGACGATGTGGCTTGGAAAGTCGCCACGGATGGTCAGATGGTCTTCGTGGCTGGCTCGACATCGAGCTCCAGTCCTGAACCTTGGAACCTGATCCTTCGGGCCTATGATGCTCTGTCTGGCAATCTTGCTTGGGAGAGTGTCTATCCTAATGCCTTGCCATCAGACGTAGCTGTCAGCAATGGTCGTGTCTATGTCGGCGGCATGGGTTTCCTGGTGGCTTACGACAGCCTGACTGGTTCCCCGATTTGGTCCAAGACCTTCACTGAGACGATCCTGGATTTGGCTGCAACTGAATCCAGAATCTTTGCTGCTGGTGAATTGCTGCGCGCCTATGATAAGACTGGCGCCGTTGTTTGGGAGGTTCCCGCTGGAGAAGGCGAAGGAGCCCGGGCAATCGATTTGGTTGGAAACATTGTTTTCTTGGCTGGACTAAAGTCGCAGCCATATCCGCTCGAGTCCTCGGAGTTGTTAGTCCGTGCCTACAGTGCTGAAAGCGGAAGCTTGCTATGGGAAGACCTATCGCATGCCAGCCAAGACGCCATAGCTTTTGACATTGCTGCTTCTGGGCAGCATGTATTTGCCGTTGGGTCGGCCACTAACCTAAACGGTAACCCGGATTTCTTGGTCAGGGCTTACTGTACAAAGTCACCGGCTTCCCCTTCCCCAGAACCGCCGGCTCCGGCAGAGCCAGAACCAACACCAGCTCCTACTCCGCCTGCACCCGATCCGCCTCCGGCAGAGCCTCCGCCAGTACCACCATCACAACCACCACTATCCTCACCGCCGGCTAACCCTGCTCCGGCCCCGGAGCCCCCACCGGCACCAGCGCCACCGCCTGAGCCCCCACAACCTGCTCGACCGCCATCAGAACCAACGGTTGCACCAACAGATCGCCCAGCCAGAGAGAAAATCAGAAAGGTGAAGCGTGTCATCAGGGAACGGTCGAAGCGAAAAAATCTGAAAGGTGAGTTCCCTCTGCCTTCGTGGCTTTCTCTGTCCAACTTGCGATAACTGGCCGAATCTGTGCAAGATGGCCCATCCCAGGAAAACGGCTATTGGTTGCAAATGATTGAAGATGTTGGTGCCTAGGGCGGGAATCGAACCCGCACGGGAGTTGCCTCCCAACGGATTTTAAGTCCGTTGCGTCTACCAATTCCGCCACCCAGGCACGAGGAACTTTACTGGTAGCGAGAAGCAGGGAAGGTATATAGCACTACCTTTTCAGAAGTGTCAACGCCGACCGGTATCGTCCTAACCGAGAATACCATTACAGGTGGAGCTAGCAGTTCAATCAGGAGAGCTGCTCAAGCCAAGGGCGGTGTCGATGGCTCGGTGGATGCACCAGGTTGTTGGTTGGCCATGCGGGAAACACTGCTCCATGAAAGGCCTTCGCGGTTGAGAAAAACCAAACCGAGCAGGATGACGGGAACCATCGAGACGACATAGCTGCCATTGCTGATCCCGGCAGCCTGCGAATGCGGGTCGAGGCTTGACAAATAGTCAGCAAAGAAGTTTACCAAAGCCAGGTTCATGAAAAACTGAAACCCGCCAACGCCGCCGGGAGTTGGAATTGCGACTCCCACTACGGTGAGAGCCATCAGAAAAAGCGCTCCAGTAAAGGGGAACTCGTCGAGGTAGGCGTGCAGCATGCACCAAAGCTGCAAGGTGATGACAATCCAGATGGCCAGGGAAAGTCCTACCGCTCGGAGCAACACCCCGCCCCGCTGCAAGCCGCGGAAGCCCTCCAGAAATGGCAACACGATCTTTCGCAGCCTTGCCGGAACACGACGCAACCAATTGTCTGTCCGCAAGAGGTAACCGAGCAGCAGGAATCCCAGGCAGAGCACGATGAATCCCTTGAGGGAGTAGTCTTGAACGTTGGCCATGATTTCCTTGCCACGTTCAGAACTAGGGGCATACCTGTGAGAAAAGAAGGAGAGATAAAACCCGAAAATCACCACGACTGTCATCACATCGAGGATTCGTTCAAGCAGCGAAGCAGCAAGCACCGACGCTGTGGAGATGTTTTCTTTCTTAGCCAGAACCACCGAAGCAGCCACTTCTCCGACGCGCGGAGGAATGACGTTGATCGTATACTTGACCAGTGTTAACGAGAAGAGGTTCTTCAAGGCAATGGCGCGCTTGACCGGCGCCAACAACACGCCCCAGCGCACTGCCCGCAGAAGCATATGAAGCATCACGAAGGCGAAGCCTGCCAGAAGAAAAGGGGGACGGCCTTGAATCATTACCCTCCAGGCCTGACCCCAATCGGGAACACCGCGATAGATCAGATAACCTACGAGGAAGGTTAGTCCCAAACTGATGCCGAGCTGGGAAACTCTCTTCATTCTTCGCTTTTGAAGCCTCTGATGAAAATTGGGAAGGCAGAGCTCCGCAACGGAGTGAACCAAGAACTGAAGACTGCAACGCTGCCCCAATTCCGTGGGGTTACTTAAACGAACGCCGGAAAAGCTGCTCGATGGCTTTGCGCCCGCTCTCTTCCAGAAAGCGCGTGCCGGTTCCGGTGAAGTGAAGGTGCCGGATTACAGGCTCGTCTCCCTTTCTCCGCTCAATCCAGTTTCCCTCGTTCCAAGTGAACCACTGGCTGCGCTCCTGGTCGAAGACATGCAGCGGCTTGTTACAAAGTTTGGCGAACTCGGCACCCCAGCCGGTACCCCCCTTCACCGTCTTATCCTCCAGGATCTTGCCGACGACGTAGATCTCCTGGCCGTTGTTGATCTGGTGCCAGATGCTTTGCAGGATCTTGCGAAAAATCGGGCTGTCGGTGTACCGGCGGTTCATCAGGCGCGAAAGATACTCCAAACTAACGTCTCCAGCTTTCAATTCCTCATGATTGAGCATTCGCAGGCCGCGTTGACGCAGGACCTTGTGCCCCTCAAAGGTGAGATTGACCTCTTCAATGCCGAGGCGTTCGGCGTTGATACCAAACTCAGCCTCTGCTCCCTGAGCGCCTCCGCTGAACAGGATGCAGTCTTCCTTTTTCATGTGCGGTCCTTTCCTCGATTTGCTCTCCGAGAAATAAGCGTCCTGTGCCGACGATCCGACGCAAGTCTGCGTGCTGGCTCTGAGGTTATTCGCTACCCGGGTCAACCTTAACACACGAGCAGGTCAGCCATGACCTGGGCCGAATCTCCCGGTCAATCCTAACCTGATGAAACCCGGGTGCCGTCGCCCTCTGATCAATGTTCCTGAGAGCAGCTTCGCACATTCGCGAACGCAGAGAATAACATGAGTGGAGGCAGGGTACCACTAACTCATTAATTACATCACTTGCGTCCCGTCGGTGGCAATGGCAGCGCGACCCAGTCCTGATCGGAGGCTGCTGGCGTTTCGCCGATCGACTTTGATTCGCGAAGGCCGTGTTATACTTGGCGCCCAACTTCTTGACAAGCCTCAGGAGAAGCTCATGACTCCATCGAAGGCGCGACGCACATTCCTGAAGCAATCCTTTCTGGGCTCGGCGATGACGACTATGGCTGGGTCACCACTTGCGGCCCCGAACGCTCCAAGCTCGCAGCCTGTAGCGGGCAATCCACGTTTCCAGATCTCGTTGGCCGGCTGGTCGCTGCATCGCGCGATTCAAGAGCAATCTGGTCACGATGCTCGACTTCCCCAGGATCGCGCGGCGAACCTTCGGACTGGATGCCATCGAGCCGGTCAACACCCTTTTTGAAGTGCCCACAGCTGACTACATCGTCCAACTGAGGAAGAACGCCAAAGACGAAGGCGTTCGGATACTCCTCATCATGTGCGACGCCGAAGGCGCCCTAGCTCACAGGGATAGGGCGCAAAGGATGAAAGCGGCCCAAAACCATCGCAAGTGGGTGGATGTTGCGGCGGAGCTCGAGTGTCACTCCATTCGAGTCAACATGCGAGGCGAAGAAAAGGGAACCGCTGGTAACCCCACTGCCGTAGATGAGTTTATCTCACGGTCCGTGGACGCCTTCGCGGAGCTCTGCGAGTACGCAGCCAGAAGCCGTGTCAACATCCTCATCGAAAACCATGGCGGCCTGTCTTCCGACGCCGATGTGCTGGTACGCTTGATGAAGGCGGTCAACCTGCCGAACTTCGGAACGTTGCCCGACTTTGGAAACTTCGATCGCGGTATGGACCGCTACGAAGGCATTCGCAAGCTCATGCCGTACGCAAAGGGAGTCAGCGCCAAGTCGCATGATTTCGACGCAAAAGGCAACGAAACCCAGACCGACTACGAACGAATGATGAGGATTGTGGTCGACGAGGCCAAATTTGAGGGCTATGTCGACATTGAGTACGAAGGCGACCGATTGAGCGAGTATGAAGGGATCTGGGCAACCAAGCGGCTGCTGGAACGATTTCGGTGAGACCGGCTGGAAGCACAGAAATGCCGAGTCGGCGAAACTGGGAGACAGCCCGGGCCAACGTGTCGGTACGCTGGAGAACCGGAGCGCCGCAGCAAGCCGGCAATGCTGTGGTTCTCCGTCTCGCGGTTTGCCGTCTCGGTATCGGTCTCGACGTCTCAGATCGTTGGTTAACATAAGCTGACCTCATGACTGCACTGGAACATCTTAAAAGCAAGCTCGCGGAGATCAGCGACCTCAACGGCGCGGCGTCGGTACTCGGCTGGGATCAGCAAACGTACATGCCTCCGGGTGGCGCTGCTGCTCGGGCGGAACAGTTGGGAACTCTCGTGAAGCTAGCGCACGAAAAGCTAGTTTCGGATCAGTTAGGCACACTCCTCGAAGCCGCCGGAGAGGAGGTTACCGGTCTGTCCGGAGATTCCGATGAAGTTTGTTTGATTCGAGTGGCACGGCGCGACTACGACAACGCACGCAAGGTCCCCTCGACTCTCGTCGCGGAACTTGCGCGGGCGGCTTCGCTGGGTTTGGAGGTCTGGGTCAATGCGCGGGAAACTGCGGATTTCGCGTCTTTCAAGCCAGCGCTGCAGAAGATTCTCGATCTGCATCGAGAGCTGGCGAGATGCCTGGGCTATGACGAGCAGCTATACGATGCCTTGCTGGATCAGTATGAGCCCGGCATGAAAACATCTGAGGTAACCAGAATCTTCTCTGAATTGAGAGCGGGTCTGGTGCCGCTGGTTCAAGCCATTTCCGAAAAAGTCGGCAGCGTCGACGATTCCGTGCTGCGTCGGCATTACCCCGAGTCAAAGCAGTGGAAGTTCGGCTTGGACGTTCTCAAACACTTCGGCTACGACTTCGGGCGCGGACGGCAGGATAAATCGGTCCATCCTTTCACTACCTCCTTTTCGGTTAATGATGTCCGGATCACGACTCGAGTCGACGAGCGCTTCCTGCCCACCGCACTCTTTGGGACGCTGCACGAGTGTGGTCATGCGCTCTACGAGCAAGCCATCAGTCAAAGTTTGGAGCGGACACCTCTGGCGAGTGGGGCATCCTTGGGGATTCACGAGTCACAATCCCGTTTGTGGGAAAACCTGGTAGGTCGAAGCCATGGATTTTGGCGGTTCTTCTTCCCCCAGCTCCAAGGACTTTTCTCCGAAAACCTGTCGAGCATTTCTCTCGAAGGCTTCTACCGGGCAATTAACCGCGTCGAGCCCTCGCTGATTCGAGTTGAGGCCGATGAAGTGACCTACAACCTCCATGTGCTATTACGGTTCGAGTTGGAGGTGGATCTCCTGGAACAAAGGATCTCTCTGGAAGACCTACCAGCTGCGTGGAATGGCAAGATGAAAGAGTACTTGGATGTCGTTCCACCGAATAATACCCAAGGGGTACTACAAGATGTCCACTGGGCCAACGGCTTGATCGGTTACTTTCCAACCTATTCTCTTGGCAATCTGATCTCGGTGCAGCTTTTCGAGAAGGCGCAAAGACAACATCCATCCATCCCTGAGGAAATCGAAAAGGGCCAATTCACATTGTTATTAGGATGGTTGCGAGACAACGTCCATCTCCATGGGAAGAAATTCCTGCCGGCTGAACTCGTGGAGCGAGCGACTGGCCAACTTCTCCAGACACAACCTTACCTCACGTACCTGAGAAAGAAATATTCGGAGATCTACTCGCTGTAGGAGACTCCTATCAATCAGACAGGCGCGGAACCGCCGCCTGCTAGAGTCTGCGACGGCTCATGCTGCTGCCGGGCAGCACGAAGGAAGAATATGGTTGCCACTCTCCTTCCGTGGGCCGGCCTTTGAACAGGAGAAGCGCGGCACCACAACGAGACGATTTTCAGGAGGGTATGTGCCGTTGGGCCAAATCTAGAGCCTCCTGAAGCAGGGCTGGGTTTTCTCCTCGCGCTTGCACGAGAGTTCGCGTCCCACCACCCTTGCCTCTAATCAGGGAGCAACACTCTGAAAGAATCATGCGGAGGTCCAGCGAGGAATCGTCGCTTTGAGCGAAGACTAGGTTCGCTTGCTGGCCTCGCGAGCCCAGCAGAACGATGCAAGGACCCTCCGCAATAATGGACTGGGCCAGCAGTTTGAGAAACTCCACCTCTTCATTTTCGAGGAGCTGCTTCACCACTCTGAAGGCGGCGCCCTGGCCGGAGCGTGCATAGAGTTCCTTTGCCAGCAGGTTGGCTAAGGCCCTGTTTTTCACTTGTAACGTTTTGCGGAGCTGGCGAGCCTCCTCAATCTGTCGTCCAACCCGTGCTGGAGCTTCAGACAGTCCCACCGAAAACTGACGGGCAATCGCCTCCAGGTTCTGCCGGTCGCTCCTCTGTGCGGCGATCGCTCGCTGTCCGCACACGAACTCAATGCGGGCTTGGCGATTCACGCGTTCCACCTTGCGAATCACTACGGTCCCAATCTCTCCCGTTCGTTCCACATGCGTGCCGCCACAGGCGGAAACGTCGAAGTCTTCCACTTGCACGACCCGAAGGGGTCCTTCACGCTGGCTCACCTTGCGAAGATTGAGTTCCGGCAACCGTTCCGGCGCAACGATCTGTGCTCTGACCGGGCGATTTTCAAAGACAACGGCATTGGCCAGATTCTCCGCCTCGTCGATTTGCTGGGAACTGACCGCTTCTGCGTCGAGATCGATCGTCACGCAGTTGGCGCCCATGTGAAAGCCGACCGTATTGAACCTGCTTGTCCTGACGAAGGCTTGGGACAAGATATGCTGTCCCGTGTGTTGTTGCATGTGGTCGAAGCGGCGCTGCCAATCGATCTGACAATCCAGCAGAGTTGCTTCGAAGGCCTGAGCAGTCCGATGAATGATTTCATCCTCTTGGTTCTCGAGAACGTCCTGAAGGGGAACTCCTTGAATTGTTCCCAAATCGTGAGGTTGTCCACCCGAAGTCGGATAGAACCCAGTTTGGTCGAGGACCAACTCAAAGCCCTTCTCGGTTTCGGTTGATCGCAGCACCTTAGCCACAAAGCGGCGAAGATAGCTGTCAAAATAGTAGAGACGTTCTGTCATGAGGACGTTTCGAATGGCGCAACCAGCACAGGATACGTCTAGTACGGTATTGCGAGCCGGAATCATGGCACTTCCCTAGGCTCCCCTATGGTTCACTTTTTGGGAGGTCTTGTCCAGAGGCAGTCATTGGAGACGAAGATGGGAGTGAAAGGACGAAAGGGGTCGCAGACCAAGTCAGGAGCGAAGGCAAGGGGCTGGATACTTGTCAGATCCTCTTGCAAAAGACACAGAGGGCTCCATAGCGTAATCTGCGTTCCCCCCTCATTTTCTTGATGTGGGTTCATCGAACGGAGCTAGTCCAAGATCGATTCGATCACATCCAGAATGTTGTCTTGCTCATCCAGCAGGAAGGCCCGCCTGCCCAGAATGACGCGCCGGATGCGCTCGGGAATTCTTGGGAGCCGGATTACCAGATCCTGAGGGAATGGCTCGACACGCTTTTGCAGGCCTGGGGGCAACTTTCCGTTACGCCGCAGTTGCTTCTCCAACCCTGGTGGCAGGCTTCCGCCACGCTTGGCCAGGCCCGGAGGGAGGTTGCTATAGCTTCCACGAAAATAGTCACAGATGATTCGGCGGTCCCGTTCAGTGAAGATAAGATCTCCCCAGTCTCCGGGTTCCCTTTTGTTCTTAGCAACGGCACCGTTGCCCCAGTCACTGGAACGCATCTCTTGGCGCCCGCCAGCCGCAGGGCTTCCCGCGGCAGTGAACTGGAAGCGGGTCTCTGCCGGGACAACAATTTCCTGCTTCCCTGTCAAATAGGCCGTAGCCGTCCCAGCGCCGGCTCCGATCGCACTGCCGATGAGAGCCCCCTTCTTACCCCCGGCCACTCCGCCGAGCACAGCTCCCGCGCCGGCTCCGCCACCAATTAGGACAGCATTCCGCATTGCGTGCGATTTGCCGTCCAGTGTGTAGGGCGACGTCTCAAGGGGAACGGTTCTTCCGCTGCTGACGGTTAGTTGGGCGAGTTTCATTGTCAACGAGGCGGGGCGCTTCAATCGTCCTGAACTCACGACCTCGCTCAGTGTTCCCCTTATCAGAGCATCCTTAGGAGCGATGGTGCGCCCGCTGACCACGACTGGCTGCGCCAAGGAGGCCCTAAACATATCGCCTGCTTTGTTTTCTCCAGTGTTGAGCTCGTCAATCATTCTGACGTGAATCGGCGTTCCGGCGGGTATGACTACTGGCTCAAACAGAGGGTTTGCGGTGCCTTTTTTAGCGTGACTCCTTGGCCCCGAGGCAGCGATAACACATACCAGCGAAAGAAGAAAAACAGCAGCTGGTCGTTTGATTCGATCAATCCATCGAGTTGGTCTCTTGCTCATCGAAAGCTCCACTAAGATAAGATTCGATCTGAACTTCTCGAGATCAGTTATCGGTCAGACTCGGCCTGGGAGTTTAGGCATGCTTTGGTGGACAACGGTGAGAAGGTAAGCCGTTCAGATCCTCGATGCCGCTGCCGAAAGGTGACTGGGGAGAAGTTGGAGGGGTGCGGATCCCTGTGGCCGGACGATCCTGTTCCCTGCGGCCGGACTGACAAAAATTATCAAACTGGTATTGCGTTCATTTTCAGCTTGGTTTAGACTCCTGACTTTCATGTAAAGGTAAGTCTAGCTTTTGAGGATCGAACCCAAAAAGCGGGCTCTTTACCTGAGTCTGTTGCCCTACACTTGACAACCGAATGTACCGATTCTGGTGTCTAAGTATAAGCGAACGCTCCTCGGACGCTGTGGCCTGGAGTAATTTCGAAGAATGTTTTGGATAATCTAGAAACAAGAATTCCCGACGAGTTTTGGGAACCCAATCAAGGAGGCTGAGAGTCATGCGTAGTTCTATGAAGTGGGTAGTCGGTGTTTTTGCATTTTGTCTATTGTTGAGCCCGTCGAAGGGGATCTATGCCCAAGCGGCAGCCGAGCAAAAACAGCCACAGGCAAAGACGAAAGCTGAGTACGATGCCTATTTGGCGCTGTTCAACGAACAAGACCCCACCAAGAAGTCGGAACTCGCCACCAAGTTCCTAACCGACTACCCGGACACCGAATTCAAGACGTATATCTATCAAATGCTGATTAACAGCTATGCACAACTGGGCAACGCGGCCAAGGTGATTGAGACCGGTGAGAGGTTCTCTACCGACGTCCCCGCGGCAGACAACAACACAAAGAAGTTTGTGTTCCAGCGAATGATGGGCGCATACCAGCACGCAGAACAACTTTGATAAGACGGTGGAGTACGGAGAGAAGCTTCTGGCAATCGATCCCAAAGACCTACCCTCGCTGCTCACTCTGTCCAGCATTCTCCCTGAACGCCTGCCGCAAGATGAAGCAAAGAGGAATGCCCAACTCGACAAGGCGCTGGACTACGCACAAAGGGCCCAGAACGAGGTCAATGCTCTTCAAAAGCCAGCCCAGATTACCGAACAGCAGTGGACGGTAGAGAAAAACAAGCTCCTGTCGACCGTCAATTCCTCCGTTGGTTTGGTTCACCTGAACAGGAAGGATTACAACCAGGCGAGCAAACACTACGAAGAATCTACACGCTTGGCCACAGACGAATCCCATTGATTTCTATCGGCTTGGTATCTCGTACACCTCCCTGGCTAGGAACGCCGCCAAAGACCTCAACGATATCGTGGCCAGTATGAACCAGGTACAGACCGAGTTGCAGAATACCTCCGATGCGGCCGTCAAGCAGGAGAAGGAAAAGAAACTCCAGGATTTGAAGACAAAATCACAGGAGAGTGAGAAACAGTTCCCGGAGTACCGCGACAAGGCTATCGACTCGCTTGCAAAGTCGGTTTACCTGAAGGGTGTCACTGAACAGCAGGCCCGCACGCAGCTCGAGCAGCTCTACAAGTCGAAGAACAACAATTCGCTGGATGGCTTGGATTCGCTGATTGCCCAGGCTGGTGAGTCACTGAAGAAGCAGTGATCGTTAGCCGATCTGTGTACCCAAAAGAAAAAGCCAAGGTAGTTAACCTTGGCTTTTGTTTGGAAGAAACCACTTATCAAACTAAGACAATCGCCTAAGCACCTCTGCTGTGTCCAGGAAGCCCGACAGCTTAACCTCAACCCCAAAAAGCCGCCGCGGGTCGGGTTCAGGCTGCATCACGAAGTCGCTGGTTCCCATCACCTCGTTGAAGAACCCTCTCAACTCTCCTTTGACAGCCGCATAGGTCTCAGCAACGTTAGGGGCGAGCAGGCGGTCGTTCACGAACAGTTTCAACTCCCTGCGTCCGAAGCGGAGGTTGCCGTTCACTCGCTCATCGCCCTCTAGCCGCTCACAGGCCTCCAGCGAAGCGCGCAGGGCCTGGGCAAATCGATCCGGATTGCTTCCTGGCAACACCTTTTTCCGGTTATAGCGCAAGCCCAGCCGATTGTCGGTGTTATCTACACTGTAGTCTCCCTCGTCCCCAATGAGAACCACGCCCGGCCCGGCATGAACGTGACGGTAATCTGCCACGTCGATCAGCAATTCCCTACAGACCTGGCCTTGAATCCAATTGTGAAAAACGGGGATTAACTCTCCTAGATTCAGCGTGTCAGAATGCTCCAAGTAGAGCTTTACATTGATATGCTGAAGTTCCATGCCCTAGACCTTAGCCACAGCGTGCGCTTGGGTGCCCATCCGGTTGTAGCAGCTATGTGAAGCCTCGATGAACAAGTGCGCCTCTTCGACGAGATGATGGGCTGTCTCTGAAGCGCAGGGGCTAGCCGCCCTCTGGTGAGCGATGAACAGGTACTGGGCAAACTTGCCGCCGGCGAACGGGTCAAAGAACTTTTCCGAATCGTAGAATCGCATACGGAACTGCGCAACAATCTCATCTGGGTCATCGCGGACATCCCAAAATTCTGTCTTAACCAGCGCCTTAGCTGCATGCAGCATGGACTCGTAGGCCGTCCTTCCGGCACTCTGAAATTCTCCGCGTTCCAACATTAGCTGGGCCTCGAAAAGTTCACGTTCGGCCGAGGCCAAGTCGAACTCAAACCATGAGACCACCTCGCCGGCACATTCGCCCTTGCCGATGTCGTCGATGCTGTATTCACGGGGATCGCCCCAGTCGCTAAAGTAGTAGCGATCGCGCTCGTCACCCGGCAGCCGCACCAAGTCTTCAAGCATCCTTCGGACTTCGGCTTTGCCAATACGCTTGATGAACTCCTTGAAACTTTCGCCTTTCTGACGGTCCGCCACGTAGCGTTCGCCAATCCGCGACACGACTTCCGGGATATTCTTCGACGGAATGGCCTGCATCGGCAGACCGTAAGACGCAGCGTTGTTCGTCCATTCACCACCCAACACCACTTGAAAGTGGGGCACGGTATAACCAGAAATCTTGCGGCTGACGCCGTAAAAACCCAAGTCGGCTATGTGGTGTTGCCCGCAGCTGTTGAAACAACCGCTGACTTTGATGTGCAGGTTCTGGATGGCCTCATCTAATTGAAGGCTCTTTTCAGCCAACCGAGTTCTCAATTCAGCGGCCAAGCCTCGTGACGACGAAATGCCCAGCTTACAGGTATCGGTTCCAGGGCAAGCCACGATGTCAATAATGCTGCCGGCACCGGGTTGGGCCAAGCCAACAGCTCCCAGCGCCTCAAAGAGGGCAGCCAGATCCGCCTGACTCACCCAACGCAGCACAAAGTTCTGCTCAACTGTCGTTCGGACAGATTCCCGCGTGAGCCGGCGCGCGATGTCCGCTAAAGCGCGAAGCTGCATGGCGGTAATATCGCCGAGCGGTAGCGTGATCGTAGCTGTCACGAAGCCCGCTTGCTTTTGCGGTCGTGTATTTGTTTTCAGCCATTTCTTGAAAGCCTCCGACCCTTCCGCGGGAAGCTCCCCCGCCAACCTGAGCGGCTGCTCACTTTGCTGCACAGCATCCTCAACATATTGAGTCCAACGCGGATCGTGAGGCAGAGTCTTTCTTTCTTCGAGCACAAGCTCCTTGAACTTTTCAATCCCCAACTCGTGTACCAGAAATTTGATTCGAGCCCGATTGCGATTTTTCTTTTCTCCTAAACGTGCAAAGATCCTGGCGATCGCCTGGGCGGTGGGAAGCAGCTCTTCTGGCTTGAGAAACTCATCAAACAGCTTGGCCTGATAGGGGACCGACCCGAGCCCCCCTCCCACGTAAAGCCTCAACCCGCGCTCCTCCTTGCCGTCTACGACACGCGTCGTTGCGATGACGCCCAGATCATGCATACTTGTCAAACCGCAAGCGTGCTGCTGGCAGCCACTGAAGGCCGGCTTAAATTTTCGTCCAAAGTCCTGGCAGTCAGGGTGTCCCAGTAGAAACCGCGACAATGCCCGCGCGTAAGGTGTCACATCGAAGGCTTCGTCCGGGCAGACTCCCGCATAGGGGCAGGCAGTCACATTCCGGACGGAATTGCCGCAGGCTTCGCGAGTGGTAATACCCACAGAGGCCAAACGCCGCATGATGGCAGGAGTGTCGTCGATGTGCACGAAGTGAAACTGAAAGTCCTGCCGGGTCGTCACATGCGCGATGCCATCGGAGTATTCCTCCGCCAGATCGGCCACAGTTTCCAGCTGGCTAGCGTTCAAACCGCCAAAGGGAATCTTGATCCTTTGCATGCCGGGAGCATCCCACAGCGTGTTGGGACCTTTCGTGTGGTGGTTGGTGGAATAGATGAGGTGTTGCACCTTCCTGCCATCGTGCCGCTGCCCGTTGTCGTATCGCTGGCCGTACACGCCTCTCCGGAGTCTGGATTCCGCGAAAAGCCGTTCTTCCAGCCTGCCCTGCTTTCTCAGCGCAATCTGTGTCTCAAAAATATCGATCTCTCTCGCTAGCTCCTCGGGCATCTTTCCCTTGAGCCTGTCCCGCCATTTTCCATTAGAGGCTTTCATGGACCATCGCTCCGCGATGTGTGGTTAGAATAGATCAGCTAACCTCTGCGTAATGAAGAGGTTTATGCACGACAGCAGAAATCGTGTGCCTAACACGTTATCTTAGTATGTTGATCGAAAAAGGCAAGATTAAATCAGAAACTAGTGGGAGCTTGCAAAGAGTCAAGGCCCTGGTTCTGAGCCACCCGCATTCATGCGGCATTGGACCCCTTGACCTTTGTACCTTGCCGTTTGCTATCACTAACGGGAAACTACCGATCGCCAACAGTCATTAGAAAATGTCCTTCGCATTCGGCTCTCGCGAAACGCCGTTGCACAAGTAATGGCAGGAAGGGCACAATGCTTGGGCCACATACCTCTGTGCAGTGATCCCGAGGGAGCACACCGGAAGGGGAGAATGGATTTCATTCGATCGCAGAGAGCGAGACAGCAAGTGTCAACTCCATGGCAAGCATTGTTTTGGTCTCTCATTTTTGTTTCTACCATCATCGCTCAAGAACCGTGCCGCGTTACGTCGCCAACGGCCGTATTCTCGATTCCGTACGCGAAGACGGAGGATCGCTTCGATACAGATCCGAACTCTCCATTCTGGTCGAAAGCCAGCTCAACCTGGATCTTGAAAGATTGTACTCGGGAACGGGACTATCCCGAGTTCCGTACAGAAGTCAGGGGCTGCTGGACTGAAACTCACCTCTACTTCCTTTTCGTTTGTCCCTATCGCCAGCTAAACGTTTTCATGCCTGCTCAAAACGACCGCCCCCGCGACAAGTTGTGGGATCGCGATGTGGTGGAGATGTTTCTCGGAGACGACTGGAAGAATATTCGGCGCTATCGAGAATTCGAGATTGCTCCGACGGGCGACTGGATAGATCTGGCCATTAATCTGGACAGCAATAGTTCTGACCAGCGCTGGCGATCTGGCTGGCAAGTGCTCGCGCGGATCGACGAGCAGGCGCACCGCTGGTTTGCGGCAGCGCGAATTCCTCTCAAATCAGTCAGTGGTGAATCGGTTCTGCCAGGCACGCGTTGGCGCATGAATCTTTACCGCATTGAGGGAAAGGGCCCTGACTCACGGCGACATTTTCTGTGTTGGCAACCCACCTGCGTAGTCGATCGCGATCCCAATCATGTTCCCGAGACCTTCGGGACTCTCCTGTTTGAAAAATGATTTGCGGCATCACCTGGCTGCAGCGGTCCAGGCGTCCCTGTGGCTCGCTGCGCTCGGCCTTGACGGGACCCGCCAGGCTGGCTGTTGGCTCGGATAAGGGCCAGGGCTGTTTCCCTTTCTCAATAAACCGCACCTTTCACTTGTTCCGAAAACCGGACATTTTCATTTGCTAATAACAGCAAAACGTTATTGTGGTCGGGCGAGCCGTTGTGCTATCAGTGGTGCTAGATGTGCTGCCGCTCGCGGCAGCACATCGGTCGGATGAGCGTGCGATCCTGATGTGCCGCGAAGCGAGTCACATCAAAGCGGATCGAGCAGATACCACTTCGGGGGCGCGTGCTGATCCGCTCGTTCGGCGCAGTGGCGCGCCGGTGTTAGGTCGGTTCATCACCTCAAGGAGGCATCACCATGAAATCGCACGCAACCCGGTGGGCGGGCTGTGGGCTGGCAGTCCTCACGCTGTCCACCCAGGCCCTCGGACCAGAATCGCTGCCGCCCCTCGCCGTCCCCGCGCGGACGGTCCCGGTCCCGACCACGGTCTCGCCAGACCTTCAGGAGGCGATCGCCACGCCCCCCCCGCCGTTCGCGCCGGGCCCAACGACCCCCGACGGCTGGAAGAAGTTGCAACGGGAGCACGATTCCGCCCAGGAAAAGGTGGCGCAGGCGATGGCGAAACAACGGGACGTCAAGGTCAAGGCCGTGAAGGTGGCGGGCGTCAAGTGCTACCGCGTCACCCCCAAGGGCGTGGCCGCCAGCAAGGAGAAGTACCTGATCGTCCACCTCCACGGCGGGGGGTTCGTCTTCAACGCTGGCCTGGCAGGGACGACGGAGGCGCTCCTGCTGGCCGACGCCAGCAAGATGCCCGTGCTCTCGGTCGACTACCGCATGCCGCCCGACCACCCGTTCCCGGCCGCTCCCGACGACGTGCTGGCGGTCTGGAAGGCGGTCCTCCAGGACTATGACCCCAAGGACGTCGTCATGGGGGGCACATCCGCGGGCGGCGCGCTGGTCATGACCACGATGCTCCGCTTGAAGGCAGACAACCTGCCGATGCCGGCGGCGATCTTCATAGGTACGCCCGGCGCCGACTTGTCGAAGATTGGGGACAGCTTCTTCCTCAACGCCGAAGTGGACCACGTGCTAGGCCGATACGAGGGTTGGGTGGAGGGCGCCCTCGAGCTCTACGCGGGCGGCGAGGACTTGAAGGACCCGCTCGTCTCGCCGCTATACGGCGATCTGTCGGGCTTTCCACCGGCGATCCTCGTGAGCGGCACACGGGACTTGCTCCTGAGCCCGACGATCCGCACCCACCGGAAGCTGCGGACCGCGGGTGTGCCGGCCGAGCTGCACGTGTACGAGGGCCAGTCGCACGCCGACTACCTGTTGGCGTTCGACACCCCAGAGGCGCAGGACGTGTGGGAGGAGATCACCTGGTTCTTCGACCGACACCTGAGGTGGTAGGGAGATGTATATGAAATGGATCATCCCGCAACCTTGGCAAGACGAACGCCGGTTTTGCTAATGAGGAAATTGGTCGTGCCTTCAATAGATCGACCTGGGCTCCGATTTCCGCAGCAAGCCGGGTGGTGTACTTCGCTGCTCAGGAGGCCGATCTTGATTCACCGAAGCCTTTCAGGCATGAAACTCGTTGGTGGCACGGCTTGGCTGGAACAACAATTTCGGTTGGCAGAGCGTAACAGCACGCCAGGTAGAGAACTTCGGGCCGCCGGCGCAACTTTTGTTGTGCTGGCGTACATCATTTCCGCTAATCCCATTCGCGTGTTGCACAGCACGCTCGGACCGGGACAGGCCAGCGCCGCTACCTCTTTCATCAAGAACACACAGTTTGGTGAACGCTCCTATCCAGTTCCGCGCGGAGTTTTTGGATGCG
>CAVVYL010000038.1:0-64276 GCA_963752385.1 uncultured Acidimicrobiia bacterium | reverse complement strand
TTTGAAGCCGCTCTTTTCTCCACAGTGACGGAGTAGGTTCCAGGAAGAAGACTGGTGATTCGATATTCGCCTTGATCACCAGTTTCCACGACTCGCTCGATGTTAGTACCCTCATTCTTGGCTGTCACGGCCGCCCCGGGAACGACCGCCTTGCTCTCATCGCTGACAACACCGACGATGAGACCATAGGTGCTCTGCGCCTGAACAGAACCTGGCAAAAGGAGTATCGACAGAAAAAAGAAGAGGAGAAAAGACTTCAAGGTCTTGTGCCTCATTTCGTGCCTCCTTACATTAGGTTCAAAATGGTTGTGTTGGAACGCGACTTGAAACCCCGGTCATGAACGGGAGGAGGTGCTTTTAGGAAGGGGCTGAGCGACGGGGGCCAGGCAAAAACTGGATTGTGCGTTCTGCAGTTAAAAGAACATTACTTATCCTAGAATTACGAGCAAAAATCGTTCCAAGCTCGCTTCCAATTTTGGCTCACATCAAACCTGTCGTGTTCACAGTAAATCATAAAAATCTAGCCGATATAGAGCACTCCGAACGAGATGCCAACGCACCACTTCCAAACTCTCGTAGTTTTGACTACGAAATTCAGGAAGCTACTAGCTCTTTGATAACGTGCCCGTGAACATCGGTGAGGCGGCGGTTGATGCCGTTGTGGTAATAGGTGAGCTTTTCGTGATCCAACCCGAGCAGATGGAGAACTGTGGCGTGAAAGTCGTAAATGGTGGAGACATTCTGAACGGCTTTGCGTCCAAACTCATCGGTTGCGCCGTAGCTACCCGGCTGGACGCCCGCCCCTAACATCCAGACAGTAAAGCCATCTGGATTGTGGTCGCGTCCGAGAGTTCCGGCCTGGTGGGTTGGCATCCGCCCGAACTCGGTGGTCCAGAGGACCAGGGTGTCTTTCAGCAATCCTCGACACTTTAGATCCTGGATCAATCCGGCGCTAGGCTTATCCAGAATTGGACAATGCCGTTCGTAATCCTGTTTGAGCGTCTTGTGCGCATCCCAGTTGAGCAGACCGTCAACCCCAGAGGCGCGAGAACCACAGAAGAGTTGGACAAACCGGACGCCTCGCTCAATGAGCCGTCGCGCCAGCAGGCAGTTGCGAGCATAGGCCGCCATAAGCGGATTTGAGTCGTCTGCACCATACAGCTCCCTTGTGGCTTTGCTCTCCTGGCTCAAGTCCGTAGCTTCGGGCGCGGACAACTGCATGCGCGCGGCAAGTTCATAGGCAGCGACTCGTGCTGCCAGGTCCGAGTTGCCTGGATTATCCTTTTCGTGGACTTGATTGAGGAGTCGCAGAAACCTTCGACTGTCGTCATCAGCTTCAGCGCTGATTCCTGGCGGCCGCTGCAGATTTTGGATTGGCTCTGCGGCGTTGAATGGCGTGCCTTGGTGCGCGGCGGGCAAAAATCCGGAGGTCCAGTTTGCAGGTCCGGAAGGCGGAATTCCGCGAACATCCGGGATTGCGACAAACGCTGGCAGATTTTGGTTCTCTGTGCCGAGTGCATAGCTGATCCAGGCACCCATGCTGGGAAAGCCCTCGCTGACGAACCCTGTATTCATCTGCACACAGGCCGGACCATGGGTATTGCTTTTCGCCGTCATTGAGTGGATGAAGCCAATCTCGTCTACCCATCCGCTCAAATGAGGCAGCAAACTGGAAACCCACTTCCCGCTCTGGCCGCAGCGGCGAAATTCCCAAGGGCTCTGCATCAGATTCCCGTTGGCTCCCTGGAAGGAGACCAAGTTTTCACCCCCAGGCAAGGGCTCTCCGCTCCTTTTCTGTAGTTCGGGCTTATACTCGAAAGTGTCCATTGCCGAGACCGCACCCGGGCAAAAGATCTGAATCACTCGCTTGGCGCGTGGCGCGAAATGCGGCTTTCCTGAAGGCGGCAGATCTTGTGCCAGCAGCCCCTCTTCGTTCAGCAGAACAGCCAAAGCAATCCCGGTGAGCCCTTCGCCCAGGTTGCCGAGAAATTCGCGGCGGTTCAGCCACTGAGGGTGAAATTGGATTCTGGGATGGCTTGTCTTCATGACGATACCGAATAGCCCCCTTCAAAAAATTAAGAGAGCTGGTCTCGAAGCGACTGGGGTGTCCTGCAGCTTTTCCGCGCGATCATGACTCCCCCCGAAGGCGTCGCGTTCTCTCCGGGATTTCACATCACATAGAGAAATTCATTGGCATTCAGCAGCGCTCGGCAAAAAGCCTTTAGATCGTGCCGCCGAATGAGCTCCACCGCCGAAGAGACTTCCTCATCCTTCGGAGCTCGTCCGAAGACGAGGCGAAAGGCCACGTTTAACCTGAGCTTTCACGTCCCGCTCACCGGCTTCTCGACGCAAACGCTCGGCAAAGAACCCTGCCTGGTCGAGGATGAAGGCGTTGTTCAGCAAGCTGAGGGCTTGAAGCGCCGTTGTGGTCGACACCCGCTTGGGTTCGGGCAGCGCCGAATCGGGGCAATCAAACGGTCCCATCAAGTCGTCTTTCACTGAACGGGCGGATTGATGATAGACAGCGCGCCTGTATGTCTCCGGACCGAAACTTGCCCGGAACGCATAGGTCGCAACGTTATCAACCGTGTAGTCGTAGAGGCGGAAGCCTGGTCCTCCCATCGTACGATTCAGTTTTCCGCTCACCGCCAGAATCGAGTCGCGCACTGCCTCGGCTTCCAGACGCCTTGCGGGAAAACGCCACAGGGTGCGCGCTTCATTGTCGATGGCTGCTGCCTCAGGATTCCACTGGCTTGACTGACGATAAACACCCGACAACATCAACTCCTTGTGCATGGGCTTGAGCCGCCAGCCGTGATGCAGTAGACGCTGCGCCAGCCACTCCAACAACTCGGGATGCGTCGGCTTCTCGCCGTTGTAGCCGAAATCGCTCGGAGTCCCGACCAGTCCTTTCCCGAAATGATAATGCCAGAGACGATTGGCCAACACCCGAGCCGTCAACCCGTTTCGATCGTCAACAATCCAGCGGGCCAATGCCAGCCGACGCTCGCCTTCTGGAGCGTTTGCGTCGAGCTCATAAACCGGCAGCATTCTCTGGAGCGCACTCAAACCACCGGGCGCCACAATGTCGCCCTTGTCCATCGGATTGCCGCGCTTGTGCAGCGCCACCGGTTCAGACGGCTGAGTGAATCTGCCGATATAGGCAGTCGGTGGCTTGGGCAGCGCCGCCAGTTTCTTTTCCGTTTCCGCTTTCCTTTTTCTCAATGCCAGCCACTCGTCCTTTTCCTTTGGAACAAGGACGGAAAGCAGGAAGAACTCTTCGCGTTCTTCCTCCGTGAATGGCAATCGGTCGTCAGAGCTCGCCACTCGCCGCCATTGCACACCGTCGAGTGAAGTCTCAAAAACATACTTCACCGGCACGCGGCTGAGGAAGCGGCCCTGATTGGCGCCAGGACGGTCTCGAGACCACGTGATGCGTGAAATGGTCAGTGTCTTGGGGAACTCGAGCGTTACCTGGCCTGTGTCTCGCTCGTCAGAAATCCAGATCTCATCGAATTTCCCATCGTTTAGAAAATCCAGCTTGTAGAAGGCCGCTCCTTTGCCATCGGTCCGCGTAGAACGGGCACTGGCCTTAGCCCCTCGCGAAGCGAGCGCGACATTGACTTGAGGTCCTTCAGCCGTCCAAACTTCCAGTTCGTCGAGAGCCGGCTCCTGATTTTTGTACGTTGTCAGGATGTTCATGCGGGCGAACCGGGCCGCAACGGGTGAAAACCTCTCCTCATTGCCCTTCGCATCTACCGGCTGACGATACGCCTTGGAGAGTTCCGCCTTGCGGGCTTCCGCCAGTGGCCATCCTGACTGCTTGAGTGCGGCCAAGCGCTGGTTAATTCGCTCCAAATCTTCCCGCAATGGTTTTTCCTGAGCCTCACGCAGGGCTTGCTCTTTGCGAGTCGCTAACTCGCGCTCCGCATGTTGAACACCGGCAAAGGCAGCCTGCAGACGGTAGTAGTCCACCTGTGGAATCGGGTCGAACTTGTGGTCGTGACAACGCGCGCAATTGACTGTCAGTCCAAGAAACGCCGCACCCGTCGTCAGCACCATGTCGTCCAGATCGTTGGCCCGCTTCTGCAGCTCGCCTTCGATGTTTTCAATCTTGACAGTGTCGTGGACGCCGGCCACGAGAAACCCTGTCGCCACTGCCACCTCGGGTTCATTCGGCGAGAGCTGGTCGCCGGCCAGCTGCTCCAGTACCATCTGGCTGAACGGCTTGTCCTGATTCAGAGAGCGGATGAGGTAGTCTCGGAACGGCCAAGCGCGTTCCCGCAAATGGTTTTGCTCATAGCCATGACTCTCGCCGAACCGAATCACGTCCAACCAGTGCCGTCCCCAGCGCTCACCGTAATGCGGCGAGGCTAACAATCGGTCTATCAGTTTCTCGTAGGCGTCCGGACTCGTGTCTTGCACGAAGTCATCAATCTCTTCAGGAGTGGGTGGCAGACCCAACAGATCAAAACTCGCACGACGGATGTAAGTCGCTCGATCGGCGGGTGGCGAAGGCCGGAGCCCTTTCTCTTGCAGCTTGGCGTAGATGAATCGATCGACGGGTGAGTGGGACCATTCCGCTGGCAAGCCCGTGGGGTCGGGAGGTGACTGTTCCCGCAAGGGCTGCAATGCCCACCAGTCTAAACCCGCGCGGCGGGGCGGGCCTGCGGCCTTACCGATTCTTCCAGACCAGGGCGCTCCCTCGAGTATCCATTGGCTGAGGAGCGTCTTTTCTTCTTGCGGTAACGGTTTTCCCGGAGGCATCTGATGTTGAATGACGCGTTTGAGCAATAAGCTCTCGGCAGGCTGCCCAGGCTTGAGCGCCGGACCCGCGCTGCCGCCCTGCAGAGCGGTTTGAAGGGTTGACAGATCCAACCCTGAAGTCTTTAGTTCAGCGCCATGGCAAGACAAACAACGCGTCTCAATGATTGCCAGAGCCTGACTCTCCACGCTGCTTTGGGGCACAGCTTGCGCCGCAAAGTCCAATGCTGTCCAAATCGCGAACAGAAACAGACCGCACCATCGCTTTGACGAAAGTTTCTTATCTCGAGTCCAGTTCATGCGATGCTTACGCGACAATCAAACGGTAGCCCTTCTCACCGATCCGAAGAAGACTTCCGCCCACCCAGTCCAGGTATGAAGACAATTTGGCACTGTGCCTCATTGGTGTCAAGCCGTGGGCGGATTCGTCGCCGATCTTCAAAAAGCGGGCGTGGGAATTCTAGCCGGCACTGACTCGCCGGCAATGCCAGGCATCGTAACGGGATTCAGATTGCACGATGAGTTACAGCTGAGGGCGAGCGCAGACTTAACGCCGCTTCGGGCGCTACAGACCGCTGCTGTGAGCCCGGCCCGGTTCTTGGGCCGGCTCGACGAGCTTGGAACGATTGGACCTGGAAAACTTGCCGACATTGTCGTGCCCGATGCGAATCCCCTCAACGACATCGGCAACGTCGTGAAGATCCGAAATTCAATCTCTCTCAGTAATTGCCCTCGTCCGCAGGATCACTTCGTCAGCAGGGCAAAGCCAAACAGCGTATCGCCTGCGCCAACCACCAGATATTGCGTGCCGTCGAGTTCATAGGTGATGGGCGCGTTGCTCATGCCGGCACCCAGGTTGGCGTGCCAGAGAGGTTTGCCTGTGGTTGCATTGACCGCGACGAGGTTGTTCGACGGGTCGCCCGCGAAAACCAGATTGCCGGCGGTGGAGAGCACGCCTGAGCGCGGCCCACCGGTGCCCTCCCAGGTGTGACTCCATTTGATTTTTCCTGTCCTGTAGTCGATCGCACGAAGCGACGACTGTGACCAGCCCCCTCGATCATTCCCAGCCCAGCCTTCCGCCTTCGGTTCGGTATCGTAGATGTAGTAGACACTGTAGGCATCGGTCGCATTCACATAGAACAGCCCGGTCGCCGGACTGAAGCTCGGGGGCGGCCAGTTGGCAGCACCCGCCTGGTTCGGAGAAACCAGAGCACCGTCCAGTTGGGGCATCTTGGCCGGATTCGGGAATCGGCTGTCCTTTCGCATCCAGCCCTTTAGCCCAGTTCGCTTTCGCAAAAGTCGTCGTGACGATGTTTTTCCCGGTGACTCGATCGAGGACAAAAAAGTAGCCATTGCGGCTCGCCTGGGCTAACAGTTTGCGCTTCTGCCCATTGATTTCACCGTCGATCAAAACGGGGGCTTCATTCGCATCCCAGTCGTGGGTATCGTGCGGGGAGGCTTGGAAATACCAGACCAGTTTGCCGGTGTCGGGATTCAGGGCAATGATGCACTCGGTGTAAAGGTTGTCTCCCTCGCGGCCCTTTCCGGAGATCACCGGTTGCGGATTACCCGTTCCGAAGTAAAGCAGATTCAACTCCGGATCGTACGTATACGAGCCCCAGGTCATGCCGCCGCCATGCAGCATCGCCTCGACGCTGGGCCAGGTCTTGGCTTCGGGCTCGCCGGGCTGCGGGTGCGTATACCAGCGCCACTGCAACGCTCCGGTTTCCGGATCGTGCGATTCAATGTAGCCGGGCACGTCGAGATCGTCTCCGCTGACGCCGGCGATCACGTGATTCTTGATCACGAGCGGTGCGACCGAGCCGAAATACATCTGGTCCAGGTCGCAGATCGGTGTTTGCCAGCGTTTCTTGCCGTCTTTCAGATTCAACGACACCAGATTGCAGTCGGGCGTCTCGAAATAAAGCCAGTCGCCATAAGCCGCAGCCCCGCGACTGCCAATGTGAATTCCTCCCTTCGACTCCCAGGCGAAGTGCCACACCTCTCGGCCCGTGCGCGCATCGATGGCCCACGCATGGTCCGGCAACGTGAAGTACAGGACACCGTCGATCAGCAAAGGCGTGGCTTTAATGGATCCGCCAAAACCACCTCCACCCACACTCGCGCGATACACCCAAGCCAGACTGAGCGACCGGACATTGGAATCGTTAATCTTATTCAGCGTGCTGAAACGACGCCCGGAATAGTCGCCGTTGTACATCGGCCACGTGTCCGTTGGCGGCTCCATCAGCTTGGAAGGCTTCAGGGACTGGCTCTCGAAAGTAGCCACCAGCAGTACCGAAGCGACCAGTATCTTTCCCGAAATGCGCATCGTGATCATTTCAGGGTCTCCAGATAAGCAACGATGTCGTGCATGTCTTTGTCTGTGTATTGATCGAGCAGGGTGACGTGCATCGCGTACGGATCGTGTTTCACAACCTTCAATTCAGGCGTGATCTTGAATGAGCGGTAGTTGCCCTGCGCATCACGAAGCGCAACGTTGAAATCGTCCAGCGTTTGGAGCACTCCTTCCACCACCTCTCCGTTCGGCTGGGTCACTGTCACTGTAACGGGCTTCGTCGGTAACAGGCGCTGCTCCGCGCCGGCCAAATCCCACGGCGCGTGGGAAGAGGAACTTCGACTGGAGCGTCGGCGGATCGTACTTGCGGCCAATGCCCTTCAGGTCGCCGGTCGGTGAATGGCAGGTGTGGCACTTTCCAGCGCCGTTGAAGTACACCTCGCCTGCCTTTGGATCGCCAGTAAGCACGTTTTGAATCTGCAATTCCGGGCCGCTGCGCAGCGTGTTGTAAACCTTCTGATGCAGGAAATGCGCGAGGTCAGCCACCTGTTCGGGCTTGAGGCTGGAGGCTGACCGTCCGCTCTGCAGGGGATGGCCCTTCGCGAGAAACGGACCAATTCCGTTTCCGTAGCGATCGTGCAGAACAACCAGGGAACGGATCAGGTTGGCCCCTTGCTGATTCCGCGGCAGGCTGGAATCTCCTCCGCGAGCCTTGACGCCATGGCAGGTGATGCACTCGGCGATATAGACAGCCTTGCCGCGCTCGGCGCCCGCATCATCGACCACATGGGAATCCGCAGCGCCGGATCCCATCGGACCAGGTCCGCGTCCGGACGCTCGCGGTACTCGCCACCTGGTCCGCTGCCGCGTGTGGAAGCAGAAGGAACGACGCTGTTGGGCCCGAAATGCGAGCTGAGGTACTCGGTGATCTGCACGAATTCGGCATCGCTGGCCTTGGCGCCGCGAGCCACCATCGCATTGACAACGGCCGTCCATTGATCGCGCGTTCGCCCTCTGCCCATGATGATGTCCGTGCCGTGACAGGTCGCTCCGCAAACTTTGTGTGTGATATCTCTGCCGGCGCCTTCCGGCAATGGCTGACCCGGCTGCTGCGCGGCACTGGGCACTTGAGCGAGCATGGTTCCAGCGGAAATTGCCAGCAGAGCCAGCGCGGTCCAGATCCTCAGGTGCGCATAATCCGCGGAAAAGGTTTCATTGCGAAAATGGAACATCAGCCCCGCTCCATCAGTCGACAATGGTTGGTTGGTTTGTGCGCCGCATTATCATCCGCTCCTAGAAAAAGGGCAAGCGGGGCATGCGCCCTTCGCCTCCTACTTCCTTCTCTGCCGCCGCTATCTTTTGGAACCAACGACAGACCCACAATTGGCCTAGGAAAACCAATGTCGATCCGGCATATTCTCTGCTAAGATTTTCGCGCCTTACCTTGTTTCACCCCAACAGTCGCGGCTTCCTGAACAAGGTCCCATTTTAGACAGGATCGCAGGTAGAGGTTCTGAAGATTCATAGCTTCTCTTTTGCGGATTCGAAGTATTCGCGGTCGCCAGCGCCCTGCGAGACCTATGTCCACATTATGCCCAGCTCGGAGCTTCCTGCCGACGTGGGAGAGCCAGGTGTCCCTCCGATTGCTCCGGCGATCTGCAATGCCATATTTGCTGTAACCGGAAAAAGAATTCGAGACTGCCGATCCAGAAGCACAAACTTGCCTGAGGTGAGAGCCGTATGAAAGAAATCGTTTGGAGCTTGATCGCCCTGGTACAGCTCTTCGCGCCGCTCACGGCCATTGCCGCAGGCACGATTCGGGTCATGATTCTCGATGGGCAGAGCGGAGGTCCTTACCATGATTGGCAGCGTGTGACGCCAGTGTTGCGGAAGCAGTTGGAGGCTACCGGTCTCTTCCAGGTCGACGTCGTCACAGCGCCCCAGTCTGGCGGCGACTTCAGCACTTTCAAGCCGGAGTTCAAGAAGTACCAGGTTATCGTCTCAAACTACGATGCGCCGGAATGGCCCGCGGAGCTGAAAGCGTCGTTTGAGCAGTATGTGAAGGATGGAGGCAGCTTGGTAGCGGTGCACGCGGCCGACAACGCATTTCCAGACTGGCCTGCATTCAACGAAATGATTGGAATCGGCGGCTGGCGCAACCGGACGGAGAAGGCAGGCCCGTTTTGGTACTACAAGGAAGGCAAGCTTGTCTCCGACAACTCTCCGGGGAATGCCGGGTCGCATGGGGCCCGGCTTCCATTTCCAGTCACAATCCGGGATGGCGAACACCCCATTACGAAGGGCCTGCCAAAGGTTTGGATGCACGCAGGCGATGAGCTCTATGCCAGGCTTCGCGGGCCAGGCAAGAACATGACCGTTCTCGCGACGGCCTACTCAGCGCCCGACAACCGGGGCACGGGCTACGACGAGCCCGTTCTCATGGTGCTTTCGTATGGGAAGGGACGGATTTTCCACACCACGTTGGGGCACGACATTCCGGCGCTGAGCTGCGTGGGGTTCATCGCGACTTTTCAGCGGGGAACCGAGTGGGCTGCGACCGGGAGAGTGACGCAGAAGATCCCTGGCAGCTTCCCCACTGCCGAGACGGTCAGCTTTCGCGTCGATATCGCAGCGATGGATCCAGCCTTCAAAGGCAGCCCCCGCCGGTAGGGGCAGGCCCTCCCGATATCCGAACTACTCGTGTCCCGTGTCTTTTTCGCTGCACACAGGGGGTAACGGAAACCCGCATTGAGAGCCGGCATTTTCAACTTCAGAGGCGGCGCACGAAACCATGACCTATCAGCAACAAATTCCCATCACGACCAAAGGACCCGGAGACATGCACGATCTGTCCGAACAGGTCGCTATGATCGTGACTTCTTCGGGGATCCAAACAGGCACGGTCAACATCTTCAACGTCGGCAGCACGGCTGCGGTCGGCACCATTGAATTCGAGCCAGGATTAGAGCGTGATCTGCCCACCCTTCTGGACAAGCTCATCCCGCCCAGCCGTCAGTACGGTCATGAAAAAGCCTGGCATGATGGCAACGGCCACTCGCACCTGCAGGCAACTCTGCTCGGCCCATCGCTGAGCGTGCCTATCTGCGATGGTAAGCTGGCGCTCGGTACCTGGCAGCAGATCTTCCACCTGGAATGCGACGTGCACGCTCGCCAACGAACTGTTTTAGTCACGGTGGTCGGAGACTGACGACAGTTGGGACAAGAAGAGAATCTTTCATGCCGCGTTCCGGCGCCACGCTCGATGAGAATATTCCCCACTCGCGAGGAGAGCTGCGAAAAATTTCCCGGTGAGGGAACTCTTCTCAACACTTCACCTCCGCGCCGTCCCCTTTGTTAAGGGGGAATGGGCCGGAGATGTGGGCGAAGTTAGATGCTGAGATTACGCACCTTCGCCGGGCTGGCTTTCGTGACGCTTGGTCCAACGGTAGGCTGCGAGCGAATTCTTCCAGAAGAATTTCTCGGCAACGGCGGCACCCTTGCCGGTGAAGTACTCCCGGACCACTTTCATTGCCTGTGGGTACGCCCCCCACCGGTCGCTGTTCGGCCAGTCGCTCCCGTAAATCAGCCGGTCCGGTCCGAATACCTCCCAGAGTTCATCCAAGGTGGCGCGGTAGAAATTCAGATCGTCAGGAATGCGACCATCCACCCGACGAAGGACCTCCGAAACCTTGGCATAGATCTGGGGTCGTTTTCCAAGCTCCCGGAGATTTGCTTGGAGGGCCGAACGGTCGGACAGTGCCTTGGGCTTCTCCATCTGGGGAAGGTGATCGATCACGACCCGCAAGCTGGGGACCAGGTCAGTGAGTCGCAGCAGCGCCGAAAGCAACGAGGGGTTAGGATTGGCCGTATCCATCTCGAGGCCGGCCTCGGCCAGCGCCGCAAGGTCCGATCGGAATTCAGGGCGGGAGATCTGGTCCACGAGATTCCTGCCCCACAGGTTCCCGCACCGGATGCCGCGAAACAACGGATTACGATGGAACCTCTCCAAATGCTTGCGGAAGCCCGGTGTACCTGGTTCCAGGTTGCCCACGGTGCCGACAATGATCGTGTCCTTGGCGGCGATGTCAAGTACCCACTGGTTGTCTTCGAGCCAAGGACTGCACTCAACCTCAATCGCGCCGACGACACCGAGCCCCTTGATGACCTCCCGATACCGGTCCGGCAGTGCGGGTTGGTAGAGGGTTGCATCCTTCTTGTCAGGCCAGGGCACGCCCTGCGGACGTCGCGGGTCGAAGAGATGGATGTGTGTGTCGATGATGGGCAGAGGTGCGGTGTGCGGGACCGCAGCCAGACTGGCGATTCCGGCTGCGACGCCCAGAAAGGTTCTTCGATTCATCATAGGAATCGTATCGTTCCTCCCTGGTGGCCATCTGCTGGGAGCGCGGACGTCCCGTCCGCCGTCTCTAGAATCTCACGACCCCCTGGGTCGCTTAACGCATTCGTCTGCTCTTCCATTTTCGATCTCGCTTCAGACTCGAAGAATTCTACGAGCCGACGGCCGGATGGGCGGACGAGGACGTCCGCGCTCCCAGCGCTCCCAGGGTAGCGACGGAGCCAGGACGCGCTTCCGTAGGGCCAGTCTTCGGGGTGCTTCACCAGGCTCGCTTGTACAGGATTTTCGCGAATGTAACGTCTGGCATTTTCAAAATGAACGTCGTCCCTGACAAAGCGATCGAAATACTCTTCCTGCCAAAACTGGCCCGAGCGTCCCAGGATGTGATTGGCTTCATGCGCAGAGAACGACTTCCAGGATTTCACAACCTCCGAAAGAAGAGATCCAGCAAGAAACTCGGCCAACAAATGAACGTGGTTGGGCATGATCACCCACTCCATCAGCCGGTAACGCTCAGTATCGAAGTGAAGCAATGTATCCTCAACCATGGGACCAATGCGCGGATCGCGAAGCACGCAGCTGCCATGCCCGGCATCCAAATAGGCCTCAATCTGTTTGCGCTTCCTGGCATCGCTTTCTCTCCCCAAGGTCTTCTCCCACTGATCGAGCAAGTGACTCGGCAGTGCATCAGCTAATCTGAAAGTGATCATTTGTGTCAGATCAGGATGGTCGAAATGCGGCAGATACCCTCGCGAGTACCACTCCTTGTGCCGGCTGGGAGCTCGAACTTCCTTGTCCACATTGTCCCGCTTGCCAGTCATCAGTCCTTCCCCTGGGAGATCCTTTCCCTCGGAGCGCGGACGTCCTCGTCCGCAGTCTCTAGCTCTCGAGAACTCTTGGGAATGCGGGCTCGGCGTCACGGTAGCTTCTTCCAGCCCCAGATCCGCATGACGTCGTCGCCGGAAAACTCGTGGCCCAGCACTCTTCGCCAGCCTGCAAATCTGGCCACGGTGATGCGCTTCGTGTTGAACCAGGTAGAAGATCATATTCACGGTTCGCCTGGGCATGCCCTTCACCCTTGACTGGTCACGACCCAGTGAATTGCGGAACATCCGTCAGTGTGTCCCGGGACTGCCGGAAAGCCCGCCGGGCCTCGGTTGCGGTGGAACGTTCGCGATCCAAGGCCAAAGCGACCGGCGCGCCGCCCATCTTCGCGAACGTTCGCCGCACGCTTTGCATATGCGCGACCGTCGCTGCGATCGAACGCCCATGACCGTCGGGCGGCTCAGCGCGCCACAGCCGCCCGGGCAAGCCACCTAGCAGATATTCGCTCACGCGGAGGGCGCGCTCGAACTCTTCCAGTAACTCTTCCTTCGCGTCCAATGGCCTGCGCTTCATCGTCGACTCGCCTTTGTCGTTGCGTCAGACCAAGTGGTCTTTGAGATTCCCGTCAGTGAGACCAGGGTAACCCTCATCCCCGGTTCTGTGTGCGCCACCCGAAATGCCCCCGAGACGTAACAATGTAGCACTAGATTAGACTAGGCTAGTGATGGCCGCGAACCTTCTCGCCCGCTTCTACTCGAGTGAGCAGCGTGTTCTGCTTTGGTGGGATAGGACATGAGGAATAAGGATTGAACGCGCAATACGGGTTGTAGGCTTTGTTGAAGTCCAGGACGACCTTGCCATTCTTTGGCAGTTCCGTATCGAGATATCGCCCGGCGCCATAGGTTTCCCGGCCCGTCGTGCGGTCCTTGAACATGAAGAAAAGCTCGTTCCCAATCGCGACCGGCTCCAGGCGCAGGGTCTCACCGTTGAGCCGGAAAGTCACATATCCCGGCACCTGCCTGGTCCTGGTGCGTCCGCCTGTGTCGGGGATCTTCAGCTCCTTCGGCTGCGGATAGGGCGTGAACGCGGCCTCAACGCGATAGCCGGCATTGACAGGAAACCACAGCGCCCCAGAGAACGTTTTCAGCAGCGAGCTCTGCCGGTCGCGAACGACCAACTGGCAGTTCCCGTCACTAATCGACGCAGCGATCTCGAAATCGCCGAACTGAAGCCGGTCGCGTGGATCCGGCGCCACGCCCGTCCGCAGCGCTGCCGGACCGGTCATCGGTTTGCCGTTCAACTTCACTGCGATTCCAGCGGCCGGCTCAAACGTGACTTTATCGCCACGGCGCTCGAGTGCGCCGACTCGCTTCGGCGCGCGGGCTGGCAACTTAATGTGGTTGGACGCGTCGCTGCCGATCTCAGTCCTGCCCTCCGCCACGGTGTGGCGCGCGATCAGCCACAGCGGGCCCTTCTCCGATCGTAGATCGCGATCATAATTCTTGCGCCACTCAGCGATTTCGGCCGGGTAACGGTCGTCGCCGACGAGTCGCATCCCGCCGGCGATCGCGATCGCCATCGCCGCGGCCCACAACAGTTTTCTGCGTCGCATGGGCGGACACTATCACGCGGCAGGCGAGATCGTCTAGGTGATCGACGAAGACGGAGGAGACGCGGGGATAGCGGCGTCCCGCTGAAATGCTTTTGGGTTGTTGGCTTCCGAAATCTAGAACCGAGGCGAGTTAGGCGTGTCGTTCATTGCGATTGAGCAGCGTCGCAACGACCCAGACCAGAAGAATCGGAGCCACGACGAAGTAGAGGAAATATTCTGCGACCGGTTTGGTGGGGAAATCGGGTATCCAAGAACGGACTTGAAGGAACCACTGAAGAAGAAAAAGGAATGGAAGCGTCACCGCGATGGCAACGTAGAAAGTGCGAAACCGGCCACCGCATAGCAACGCGAATGCGGTGGCGATGAGCGCCAGGAGCGCAAAACTCCAGATGGACCTTGCCCGCGCGGGCTGGGCCCAAGCAGTCGTCACGACAGCGAGAACAACGGACATGATGAAAGGGAATCCGTGGCGGTAGCGAATTCGACGAATGAGTGCTGTAAAGGAGAGGTGAGGCATTGGCGTTACCTCGATGCTTGTACATTCAGCCTACAGGAACTCGCCAGAAATTCCAATGAGAGTCTTCTCTATTCTACCTTCCAGGCTGCTTGGCCTGCCGTCTCTTCGAGCAAATGCTGTGGTATGGGAACTCCGGAGTCTCAAGGCGACCACGAGCCGGACGTGCTTGCTACGCCGGCCCTTCCGCCGCAACGAAGATGTCGAGAGCTTTGTCCATTCGGCGCTGAGCTTCCTTAGAGCGCGCCACAGCAAGCCGCATGAGACCAGGGAAAAGGTGTAAGACGCAAAGCCCCGGCAGCCCCCACTCCCCAGCCCTCTCCCCCGCGTTGGAAGCGGGTTCCAGAGCCTGACCGAAGAGTCGCAGGGGAGAGGGAGTTATGTCGAAGATTCTCTTACCCAGGGCGACGCTCGCAGCGCTCGCTTGCCCTGGGCTACCATATCGCGCCCCTCCGGGGCTGGAGGGCGAGCAGTACTACCCAAACTTTAAACTGCAGTTAACGGCCGAGACGGGTGACCGAAGCTTGACGACGCGGTCCCTTGTGATCCTCACGAACCTCTGAAGCGCCAGTCTGCGACGATTTCACGGCAGGTATAGGCTTCGGAGATGCCGAGGCTAGCGCCATACTGGCCCAACTCGTGCCCGCCGCTGAGATCCACTGATCAAAGCCATACGGGAAACCCGCATCGAAGAATGGCTGGAATCCGAGCGCACGGGTTTTCACGTACCACGAGCCGTCCTCCTGCTGGGTCTTGAGCAGAAACTGAACTCCGCGCTCGTAAGCCGGATCCGACGAGGGCAGGCCGGCGGTATGCAATGCGAACAGCGCCTGTCCGGTTGCGTAGGCGGTACTTTCAGTTGAGGGGATATCGGACCAGCCGCCGTCAGTCCGTTGCGTGGCCAGTAACTCCCGCAATGCCTGCTGCGTCGCGTTCTTGTCCACTCCCGCCCAGGCAAGCCCCAGGAGACGCCATCCCCGGTCGTCGTTATTCTTCGCCTCTGCTTTGGCCAGCCAAGCCGCCGCGCGCTGAATCGATCGGTCCCAGTCGGCCTTTCCAGTTTTCGGCGCGTAGAGCTGAAGGGCTCGCATCGACAAAGTAGTCTGCGCGATGTAATCCGAACACAAGGGCGGCCGGCTGTCGCCTCTGGGGTACGGCCAGCTTCCGTCCTGCGCCTGATGCGTCCGCAGGTAAAAAGCTACCGCGTCGGTATTCAAATCCCCTTCGTAGTGCTCTGCGGCAAGACCGGTGAGAGCGTACCCAAAGATGAACGAGCCGAACATGTCGCCCACTGGAACGAAAAACCCCTGATAGATGCGTTCGCGGGTTTTTTCCAGGACCGCGATATTCGCTTTCACCTGCTGTGCTGCGATCACCTCGTCCAAGCGAAAGCCGGCTTTCCTGGCAGCGCCCACCGCCATTGCCTGCAGGCTATTGTTGTGGCATGAGATACAGCCCCCCTTCGCACTGAACGACGCGTCTGCCCGCTGCAAAAGTGGGAGGCTCCGCTCTACCGCATCACGCAATGTGTTTTCGCGCACCGGTCTCAGTGGTGGCTCAACCGGCTGTGTGCCTTTAGCACCCGATTTGACGAGCCATTCGACAATCGGTGTTTCCCCATGCAGTTTCGCAATATCGAGAACACTGAGTCCGGCATCCCCCGACAGCTTGTGGCGGCTCTTTGCGTTTACGTCGGCGCCCCGTTCAATGAGGAGTTTGACGACGTCTAGTGGCAAGGCATCGGACGCGGCGGCGTACATAAGCGGGGTGCGTCCGAGTGGGTCGAACTTATTGACGTTCGCACCCTGGTCGAGCATCAAACGGACTGCATTCACGTCCGCGAGGACCGCAACATCGGCCAATGCGCCCGTATACGCTTCCGGGTCAAGTTTGCGGGCTGCAAGCAAGTCCAGGCATTTCGAACAGCCGGTGGTAACGGCCATGGTCACGGCAGGCTGCGCACCCGCCTTAGCGTCAGCACCATGCTCGAGGAGTAACTCCATGATGCTGGCCTCGCCGGCAGTAGCGGCTTCTATCAGAGGTGAGGATTCCGTGAGCGGTTTCGCGTTCGGGTTCGGATTTGCACCACGGGCGAGAAGCAGCCGCACGGTTGCCTCCGCTCCCGGCCTCCGCGCGGCGATCATCAAGGGTGTTCTGAGTTCATCGGAACGGGCGTTCACTTCGGCGCCATGGTCGAGCAAGAGGCGCGTTTTCCCGAGGTCTCCCCCAGCCCACATCAATGCTGTTGCGTTTACGTCATTGCGCTTGTTCGGATCGGCACCCAGCTTGAGGAGCTTTTCGAGCGTTGCCGTATCCGCATAAAGCACCGCGTACATGAACGGTGTCGCTCCTCCGGGGCCCCGAGCGTTGATGAGCTTCGGGTCGGTAGTCACTGTCTTCAGGAATGAACGCACATCCCCCTTTCGCAAAGTATCGACTAACGCGACTGCCTTCGGGTTGAGGGGTGGCAGATCAACCTCGTTGGCGAGCGAGTCCGGCCACTCAGCTCCTTCGTCGATCCACATCTTGATGATTTGGATTTGTTCGGCTGAGAGCGCGCCAGTTGGAGGCATCTGCATGCCGTACTCAGTGCCAGCCACGCGGTGATAAATAAAGCTGTTTTCGCTGCTTCCGGGCACGACACGGCGGAATTTCATTACAGAGCTCTTACGGTCCAGCCGCAAGCCGTTCGTTTGCTGGGATGATCCATGACAGCTTACGCAGTTCTGACGGAACAGCGGCAACACGTCCCGTTCAAAGTTGACTTTGGCAGGCGTCTGAGCAGAGCAAAGACCCACAAGGAAAGGTGCACAGAGCGCCGTCCTGGCAATCGCAGATTTCCACATATAGCCACCTCGGAAGTAACGTCGGAGCGGCTGACCGTACAGATCAGCGGGGCCAATACTTCGGCTTGAGCGATTAAGGCGATAGTATCCCAAAAATAACCCTGCTTCGGAAACTCAAAGGCTTCCACAAAATGGGGCAGTGGCTGATCTCGCGGGTGCGTTTACTTTTGAGTGCCTGATTCCGGAAGACCCTCGTCTTCATGTAGCGAAGGCTACCGCCACCGTGAATCACGGGGCTTTTGGGCCTTGGTTCCGCGAATCTCGACGCAGCCGAATCACTGGCTGATGCCTTTACCTTCCGTAATCTCGATATAGCGATCAACAGGAACCTCAGGAAATTTCTCCGTTTTCCCGTTCGGGCCGGGCCAGGTCACTTCCAGCGAGTCGAGTTTCGTCACTTTACCCAATCCCAGGATCTCGCGTGGATCGTGTGAAGAAAGATAGCTGCCACCTGAAGTTCGCAATTTCGATTCCTTTACGCCACCGGCGGACCAGGTCAACCGAACTCCTATGGCGTCGCGGTTGGACTGGGTGCCGACAAGCCGAATGCCGAGCCAATGATTGTCTTTGCCTGCGTTGTTATGGAGCAAGAGTGGCGGTTCTCCATTGTTAGCAACGAGCACATCGTAACGGCCGTCATTGTCATAATCACCAAGTGCCATTCCGCGAGCAGCGTATTGACGCGTAAAGGCCGGTCCCGCGTCAGCCGAGATGTTGAGAAACTTCCGATTCTCCTGGCGAAAGAGAAGCAGCGGCTCCTTGTAAGTCACCTTGGTCATGTTGATCTCAACCATGTCGTCGGGATGGCCGTTGGCCAGGAAAAGATCCATGACGCTGTCATTGTCGAAGTCGAAGAATTTCAGTCCCCAGCCGCTCAAGAGCAACGTGGCTTGGCCGACACCAGTGGTCATAGCCTGGTCGCGAAACGTCTCGTCTTTGTTGTTCTGATAGATTGAAAACTTTTCCTGGTCGACGTTTGCAACAAACAAGTCTGGCCAGCTGTCACCGTTGAAATCTGCCGAGTCCACGCCCATGCCGGAGCGCGGCCGCCCATCTTCACTGTATGCCACTTCAGCCATCAATCCTATTTCTTCAAATTTGCCATTGCCCCGATTGACAAACAGAAAATTCTGCACGGTGTCATTGGCGACGAAGAGATCCATCAGTTTGTCGTTGTTAATGTCGGTTGCGACAACTCCCAAAGCCTTGCCAAGCGATTTGGAAATGCCAGACGGTTTGCTCACATCCGTGAACGTGCCATCGCCGTTGTTATGAAACAAGTAGCTGGGTGTTGGTTTAAAGACGCGCGGAATACAGTAGTAGGCGCGGCCGAGCTTGTTATCGCCGCAAAAAATGTGCCGGTCCAATCCGTAGTCGACGAAACTGCAAAGAAAGAGATCCAGCCGACCGTCGTTATCGTAGTCGAACCAGACGGCGCTGGTCGTCCAACTGTGAGTTTGGAGGCCGGATTTCGAACTCACATCGGTGAACGTGCCGTCGCCGTTGTTACGATATAGGAGAGGCGAATGATCGTAAGCAGTGACCAACAGGTCGGCTGTAACCATTGTTGTCGTAGTCGCCGGCGGCCACGCCCATTCCAAAGACATTGCCACTGACGCCGGCCTTTGCGGTAACGTCCGTAAAACTTCCATCGCGATTATTCCTGTACAGAGCACTCTGCAGCGGGGTTGATGGCTTGAAGAAATCACAAGGCCCGTAACTCACCAAGTAGATATCCATCCAGCCGTCGTTGTCATAGTCGAAGAAAGCACAGCCTGGACCTAGAGTTTCCGGAAGATACCTTTTTTCAGAACGGGCGTTGTCATGGACCCAAGTAATCCCGCTCTTTGAAGTTGTGAGCTCGTCAAACAAAGGCTGAACTGAGCTGGCCACTGAGACTACAAGGCCCAGCAGCGCAGAGATCAGGAGAATGCAGCAGAAGGAAACAGAGGGGCGAAGGACCCGATGGACAATATTCATGGACTGTCCGAATTAACTGAATCAAGTAACGATACAGAACCGATCTTGTCAAGACGCCAGCAGACTCGGCACTCGTTCCAGACTGAGCGCCTCATCAGGAGCGATCCTGTTGGTGCCGGCACGAGGATCCACTAAACTCACGAGTCGCTCGCGCGCGATGGTCCTCCTGACTCCTAGCATGCACCCTACACTGTGTTCAGCGTCACTTAGTCTTGGACCACCTTACGTCGTGCCTTCCAGAAATGTTGGAACATCATGCTTCATGAACCCTTGGCGAATGAGTCAAGGCGTGACAGTTGGACGGCCAAACTCCTGGGCTGCAAGTTGATCTTTTCCTTCCACAATCAGATAAAACCGGTCAGCGGCCACGTCGCGGAATATCTGGCGGCGGCCGCTGGGCCACCACACTTCGAGACTTTCGGCACTGCGTGCTCTGCGCCAGCCCAAAGTGTGCTCGCAGGTCGCTTTGCGAGAGATAACTGCCGCCACCGGCTATCTCGCGGATTTGGGAGATCCCGCCCGCCCGCAACTGGATGCGGGCGCCCATCGCGTCTCGATTGCTCGCGGTGCCCACGAGCCTGAGATTGAGGAAATGATTGCCAGTCCCACCTTCGTTTCGGAGCAGCAGGGGAGGATCGCCGTTGTTGCCCACAACGATGTCGAGATCCCCATCGTTGTCGAAGTCGGCAAAGGCAGCACCGCGCCCGGCATATGGCGTTGCGAACCCAGGGCCGGAAGTCTTCGTGACTTCAATAAACTTGCCTTTGCCATCGTTGCGAAAAAGCGAGTTGATCTGCTTGTAGCGGACGTCGGGAGAAACGCGCTCAACTTCCGGGTAGACGTGACCATTGGCGATGAAGAGGTCCTGCCAGCCATCATTATCGAAATCGAAGAACCCTCCGCCAAAACTCAGCACCTGGCGGGTCGGTTCGGCGATCCCCACCCAGTCGCTAACGTCTTCGAAGAGCCCTTTCCCCTGGTTGTGCCAAACGCGATCGGGCACTCCCTGGAAGTCAGAGATGTAAAGGTCTAGTCCGCCATCGTTATCGTAGTCAGCCAGCGAGATGCACATGGCTGCCATCTCCAATCCATCTGGAGTCAAGGCCATGCCGGCTTCCAACGCCACGTTCGCAAAAGTTCCGTTTCCTTTGTTGTGATAGAGGTAGGCTTCCAGACCGTCGTTCGCCACGAACAGGTCGGGCCAGCCGTCGTTGTCGTAGTCGCCTGCTCCGACCGAAAGATTGAGTCCCTTGGGCTGGTAGATCCTGGCAGCCTTCGTCACGTTGGCGAAAGTGCCGCCGCCCTCATTGTGATAAAGCACCGCCGGTGTTCCCCCATAAATGGTCGGACGACAACTGGTTGGGATTCCGTTCCCGATGGTGCAGGTGCGGCGGCTTGTGGGAAGGAATTTCGCATAACCTCCATCGTAGAGATCCAGACGGCCGTCGCGGTCGTAGTCGAAGAAAGTGGCTCCCGTGTGGAACGTGGTGCCGAAGTCCATTCCTCCCACGCGGGCTTGAGTCGTGACCTCGGTGAACGCGCCACGCCCATTGTTGCGATAGAGCACGTTCTTGCCATACTGAGACACGTAGAGGTCGGGGTAGCCATCGTTGTCATAGTCGCCCCAGACGCAACCCAAGCCATAAGCTGTGCCTGGTACGCCGGCGCTTTCCGTCATGTCAACGAACGTGCCGTCTCCTTGGTTGCGATATAAGGCGTTGCGTACCGAGACACCTCGCTGGTAAAGGTCACGGCCATTGACGAAGTAAATATCCTGGTAGCCATCGGCGTTGTAGTCGGCCACGCAGACGCCGGGTCCAGCTTCCTCCAGAATCGTGGAAGTCCCCTTGCTGCCCTTGAAGTGTTTGAAGCGAATACCCGCCAGCTGGGTGACGTCTGAGAACTGAACAGCCGGTGAAGATGGCGAGGTGAACGGGATAAGAGGCGATGCGAAAGCGTGGAACAGGAGGCAAGACAATGCGACGAGGGCGAAAAACCCGGCGACAGCGCCGTTCAGTTTGGCCTTTTGGTAAGGTCTTCTAAGGAGTCGCAATGCCTCCTCGCCTCCTGCTATTGAAGCTTGAAAACTGAAGCCTTTGGTCCGCCTGTCCCCGGGAGGAGTCCCCGGAGGGGACCAATGTGAATAGCCCCGGGTGGCGCGTCACGTCGCGCCACCCGGGGTCAATGCCAAGAGCACCGACCCTGAAGGGGTCGAACGGGTAGTTCCTCGAAGAACACCCTCCGGGGACAACGAACCTCTGTGTCGCGGAGCGATTCAACTTCTTTCTTTGCTCGCTTCCCTGGGAGCACAGGCGACGTCACGCCCGCTATCGCGTCTTCGCGGTTTAACCCCGATGCTGCCGCGCCTCTATTCTGGCGGCTCCTCGGTCTGGGGCGGACCCAGCACGGCTTTCTGAATGCCCTCGCTGCTTTGGCGCGCCTTCTCAGAGACCTGCCGATGGGTAGCGAAGGCCCGCTCGGCATCTTCTTTGCGACCGGCCCGGCGAAAGGCCGTGGCGAGTTGAAAATACGGAACGGGATTTGCGGGTTGAAGCTTGATAGCGGTTTCCAAAGGAGCTACGGCTTCGGCAGGCTGCCCGGCGGAAACCAGAGACTTGCCGAGGCCGATGAAGGCGTCCGAAAATCCAGGATTAAGTTGTGAGGCGCGAGAGAAGTGTTCAATGGCCTGAGGCCACTGGCGGGCTTTACGCGCCAGTTCAGCCAGGATGTACTCGGCCCCGGCGTTGCGTGGATCGACCTTCAACTCGGCCTCGAACTCCCGCTTCGCATCCTCCAGTGTTGTCGGCGTCTTGGGCGCCGACAGAATCAAACGTCCCATCCGGTAATGGATACCCGGCAAACTCGGGTTCTTAGCGAGCACCTGACGATACTCTGAAGCTGCGTCGTCCCATCTTCCCTGAGTTTCCAGCGCCTCTGCGTTCAGCAAGCGCACCTGGTAGGACGAAGGCGCCTTGAACAGCAGTTCTTGTGAAGCACGGATGGAGAGGTCGGAGTAGACATGCGCCGAGAGGTAAAGCACCTCCGGGTCGTGAGGAAAATCACGCGTGAGCCGGCGGATGAAATCCACGGCCTCCTGCGGCTGACCTGTACCCATGGAACAGCGGATGCCATTCAGTCCCACCGCACGTTTCAGTTGAGGATCGGAGACCCGGCCAGCGGACTTCTTGAGGCGGGCGAGCGCCTCGCGGCATTGGCTGCTCTCGGCAAGGCTTACCGCCAGATAATCCTGTGCTGCGATGAGATCGGGCTTCAGCTTTAGAGCCTGGCGTAAAGGAACGACTGCATCGTTTGCCTTGCCCGATGAGTAGCGGGCCACCCCCAGATTCAAGTGAAACTCTGCCCGGCTCGGCAGGAGTTTGACCAGCTTCTCGTATCCGCGAACTGCAGTCGGCCAATCCTCGCGGCTGAGTGCTGTCTGCGCCTCGCGAGCCAAAGCATCCACCGTGGCTGCTTCGCTCGTCGGAGACTGTGAGAATCCAAATGGAGCGAGAAGCCCTGACACCAGACTAAATATGTACAGGGAACGAAACATACTCATTCAATTTCAACGAAGTTGAGGTCGAGTCTCCGATTGAACATAGAAGATCAATCTATTCTCGTCAAGCGAGCGGCCAAGTCCCCTTACAAAAGGGGGGCAAAGGCCGCAGGGCGTTTGGGGGTTGTCCTGGCGTATTAGGCGACCGGAAGCACGACAACCCCCGCGCGGTTTCTGCGAAACCGCTGTCCCCCTTTGTTAAAGGGGACTTTGACGGAGCCCTGCGGCGCATCGAGTTCGCGGCGCTGCGCCGTTCTGATTCATAACACTGCGCAGGTCGAGTCGGAACTACGGCAGGTCCTGAGAGGCGACCCGAATCATCCTTTGGCAAGTTTTTACCTGGGAGAGCTTTTGCTACGAAGCCAGAAAGCTGACGAAGCGCTGCCTTTCCTGCGAACAGCCGTCACTGGGGATCCGAACCTGATGCTGGCTCGTTTTCATCTTGGCAAATGCTGTCTGGCATTGGGCACCTTGACGCAGCTCTCCAGTCTTTGCTCAAGGCGGTAGAGCTGGAGCCAGAGAAAATATCATTTGAAAGTATTCGAAAGGCTGAACTGAGAGGAGAAAGCGACGTCGTTAGAGAAAGCTGAAAGCCCTAAGGAGAGTAAGTCGAACAACCAAACCACCTGGACACAGGGTTTGATTCTGTCGGGACCGAGCATCGCAGAGCGATGCTCTGGTCAGCCTTTCGGGCCGATCGACGCAACCTGCGGCCGCATTTGTCCCCCCTTGGCAAGGGGTACTACAGGGGGTGTGGTTCAAACCAACGAAGACCCCCTGCCGCAAAAAACGCGGCGTCCCCCTTGGAAAAGGGGGACAAAAAGGGAGGTTGAATCAGGCCTCGCTACCCTCCGACGTTTCACCGGGTGGCAACCGCCCTCAGCGACTAATAGTAAAACTTCAGACCGAACTGGATATTGCGTGCGCCCTGGGAACTGGTCACTCGTCCAAGATCAGCGCCCAGACCAGCACCTGGAGCATTTAGAATGGGCGTGTTCGTGAAATTGAGGAACTCGGTTCGAAACTGAATGCGCCTCTTTTCGTCGATCGGGAATTCCTTGTGAATCCCGAGGTCGAGCGTGGTTAAGCCAGGACCTCGCACGGTACCAACGCCACAGGTCCCAAATGTTCCCGGAGGAGCCGGCCCGAACACACTCGAACTTCCGTCGAACCATTGGAAACCTCCGGAGGGATGGTTCTGTCGTCCGAATTCCTCGGCCGGACCGATACAGTTGGCTCGAGCACCGCGAGAGTTCGTGCCAGAGGCATCGCCACCGGAAATGGTGATCGGGAACCCGCCATGCAAGGAAACAATTGGGCTCACCTGCCAATTGCCCAGGATCGCTGTAGCCACTGGATGCCAATCGTCCCCCACCTTCTTACCTTTGCCCACCGGCAACTCATAAACCGCATAACTCGTGAGCGTGTGGGTCACATCGTAGTAGCACGGTCCCCACTCCGCCCGCTCGTCGTAAAGGTTCTGCCAGTAAGGAGACGTTGGCAGCGCTTGGCCTCCCCAGGAGCCGTAGTACCCGCTCGAGTTGGTCATGCACTTCGAATACGTGTACGCCACTTGATATTGAAGGCCACCACTGAAGCGCTTCTGAAGCGTGGCCTGCAAGGCATCGTAACGCTGGTTGCCGTTGGACTCCGTGCCCGAGATCTGCGCGATGCTAGCCAAAGCCGGATTGCCCGCCAGATATGGGCTCGGCGCTGTGATGGGAGCGCCACCAGCCGTTCTTCCCAACAATTGCCGTTGGAAATAGGGCATGGGCACCATCAGGTGAGTCCCGTGCTGGCCCACGTAAGCCAGTTGCAACGTCGTGTCGCTGGGCAACTGGTGCTGAATCGAAAGGTTCCATTGCTGCACAATAGCTGGCTGAACATTCGGATCCCAAAGCCGAATGTTGGCGCCGGCGAAGGGGTCTGCCGGCGACGAGAGAACAGTCAATCCGTCGGCCGTCCGCGAACGAGGTAGCGCCAGGCTATCGTAACGAGTTTCAAACTCCTGGTTGAAAGGCGGATTCAACGGTAGGCGAAGGTTTGTTCCGGTCCCCTCCAGGTAGGAGGAAATCGTGTAGGCGCCTCGAAGGACGGTTTTCTTGTCGAGTGCATCTGGAGTCCAGGCAAAGCCGAAGCGCGGCTGGAAATTACCGATACCCCACCGGTAAGGGTTGTAAAGAGCGCGGTTGTTTTTGTAGAAGCTGCTTTGGCCGGCAAGCTGGAGTTGGCCACTAAATGGCGCAAAGTTGGACTGGCGATCTTTCACTTCAACCCAAGGGGTATGCATGTCATAGCGAAGTCCCAGGTTCAGGGTAAGCGTGTCCGTAGCGCGCCAGTCGTCTTGTATGTAAATGCCTATCTGGTGCGCTCGGTGTCCCCAAGTCCCTGTATCGAGCCCGCGGCCCAGTCGGGTAGGCAGCCCAAGGAAGAAATCGGCTTCACCGGCGCCCGCACCACCGCCTGCAACCGCCAGGGGGTTCGGACCTGCTGTAAATTTGCCCGAATAGTCCATGAGGCCGGTTCTGCCATTGTTGCCAGCGTAGAAGATGTTGAGCTGCCGCCGCCAGTATTGGAAACCGGTGTGGATGATATGCCGACCCCGCGTCAAAACTATCGCGTCTTCGGCCTGGTAAACATTGTTGGCGAAGAATTGCTGCGAGCCAATGTTGGCACTGCCAAAGCCACCGACGACCCCTCCGCCAAAATTGATAGCCAGCAGGCCTGGACCGCGGTCGTTGACGCCTCGAATGCCCAACTCTTGAGCGACATTGCCCAGACCGTTATCCTCGCCGCCGTTGTTGACGAGAACCCGATTGAAGCCTAACCGAACTTCGTTCACAAAGTTGGGATTGATCGTTCGAGTCCAGTTGAAGACACTGTTGTGGCTGGGCGTCTTGAAGAAGCTGCCGAAGAACAAAGGAAATGTGTTAGTGCCTGGATTGTTTTGGCGGCCATGGGAGTAACGGCCAAAGAAACGGTCCTGGTCCGACAGGTTCGCGTCAATCTTGATGTCGAACTGGTTGTTTTCCACTTCGCTTTGACTGGTATTGGCTTGGTTGCGCTCGAGGTTATTGTTATCGGGCGCCGGATAGAGGTTCGACCGAAACAGGTTTGAGGCAACTGGATCGATGCAGCGAGAGGGGAATTTGATTGTTGGGAAAAGGCACACGATTGCCGTTTGCACCCAACTGAAACGGGTTGTACAGTTGAATTCCTTTCTCGGTCAGCAGTCGAGAAAAGTCGCCTCGACGCTCGTCGGCAGTAAAGACGGTGAACCGGCCCGTGCTGGCAGGAGTGTTGAAGCGCAGACCCTGATAGTCTCCAAAGAAAAACAGCTTGTTCTTCACAATCGGCCCGCCTGCGGTCGCACCGAACATGTTCCAGCGCATTCCCGGCTTGTCCGCCCCTTGCCAGTTGTTCGACCAGCTATTGGCGTTCAGCGCGTCGTTGCGCAAGAACTCGTAAACGACTCCATGCAACTCGTTGGTGCCCGATTTGATGTTGGTGCTGATGATACCTCCTTGAAAGTTTCCGAACTCCGCAGAGGCGTTGCTGGTGATCATGTTGAACTCTTGAATGGCATCCGGGCTTGGCGAGTAGCCGACCAGGTTGTCCGAAACCTGGTTATTATCCAGACCGTCCAATAAGAAATTGTTAGCTTGCTCGCGATTGCCATTGATGTAGGGTCGCCCGCCGCTTCCGGTGGTCAGCGGACCCGTCAGCGTCGAAGGATTGGGATTGATGCTCCCCGGTGCCAGCAAGGTAAGTTGCACATAGTTACGCGTTGCCAGGGGAAGAGTCTCGTTGGTTTTGGAATCCATAACCGTGCCGAGTTGAGTAGTCTCGGTTTGGAGCAACGGGGGAGCCGCGGTCACGTCCACCGTTTGAGTTACTTCGCCTATTTGCATTTGAAAATCCACTCGTGCGGTTTGGTTTAGCACCAGCTGAATCGACGGATGAATTGCGGTTTGAAAGCCCTGAGCTTCCGTCCTGATCTCGTACCGGCCTACCGGGACACGCGGAAGGTTGTAAAACCCCTCTTGATTTGTTTCACCCGTCCAGAGCGTTCCACGGTCCAAATCCTTAGCAGTCACTTTTGCCGCAGCAATTGAGGCGCCCGAAGGATCGACGACCTTCCCAGTGATTGCCGCGGTCACTTGCTGGCCCCAGGAGGGTTGAACTGCAAGAAAGCCCACGAACAGTGATAGGAAGACTGGGAGGCCCGCAAGCGCCATCCTCCGGTAAGCGATGGATCTGCCATTCATAACGTCTCCTTGTTAAACCTGCCTGACCCTGTTGGCCTTCAAGAGTGAAAAAGACCAAGGTAAAGATTGGTTGATGAATATCTGGCAGGAATTGTGGGATGTGAAGTCGTTGCGCTGGGCGTTAAGGGGGGTATAATTGATGTTATCTCTTCTGGACTCACTTACTTTTCGAAGGCAGCGTTAAGCGCCAGCGGTAACATGTTAAAGGCCACAAGTCGAGCGTTACAGGGACCCACTTCCGAAGAAAAACAGGATCAATTGGAAAAAATCCTGAGCAACCACGTTTTCCATGGCGCGGAAACGTTGAAATCGTTTCTCCGTTTTGTCGTCAAAAAATCCCTGGAAGGGCAGGACAGCGAGCTGAAGGAATATACGATTGCGACGGAAGTCTTCGGTCGCAGCGATAACTATGATCCTCGAATTGATTCGCTGGTCCGTGTTCAGGCAGCTCGACTTCGCTCTAAGTTGGAAGAGTATTACGCTTCGGACGGAAACGGTGACAAGGTCCTAATCCACTTGCCAAAGGGCCACTATGTGCCGGCATTTGCTTATTTCCATCCGGATATCCGCAAGGATCTGCCCGAAACTGTCGCTCCTGGGAAGTCCTCTTTGTCCTTGGATACCTTCACCTCTCGTCGCGAAGAAGTTATGGGGAGGTTGCGCCCAGGGTTGCTTTTCGGGCTGGTGGTGACATCCTTATTCCTGGCGGGCCTGGCATATCGCTATCACATCGAGGCGAAAGAAGCCCGGCAGTACCTGGTCAGCAACAGGATCGACCTTGGCTTGATCAATGAAATTTCGCCTTTCTGGGGAGATTTCCTCAGCAACCGCAGCCCCTTGCTGATTGCTTACAGTAACGCGGTCTTTCAAGGCAACCTCGTCGACGGACTGAAATACTGGGTTCCCCCAGAGTCTGCTCCGCCTGCGTTACTTCCTGCCCCAATGTCTCGATCACTACAAAACCCTGTGACGACCGATGTTTATACGGGAGTGGGAGAGGTCATGGGGGTTTACTTTCTGGGAAGCCTGTTCTGGAAGACTGGAACCTCTTTTCGGGTGGAGCGCAGTTTGTTGCTCAACTGGGAAACCGTGAAAGCGCAAAACCTTGTTTTCCTAGGTGGGCCGGTTGAAAACCTGCTGCTTCGTCGCCTTCCCCAAGAGCAGGACTTTGTCTACCGGGCCGAACGGGTTCAAAATGGCGTGCCCAATTTTGTGGTTCTGAATCGCAAGCCTCGGAACAGTGAACAGAAAAGTTATGCGCCTGTTATCGAGGGCGCCTCGCAAAGCACAGTAACCGAGGACTATGCGTTGATCAGCATGCTGCGCGGGCTGGATCCCAGCCGTCGACTCCTGATTCTTTCTGGAATAACCACCCTGGGCACCCAGGCGTGCGCCGAATACGTGACCAAACCGGAATATGTCAGAGAACTCATCAAAGAGTTGAACACCTCAGGTCCCGGCAGCAAACCTGAGCTGCCTGCCTACTACCAAGTCCTCCTCAAGGTGAAGATTAACGACAGCGTTCCTGTCCAGACCTCCTATGTGACCCACCACGTTCTGGAGTGATTTCATGCGGGCACCTGGGCGATCAGCTGCCTGGATTAGATCGACAGGTCCAGCCAGGTGTTACTCGACACCCAGCATTGCTCTAAGAAGCGATCGACAGCCACAGACGATAGCGCGCGGTCAACCTGACGCAAAAAAGCCGTACCGTTACCTTGGCTCGCCGGTCCTAAGCGTCGCGGCACTACCCCCGCTGCAGAACGGCGTGAACATAACGAGTGATCTGATCAAGGTGCGAAAGATCGTGACCGGCGAGCAGTCGCAACATCACGCCCAAGGACTCCAGGCCGCGCTCATTGTGCTGGCCGGTGCGCTTCAAATCCTCCGGTGACGTTCTTCTCCACTCCGCCAAATTTAACTGCCGCAGCGTCCGAAAGATTTCGACGAGCTCCAACGGCTCGCGCTCATTGTGCCGTAGGGCAGCCACCCAGAGATCCTGGTTAGTGCCAAGAATCGTCGGATCGTCCTCACAAAGAATCAGCCTAAGACGGTACCCATACACCCATTCGCTATCGGTGAGATGGCCGATCACCTCGTTGGGCGTCCATTTTCCTTCAAATGGTCGCGTGCGCAGTACCGTCGCTGAATGCTTAAGCACAATATCGGCCAAGGTGGCCGCCGTCTGCTCGACTATTTCCAAAGGATTTCGATCACCAACCATGGCGAACATCTTTTCGCGATAAGCCTGGGGAGCAGACACCCAAAGTCCCGCCTGCGGCGTGGTCATTGCCAACTCCTTCTCTTGCGTGTGAAGACCTTTTGGTCAATCTTTGTTTCGACGAAGTTTGTCGAAGACCTGAACTCCAGTATTCCATAGAAGACCCTATTATGACCCGCCCACTTCGCGCTATCCGAATCTTGCGCTCAAAGTAGATTTCTACCGGCAAGATCCGCAGAACTCTTACTGGTGATTAACGGGCCAAACGGACAGTTCGGTCCACATGCATCATCGTTGTGCGGTCGAGGAGGGCCGCCAACGATGGGAAAGAAGAATTCTTCGCGGTGGCGCCGTACGCCTAAGACGGTCCTTCATTTAACGGAGTTGGACCAGGCGAAATCCGCGGTACTGAATAGCCTAAGCTCGGCGGAAGCTCAGCGAGGCTACCGACACGTAATTGATGAGTTCGTGGAGTGGTATTGTTCCGAACCCAGGCTGTCGTTCAATAAGACAGTAGTCTTACGTTATCGAATTCACCTCGAGTCACGTCTTTTCAGGAACAATCAATCTTCGCTTAGGAACCGTCCGCCGACTCGCGTGCGAGGCAGCCGACAGCGGACTTCTGAGCGCAGACCTGGCCGCCGGCATCCGGCGAGTGAAGGGGTGAAGAAACTCGGTGTCCGGCTTGGAAACTGGCTCACCGCTGATCAGTCACAGAGATTGTGGCAGGCACCTGATGGCGAGCGGTTGAAAGGCAAATGTGATCGGGCACTCCTGGCCGTAATGCTAGCCTGCGGAGTCAGGCGGCATGAAGCTGTTGACCTTGAAGTAGAACATATCCAACAGCGAGAGGAGCACTGGGCAATTGTTGACCTAAAGGGTAAGGGCGGTCATATGCGAACGATTCCAATGCCATCATGGGTCAAGCAAATCCTCGACGATTGGGTGAAAGCTGCGAACGTCAGATCCGGGAAGCTCTTTCGCAGACTGAACAGGACCGGAAAGGCTTGGGGGTGACAACATCACAGAAAAAGCTGTGTGGCATATCGTCCGTGAATATGCAGCCAAAGCGGGAATCGACAAGTTGGCACCGCATGACCTTCGTCGGACGTGTGCCCGGCTATGTTATGCGGCTAGAGGAGAACTCGAACAGATCCAGTTTCTGCTTGGGGCACGTATCAATTCAAACGACCGAGCGCTACCTCGGATGCAAACAGCGAATTCGGTCCGCGGTTAACGATCGAATCGGGATTGGCTCGGTATAGTGACTTCCACTCGCTCGGTGTCCGGTTGGCCGACCATCCTCTCAGAACGACGTTCGACCTGCTTCGGTGGTTCAGCGGTTATACGTCAACTGGCCGCCCTTCTCGCAATTGGTAAACGGTACGTGACTTTTGGCGGGTAATCCGATTTCGGAGGGATGGGAAGTGTCTACTCTTTCGAGGGAGGTTCTACGGTCCTCTGCAACCGGTACTTATACGGCACAGCGACGCCACATCAGCAACTGGCTGCGACTTTCGGAGTTCCGATTTGCACCTGCCGCTGAATGCATGGTCCAGACGCGCAGGCTAATTCAGCGGCGTGCTCCCTCTGCGTTTCCTGGTATTGCGACGGTTACCCCAAGTTGCTTGAGAAGGCCAAGAAAATCGAAGAGGAACCGGGCCTCGGAGATTTTTCCGGCTTCGATACTCAACAAGTCGAAGCCAGACCACTTCACATGGTTGCCTGTAGACAGGATCCCTTCGAATTCGCCTCGGTGCGTGCCCTCGACTGTGTACCAAATACCAACCTTGCTCCCCTCGGCGACGATGTCATCAATTGTCACGTATAGATCAGGAAAACCAAGGAGGTGTCGGCTCATGCTGGCCTTCAGGCCATCACGCCCAACAACCTGTCCGTTGACGGCAAACTGTTCTGCAAAGAGCTCGTCAACTACTGTCAGGTTTTGCTTGTTGAAGCCTTCTTCAATCCAACGCCGGACCAAGGTTCCGCTCGATCACGGCTTGTGGGCTATCGGGTGGCTGTAGCCCACAACTAGCAGCAATCACAAGAACGGCTGCCCAGAGCCCGCGGTAGCCCAACGTCTAACTGTATTCAAAAGGTGTCCTTCATTAGGCAACGATTCTGCGGCCGCTCACACGGTGCCTCTCTGAGAAAAGTTTGTTCGCCGACTTGCCTTACTAGTCACGCACCCAGACGCGCCCTGACATCCAGGTGAGCGGCATCGATCAGGTCGCTAAGAGCTGCGGGGTTGAGTTCGCGGCTAGGCTTCAATTTCACGTGGCGCATGCGTTTGCCGCTTCCCTCCAACAAGCCGGCCGGATCTTCCAGCGCTGCACCATCGAAGAAGCCGACATTGACATGATCTTTGAATGCGGTGACGTACCCGAAGGGCGCATCTGCTACACATGCGACGGGGCAACCGTCGTGCATCAACTCTCGGACGTCGTCGCCGCACTGCCGCATCCGCGCAAACCAGTTCTGCGCAATAGATCGCAGCTCAGCTGGCCGTTCTGTCAGCCAGATGTCGATGGCTGGATCGTGTTTCACCGCTCCTGAGAACCGCAGTATGCAGTTCATTGCGAAAAGCCTCCCCACGCCCGCAAAAATGCGATGAGGTCAATGCCGGCGCATGGCTCCGGTTCAGCGGCGGCGCGCAGCGCCGTCCGCTGGAACCGGTTAGCCTACCTTAGTATAGGTAATGTCACTGCACGGGCCAGTTCGGCTCGCTGCTAGTCCCTTTCCAGCGGCTTCTGCGTTAGTCTGCTGCTGAATACCAGTTCAACACTCGTAGGGCGCGCAGCGTGTTCCACCGGCTCGGCCGGCCCTCGCCCCCGTCCGTCTCGACCGGCATCTCGCCGGCGTGCCGGGTCTCGAGCGGCCACCGGCCGTCGGCGTCGCGCTTGGACGCGACCAAGTCGATCGCCTCGGCCACGCGCTCGTCGGGCATGACGCCGGCGTGGCGCAGGTACTCGAGTCCCCGCAGCACGTCGTAGTGCCACCAGGTCGGAAAGGCGAAGCGGGTCCAGTTGTGATCCCCCTTTCGGTCATTGATCACCTCGCCGGTTGACAACCTCCGGAACATGCGACGCTCGAGGAGGTACTCCTGCCCGCGGAGACGGGCCCCGGTCACCTCCGGGCTGGTCCCGACGGCCCGTTTGTGCTCGAGCAGGGCCTCGAGCACGCAGATCGTGGTGTTGAACGACGACCGCGTCGAGCCGTTGGCGGCCTCGCAGTTCCAGCCGCCGTCGGGCAGCTGCTCGGCGAGCAGCCGGTTGACAATGCACTGGACGTCCTGGCCGAAGTAGGCGCCGACTGCCCCGACCTGCCCGTTGATGCAGGGCTCCACCTCGCCGGCGAAGAAGGGGTTGCCTTCATATGCCGCCCAACCCTGCCAGGTCACGCGGTCACGGACGAGGCCACCGCGCGGCGCGCCTGGTCGCTCGCGGGATCGAGCCCCATGTTCCGCAGCAGCATCAGGACGTGCATGGTGGAGTTCCACCCGCGGTTCCACGCCGCGCCGCCCCACCGCCCGTCGGCCCCCTGGAGGGCGAGCAACCGCGCGCCCGCGCCCTCGGTGGCGACCCGCGCGCGCTCGGCCGCGACTTCGTCTGTGGGCGCACCAATCAGGTCCCGCATCACCTGCCAGCGGATCGAAGGGTCAGAATCAAGCAGCCACCGTATGACCGATCTCTGTAGCTTCGGGGCTTGCCGCTTGGGTGGATTGGTCGCTATCTGCTGGTGCTCCTTGCTTTGGTTAAAAGAAGCTGTTGGTAGCCTAACCAGTCATTATCCAAATCCGCATATTTCATACGCCAGTTCTTTTGTTTGAACAAGTTCAATCTCTAACGTCTTAACGCCTCGCTTTTTTAAGCGGGATAACATGTCTACTCGGTATGAGAGACAGAAACGGGATAGCTTCCGATGATTGCCATACCCCCTGCGATCCATGCGCAGTTCGCCCAATTCTTGATTGGAAAAGCCCTGCCGCCCACTGTTTACGAAACCACTTGGACGGATTAAGGGCAAGTCCGTAGAAGTCCAGTTCGGCCCAGGTCACGATTGTGGGTGGTTGACGGGCAACCCGGAAGTTGGCCTCCCCGAGGCGACTGCCTCTCGCCTGCCACTCGCAGGAGGATCGTCTTCCAATCAAGGTTTGAGACGCGAAAACAGTTCCAGATGAGATGGATGCGATTCTGGAGAAGATTTACAGCAGTTAGACCTGAACGTCCAATTTTAACTTGCCCGACAGCAAGGGTTACCGTGGCAAGCTGGCCACCTCCGAACCTCGACTGGCCACCGCGTCTGGCTGGGCCTTGGCGCGTGTTGGGTTGCTGGCGAGCCAAGTGCGTTTGAGCCAGATGGCGAGATCGTCGAAAAGAGTGTAGTAGGTGGGAAGCACGATGAGCGTCAACACGGTCGACGCTACCAGACCACCAATCACCGTGCGCGCCAGCGGGAAGTAACGCAGCTCGAAGATGCCACTCGTGCCGACCGCCAGCGGGATCAAGCCTACCACCGTGGTGCTGGCCGTCATCAGAATCGGCCGGAACCGCTCCCGACAACCGTGGAGAATGGCCTCCGAGCGAGGCATACCTTGACGGCGCAGATTGTTCACATGGTCCAGCATGACGATGCCATTGTTGACCACGATGCCGACCAGCACCATCAGGCCAATCATAGCCATGAGATTCAGCGGCGTTCCCGTCAGGTAAAGCGTCCAAGCGACACCGACCATGCCAAAGGGAAGGGAAGTCATGATTGCCAACGGATGGACGAGCGATTCGAACAGTGAAGCCATCACGAAGTAAACCATAAACAGGGCTAACAGAAGATTGAAGTAGAACTCCTGATCCTCCTTTTCCCTCCGCGCTGTCCAAAAACCAAAACTCCAGCCATAGCCAGTGGGATAGCTGAGGCTATTCATGGTGTCAGTGACTAACTGTTTGCCCTCATCCTTCTTGTCTCCGCTATAGGTCGCAAACATCCAGGTATAGGTGCGGCGGTCTTCCCGCTGGACAACGCCCGGCGTCTTTACAACTTTCAGGTCGGCGACCTGTGGCATCAGAATTTCCTGGCCATCGGGGCCTGTTCCCACGACCATCGAGTTGAGATCTTCCAGGCTTTCGCGATCAGTAGCCTGCAAGCGAACCCAGATGTCCACTTCGCCTTCAGCGGTGTGAAACCCCGTACTCGTTGACCTCGAACCACGATTCCCAACACCCGGGATACGGATTCTGGCGAAACGTTATACTTTTTCGCCAGTTCCCGGTTCAGACGGATCTGCACTTCTTCCCGCCCGCGGTCCAGATCAGTGTGAACTTCTGTAAACCTGCCCGTCCTGCAGCAAGCGTCTGCGCGCCTCTCGCGCCAGATCTTGAAGTGTGGAAGGGTCTTCGCCGTAAAGATTCAGGCCGATCCAGGTTTGCGCCTCCGCACCTTCTTGCAAGCCCAACTTGATTTCAGCACCCGGAATCTGTGGCAGCTCTTTAGCAATTTGCTTTCGGATTTCCATCAGCTCTTCGAGGGTAATCCGTTCTTTGTCGAAGAAAACCCGCGTGTTGGCCTCGTTGTTCCCGTAGAAACTGTTCACGTCCTTGATCTTGAATCGCCCCTTGTTGGCGAGCAGGAATTTCTCGACGGGTTGGACGTAATCGTGTTCGATCTTGGCGTAGTGGTTGTTCTCGGAGAACTCATACTGAATGTTCAGATTCTGCAGATCCTGCGCTTCGGGAGAATTGTCAGGGACTTTCTTGAGGACAAAGAATGAGGCGGCCACAATGGCAGGCACCAGCAGGAGTCCGCACAGGAAGCGATGTTGCAAACACCAATCGACCATCGTCAGATAACGATCGGAGATCCGCTTTCTCTGAACGTCGCTGTTGTTCAAGATGGCTTTCGGGTCGGTGAGCTCAGTTTCAATCTGGCGGCGTGGCCACTTGATCTGCCGGAAGAAAGTAGGGCTGCGTGGCGCAAAGCGTTCGGCCCACTGTTGCCATCGCGATTTCTTTCTGACGTCAATGTTCAGCAATCGACCGACTCCCAGCGGGATCAGGGTGAGAGAAATAAAGAGCGAACAGAGCAAAGCGATAATAATCGACGTGCCGGTGTCGGCCAGCCAGACCGAGTAATTGGTCTTTTTCCCGAACACCAGAGGAAAGAAGATGATGATGGAGGTCAGTGTGGCGGCAGTCACGGCAGTGATCACTTCTTGCGTGCCGACGCGCGCTGCGGTGACACGATCCTTGCCTTTCTCCAGGTTTTGAAAGATCGACTCCAGAACAACGACGGCGTTGTCCACCAACATGCCCGTCGCCAGCATCAGACCCATCATCGAGAGCACGTTGAGCGTTTTGCCGATCAGATACAGAAACCCAACTGTGGCGATAATGGAAAAGGGAATCGCAAAACCAATAGCGAACGTGGCGCCCAGCTTCCGCAAGAAAACGAACAGAACAATCACAGCCAGCAAGGCCCCAATCGTACCGGCGTCCAGCAACCCCGCGAGCGACTTGGTAATCTCCTTTCCAGCATCGAACCAGACTAAGACCTGAATGCCCTTGAGAGAAGGATCCTGGTTTAATTCCTCGATTCGCTCTCGGACCTTCTTCACGGTTTCAACGGTGTTGGCCTGGGAGTTCTTGCGTACGGCAAAACCGACAGCGTATTGGCCGTTCAAGTGCCGGCCGAAGTTGGTAACCGGGTTGTCGAACTCAATGTCGGCGATCTGTCCTAACTTGATACCACGATCGTTGATCGGAAAGACTCGCATAGCATCCAGCGAATTCATGGCGCCTTGCGACACAGCGCCATAGCGAGTTCCGCCATCCAGCACGCGGCCCAGAGACACGTTCAGGTTGGCGTTGTCAAGCCGGCGGAACAGTGAAGCCACATCCACGCGGTGCCGTTTGAGGTCATCCAGACGCAGATAGACATCGATTTCCCTACGTTGCGCTCCCCAGATTTCCACTTCAGCCACACCGGGCAGACGCTCGAGTGGCTTCTTAATCTTCAGGTCGATGAAGTCGTAGGCATTCCGCAAGTCGCGCCCGGAGGAAATCTGCCCTTCGATAATGGGTTCGTCTGTGGTGCTCCAGTTCCGAACGAAAATCTGGTTGACGTCGTCTGGAAGCTCTTTGCGAACCTGCTCAACTTTCTCGCGCACCTCGGAGCGCAGCCAGTCCACGTCTTGGCCCCAGTCGAAGCTCATACCCACAAACGCTTCGTCATCACTGGATCGGGTCATCAGGCGCTGGACGTGCGGGACGGTGCTAACAGCTTCTTCCAGTGGTTTGGCAATGGACTCTTGAATCTGTCCGGGAGTGGCATTGGGATAAGGTACCCAGACGCCTATGAAGGGAAAGTTGATGTCAGGCGTCAGAACCAGCGGGATCTTGGAGAGAGACACGAGGCCCAGAACAATGAACGAGACAAAGGTCATGCAGATCGTTACCGGGTAGCGAATGGAGAACTCCGCCAGACGCATCCCTGCCTGGGTCTTGATTGGTTCTCTGGGTTCGGTGTCTGACATAGGTTCCAGGTGTCAGGTGTCAGGTTCAGGTGGTTCCAGGTGGATTCAGGTCCCACTCCGTGATTTCGTGTACAATCTTGCGATATTCTGCGAGATATGGATGTCAGCTCTGCGATGACTGGTGAATGCCGAAACCTGCACTGGAACCTGGCACCTTTAACTTTCAGGGCTGGCGCCTGACAGCTGAGATCTGACGTCTGCATCCTGGGGACTGACCCCGCGCGGTTCGAACCGTGAAACGGAAACTCTGGTGACGGCGTCGCCCGCGTATACCTTGCGGTCGATTAGTTCGTAGATGACCGGAATCAACACCAGCGTTAAGACCGTGCAGAACGACAGTCCGCCCATCACAGTAATGGCCATGGGCGCACGCACTTCTGCACCTTCGCCCCAGCCCAGCGCCATAGGGATGAGTCCTAAGACCGTGGTCAAGGTCGTCATCAGAATCGGGCGCAAACGCACCTCCCCGGCCTTCAGCAGAGCCTCTCGTTTTGACAGGCCTTGCTGGCGGAGTTGGTTGGCGTAATCGATCAAAACAATGGCGTTGTCTACTACGATCCCGGCCAGGATGATGACCCCGAGAAATACCATCACGTTGAAAGTGGTTTGGGTGATGAAAAGAGTGAACACGACACCCGCCAATCCAAGCGGTACGGTGAACATGATAATAAACGGATGGAGCAGCGACTCGAATTGGCAGGCCATGACTAGATAGACCAGAAATACTGCCAGCGCCAGCGCCAGAACAAGGGTCTTGTAAGAAGCTTCCAGCTCCTCGTTCTGTCCGCCCAGACCAATCGTGGTATGTTCGGGGATCTCACTTCGCAACTGTTGGAGTTCACGCCGAATATCCTCAGACACACTGGTCAAGTCGCGGCCGCTCAGATTGGCAGACACCACAGCGGCACGCTGCGACCGAATACGGCGAATTTCGCTGGGGCCTCGCGCGATCACCACATCAGCCACCGATCCAAGGCGGATCGGCACCACTGAGGGTGAAGGGACGGAGCTTCGAGTCGGCGCAGCCAGCTCTTCATCCCGCACGTCCTGCTCGTCGCGGCGCAGCGGTCGACCGCCCTGGCTGCTGTTGCGCGCCGCGATCCGTTCAGCCACACTGATGCGCGGATTCGTCGGTATCACTGCTCCCATGTTGATGACCAGGTTCTTGATGTCGTCAATCGTATTCCGATCCGACTCATTGGCCCGCACCAGAATCTCAATCTGCTTGTCTTCTTCACGGTAGCGCGAGGCTACATCGCCCCGGATTTTGTTTCGCAGAATATTCGCCACTTGACTTTCTTCCAAACCCAAGCGCGCCAACCGATCCCGGTCGACAAGGATATGCAGTTCCGGGCTGCCCAGTTCGGTGCTGGTCTTGATGTCGGTGAGACCAGGAATCTGACGCAGCCGGGCAGCCACTTTTTCAGCCGTGGAATGCAGACTGGACAAATCATAGGTATAGATCTCGACCTCGACCGCCGTCTTTAAGCTGAACAGGGTTGGACGGCTGAACGTAAAGGTCACTTCCGGATACTCTTCCAGCTCAGCGCGGATACGGCTAATGACTGACCTTTCGCTGGCTTTGTCTTGCTTGTTTTTCATCACAACGAACAACTGGCCCACGTTTTCTTCGTGAGATTCCCGAGCGAACTGGTTCTTGTTGCTCCCGCCGACGCTGGAGAATACCGTTAGGACTTGGGGATAACTCCCCACCTTTCTTTCGATGTCGCCGATGAGCCGATCGGTCTGTTGCAGAGGCCGACCCTCTGGCAATCGGATCTCAAACGCGAACTCGCCTTGAGTCAACGGCGGGATAAGCTCTGCGCCGAGTTGAAAGGATAAGATTGCGGCAACGACGGAAAGCAACAGGCATAGACCGATCACGGATGCCTTGTTGTTCAAGGCCCAGAGCAACAACCTGGGATAAGCACCGCTCAGTTTGTTATAGGCGCGCTCCCACTGGTCCAAGATTGGATTGAAAGGTTTCAAGAAGAGAAGACCCAGGAATCGGAACAGCTTCCGTAGATCGGTCAGGACAACAACCACTAAATCGGAAGTTAAGAAACGCCCGGCATCCCTGATCTTCGCGAGTAAAGGGCCAGCCTACGACGGAAGCGGCTTGCAGTTGCTGGAGAGGCCAAATTGCCGGCAGCGCCCTCGCCTGGCGACATGTCGGCACTCAGGAGCCCAGGCTTCTGCGCTTGCAAAGACAGAATCATCGGCAAGAATGTCAGGGCGACCAGCATCGAAACCATCAGTGAATAGGTGATTGTCAAGGCTTGATCCTTGAACAACTGTCCGGCGATCCCCTCGACAAAGATCATGGGTAGAAAAACCACTACCGTCGTGAGCGTTGAAGCGCTAACAGCCATTCCAACTTCTTTGGTTCCGTTGTACACGGCCTCAAACAATGTTCGTTCCGAACTCCTGTGACGATGGACCGCCTCCAGCACCACGATGGAGTTATCAACCAGCGTCCCCACTCCCAGTGCAATTCCTCCCAGCGACATGATGTTGAGAGCGATGTTTGTCTGGTACATCAGCGCAAACGTCGCCATGATGGAAATCGGAATGGAAAGACCGATGGTTAAGGTGCTGCGAAGGTCTCGGAGGAAGACGTAGAGCACCAGTACCGCCAGGAGGCCACCGAGGATTGCCGAAGACTGAACGTCTTCGACAGCATTCTCGATGAACTCCGCCTGGTTAAAGACGACCTGATAGTCCACGCCACGAGGAAACTGATTGGCTTTTTTTAACGAGTCGAGGCGCCGTGAAACACCTTGGGCGACGGTGACCGTATTGGCATCGCCCTCTTTGTAGATCGCCATCTCGACGCTTTCCTTGCCGTTGAGACGGGCGATGATTTCGCGGTCTTTGCTGCCTCTCCACACTTTTGCGACATCGCCCAACACCACTTTGCGGCCTTCTTGATTGCGAATGATGATCTGCTGAATCTCTTCCACCGATCGAAACTGGTTCAGCATGCGCACCAGGTAGTTGGCATCCAGGTCGTACAGGCTGCCGCTGGCCTGGTTGAGATTCTCCTGAGCCAGGATCTGAGTCACCTGTGTGATAGGAATCCCCAGTTCGGCCAGGCGCTTCTCATCAATCTCGATACGGATCTGCTCCTCCAGTCCGCCAATGACCTTGATGGCAGCAACACCTTCTGTCGACTCCAGGCTTTTCTTCAGCTCTTTCTCAGCCGCATAGCGAAGGCGGCTCAAGCTCAGATCGCCGTAGAGCTGCAATCGCATGATGGGATCATAGGAAGGATCGAAGCGAAGGATCACCGGGCGCTCCACATCGCGCGGAAGGTCCACGACATCGAGTTTCTCGCGCACGTCCAGCGCCACAAGGTCCATATTGGTCTTCCAGCCAAACTCCAGCACTACTTCCGACTGTCCGGAGCGCGAGACAGAACCCAACCTGGTGAGCCCTGGCACGACGCCGACGGCTTCCTCAATCGGCCGGGTAATCAGGCTTTCGACTTCTTCTGGAGCTGCGTCGGGATAGTCGGTTTGAACGGTAAGCGAAGGGTAGGAAATGTCCGGGAGGAGGTTCAGAGCCAGCCGATCCAGTGAGACGATGCCGAAGAGGACAATCGCCACGAAAAACATGAACACCGTCACGGGCCGATTCATGGCGAATTTGATCATAGCAATGTCCTCAAGTCATCCTTGAAGGATTAGCTCCATGCATGTTATTGTCAATTGACGTATTCGGCAGTGAGGTGCGCACCCTAGCGCGAACCGGCATCCGCCAGGCTCCGGGAGCCACATGACCGAGTCCCGTCGTGTGGATCCTGACCGCAGTCCGGTATCTACCCAATCACCATGAATTGCCTCTCAAGCCATCGCCAGCATTCAGAAGAGGTGAACACTTGAGACGCTATCTACGCGCCAGCTGGCAGCACTTGCCACTAACGGAGCCTGCATCCCCTCAGCAGTGGATCCAATCGTCCCACACGGGCATATCACGTCAGCTCTTCGCCACCCTGATTTTGCCTCCATCCTTCAGGGCGCCCTGTCCGGCAACCACAACCTTCTCGCCGGCAGAAATTCCCTGGCGGATCTCAACCTGGCCGGCAGACTCATAGCCTAACGTCACTTTGGTCCGTTTGGCAGTTTCGCCGTTGGCCACAAACACAAAATGCGTGCCTTCTTCTTCAATCAAAGCCTTCTTGGGAATCAGGATTGCGTCAGGGCGAGTGTCGGTTTGAATGTCGACGCGAACAAAGGCTCCCGGCTTTAACGCACTTCCGGAAGGGTTCAACTCGATCGTCACCTTTACGGTACCGCTCGCTTGGTCAACGACAGGGCTAATGCGGGCCACCTTGCCGGAGGATTGCATCGACTCGTCACCCCCCAGCCGCACCGTGGCTGGTTGCCCGGATTTGACCTGGCGAGCTTCCCGTTCGGATAGATGTACGTCGGCGTAGAGCGGGGAGAACGCTCCCAGCTTAAACAGGGGATCGAGATTGCGGATGGTGCGCCCCAGTTCCACCGTGCGTTGGGTGACATGTCCGGCAAACGGAGCCCGAATCTGCGTGCGCGCGATCTCAAGCTGGGCTTGCTTGATTTCGGCCTCCAATTCCTCCACTCGATGAGCGAACTCACGATTCTCTGAGGAGGAGACGCGCTCATCGTGCTCAAGCTCGTCCAGACGGTATTTGGCCTGGTCTAACTCGCGTGCGCTGATGAGCTGTTCATCAAAAGCCCTCTGAAGACGCGCAACTTCTTTGCGAGTGTTCTCAATTTGGACAGCAGCTTTTTGTTGCCTAGTTCTTGCTTTTTCTAGACTGGAACCGGCTTGAGCCAGTCTCTCCTTGGCAAGCTCGAGGCGAATTTGAAGTTGAGTGTCGTCCAGTCGGCAAAGAACCTGGCTTTCCTTAACGAACTCGCCTTCCTCAACCAAGACCGCTTGAACGACGCCCTCGGTCCGCGCAGCCACGTCCACTTCCCGCAGAGCGCGAAGGTTAGCTGTGGAAGTCAGATTTGAAGAAATCCGGTCGCGAGTGGCCGTGGCCAATTCAACAGGTGCAGCCTCTTTCGCATCGCCCTTCTTGTCGGAGTCTTTCCCTTTGTTCTTGGCGTTGTCTTTTGCCTCAGCTCGGGCGACAAAATACTGTCTGACGAAGTATCCGCCTCCACCCAAAACCGCCAGCGACAAGCAGGAAATCATAAACCCTTGCCCGTGCACTGATTGGCCCGCGTAACATAGAACCTCATCTCCCAAGAACTCGGATTGGGCTCTCTGAGGGAATTCTAGTTAATGTGTCAATTAGTGTCTATACGCCGAGTTTGGTTGTAAGCGACAGGAAAAAATCAGGGACATGGAACACACCGTATCCTCTCAGCAAATCTACTCCTTTCGACGTAATTTCATGTCGCCTTGTTCCAGAAAACTTCGGGGATTCGACGAGTTACAGCGCTGAGAGAACCGCTTGCTCCGGAGAGGTGCAGAACTGCGCGGCCAGCCCAAGTCGATCAGCCAGATCGTCGATGCGCCAAACGTCGTTGCTTGTCGGATGCACACCTTCTCAGGGAATGCTCCAGAATTAGTTTCATCTTCCCCACCAGCCGACCATTGATGGTTTACCGCCACTACTTAAACATTAGTAGCGACTAACGCCGTAGGAGGTGTGAAAAAATTAAGTTTTCGGGGGTCTTCGATTTTTCCCATCCATTTTTTGAGAAAGATGGGATGAAGTGTCTGCTTGGGGCTGGCCATAACGTGGCCTCCAGCTTTTTTCGACCCTTCAGGTCACGGTATGCTCCTTTTTTGTTCGCTTCTGGGAGTGTTGGTTCCCCAGAACCTTCGTTTCAAGACAGTCCGCCCTGGGCCATCGCCAAGCGGGGACGCCAGCACAGCCGAATCCACTGTTGCACGTTATAAGTTAGGCAAGCCCAGAACAGTTCCATTCTCACCTTTGCCAACCCGCGCAAACGGAACTGACGCAGCCCGAGCTTTTCTTTGATCCAAGCGTTGGGAAACTCGGCCACCGCCCCCCGTTGCCGGTAGGCCTGTTGGGCTGCCTCGGTTTCCATTTTCTGGCGAAAAGACACCACCACCGGGTCTTCGACACTGCGGACGATCGAGCGTCCCTTGGCAGCCTTCTGCGGACAACACTGCGACTTCAGCGGGCAGGCCTGGCAATCGGCCGCCCTGGCTCGATAGAGATTGTGGATGATCCCTATTCTTTTTTCCTGACTCTCATACTTGAGGATCTGGCCCTGAGGGCAGGTGTAGGTGTTGTGCTCGCAGTCATAGACAAAGGCCTCGGGCCGAAACTCGGGCGCCACGCCCCGCCGCTCCAGTTGCCCTACTGATTGGGCCTGGCCGTCTCCCATCGACCCGATGAAGTTAACGCCCCGTTGCTCCATCTCGATAATATTGGCTCGGCTGGTAAATCCTCCGTCGGCGACCAACTCGGCCGGGGCCTGCCCGCAAGTGTCTTCGATGCGCTCCTCGGCCGGCACCAGCTCCTCATAGTCGCTACCGGACTGGCTCACCTCGGCCGCCACGATGATGGTCCGTTTGGCGTCGGTCGAAATCTGCGCATTGTAACTGGGCGCATAGCCTCCATCGCTTTGCTTCATGATGCGGGCTTCCGGATCACTCCGACTGGCTCGAGCCCGTTGCTTCTGTTCGCTTCCCCTCTTGAGCGCTTGGATCTTTTTTCAACTCCCGCAAGGCCAGCTCCAGTCGCTGTTGCTTCTCTCGGGTCGCTCGCTGGCGAGCCGCCACCACCTGCGCGCTCGTTTCTTCACCGTGGGCCAACCGGTTCATCTCCACTACCTGTTCCCGTGCGGCCTCCAAATGCTTTTGCAATCGAGCCTCACGACGAAAACTATCCGTCCCCGCGAAGGCTTTCACCTTCATGCCATCGTGCATGACCCGCTTCAGGTCGACCAGGTCTTCACTGCTCAGCACCCCCAAAACTTCGACAAACAACTCCTCCAATGCGGCGCCATGCTCCGTCCGAAAATCCGACACCGTGTGATGGTTGATCACGCTCATCCCCGTCAGCCACTGGTAGGCCGGATGATAGCCGCACCGCCGCTCGATCTCGCGCGCCGAACTCACCCCCTGACTGTAAGCCAAAATCCACAAACTCACCAATAAGCGCGGAGCCGTGGCCTCGGCCCCTGCCACCCCTTCCACGGCCCGGATCGTCTCATAATAGCGGCTCAAATCCACCTGCCCCATCAGTTCCCAAATGGCCCGTACCGGATGGTCCTCCTCCACCAATTCCTCCACCACGACCGAACGCAGCCACCCTTGTTGCCGATCAATGGCCTGTACCCTCGGTCGGGGTCGGATCGCCTCCCCGCCCGACTTCTCCACCACGCCGGCGCCTTCTACCGGCTCGGCCAGCCCAGTGGTCTGTTCATTTCCCATGGCGCGGCCTCCGAGATTTCTGGCTGAGGGACACGCGGCGAATCGTCAGCCGCTGTTTGTCCTCCACCACCCATTCAATCTCTTCCCCCTTCTCAATCTCCAGAGCCTGCGCTAACGGGGCCGGACAAATAAAATAAAATTGGCGATTCTTCTCCCCCCGCTGGATCACCTGTACTTTGCTGATAAACCCCATGGCCATACCTCCACGGCTTGGTCTCACAGTATGGCCCAGATTATATCATAGCTATATCGCTAGTCACATGCTTTTGATTTTTTCACACCTTCGCACTGTTTACGAAACCACTTGGACGGATTAAGGGCAAGTCGTAGAAGTGCTCTTCGGCCCAGGTCACGATTGTGGGCGGTTGACGGGCAAACCGGAAGTTGGCTTCCCCGAGGCGACTGCCAATCCCGCATGATAGGGCGATAGGTCCTCACTAACGCCAGCAGCTGTTTACCGATCTGGGGCTCCATGCTGGTGTCGTAAACGGAGACCAAGATCCGCCTAGGAAGCCCCGCCTGAGACATCACAACGGTCTCATCCTATTTATCTACACACGCCCTCCTACCACCCTGGCACCGTATTTCCAGTTCCAGTGCTCCATTGGCAAGACGAGTGAGCACTGGAAAAAAGTCGCCAAGTTCCTTGTTTTCAAAGACCGAAAGGCGGCGACTCGGATTTGTGTTGCCTTCGCGCTATTGAACTCAGTCCTGTGCTGGGCGATAACACGCCACGCTCAATGAAAAAGACCTGTGAAAGGTGGGTCAATCGAAAAGCGAAAGGACGACGACATGAACGACATAAGGCCTCGCCTCTCTTATCTTGCAAAGAGAAAAACAGTCCAGGCTCTCGTGCTGGTCCTGATCTCACTGCTGTCAGCATCCCTTGTTCGCCCAGGCAGGTTCGCCTTGGGAGAATGCCACCAATCTGCTCCAGCTCTCGTTCACGGGCCCTCTGGCTCGGGGACTGTCACTCATCGCAATTGTCATTGGCGGACTCATGTTTGCCTTTAGCGAAGGCGGTTCGAAGAAGGTCTTCGCCGGGATTGTCTTCGGTCTTGGAATGGCCCTGGGTGCAGTGAATTTCATGAGCTGGCTGTTTGGCGTCGCTTAATGTTTCGGTGACCCTCATGCGAATGAACCGAGTCTACAAGTCACTCAACCGGCCGCTGACTATCCTCGGCGTGGAACGAAAGCTCTTCTTCTGCGCCGCAGTCATGGGCGCCGCCACTTTCAACATGATGGGGTCGTTTCTCGGAGGCTTGCTAGTCTTTGCAGCCCTGTTCGCCTTTGGACAAATGGCTACGAAGACCGATCCGCAAATCCTCCGCATTCTGCTCAATTCATCAAAGTTCAAAGCTGTGTACTGTCCCGTCAAGTTCAAGCCCGTTACCGTTAGGCGTGTTCGCCATGATTAATCTGGCCAAATTGTTCAAAGACTACAACAACGCCGGCACGCTGAATGAGTACATCAACCTCTACGGCTTTGCTGACGATCAAGTCTTTCTCACTAAATCTGGTGACCTCGGCGTTGTGGTCCACGTCGATGGTATCGATCACGAGTGCCTGGACCAAAACACTCTCGACAACATGACGCGGCGGTTTGAAGTCGCCATGCGCGGATTTGGCGAGCAGTACCGGATCTACCAGTACCTGTTCAAGCGAAATAACGAGAGGATTTCCTGCCAGCTCTATGACAACGAGCTGGTCAACCAAGCCATCAAGAACCGAGCGGACTACCTGGCCAGCCGGGCTGTAGAGCTCTACTCCATCCAGATCTACTACGTGATCCTCCATGAGGGGTTCCGGCACAAGACATCATTCTTGCAACGAATCTCCAAGTTTGCTTCGGACCCTGGCAAGGCCGCTGGAGAAATCGTCGGTGCCTTCTCGACCAGCGCGGAAGTCGTGCTGATCGAAGCCGAAGTTGACGAAGGCATCGCAACGCTGCTCCACCGAGCGAATAGCTTCGTCAGCCAACTCAGCGATCTCTGCCGGCTCACGCTTCTTCACAAGAATGAAGCCTTCCAGGTCCTGAAACGTCTGCTGAACTTTGCACCTCACAAGCTAGACTTCGCCCGGCTGAAACATGATGCGTTCCTCGACTATTACTTGCCCGACAGCACGGTGGAATGCCACCGCGGTCACCTGCTGGTCGACGATTATTTCGTGAAGGTCCTCACGCTTAAGGAGCCCTCCAGCCAGAGCTTTCCGCTGATCTTCAAGCGACTCCTCGAAGTGGAAGCCAACTTCATTGTCTGCTCGGAGTGGCATCCGGTGGACAGCAACAAAATCCAGAAAGGCATTCAAAGCCGGCGACGGCATTACCACAATTCCAAGATGTCGATCTTCAGCTACCTTGGGCAGCCCGAAACGTCCCGTCCAGGGAGCGACTTTCTCGTGGACGACAGTAAGGAATCACTCATTCAGGAGCTAGGAGAAGCGAACAAGGAAATCGTGATCCACGGGCACACCTTCGGGGAATTCTCCCTGACGGTCGTTCTCTATGACCGTGACCTGGCCCACATCGATCGCGCGATTTCCGAGTTCTCTAAGATTTTCTCCACGGTCGATGCCATCCTCATCGACGAGCGTTACAACCTCTTGAACGCCTACCTTGCTGTCGTCCCCGGGAACTATCACCTCAACCTCCGCAGGATGTACATCCTCAACACTAACTATGCCGACTACTCTTTCTTCTTCACCCTGCATCAAGGCGAGCGCCGCAACAGTCATCTCGATTGCGAATATCTGGCAGTCCTGGAGTCAACGCACAAGACACCGTATTTTCTGAACCTTCATTGCGGCGACCTGGCGCACACGACTATTCTCGGGAAGTCCGGCAGCGGCAAATCCTTCCTGCTGAATTTCCTGATCACGTTCCTGCAGAAGTACGCCCCCCACACATTCATTTTCGACGTGGGAGGCTCCTACCGAAGCCTCACGGAGCTGTTCGGTGGCTCCTATCTGCGGGTAGGATTGCAATCGCAAAGCTTCTGCATCAACCCCTTCTGCCTCCCGCCGACCCGAGACAATCTGAGTTTCCTCTTCACCTTCTTCTCACTGCTGATCCACGACGGCGGAAAGCATCAGCTCTCTCACAAGGAAGAGAAAGACCTCTTCGATCAGATCGAGATGATCTACTCCATTGATGCGCCGCTGCGAAGGCTCTCCACGTTGCGGAACACTTTGCCGGACACGCTCAAGGAGGCCTTGCACAAGTGGACCAACGATGGACAGTTCGGCTTTCTGTTCGACAATCCCGAGGACACCCTCACCTTTTCCCGGTTCCAGTGCATTGAATTCGAGGGGATGGAGAGGTATCCCCAGCTCATTGAGCCCCTGCTGTTCTACCTCCTCCACCGGGCCAACGCCATCATCCAGGATGACCAGCTCGCCGGCGTGCTGAAAGCCTTCATCATTGATGAAGCCTGGGTGTTCTTCCGAAACGCGACCATCAAGGAGTACATCACCAAGGCCCTCAAGACTTGGCGCAAGAAAAACGGCGCCATGATCCTCGCTACTCAATCGGCGGATGAGCTCAAGAAATCGGAAATCCTGAACCTGATCCTTGAGTCTTGCTCGACCAAGATCTTCCTGGCCAATCCGGACATGGACACGGAGCTCTATCAGGGTGTCTTCCATCTCAACGACAAAGAGGTGGACCTCATCACGACGCTGGTTCCCAAACAGCAGATGCTGATCAAACGCCCCGACATTACCAAAGTCGTGAATCTGAACGTCGATCCGGTCAGCTACTGGCTCTATACCAGCGATCCCATGGACAACCTCAAAAAGAAAGAAGTCATCGCCCAGCATGGGCTCACCGAAGGACTCAAAATCCTTGCCAGGAGGCAAACGGCATGAAGCGCACTCTCGTTTTCCTTTTTCTCTCTCTCACCACCTGTGGTCCGCTTGTTGCCCAGGATCGAAAGGCGCGGGTGATCCAGTATTCCAACAAGGACATCATCGAGCTCCGCTGCCAAATGCGGGTATCGACAGCCATTGTCCTTCCTGCCAGCGAACAGATCCTCGATTTCACGACCGGAGACAAAGAGCATTGGATTGTCAATGGCGCTCAGAACTTCTGTTATGTGCATCCCGCCAAGGAAGGGGCGAGTTCTAACCTCAATCTGATCTGTGCCAGCGGTAACATCTATTCGTTCGTCTTGACAGAGATCCCAAGCGGAGACGCGGATTACAAGGTCTTCGTGGAACCTAGAGATCAGTCTGTCGTCAGTGCCCTTTCCTCACCGAATCCGCGCTTCGTACCAGCCGAAGAGCTGGCTCGCTACAAAGCTCAACTGGTAACCCTGCAGGAGCAGATCGCAAAAACTCAGTCTGAGGCTGCAAAGACCACCGAGAAGCAGATCTCTCAGTACCGCTCCCAGTATCCTTCTTCTCTGAGGTTCCAATACGCGTACAAGAACCAGGCGCCCTTCAACGTCGCTGCCATTTTTCACGACGAGTCTTTCACTTACATCCACAGCAACGCGCGCGAAAAGCCTGCCATCTATGAGATCAAGGACGGCAAGCCCAATCTGGTGAACTTCCAGTTGGAGAATGGCTGCTACATCGTGCCCAAGGTCCTCGACCAAGGCTATCTGCAGGTGGGTAAGAAAAAGATGGAGTTCCGGAGACAGGGATGAGCGAGACGATTGACCAAAAAGCCCAGAAGCCTCCAGGGCTGATGCCCAAGCAGTTGCAGAACTACGTCATCCTGGGCGTAGCCACGGTCCTCATCGTCATCATCTGGCTGACCAGCGGTAGCGACAGGAAGCCGGCCAAACAGAATGCGACTCCAGGCAATTCGCAGGATCTCTCCCGCCTCAACACTGCAAAGCTCGAGGAGTATAAGAATCAATTAGCTGCCCAAGAGCGCCTTCTGCGGGAACAGCAAGCCCTTCTGCTCGGGCCAACAGCCTCCAGCCAAAAGTGAAGATCTCACCGACTCCTCCCTCACCTCAGCCGGACCCACGGTCACTCAAAACCCCCGGGAGGCGCTCGCCACCCAGCTTGCTCTAGAGCAGCAGAAGAAGGATTACCAGTCGCTGTTTGCCAACAACATGGCTCTTACCTACAGGCAGGAGCCGAAGCAGTCTTCCGAGGCTGAAAACTTCAAAGAATTCCTCAAGGTGATGGGAAAGAACCAAGCCGGTGAGAGGACGCCCCAACAAGGTGAAGGGAATGTACCTAGCTTTCCTGTGATGCCCCCGAGATCGAACTGGCCAGCGTATCTCTATCAGCAGCAAAACGCGGCAGCACCGGGTATCCCATCGATCCCGGGGCGGCAGTCGTCAACACTGGCCACTCCCGCGGTCGAGACAGAAGCTGCACCCGACACCATCCAAAAAGCGGGCGGCGCAAAGGTGGCTGATTACAACCACTCCACGGGCAAACAGTATCGCGTCCTCGCCGGCACCGTCCTGGAAACAGTTTTGCTGAACCGCATCAACAGTGATTTCAGCGGCCCTGTCAACTCAATGGTGACCTCTCCTGTCTATTCCCATGATCGGCAACGCATTCTCATTCCGGAGGGAAGCAAGGTCCTCGGCGAAGCACAGAAACTAGGCACGCTGGGCCAGCAGCGGGTTGCTGTAGCGTTTCACCGATTGATCATGCCGGATGGTTTCTCACTAAGTCTCGATCAATTCAAAGGCCTGAACCAGATCGGTGAGACTGCACTGCGGGATAAGGTGAACAACCACTACCTGCGGATCTTTGGCCTTTCCGTCGCCTTAGGCCTCATTTCCGGCTTCTCCAATCGAGGCGTCACCTACTACGGACCGGGAGCCTCTGGCGCCGATTTGTATAGAGCAGGCGTCGCCGAAAGTCTTTCGCGGTCCTCGGAAAGAATCCTCGACCGCTACATCAACATCCTTCCTACCGCCACAATCTTGGAAGGGCACCGCGTCAAGGTGTATCTTACGAATGACCTTTTGGTGCCCGATTATGTGAACCATAAAATGCCCAGTGACCTGGCGGTCGACCGGGCATTCATTCCAAAGGAGGAAGGAAAATGAGAACCCTGACAACCCTTGTGCTGATCGCATGCCTAACCCTGGCCTGCCACGATGCGCGTGTCAGCACCGATCGCAGGACTGAGGAAGAGAAAACGAAGGCCCAGGCAGAACACAAGAAGGAAATGAAGGAGGCCACCGAAGCTTATCGGAGCATGAAGATCAGCGACATGGCCGACCAGAAAAAGGAAGACAAGAAGTCACCCAAATCCGCTGAAGACTCGAAGAAGGACTCCAAGGTCCAAGAATCCCCAAACGAACCGAAACGGCAACCCTGAAACAGCAAGGAGAACCCCAATGAAGAGAAAGGCCACGACCGTCACCCTCGTATCCCTCTTGGTTCTGGTGCTCACAGTCCAACCCAGCTATGCCATCCTCGGGATTTTCGACATTGTTTACGACCCGACCGTCGAAGCGACCATCGCGGTTCAGACGGCGATGCAGTCCACCAACTGGGTGCAGCAGTTGCTCAACCAGGTTGAACAAATCAAGACCGCCGTCGACAGCTACATCAAGCTGAAGGAGACCTACGACAAGATCAAAGAGACCTACGACCTGGCCAAGAAGATGTCTCAATATCTGACGGGTCTGGACGCCTATGCTCTGGCGTTGGGCGGGTGGCAAGGGCCGGGAGGTTCTAAGGATCTCTTCGGTGTGACATCCGGAATCCAGATGGCAATGGGAGGTTCGCTCAGTCCTGAACTTGGCAAAAGTTACGGCAACAGCACCAACCCACTGAATTCCTATGCCGCCGAGGTCTATTGCCTCGATGAACGCGCTCACCAAAGACAGAATCAAGGCAAACGCCTCCACGGTCACCATTGCAGATGCCGCCTCACAGCAAGCATTCGCAACCGTTGGCAGTGTCGCGGGCGCCATCGCCGGCTCCGAACCCAGAGTCGCCGCACTCACGTCTGCAGCCTTGTCCGACGATCCGGACATGAATACCCATGCCGCCCTGCTCAACCGCATTAACGTTGCCTCCGCCTATTCTCTCGCCGGCCAGCATGATGCGAACAAACTCCTCGCAGTCATTGCCAACAGCCAGGCCGTTCTCCTTAAGGAACAACGAGAACGTTACGCCGACGAAATCAACCGCGACATCTATCTGAAGAACAACTTCAAGAAGGACTGGGAATGGGCTTCCACGGGCGCCACCGAGGCCTATAAGTCCATCAGAATTTCAGACTACACCTCGTTCTAATAGCAGCTCGAAGCTTCGGGGTGGGCGCGTCAGCTCCTCAAAGGCAGGCCCACTCAAAGAGGATTCCCATGCCATTTCCAGACTTCATGGAGGCACTCAAAACCTTTCTTGGCGAGTACAGCGGTCTTTTCATGGCTCTGGGCAAGAACCTCTTTCGGGCCTTCGCCACCATCATGATCGTTTGGTTTGGGCTTAAGGCAGCGCTCAGCTCCGCGGACGACGGCGAAGGATTCCACTTCGCCAAGTTCGCGAGTCTCATCCTGATGATCAGCTTCAATTACTTCATGATCTTCGAGTACGACAACTTCTACAGGTTGATCACTGACCAGGGCTACGAACTGGCAAACCAGATCAAGATCGATCTCGACAAAGAATTTGCCTTTCACATTCTCGACACAATGGAAAAGCCCGGCCCGCTGGACGTCTTCTACGCTCTCGTGTACCTCGTGGTCTATCTCGCCATCACAGGCTTGGCCATTGTTACTTTTTACGTCATTGCACTCGGATTCGTCGCCCAGGGAATCTGCGTTTTGCTCGGTCCGGTGTTCATTCCATTCTTCATCGTCCCTCAGATGGAGTGGCTGTTTTGGGGCTGGTTCAAATCTCTCCTTCAGTACAGCTTTTATCCCGTAGTGGCCAACGCTTTCATCTACGTCTTCTCAAGAATGGTCACCAGCCCGAAGTTTGACGTGTGGGGAAATCTCTCGGCCGAACAGGTCGTTTCCAATTTCCCGGCCATGCTCATCGTGTTCTTTGCCGCGATGTGGTCCATTGCCAAGATTCCTTCCATCGTCAACAGCATCTTCAGTGGAGCGGCAGGCCAGGCGACTTCGCCTATCGTGATCGGTCGGAGGTAACTCTTTCGATGTCCCAAACCAAAGACTTCAACGAAGCGAAGCAGCTCTTCTTTGCCCAGTTTGGCAACGCTCTGGTAACGAACACGTACCTGAAGATTGCCCTGGCTGCCGTCTCTTTCATCGCTTTGGGACTGCTGGTCCTCAACTTCAAGACTCATCAAACCGTCCGCAACTTCAAGCCGCTGGTGATCCGCATCGACGAGATTGGCCGGGCCCAGGCTGTCGCCTATCAGGACTTGACGTACAAGCCCCAGGATGTCGAGATGAAGTATTTCCTCTCCCAGTTCTGCAAGCTGCATTACGCCCGGAATCGGGCCACTCTGAAGGACAACTTCTCTCAATCCCTCTTTTTCATCGACGGAATGTTGGCCAACACGCTGATCGATGGCTTTCGAAAGAGTAAAGTGCTGGACAACTACCTCTCCGATCCCAACCTGGCCGAGATCGACATCGACATCAAAAACGTGGTCCTCGAAGAGATGCAGAACCCGCCTTACAAAGCCAAGGTGGACATGCAGAAGGTTTACATTTCCCGCGTGGACCGCAGTGAACTCAAGCGGGAGTTTTCCACCGTCTCATTTGTTTTCAATTTCAAACAGAAGGTCGAAAACGATCTGATTCCCGTCAATCCTCTTGGACTGACCATCACCTATTTCCGTGACGATAGAGCCTTCCAATAGAAGGAGAGATCATCATGAGCACTATTACGCAGCCACAGCAAACCGTATTGCTTCGAGACTTATTGTCAGCCGCCAAGTCAGCCGAGAGGCTGATTGGAGCTCTGTTCGAGGTGGGAGCATTGGACGGTGAACCGTTCATGAGTATCTGGTGCGAGCTGGACAAGACCATTGATCGAACCCAACGGGCACTTGGACCGGCGCCGAGCGCAGTCGTAGATCCTGGCCGGCCTGCCGCTTGATCCAAGTCCATGATTGCGAATGTCACCATTGTCACTCTCGCTCTCTTTCTGGCCATCGGCTTCGCCTTGCTCGACAGGCTGCGTTTCCTGGCGCGTTATCGAGATCAGATCCTGGCTGCCCATCAGGGTGTGATCATTGCCTACAGCGCGCTTCTGTTCTTCAACCTCTTCGGAATCCTGTTCATGGTGTACCGCAAGTTCTTCTTCAAAGACACCGGCAAGAAGCTCAAGCACCTCGAAAAGCAGCTCGACTCCGATGACGTCGAGCTCATTACTGAGCTTGACCGCAAGGCTTAAACGAACGTGTTGTCATGCCCAGGTTTCCCAATGAACGCACCCACTACTCGCGAACCCAATCCGACGATCAGGACCAGGTCCGAAGCCCGAGGGAGCACCCAACTTCAGATGAGCGGGAGTCGTTTTCTCCGTCGATTCGCTATCCAGAACTCGACTCGTACTCTCAAGAACGGGTTCTTTACCGGTCGGATCGACACCGTTACCAGCTTAGGCAATCCGAGCTCTACACGATGGCAGAGGCCGGCAAGTTCCGGGCGATTTCATTGGACGACCTCGAAAAGTACCTCTACTCCGGAGACCGCGACAGGATGTTCCGCGAGCTAGCCAATCTTCAGAAGCATGGGCTAGTCCAGCGAAAATCCTCGCGTTATCCGAAACCCATCCGAGTGGTCACACTCACCCGCGATGGGCAGAAGTTCATGCGCCAGGTCTTCAAAAGCAGCCCGCAGGAGTTCTATTCCGGCATCAAGAAGGTTCGGGAGCTCCGGCACGACACGGCACTTTATGAAATGTACCAGGCCAAGGGCCGGGAGATTGAAGACTCCGGCGGGAGGATCAAGCGCGTCATTCTGGACTACGAGCTCAAAAGGAACATTAACCGCGAGCTCCAACGGCAAAAGCACCTTGATTCTTCAGAGCAAGCCCGAATCAAAGAGGAACTGAGTCAGAAGCACGCCGTGCCGCTGGTCAACGGCGCTTTTGTGGTGCCCGACGTCCGCGTCGAGTACGAGGACCGTGATGGCAACGAATCTCGTGTCGATCTGGAGTATCTCACCGAGACTTACCGGCAAGGGGACATCTCTGCCAAGGCCCAGGCCGGGTTTGCCCTCTATGCCCCTCACGACCAGGCGGCTCGGCTGCATCGGGTTCTCGATCAGCACCAGATCATGAGCGAGATTCTCAGTCTTTAGTCGCAAGGGAGTTTCCATGAATACCATCATCTGTGGAACCGGTACCAGGCCGGAACCCTGCATCGATTCAGCCGTAGCTCTCATGAACGACGAAACTCCGACCATTCAGGGATTGAAAGCGTTCGGGTATAACGAACTCGAAGCTCGGTTTCTGCGGCTTGTGGCCTTGCATTCCGGCGTTTTCTTTCGAAGGCATTTCATGCACTTTGCCGAGGTCAAAAGTGGGAAACGTGCTACCTCTTTCCTAAAGAAACTTCGTTCCAACAAGCACTGTCAAACTTACCCGCTGAACAAAAATGCCACGGCTTACCACCTCACTTCCAAGGCAATCTACCGCTGCCTTGGTCATCCAGACCTTCGCCATCGGCGGTCCCACAAGATCGATTACGTCAAATCCAAGCTTCTGGCTCTCGACTACGTCCTCGAAAATCCCAACCAGTTGTACTTCCCGACCGAGGAGGAGAAGCTCCATCTGTTCACACAAGTCCTGAACATCCCGATCACTGACCTACCGGCCAAAGCCTACAAGACTCCCAATTCCGAGACTGAAACGGTCCGCTACTTCGTCGACAAATTCCCACTCTTTCTTTCGGATCTCTCTCCCGCCGCTGTGGTCCATTTCACGTATGTGGACCCTGGACCGTATACGAGCATCGTTGATTTTCTGAATCACTTGCGCCTGTACGGAACGCTTCTCAGCCGATTGGAGGAGATTCGGATGGTCTACATTTACTACGCGTCGAACAAATGGAAGCAGGCGCAGGACATCTTTCATTCCTTCGTGAGGGCCGGGTGCAAGGTCGGTGCGAAAGATTTGGACTTGCTGAAGTATTTTCACTTGCGCCAAAGCTGGGAGGCAAAAGAGTACGAAAGGGTAGGGGCGACTGAGCTTCTCTTCCTGAACCAGGCGAAGAAAAGGTACGTCGGGAGCCAGTACGAAGAGCTCTATTGCGAGTGGAAGAACGGTGATCGGAGTCGTTCAGTGGAGACTTCAAACGATGGTGAGAAGGTTCCGGTGGGCTCGTTTTCAGCCTACAAGATCGGAGAGAACTACAGTGTTTTTGGTGATCTGGACTGATGGAACGGGTGACAACAGGACGACTTTCAATTGTCACCCTTCTCGCCGCGCTGCATGTCACCCAGCCGTAGGCGTCAAGTTCCCACGACGAACAGAGATAGCCTACGGCAGTGCGGAGCTTGCGGGCCATTCGGGGGGCCAAGGAACGGGCGGTGGCGACCCCGCTTTTGGGACGGTAAATCCGTCCCCAAGCGCCTTACTGGGTTGCGCGTGGCTTCGCCTCTCTCCAGGGTCGCCACCGCCCGTTCCTTGGCCCAGATCCAACCATTGAATCCATCGATCCGGTATTACCACGGTAATACCGGAACACAGCGAAGGAGAGATCAATGCCCCTCAAGCTTAGTGGACCTAAGATCAAGCCACAGGCGAAGGTCGCGTTTGAGACCTGCACTTTCAAGATCGATGGCCCGACGCTCATCCGCCTGAAGGCCTACTGCGAATTCATCGATTCCGAGCAGAGCTACGTCATCAGGGAAGCTCTCAATTTCCTTTTTCAGAGTGACTCTGCGTTTCAAACCTATCTTGCCAACCGAAGCGAGAAGACAGAGGCGAACAGTATTGAACAGTTTCCAAACTGACCCACTACCGGTCAGCCATTTACCATTGCAAGTTGATCCAGCGTCATGAAAATCCTGGAGGTTCGAATCTTTCTCTCTTTCCTGGCGGCTTCCGCCACCGGCTTGGCACTCTATTTCAGATTCCCGTTTCCGGAGTTCAACGTCTTTCTGAATCTGATCAGGGTGAAGGACCTTCCGGCTTTCTATTTCTTGAAATACTCCTATGTCTCGTTTCTGTTCACCACGCCTTTTTTCGCCTATTCGCTGCTCACCTCTTTCTTATACCTCTTTGTCTACAGCTCCCGGCATCGTAAGAGCAAGGCCAACACTTGCCGCCTTATCCAGACCCTCGGCGACGAGAAGAACTCTTCCTAGTTGTCGGCGAGGTCCACCATCCCACTAAGCCCGTGTCGGCTGAAAACCCTCACTGGCTCATTCTTCCAGAACGAGGTCTGTTTACCGGCATAGCCATCTTCGGTGCCATGGGCAGCGGCAAGACCAGCGGCTGCATGTATCCCTTCACCCGGCAGCTGCTGGCCTACAAGGCTGGCGATCCTGCTAAGCGAATCGGTGGCCTGGTCCTCGAGGTCAAAGGAGATTTCTGCCACCAGGTCCGCTCCATCCTCAAAGAGCTTGACCGGGAAGGCGACTACGTTGAAATCAGCCTGGACTCGACTTACTGTTACAACCCGTTTCAGAACGATCTCGACGCGTACGCGCTTGCCTATGCCGTGGCCTCACTGCTCACCAACCTCTTCGGCCGCGGGAAGGAACCCTTCTGGCAGCTGGCGTACACCAATCTGGTCAAGTTCATCATTCTTCTCCACAAGATACTCTACGACTACGTCACCTTGTTCGATGTCTACGAGTGTGCCATCAGTCGGGAACGCCTGGAGGCGAAGATCAAGCAGGGGGAGAAGGTATTTGAGGTCCGAAGCTACTACCTGGTTGAACCGGTCGTATTTGACCATGACGACGAGCTAGCCAAGTTCGAACCGGCCTATGACTCTGGCTTGAAACAATACCGGATACCCACTACACCGAAAGCCACAGAGTATTTGACCGGAGAACGCATCCGTTACACCGGCCCACTCTCAGAGTGTTCGGTGATCGGGTCAGACCTCATCAAAAGGGAGCAGTTCGAGGCCGTCAAGCGCTGGTTTTACGACGACTGGTGCGCCATCGATCAGAAGCTCCGCAGCAGCGTCGTCGAGGGGATCTCGGTCTTCCTGTCTTTGTTCGACGACAATCCTAAGGTCAAACGGACGTTCTGCCCGCCCAAACAATGCTATGACCCGGAGCTAAACCAGGACTACCGCTACGGCAGACCGTTGCCGGGCTTCTCCTGGTTGATTGAGCGCGGCAAAGTCTGTGCCTTGAACTTTCCTACCTCATTCAACCCTGGTCTGGCCCGAGCGCTGGGCGCCTTTCTGAAGATGGATTTTCAGAGAGCGGTCTTGAACCGCATTCCGTTGATGGCAGTTCAGCCCGACAAGCACTATCGCCAGATCTTCTTTATCTGCGATGAGTACCACCTGTTCGCCACAACCGGGGAGAGCGACCCGAGCGGAGACGAAAAAGCCTTCAGCCTCTCCCGTCAGGCGAAGCTCATTCCTATTGTCGCAACCCAGAGCGTCTCCAGTCTCAAAAGCACGTTATCGGGTGAGACCTGGAGAACGCTGCTCCAGACGTTCCGCACCAAGATATTTCTGGCGCTCTCCGATGACTTCAGCACCAGGTTCGCCAGCGAACTTTGCGGCAAAGAGGACAAGCTCAAGGTCAATTACAGCATGACCGAAAGCTCTCAGGACGCCAAGGTCAGCTTCCTGTTCGGAAAGACCCTCTCCGACAAGGCCACGCTCTCCACATCGAAGAGCTTCAACGTCCAGCGCGACTACATCTTCGACCAGAACATCTTCGCCCAATTGAAAAACCAGCAATCGATCACGATTGCCTATGACGGGGTCAATCCGCATCCTCCTGCTTACTGCTATCTCAAGCCTTACCACCGCGACCCAAACAAGTCGTATTTCCAGCAACTGGCGGACGGTGACATCTGATGAGCTTTGATCTCATTCTTCCATTCCTCCGGCCCATTGAGCACCTGATCCGTGACGACGAGATCAGCGAAATCATGGTCAACGCGTTCGTCGCGGGTCTTTATCGAGCGGCTGGGAAAGATTGAATCCGTTCCCGCGTATCCAGCTCAACGAGAAGTCCCTTCATGTGGCTTTGAGAAACATCGCCCGATTGTTAGGAGACGACATCTCTGAAACGAAGCCAATCCTGGACGCACGTCTGCCTGACGGTAGCCGTGTTGCCGCCGTCATTCCGCCTTGCAGCTTGCACGGCATTACCCTCAGCATCCGAAAATTCTCAGCAAGGCACTTCACCATCGAAGATCTCATCGCTCTGGAATCACTCGACCAGGACTTGGCACGGCTGCTTCGCCAGAAAGTTGAGGACCGACAGAACATCCTGATCAGCGGCGGCACCGGAACCGGCAAGACCACCTTGCTGAACATTTTGGCGGACTTCATTTCCGACGAGGAAAGAATCGTCGTCATTGAGGAGACCGCCGAAATAATCATCCATAGGAGCAACCTGGTCCGTTTCGAAGCTCGGCGTGAACAAGCGAACACGCCGGCGGTCACAATTCGTGACCTGCTCAGGGCTACGCTTCGCCATCGGCCCGACCGGATCATCGTCGGTGAAATCCGAGGCGGCGAGGCATTCGATTTCCTTCAGGTCCTGAACACAGGCCATTCCGGCACTCTCTCCACCATCCACGCCAATTCCGCCTACCACGCCATTTCGCGGTTCGTTAGCTGTGTGCTCCAGTCGAATATCGATCTTCCCTACAAAGCCATCAAAGTCAATTTTGCAGACTCCATCAACCTGCTGCTGCACATCGAGCGCAAGAACGGACACCGTTACGTCTCACAGCTTCTGGAAGTCCGCGGCTACGACGTGGAGGCTGACAAGTATGAACTGGTGCCCCTCTATCAGAAGAGCCAAGCCTTAGAGAGCCCTGTGAGGGCGACAGACGGTAGCCCAGGGTGAAGCGAAGGGACAACAGTCCCGAAGCACAACCCTGGGTTGAGTTCCCCACCAGATTCCCGCCCTCTCCCCGAAGCGGGGAGAGGGGAGGGTGAGGGGCTTGAGAGGTAACGAACCATGCCAGCCACAATCACCTCCTGGGACTACATCAAACAAAACTACGACCCGGATGACCGCCTGGCCGTCGTCATCAAGAACCAGGACAAAGACCAGGTCATTCAGCGGATTGATACGGCCAGGAACATCGCTTCGCCTGACTTTCAGAAGTGGCTGAGATTTCATAACGTCCGCGGTGGCAACGTCTATGTCTCCGTCAATAGCCTGAGGCCGGAAGCTACCGGAAGGACCCGAGCCGACATCCACACCATTCGCCACGTCTACCTGGACATCGATAATGACGGCCAAGCGGTATTGGACAAGGTTCTGAATGACCCCAGAATCCCCAAGCCGAACTACGTTCTCAACACCTCGCCAGGGAAATATCAGACGGTTTGGAAGGTTCAAGATTTCAGCATCGGCCAGGCAGAGAGCTTGCAGCGAGTCATGGCCGCCGAGTTCGGAGCTGACCAAGCTGTCGTGGACTCGGCCAGAGTTCTGCGGATTCCAGGGTTCTACAACAAGAAGTACGCAGAACCCCACCAAGTCACAGCTCAAAGACTGTCTGACGAAGTTTACAGGCCCGAACACTTCCGGATGAATGTTCCGGAATTCAACTCCGACGGTATCTCGCGAACAGGCACGATTAAGGCCACGTCCACTGGTGCTGGCGGGAAGAAGGACATTACGCAGTCCGAGAGAGACTGGGCCTACGCCAAGCGGAAGTTGGCGCTGGGAGTGGACCCAGAAGAAGTGATCCAGGCGATTGCGGAATACCGGCCCGACAAGTGGAAGCCGGAAGGCTATGCCAGGCGCACGGTCGAGAAGGCATTGGCAGAAATCCAGGCGGCGGGTTCTGTAGAGGAGCCGAGAAGCCCGGTGGACCGCTGAGGCAGATCAGAGCTGGCCCTCAGAGCCACACGCGTCGATTCTTGTTGTCAACAATCACTTGGCTCCGGCTGACCTCTGCAATAGCAGCTTCCGCCGAAGCTGGAGCCCTGCGTAAAGCGTCGTCACGAAGGCTGCACAGATAAGCATTTGCAACACAAAATGACAGGCGTCTGGCGCCAAATGGTCACCGACCGTAGGAAGGAATTTGACTGTTTGGCCGAAGAAGCGTCCATAGACCCGCTTCCAAATAGGAGAAGCACCTTGTAGGTATGGCAGCCACCAGCTCTGAATCTGCAGCCATATCCAATAGCCGTAAAGGACGAGGCGGAATTCCCATTAACCACCACACCCTGCTAGTGGTGATTAGTACTAGCACGACCATTACAACGGCAACAATGAGATCTACGGTCACTTGACCATTGCCATTTCGAATGTCGTTCCAAGGAAATAGATCAACCCACTCGATGAGTTGATAGTAGGCAAACAGGACGCCCTGGCTGAGCAGAGACCAGCGAAGCCAGTCGATTGTCATCTTACCTCCAGTGGATGCACATTCAGAAAAAAGGCCTTCCCCTTCTGGCCGGTTCTGAGGAGTTCCTGCTCTATCAGCTGGTTGAATGAACCCTGTGTCTTCAGAGTGACGCTGCTTTTCTCGAATACGTAAATCTCCGTTTGATGTTCCCTAGTTTAGACGCTAGGGCCGACAGAAAGTTACGAGGTGGGATTCGTGCCTGAGGCAGGCCTGATTGGGGTTGCGAAACAGGCGTGAGTGGGGGATGAGAGGGCCTTTGACCCCACTGCGAACGAGGCTACGTCCTTGTTCCTGAAAAGTTGTCTTGGCTCAATCTGGGTCTCGGTCTCATGATCGTCGTAGTGAAGCCGACAACCGTTTGTGGTCTGGTCTATTTTGCGAAGGTGCCCCTTGGTCACCGTGGGATTCGATTGGCTGCTTCACGGTCGGTTCATGGGTCACGAGGGCGAGGCTTGTTGAGCCAGTTGCCGCCTGCTCTCGCCTGTTCAACTCGTCCAGCAGCAAAACTCACGCCAGGCGAGTGACTCCTGTCATTCCTATTGCCTTTTGCAGTCCTTCGTCTCACCACGGCTCAAGCCGGCGTCGTTTCCCTCGTTCCGCTGACTTGTTCCTCGGCTTGAGGTGCAGGAACAAGATCCTCTTCACTTAAAAGGAGAAACTCAAATGGCCAACAACACCAAACCCGCAACCCCAAAGACCCAGGAACCCAAGGCTGAAGCAGCCACCAATCGAAAGCCGATCCACGAGATCCGCATGGGCCGGATCAAAGCTGCCATCTGGCAGAACGAAACCGACAACGGCATCCGCTACAACGTCACGGTCGGCCGGCTCTACAAGGACGGAAGCGACTGGAAGCAGACCGAAAGCTTCGGCCGCGATGACCTTCCAGTTCTGGCCAAAGTCGCCGATCAGGCTCACACCTTCATCTTCCAGAAGCAGCAAGAGCCAGAGTAACTCAGCAGCCAAACACAGCCCGCCCGGCTTCGGCCGGGCGGGCGTTCTGATTTACCTCAGTAGATGATGCACTGTCGAAGTGCGCAGCGTGTTCGAAGTGATGCGCCAGCCGCTGGACTACGGAGAGGGCGGATCGCCTCCTATCCTCTACATTTCACTCAGACCAACTCCCCGATATCGCGCGATAGATCGTCAAGACTGGTGGCGACGAGGTTAGGGTGACTGGTTGTGGAATGAGCATGCGCAGCTCATTGAGGAGTTGTTGCCAGTCAGTGACGGGGTGCTCTGCTCCGAATGTTGGCTGGTTCTTGATGAGGTGTTCGACGAACTGTTCGCATCGTGTCAGGAGTGGCCCTTCGAGGTCGTCATAATGCCACTCCTTCGTTTCCTCGGTGCGTGGGCCGCGTTTTCTGCTGAGGTGAGCGAGTTCCTTGTGCAGCCGGTCGACCTCGTCCTTTTTTATCGATAAAGGCTGGTACGGGAATCCGTAATCGAGTGCTATCAGATTGTCTTTATGGTGGTGTTCGGCAAAGAACGCGATCAAATTCCTGGCGTGGAGGAGCCGTGCTTCGAGAACGAGAGACTCTGTTCCTTCATACACTCGTTTGGCACGAGGTTTTTGATGATCCCTGGGAGTTCTAGTCCAGCAAGGAGTGATCGTATCTCGTGGTAGACGTGATCGGTTCCTTGGGTGAGCTCGTGTTCAGCCGGCGTCGGCATTCTCAGTTCCTCCCTGGTCCTTTACCAGAGGCTGATGCTCGGTAGATCTTGGCCGGAGTGAGCCAAGTCGTGAGCAATGCCACCTGCCAACCTACCGACTGCCTCCATCTTCTGGGGATTGACGGAGTTGCTCTTCAAGATGCTTGCGTTCAGTAATGTCCAGAAAGGTGACTAGAGCACCGGTCATCTGACCTGTTTCAGAATCCGAGATAGGGATGGCGGTGAAAATTCCCCATGCTATCCGCCCGTCTGCTCGGCGCACACCGATGGTGGTGGCAGGTTGGGGTTGGTGGGTGGCCAGGCATCTGTATACCGGGTGATCCTGTTCTGCAAAGACCCTTCCATCCTCCCAGAACGTCTCGGACCCCTGACCCTCAACATAGCGCCGAGAGAGCTGGTCGAACGTCAGTCCGAGTACACCTTGAGCCACAGAGTTAGCCTCGACGATGCCACCGTCGCGCGTTACTTGGACGATCCCGCAAGGAACCGCTTCAATGACCCGGCGATTGAAATCCTCGCTCACGATTTCTTTTTTGGAGAGCAGATAAAGAATGCTCAAAGTGGTCTGTGGATAGAGGACTGGACTGCAAGACGAGTCCTGTTTGCTGTCTTTTAGTATAACGTGCCAGTTTTTGCCAGTAGAAACATTGCCTGATTTACCCAACGTCCCACGCGAGGAAAAGGAGCCTGGATTGTTATCGTAGGGAAGCTAGGGCTGGCCAGTTCCTCTTTAACGCACATGTCTGCCCTTCAGGGAGATTTCTTTCCGGATAGTCGAAACCTCTCACCCAACAAAAGAATCGCCTGGAGCTCAACTGATTGACGACAGATCGCTTAGGACTTCACCAACCGCATGGGGACGATGGAAAGCAACGTGCCGTGACCTACTGGTCAAAGTTGGCGCACGATGATCGATAAGGAAGATTTAAGAAACTCGCGTTGTGCGCTGAAACCTTGCAAGGAGAATCAACATCATGAAGAAGACCATTGTCTGGAGCCTGGCAATTTGGGTCTGCAGCGCAAGCCTACTTGTCGCTCAAACCCCTGCCCAGGTGCAAAAAGCTGAACTCGCTATCCCCTTCGGAACCGTCTCTGGCAAGATCGTCATGGCTGGCGATCATCTGGTGTTCATTGACGAAGAAAGACCAGATCAGTCCTTCGTCGTAGCGAGAACCGAAATCGAAGACCTCACCATTCAGGATAGGACTGCAGGTCTGCAATTGCGCCGTCCCGTTCATGATCGATCGGGGGAAAGATCCCGGCTTAATTTTCGTCTGACAACCGGCGAAACCGTAGCCCTCAGACGCTGGTTCGGTTCAGCTGTAACGGATTCTGGTGCACCCGCACCTGCCTTCTCCTTGAGGAATAGGGACCAGGCGCAGCCTACCCCTCCAGCGAAACCGAGCATATTGCCGTGCCGACAGATACTGTTGTTCAACTGCAACTCAACCAGGGATTGAGTTCCCGCACAGCACAGAAGGGTGATACGTTCACTGCCCGCGTCAGCGCTCCTGTTGTGGTGGACAACACCGTGGTCATCCCCGAAGGGAGCACGGTTCATGGGCGTGTTACGGAAGTGCTGCGAGCGGAGCGAAGGCAAAACGGAAGTGTTGCAGTAGCGTTTTACGAACTAGAACTCCCCACCAAAGAGAAGATTGAAATCCACGGATCGCTCGCGAGCCTAGAGGATGAAAAAGGTGAGAAGCAGGCGGTGGGACAGGAAGGCGAGGTCGCAGGTAAGTCCACTACCAAGCGTAACGTGGCTTTCATTGGAGGCGGTGCTGGAGCCGGGGCGCTCGTCGGCGCAGTGGCTGGTGGTGGAAAGGGAGCTGGGATTGGTGCGGCGGTGGGTGCCGGGGTTGGAACGCTGGGCGCACTGATGACCAAGGGAAATGATGTTCAGGTCGCTTCCGGGACAGAAATTGCCATGGCGTTCGATCGAGAAGTGAGCCTTCCAGTGACTCGGTGATACCAACTGATGTGCACTGCGTTAGCTTTGATTCAAGGGC
>CAVVYL010000037.1:0-64062 GCA_963752385.1 uncultured Acidimicrobiia bacterium | reverse complement strand
GCTCTCTTACATTCCGAGAACGCCGTTTCACAGGCCTCAACTTCCGTGTAGCGGCGATCCACTCAGGAAAATAGCAGTATCGCGTAAGAGAGCGTCTCAGCTGTTACTCATCTCTGAGCACGACGTTCGGGTCTAGCCGCGATGCGCGCCACGCCGGCAGCCAACTGGCGACCACCGCCACGGCCGTAATCGTCGCGATCACAAAGGCGATCGTCACGGTATCTGTCGGCTGCACACCAAACAGCAGGGACGCAATCAGCCGATTTACGGCAAACGCGCCTGCAAGGCCAATGGTGACACCCAACGCCGTGACTTGAAGCCCTTGCTTCATGATCTGTGTGAGCACGTGGGAGCGAGCTGCACCGAGGGCGACCCGAATGCCGATCTCGCGCCGGCGCTCCGTAACCATGTAGGAGAGCACACCGTAAGTGCCGAGGGCTGCCAGTAGCAGCGCCAGTCCGGCAAAAGCGCCCAATAGCTGCGCCAGGAGTCTCGGCCGGCGAATCGATTCGGCGAACACCGAATCCATGTCGCGAAGCCGCACGACGGGAACCGCGGCGTCCACTTCCTGAACCACTCGCTCGATCGTCCCTGACAGCGCGGCCGGTGGCAGCGTCGTCCGCATCACCACATTCATACTCGGCGGAGAGACGCCGTGCTGGTCAAGGGATACGTAAAGTTCAGTTCCTGCCGAGCGCTCCACCCCGCGCTGCCTGACGTCCTTGGCTACTCCGATCACCGTATGCCAGACATCATCGGTAGCGCCAAACGAACCACCCGGAGGCCGCAGACGCTGGCCAATCGGGTTCCGCCCCTTCCAGATCCTTTTCGCCAAAGTCTCATTGATGATGGCCACCTTGCCTTGCGACGCGTTGTCGGTCCGCTCGAAGCCGCGGCCGGCGACGATCGGGATGCCCATCGTCCCGAAATAGTCTCCCATGACGAATTGGTAGTAGTCGATGATTTCAAAGGGCCTTCCATCGTCGGAGGTGTAGTTCTCGAGAGGAGTAGCGATCGCATCTGGAGTTCGATTCGGCGGCAGACCCGACATGGCAACCGTTCCCAGCACGCCCGGTACGGAGCGAAGCCTGTCGAGGACGCGCTGATATGCCTGCGCGCGTGTGTCGGGATCTGAATTCGCCATTGGCAATGTCATCGAGAACGTCACCAGCCGCGACCGGTCAAATCCTGCATCGATCCTCGTGAGGTTGTAGACTGTCTGAACTAGCAAACCCGCTCCGATAACCAGCATCACCGCGAAAGCGACTTGGGCGATCACAAGTCCACGACGGCCGTAATGACGCCAGGCGCCGCTGGCACCCCTTGCGCCCTCCTTGAGTGCAGTCACCATGCGACTCGTTCTCCCGCGCCCGAGCGACACGAATCCGAAAAGCAGGGCCGTCCCAGTCGAGAGGCCGAGCGCAACCAGCAGAACGGGCCAATCGATCGTAAGCTCACTCGTCCGTGGGATGCTAGTCGGGTAAGCACGGATCAGCGCCCGCACGCCAGCGCTGGCTAGCCACAGACCCAGAATGCCACCGGCTCCGGACATCACCGCACCTTCGGTTACCGACTGCCGGAGCAGCCGACCGCGGCTGGCGCCGAGAGCAGTGCGCACTGCAAACTCACGTCGGCGTGACCCGGCGCGAGCCATCACCAAGTTTGCAAGATTCGCGCAGACGATGAGCAGCACGAATCCCACGGCGGCCTGCAGAACCCAGATCGGCCGACTGGAACTCCCAACGATCGCGTCCTGTAACGCCCGCAATTGGAGGGTGTGGTCTATTGCGCGCAGGGGACGGTTCGTGGGGACATGGTCTTTCGTGCCGACACGCTCGCCCCAGTCTTCGGCGAGTGCGTTCAGCTCCGTCTGTGCCGCCTCGAAGGTGACGCCGTCTTTCAGTCGCGCAACGACGTATAGGACGTGGGCCCCCCGTTGCCGGGCCGTATGCGGGTGGAGCCAGAGGGGCAACCAAACCTGGGTGTGGTTATCCATGACGTCGGCCCCGGGTGGCATAAGGCCAACGATTTCGTGGGGGCGGCCCTCGATTTCCACCTTTTGTCCAACGAGCGGTCGTCCTCCAAATGCTGTTCGCCACAATTGGTGCGAGAGAATTGCGATCGGTGGCGGTAGCGTCCCGGTCCAACGCGCGGTTTCTTCGTCACTGAAGAACCGTCCCTGCTCCGGCTGAATCCTGAGCGCCTTGAGCAAATGTGCATCGACGGAGATCGAGCGCACCCGCAGAGGTCGATCCCCGGCCGTGAGGTTGACCTCGCCGGTTGTGTACGCCGCGCCGCCGGTCGAATAAGCGCCAACCGCCGCGAACGACTGGTTCATCTGGCGGAACTCCGTGTACTCTGGCGCAGAGAGCGCATTTCGGGTGCCCCCAATGGCCGGAGATTCTGCGGTCAGATACATCAGCCGATCGGGTTTTGGATAGTCGAGGGGCCGCAGCAGCACTCCATGCACGATCGTGAAAATGGCAGTGTTTGCTCCGATCCCGAGCGCCAGCGTGGCGACGACAACTCCCGTGAACCCTGGACTCTTCACTAATGATCGAATCGTGTAACGTACGTCTTGTACAAGATCCTCGACAAAGTTTACGCGGCGCATATCCCGGCACTCCTCCTTTCGTTGCTCCGCTCCAACCATCGCGCGGAGAGCGGCGCAACGTGCTTCCTCCGGGGAGAGACCCCTACCGATTTCCAGCTCTGTCCGCTGGTCGATGTGAAATTGAAACTCTTCTTCGAGCTCCCGCTCGACGCGATCCCGTTGGAATAGAGATCGGAGCCGGAGGGTCAACCGGTGAAACCAACGCCAATCAAGCATGATTTATGCCTCGCTAAGTCGAACGACCTGAGAAATCGCGCCCGCCAGCCGTTCCCAGTTTGCGGTTTCGCGCTCCAGCGCCCGACGGCCCGGTCGTGTGAGCGAATAGAACTTGGCACGTCGGCCATTTTCCGTAACCTTCCATTCGCCTTTGATCCACCCTTCTTGTTCGAGCTTGTGGAGTGCAGGGTAAAGGGACCCATCGCTGACCTGGAGGATGTCTCCGGAAACCTGTTTCAAGCGCTGGCTGATCGCCCAAGCGTGCAACGGCTCCAGTGCGACTATCTTGAGAAGAAGAAGGTCCAGCGTGCCCTGGACGAGAGCGGCTGGTTTGCTCATGGATTCACCCCTCGGTTACCGAGTTTAGTGCCTCTGCCCTCGGTAATCAAGGGGGAATCGGACAATCTCCGTAGGATTTCGGAATGTTTGACGATTGGGCCCTTCTCCCTGGCTAACATAGGTAGAAGTCAACCGGTTTAGGGGGAGAGATAGATCCTCAGTGACGCCGTGCATCTACCGATCCGGCTCAGTGGTCGTGTAGTCGGCTATACGGAAACTGAGAACTGCTGACTTCGGCTGACGTGTCAGTTTCCGGATAGGCCGTTTATCGTGTGGTAACGGCGCGCCCGCGGAATGATCCCCAGCGCGACCCATTTATCCAACAGCAAAAAAGAGGTCACATTCTTTTGACTCCTTTGTACTAAGTGTTCTTTTTATCGTGATTGGAAATAGACTTCGGCGGACTTACGGGCGGCATCTAGGATTTCAACGATCTAAGCTGATGCCCTGTCATCGCGGCTCTCACAGAATGAGCCAGGGTAGCCGAGGCAAACTTGGCAGATTTGGTCGTGGCTCCCGGATGAGTTCGCTGGACGCTCGAAGATCATGCCTTACGTCGCGCGCCCTCAGGACTACGCGACGATTGAAAGCTGCAGATTTCGCTTGACAATAACTGTGAGATTATATAACATATAAGTTATATATGGTTTCACGCAAGACGCCGAACCTCGATGCCGCCTTCTCTGCCCTGTCCGACCCTACACGTCGGGCGATCCTTGTCCGTCTGGGCCGAGGCGAAGCGACAGTGATGCGGCTGGCGGAGCCTTTCGAGATGACGCAACCCGCGATCTCGCGTCACCTGAAAGTGCTCGAAGGCGCCGGGCTCATTACCCGTCGAGTCGAAGGCACGAAGCGCCCTTGTCGGTTGGCAAAGGCCGGTGTGGAAGCGATCGACCAATGGCTTGCAATGCTGCGAGATGCTTTGGCGAGAAACTACGACCGGCTAGACGACGTCCTGGAAACGATGAAACCAGAGAAAGAGAGGAAACGCCATGAGTAAAATGACGCTTAAGACCGAAGGCGACCGACATGTCGTTGTGACCAGGCGCTTCGCTGCGCCCCCTGAGGCTCTGTATCGTGCACACACAGAGCCGAAACTTATCCAAAAATGGTTGCTCGGCCCGGACGGCTGGACGATGCCCGTCTGCATCAGCGACGCGCGACCAGGCGGGAAAATCCGCTTCGAATGGACGGACGGCAAAGGCGGCGGATTCCATCTGACGGGCGAATATCTGGAACTGGAGCCGTACAGCAGGATCGTTCATGTGGAGCGCATGCATTTGCCCGACCCGACGCCTGACAATCACGTGGAAACGAGGTTCGACCCGGACGGCACCGGCACGTTGATGACGCTGCGCATGACCCTGCCCGATGCCCAAACACGTGCCGCCATGCTTGCTACCGGCATGGAACACGGAATGGAAGCCAGCTACGTTCGGCTAGAAAGCATGATCTAGGCTGGTTCAAAGGTCACTCAGCGACCTGGCTGCTGCGCTGGGTGTTCGCCGGCAGGAGGTTGTCCCTTTGTATGTATAAGAATTCGTGCGGGCGATTGCGGGGCAAAGGCCGTGGAGGTGGGGAGGACGATAGTAAGGGTCAGCGGGCTACGGTTTTGCCAGGAAGTGAGCCGCCACACACTTCTGTGTTGCGCGTGATCCGCACCGAATGGCAAATTCGCGGCAACTTTCTGAACCAAGCCATAGCGCGAGCAGGCCCAAGTCACAACTACCACGTTGAGTTGTTGTACCAACGCAGGACTCGCAGAGCGCGCAGTGTGTTCCAGCGGCTTGCCCTGCCGACACCGGTCTCCATCTCCAATGGAATATGTTCGCGATGAAGGAGGTTGAGCGGCCAGCGTCCGTTCTGGTGGCGGCGGTTAATCACGGTTTCGATGGCCTCACTGACGCGGCTGTCGGGTTTGATTCCTGCATTCCGCAGATAATCGAGTCCGCGCAAGACGTCGTAGTGCCAAAACGGCGGGAACGAGAAGCGGAGCCAGCGTTTGTCGATGAATTCGCCGGTTCGAAGCGAGCGGAACATGCGGCGCTCGAGCAGATAGTTTTCGGCCCCCTTGCGGGCCTTAGTGACGGCTGCCGATTTGCGCCCTGCTCGTTCGTATTCGAGCAGTCCTTCGAGCACGCAGATGGTGGTATGGAACGAAGAGCGGTGGCTTTTGGGCGCTTCGCAATTCCAGCCGCCGTCTTCGAGCTGCTCGCCCAGGAGTTGATTGGCCAGTGCGTCGTTCGCTTCCTTGAAATACGCGCCGAGGCCGAGGATCCTGCCGTTGATGCAGGGCTCCGTCTCGCCGTGAAAGAAAGGCCGGTTGTTGAGCCACTTAAACACGAGCCGCTTATCGACACGGTCGATCATTTTGCGAGCCTCCTTGCTGGCGGGGTCGAGACCAAGGTCCTTCAAGACGACGAGAGAGTAGAGGGTAATAAGCAAGCCTCGGTCCTCCTTCGGCCCGCCCCAGTTGCCAGCAGGAGATTGGCGGGCGAGAAGTTGGGCTCCCCAGCCTTCGGTTGCGACGCGAGACCGCTCGGCTGCAATCGCGTTGGGGGCTTCACCGGTGAGGTCCCTCATGACCTGCCAACGGATGGCCGGGTCAGAATCGAGGAGCCATTTGAGATGCGCGGGGCGGAGTGCATAATCGTGTAGGCGCATTAGTCTATTGTAGCAAGGGGCGTGTAAGTTTTTGAGCCGCGCGCCGAACCGCGTTCGCATTGGCTCATGCGTGTGGCAGAAGTGGGGGGCAAAAAGCCTTCCGGGGCGGATTGTCGGCCAACGTGGTAAGGTCTTCGATTTAGTCGCTGCGCTCGTTTTGAAGAAGAGAGACTCGTCCAGCCCGAGCGGAAGTGCCTCGATTCATCGCCCACTAAACTTCGTGTCCGCGAATCGGAAGCGAGACTAGGAATCGGCTCCCCTTTCCGAGCTCGCTTCGGACGCTGAGCGTGCCGCCATGCCGCTGAACCACCGCGCGGGCGGTGGCCAAGCCCAGGCCCAGGCTGACCCGCCCCTTTCCTTTACGGAAACCGATTTCAAACAGGTTATCCATTTGTTGCTGACTCATTCCCTTGCCGGTGTCGGATATCTCCACGCGAAGCCCCTCGCCGGCCGTATCCAGCTCGATCCTCAAGAAACCGGAGCCGCTCATCGCTTCGAAGGCGTTCATCAACAAAGTCATAAAAACCTGATTCAGTTCTTTGGGTCGGCAGTCGATGGGGGGCGCGTTTCGATAGTCTTTGATGACCTCCACCGCGCCCTTGGTCGCATCGGGGATGAGCGAAAGGGCAGTATCGATGCCAGCCCGGAGGTCTGCCCGCTGCGTCTCGGCCTCGTCCAGGCGCGCGAAATCCTTGACCGAGACGACGAGGCCGGCCAAGCGTGTCGTAGCCTGTCGCATGAGGCCGGCACTGTCCGTCAAGTGCTTTAATGTACTCTGCCAAGCCCCCCGGTCGTGAGGGCTATCAATTGAGCCTGGGTCCAGGCTCTCGGCGAGGCGGTCCGTACAGCGCTCAATGATGGTGGTGCTCGTCTCGAGGGCCCCGAGGGGCGTGTTCATCTCGTGCGCGATTCCGGCGACCAGGCTCGACAGGGCGGTCATTTTGCCTTCCCAGATCATTCGTGCTTGTTCTTCCCGGATTCGAAGATGTGATTCCTCTAGCTCGACGACATCGTGAATCGTTTGCCGTGCTGCGCGAGTTAACAAGACGAGGAAACTGCCTGCCAGAAGGAGAGCCAACATGCGGGCCACAAAGAAGCCGGAATTGACCGCCGGGCCCATGAAATGCTCAAGCGCATCGCGAGTCAGAACCAGCCGCGGGTCGCTAAGCGTGACCCAGAGGACAGCCAGGTGAATGCTCACGGCCCCCAATGTCATGATGGCCGGATAGAGCGGCTTCAGGCCCACGCTATTGATGATGAGCAACATCATGGCAATAGCAAACAGCTCGTTTTTCATCAGCATGCCAGGGGCAATTTGTGAGCCGCCGGCAGAGTAGTGCCAGGCGATGGGGAAGGCTGCCAGAGCAAGCAGGTCGTAGCCCACTCCCGCCAATCCTACGAAGCGCAATCGTTCCTCCCGCCTGGAGAGGAAAAGGCAGTAGGATGCGAGGGCAGCACCAACGGCCAGTAAGGCGAGAGTGCCGATGAGCTCGGTCTTTGATTGGGCGAGATATACAGTGAGAACCGTGCCGACGATTAAGTAAGCAAGTCGAGCCATTATGGACCACGTCAGGCCCTTTGCTTCTCGCGAGCGAAGAAGACGCTCGCCCAAGTCGCGTCGAGGATCGGACAGCGCCAGCCTATCGTTCAAGGACTCCTCCACAGATCCAAGTCATCAAAATAGACACCCTCATGCAAGGAAGAAGAATCCGTGTTTGACAAACTCGAACGCTGGCATGGCGACACATCGGTGGCCGAGGCGCTTTCATCCGAAGCTCCAACGGAGAGCCGCAATCAGTGGAGAGTGGAACTTCCAACCCTGCTCGGCTCTGCTGCCCAACCTTCCAAACTTGAATTCTGCGGCTCATAGCCTCGGAACACGCATCCTACACTCATTGACATGGCACCGCCATAGGGTTGACTACTTGAAGGCCGTATCACGGCGCCGTCGGAGTAGTCCCCCAGTCGGCGTAGCGGAACGTCAAATTGGTTGGTAAACGGTTCGGGTGACACTTGCCTGACGCGCCGTGGCTAAGGCCGCAAGCCGCTCAGGCGAGGCCAGGGACGGACTTGGATGAGAATTACGCGGTCGGGCGAGCTCCGGCTATGGTTGCAAGGCTAGGAGCAGCAAGGGCGGTTCGTGGGCCTTCGCGAGAGGCTGATCAGGCCAGCGAGAGCGTGTAACGTCTGCAATGACGCTGTTGGAAGTACTCGTTGTGCCGTGCCTGGCAATGGCAAGCCTTTTCCCGAGGGCTCCATGATTGCAAAGATCGAGTGCCCCCTATTCGGTGATGGTGCCGGACACCCTAAAATCGGTTGCGTTCATCAAGAAGGATTCCAAGAGATTCCCGGAGACGAGGGGATGGGGATATGCCCAGTTTCTTTATGATGCAGCGTCTGATACGTTTAACCCTTATGGGAGCGACAGCTCATTCGTAAAGGTATGTTACCAGTGCCATACGCATGCAAAGGCAAGAGACTATATTTTCACTTCATACCCCCTGAGGTGAACCAGTACGAATGGTAATGCGTGTCCATGAGTTCGTGCTCCTGAGGTGATGAAGCTTGAAGCTACGAGGGGTAGTAGCAGAATGAGCGGACGCGGCCGAAGCCAAAGCAGTTCGCCTCTCGCGCATCAACGCTCCGGAAGAGGCGCTCGTTGACCTCAGCGGACGAATGCGCGTCAGGCCACAGCTGCGGGACTCGCCGTTTTCACGGCCACCCGGCGGGCCGGTCGCCAGGGTGACCTCGATCATCCGGAGGGCAATCGGATCAATTTTGCCATGCGGGCGGAACTGCTCGACGCGGTCGAACACGTTGCCGCCAGCAATGAAACAAGGAGGCATTTTATGAATATGAAAATGAAGGCGGCGCAGATCAGTAAACCGGGCGGAGATTGGGAATTGGTGGAACGTGACATGCCGGAGCCAGGCCCCAGACAAGTCCGCGTGAAAGTGGAAGCCTGCGGCATTTGCCACAGCGATATGTTTGTGAAAGAGGGCTGGTGGCCCGGAATTCAGTATCCGCGTGTGGCGGGTCATGAAGTCGCGGGACGCATCGACGCGATTGGCGACGGCGTCACTGGTTGGAATCAAGGTCAGCGGGTTGGCGTGGGCTGGCACGGCGGCCATTGTCTCGTATGCGAACAATGCCGGCGCGGCGATTTCGCGATGTGCGTCAATCGCAAAGTCACGGGCATCGACTTCGACGGCGGATACGCCGAATACATGATCGCACGAGAGGAAACCCTGGCGGCAATCCCCGAAGAATTGCCGGCGGAGGAAGCGGGGCCATTCATGTGCGCGGGCGTCACCGTCTTTAATGCACTGCGCAATTCAGGTGCGCGTAGCGGCGACGTCGTGGCGGTGCACGGCATTGGCGGACTGGGACATCTCGGGGTTCAATACGCACGGCAGATGGGATTCGAGACGGTCGCGCTCGGCCGAGGAAAGGACAAGGAGCCGTTGGCGAAGAAATTGGGTGCGCACCATTATATTGATTCCGGTGCAGGCGCTGCGGCGGCGGAATTGCAAAAGCTCGGTGGCGCGCGCGTGATTTTAGCGACGGCGCCGAATGCAAAGGCAATTTCCGACGTCGTGGATGGATTGTCGATAAATGGCAAGCTGTTGGTGCCGGCCGCACCAGCAGAACCATTGACAGTGAGCGTGATGCCGTTGATCAGCGGAAGGCGATCAGTGGCGGGGTGCTACTCGGGCACGGCGATGGATTCGCAGGACACTTTGAAATTCAGCGTGTTGAACGGTGTGCATCCGATGATTGAGACATATTCGCTGAGCCGCGTGGCGGAAGCTTACGAAAAGATGCACAGCGGCAAAGCGCGCTTCCGCGTCGTCCTAACTCTGGGTGCATGACATGTCGCCGCGTATACGTTGACAAAAAAGCCGAACGCCTTGGTATTTCCTGCATCTGACGACAGGTGTGTGCTTAAGGGCGGGATCACTTGCCGCATTAAGGCGTAACCGGAAACTGACAGAGGAAAGCCCTTGTTGCATTGAATCCGATAAGTCTCCGTAAACGCCGCAGTGTTTACGAAGACACTAGGGCGAAAAGTCGTCTACCCAGAAACTTGGATCGTGGTGTCGAGCAGTCCCTTAAGCGATTCTACCAACCGTCAGACAAATGGATTCCTGACTTAGTCACTCGAAATGCGCTCAGATCTGTTCTCGAGGCTATTTGCCGGACGGTGCCCGGCAGTTCAGTCCTTCCCCTCGACTAAACCCATTCCTCATCCGTACCCAATCTACTCGAAAACGGTTGCCCGGTAGCCTCCTCCAGCAAAGCTCCTTCTTGGGCGTGCCGCGGGCATGATGGTAAAGAAGAGCTGCCCGCTCATAAAACCCACGTGTGTGCGGGGAGTCTCGAAACCCCAAAAGTTGAAAATCAAGCTGATGGCAAAATTCATGGCACAGCGTGCTCAGGAATGTACCAAATGAGGTAACTTGCTTCCGGACAGCTGTTCGCATCCAGACACGGGTGACGTTTTTCAACGGGTCGTAATCTCCAAAAAGCTCGGTGCTCCATCCACTCTCATAAACGCGGAGAGGCCGCGACGCCAGCACCCGTACGATGGGGCCGGGAACTCCGTAAAAATCGGCGGCCGAGGCCAGAAATTTCTGACACGCCCGGCTCACAACTGCCCGCTTCTCCGAAAGCATGGCCTCTTCAATGCCTTTTGCCAACGCAAGCAGGCGGCCGTCTTCGGGTAAGGCAAGAGTAGTGATGCGATCGCTTTTCCCAAACTCGTCCATAAGCGCCTTGCCCTGCGGGAGCCGATCCGTAATCATTCCAAACTCGCTCCTGTCTCCCAAAGATTGGCTGACGTGGTGTCTACCTGATGTCGATTTCCACCGCAACTCAAAAACAATCGTCTGACCCATGCAGACCACATGAAAGGCTCTAAGCTCGGAGGACTCACTTCCAGCGGCGAATTCGATGTTTTGGCCCGTTTGAACTGATGATTTGCAGAATCGTCAGCACAGGTCGTGGTCGAGTAAGGGCCGAGCACTGCTTCACTGATCAGACCTAGCCTTGACTTCGATAGTGTAGGCACGCTCCCCAAGACAATTGCCGTTGGCCGCTCTGACGGTGAAGTCAAACGTGCCAATGACCGCCGGTGTTCCTGAAAGAACGCCGCCTGGACGGTTGTGTGGCCAAAGAGAGATAGGGTTCCCGGGTGGTGCGTCGGTTCTGATTCGTTCTTTCACGGCTCTGGTAAGATAGAAACTGCACCTTTGCTACAGGATGCTTTTGAGGAGCAGAGAGAAGTGGACAAGCTACTACACATCACGAATGGCGATTCGGTCGTCGGTACACTCAAGCAAGCAGGCGTACCCGGCAAGTATTCATCCTGGGCCGATGTCTTATGGGAAGGCCCCGTCCCGTACACGGAGGATGATGATACTTTCCTCAGTAAACGTGCGCGTTTCTTGTCTGAGAGTGGATACAGCACTTACGAGGAGTCTCTATCGACCCTTCAAGTCTGGGAGACAGCCCTGAAGACCTACCCATCGTACGACGAAGTGGTCTTATGGTTTGAGCACGATCTGTTCGATCAATTGATTTTGATTCGCCTGCTGGACTGGTTCGCACGGCACGAGTTGGGTCGAACAGGCTTGAGCTTGATCTGCATAGGGGGATATCCGGGTATGCCAAGATTTCGCGGGCTTGGCGAACTTCGAGCTGAGCAATTGGCGCCTCTCCTGAACACGCGACAGGAGGTGACGCTTCTTCAACTACAACTGGCACGTACCGCTTGGCAGGCATTCACAGGATCCGACCCAGTTGCAATCGAAAAGTGCCTCAGAGCTGACACCACCCCACTTCCATTCCTCGCCGGGGCATTGCAGCGCCTCCTGGAAGAGTTTCCTTCAACACGCAATGGCCTGGGACGAAGCGAGGAACAGGCTTTGAGGGCAGCAGCAGAATTGGGAAGTGCCTCAGCCGGGCGCATGTTTCTGGCAATTCAAGATCTGGAGCAGCACTCTTTTATGGGCGACCTTTCCTTCTGGCATATTCTAGTCCGTCTGGCGGCAGAACCACACCCTCTCGTTCGCATATCAGAGGCGACAGGCGACAGTTTCAGCCAGAGGATCGTCGAGATCACTCAACTGGGCAAACAAGTTCTCGCGGGCAATGAGGACTACATACGGCTCGGCGGGATTGATAGGTGGATAGGTGGTGTCCACTTGCAAGGATCTGAATCGCGCTGGCGATGGAATGGGTGCCGTCTGGTCAGCCGACTACACGATTGAGTCGATTCGGCAGACGAACCGGCGTTACCCGGAAGTGGACAGTGGCGGCTGCGCGAGGGTCTGCGATGTCGTAAGGTGCTCCAGCTTCATGAGCGACTTGTCGCGGTCCAGCCCGGTGTCGGAGTAGCACCAGAATTGCGTGAGCAGTGGCGCTTGACCAAGGGGCTACCCGATGTTCCTTCGCCTCTTTTCTACAAAGGCGTACTCTACCTTGTGAAGAATGGGGGTATCGTGACGGCCCTGGATCCCAAGACGGGCGACATTCTGAAACAGACCCGCCTTCAAGGCGCCTTCGATAAATTCTTTGCATCACCGGTCGGCGCTGACGGAAAGATCTATCTCACGAGTGAGAGCGGCAAGATCGCCGTGGTTAGTGCGAGTCGAGAACTCAATCTGCTGGCCGTCAACGATCTCGGCGAGGGTGCTATGCCACGCCGGCCATCGCTCATGCCGGTGTGTACGTCAGGACGCGCGAGGCAGTCTACTACTTTTCCACAAACTGATTAGTCCGGTCCCCAAGGATCGAGCGCGCTCGAAAGACGAGCGTCCAATAGCTCGCAATAAACGCCGTCGTGTTGACGAACGCGCCCCGATGTGTAGTCGACGAGCCGGAACTGAGGTAGACTCATGAGCCGGCCATCACAAGAGCAGAGATTACTCCGTGACTATCCCGAAACGAGTCCCTCTGAATCGGCAGGTTTGGCGCTGATGGGTTCACGACTCAAGCTCAACCTGTACCTGATGTGTGGGCTGACTGACTTTGCCTCGTTCGTCTGTGGTCTTCGCGGTATCGCGCGGCTTGGCGGAAGGCCAAGCCGCGCCCTGGTACCTCGGCCTTGTTGGGGCCGGACTCTCGTTCAGTGCCGCCGTGGGCAGCATCCTGGGAGGCTGGCTGCCCAACCGTTTTGACGTCAGGATCGTTTTTCTCTCCGGAGCAAGCTCCGTGGTCCTGAGCATCGTTGCCTGCTGGCTCGGTGACTTCCGCCATGCCTGGTCCCTGCCAGGTTACTGGCTGTTGGGGATCGGTTTGGGATTGCTTTATCCTCCCCTGATTGGTTGGCTCAATCAGGGCGAGAATCCCCACGCCAATCGTCGCGTTGTCAGCCGCACGCTGATCCTGTTCTGCGTGGCGTGGAATCTGGGTATGATGTGCGGCCAGTTGACGGCTGGTGCACTGTTCCCTTTTGGGCCAAGTTGGGTCTATGGCGCAGCTCTATTGGGCGCCTTGCCAAATCTACTACTGGCCTTTGTGGTAGCGTTTCGGGTCACGCCGTTTGCCCCCATTTCGGCCAACAGAACTCGCCACGAGACTGAGGCTTTGGAACTGGCCGCTGCCTTTAAGCGGTTGAGCTGGATTGCAAACCTGGGAGGAATGTTTGGCGGGAGTATGATCATTCATCTGCTGCCAGATTTGGCGGTAGCCATCGGAGTGCAACCGCAGGACCATGGCAAACTGCTGGCGAGCTGGCGCGCCGTCATCATCGGGACCTATCTGCTCATGCACCGTACTGCTCACTGGCACTACCGCCTCCGTACAGCTCTAACGTCACAGGCTCTGGCTGCGTGCGGGTTGTTGGTAATCTCCCGGTCCGAATCGGCTCTGACGCTGCTCGTCGGACTAACGTTGTTAGGGCAGCTGGTCGGGTATAACTACTTCTCCGGCTTGTTCTACAGCACTGCTGGAAGTCCCGACGAACGACGTGCCCTGGCAGCCGGCATTCACGAGGCCACAGTGGCTGGAGGAATGGCGATCGGCACGCTGGCGGGCGGGATACTTGGCTCTGTGGGAGGCCGTCGCATGCCGTATATGGTGGCAGCGGCCGTAATGCTTGCACTAGCCGTTGTGCAATCAACTGCCTGGTGGAGGTGGGTGCGACCGCTCAGCAGGAGAAAGGCCGGAGCTGCGACACAGGCATCTTGAGCACTCAACCTCAGCACGCTTGGCATATGACTGAACAAGCTCAGCAGCACTTTTCCGTCTCATTCTCGTCCAAGCCCCTCAAGACTTGCGGCACGCCACGACTCCGCGGCGCGGACTACCTGTTGCAAAACACTCTGGACCTCTCCGCTCTTTTGTCGCGCACCGATCACCGCAGCAGCTTGGCGAAACAGAGTGGTCTCCACTTTGTCCATGCCACGTTCAACAGTCCGAGCGAACAATCGAACGGCTTCACCCGATGACGCACTGAGCGCGGCCGTCTGGAACCCTCGATCTTCGAGATTTCGAAAGAGCAGCCGATCCCTTACCGCTTGGCGAGTTGAAGCAAGAACTCTCTTCCGATATGACAGGCCGGTTGAGCCTCCGACACATTCAGAGGCGATGAAAACCTCAACAATCCTTTTCGCATTCAGCGGCCTTTTGTTACCATAGGTGCAGTCTACCTTCACCTTTGGCGCTGACTCTCTCGTCCTCTGGGTTCATGATTTCTCGAAGTTGCTGTCTTCATTTTGCAGGGCATTCGCTGTAACTCCACGCGTGTTGTTACTCAAGCTTCCAGCCCTCGTAAGGTGAATCGCAATGCCAACTCGATCCAGACGCAAGTTCTTGCAAGACGGCTCGGTTGCCGTCACTTCTGGAGTTCTGGCTTCTCAGCTCAGCCGGACAATAGGGGCCGCAACTAGAGAGCACATCCGAGTGGGAATCATTGGCCGCACGGGCAAAGGTGACTATGGTCACGGGCTTGATGTCGCTTTTACGAAACTGTCGAATGTTGACATTGTCGCGCTTGCCGACGAGCACCAAGGCGGGCGTGCGGCCGCTCAGAAGCGGACGAATGCCAAGAAAGTCTATGCGGACTTTCACGAAATGCTTGAGAAGGAAAAACTCGACATGGTGGCAATTTGTCCGAGGTGGATCGACCAACATCACGCCATGATCATTGCGGCAGCCGAAGCGGGTTGTCACATCTACATGGAAAAGCCCTTCTGCCGGACTCTTGCCGAATGTGATAGCGCGATCAAGGAGCTGGAGAAGCGGAACCTGAAGCTGGGAATCGCACACATCAGCCAGTACTCGCCGGTTCTCGAAGTCGTCAAGTCGCTGATCAAGAATGGCGACATCGGCGATGTGTTAGAACTCCGGGCGCGAGGCAAAGAAGACCATCGCGGTGGTGGGGAGGACTTATGGGTACTCGGTTCGCACGTTCTTGGATTGATGCGTTCGCTAGCCGGAGGAAATGCAACCTCCTGTACCGCGATCGTCACGAATCAAGGTAAACGGGTGACGAAATCGGATGTCGTGACGGGTGCTGAGGGAATCGGGCCACTGGCTGGCGACAGTGTGCAAGCAACCTACTCATTTCCCAGCGGTGCTTATGGCCACTTCGCATCGCGGCGAGGTATGGCCGGCAGTCCATGGCGCTTCGCCATTCAAGTTTTTGGCGCGAAGGGCATCATCGAAATGGAGAGCGGTTATCTTGCGAAGGCGTACCTCCTGCGCGATAGCAGTTGGTCTCCGGGGCGGTCCGGCAAGTCTTGGGTGCCGATCACTTCAGCTGGGGTAGGCAAGCCCGAAACACGCACGGACGGCAGCTACGAAGGAGGACATATTGCTGCGATCAATGACCTGATTGACAGCGTCAAACACAATCGACCGACTAAATGCTCGGCTGAAGATTGCCGAAGCATCATCGAAATGATCTCGGCTGTATTCGAGTCACATCGCGTCAGTCGGCCGATCGAGTTACCAATGGCAACTCGCGTGAATCCGCTGACATTGATGATCTAACATCAGTGCGCTTTCCTAAAACTGCTCGAAGGCTGGTTGCGATGGACTGCAGAATCACCATGCCACCTCGCCAATGGAGAAGCATGAGCTGGAGGGGACAGGTGTCCTGCGCAATTCCGTTGAAGCAGAATATAGTCGAACTCTATTTCTTCAAGCTACTAGGGCTCTGTTTCGTAGCTCTGGTCGCGCTGGATTGACGGGTTCGATCATCGCCAAAAAAATGCCGTCGGCACAAGAACTCCAAAGGCTAGATCTCTCTCAAGAACTTGAAGCGCTGGAAACGGGTCGCGTTGGATCAAGGACCCGTGGAACTGACCTTGGAGTATTCAAGAGGACATCTTTGTTTGCGACAGCTGATCGCAGCTTAAAGAGGGGAATTGATCATGCGAACAAAATCTCGACGAGAGTTCTTAAAGCACGGTTCCCTGGCCGCTACGGGAGCATTCGTTTCGCCGTTCGCTCGGACGGCCAAGGCGGCGGCCAGCGAGCGAGTCCGCGTGGGGATTGTTGGCGCAGGTGGACGAGCGGCCTCGCTGATCGCGTCATTCTCGGCAAACAAGTGGGTTGAAGTCGTAGGGATCGCGGATCTGGACTCCAATCGCTTACCGATGGGACTTGAGTCTGCTGCAAAGCTACAAGGATTGAAACCACGAGGCGAAAGTGACTTTCGGAAGTTGATCGACGATCAATCGATTGATGCCCTGGTGATTGGGACGCCCGACCACTGGCATGCAATTCCGACGATTCTGGCCTGTCAAGCCGGAAAAGACGTGTATGTCGAAAAGCCGGACAGCCACAACATCGTCGAGGGGATGCGGATGGTGGCGGCAATGCGAAAGCACAATAGGATTGTGCAAATGGGTTCTCAGCATCGTGCCACAAAGCGGCTTCAGTCCGCGATTGAGCTGGTCAGAAGTGGAAAACTCGGACGCGTTGTCGTCGCTAAGGCCTGGGAGAGTTCGAAACAGGGCCCGATTGGTTTTCCGAAGGACGGGACTGTGCCACCAGGAGTTGACTACGATATGTGGATGGGACCAGCGCCCAAACGGCCATTTAATATCAATCGGTTTCACGGACGATGGCGTTGGCTCTACGACTACGGCACTGGGGATCTTGGCAACGATGGTGTCCATCGTCTTGACATGGCAGTCGCACTGCTCAACGCGGCCTGTGAGGCTCAAGGCGACCAACCCGTTGGGTTACCATCAACTATTTTCGCCAGCGGCGGCAAATGGTATTTCGATGACGCGCAGGAATTTCCCGATACGATGCAGGTGAGTTTCCAGTTTGGCTCGGGCGCGAAAACCAAACTGCTGACCTACGAAATGCGCGTATGGGCGCCGTACAATTATCTCGGTGAATCGGAAGGATCGGCGGTATTCGGTGATCAGGGATACATCGTGATCGGCAATACACGCTGGACAGCCTTCGGTAAAGGCGGCCTAGTGCTAGGCCAAGGAGAAGGAGATGGCCACGAAGCTCCTCACGTCCAGAACTTTATCGACTGTATTAAATCTCGCGCAAAACCCTATTGCGACCTCGAAACGATCGGCCATCCGGCGTCCCTCTTGTGCCACGCCGGAAATATCTCTGCGAGGCTCGGTCGAAAGTTGACACTAGACGCAGCCACCGAATCTTTTGTCGGCGATGCCGAAGCCAATGCGCTGCGAACTCGTCCAGAATATCGCAAACCGTGGGTTTTGCCTGACGTGTAAAATCCGAGTCTGCGTGTTCGGAGTGAAGCGTTGGAGCCGTGGCCTCCCTGCATGCGTTTCACCGCCAGCACACCATGTTGGCGGGAGGCTGCGGCTCGGGCGGCATCGAACGGCTCGCTCCGCACGACCTTCGTCGCACCTGCGCCCGTCTGTTAAGAGAGATAAGGACAAGTCAGCAGGAGTAGAATGCGGAAGCACCCCAGCATTCTGGCTTGCCCACCGCAGAACGAACTGAACAGTTGCTGACCAAGATGAGTATGTATGAATGATCCTTTGGTCAAAAACAGGATTATGCGATGGGCCTCGGCAGCCCTCAAAAGTTGAACTTCAAGGCGAACTGAATGATCCTTGGGTCATAGGCTTCGGTAATGGTGCCGTACGAGGCTGATGTCAGTGTGCCGTTCGGGAGCTTGAAATTGACGTTGTTGAATAGGTTGAAGAACTCAGCACGAAATTGGAGCGCTGTACGCTCTGTGATTCGGGTTGTCTTGAGCAAGCCGAGGTCCGTGTTAAATGACTTCGGACCACGCAGCACGTTCCTTCCTGTATTACCAAACGTGCCTTCGGCATTCTGCACAAACAGTGAAGTGTCAAAATACTCAGCGATCATCTCACCGTGGGGACGGTCGGAACTCAGTTGAGCGGCGTGAATATCGGTGCCGATGAAGTCCGCGCGGTCGCGACCGACTCCGCTAAACGAGTTATCCCTTCCGCTGCGAACCTGGAAGGGAAACCCTCCGCGCCAAGCCACGTTTGATGTGATTCCCCAGCCATTCAGAATGGCGCTGGCGATGCCAGTCAAGCGCAACCGCGGGATCTCATAAATACTTGAAAGCTTGAAGTTGTGGGCCACATCTTCCCTTGCCCTGCCGTGGTCAAAGGTCCGGTCAAACGGGTTGGTCCAACCGGCATCGTCGATCAGCTTCGCCCAGGTGTGACTGGCCAGCAATGATAGGCCTTGGCCGAATCGCTTTTCTACGGTCAACTGTCCCGAGTGGTAGTGCGAGTTGTGGGCCGAGACGATCGCACCGATGCTGCTGAAGTCCTGGAAGGGGCGTCGTTCCTGCGTATTGTCGAACGTCGAAGCCCCAGGGATGTAGATCGCGGGATTGCCTTCCTGGGCGGGGTTGTAGTCGTCCGAGCCGGATAGGCGCGTCCCCTTGTTGCCAACGTAAGCCGCCCGAACGACCCAGCTCGTGCCGATTTGGCGCTCGAGCGTGAGATTCCAGGTCGCAATCTGAGGTATGCGGAAATCCTTCTGCATGTAATACAGGCTGACGGGGGTCACAAACGTCGCCTCGGGCCCTGGAACGTTCGATCCATACTGAGCGGGGAACGGACTGGGAATTCCAATGCTGCCCCAGGGATCGTCGAAGGAGACGTCATTGAACGTGTAGGACGGCTGAAAGGGCGGGTCAAAATACATGTAAACCAATGCGCTAAACACCGGGGTGTAGTACAAGCCGGCACCGCCTCGCAGACTGGTCTTGCCGTCCTTGGTCAGGCGGTAGGCGAAGCCGATGCGGGGAGCAAAATTCATCAGATTGCTGTTGTACCCGGCAGACGGGCAGCCCGGGTCAGGTGTGTCGCCGCCATAGATGAGGCCCACCGGTGCATTGGGGTACCGAGCTGACTTGGCGCCTGGCTGGAAGCATGTGATACGCTGCTCGACCTCCACATACGGCAAAGAAGGATCCCATCGGAAACCCAGGTTCAAGGTCAAGTCCGGGTTGACCCGCCAATTGTCCTGCACATAGAAGCCCAGCCGTGTGCCGCGCATGAGCTTGAATTCTCCACCTCCCTGGATGAATTCGGAGGAGAGTCCCAACATGTAGTCGGCCAGATTGTCACCGGACAGTTGGTTTCCAAACGTGAAATATCCCGATTGGAGATAGTGGCTATCGAGGTGATTTTTCACTCTCACCACTTCTGCTCCAAAGTGGAGTTCATGGGACCGTTTGATCCAGCTGACGTCCTCGCGAAGAGTCCAATCACCCCGGTCGAAATCTCCTCTTTCGCTGGTTGCCACATCGAAGTAGCCGTCCACAGTGAACCACAGCTGGGGCTCGGGTGGAGCGGAGATCGTGGAGCCTACCTCTGGAAAACCGAAGGCGGCGTTGGGGAAATGCCCCCCTCTTTGCTGGTTCCAGCCGAACCAGGTGTTGAATAGAAGTGTCGGTTTAGCTGTGAAAGTGTGGTTGACCGCTACGTTTTGAACCCGGACGCCGTGTATGTTATTGCTGGCTGCCAGGAGATTCTCCGTCGAGAACGATCCCGGCTGATCGAAATCACTGAAGAAGTACCGGCCGTTGAGCTGGTGCCTTCCAGTGTTGTAGTCGCCCCTGATCATGAACTGGTTCTCGTTCTGATCCCCGCTGCGCCCGGTATAGGTCAGTTGCTGGCCTGGGCCGTTCGGTAGTGGTATCCCACTGAGGAGATTCTTTGCGACCGTGCTCAGGCGACTGTCCGGTATTTGATTGTCTAGAAAGGGCTGTCCGTTCAGCGGGTCGATAAGCTGGGCATCGAGAGAGGAAAAATCACCGCGGCGTTGGGCTTCAGTCGGAACAAAGGCAATTCGCCCTTCCGGCGCCGTCCGAATTCGCGTGCCCTGGAACGTGCCGAAGTAGAACAGCTTATCCTTTTTGATAGGACCCCCAATGCTGCCGCCGAACTGGTTTCGCTTGAGAGAGTCGTGCGTTGGCGCGAAAAAGTTCCTGGCGTTCAGGGCCCCGTTTCTAAGAAACTCAAACACGCTGCCGTGAATCTCGTTCGTTCCCGACTTGGTGGCGATGTTGACGATACCGCCAGCCGCGTTTCCATACTGCGCACTCAGGTTGTCTGCTTGAAGATTGAACTCCTGGATGGAATCGGGATTGGGAAAGGGCAAGTTCAAGTTCAGGTAGGTATCATTATGTCCGGCTCCATCGAGTTGGTAGTTCACTTGACCTAGTCCGGTTCCGTTGACGTTGGCCAGTTGTTCTCCTGGATAGACGCCACCATAACCCAGGCTGCGTATCTGATCTACATCGACAGTGCCCGGCCCCAGATAGAGAAGGGATTGAGCCCTCCTGCCATTGAGCGGCAAGTCCACAATACGTCTCTCATCGACGAGTTGACCTACCGTGGACGTCCCGGTCGTGACAAGGTCAACACCCGCCTCCACTGTAACTTTCTCGCTGACTTCCCCAACCCGCAGAGTAACGTTCTGCGTGGCAGACTGATTGACTGTCAGGACGACGCCCTCCTGAACATAGGTCGAGAAGCCTTCTTTCTCGACTTGTAGGCTATAACTTCCGACGGGCAGCCTGGGAAAGACATACAATCCGGTCTCTCCGCTCGTGACCGCTGACTCAAAGCCGGTTCCGGTATTGCGGACCGATACCTTTGCGCCCGGCACTGCGGCGCCAGAAGGATCGACAATAACACCGTTCAGGCTGGCCGTTGTGAATTGGGCTGACAGCCGCCCATTCCAGGCCAGCGCAAGCAGGAATGCAGTTACGGCACCGATTGCAGCTCTTCGACTGATCATTTCGCTATCCTCCTTCTGTACTTGGCAACGGGTATGAACTTGGTTACAGGCCGAGATTGAGCGGGCGCGGATTTTTCCATTTCCCTCGAGTGAAATCTGGGAACTCCACCGCCGCACTTTTGGAAGCCACCGATTGCTCGCTTAGAGGGATGATCACACTCCATGTGGCCGCATCGTAAGCATCCACCGGCGTCTGGATTTTGTTGCGGACCGCCCTGACGAACTGGTGGAGCTCGACAAAGTCTTCGCCTCCGTGGCTCGAGCTCTTAGCCGCATCGCCCAATTCCCTCCACAGGAAATGCTCGTATTGTTCATAGTACGACGTGGTATCCTCCCACTGGTGCAACGGACTGCGGCCGTCGATGTAGATCTTTTCCATGCTGCCAAAGAATATTCCTTCGGTACCTTGGAGTCGCTGAACCATCAGCGGTATTCTTGTATCGCCGGAGTCTGAGTATGGTCGCGGCAACTGGGTATCGTGGTTGAGCGTAACGGTAATCCCCTTTTCGGTCATGATGAGGCTGGTGTTGACATCGCCGCCGAATTGACGTTTGGCATTCACATTATTTGGACCGAAATGCTTTTCGGCGTAACGGTTCAGTCCGCGGGACCTGCTGCTCATGGAAGTCAGATACGTGAAGCGGTCGCCACGGTTGATGCCTGTCCACCATGCAATCGGGCCGATCGGATGCGTCGGATAGAGGTTCGCATTGCGCCGTAGTGCGTGCAGGCCTCGCCATGAAAGCTCGCCGTTTTTCAGAAGCCCGGCACGGATGTCGTGGTCGTAGCCGCCTTCGCAATGGATCAACTCGCCCAGCACTCCCTGCTGCACCAAATTGAGCGCCATCAGAGCGCCGCGGCCGAAACAGTCGTTCTCGAGCATCATGCAGGGCATGCCGGTTTGCTCAGACGTGTTGACCAGGTCCCAGCATTGTTCCACGGTGATTGCCGCTGGAACCTCGGTAGCAGCGTATTTCCCCGCCTTCATCGCCGCCACAGCTATCGGCGTATGCAGTTCCCAGGGAGTCGCAGTCATGACGGCGTCCAGATCCTCGCGCGCTGCCAGGCGCCGATAGTCTTCGGCGCCGTGCGAATATCCTTCAGGCCGCTTGCGTCCCTTCTTCTCGACAATGTCTTGGGCGTTTTTCAAATGCTCTTCGTTGACGTCGCAAATCGCAGGTATTTCAACCCCTGGTACGTCCAGAAGAATCTTGACCAGCCCTGTACCGCGGCTCCCGACACCCACGAAGCCAATGCGCACCGGGTTCTCGGTCCCATTGAGCGATTGAGCCATGACAGCCGTGGTGGCTAGCTTCAAGAACTCGCGACGTTGATAGTGAGGAGACATGAAGACCTCCTCGGATCATGTTCTCGCAAGAGCATACGCATTCTCCAACCGGCACGCAACCGGATTCCAAGATAACACGCGAAAAGGGCGCGCTTCACCCACGAGCCCTTGACGCTAGGTAACGGATTGCAATAGACTGCGTCACCGAACCGGATCGAGATTAGTAACGAGCAAATCACGGCTTCAGTATCGCCAGCCCTTTCTGCCAGCCTGCGTTGGCTCGTAGAGTGGTCCTTGAAAGTCACCCAATGGTCTATCAAGCTGGTTTTGATAGGTCGAGCCGTCTTCAGATCGAGAGGATTGTTCGGCAAGAGGAGGACCCCTTGTGGACAGCATAACTCGAAGAACCTGGCTAGGACAGTCGTCGCGCCTGGCTGGTGCCGTCACGACCGGACTGCCCTTGATGCCATCCGCCAATAACCAAACTTCATCGACTCGGCAGCGCAAGCTGAAACTAGTGGTTGTCGGTGGACATGTGGACGACCCTCAATCGGGTTGTGGCGGGACAATGGCGCTTTACGCCAACCTGCGACACGAAGTCGTGGCGCTGTCTCTGACGCATGGTGATTCGGATCCCATTGCCACCAAGCTCGGCATGGCGCCAAAAGAGCTCGCAGCCAAGCGCTCTGCCGATGCCATCAAATCCTGCGACATACTGGGAAGCCGCATGATTTTCTTAGACCAAATTGACCTTCATACAGAATTGAATGCGGGTTGGTACGAAAAATTTAGTCGGCTTTTGTTGGCCGAGCAGCCCGATGTGGTCTTTACGCACTGGCCGATTGACACCCACCCGGACCATCGAACTGCCTCCCTACTCACTTATGACGCCTGGCTCCGCAGCGGACGAAAGTTTGCCCTCTATTTTTACGAGGTGGAGCTGGGCCAGCAGACCCAGGTTTTTCAACCTAACCACTACGTCGACATAGCCAAAGTGGAGAATCAGAAGCGCGAGGCGTGCTTTGCCAACACGATTACGATTCAAGGCTGGTGGCCCCTGCATGAGTCGATGCAGCGCTTCCGCGGGATGGAATGCGGGTGTAAAGTCGCAGAAGCATTCGTCCATCACGCCGCGAGTCCTCGCATCGATATTTCGGAAGAGTCAGTCTAAGTGCAGTGTCGTTTCAGTTAGCCCGTTGATGTCGGGAGATTGAATTGAGACATGTCTCGCCTGTTTGTTGTCATTTTGATTCTTAGCCTTGGATTATTAGGCACAGTGTCGTTATTTTTGTCGCGGGGTACGACTGTACCCCAGTCCCAGAAACCAGCGGTAGTCATCGATGGAAAACTCAGCGACGGTTTCTGGCATGGCATTGCTTCTGGAAAGCTCGCTTCGGTTGAACCTGGCGCTTCACCCGACATGGGTGGTGAAATCCGAGCCGTGATGGCCGGTCGCTACCTTTATCTTAGCGCGCAGTTGCCGGAGCCAGATGGGTATGTGACGGCTCGGTCGATTGGCCGCAATCCGCACTGGGAGGAAGGCGAGGATGTTCTCCAGGTTGTAATTCGAGTTTACAACGAAAACGACTGGATGTTGGTAGTCGGGCCTTTGGGGGCCCATTCTGTGAAGTGGAGATGGACGGGTGAGACCGAGTGGTATGCCAGTCGTCCTGAGAAATTCGATAGGTTCCTCGTGGCGGCAGCTACCGGCGAAAAGGAGTGGACGGTTGAGGTCGCGATTCCTTTGGACCAGTTGGGGTCCCCTAAAGCAGGTTCCGTTCGCCTGACAGCCGAGCGAATTCGCGCCATGCGTCCTGGTCGCCCAGAAGAGAGATGGCGTTGGCCAGATCGGGAGCCAACGGCAGAGCTCGCCGGTGGCGCCTTGGACAGCACTGTTCCGGATCCTCTCTTCAAGCCGAACACATTGGGAAACAGCGACCCACCTCTAGAAGTAGGTCATTCAAAGGAACTCCCCTCTTTAGACAAGGGATGGCAGGATTTGCCTTGGCGCGACGTCCCCGTTTGGAGGCTGCATCGGAACGAGTCCGTCGCAAGGCCTCCGCTGTTCCCGACGGAGACAAAGCTGATGCATGATGGCCGTACCTTAGCGGTGATGGCACGGTGTGCCGAATCGGGTGATGTTATAGCCACTGCTAAGGAACGTGATGGCCCGGTCAGCCAGGATGACAGTTTTCACGTCTATCTGGCTACTTCTGGATCCTCGTATGTCCACTATGCGGCTAACCCGACACAGGGTGTGCTGGATGCAGCCGGGCACTCCGGTGGCCGGCGCATTTCGCGGCAGCACGTCGAGTGGAATAGTCCCGTACGGGTGAGGGCACGGAGGGAGCAGGGAGAGTGGCTGGTTCGTCTCGACCTACCGCTCGAGCCCATTGCGCAAATGCTCGGCGAAGTTCAAATCCCTACGGAGTGGCGAATTCTGCTGTTGCGATTCCGCCCCGGTCGAGACGGCGAACCGGAAGAAACTAGCGTCTTACCTGTCACGGAGAGTGTTACTCCGATCTGTCCCGCCCGGTATCGGCGTTTGAGGCTGATCGATCGGGCTCCTTCAGAGTTACCAAGGACTCCGATTGTCGAAGCAGGCGGCGACCTGGCGTTCACCCCGTCTCGAGTGTTCTCAGAGCAGCAACGGAAGGAAATCCGATTGGACACCATGTTGGACCGTCATATTCGTGGTCGGGTCCTGAGAATCCTTGAGAAGGAAAGACGAGACTGGGACCAGGTCAAGACGGTCGAAGATTGGGAACGTTTTCGAGATCCGCGACTGAAAGCTTTGGCAGTGTCCCTTGGTGAATTTCCCGCACGCACAGCGCTTCAGGTCAAAATGAGCAAAGAATTCCGAGGGGATGGTTACCGCAGGCAGGATCTCGTTTACCAAACACGCCCAGGGTTTTGGGTCCCTGCGAATCTCTACCTGCCTGCGGAAACTAAAGGACCCATGCCCGGGATTGTCATCGTTCACAGCCTTCACGGTCCCAAGACCCAATTCGAACTCCAGGATATGGGAATTCTTTGGGCCCGTTCGGGCTGTGCTGTGTTGGTCATGGATCAAATCGGCTACGGCGAGCGCCTGGAGCATTACCCCTGGGACCGTGAGGCTTACCACTCCCGCTACGTTACACAAATGCAGTTGTACCTGGCCGGAGAGAGCTTAATGAAGTGGATGGTGTGGGACATTATGCGGGGCGTTGATCTGCTCTTAGAGCGCAAGGAGGTCAACGACAAGCAGATCATCCTGCTGGGGGCCGTTGCCGGTGGCGGTGATCCAGCAGCAGTAACGGCGGCACTCGATTCACGTATTTCGGCGGTCGTCCCGTTCAATTTTGGCGAATCGACGCCCGAGATACCGCGATTTCTACCCGAGAAGAACCAGTGGCCTCTGGAACTGGCCGATCCCGGCTTGTACGACTGGGATTCCACTCGGGTCTTGCGAAGGAGTATCGTTGACGAGTTTGTTCCCTGGATGATTTGTGCCTCCGTGGCCCCCCGGCGATTTGTTTACTCCTATGAGTTAGGCTGGGAAGTCGAGAAATTGCCAGCTTGGACGCGCTACCAGAAGGTCTTCAACTTGTACGGTGCCTCGAATCACTTGGCTGAGGCCCACGGTTTTGGACCGTTTCCAGGCCCAGGGGAGTGCTGGAATATCGGTCCAGCCCAGCGGCGGTCCCTTCATCCTACGTTGGAACGTTGGTTCGGTATTCCGCTCCCATTTGAGGATATGAAGAGTTCGCCCGCTGCAAATCTGGCGAAAGCGGTCGGAGACCGCCGGCCTGAATCAGAGCTCTTGGTCCTGACCCCACCATTGGCTTCCGAGCTGCGAATGCTCCCAATCCATGAATTGGCGTTGGAAGCGGGACGGCGCACAGTTAGGGGCTGCTCGGACCGAACTCGAACGACTGACGCTACAAGAGCGGCGAAAATGGCTTCGGACCAAATGGGCAGCGACACTCGGCGATATTGAACCGAATCACCGTCCAGACGCTGACTTGAAGTGGACCAAGCAACTACCCGAAGCCAAAGTCGAAGCGATCACCCTTGGCATTGAGAAGGATATTCTGGTTCCACTTCTGCTGCTGCGGCCGACAACAGCTACCAGGGTTCGACCACCCGTTGTCGTGGCGATCTCAGAAGGTGGCAAAGAGCTGTTTCTAGCGGATGGGAGCAGCCAGATAAAAGCTCTGCTCGAAAAGGGGGTGGCAGTGTGCCTGCCGGACGTGCGCGGCGTTGGAGAGACTAAGCCGGATTCAAGACGAGACCCCGACAGCAGCGAGAATATGCAGGCAAACAATGAACTGATGCTGGGTGAAACGCTGTTGGGGAGGCGATTGAAGGACCTCCGCACGGTATTTGCCTACCTCGGCAGTCGGCAGGATCTTGACTCGCAAAGGATTGGCGTTTGGGGAGATTCGTTTGTTCCTGCCAATCCTCCTCGCCTCTCGCTTGATGAACTCCCCCAGTGGCAGGTGGGACCGGACATTGAGCGGCAAGCCGAGCCGCTGGGTGGTTTGCTGGCAATGCTCGGCGCTCTCTACGAAGATCATGTCCAAGCTGTGGCGGTGCGAGGCGGGTTGGTCAGCTACCTGTCGATTCTCGATGACCGCTTTGCCTATGTGCCGCTGGACATAATCGTTCCCGGTATTTTGCAGAGGGGCGACCTGCCAGACCTTGCAGCTGCGCTGGCACCACGACCTTTGCTGCTCGAAGGGCTGGTAGATGGTCGAAATCGCCTAGTTCCTGAAAGTCTCCTTCAACAGCAATTGGAACCGCTTTGGGGGACCTACAAGAAGATAGGTGCTACCCCGCCCACCATTCGGGTCAAGCAAGCCAACGAAGGCCTAGTTGAGTGGTTTCTTACCCACTTGTGAGTTAGAATCAGCGCCTAGGCAAGAATGCCTTAGAGTGTGCCTCCAAGGCTTGTGCCTCCTGAGTGTGCCCAGTCCTTCGAAGCATCAACGCGAGTTTTGACATCGTGGTAGCTACCACGGACTTTTCGAGGCCTTGAGTTCTTTGTTGGAAGTCCAGGAGGCGCCGATAAGCCAGTGCAGCATCGCTGAAATGCCCGGCCGCGGCATGACTGTCTGCCAAATCACTTAGCGAGCGGATAGTCGCCGGGTGGTTCATTCCGAGTTTTGCTTCTCGAACGTTGAGCGCCCTTACAAATAGGGGTTCGGCCTTTTCGTATTCTTTCCGGTTAAAATAAACAGCCCCGAGGTTCCTCAGGCTTATCGCTACATCCGGATGGTCCCGCCCCAGGCTATTCTCTCTGATCGCAAGCGCCTGATGAAGCGTGGTTTCGGCCTGGCGGTGCTTGCCCTGCCGTTGGTAAAGAACTCCCAATTGGTCTAAAGCGCAAGCCCCTTGCCGGTTCTCCGAACCGAAGGCCTGCTCCCAAATGACAATGGCCCTTTGGAGGAGCGGTTCGGCCTGGCTCGTTTTTTCCTGGCTGAGATAGAACACGGCCAAGCCCATGAGCGCAGTTGCTATTTCCGGGTGGTCAGGCTTGAAGACCTTCTCCCGGATTGCCAGCGCTCGTCGGAGTAGAGGCTCAGGACTTACGTGGGGACTTTGCTCTTGCAAAAGACCTGCTAAATTTACGAGTGTCGTGGCGACCTGAGGATGCTCGCCTCCGAGCGAGCTTTCCTGAATAGCCAGGGCTCGCCGGAGAAGCGGCTCTCCAACACCAAGCTGTCCTTCAGCCCGCAGAGTCGTCGCCAAATTGTTCAGAGTCTCGGCGATGTCTGGGTGGGAGGTTCCAAGTGAGGCTTCCCGGATGACCTGTATCTTCCGGAACAGGCGCTCTGCCTCGGCATATTGTCCTCGGCTGAAATACAACGCACCCAGGTTGTTGAGAACCTTGGCCGTGCTCACGTGGTCCTTGCCAAAAACGGTTTCATTGATTGACAGGGCCCTACGCAAAAGCGGTTCAGCTTTCTCGTACTGACCTTTCTGGACGTAGAGAAATCCGAGATCGGTCAAGGTATCCGCCAAGTCTGAGTTGTCACCAGCCAGAGTTTTTTCACGGATGACGAGGGCTCGCTGATACAAAGACTCGGCTTCAGAGAACTGCGATTGGAGATAGCAGATGTGGCCCAAGTTGTTTAGAACTCGTGCCACGCTGAGATGTTCCTTCCCAAGAAGCCTCTCGAACAGGGTTAGAGATTGGCGGTAGAGCGATTCTGCCTCGCCTAGTTTTCCAACCTCTACACAAGCAGTTCCCAAACTATCAAGACTGGTGGCGAGTCGAACATCTTCAGATCCGAAAGCCTTCGCTTCGCGCAATGCTTCCCGGTAGCTTTGCTCGGCTTCCCGATAGTTCCCCTTTTGGCGAAGCTGGTTGCCGGCTGTGATGGCTCTTTCCCACGCCGAAACTTGTGACATTGCAAGCTGAGAGTTAAGAAGGAGACTCACAACAGCTGTCAGCAGGACAACAGATTCAAATCTGAGCTTCTCAAACATGGCGGCACCACCTGGTTTCCTTGAAGATTTGCAGGAGCCCAAATCGGGCTTCTTTCCCTAACGCGAGAAAAGGAAACCAAAACTGGCACTACTCATTTTTTTGGAGTAGGACTATGCAGTAGACCGCTCGCGGGTTCGACGGAGAGCAAATGGGCAGGAACGCGCTTTGGTTTACACTGAGTACCTGAGACCAAAGACCGAAGCAATCAACGATGGTATAATGCGGGCACTTCTTAACTCTGACTGTTTGGAGGACGTTGGATGGCGTCTGAGCCGGTTCCAGAAGTCACCCAACTACTTATAGCCTGGAGTCGAGGGGACGAGCGAGCCCTCGAGCAGTTAATGCCGCTGGTCTATCAGGAGCTGCGACGGCTGGCCCGACGCTATATGGCGCGGGAGAGTCCAGGTCAAACACTCCAAGCAACAGCATTGGTTCATGAAGCCTATTTGCGCCTGATTGAGCAGCGCCTGGTGAGTTGGCAAAACCGCGCCCACTTCTATGCGATCTCGGCCCAGATGATGAGGCGGATTCTGGTCGACCGAGCGCGTGCTCGCCACTTTGAAAAGAGAGGTGGTGAAGCGCCCCGGATCTCGCTGGACGAGGCTCTGGTGTGCCAGGAGAGAGAGCCCAACTTGGTGGCCCTTGACGATGCGTTGAAAAGCTTGGCTGTCCTTGACCCTCGCAAGAGCCGCGTGGTGGAAATGCGCTATTTTGGAGGTCTGAGCGTTGAAGAGAGTGCCGAGGTGTTAAAGGTGTCACCTGATACGGTGATGCGTGACTGGAAGCTGGCCAAAGTGTGGCTCCTCCGTGAACTGTCCAAGAGCAGTCAGTCGTGATAAGTCATTGGGGCAGGCGAGAGCAGGACAAGTTTTTGACTCGGCTTCGCCGCACGCTCAAGGGAAGACCCTTTCGTTTTCTCGGTTATCACCTGTCGCTCATCACTCGCCACCGCATTTATGACTCCTGAACGCTGGAAACAAATTGAGCAGCTCTATCACTCGAGCTTGAAGCAGGAATGGAGCCAGCGAGCTGCGTTTCTCAAGGAGGCTTGCACTGGAGACGAGGAACTGCGGCGGGAAGTTGAGTCCCTGCTGGCGTTTGAGCCACGAGCAGAGAGTTTCATTGAGGCGCCTCCGAAGTCAGCTTTGGACGATGCGGCCCGAGGGCTGGCATCAGACCCAACCACTGCCCTGACCGGTGACATTGGTCACTACCAGATTCTTTCTCGACTGGGAGAGGGCGGCATGGGCGTCGTCTACAAGGCGCGGGATAAGAACCTGGGTCGCTCCGTTGCCATTAAGGTTCTCTCTGCAGGACTGGTGGCGGATGCCGAACACAGGAAGCGGTTGGTGCTCGAGGCCAGGATGGCTTCAGCTCTGAACCATCCCAATATAGTCACGGTCCATGAAATTTCCAGCCAGGATGGAACTGATTTCATTGTGATGGAGTATTTGGCAGGCAAGACGTTGGATCAGTTGATCCAGCGCCACGGACTGCCGCTCAAAGAGGCTCTAGCGTACGCCATACAGATTGCAGACGGCTTGGCGGCAGCGCATGCGGCCGGAATAATCCATCGAGACCTCAAACCGGGCAATGTGATGGTCAGTAGCAGCGGATTAGTGAAGGTGTTGGATTTCGGGCTGGCGAAGCTCACTTTGAAGACTGCAAGCCTGAACTCGGAGCTACCAACGGTACAGGGCTCGGGCAGTGGGCCCAAGACCGAAGAAGGAATGATGCTCGGGACGGTGTCTTACATGTCTCCGGAACAGGCTGAAGGCAAGCCGTTGGATGCACGTTCAGACATCTTCAGCTTCGGTTTGGTGCTTTACGAGATGGTTACGGGCCTGCGAGCTTTTACGGGCGACTCGAATCTGGCCATACTGACGGCCATCTTGCGGGAGGAACCGAAGCCAGCCAGTCACATTGTGAAGGGTCTACCGCAGGACCTGGAAAAGATCATCAACCGTTGTTTGCGCAAGGAACGAGAGCGGCGCTGGCATACGATGGTCGACTTGAAGATTGCCCTCCAGGAAGTGAAGGAGGAGCTGGAGCTCGGGAACACACGTAAAGGCATCTGCACCAACAGCAGGTCGTCGTCGCAGGCTGATCTGGTCAATCCCGGTTCTGGCACTGCTGGTTGCGGGAGGCGTCGCCGTGTGGCTCAATCGTTCGGCGACCAAAGTGAGCCGAGGCGCCTCTCACGGTCGTTCCTCTCACGAGCTATCCAGGCGAGGAACGACAGCCCTCCTTTTCCCCGGACGGCAACCAGGTAGCCTTCTCCTGGAATGGAGAGAAACAAGATAACTTTGACATTTACATTAAAGACGTTGGGTCAGGAGCCCAAAGGCGTCTGACTACTGCCCCGGAGGCAGACTCTTGTCCCTTCCTGGTCGCCGGACGGCCGCACCATTGCGTTTGTCCGGGAAAGACCTGGATGGAAAGCCTCAGTGTACTTGGTCTCGCCACTGGGGCCGCCCGAGCGCAAAGTAGCCGACATCGGTTATCGGCACTGGCGCAACGGGGCTGCTGCCCTGGACGCCAGATGGGAAATCGCTGGTCGTCAGCGACCTGAATTCGGAAAACGAATCCGTGGAGTTGTTCTTACTTTCGGTGGAGACTGGGGAGAGGCGAAGACTCACTTTTGGCCAGGAGAAATTCCTTGGCGATATTGGACCGTCTCTGTCACCAGATGGCAGGGCTCTGGTCTTTGTCCGCGAGCTAAGTTGGTTCTTGAGTGATATTTATTTGCTGACCCTTTCCGAAGATTTCCAACCGATCGGGAAACCGAAACGGCTCACCTTTGAGAATAGGCTGATCTGGAGTCCGGTTTGGACCTTAGATGGGCGAGAGCTTATCTTTTCTTCCTCTTCTGGACCATCCTCCAGTCCAAGCTTGTTCCGGATCGCAGCCTCCGGCTCAGGCAAGCCGCAACGGCTGGCCGCGGTTGGAGAAAATGCTTCTGAGCCTGCAATCGCTCAGCACACGCAACGCCTCGCTTACACCAGCAAAGTTTTCGACGTGAATATCTGGCGCGTCGAAGTCCCTGGTCCTTATGAAAAGACAAGCCCGCCGATGAAACTGATCTCCTCGACACGGGCTGATATGGAAGGACAGTTCTCCCCCGACGGGAGGAAAATCGCTTTTACTTCAACTCGCACTGGAAACGACGAAATCTGGGTTTGCAATAGTGATGGGTCCGCTGCGCAGCAGCTAACTTCATTATTGGGTGGGGGTAACTGTGGAGATCCTCGCTGGTCGCCAGACGGTGAGCGCATTGCCTTTAGTTCAAACATGGATGGGAAGTGGGCAAACTACGTCATCAACGCTAACGGAGGCAAGCCAAAACGCTTCACCCCAAGCAGTCCAGTCAATGAAGGCCTAACCAGTTGGTCCCGCGACGGAAAGTGGATTTATTTCGCCTCCGAACGCAGCGGCGAAGGGCAGGTCTGGAAAGCGCCGGCAGACGGAGGCAAAGCGCAACAGGTGACCCGCAATGGCGGCCTACCAGGCCTTCGAGTCCGCAGACGGCAACTGGCTTTATTACACAAAGACTGAGGGGGACAGTAGCCTTTGGCGGGTGCCCAAAGATGGCGGTGAGGAGACCCAGGTGCTCGAATCTGTCGACGGGCGGACGTTTGCAGTGGTCAAGGAAGGAATCTATTTCGTTCCGATGCCGGATTCCGTCGTACTGCCGCTCGTACTTCCATCCAGTTTTTCAACTTCGCCACCAAAAAGATTAGATCCATCGCCACGATCGAGAGACCACTAGGGTATTACCTTTCCGTTTCCCCTGATGGCCGGTGGATTTTGTACTCGCAGATAGACCAGGAAACTAGCGATCTGATGCTGGTGGAGAACTTCCGGTAGGATGCGTTCGCGCCTTTTGCGTAAGGCATCCTGCAATTGCTCATCATCGACGGAGCCATGCTCACAAACTTGTTCGCTCCTCACTGACCACTCATCACTGACCCGGCATTTATGACTCCTGAACGTTACCCACTTGTGAGCCGGGATTAATGCCAGATCGAGCAGACCAAAGAAATTCTGGAGAAGCGCCGTCTGCTCCCTTGTACCGGCGAGGAAGGACTATGGTTGGAGGGATCACCAGAAAGGCGCCAGAATCGCCCCTCCGCCAGGAAGGTTCCGGCTGTGAGGCCTATGCGACTGCCGAGAGCAGCACGAATGAGCTCGTAACAGCTTCCATGGGTTCACCAACCGCCGGTTGGCCTAGCCGCCGAAGCTACAGTACGTAGGCCCACCACTCAGGCAGCTCCGCCAAGAGGGTGACGGGCGAAAAAGGCTGCCAAGCCGTTCGCCATACCGCTCGGATTCTGGAGGTGCAACAGGTGCCCCGCGCCGGCCAGAACGAATGGCTCGACATTCGGCAGCCATTCTAGCAGCAGCTTCTGCCGCTGCTGGAAACGTGCATCGCTCTTCTCCCCGACAACGGCGAGCACCGGCTGCCTCACCCGGCGCGCCTCCTCTGGCCCGAAGGACCACTGCCGCAAGGCGGGCAGTTCATGGCTGAAGAACGTATCGGCGTCGGCCAATGCCTGATCGACGGCCCCAGGAATCGCCTTCTCGAGGATCCCGCGATAATGCGGACCACAGGTCCCTCGGAGGAACGTATTCACGGCTGTGATCGTGTCACCACTGCGATACAGCTCGAGTGCCCGAGGAACCTCCGCAGGGCTTGGCACCGCCAGCAGCGCCGGCTCGAGGAGGGCGAGGGACTGGACGATGTCCGGAACGTCCAACGCGATCTGAAGAACCATGCAGCCGCTTGCGGAGTGCCCTACGACATGTGCTCGGCCGAGACCGAGATGGCGCATCAGAGCGCGGAAGTTGGACGCTTCCCGTGCGAACGTGAGCGGAGCCGCCAATGGACTGCTGCCCGCATACCCGGCGCGATGATAGCGAAGCACCCGGTAGCGGCCGGTAAGGGCCGGCTCCTTAAGTAGTGGGCTGAACCAATCAACGCCAGCACCGTGATGTACCAGCACCACAGGTTCCCCAGCGCCGCGGATCTCGTATTCCAGTTCGACGTCATCGAGGGCTGCCCGCTCCATGTCCTATGGCTTCCCTCCCCCTGATTGACCAGTGATTGTCCGAAATAGGCCTAGCGCTTCCTGTTCAGCCGCCGCGTTTCTCAGAGGTCGGCTGGGACCGGTCGAGACTCATCAAGGCCTCCCTGGGAGCATACGAATTGAGACTGCTGCGGAAGTGTCGAAGGAGACCTGATGAGACTCTACCACAGTCCGGCCACGTCAGCATCTGATTGAGCGTCTTGTTTCGCGATCCTGAGGATTTGGAATAGAAGGAACAGAAGCTCACTTCAGAGGGTCGAGAGGACAATGTGACGCATGACGTTGATCATCCCTAAGGGGCTTGCGGCCACCTGCCGCAAAACTCCCGAGAGCTCTGCCTGGCTCGAGCGGCTGCCCGACCTTGTCTACCGCTTGCAAGACACGTGGTCGCTGACGGTCGGGGTGCCATTCGATGGCGAGGAGGTGAGCTGTGCCTGGGTGGCACCGGCCGCGCGCAGTGACGGGACCGACGCCGTGCTGAAGCTCGGAATGCCGCACATGGAAGCCGAGCACGAGATCGAGGCGTTGCGCTTCTGGGAAGGTAACCCGACTGTGCAGCTACTTCAGGCGGACGACCAGCTCAACGCAATGCTCCTCGAACGCTGCGAGCCCTGGGACGGTACTCCGCAACTTACCGGAGCCTGACCAGGATGTCATCCTGGCGCGGCTCCTACGCCGACTCTGGCGCCTCCCATTCGTCCGGCATCCCTTTCGGCCCCTCTCTGCCATGACGGCCCACTGGGCAAAGGAGACGATTTCAGACGCTTCTCGATGGCCTGACGCCGGGCTGGTACGAGAAGGTCTCCGTCTCTTCGAGCAACTGCCTCGCACGGCCTCCACGGAGGTGTTGCTGGCAACCGATCTGCATGCGGGCAACGTCCTGCAAGCGCAACGAGAGCCTTGGCTCGTCATCGATCCCAAGCCCTTCGTCGGGGATCCTGCCTACGATGCAACGCAACATCTCTTCAACTGCGAAGCGAGAATGCGCTCCGATCCTGATGGCACGATCCGCCGCTTTGCTGACCTGCTCCAGGTCGATGACGAGCGCGTCCGCCTTTGGATGTTCGCGCGTTCCGCGGCGGAGCCCCGCGACAAATGGGATGCCGAGTCAATCGCCCTGGCCAGGGCTCTGGTTTGAAGGCGCAGGGTGCCAGCGGAACACAGTGCGTTTCAAGCCCCGAGAGTGATGTTTGCCTGGACGCTGCCCCAGGAAGGGGGAAGGACAATCCCAATGGCTGGGGTGGAGGCTCGACTTGGATACCGCCCACCGGAACACAGGAAGTTACAAGAACAGAGCTCGCCGGCCCTGTTCAAGAAAAAGTTAGTGGCGTTTGAGGTTGTCATTCTGTAGAAACAAACGGGGTGGTTGCAATGAGTGAAGGAAGGAGCTCCGCTCTGATGAGGCAAGTGGCGTTGTTATTGTGTTCCTGCCTGGCTCTCACTCCTGCGGCGAAGGCCGGCGATTGGCCGATGTTTGGACATGATCCTCAGCGCACGGGCTGGGCCACTGATGAGAGAACACTCACCCCGGAAAACGTATCCAATCTTAAGTTGAAATGGAAAGTCAAAGTCGACAATCAGGGCTCATTGCTCTACGCGCTGACACCTCCTATCGTGGCAGTCGGCGTATCGACCAGCAGCGGGCTCAAGAATGTAGTGTACGTAGCCGGAAAAGAAGGAAAAGTCTTTGCGCTTGATTCGGAGACGGGCCAACTGTTGTGGAAGTGGGAGGACCGCAGGTATGCGATCCCCACCGACATAGGTTTACAGGGAAGCGTCTACTGTCCAAATGGCGTGATCGCCACCCCAACCTTTGATCGGCGTACAGAAATCCTATATACAATCGCCGAGGGGGGCGCGCTGTACGGGTTGGACTTAGGGAGTGGAAAAGTCCGGTTCGGACCCGTACAATTTGTCCCTCCCTTCTCGAAGAATTGGAGTCTCAATCTCGTTGGTCACACGATCTACACGACCTTGGCCCAGGGCTGCGGAGGCGGGTTGTCCGGCTTCTATTCCATCGATATCCGGAATCGGCATCACCCTGTCGTGCGACAGCTTCTTCTTTCGAACACCAATACCGGGGGCATCTGGGGCCGCGGTGGCGCAGTTATAGGAAAGAATGGTCGCGTGTATGGTTCAACGGCAGATGGTCCCTTCGATCCGATGGTGGGCGACTACTCGAACAGCGTCGTGGCCGCGTCGCTGGACGAACTCGACCTAGTAGATTACTTCACGCCCTGGAATTGGAGGGAACTCTATAGGGAAGACCTGGATTACGGCAGCGCCAGTCCCGTGTGGTTTGGCTGGAAGAATTACAATCTGTTGGCAAGCGGAGCGAAAGAGGGCGTTCTGTATCTGCTCGATGCAGACTCGCTGGGGGGCAGGGATAATCAGACGCCGCTGATGGCGGGAATCAAGCTGGGGAACGATCCGAAGGACAGCTCATCCCACGGGATCTGGGGAGGACTCTCGATGTGGCGGGACGACGATGGTCAGACCTGGCTCTATGTGCCAGTGTATGGGCCCGTATCGAAGTCTGCGCCCAAGTTTCCTATTGCCAATGGTGCCATCGCTAATGGCAGCGTTATGGCATTCAAGGTGGCCGCTGACGGCCACACGGACAAGCCTATTCTGGAACCGGCCTGGATCTCTGGCAATCTCAGGGTGCCGGACCCCGTCGCGATAGCGAACGGCCTGGTGTTCGTACTGGAGACCGGCGAAAACCCAGATCAGAGAGGCGAGTGGGACACGAAAACCGCGGGCCAGCGTCTGACGAAAGTGAAACCCGCGGTTCTTCACGCACTCGATGCTCGGACAGGGAAAGAGCTCTACAACAGCGGTCAAGCAATTGATACTTGGGTCCACTTTAGCGGGTTAGCAATCGCCGAGGGCCGTATCTATGCAGTGGACTATGGCTCGAATGTCTACTGCTTCGGGGGTTCAAATCTGCCCGCAGAAGAGAGCCATCGACGCAGCAGCCATCTACGAGAAAAATTGTGTCATGTGCCACAAAGCAGATGGAAAGGGCTATCCCGCCATGAAAACGCCCGACTTCACCGACAAGGAGTGGCAGGCCCAACGTCCAGATGCGGATTTGATTGAGGCCGTCACAAAGGGGAAAGGGACTATGCCGCCTTTTGAAAAGAAGATGAAACCTCAGGAGATCAAAGCGGTGATCGTGGCGGTGATCCGCAAGTTCGCTCAGTAGATGAGTCCGACCGTTTTGCACCTCAACGCGCCGGTGAGCTCTGCGCTTTTCTTGTTTGTCGACGAAACATCTCCTTCAGCTCGAGCGGGGGTACTTACCTTGTCTACTGCTTCGGTCTCAAAGGAAAGCAGTAGTCGCCGGGATAGATATGTGTGTCGTGGGCGGACAATTGGTCTTCGTTCCTGCCGCTGCCCAGCGGGTCGGCGATTTTTCGTCCATCGCCACCGCCATTCCGTCCTGCAGCTTTCGATGAGGTTCACATGGTGATAGGGCACGGCGTTAGCATGATCCGAAAGATAATGAGACCCACAGTAATGGCGGTTCTGGCTCGGTTCGCCGCAGTGGTTCTACAGGCCGCCGACACGGACTTTGTACCGCTCTTCAACGGCAGGAACCTCGATGGATGGCAGGTCGACACTCCCGGTATCTGGAGCGTGCAGGACGGCATGATCGTCGGCAAACACGAGGGCCTCGCTTACAACGATTTCCTGCGCACAGCCGCAAAATACCGCGATTTCATTCTCGTTCTCAAGTTCCGGCTTGTCGACGCCAGAGGCAACAGCGGGGTTCAGTTCAGGAGCAAACCGGTTCCGAACTCGCATGAAGTCTCGGGCTATCAAGCCGACATCGGGCAGCAATACTGGGGCTGTCTCTACGGCGAGTCCCGTCGCAATCGCATCCTGGTGCAAGCTCCTGCCCCAGCCCTGACGAAGCTCGACAAGACCGGATGGAACGAATACGTGATCCGGGCCGAAGGAAACCACATCACGCACGAACTGAATGGCAGCCGTACGGCAGACTATACCGAGATAGAACCGGGCATCGCTCCCTCAGGCTTCATCGCGCTGCAGGTCCACAGCTCGAAGGAGCCGATCGAAGTTCAGTTCAAGGACATCCGAATCAAGGTGCTCAACTAAAAATTCAACGATGCTCAACAGACAACAATCAACCGGCGCTATTTCGTGCTCCGGGGGAACGTCTTTCACAAGCAGATCCCAGGGAACCGCCCGTCCTCCACCATGGACTGCAACATGCCAAAAACGTCGGAATTGACTTGGGGTTCATAGGTGACCAGGGAACCGGGGGCATGCAAGATGCCGGCGTCGATCTGCCATCCGGTCCGGGCTTCAGCTTGTAGGCGCGAGAATGGTGGAGGATGCCGTTGTCTCCCTCATTCCAGCGTTTAAGTAAGGTTCGTGTAAACCTGCTTACGCCACTTCCCGCCGGCCTGCCTGAATCATTGGATTGAAGTCTAAGAGAATGAGGGTCATCGCTTATCAGGCATCTCGTTGCCGTTCCAAATGTCGTGAGTAGTCTTCCACGTGCCATCAGCTTCACGCTTCATAATATTGATGTACTTGCTGGTGGATGTCATTGCTGGTCCCCCACGTTTAGGGGTCAAAACCACCTCGGCAAAACCCCTCCCGTAAGCAAGTTGTCCCGACACCTTCACTTCTTCGTAATAACTCTTTAGGCCGGTCTCATATTCATCAAAGATCTGTTGATAGTAAGTCTGGACGGCAGCCTTGCCTTTCAGAGTTGGCTTATCAGGAGCCATCAGTAGGGCATCCTCCGTAAAGTGAACCGCAATGCCAGCGGCATTCCCTTGATTGAAAGCGTCTGCCCTCGCCTTACTGACGGCAGTAATGGATGCGATATCGTCCCGTTCAGAAGGGATAGCGTCCTTTCCGCGGCTACACCCCCCAAGGCAGATTACTGAAAGCAAGGTCGTCAGAGCGAAGATTTTGGGCAAAGTTTTGAGAGCCATGTTTTCTCCGATACTAATTAGGTTTGCGAGCGAAGCTAAGGTCGACCGATTTCCTCTGCCTATACAGAATTCCCGTACGGCAAAAACTGGAACGAATTGCCAGCGGAAGTTTACACTCCTCCCTGCCGTGCGCAAAAACACATTTGGCATCGTAAATCTGACAAGACTTCGGCAACTCTCTATTTGGAAAAAACTGAGAATGTCGACCAGTCTGATTCATCGATCCGCTCGGCTGCTTCCGAAAAGACTGCTGCTCTCCGAAGGATGGTCTTGCTCTCAGTGTTTTTGTCACCAGCCTCAGGCTGCAATGGTCTTCAGCCGGCCAAGCCCTACCCCTCAACAAGACGCAAACATCGACATTACTCCAGCACAGCCCGCAGGGCACGACAGCAGTCTATTTCATGATCTTGTCTTGACCCGGACCACCTGTCACATTGAACTTAGGAAGGCGACTCTCTACGCTTGGCAGTAACGGGAACTTCGCGTGAGGAGGTTTCTGATACCAATAGGCGACCGAGTACAGATTGTCAGACCGCAAATTGGCATGACCGTCTTCAATGGTCACCTTGATCGATTTGCGAAAGCGAAGGGGCGCTTCCAGGTGCCAACGATAGTGAGAGAACCGCGAGCCGGGCTCCCAGCCGTGGAACTCGGTGAGACCCACCAGAGGAAGGGAGTAGAGAGTTGAGAATCCCCAGGCTCCGTTGAAATAGTCTTCTCCACCGGTTCCATGGATTCGCGGTTCTTGTTCCCCATCGATCCAGATCATTTCATCGCCTTCATTCCAACCACCCCATTGATTTTGAAAAACCGAGAACGTCACACCTACAAAGTGCCCGTTCCCCTGGGCTTCCAGCAATACATAGTTACCTTCTCCCGAGATGTTGCGCCAGCGAGGATCCTGGCGAGCCTGGCTAAAATTGTTGCCGTAAAAGTTTCCCTGAAACCAACCCCGACAAGGCGAGCACTGCCGATACTGGGCGTGAAAATAGGCCGTATCCGCAGGAAGTGAGGAAAGTTTCACCCAGTCTACGTTCCAATAGAAGTCTGTGATTTCCTGCGACCCTTCATTGGTCACGGTGATTCTTGCGTGCCGAGCAAATGGCATCGGGAAATAGGCATTCAGCGCCTTGTCAGGTGCGACAGCCACAAGTGCCGATTGAAAGACGGTATACGTTCCGAGTCCTAATCCGAAAAAATCTCCAATTGGAGTTTCTACACTGGGCTCAGTCTCGTTGTCCCAATACATGCGGAGGACTGTTTTTTTCAGATGGTACGCTTCGCCTGTCGCCATCGTGATCCATATATGGCGAATCTCGGCAGGGCCAGCCTCTCCAAAAAGTTCCAGCGTCTGTCCTGCCTTAAGGCTTCGGTAGTCTCCATTCGCACCCGTCCGATCGAAGCTGGACGCTCTCTGCGATTCATAGTCGCCCAAACGCGTCAGATCCCGGACTGCGAACTGAGCAAAACCTGATTGCGAGAGCACGCAGTACGAAAAGAAGCATAGCTGGGATTTCTTAACACGACATTGCCTCCTGAAATTGTTGCGGCCAGTAGTACAGACTTGAGTGAAAAGCAAAAATGGAATATGTTCCGAATCTTGCTTGACACTACGGCGGAAGGCTTGCTAACGTCTGCAGATTATTTCAAAACGTTGCAAGAACCAGCAAGACTTTCTCAGGCCGAATCAAGGTTCAACACAAATGCCCAGCCCAGATCAGTCCAGATCCTTTGCGGTTGCCACAACTTCGACACTTTCTCCAATCACGACTGGCACAAGAGGTGCCGAAAGTTCCGATCGGGACCGAGTTCGAGTTGAGTTGAACGGTGAATGGACGCGATACCTTAATGGTGCACCGTATGACCGAATTCGGGTTCCCTCCTCGCGACGGCCGCTTGGATATTATCGGCTAAGACGTATTTTCTTGCTGCCCAGGCTAGCCCGACATCAAAGGGCTGTCGTTCATTTCGATGCGATCACGTATCACGGACGAGTGTTCATCAACGGGGCCGAAGTTGGAACGATGGGACCTTATGTTCCTTACGAATTCGATTTCACCGTTCACGCAAAGGAAGGCACGAATCAGATTGAGGTAGCCATCGCGGATCTCATCCCCGATCCAACGGGCGCGGGCAAAGATGAAATTGAACTGGGTGTTGGGGGCGGCTGGGAAGCTTACGGCGGAATCATCCGTGATGTTTACGTTGAGCTGCGAAACTCGGCCTTTATTGAGAATGTGAGGTTTGGTTATTCACTGAATCAGGAGTACACCCTCGCGGCCTGCCGAGTACAGGTCTACTTGTCCTGCTCGGTCGAGTCCTCGGGCCAATTGGAAGTCGGGCTCTATCAGGGAAAGGCGGAGGTAGCCAAAGGCACAAAGGCAGTCCCCCTGGCCCAAGGGATGAGTGAGGTTGAGGTAAGGTTCGATGTGAAAACGCCGCTGCTGTGGTCACCCCAGGAACCAAGCCTTTATGAACTCAGGACCTACCTAAGAACCGACGAAGGTACCGACCAATTCACCTGTAGCACAGGATTTCGTGACATTGTGATACGAGGATCGGTCTTCGAGCTCAATGGAAAGCACCTGGTACTGCATGGTGTTTGCCGGCACGATATGTGGAAGGACCAGGGCTTCACGTTGAGCCGTGAACAGATGGAGCAGGACATGCGGATGATCAAGGGCCTGGGCTGCAATTTCGCCCGATTGGTTCATTATCCAAATCATCGCTACGTCATCGATCTGGCTGAGCAACTCGGATTGCTGGTAAGTGAGGAGCCTGGCTACTGGAACCACGACTTCAAGACAATGAGCCGCTCCCTGGTTGAGTTGGGTCTCCGTACGATGGAGAAGACGATCCGAAGAGACTGGAACTCACCGGCAGTGTTTGCCTGGCTGCTCGGTAACGAATGTAATCTCACAGTTGAGTATCTCAAAGAAGGCAAGGCTCTCTGCAATCGACTTGATCCGATTAGGCGCCCGGTCTCCTTCGCAAATAGCATGGGAAACCAAGAAACCAAACGGATCTTTGAGGAAGCGGGCATGGACTTCTTCGACCAGCACACCTACGGGTTCGACGAGAATAAGTTTGAAAAGACCGCCGATGTGTTTGGGAACAGCCGGCCCACGACGCTCACGGAGTGGGGCTGGGAAGATGCCGGCCGCGGGCAGATCGTTTATGACCGCAATTTCGGCCGCCTTCTCGATATGGTCGAAGCCAAGAAAATCGCCGGACATATGTTTTGGTCCTGGCAGGACATGCGTCAATACAGCCGTATCGACTGGCCGACACAGAATGGCATTCTCATGTCAGGGGTAGTCACAGAGTCCCGTGAGCCCCGCCCCCGGCTCTATATGGAGCTGGCTCGGCTCTTTCAGCTCCGTCGCCACGAGGTTCTTCCTGCTTTCGCACATCCGCGGGTTCTACCGCTGAGGCTAACACCATGGTCTGCCCAAAGCAGTTTCAAACGCGTGGATCTTCAGCCTCTCGCTGATTCTACGGCCGGCCAGAATGCCTGGTCAGACCTGGAATCCCTACAGGCTGACTTCTGGTCGAAATCGAGAATGGCCCGGGATCAATGGAAACGCACGGGAGAACATCTGCTGTTCTGGAAAAATCCGGACGTCCAAATTGCCGGAGCACCCTTCCTGAGCCCCATCAGGAACGAATCTGTGCGACCACTTGTGCTGACTGCGAAGTTCAACGAAATTGAGATTCCGTTGAACCTCACCGCGCGTCAGGTGCACATCCTCGGACAGGTTACTTTGCCGTCAGGGTATCCGGTGATCGGTCAAACCGGCCAGACCGTTGGGAGCTATCAACTTCGTTATGCCGGAGGAAAAGTTCAGGATGTTGCGCTCCGAGAAGGTATCGAGGTTGCGAGAGCTAACCTGATTCATGGATCCACCCGAATCAGCCCGCTGGTGACTTCTTCTCAGCGAGTCTTAGAGTTTGTTAAGGACGTGGCGAGAGAACATTATCAGATCCTGCTTTTCTCCGTGCCAACAGCTGGACACAAACTCGAGAGCATCACCTGCCGCCTTACTGGTGACCAGCCGCTTCTGATTTTCGCAGTCACGGCTGAACTGCCATAGCGTTCCTGGAGCTCCAATGATCACTCGTCGCCGATTTGTCAGTTCGCTGGGAACAACAACCCTCCTGCCCGCTTTCACTGCCCTGAGTTCCCAGCTGCCGCAGGCTGTTCTTCGGAACAACAATCGATTGCGCGTGGACCTGAACGGCACCTGGGAACGCCACGCGAACGGCACGAGGGTCGATGTGATTCAAGTTCCATCGTCTCTCCGACCTTCGGGGTTCTATTACCTGAAGCGGAACTTCCTCATGCCGAAGCCTACGCCCAAAACCCGGTTTCTGCTTCACTTCGATGCCATTGCCTATCACGGACGTGTGTTCGTGAATGGCCGGGAGTTAGGCACCATGGCACCTTATGTCCCTTACGCATTTGATATCACGCCACAGATCCAGGAAGGCAGCAACAATCTGGATGTGGCGATCGCCGATCTTTCTCCGGATCCAAGCGGCATGGGAAAGGATGAGATCGCATTGGGAATCAATCCGGGATGGGAGGCCTATGGGGGAATTATTCGCGATGTCTACATCGAAACGTGCTCTGCCGCTTTCATCGACAACGTGCGTTTCAGCTATCAACTGAACCAGGATTACACGCGGGTATCGTGTCGAGTGCAGCTATTTCTGTCGTCTTCTCTGGAAACCAGTGGGCAGATAGAAGTTGTTCTCAAGCGTGGCCCGGCCGAACTCGTCCGTACTCAGTCCAGCGTCAGAGTGGGCAAAGGAAACAGCCAAGCAGAGCTCTCCTTTGAACTGACCGCTCCCGCGCTCTGGCGCCCTGAAGAGCCCAATCTCTACGACCTAATAGCAAGTCTAAAAACGGAAGCAGGGTCAGACCAATTCCTGTGTCGGACTGGGTTTCGCGAGATCGTTACGCGTGGTCCTTCCTTTGAGCTTAACGGAAGCCCGCTGATTCTCAATGGGATTTGCCGGCACGATCTCTGGAAAGATCAGGGTTTCACGTTGACACGCTCCCAGATGGAGCAGGATATGCGAGCGATCAAGGCGCTCGGCTGCAATTTTGTTCGCCTTGTCCACTATCCTCACCACCGCTATATCGTCGAATTGGCTGATGAGTTGGGACTGCTGGTGACGGGAGAACCTGGCTACTGGCAGGTCGACTTCAAGGCGATCCCGAGATCCATGATCGATTTGGGACTTCAGATTCTCGAGCGTACCATCCGACGGGACTGGAATTCACCTTCAGTTTTTGCCTGGCTACTCGGAAATGAAAGCCGATTGACCGTCGATTACCTACGGGAGGGCAAAGCTCTGTGCGCTAAACTTGACCCCATCTCACGTCTCGTCTCATTCGCCAGTGACACCCGAAAAGAGGAGGCGAAGCCGATCTTTGAACAGTCGGGAATGGATTTCTTTGACCAGCATCCCTACACATACGACATCGAAGAGTTCAGCCGTCAGGCAGAGTTCTACGGTCCTGGCAAACCTCTGATCTTCAGCGAGTGGGGAGGAAAAGCCATCGGGCAATCGGAATTCATCATGCAGAACACGGTCGACAAGCTCCTCGATATGGTCGAACGCAAGCAGCTCGCAGGTCATATGTTTTGGTCCTGGCAGGATCTCCCGGAGTTTAGTCGAATTGATGCCGAGATGCGTGACGGCATTCTGGAATCGGGTGTGGTCACTGAAGCTCGTGTGCCGCGCCAATCCGTCTATATGGAACTCGCCCGACTGTTCCAGGGATGGCGCCACGAAAGTCCTCCGGTCAATGCGGAGCCCGCCGTCCTGCCGCTCCGTCAAGTGCCTTGGTCAAGCCAGAGCAAATTCGCCCCCGTTGATTTACAACAGCTCACAGAAAGTCCTGCTGGCCAAAGGGCTTGGTTGGACCTGGAAACTCTAATGGCGAAGCATTGGGCGGAGTCTTCGGAGACGGGCTACTCGCGTGGTCAATGGAAACGGACTGGCCAGAAGTTTCAATGGTGGCGTGATGCACTCGTGCAGCTTAGTGGCGTACCCTTCCGCTGCCCCGCAAAGGATGGCTTTGTCCGTCCTCTTGTTCTTACGGCAGATTCTTCGCCAGTCACCATTCCTGTGAAGCAAAGCTGCACTCAGGTACATTTTTTGGGACATGTAACACTCCCCGGAGGGTTTCCTCCAATGGGCCGATCCGGTGAAGTGGTTGCCACGTACACCGTAAACTATGCCGGAGGCAAGACCCAAGAAATTCCTCTGCGCAACGGCATCGAGGTGGCTCGGGCGAATATCGTGTATGGCTGCACACGAATAGATCCAGTAGCGACCGCCGCTCAGCCAGTACTCAGCTTCGTGAAGGATTGGGCGCGGGAGCAGTATCAGGTGCTCCTGTTTTCAGCGCCGGTCGAGAAACACAGAGTCGAAAGTCTCACTGCACAACTTAGGGGGCAACAGCCGCCCTTGCTCCTCTTCGCGGTGACGCTGGAGCAGGCTTGAGCTGACAAAACAGAATGCGGAATATGTTCCGAATCCATTGACAGGTCGCGAATCCTCATGGTAGGGTGCCAAACATCGAAGCTGGCCATAGCAAGGAGGTTCCCATTTTCGACCTTCACGATCTGATGGGTGTCGTTCCGCCGATGATCACTCCATTCAAGGAGGACGATTCGATCGATTCGAAGGCTCTTCAGACCGAGGCCAGATTCTTGTTCAATGCGGGAGTTTCGGGCATCGTCGTGGCAGGCAGCACTGGTGAAGGAGCCGGACTGACAGAGGAAGAGCTGTCTGAAGCAGTTCGTCTGGTGGTGGAAGCCGTGGACGGGACCGTGCCCGTTGTCAGTGGTATCATCACCGACACCTCGGAAGAGGCTGTTCGACTTGCCTTGGCAGCCAAGCGCGGCGGGGCTTGTGGCCTCCAGGTACCCCCCCCTCACTTCCAGTATGTGACGTCAACGGAGATTCTGGGTACCTACTACGGTGCCATCACCGACGCGACAAACCTACCCATCATTATCTATAACGTGATCCCCTGGGCCCAAGTCGCGATTGATTCCCTGAGAACCCTGTGCGGCGAGAACCCGTTGATTATTGGCGTCAAACAGAGCGGCTACAACATTCATGCTCTAGCCGAGTTGCTGGCTAACCTAAAAGGAACTATCAAGATCTTCACAGCCATCGACGACCTGATTTATCCTTCCTTCATGATGGGGACCGACGGCACCATTTCTGGGACTTCCAGTCTTCTGCCAGTTGAAACGATCGAAATGTGGCACTGCGTGCAGAATCTAGACTTGGAAAGAGCTTTGGAAATTCACAACCTCATCTTGCCTATCTGGAGAGCCATCGAAGGCCCGGAATTCCCCGGACGAATCAAGTACGCCATGTCGCTGCTCGGCCGGAGCACCGGCAAACCTCGGGCACCCTTCCGCTGGCCGTCCCCGCAGAACGCGCGACGGATTGAGGCTGCGATGGTTGCAAGCGGCTTGTTACCTTCCACTCCAGTCGACGTGCCAGTGTCTTCCCGAACCGAGTAGGAAACCCTGCCTTCCTCCCAAGCAGAAAATCTTCTGCCAGTTTCCTCCCGCGCCCGGCAACGAAGTCAGGCCAGCCGCCACAGGATCGGTCGGGCATTGTCTCCAATGACAATGCCTCTCTGCTTCATCCAAACGAGGTGTCCATAGATTGCAAACTGCAGGAAGGGAGCCGCTTCATCTGGCCACGCCCCGAGCTTTGGACTGAGATCCGCCAAGATCTGTTTCAATGGGACCCCTCCGTGATGACTGCGAAAGTAAGTGTGAAGCAGGCTATCGGCTGTGTTCACAAATTCCCGTGAAGACGAGAGAAAATCGCTGATTTCCGCTCCATGTAAGCTAGGCCAGTGTCCGGTATACAGGTGCTCGATGGGCATTCTCTCCAAAAACTGAACCGCAGCCAGATAGGACTCCACCGCGTAGTAAGTGGGCCCAAAGGCCATCTTCCCGTCCGTGGACGGATAACCGCTGCCTTGGACGGCATCGCTCGTGAAAGCCGCGCGATTCTTTTCATCATATATGGCCAGATGTCCCGCAGAATGACCCGGAACATGCCAGATCTGCAGGCGCCAATCGCTGGCTATTTGCAAAGTTTCGCCAGCAGAGAGTAGCAGATCGATTCTACTTCCCTCGGGACAGTTCACCATGCCTTCACGCCCAAATCCCAGGTCGTGGTCTTGGGCCAGAAAATTGTAGCGATGCTGGTAGAGAAACTCGGGGTCTTCGATCAATTGGCGGTCATCCTGGTGGCACGCCAACAGAGTACCTGGGGAGGCCTCCTTAATAGCCGGCAACCCGCCGTGGTGATCGGCATCTGCGTGAGTCGCAATGACCAGAGAAATGCGTCGAGGAGACACCCCGAGGTTTTCCAAGAGTGGGAAGATGACGCTATTCGGGGTGTTCGCCACTCCTGTATCCAGTAGGACAGTTGTATCTGCCAGTAAGAGATACTGGTAGAGGTAGCGATTGCCGAAAGTGGACCTGATTTCGTAGACGTTCGGAAAGATCTGCGTGCAAATCCCGTTCATGAGTGACGAGGCATCGTTTCGCATTCCCTCGAAACCACGTAAACTTCCTCTACCAGCTGGTCAATCTGTTTCTCGTAGTCATTGTCAACAGAAATTGTCGGCCGACGCATTCTCGCATTTGGGATCACGCCGCGTCTTACCAGTAGCCTCTTCTCAATCCAGATACCCATCTCGATGTGCTGCAGGGCAAATGTCAGGTACGGAAGCAAGCGATAGAACAAAGCTTTAGCCTCCGCCTTTTGTCCCTTCTGGTACAGCTCATAAATGCGAACATAGACGTCAACCGCCGCCGTGCCTGGCATCATCGCAGAAGCGCCGTGAGCCAAACCATCCAGCATTGCGATCCCTCCAAGTCCGTAGATGACTTGAAGACGACCCTGAGTGCGACGCACGATTTCAGCGCATTTTTGACCGGGCAATGTGACTTCCAGTTTGGCAAAAAGAAAATTGGAATGTCGGTTAGCAAGATCCAAAAAAATGGTCGGTGGAAGTCCAGCTCCGGTGAAATCGGCGTCTTGGAGCATGACTGGAATCTGGACGGACTCACACAACTGGTTGAAGAAGGCGATCACCTCAGACGCGGGCAGCGCAACTCTTTGGGGCGGTACGACCATGAGGCAGTCGGCGCCAATCTGCTGCGCAAATTTTGAGAATTCGATCGTGTTGCGGACTGAGCCTGAGCCAGTGCTGATAATGACTGGGACCCTCTTGCGAACTTTCTCAACAAGAATTTCAGCGAATCGATAACGTTCCGGATCACTCAGCTTATAAAACTCAGCTCCAAAACCTGGTCCACAAATCGCTGCGGCTCCATGATCGATCGAAAAATCAATCTCCTTGCCTAAGCTCGCTTCATCGATACTTTCGTCATCGTGAAATGGAGTGGCCATAACGGGCGTGATCCCGTTGAGTCTCAACATGAGTTCCTCCTTGGATTGTTACTGGCTGAAAGGCTCCCGCTCTGATCGGCGGAACTGCCAGTCTTCTTCGAACAGAGAGACATCCAAGCCTTCGTGATAAGGATGTCGCAAAATTTCGTCCAGGTTGAAATCCATCCCTAGACCTGCACCTTTGGGGATTTCGATAAAGCCATTTGCTACCAGAGGCGGGTTGGTGACCAACTGCCGTTCCCAGGGCTCGTTGAAATCATCGAAGACTTCCTGCAGCCAGGCATTGGGTGTGCAAACGTCGATCTGAACGCAGGCCATGGTGCAGATTGGTCCTTGAGCGGCGTGAGGAATCACCACTCCGTAGTGCGCGTCAACCATATCGGCGACTTTGCGAGAACCCAAAATACCTCCCATATGCAGAGGCTCGAAGTTAATGATGTCGATCTCATCGTAGCGGAGGAGTTCGGCAATTTGCTGTTTGGAAGAAAAACTCTCACCCGTCGCGATTGGGATTTCGAGGTGACGAGCAACTTCAATGATCGCTTGAATATTGCCATGTGGCACAGGTTCCTCAAACCAGGCCGGACGATACGTCTCGAGCCGCTTCCCGATCCGGATGGCGTTGGAAACACTGAAGCGAGAATGGGCCTCGATGGCGAGGTCGACGTTAGGCCCAACAGCTTCCCGCACCGCCGCCACGATCTCGACAGAAAGGTCCTCCTCCCGAGGTGCGAGGGTTCGCCAACTGGTTCCAAACGGATCAAACTTGAGGGCCGTATATCCCAGTTTCACAGCCCCCCGGGCGGCGTCCGCAAAGGCTTCGGGGAGGCGCGGACAACGGTACCAGCCATTGGCGTAGGTCCGGATGCGTTCATGACAAATCCCCCCCAGCAGGTTATAGATGGGCTGACCGAGAGCCTTGCCAATGGCATCCCAGCAAGCAATCTCGAGGGCTGAGATGGCGCACATCTTGATTTGGCCACCGTCCGCGTACACGTGGCGGCTCAGACGGGCCACCAGCAACTCAGTTTGAAACACGTCCAGTCCCATTATGAAAGGCTTCATTTCATGAACGGCCGTCTCCACGGTCTTGGAGAGATGTCCCAGCGACCCCTCTCCAATTCCATAGATTCCCTCGTCGGTGATGACCTTTACAAACAGCCAGTTCTTCCAGGGATTCCCCACCAGGTAAGTCTCGATGTCCGAGATTTTCAAAGGTGACTCCTGACTTGAAATTTCCTTCCTCGCGAATGGGGGAAGGCCGAGGCGGACAGTATCGCCTCGATCACAAACGAATCACACCTGATCTCTTGGGTCTCTATCCTTGAGCCAGCTGGCCGCCGTCCACGATCAGGCTTGTACCTGTGATGAAAGCTGCGTGATCAGACGCCAGAAACAGGACAGCGCGACCAATGTCTTCCGGTCTTGCAAAGCGTTTTAGGGGAATACGATCGATCAAACGGCGTCGCGTGGCATCCGGATCCGGAGAGTTATTGATGTAGTCCCGTACCAGCCGCGTATCTGTCGTTCCCGGCAGCACGCAATTGGCACGAATCCCATCGGAGGCATAGTCTAGCGCCACACCACGCATGAATGCCACCAACGCACCCTTGGTGGCTGCATAAGCAGAGCAGTTCGGATAGGTCACGTTGGCATGCCCGGAGGAGGAAATCACAATTGCGCCTTTCTTTTGCCTCTGCATGACGGGCACCACGTGTTTACAGCACAAAAAAACACCCTTCAGGTTCACGGCATGGATCCGGTCCCACTCTTGTTCTTCTGTCTCAACGACCGATTTGGAAAGCTGAATGGCTGCATTGGCAAAAAGGATATTAATTTGTCCGTATGTCTGGACAACCCTCTCGATCAAGGTTTTGACTTCGTCATCTCGACTCACATCTGCACGGACAAAGATGGCCTGGCCTCCCTGACGGGTGATAAGGTTCACCGTCTCATTGCCGCCGGCTTCATCGATGTCGACAACAACCACTCGGGCAGCCTCACGTCCGAACAACAGCGCTGTAGCTTGGCCGATTCCGTTGCCGGCCCCGGTAATAACAACCACGTTGTGCTGGATTCCATCCATCGTGCCTGTTCCTGCCAGTTTGCGCCTGCCTGTCTCAAGGGGCTGTCATGTAATCATAAGGGAGAAGGGCCTGTCAACATGAGTCGGAATTAGTTCCGAAAGTGCACTCGTGCGAAGGTGGATCTGCCTTGTGACTCAGCGCCCGCCTGCGTTTCGGAATCTCTTCCAATCTTCACTTGCGTCCAAATGGAGATCTGGCTAAACTTCGCAGCTATGCGCACTTTTCTCCAAGACCCGCGAGATGCTCTCAGACTAACGACCAGGCGGAGGCAGCCATGGCCAGCGGTTTGCGAGCCGTGGACTGTCATTGATGAGCCACCGCCGCAAGAACTGCTGAACTTGAGACGAATATTGCTCAAGAAATGGATTGAGTGAGGAACGGCCAATCATGCACAAAGCACTCAGAAAGCGGGAAGGAACCAAGAAAGGGCGCGACAAGAATTTTGTGGCCGCCACGGAGAAAATCTTCGCCGTGCTAGAGGCCTTCAGCCACCACCCTCACTCTGCCATCAGCTTGGAACAGGTGACCCGGTCGGCTCGCTTGGCCAAGACGACTGTCCACCGGCTCCTCTACTCAATGCAGAAGATCGGCTACGTTGAACAGCACCGAGAGAACGACAAATACATGCTGTCGCAAAGATTCTTTGAGCTGGGACGCGACGCCCTGCCTTACCAACGACTGACTTCACTGGCTAAGCCTTTCATGGACGCACTGATGCTGCGCTTCGGCGAATCTCTTCACCTGGGAGTGTTGGAGGAGGGTGTGGTCATCAATGTTGCGGTCTGTGAAAGCCAGCACCCCTATCGAATCGCCGGCGTGGTTGGCGACTCCAACTACGCACATAGCACGGCCATGGGGAAATGCCTGCTAGCATTTCTTTCTGACCAGGAACTTGACGACATCATTCGAATCCACGGCTTGCCGAAGCGAGCGTCGGCCACGATTAGCAACCGGGCTCAGCTGATGGAAGAGTTGGATCGAGTTCGGCGCGACCAGGTGGCGACGAATGTCGGTGAAAACATGGAGGGCGTGATCTGCGTGGGTGCGCCGGTACTTAACCACGAAGGCAAGGCGGTAGCGGCGCTGAGCATCTCCGGTCCTTCAGTCAGGATGGAACAAGGGATGGAAACGATTAAGAAAGAAATCAAGAGAGTAGCACTTCGTCTTTCCATCCTCCTGGGCTATCGCCCTGCTAAGATCGACGCGGCTACGGCGGTCACGGTTAATGTCTCGAATACTTAGCTTGAGCCTCTCGAATTGGAACCAGGATGTACGAAGAGCGTGGGCAAGGGGTCAGAGTCATGGCGTTGGCTCCAAAAGAACGCACGACTGAGCACGCTTGTCAAAGACAGCGGTCATCTACCGGCTCCTCCAATGCGACTGCGATCTCTAAATTGGAGTATCCTTCTTCCGCTAGTGTTGTGCCTTCCTTCTTGGCCGCAGCAAAAGGGATTCAACCCTCTTTTCGTAGATATCACCAAAAACGCGGGCATTGAGTTCTCCCACCACAACGGAAGCTTTGGGAAGAAATTCTTGCCGGAGACGATGGGATCAGGCTGCGCTTTCTTTGATTACAACAGCGACGGTTGGGTCGATCTGTTCCTGGTGAATTCTACAGATTGGCCAAGTCATGGCTCCAGACCCCGGTTGTGCAGCCTCAACCGCAACAACCGAGATGGAACCTTTACAGACGTGTCGCGGGAGGCTGGGCTTGCAGTGGAACTCTACGGGATGGGAGTGGCTGTGGGTGATTATGACAATGATGGTTGGGATGACCTCTATATCAGTGGGTTGGGAGGAGGAAGATTATTTCACAATGAAGCCGGCAAATTTCTCGATGTGACCCAAAAGAGCGGAATACGAAGCAGTGGTTTTGGGACAAGCTGCGCGTGGCTCGATTTTGATGGGGATGGCGACCTGGACTTGTTTCTCTGTAACTATGCCAAATGGTCGGAGGAAACCGATAAGTCTTGCTCGTATGACGGAGTTCACAAAAGCTACTGCAGTCCTGCCAACTACCCTCCGGATAGCCCACAGCTTTTTCAGAACCTGGGAAAGGGAATATTTGACGATGTATCGAAGGACACCGGGATCTACAGCTCGGATTGTAAAGCTCTTGGGGTAGTGGTGTTGGACTACAATCGTGATGGGTGGCCGGATATCTTCGTGGCCAATGACACGACTCCGCACAAGCTATTCCGCAACAACCGGAAGGGCACGTTTGCTGAAGTGGCTTTGGATGCCACCATCGCCCTGGACAGCAACGGAAAGACGCGAGCCGGCATGGGAGTGGATTTCGCTGACTATGATCATTCCGGTTACCCGAGTCTCGTGATTGGAAATTTCTCGTCGGAGACGCTGAGTCTCTATCACAATACCCGCGGTGAATTCTTTGTGGACAAAGCTGATACGGCACGGATCGCCAGGGATAGCTTCTATCGACTGACGTTCGGTTGCATGTTCTTCGATTATGACTTAGACGGTTGGGAGGATCTGTTGACAGCAAACGGTCATATCATGGATGACATTCATGAGTACGACTCAAAGCTAACCTATGCCCAACCCGCTTTGCTTTTTCATAACGAAGGAGATGGCAAATTCGGTTCGATCCCCAACCAAACAGCTCCCGACCTATTTGTTCCGATGGTTGGCCGTGGCCTCGCCTCTGCCGACATTGATACTGATGGCGATCTGGATGTGCTGATCACCCAAAACAATGGTGCTCCCCGTTTGCTGCGGAATGATCAGCCTTTCTCGAACCACTGGCTTCAGGTCGCGGTTGTCGGTGTCCGTAGCAACCGTAACGGCTACGGCACACTTCTCACCGTCAAAGCAGGAAGATTGACCCAGACCAAAACAGTAAAGAGCAGCTCGAGTTACTGTTCCCAGTCACAAAGTCCCGTTGTATTCGGTCTAGGCCGGGAGAGTCGAGTCGATACACTCGAAGTTCAGTGGCCCAGTGGACTCAAAGAAGAGCATCCCGATCTACCTGCCAACCAGAGAATCATCTTGACCGAAGGCCGCGGCTGGCGAAAACGGTTATGAACAGACTTCAGTCGTTTGCTCTACTCATTGCTTGTCTACCACTGCCGGCGGCAGCAGAACCAAATTCGGCACCAGGCTTCATTTCGCAAGGATCTGATCGCTCCAAGGTTCGGGCGCAAGAAGAGTCAGCTTGCCACAAGGGGTTGGAGTTGGCAGGCTCGGCGAATCCGGCTGATGCTTCGCCCAATCTGAGCGTCTGCCAGCAGTTCTTGGTGAAGCAAAAAGGAGACGCTGCAAACCCGTTGCGGTGGGAAGTTGCTAAGGCTTTGCTGAAGTTGGAAAGATACGCAGAGGCCGCATCGGTTCTGGAAGCCATTCATGATGAATCCCAGGAGGGGTCGCGGCAAAAAATTCTAGGCATCTGTTATGCCAAGTCTTCTCGGATAGACGACGCCATCCGATGCTTCGAACGAGCCATTTCGCTAGACTCTCAAGATGCCGAAGCTCGTTTCAACCTGGGAGTCTTGCTGAGTGAGAAGAAGGACGTGGATCAGGCCTTGTCTTGGTTAGGGGAGGCTGTGAATTTGAACCCCGCAGAGCCGAGGTATTCGTTGGGACTGGCCGAAGCATTAATCGAAGCCAGAAGGTACTCTGTCGCGATAGACTTCCTCAATGCTGTTCGCACCAAATTCGATACGCTGGGACAGTTCCACTACACACTAGGCTTAGCCTATTACGGCCAGCATAACGCTCCCTTTGCCATTCAGGAACTGGAAAAAGCGGGCGCCTTGGAACCACAAATGGAAGCAGCCTTCTACTTTCTGGGGAACGCCTACGCGCTCGCTGAACAGTACGAGAAGGCCTCCAACGCTTATCGCCAGGCCATTGCCCTAAATCCTAAGCAGGTTACCTATTATGGCCGCATGGCTCTGGCTGCCGAAAAGCTTGGTAATCAAGAAGAAGTGATTAGCAATCTGCAACAGGTCGTCCGGCTGAACCCCGAGGACGTCATTTCACAGTTGAACCTGGCCAAGACTCTTTCCAAGATGGGTCGCCTGCCGGAAGCCGTCGAGCAACTTCAGGCTGCTGTCAAAAAGGCTCCCAACTACAGAGAGGCCTATTATCTCCTATCCAGCTATTCGCGTCAGATGGGCAATACCGAAGCGGCAGATGCTTATATCGAGACATATCGCCAGCTCGCAAACAAACCTTCCTCGAATTAGACCTTCGAAAACCCAAAGTTAGTCGGAATTCCTCTTCCGGTTCAGCTGGAAATGGAGAAGCGTTCCCCCGTTAAGATAATGGAGCGAACGCATGAAGAAGCAACGGAAGTACTACACGCCGGAAGAGAAAGTTGCCATCCTAAGGAGGCATCTGCTGGAGCAGGTGCCGATCTCGGAGCTGTGTGACAAACAGGGACTCCAGCTCACGGTGTTCTACCGCTGGCAGAAGGAGTCCTTCGAGAACGGCGCGGCTGCCTTTCAGCCGAAAGCGCGGTCCAACCATTCCGCAGAGCAGCAGCGGATCGCCTGTCTGGAGAAGAAGACCCAGACCAAGGATGAGGTCCTGACGAAACTGATGGCGGAGCACGTCGCACTAAAAAAACGCTTGGGGAACTCTGACCGGGGTCTGGGTTCCGCACGATACGCGGGACCAGATCGTGGCTTTCGTCCGGCACTGGTCGGAAAAGACCGAGATCGCCGCCGGGCGGTTCATCGGGTGGCTCGATGTGGCCGCCAGCAAGTTCTACGATTGGCGGGAACGCTACGGCAAGGTGAACGAGCACAACCACTGGGTTCCCCGCCACTGGCGCTGGTAGATGCGAGGCGTCTGGTTGAGGGCTACGTCGAGCATTACAACAACGTCCGCCTGAACAGTGCCATCGGCTACATCACGCTGAAGGACATCCTCGCCGGGCGTCAGCAGGAGATCCACGCCGACAGGGATCGGAAGCTGTAGGGGGCGAGGCAACAACGCCAGATTCGTCGCCAGTCGGCCGCGTGAAAAAGCCAAGACGCTAGTCTCCGGCGGTTCCGCGTGACGGATGAAGTGGATTACTTCCGGATGGCCGACAATACGGGAGTGACCGGATCAGTAAACACTGGGGCGTTAATGAGGATCTATGCCGTGGGCGCGGGCCAACATCCAGTAAGGTGGCCCCTGTTCGGTTTCACTATTTCGTTAGCTAGAGCTCGCCCGCGGACAAGCGCGCGAGCAGCTTCGGTGAGTGCAGCGGGGTCAACCGGTTTCGTTAAGCGGTAGAAACCCGCATCGTGGTGGCGCCGAGGGTCTTCTTCCTGCCCGGAGCCGGTCAAGGCCCCCAGCACCATTCTCCTCCCACACGGCTGCTCTCGCATCCTGCAGGCGACATCGTAACCGTTCAACTCCGGGAGGCCGACGCCGAGCTGGATTACGTCGGGCCGGAAGGTCTCTGCCGGGTTCCAAGCCGTCACGATGAGTCTCTCGCCCAGGTGGCGTTGTCAGCGAGTGCTTGTGTGGGTTGATCAGCGAGACGATCGGCGACGTAGAAATCGAGCGACTACAGGAGAGTCGGACTAAGTGGTACGACTGGCGACAACGCCATTCCGAGAGTGACCAGTTCGACCGGCAGACGAAGCGGCTGGTCACGGCATCTGAGATCATGGCGTTTGCCCCGCGCCAGGGCTATCTGAAATGGGAGAATCGGGTCGTACGGCTGAGCTTCTCCCAGATCCAGCTCCCACGAAAACAGGCCGCGCTGGTGGAACGGAAGATCGAGCAGTTGCCTGGAAGAGCTCGGACTGGAAGGAGCAGGACCTGCCCAGATCGCGGCCCATCGGACGCGAGATGCAAAGAGTCCACTAAGTGCGCAGGAAATGCTGGAGCGGCATCGCAGGTTAGCGGCCGCTTTCGGCAACCAGCCGACGACGGTCTCCGGTTTCACTGCTACCAGGACCTCGGCCCACCGGGGTCAGATGCAGTGCAGGGTCATCCAGAACAGCCGATCCAACGGATCAACCGCGGACGTGGCCGTTTCCGCTTAAGAAGGATGAGTTGCTGCCGCAAAGCGAGGATCTCCAGAGCGGTGTCATTCCGACTGCGGAAGAAAACTCCGACGGCGGCCAGGAGAGCGAGGATGAATTCGAGCATGGACCCTAGTTTGTAGCATGCGTAGCCTCATCCTCAAAGGTCGATTCCGCCGGAACCTCAGAATCGCAAGTTGCTGATTGCAGAACGTGACCGAGTTTTGGCTACCCACAAGTGTAAGACGGGGTCAGTGCCCCAGAGCAAGACTTCGAAAGGTTGTTGTCCGTGGCGAAGCAAATGGTAACGACGATTTCCGAAGGGAATCGTGCAGCTCAACGATAGCCTTCAGCTTGGAGATTAAAGGACTCGGCATAGCGGCCCCCGCGTTCAAGGAGTTGTTCGTGAGTTCCTTGCTCTCGAATCTGACCATCGTCTAGTACCAGAATGCGCTGTGCGATTCGCACCGTCGAGAAGCGATGTGACACGAGAACGGCCGTACAGTCCTGGGTGAGTTCGAGAAAATGCTGGAAGACTTCATATTCCGAACGGGCATCGAGAGAAGCCGTCGGTTCGTCTAGAATCAGAACTTGGGCGTCGCGCATATAGGCACGCGCTAACGCAAATTTCTGCCATTCCCCTCCAGAAAGGTCGGCTCCTCCCTCAAATCGGCGCCCCAACATTTGGTGAAGTCCATTAGGCAATTTTGCGACGACAGCGTCCGCAAGACTCTTTCGAGCCGCTTCAGACACGCGCAACTCGTTACTGATTTCGTCGATTCGCCCGACACCGATGTTCTCACGGGCAGAGATTTCATAACGCACGAAATCTTGAAAGATAATGCCTATTTCTTTGCTCAGGTCCTCGATGCTGTATTCCCGCAGGTCAATGTCGTCCAGGAAAATGGCTCCCTCCGTCGGGTCGTATAAACGGGCGAGTAGCTTTATCAAAGTTGTCTTCCCTTGACCATTTTCTCCGACTAAGGCGACCTTTTCCCCACGGTCGAATCGAAGGTTGATGTTATTCAGAACTCGGCGGTCTGAATCAGGGTATTGGAAGGAAACTGCGCGGAATTCAAAGCCCCTTCGAATCGGACGCGGAGCCAGAACAGCGTCCGGTTTCGATTGGATCGAAGGGCGGACTGCAAAGAATTCAATAAGGTCACTTAGGAACAATGCCTGATCGGCAATCTTGGAGAACATTGAAAAAAGAAGTTGGATATTCGCACTCGATCCGACAATAGCCCCTGCCAAAAAAGTCAATTCACCGATAGTCAGACGCCCCTGCACCGTCTGATAGACCACCAAAGCATACGCGCCATAATGGCCGCAGCTGGCAAGAACCGCCAGTAATGAACCGACCCAAAGTCTCTTGCTGGACAGCAAACGGTGTGCCTGGTAAGCGCGGTCGGCCAGCCGCTTATACCCCTCGATGAAATAGTTGGCCAGCCCGAAGACTTTCAACTCTTTTGCGGTCTCCTTGCTGGTCCCGAGCAGTCGAAAATAGTCCATTTGACGCTGCTCGGGGGTCAGGCGCCGCGAAAGAGAATATCCGAGGAAGGCAAAGTGACTTTCACCCAGAAATGCTGGAATCAAGCAGGCTACCAGAAGCACCAACAGCCAAGGAGAAAAGAGCAAGATCCCAGTTGACAGAGAAACCAAAGTCACGAACTGCTGGCCGAGACGACCCATCCCACTCAGCATCTCGATCCGATCAGTCGCCTGGGCGCGCGCCCGCTCGAGCTTGTCGTAGAAGGCGGGACTCTCGAACGACACCAGGTCAAGTTTGGAACTGTGCTCCAGCACGCGCACGTTGATTTGCTTGGTGAACTTGTCCGCGAGAAGACTGTCGCAATAATCAATGGTTCTCGTGAGCACGTTTCCGGCACAAGCCAAACCGAATTCCGAAACGAGCAACCACCCGATTTCGGCGAAGGCAGCACCGGGCTGTGAGACGGCGTTCACGACACGATCGATGATCAGTTTCGAAATCCACAGCATGCTGACAGGGATCAGCGCCGCCAAGCCTCGGAAAGCTAGCCCCAGAATAGTTAGCAGCGGGCTGGACTGCCACACAATCTTCAGCACCGTCGGAATGTGCTTAAGTGCCGTAATCCGGCCTCTCCACCCAATTCTCGGCGATATTTGATCAATCATAGTTTGTTTTTGAAAAACCAACTGATTTGGTTGGTGAAGCGACAGAGACGCAATCGTGCAAAGTTATTGTTGCAGGCTAATCATTCTCCGACCAGCGCAGTAAAAACTAGGTCACTATGGACCATTCTGAAACCAAACCTCAAAGACGCTCGTGATCGCCACGGTCCCGATTTTGAAACATCTACTCACGGCTGGCTTGCCATGCAGCTCGCATGGACAGAATAAGATTGAGAAAAATGTCGGGATAAGGGTTGAAGGTTTGCTGAAGCCCCCAAGGTCGAAGCACCTTCCCTGGTCTCCCATCGGCCGAGCTTAGATGAGGCGGGCTATCATAGAACTCAGAACATTTTGCGCCGATCACAAACGAAGAGATCAACAAGCTGGCCTTGTCAACTCCACCCGAAACCTTGGCCGATAAAGCCCGCCAGCCGAGCCCCAGCAATGTAGTGCTTATAGTTGTTCATCGTTGAGTCTCCGCTGAGGACGAGAAAATCCGAATTGGCAACATCCGGGTTGTATTCTTTGACCCACGGCCGGTTGTGGATCAGACGGAGGCCTGTTACGTCGTAGGGGGACATTCAAGGGTCCGGCGGCGCCAAAGTAGATCTCCACGGAACTATTCCTTTTGTCGTTCAATCTGTAAGTTGATTCGCTTCTAGAACGGTCACCATGTTTTGCTTGATGATCTTTCCCAAATCGTTTTGTCCTTCCCGTCACTCTTGTCATACATGAGGTCATCTCCTCTTCGGTTCAAGGACAACAGGGTTATTCTCTCTCCCGCTAACGCTTGAAGAACCCCTGAAAAATATCAATGGGGACGGGAAAAATAACCGTCGTATTCTTTTCAACCCCGATCTCCGTCAAGGTTTGCAAGTACCGGAGTTGGATTGCCACAGGCTCCTTGGCTACCACGGCGGCGGCTTCCGCCAGCTTTGCGGATGCTTCAAATTCTCCAGCGGCGTGGATGATCTTGGCCCGCTTCTCTCGTTCCGCTTCCGCCTGCTTGGACATGGCCCGCTGCATTTCTTGCGGCAACTCTACCTGCTTGACTTCCACCAGGGCGACTTTGATTCCCCAGGAATCGGTATGCTGGTCCAGTATCGTTTGCAGCCTTGCGTTCAAAGTTTCGCGCCGGCTCAGAAGATCATCCAACGCCACTTCTCCCAAAACGGAACGCAGCGTGGTCTGGGCTAACTGGGAAATCGCGTACAAGTAGTTCTCGACCTCCACAATGGCTTTAACAGCATTCATAACCCGAAAGTAAGTCACTGCGTTGACTTTCACCGAAACGTTGTCACTGGTGATGATGTCCTGAGGAGGAATTTCCAATGTCACCGTACGGAGAGGGACTTTCACAATCTTGTCGATCGGCCAAAAGACTAAGACGAGGCCAGGCCCCTTGGCCTGGGGGAGTAACCGCCCTAACCGGAACACGACACCTCGCTCGTATTCGCGAAAAATCTTGATTGAGTTAAAAAGCCAAACAACAATGATTAAGATTCCAAAAAGAGTGATCGGATTGAACTGCTCCATAAGCGTTCTCCCTTTTGAGCTTAATGCTCTTTAGTAACCAAGCAATGCCTTCAGGCTGATCACCTGGCCAGGTTTTCCTTCCCGCAAGTTAAGTTGCATAGAAGCTCAGCGGTCCATGGTTCTCTCGCCGTCATGGACCCTGCGTGCGCGAACAATAAATCTCTTGGGCGCGGAGCCAACAAAATTGAACGGGTAACAGGTCACCAGGGTCAGGATTGCGTCATCGGAATCGTCCAGCACATGAGTTTCCTGGGGCTCGACCACACTGGTTGAGTCCACGCGATAACGGTAGGACCCGTTTAACGTCGTCAACGTGATTTCATCATCCCTACGGATATTGCGTAGCGGTCTGAAAAACGTATCCCGGTGTCCTGCAATCGCTACGTTCCCTAACTGCCCCGGAAGCGGGGTGCCGGGAATATGCCCGACCGCCCGCCGCAATGTCCTGTCGTCGATACCTTCCATGATCATCACCCCAAGACCGATCCTGCTGATCTCGATTCGCCCCAACGGAGAGCCTTCACGGGCGCCGATGCCAAGATTCTCAGTCCCGACAGGCTCAGTCTTCTCCAGAACTTTGGGAAAGATCGGCAGATCCAGGCGTTCACGGTTGCTGATAGATTGGCCGTTCTTCTTCAAAGCTTGCTCGAATTTCCAGGTTTGATAGGCCTGATAAAGCCTCGCGTCGAGCAGCACGAAACCGGCGTAACTCAGGGCAAGGACGCCAATGACAAAGAAAAGATGCCGGCTCCAACCCAGAAACGATTGGGTCTCCGGCAGTAGAAGCATCTGCCATTTATTTCTGAGCTTCATGTTCGGCTGCTCCGGCTGCGGGCAACGATTGAGGCTTCAAGGGGGCGTAGTAACCAACACGGGTACGGACCAACAAGCGTCCGCCACCCGGGCGGCCGGCCTTCACTTGGATGCGCCGATAGAGCCCGTCTTGCCTCTGATTCGTGGGCACATAGGCGAGGGTGTACTGGTTGCGAATATCCCGAGCGATTCGCTCACAAATAGGGACAACGTCCCTTACTGATCCCGGCAAGAAAGCCTCGCCACCCGTGGCCTTTGCAAGCCGCTTAAGCACACCAGGGTTCCGGTCGCGATCCTCCTCTTCAAAAACACCGACGGCGTAGATGATTGCCGCGGACCGGCCCGCCATGGACATGATCTGGGACAAGTTGTGTTTGCTGGCGTTGTCGCCCCCATCGCTGACCACGATCAGCACTTTCTTGTCCCGATTTCCCTTCTTCACGTGCTCGAGCGCAGCAGCCACAGCATCGTAAAGCGCCGTCATGCCGTCTGCGGCAATTCTGGACAGTGCAGCCTCCAATTGATCCACTCTGTCCGTGAACGCCGTGTCTGTGGGAAGGCCAAACGAAACATGCTCGTTAAAACTGGTCACGAACATCTGGTCGTCCGAGTTGCTGGAGCGGGCAAACGTCAAGGCAGCCGTGATCACTTCAGGGCGCTTCGGTCGCATGCTTCCACTGTTGTCGACAACCAAACCCACCGTGACCGGTATGTCTTCCTGGCTAAAATACTTGATCTGTTGGAGGACTCCGTCCTCATAGACTCGAAAGTCGTCTTTGCCGAGCCCCGAAACAAGAACTCCTCTGCTGTTCTGCACGGTCGCGTGCAAGACGACCATGTCAACACTCACGTTAATCGTGTATGGGTTACCCTCGCGGCTTTGCGACTGCGAGTCTGCTTGGGGCCGGGCAAAGCCTGGTAGAAAAATTATGAACAAAATTGCAGCCAGACATCGGTTTATGGAGGCCCACACTCCCTTGGCGGGTTTTCCCGCACCGAAAAATCTCGCAGCCCGCATAACCTGACTCTCCTCACAGGCATCGTCTGAGTGAGGATTATTCTCTGATCAGTCTGTTGCTGTGTTTCAGATCTGTGTCTACCGCTTCGTCATTCGAATGTTCCAACTGAGTGGGGCACGGTGGTGCGACCGCCGTCGCCCTCACCGCGCCGTTGTTCCTGATACGAAGACGGCGGGCCGAGAACAGCCCGCCCTACCCATGCTCGGCTTTACCCAAGCACGCACTCTTTTGGCTCAAGCTGATCGCTTCCGGATAACCGAAAGAGCAAAGCCTGCGCCCAGCGACAGTAGGCCAATTAATCCCAAAAGTGGCAGTGGGCTGGCCGTTTGGGGCAAGCGCTCGGTACGCTCCGGGATAGGCACAGACGCTGCCTGCAAAGGTGGGAGTTCGATGACCTTAGCCACGTCAACCTCTTCTCCTGTAGGTTTGACGGCCGTGACAGGCGCCTCCTTCAAAGCCACGACGGGCGGTTCGTCCACCGATTTAGCTGGCTTGGTGAGGTTCGGCGCCAGTTCGGCAGGCATCGCGAGAACGGGCTGATGTGTTATCTTCGCCAGCTCGATTGCTCTTGTTTTTGGGTAGACAAATTCCTGGCCCCAATTCGCCCCCGGATAAAACCACGCCCTGATGGCTTCCGGCGTGCCGGCAGCCCTTTCCCCAAAAGTTATGACCGTTTTGTCGGTCGCCCGCAAACGGAAATTCGGGATCGCAAGGATCGTTGCGTAGACGTGTGTTTGGTCTTTGTTGAAGATCTGAACGATCTTCCGGTTGGATGACGAATCCAACAGCTTAAAAACATACTTACCCGCCGGCAAAACTTGGACACCCGGGATCTCGACCGGCTGGCTGAATGTCACAATCGTTTTCTTGTCCGACGCGTCTGCGTTGACTCGGCATGGAAGCGCGAACGCCCCTAAGGTTAAACAAATGATTGTTGCCACTACTCTGAATCGATTCATTTCTTTCTCCCTTTGACAGATTGTTGAACCATTTGCTTTCGTTACCAGACATCAGCCACCCGCACGAGGTGGGTGCTATTCCCTACTCAACCGCCTCTCCTCTTGCACGCGGACAGGTTGCTCTTCCCTCGTGACATCCGCGTCTCCTGGCTGCCTCTCTGGCACTTCGAGGTCTCATACTACCCGCCGGGCGCTTCCGCCGTCAGTTCAATACGGCTCGCACGTCCGGTCAAAATTGCTCAGCAGGGGCGCCTACAGTGGGTTCGAACACGGGTGGGTCAAGCGTCAATGCCCTGATCCCAGATAAGCTCAACACCGGCATGTCTGCGCTATCCGGCGACTCGCCGTCCAGGTAAGCGTTAATGCTCTGTTCCATGCGAGCCGGAAACTTAGGGACAGGCCCAGTTAGCTTTTCGCGGTACACCTTGAGCATGATTTCTTTGAACACCGGGAGCGCAACCCTGCCGCCGGTTTCCTTCGGTCCGAGGGAACGGTTGTCGTCAAAGCCTATACGGACGGCGATAGTGATTCCTTCGGGGCCGTAAGTGGAGCCCACGAAGAGCGCATCCCTGAAGTCATTGGTCGTTCCTGTCTTTCCCATAACGGCGATTGGGAAAGCGCTCGAGTCCAGTGCGTGAGCCGTGCCGGTGGGCAGGCGCACGACACCGCGCAGGCCTTCTTGAATGAGCGAGAGCGCGGAGTCGTCGATAGAGACTGGAGACCCGCCGTGTTCGTTACCAACCGCCACTTGGCTCGAATTGCGGACGATCTTCCGGATCACGTACGGCTGTGCTAGGATGCCCGATGCTATCGTGCGGTACGCATTGGCCAGCTCCAGTAAATTCACTTCGGACGCGCCCAGCGCGGTCGTGGCGTAGGGCTGCAATGTTGTCTGGACTCCTAGAATCTGCGACGTCCGCAGGATGCTGGTGATCCCAATTTGCTCTGTGATCCAAATCGCGACGGCGTTTCTGGACTCCGCGAGCGCCTCTCGAAGAGGGATCAAGCCCTTGAATTGACCATCGTAGTTCGAGATCCATTTCGTAAGTTGCTTCCCTCCATCGGGCACGCAGATGGGTTCGTCGGGAACCATGCTCTCAAGATTGAATATCCCCTCACGAAAAGCAGCGA
>CAVVYL010000036.1:0-201304 GCA_963752385.1 uncultured Acidimicrobiia bacterium | reverse complement strand
AAGAAATCAAAAGCTAGCGGTTGCGGATAGGTTGCGGGTTAGCCTAAATTTTTTTTCCCGCCTCTGCAGCCGCAGAGCCATTCCCGCTGATCGAACTCAGAGAAGGAAGGCGATTGACTGCTTGTCGGTTTGCACCTGGGACAAGGTGGCCGTAGACATCGACGGTCATCTTGATACTGGAATGACCTAACTGCTCCTTGACGTATGCAAGAGGTTCTCCGTTCTGGATCAACAGTGAAGCAAATGTGTGCCGCAGATCATGGAAGCGGATTCGCCGTAACTTCGCCCTGTCAAGGCAAGCATGGAATTGTCGCTGCTTGAGATTCTGGATGTCGCAAGTATTCCCTTCCCGGTTGCAGAAAACCCAGCGGGGAATTTCGTTTTGCCCCTTGGCAAGCCAGTCCTCTTTTCGCTTGCGCTTTAACTCTTGAAGTGTTCGCAGCAGTTCATCTGAAATGTCAACACGCCGGATCTTGCTGGTCTTGGTCGGGGGTGATTCTCTGGTCTCTCACACTTCGGCGGACAATCAGGAACTTTCCATGAAGGCTGACCTTGACTCCCATAGATTTAGCTTTCTCCTTTCTCGTCTTGATTGGGGACAATCCCCAGCCATCTTTTGGCTTCCTCCTCAGACATTCCACTGGACTTCAGGCGTTTCAGTGCCATCTGTTGGCAGATCGCGGCTGCCTCCGGGTTATCCAGGATCGCCTCGTGGAGTTCGGCATCTTGCTTCCTGCCATCCTTGTCGACGTAGAACATTTCGGACATGGTTTCCCCCAACTCGACCTACTGTTTCCCAGCCTGTCGTTTTGCAAGCAACGACCGGATGTGCTCCTCGATCAGCTCACCCATCGTTTTTCGCTGGGTCACCGCATAGACCTTGAATTTGTGATGCAGATCCTCGTCCAGCGGGATTTGGAGCAGTTTCTTGCCTTCTGCCACTCTCAGCTTCTTTATGGTTGTCTCAGATTTTCTGCTTGGCATATTCCATTCCCTTAGAAACTCATGTTACAATGTAGATTATTGTTACACATAGTAAGCATATATTACAAGCGAGTTCTGGTGATAGGAGAAAAAGATTGAAGCGAGACCAAAGGCAGCATTTCAACTCTACCGATGAAGAGCCCATGAAGTACGAACCTGGCGACGGGAGTTCGACGTTCGTGGTGAAGAGTGACCTCGTTGAACTCGACAAGATTCCGTATGACCCTACCTATTGGGAACGGCTTAAGAAGGAGAACCGAAAGCAGCTTGCCAGGATTAGGAGAGAGGAAAAGAAGCTTCTCCGAAGCATGGGCCTGAGGCCCGAAGGAGAGCGCAAGGAGAAACCCGAAATTCCTGAGATCGGCAAGCGACAGATTGAAGCTTTGCTTCGATTTCTTCCGCTGTTTGAAGGCAGGACTAGCTTTGGAGAGTGGTGGTCACGAGCGGGGGTATTTCCGCACTTTGCTTTCATCCCCGAGGTCGATGAGTTCATTGAGGTTTTCTACGAGCCAAAAAACCTCTTCAACTTCGATTGGAGCAAGTGGCAAAAGAAAGCTGAAAAGCATTTCTCTGATCCCACTACTCTTGCTTCCGCCAGGCTCGTGACAATTCGAAAACTCCTAACGCTTCACGTCCGCAAAGAGAGGTTCTGCGAAGGCCACCTTGCCGAGGCTTTGGCGAGTGGACACATTACCGCCCTGCTCCAAAGACTGAAGAAATTATCTGAGAGAATGAAATAATCACAAACTGGGTCGAATCTAACCATTCTATTTTCACAGCCACTCCAAAGTTCAGCGGGCCGGCGCAACGGCACTGGACAACGGGTGAGATCTCGGCTGCGCCGGCTCCGCTGCAACCGCTAGTTCGGCGGCGCCGCCCGCCACCACGCCTGGCTTTCGCGAATCCTTCGGACGGCTCGTGTCCTTACTCAGGCGGGCGCTGCGTCAGCAAGGGACGCGGATCAAAGAATGCCCGCTCCTCGGCGATCCGGCCCGCTTCAAATCGGAACCACAGGACGACCGGAACCACGGCGCCCGCGCGGTGCTCTCGTAGACGTAGTGCGCGCACGCGCGCTCGCCGTCGATAACCCGCCACTCAAGCTGCGCGCTCCGAGCCCCTTTGCTCACGGCGACAAGGAACGCGCGAACGGCCGAATCCCCGCGAATGGGTTCAGTCTGTAACGATCCGCGCTCCACTGCGATGTTAGGCCAGGTCCTGAGCCCCGCCCCGTCCTAGTCCGCCCGTGCCCCCTGCCCCGCAGAGGGTCACTTAGCTAATCTTGTTTCAGGTTGTGCCAGATTTTGTTGGCAGAGTTCGTTCACGAGGTTAAGGACGCTTCGTTCTGCCTGATCCGCATCCACTTCAAATTCCTCCTGGAGTCGTTGGCTGATTTCCCATAGCGTAAGTCCCTGCTTCAGGCCCTGCCAGATGCGTTCGCTGGTGAGATTGAGGCTGTAGTAGATTTTGCTCTCGAGATGCAGCAAAACAACCTCATCTTCATCGAGTTTCGTATCTACCACCTCAGCGTGAGGATGAACCCGTCGTTCCAAGTCGACCACGCGACCTTCTGCTTCGGCATTGTCTGTTCCTTACCTATTGCTCATTGCGGACTGAGTAAAGCCACTACTCGCATGCGCCGTCGTTACTCGGCGGCTCCCAAGACCGCCACCTCGAAGCGGAAGGGGCTGCGCTGCGTGAGGCAAATCCTAAAGAGCACATCGACGAATTCATTGGGGCTCAAGACGCTATCGCCAAACCCACCTTGCGGGGGCACGGTCACACGAGCGCCAACGCTTCCCGGGCCGCCATCGGCATTGTGCAGGAGGTTGCCATTCGTCAACCGGGTGACTGCCACCACGAGGGCGGACAGGGCGTGCGGGCTAGTGTTAGTCAACCGGGCCACAAAACTGAATGTCCCAATAAACCCTGCAGGACATCCAGCGGGTTCGGGCGTAAAGGTGAAGGTCGACTGAATCGGCTCGAAGGTCACGAAGTCATTCAACAACACCCCAGGGGTGTTGTTGATCAGGATGGACACGGTGCTGGCATTGATATTCGCCGTGGCTAGATCCTGCCGGCCATCGCCATTGAAGTCACCCACGGCGACTGAACTAGGAAACAGTCCCACTTCAAACGCTTGGGCGGCCTGGAAGGTGCCATCGCCCCGCCCCAGCAGGATCAACACGGTGCCAGCACTGTCGTTATTGACATTCGCCGTGGCTAGATCCTCCCGGCCATCGCCATTGAAGTCACCCACGGCGACTGAACAGAAGATGTTCCCACCCCCACCTTTGGGGCGGCCTGGAAGGTGCCATCGCCCCGCCCCAGCAAGATCGACACGGTGTGGGTAAGAAAATTGCCCGTGGCCAGATCCTGCCGGCCGTCGCCATTGAAGTCGCCCACGGTGACTGAAAAAGGATCTCTCCCAGCGCCACCTCTGGGGTGCCCTGGAAGGTGCCATCGCCCCGCCCCAGCAGGATCGACACGGACAAGGGGCCAGCTTGAATCGCTGTGACCAGATCCTGATGGCCATCGGCATTGAAGTCGCCCACCGTGACTGAACTAGGATGTTCTTCCAACCCCCCCACCTCTGGGGCGGCCTGGAAGGTGCCATCGCCCCGCCCCAGCAGGATCGACACGCTGTTTCCCGCGGAATTCGTCACGGCCAGATCCTCCCGGCCATCGCCATTGAAGTCACCCACGGCGACTGAATTAGGAGATGTTCCCACCGCCACCTCTGGGGCGGCCTGGAAGGTGCCATCGCCCCGCCCCAGCAGGATCGACACGGTGCCCAGCAGTGGCCAGATCCTGATGGCCATCGGCATTGAAGTCACCCACGACGACTGAACCAGGACCGAACACTACCTCAAAATCTCGTCTGGTGAACGACACTGCATCTTGGGGCTCCTTGCACTTACCTGCGCTGCCCGGCGTTGAAGGTGGCTTGGATCTCTGCGGCAGACAGGGCACGGTTGTAGATCGAGACCTCATCAATGAGTCCGGCGAAGTTCTCGACACCAAAGGAGTGTGCGCCAATTAACAGATCGTTTAAACTCGCATCGATGAGCCGACCTGATCCAACCGCCAGGGAGGCATCCTCAATCCCATTAAAGTACAGGCGGACAATTCCCTCGCTGGCGTCATATGTGGTGACCACGTGCACCCATGTCCCCAACGGAATAGAAGTACTGCCCTCTAGGTCGGTAAGGTCGGGAGATTGGGAGAGTTCAATGCGGAGCTTGTCGCTGTCGTTATGGTCTTTGAAGATGTAGGACGTAACACCGATGTCATCGTTCCAGTCTGCGACGATGACCCGTGGTCCCTCCGTCGAGGCCGAGTGAATCCATGCCTCAATAGTCAGCGCACTGGCCGGGTTCAGTAACGGATGGTGGGAACCCTCACATAGTCATCGACCCCATCAAAGCTGAACGCCTGACCCACCATACCCGCAACAAACGTCGCACCGTTTTGCAGCGTGCCGTGATTGCTACCCACCCTGTCGTTCGCATTGCCCTCCCCCGGCCACCAACTCACGAGCCCGGCAGGAGGCTGAACGCATGTTTGTGCAGTGGCGTTCCCGACCCCGGTAAAGCTGAGGAGAAGGATTAATCCCCCCCAAAGTAATGCCTGGCTGATTTTCCTTTTCCAGGGGCGAATGAGGTTTTTATCGTCTTCTGCTGACATAACTGGTCCTCCTTTGCTGACATAAGTGGAAGCCTAACAGCCGCGAGATGAGCCGTCCCCCCGCGTGTTGCGGACGGGCAGCGCAGCTGTCTGGCCGCAACCACCGAAACGGCCGTGGCTTAGGAGCGATGGCTTCGTTCGGCGCTCGCTGGAACGCTCATCAAGCGCCGCCTGGCGGCTCAGTCTTATCTCGCTCTGATACGCGGCGCGACCCCATGTGTTTTTAGAATCTCAACTGTGCCCTAACCTTATTCGTCGCTTTCGAAGACTGGCCGGATTATACTCAAAAAGGGCAAAACGCCGCCATTACGAAAGTTCTCTTCTTCGGCCTGGGAGGGTAAGCAGGACGTAAGGACAAAATGGCTAGAGCTAGACTGGATGACGAAGACGAAGGTATTCGCCATCCACTCCGGGTCGAAGGTTCTGCCAGCCACGCTTGCAGGATGCGTTTCTGGTGTTCCGGTAACACTTTGTTCCCACCTACCGCGTCCCGGAGTTCGATCAATAGTTTGTCGATCCTTCCTCTGTATTGCTCCGGCCTTCCATTTTCAGCCTTGATCTTGGCAACCAGGTCGGGAAAGTGTTGCTCGAGACTGTCAACAGTCTTCCAGATCTCACCATCAACATTTTGTGGATTGCGGAAGATTTCAGGAACCTCCGTTTTTGTTTCACCTCTCTTTTCTTGACTGTTTGTCGAGCAAGTAGAAGCCAGAGCCGCTAAGGGTCAGTGTCAGCCCGTTCTGTGGCTTCTGGCTCCGTCGTCCCGCTGTTCTGATGTTCCCAGCTGCAATTTGTCTCAGGGTCTTGATCCTTCCGACCAGATAATCAGCAAACTCGTCACTTTCGGCCCTAGGAAGTTTCCTATCCCGCTGAATCTCAGCGATAGCTCGCTTCGTTGCCTCAATTTCAGCCGAGATACTTCGCCCCTCGCCAAAGGTCACGCGTCCGTTCGTGTGCACCTTAATTAAGGAATCCGGTCCATTTCTCGAAGCCCGCAAATTCAGCAGCTCAGCCGGGCGTCTCAAACCTTTAAGCTCAAGAAACAGGCCGCGGAGCGCTGGGTCAACGCGGTAAACGAAGAAGGCAGCTACGGACGTTGGAGGTGCGATGGTAAGCAGACCTGAGGATGTGAGAGTCAAGATTAACCCTCTTGATGCCATTTCAGAAGAGATGATTCGAAAGGTTGTGGGTTTTTGGTCTCGGGAGTTTCGACTCTGATCAATCTCAATCTTTCGAGCAGCAAGCAACCGGACGCTCACGGACGGTTAAGCTTGCGAAACAACGGAGCTGGTCATGAAAATATTCCTCAGTTGGTCGGGTGACCAAAGCCGCCGAGTAGCAGAGACGTTTCATAGCTGGCTTCCAAAAGTAAACCCAAAACTGGAGCCTTGGTTGTCGGCCGATATCTTGAAAGGAAGACGCTGGAGCGATGAAGTAAGTAAGGCGCTGGACACTACCAGCTTCGGGATGGTTTGCCTCACTCCGGAATCACTCAGTTCTGACTGGGTTCTTTTTGAAGTAGGCGCTTTATCGAAAACCGTCAAAGAGCAAAGCCACGTTTGCACATACCTGTTGAGTTTGAAGCCGACCGATGTGACTGGACCCCTCGGTACCTTTCAACATACAACGTTCGACCAGAAGGACACACATAGATTGATGAAGATGATGAATGCTTGTCTAGGACCTGATGGCCATCCAGCTGGGGTCTTTGACGATGTCTTTGAAAAATGGTGGCCTGATCTGGAAAGGGGCTTGAAAGAAATCTTGTCGTCTCCATATCCCGCAAAGAGAATACGGTCGGATAGAGAAATACTCGAAGAAGTTTTGCAAGGAGTGCGGGCGCTGCAGAGCGGGAAGGAGGCGGAGTCTATGACCAGAGTTCTTAGGTTCTTTGAGGATCCTGGTCTGTCGGACGAAGAGATGAGGAACCAAGTGCTACAAGCCGCAGCAAAGGCGATGAAAGACACCAAATGGGTGCACTTGAAATGAGGCAGCGCTTTACTGTGCCGAGAAAAGATGGACGCCTAGTTGCGCCTGGGTTGCGGATTTTCGTCTGAAATTACCTTCGATGCGCTTTGTTGCGGCCACAACACCTTGAAATCCCTGACTGCCAGCGTCCTTGGGACAACTGGCAGTCACGAGGTCGTGGGTTCGATCCCCATCAGCTCCACCAACTCTCTAGTTCTGTCATTCGACTCCTGTTTAGTCTGAGAGGGCCGTACCAACCGCCCCTTACCTCAGGCAGCGCATCCATCAGATCATCTCAAAAGCCTCTTTACCTCGCCGATGATTGTGCGTAACGGGCGGGAACTAGATCATGAAATCGTGAAGGCTGGCTTGCGTAGTGGTTCCGGCGATACGCACCAGGATGACGAGGCCTGAAGCAACGGGAGGCTGAAGCACGCGAAAGCCAAGACCGGACTATGGCAGATGCTGAGCCTGCGACCTTGGGCGTGGCGGACACGAAGATGCAAGGGGCGGACTCGCCGACTCGAATCCTCAAAAGGCAACTTGGATCAATCCGTCTTCACCAGTCCCAAGAACTCTAAAATCACCAAACTGACCGCCATACGCTCTAGCGTTTTGCCAACACCTTTGCCTTTGCTCGATCCGGCTTCGAGTAACTGATGAAGATGTCGCTCACGGTGTCTGCAGGTGTTGGATTCCCCAACTGACGCGGATATTCGGATTCTACCTCATCGAAGTAACCAGATGAAATTCAGGTGAAATTCTCCTTGACAATAGGTTTATTGGTGCGAATATTGTGGTGAACAAAAAGCGAATGTACCAGAACAGCATATGTAAAAAGATCGTAGCCCGTCACGCCAGTGCTACAGCGGATGATGATAGAAGGCTTGAGTCAGAAGCTCTAAGCTACCTTGGATCTGGCAGTGCGAATCGAGAAAAATGGGCAGGGGAATGTGTCAAAGACGAATGCCAGCGGAAACAAAGTGCCAGAGATCTTTCTTAGACCCGAGCGAAGAATTCTCGGTCAGATCCGTAAGGTTCCGAGTAATGAGCGATTTGCAGGCGATGGTAGTGAAAGGTATTAGGAGCATTTGTGCGTTAAGAGACGTGCTAGCGGACATGACCTAAATTGCTTGCCAACCAAAACGTGAGTCAAGATAATGGCCGACATGAAGAATTTGCAAATCCTAACCGGCGACAGCCTCACAGTTTTGCCAACGCTGGTAGCCGAATCCATACAATGTTGTGTGACATCGCCGCCGTACTGGGGACTGCGCGACTATGATCATCCGGCGCAGATTGGTACCGAGCCGTCGCCCGCAGCCTACGTTGAAAACCTCGTGGCGATATTCAGGGAGGTTCGTCGTGTCCTCCGCAAGGATGGAACGGTGTGGCTCAATGTCGGCGACGGATATGCGAGAAATGGCGGAACAGGTAATTGCGGCCCAAACGCCGTGGTCGGTAACACCAAAAAACTGATCCAGAAACGCAACTGCAAAGTTCCTAATTGCTGGGGACTTAAGGACAGAGATTTGATAGGGCTACCCTGGCGCGTTGCCTTCGCTTTGCAGGCAGATGGGTGGGTATTGAGATCAAGAATAACGTGGATCAAGAAAACCGCGATGCCTGAAAGTGTGAAAAATAGGCCAACGAACGCAACAGAAGAAGTTTTTATCTTGGCGAAATCGCCTTCATACTTCTATGACCCAAATGGATTTAGGGAGGAGAGCGGTGCGAATCTCCGCAACTATTGGATACTCGGTCCCGACCCAAGTGGAAACGGACACCCAGCGGCGTTTCCGCGTGAGTTGGCGCGACGATGTATTCTGCTGGGATCGCGCGAGGGCGACACTGTGCTTGACCCGTTCAGTGGTTCTGGAACGACTGGATTAGCGGCAAGAGAGTTAGGCCGTCAGGCGATTCTGATTGAATTGAATCCGGCATACGCCCAGATGGGTAGGAAGCGTACAGCAGTTTTCCAGCTGCAGTTACAGATGGCGCCAACCGTTCACATGGCTAGAGAACATAGACGCTATGCCAAGAAAACCAGGATCGAAGCGGCTAATTCTTGAGTTTTTTCTAGGCAACATTGGCAAGGTGCTTGAGTCAAAGGACATTCAAAAGGCTAGTGGGGGCGCGGTAGAGTGGGCACGAAGGGTTCGAGAGCTTCGTAATGAGGACGGCTATCAAATCCTTTCCCACAAGGATCGTGCGAACTTAAGACCCAATCAGTACCTCATGGAAACAATTGAGCGAGTACCAGCTTTCAGGCGTGGCATCTCCAAGGAAACTCGCGCTTGGGTGCTAGAAAGAAACGGGTATACCTGCCAAATGTGCGGAGTCGCAGCGGGCGATCCCGACCCGCTCGGTGGAAGTCGAACGATACGGTTGACGATCGGGCACATCCTCGACAAGTCAAAGGGTGGCGATGATAGGCCACAGAATCTTCGAGCGGTTTGTACGAACTGCAATCAAGGCTTACAGAATACAGCACTACCAAAACCAGATAGGATTCACTTGCTTGCTCAAATCCGACGAGCGACGATTCAGGATCAGAAAGCCGTACTGGACTGGTTGCTTCACAAGTTCAATTGGGAAGATAAGAAGGCGGAATAAAAACCAAAATACTCTAACAGGACTCTTCCCGATTCTCCCTCGTGCTTCGGCAAACTTTCTGGGAGTTTCTTTTCGTTGCTTGACTGATTGGTTCTCTGCTCTTTCTTCAAGCTACCCTTCCGGCCAATGGCAGCCAAGCACTAGGATATTGGAGAGGTTCTCGAGGCTGGTCACATCCATCAGCTCCACCAACTTTGATTCCCGCCATTGGACTGTTTGTGTGGCACCAAGGGACTCCAGCCAACTACGGATTGTGATTGCCTACTGCCGAATCCTGTCAAAAGCCTTATCAGGTTTTGTGCTATAGTATTGATCGGAGTTGGTTTCCAAGCGTTACAGCCTGCTTCAATCCGCAATCCAAAATTCACTCATTCGCAATTGCCGGAGGCTCTATGCCTTTTCCTAAGGTGTTTCGTGTCCAGCAGAGTTTTGATGCCCGGCACGTCACGGATATTCGCAAAAGAATCGCCGAAGAAATCGGCAAGCTCGACCTTTCGGGTCAACTGAAACCAGGGCAGACGGTTGCCGTAACGGCCGGAAGCCGCGGTATTGCCAACATCGCCCTCATCGTCAAAGGAGTCGTCGATGAGCTGAAGCAGCGCGGAGCCAAGCCGTTCATCGTGCCTGCGATGGGCAGCCATGGTGGTGGAACGGCTGAGGGCCAACGGAGTGTGCTGGAGCACTACGAAATCACGGAAGCCACCATGGGCGTGCCGATTCGAGCCACTATGGACACCACCCAAATCGGTGAGACGCCGCAGGGTATCCCGGTTTTCCTCGACAACTACGCGCTGGAAGCCGATCACGTCGTAGTGGTCAACCGCATCAAGCCCCATACTGACTTTGATGGCGACATTGAGAGTGGACTCTGCAAGATGATGGCGATCGGTCTGGGCAAGCATACTGGGGCCATCCATTATCATCGGGCGAACATCAAGTACGGCTATTACGCGGTGATCACGAGTGTCGCCAGCGTGGTGAGACAACGCTGCAAGATCCTGTTCGGCCTCGGTGTTGTGGAGAATGCCTACGACCAGACTGCCATCATCGAAGCCATGCTCAACCCCGACATCGAGGCCAGCGAAAAGCGTCTCCTGCAGCTCGCCAAATCGAATTTAGCCCGCATTCCCTTCGACCAGGGTGACGTGCTGATCATAGACCAGATGGGAAAGAACATCAGCGGCGCCGGGATGGATACGAATGTCATTGGCAGAAACGTCAGCCAGCGCGAGCACGCTCCGGTGAAGCCTGTCTTCACCCGCATTTTTGTGAGGGATCTCACCGAGGAGTCGTACGGCAACGCGGTCGGGATAGGTCTGGCCGACATCGTTACGAGGCGCCTGGTCAGCAAGATCGACTACAAGCCGATGTATATCAACGCCATTACCAGCACCAACGTCGAGGCCGCGCGCATTCCCGTAACCTTCGACACCGACAGAGAGGCCCTCGAAACTGCGTTCTCCACTTGTGGCACTAGCCCCGAGGCTTGCCGTATGATCTGGATTAAGAACACGCTAAAACTGGATCAGTTCATCGCGACGGAAGCGCTGCTTGGCGACATTAGTGGCAAACCAAGCTTGAAGGTACTCGAGCACGTCGGCGAATTGCCATTTGACGGGCAAGGAAACCTCCCGGCCCTTCTCTAGTGGCGCCTTATCGCGAGGAGCGAGTAGTTCATCTCCGCTAGCTCTATAGGGTTCTGCTTAAAGTTCGGTTGCGATCAAGACGAGAACTCACTCAAGTGATGGTTAACAGACAAGAATAACGAAACGGGGGGAACCCGCGGTGGTCCTTTCATTCAAAGAGAAAACCAGATTGCAGCTCAGATTCTTCAGTTCATGGGTGTCTCTGCTCACGTTCTTTTTCGTTTTCTTTGCGGAGGCTTGGGCAAAGACTTCGAAGTCCACATCGCGCGCTCCGAAGGAAGTCTCGCTTACGTCGAACTATTCGTCGCAGAAAAAGCCCCGCACAACCCGGTCTTCGCGGAAGAAGCGGCACCGCCGGCTGAAGATCAGCCGTTCACTAAAGCCGATGCCTCCGCTGAGCGAAGCGCCTTTTAGTGCAGACGTGCCCCTATTGCCGTTGATCGAACAAGCCAAATCGAGACTGGAAAAGGAAACCGTCCGCTATTTCGCCGGGAGCCGCCAAGCGCCTGCTCGGCGCGAAGTGAAACTGGTTTTGGCGCATTTCAAAACAGGCGAGCTTCGGATTGTTTCTGCAGTGGAGCAGAATCGGAAACTGACGCTCCAGGAGCCCGGCATTCGGCATCAAGTGGACTGGTGGAACGGATTCAACTCCTCGATCACTGTGATTGATCCCCCTTACACCGGCGTGGTTGCCATGCTGTATGGCTTGGAACCAGACCGGCAGAAACTCCTGGGTCAGGACGCCATCATTTACACGCCATACTCCAGCGCTTTGCTGCAAAGTGAGTTAGTCGAGGCCGGCAAGGCTTACCTGATGCAAGCTATTCGACAAGCCCGGCAGGAACTTGGCCAGGTGAAATCTCTCGCCTTTCCAGGAATGACACTAGCCAACGCGCCAGCCTTCACTGACGAGGATTACTTTGGTCTGATTCTCACCGAGCAGATGGACCCAGGCCGTTTTCGTTCGATTGCCGCCAATACCTGGGAATTCAACGACGACCAGCAGGGCCAGATCATGCGTTTAGCGGAGCGAATCCTCGCTATTATCGGCGCCAACCAGGAAGATGCCTATAACTTCACTGGTAACTATGCCAGCGCGCGCGGGCTGACCCAGTTCACCCCGGTGGGGATGAGCGTTGTCTGGAGTCGTTATCCCGAAGCCGGCATTTCTCGGGATTTCCGCAAAGCCACTAGCAGCCACGTTAGCGCTATCAAGGCGGAGATCTGTTTGCTCGACCACGATTTGGCGGAACTGGCTAAGTGCCATCCGGCCTTGATTGGCTCTGGAGCGGAGATGTATGCTGCCGGTGCTTCCTACAATGGAGGCCCCGGGCGCGTCCGTCATGGCCTGGAGAACTTCGGCCTAACCTGGTTTCACCCGATCTCGCGTCTGGCCGACTTGGAAGCCAAAGGTATTCTGAGCCCTAGCGAACGGAAGGAATACCTCTGGCTCAAGCGGAACCGCTCCCACGAAACTTTCATTTATCTGAACAAGATTCATGCAATTCAGCGGTCTCGCGATAGGCTCACTGCCAGCCGAGAGGTCTCGCCACCAGCAAGTCAATAATTATCCGCAGAATTCACAGCAACGACCATCACGCCGCGCCTTTCACGCCAGCATTCAGGCGCAGACCGAGCAGGGGCACCCGGAGCCGCTGAAGCCAGGGACCCGGGGATGCGGCGTTTCGGCGGCCGGGTCGGCGGGATTTCCCAACGCCTGAGATCACCCAGAGGCGAACCTTTCACTCTCGAAATGGAGAACAAGTATGCGAGTTTCCATGCTGGTTGTTTTGTTTACCTTTTCCCAAATCCTGGTTGCGGAAGAAAAGACGGATCTGGCTGTGATTCACCAGATCAAGAAGGAGGCCTTCGAGAATTCCAAAGTCATGGACCACTTGTTCTATCTCGTGGACGTCTACGGACCGCGGCAGACTGGCTCACCCGGATTTCAGGCGGCAGCCGACTGGTCCGTTAAGCGCTTGCAGGAGTGGGGACTGGCAAATGCCACGCAGGAGACATGGGGACCGTATGGACAAGGTTGGTCAACGAGCCGATTCTCGGCCCATCTGGTTCAGCCTCAGTATGAGACGCTGATCGGGGTGCCACTCGCTTGGAGCCCCGGGACTGATGGGGTGATCTCTGGTGAGCCCCTATCTGCGCCGTTGAAAAGAGAATCAATGTTGAAACCCGATGAAGCCGCAATCGATCAGTTCATGGGAAAGTACAAGGGGAAGCTGAAAAACGAGATCCTGCTGATTGCCCCTCTCAAGGATGTCAAGGTACAGGCAACCGTGGCTCACAAGCGATTCGATGATGCCGAATTGGGCGAGCGGTCGATTGCTCCTGAGCCAGTGGTGCCGGTCGACTACGACGACCCGGAGCTTGAAATTCCTGCTGACCCTGAGAAACGCAGCCTCTTTATGGCCCGAGCCCCGGAATGGTACCGTCAAAAAATGCGCAACGAGCAGCAACGGATTCAGAACCGCCTGAACCAGTTCTTAGTTGAGGAAGGTGTCCGCCTGGTCCTTCATCCCGCAAGCCGGGGGGACGGTGGCACGGTCTTTCCGCCTCGGTCGGGCTCACGCGATCCGAAGGATGTAGCTCCTCCACCGTCGATTGCTATCACACCGGAGCAATACAATCGGATATTTCGTCTGACGGAAAGGAAGATCCCGGTACGCATTGAAGTCGAGGTGCGGGCACAGTTTCATCGCGAGACGGAGAACTCAATCAACGTCATTGCGGAGCTGCCAGGTGGCAGCCAGAAGGAAGAGATTGTCATGATGGGCGCGCATCTGGATTCGGTCTCGGCTGGCCTCGGTGCCACCGACAACGCTGCCGGTTGTGCTGTCGTTATGGAAGCAGCACGGATCCTCAAGAGTCTCGACCTCAGGCTCAACCGAACCGTTCGACTCGCGCTTTGGGGAGGAGAGGAGGAAGGCCTGCTGGGATCCAAGGCCTATGTCAAAAGGCACTTCGCAAATCCGGAAACGATGAAGCTGACAGCCGAACACGCCCGGCTAGCTGCCTACTTCAACGTCGATAACGGCACCGGCAAGATCCGTGGCGTCTACCTCCAGGACAACGACATGGTAAGGCCTGTCTTCCAATCCTGGCTCGAGCCGTTCCGTGATCTGGGTGCGACGACACTGTCCATCCGGCGCACCGGCGGTACCGATCACCTTTCCTTCGATGCGGTGGGACTACCAGGATTTCAGTTCATGCAGGATCCTGTTGAATACGAAACACGCACTCATCACTCGAACATGGATGTGTATGAGCGCATCCAGCCAGGCGATCTGATGCAGGCCTCGGCGATCATGGCCTCTTTTGTCTTTCAGGCGGCCAACCGCGTAGAAATGCTGCCGCGCAAGCCTCTGCCGAAACCCCAGCCAGAAGTCCGGCCAGAGGGACGGTAGTTGCATTATTGACCCCAAGCCCTCGGGCCATTGGCGCTGGGTCCCCAAAGTCCTATCAGTTTGAGGGCGCTTCACTCGAAATCGGTGCGAGGAGAAAGGTTGGAGTCAACCGCTCCAAAGTGGAGGGACCGCCGTGAGTGAAATGAGTACCGTCCGAGGAGATGCGGAAGCCGTGGTCACCAAAGATCAAGATAGGCTGGGCAGGATTCAGTTGCTCCCGCAGGCGCTTCAAGGCTATCTCCAGCTCCGCGTTGACCAAGCGCGACAGGGCAGCCAGATCGGCTCCCCGAGAATGGACCAACTGGTCGACAGCGTCGATTTTGTGGAAGGATTTCTTGAAGCCGTCATCTATCAGGCGCTGGTAGAAGGGGCCGGTTGAAGTTGACGACGAAACCTGTCCGATGGCAACAGCCTTGAGCCTCCAGTGCGGCAGGCTTTGATCAAGCAGTGCCCTGACGCTCTCCAGCAAAGGGAGCCCGAGCGCATCGATGATCAGCCATTGAACGTCACGATGCGTGCGAAGCAGTTCAGTGAGTTCGACTGGAGGAGAGGAAAGCTCGGCATTGGCTAGCTGCTCGAGATGCGGCAGCCAAAGCCCGGGATTCAAACGCAAGAAGCGGGGATGTTGCTCGTACAACAGGGTGATGTGCTGAGCGAACTCTACTGCCGTGCCGGGTTGACGGGATCTGACAAGGTCGGCTACCGCAGCCACAGGGCCGGAGGCAGGAAGTGTTGAAGGAAGAGGGATGAGGCCGTCCAGGATCATGCCCGCGATCTTGTCGATCGTAGGCTCAGGCAAGCCGAGCGCCTCCAGCTTAACCAAGCTCTCGACACTGACCCAGGATGGCTGTAATCGTTCAGTAACCAGTTGCCTCTCGGCCTGAGACAAACCCTCTGGCAGAGGAATGGCGTGGCGCAGGGCTTGCTCCCCGCACCAGGCAGCCAACTCTCCGCGCCTGGAAGGCGCTTCGCGCAGCAACCTCAGACGGGGGCCATAGCGGACAAACCACCGTTCGAGGGCCTTGAACAGTTCCGGCTTGTCCCACAGGCGATCCCCCAGAAAATCTAGAAGAGCATCACCCGATACTGTTTGAACCAGCTCCAAACCTGACAAATGCTGGTCGAACAGCGCGACATTGTCCACTTCTGGAAACGGCGCCTTGCCGTCAAGGTAAGAGAGAGTCTGGGCATTCAGCTCGATCTTTTGATCCACCCACTCGCGGAGGCGGGCTTTCACGCTGTCCTGCTGAAAGAAGAGCCTCAGCTCGCGGTCGAGCTGCCGACGGGTTTCTTCGAAGCGGCGTAGCGTCTCGGCTAACGGGGCCTGCCGGCCGTCGAAGCCGCAGCGGCACAGTGGTTGAAAGCTAAGCGAGCTGAGGCCGCTGCAGCGCTCTCCTTTCGCTCGCGACTGCAGGGCCTCCAGCTCTCGTTTCACATCATGCAAACCCAGATGCCGGCTGCTGTAGCACGGCGGGAAGCTGAAGACTCCAGATCGGGTGTTGCCGCGCCTCGCTCCACCACTGATTGTGCCGGATGGTGTACCACTCTTCATACTGTAAGTAGAGCGCCTGGGCCCGGCTCAGCCACAGTTCCACGGCTTCCGGTTCTGTTAACAGCGGCGGCGCCTGGAGAGCTTCAAGGGCCACGCTGACCTCTGGGTTTGCACATTGTGCCAGGCAGGGGAAGCTGAAGAGATGACGGAACCGCTGAGTCTCAGTGATGAGCTTTTCGAAGCGCGCTGGTAGCAAGGCCATCTCTTTCGCTTCGGCCAGAAAATGTTGAGGCGAACCGATCGTAAAGAGAAAGTGCTCGAAACCCTGAAGTTCATGCTCGCCTTTTTCCAGGGCCAGCCATTGAGCGATGAGCTTTTCGATCTGCGCCGCCAGCTCGCCGGCATCGCTCTGAGTCTTCAGCTTGAGCAGGAACTGGCTGAGTTCTTCCTTCTGCCGGCTACCCAGCTTGCGCAATTGTTCGAGGGCGCGCTTCTGGGCCAGAACGCTCCATTGTTTGGGAACAGGAATCCGAAAGCCGTCGCACAAGATTTGCAGGTCGCGAAGCTGGTTTAAATTGAGCGCACGGCCAGGAACGATCTGATCGTATTGAAGGGGATTGGTCAGAGTTTCGTAGCAATCGCGGTAGGACTGTTGCCCTTTGATAATGTCGATCTCTCCCTGGACGAGGAGCGTGAGGAGCAAGAGATGAATCTGATCGGGAACCAATCCGTAGACGGGCGCACCCAGATGTTGGTAGACACGGCTGGGGACGGGATGATGTTCCAGGATGGGACTCAGCAGCCGCACCAGCTCGTGATTCTCGATTTTATGGGCCATCTCATAAGTTGAGCCGCGCCGCTGCATCAGTCCCATGGGAACCAGATAGGCTTCACGAATGAGCCTCACGTACTCAGGGACTTCCTCTGCCGTAATATCAGCCGACGTGGCCTGTTGCATGAACTGCCGGTAGGCCTCTTTCGGCAGGGGCCCGTGGCTGGGGGCAAAGCGCTCAAACAGGGGAAAGTTGTGACGCAGCATCCACTCCCCGAAAGCATTCAGCCAGTCTCCCTTCCCAGCTTGCATGGCATTGACGGGAAGCGCACCTTTGGCACCGGTTGGGAGGAAAACACTCGCCTCAAGGTAAGCGCCGCGCACTAGAGAGGTGAACCAGGCGCTGCGACTCTCAACACGCTCTTCAATTCGCTTCAGCAAGCGTGTGGGCAGAGGCCGCTCCTTGAGTTGCATCAGGGCGCCAAGTTCCAGAACGTCCGGTGTCAGGTCGAGTGGTTTGGGCACAAGCAGGAAGCAGCGGTCGCCGGTCGCCGGCGGCCCCCATGGAATGCCAATCTGCAGACCCAACTCCTTGCCCTCGGCCGGTTTTCCACCGCCCAGATAAATGTGAATATCGCGATCGTGGAAGTGCCAACGCTGTTTTCGGGCCTGCCAGCGGTCGCGCGGAAGGTTGAAGGGATTGAACTCGGCTCTCTGCAGGCAGGGCAGTAACCCTTCGAAAATCGCATCTCCTCGCTGTTTCAGCTCCTCAACCGTCCGGTTCAGCAGCGGCTCCAGGCTTTCGGCACTGTCGTCTTTGAGATCAAGCTGGTAGCGCATCTCCTTCCGGGCTACGTAGGCGCCCTTCTGCGCGAGATTGTCCAGCACGGACTTCACGATGTCGCGATTCTTCTGCGGATCGATGCTGGACACCCTGAAAAGTAACCATTGCGCCGCTTCTTCCAACTCCAGGTGCTGTCGGCGGGGCGAAAGGTGGACCAATACGAGCAATTTCAGCAATTGCCAAGCAAGTTGCTGCTGTTTCTTGCTTTCGAACAACTGGGGGAGTTGTTTACGGAAGAAGGGAAAAACCCTCTGCGAAATGGCCTGAAACTCGGGCTGAACTTCAAACAAATCGGCGAAATGATCGACTATGGCATCGGGGGTGAGAAGATGACCCCAGGCTTTTTCGATAAAGGGATCTATCCCGCGCGCGGGGTTGCCCAGCAGCTGAGTGAGGGTGAAATCCACAATGCCACGCGCCTGCGAGAAACGGTCGCGAACTTCCTCGAGCAATTCCAGGGTGATGGGATGCAGGGGATAGATCTCGCAGAAATCGGCGAAATCGATGCTGCTCTGCGGATAAACGGCCATCAGGTCGCGAGCGAGTTTCTCGACGGCCGCGGCATAGCCGGTCTTCTTGCGCAGAAGCCGGTGGGCAATGAGGTCCTTCACGTGAGCCGGTGTGAGCAGCAAGCGCAGCGGGTAGCGATCTTTGATCTTGCGATAGAGGTCGTACTCCAGATCGCCCGTATGCTCGATCTGCTCTTGCAGCGCAGCCAGGACCCAGAAAGGATGATCCTGGGCCCATTCGCCGAGAAACTGAAGGACCCGGATATCCTCATTAAAGCTTTGCGGCGAAGGTTTCGAGCGCAGGAACTCCGAAAGTTCGTCGATGACCAGCAGTAGCCCGTTGCGGTGCTGTTTCATGACTTCGCGCCAAGCGTCGCGGCGGTCGGCGCTGGCGGTGGAAACTGCCAGGTTTTGTTCCAGAATGGATTCCAGGGGCTGCGAGGCTTTATAGTTCAGCAGCGACAGGGGAACAACGTCGCGCCCCAAGGGCGCGAGACTGCCCTGCCGGAGTTGTTGGGTTAGATATGCGAGAAAGTGAGATTTGCCCGAACCGTAGTGCCCGATCAGAAAGATGCCGCTGCCCGCCTTTTTGCCCAGCAAGTGGTGCAGCGACTTCAGGTGCCTTTCGATGTCCTCCGTCAAGTAATAGCTGTCACTGATCCAGCTGGCATTGGCGCCTTGAAGCTGATCCAGCCGAACAACTGTGGGCTGGGGATGGACGTCCACCAGATCGCGAATCTTCAAGGAAAGACTCCAAGATTGGGTTTACGAGAGGTAAGGATCAAGGGCATCGGGTGAGTTTTGGTGTATCGGGTGCCCGAAGATCGGCACGCAGCCTTGCCGATTCCCTGACTCGGCGGGTTTGACTCTCCCTCAAGCCTCTCCCCCTTCGCTCCGTGTGATAATCTAACACAAGCCCGCTATGAATCCTGTAAATGCCATTGTCGAGGTGTTGCGCCGAAACCTGCGGCAGGCGCTGCAGACGAATCGCATGGCAGAGGCCGGAGAAATCTTGTCCCGTTTGAAAAAGGAAGATCCTCTAAGCCGTGAGACGCGCGGACTGGAACTGGAGCTTCTGCTGAAAACTCACCGGCTGGCTGAAGCGCAGGCTCTGGCACAGCAACTCTGCCAGCTGTTCCCGGATTCCGGGCGCATTCAACAGCTAGCCGGCCAGGTAGCCTATCGACAGAAGCGCTATGTTGAGGCCCAGGTCCTTTTTCGAGAGAGTCAGCGCATCTATCCTCACTGGCAGACCCAGCAGTGGCTAGGCAAGACACTTACGCAGCTGGGGAGCTTTGAGGAAGCCGAATCGTTGCTGCTGGCGGCTCGGGAGCATTCAGTCCAGGCCTGGCTGGATCTGGGCTGGCTCTATGAGCGACGGAAGGACTGGCCCGCTGCCGTGGATGCCTATGAGTCTTTTTTGAAACTGCACCCAGGCCACAGTTTTGCCACGCAGCAGTTGACTCGCGTTAGAGCCAAGCAGCTGGATCCCGAGGCGCTCATCGAGGAAGCCGAGACGCTGGCCGAGTTTGGCGAGGCCATGCCCGAGGCCCTGTTCGAAGAATACATCGAAAAGCTGTTTGCCACTGGCCAGGGTCCGGCGGCCCGCGAAGCGCTGCTGGCGCACCAGCCAGCTCTCGATGCTCGCCAGGGCACACGTCTGGCCTGGGTTTGCCATCATGCTCGGGCCTACGACTTAGCCTGCCAGCTGTTCCTCCGCCACCTGGAAACCAATCTGAACAGCTTCAAATATCTGGCTGCGCTGGAGTCTTCTGCTGCCAAATGTCATCGCCTGCCGGAGGTACTGAACGCTCTATCGCGGGCTGGCTTCACAGGAACGAAAGCTTTATGGCCGCATGAGAAACTTGACCAGCCGCATGCAGAAAGGAAGCGACTAAACACAGTGCCGCACCCAAGCTGTGTCTATTCCGTCCAACCGGGACGTGAGCTACAATTTGTCTTCTCGGCCACCAAGGGTGCCCCGGCACGTCGGAAGCGTGCGTGTTCCCTGGAGTACTGGCCCACAACGGAGTGACTACCAGGCACCGATGCGAACGCGTCTGAGTAGGTGAAGGCCGAGCTGGCGCGGCTGCGCCGGCAGCTTGCGTGCCCGAGGACACTCACCCGCTCACTCCCCGCTAAGGTTCGTCTCAAGTAAGTCAGCGATGCGAGCTTGAACTTCACGTATCGTTAAAGGTACAGCCATGGTCGACGTCCGCGACAACCTGATGGTGCGGATGGCAGATATCTGCAAGGAGTACCCTGGAGTCGCGGCGCTCGACAAAGTGAACTTCAGCGTCCGTAAAGGAGAAATTCGCGCACTCCTTGGAGAAAATGGCGCAGGCAAATCAACTTTGATCAAGATTCTCGCGGGCGCCGAAAGGCCCACCTCGGGCGAAATCTGGATCGACGGCCATAGAATCGCGCACATGAGCCCGGCGCTTTCCGAGCAGTTTGGCATCGCCTGTGTCTATCAGAATCTGATTCTGGCCGAGCACATGACCGTTGCCGAGAATGTTTGGATGGGTGCGTTTCCATCGCGGTTTGGATTCGTCAGCCGGAAGGAATTGGTGAGAAAGACCAGGGAGCTGCTGGCGCACATTGGTTATGCGGACGTCATTGATCCCATGGAACGAGTCAGCAACCTGAACGCCTCGCAGCAGGGAATGGTGGCGATTGTGCGCGCTATCTCACGGGAGGCACGTGTAGTCATCTTCGACGAACCGACCGCCGTGCTCGCGGAGCGCGAGGTCGATGAATTGTTCCGAGTCATTCGATTGCTGAAGGCCAAGCATCTGGCCATCATCTACATCTCGCATCGATTGGAAGAAATCTTTCAGCTGTGCGACACCATCAGCGTGCTTAAGGACGGAAAGAACGCCGGGGAGGCCGTTACAGCCAACGTCACCGAACAACAATTGATCGCTATGATGGTGGGCCGAGAAGTCAGCCTCGATCACTACGATCCCAGCCGCAAGATCGGCGCGGAGCTGCTTCGCGTTGAGTCTATCGGCAACGAACGGCTCACTGATTGCTCCATCGCTGTGCACCAAGGCGAGATTGTGGGCGTCTACGGGCTGGTCGGAGCAGGCAGAACCGAGTTTTCGCGAGCCATGTTTGGCGCCGACCCCATCACCAAGGGGAACGTTATCGTCAGCGGCGAGCTCGTCGTAATGAAGCAACCACGGCAGGCCATCGACCGCGGTATGAGCCTCGTGCCGGAGGACCGGCGACGTCAGGGCCTGGCGATGCTGCTCTCCGTCCGCCACAACCTGAACCTGCCCGTATACCGCAGGAACAGCTGGCTCGGATTTGTCCGGCCAGGGCGGGAACGGCAAATCTCGGACACCTATATCAAGAAGCTGTCGATTCGAACGCCCTCGGGCAGACAGAAGGTCCAGAACCTCAGCGGCGGCAACCAGCAGAAGGTGGTGCTTGGCAAATGGCTGGCCAACCAATCGCGCATCTTCATCATGGATGAACCCACCAACGGTATCGACGTCGGCAGCAAGCAAGAGATCTATACCCTGATCAATCAGCTCGCCCACGGCGGCTCAGGCGTCATTTGTATCTCCTCATACTTGCCGGAGTTGATGGGACTGTGTGACCGGATCCTGGTCATGAAGAGCGGACGCACGGTCGTTGACGTGCCACGGTCCGCCTTCAACGAGGAGTATCTGCTCAGCCTCGCCATCAAAGCCACCCATGGCAGACGAGGGGAGGAAACATGAGCTTAGCCAGCGCCTCAGGGCTCGGACTGGAGTTTTGGATTTGGATGATTCATGAACCTGGTCGCCACCAGGTGGACTCGATATGGAAACCAAAACCAGACGAACTCTCAATACCCAGGCTGTAGTGCTGCTGGTGGTAATCGCATTGTGGACGGCACTCAGCCTTTCCAGCAGCAATTTCCTGACACGCGACAACATTTCCAACATCATGCTGCAGATGGCCATTCAGGGGGTGATTGGCATCGGAGCCGTAGTGGTGATCCTTACAGGCGGAATTGATTTGTCGGTGGGATCGGTTGTGGGTCTCGTGAATATCATTCTGGCACAATTGGTGACGACCCAGAACGTGCCCATCCCGGCCGCCATCGGCATCGTTGTTCTTCTGGCTGCCGCGATCGGTGTAGCCAATGGTGTTCTGGTTTTTGACTTCAAAGTTCCTCCCTTTATCGCCACGCTGGGCACGATGACTGTGTTACGAGGCGCCACGCTCCTTATCTCAAAGGGCAGCAATGTCTTCGGTCTGCCGCGATCGATTGCGGCATTTGCCAAAGAGACGTTTCTAGGATTGCCCTATCTGTTTTGCCTGCTGATCACGGTGACGGTTGTTGTCGAGATCATCCTGCGGCTGACCAATTTCGGACGCTACGTGCACGCAATTGGCAGCAACCGTGAGGCCGCCCGGTTGACCGGAGTCAACACCCGGCTGGTCACCTATGGCGCGTATATGCTGGCGGGTTTGCTCGGAGGCATTGCTGGAGCGATGGAGACGGCCCGGTTGTGGATGGGTGTGCCTACTACAGGAACGATGTACGAACTGGACGCGATTGCCGCCGCCGTCCTGGGCGGCGCCAGTCTAATGGGCGCCGAGGGCAATGCCTACGGAGCGTTTATCGGTGCCTTGCTAATGACGACCATCTATAACGGCGCTGTCATCCTCGGCATCGACGCCAACTACACCAAGGTCTTCGTGGGTGTCATTCTCGTGGTCACTGTGGCCGTGGATCAGCTGAGAAAGCGCCGCGCCGGGCAGTGATTGGGCACGGTAACCTCAGTGGTACGGCTCGCCAGGAGGCTCGCCCTCCCGATTTTTTCACAGCTCCCCTACCACTCCCGGGCTGTCTGCGCACCAGTTCAGAAAGATCGAAATGGGCGCCCTGCCGTGGACTCGTCCTGAAACCTTGAAGCTACTTGCGATCCGCCTGTCGTTTACTGCCGCACGCAATAGAGTGCTTCTTGGCTGCGCAGATAGAGGCTGCCGCCAGCGATCGCCGGTGTCGCAATGAACGTCTGGTCGGGCAAGGTATTGGTCGCAAGGACTTCGTATTTTTCTCCCATTCTCACTACAACCACGTCGCCGTCTTCGGTGGCGAGGTACAACTTGCCATTGGCACCCACTGGAGAGGCTTTGAAATTGTAGGGTTTCGGCAAACGCTGCTGGCGGTAATAGGCCTCGCCGGTGCGAGCATTCAAGCAGGTCAGCATGCCGCTGTCGGTCACAAAGTAGAGCTTGTCATCGTGGAGCACTGGGGAGGCGGTATAAGGGTTGCCGCGGTCGTTGGTCCAGACGATTGCATCCGTCCCGGTCAGGTTCCCTTCGCGTCCAAGGCGAATAGCCAGCAGGTTCGGGTTTCGGTGCCCGCTCATGACGTACACGACATCTCCCTGGATGACCGGCGCAGGGATCACGTTAGTCCCGAGTCCAGAACACTCCCAGATGATCTTTCCCGTGGCAGGCTCATAGGCGCAGACCTTGGTCGTAGCGCTGACCACTACCTGCTTGCGCCCATTGTGGGTAACGACCAGGGGCGGGGACCAGGAGCTGACTTCGTCGCGCGTAACACGCCAGAGTTCCTTGCCGGTGCGCTTGTCCAGCGCCACCATATAAGAACCTTCTTCCTGATCGAATTTCAGATAGAGGGACTCCCCGTCGACGACGGCAGCGGCGCCTTCGCCGAACTGGAGACGCATCCGCATCGGCGGAAATTCCTTGCTCCATGCGAGTTTTCCGTTGAGGTCGTAGCAATATAAGCCGTGCGAGCCGAAGGAGGCATAGAGATGCTTGCCGTCGGTAACGGGACTATTCGAAGCAAAGCTTCCGTAGCGACGATGATAGCCTTCGTGCGGTGTGGCTACCTTGGCGACACGCTCCCACAAGATTTTGCCAGTTTGACGATCGAGGCACAGCACAATAAACTTGTGCTCGCGCCCAGCACCGGCGCCGCCTCCGGGACCGCGTCCTTGCCGTTCGGGCTCAGGGGGTATTGGGGCGCCGTCCGAGGGGACCGCGGTTGTCAGAAAGATCTTGTCACCCCACAGGACTGGCGAAGAAAAGCCACGGCCACGTATGGGCGCTCGCCAGGCTATGTTCCTGGTGTCGCTCCACTCCAGAGGGACATCGCCGCGGGCCACACCATCGTTGTTGGGTCCTCGCCAGCGAGGCCAGTCATCTTCGGCCGCAAACAAAACAACGGGAATCAGCAAAGCAATAAGAAGCAGGATCCTCACTTTCAGGTTTCCTCCTTGTCTCTGGGTGGTTTTGTTGATCAATCCGGACCAGCCTTGCGCGTCTTGCCAGGCGGCCAACTCTTCCAAGAAAATCAGCTTGGCTACCAGCTTACCCTAGCGCTTCTGAATGCAGTAGAGATAGTCCGCCGTGCGAATGAAGATCTGGTTGTCCACAGCCACAGGGCTGGCCAGCGTGTGGTTGTCGAGCTTGCTAACGCCGAGGATTTGGAAGGACGGCCCGGCCTTTACCGCCGTCGTCGTGCCCTCTTCACTAACGCAATAGATCTTGCCGTCTGCCAGTAGCGGCGAGGAGCTGTAGGTGCCTGGTTCGACGCGTTGCCCTTCATAGACGACCTTGCCCGTTACGGCTTCCAGGCAGTTCAGAGTGCCATTGTCTCTGAGCACGTAAATGTACTTGCCGTCTGTGGTCGGCGTGGGCACGTCAGCGCCCAGATTGTTCTTCCACAGCTCGCTCTTGCCTGTGATATTGCCCGACCCGCCAGCGCGGAAAGCGATGAAGGGCCGCCCCCGTGTGCTGGGCGTGAACACGTTGCCGCCGATCACGACTGAAGAGGCAATGGTGCGGTTGAAGGGATCGTTGCTGGGATTAAAGCCACCAATGCGCCACAGTTCCTTGCCGGTATCCAGGTCGTGACCGGTCACGTAGTCGCCGCCCGAAATCACTAATTGAGGCTTGCCACCAACAGTCGCAATCTGCGGAGTGGCATAGTTATCGGGTGATTCGCTGACAGCGTCGGTGGGCCGTTCCACCTTCCAAAGTGTCTTTCCCGTATTCTTATCGACGGCAAATACGTAAGAGGGATCGTCCGTCTTCATACCGTGAAGGACTTGGACATAGAGACGATTGCCGTGCAGCAGCGGTGTGGAGGCATAACCATGGTTAAGACCGAACGGACCGTAATCAACCTGCACATCCCGCTTCCAAATTTCCTTGCCGTCAATCGTGAAACAGGCAAACTTGCCGTTTCCGGTCATGATCCAGACGTGCTTGCCGTCAGTAATCGGTGACGGAGAAGCCGAGTTCTGCTTCCGGAAGAGTTGATTTCCACTGTCGATCTGCCGCTGCCACCGAATGGAACCATCCTTGCGGTTGACCGCGAGAAGAAAGATTTTGTCGTGGCCCGACTGATTTGACCCGCGCGGGTTCGATTGTTCGCGGACTAACGAAACGAATCCTTCTTCCGCTGACGTGACGAATATCATGTCCTCCCACACAATAGGAGTCGCCGCGCTCCAGCTTGGCATCTTGGCCCTCCAGAGAACGTTCTGCGTCTGGCTCCAGTTCACGGCCAGATTGCTGACGGTCGAGGGAGCACTGCCATTCGAATTGGGTCCACGCCACTGAGGCCAGTTCGCCCAGAGCGAACTGACCAACACAAGGCCAGCAATGAACGAAGATCCGCTGACCAGAACCTTTTCTTGACCAGTTTTCATCTATCCTTACCTCGAAGGCTGGAGTCGTGCCCAAAATGCAAGCGTTAACGATTGTACACCAAATGATACCGGCCCGCCGCTGTGCTCCGCCGTTCTTCGAATCTTCATTGTGCGCTCTTGAAAATGTGATAATAACTTTCTGAGGTAGGGCGACGGCAAGGAGAGATGCGATCATCGGTTTTTTCAGCGCCGTGTGCCTCTTCGAGAGACGGCCAGCATCTAAATTCAGGAGGATTTATGCATGCAGTCATCAAGGGGGTTTGTTTGTACTTCCTGGTATTGTCCCAAGTGGCGACACGACTCGGGGGAACGCCCCGCAAGATCTTTCCCTACCCTATTCATCAAACGGTGTTAGACAATGGCCTCAAGGTTATTTCGATTCCATTTGACAGCCCCGGTATTGTGTCCTACTACACCGTCGTTCGCGCCGGCTCCCGGAATGAGGTTGAACCTGGATATTCCGGCTTTGCACACTTCTTCGAACACATGATGTTCCGCGGCACCGAGAGGTACAGCAAGGACCAATACAACGAGGCCCTCAAGTCGATCGGAGCCGACAATAATGCCTTCACGACTGACGACTACACGGGCTACCACACACTCGCCAGCGCCGATGCCTTGGACACCATTATGGACGTCGAGTCGGACCGCTTCAAGAATCTCAAGTACTCAGTAGAAGATTTCAAGACGGAAGCCGGCGCCATCCTTGGCGAGTACAACAAGAACTATTCGAGTCCTATCCAGACTATTTTCGAAAAACTGCACGACGCCGCGTATCAGGTCCACACCTACAAGCACACGACCATGGGATTTCTGAAGGATATCCAGGACATGCCCAACCAGTACGACTACAGCCTGAAGTTTCTTGATCGCTGGTACCGCCCTGAGCACAGTGCCCTGATCGTTGTAGGAGATGTCAAGCACCCTGCACTGGTCGAATTGGCAAAGAAATATTACGGCAGTTGGAAGCGCGGCTCCTACACGCTCAAGGTGCCAGTCGAGCCTCCCCAGACGAAGGAAAAGCTCGTCGAGCTTTCCTGGAAGGCGCAGACGCTTCCCATCCTGGCAATCGGTTATCACGGACCCGCCTTTAGCGATTCGACTGTCGATATGCCGGCCATGGATTTGTTGTCACAAGTGGTCTTTTCGCAGACGTCGGACCTGTTTCGCCAGCTGGTGATCGAAGAGCAGCTTGTCGAATTCGTGCAGGGCGGCCAGTCGGATTCCCGCGATGCCGGACTGTTTACGATCTTCACCCGTATCAAAGACCCGAAAAACATCGAAAGAGTTCGGAAGGCAGTCGACGCTGCGATTGACGATGCGAAGACAAAACCAGTCGCTGCCGAGCGCTTGGCAGAAATCAAATCGCACTTGAAATACAACTTTGCGATGGGACTGGATAACGCGGACGCAATCGCTCGAACCATCTCTCACTACGTTCAACTGACGGGTGAACCGGATTCCGTAAACCGGGTATACGAGATGTATGACAAAGTTTCCCCTCAGGATATCCTGATGGTTGCCAACAAATACTTCAGCCCCAGCAACCGGACCGTGGTGGTTCTGAAACAGGAGGAAGCTTCAAAAAAAGAGGGGTAGTTCGTGAGCACGAAAGATAAACACTAGATTCCCGCCAAGGAGCGAACTGTGAGAATGTCTTTATCGAGATTTCCAATGCTGTGGTTATTAGGCAGCCTTGTCATGGTCCTGTCTCAGCAAACCGCAGGCCAGCCCCATTCGCAGACCCCGAGGGACTCTCGACCGAGTACGATCCGTACGACCGAAATACAGAGTCCGAATTCCCCGCTGATCACCTTTCGTATCATCCTGCGGGCCGGTTCGATCAACGACCCCAGAGGGAAGGAAGGTCTCAATGCGCTGACCGCATATCTGCTGGCCCAAGGCGGAAGCAAAGACCTCAAGTATCAGGAGGTCATCGCTAAACTCTATCCTTGGGCAGCCAGTATTGATGTCCAACCGGACAAAGAGATAACGACTTTCATCGCCAACGTTCATCGCGACCATCTAGACAAGTTTTACCCGCTGTTTTCCAGCCTGTTATTGAACCCGCGTTTTGACCCGGAGGACTTCACGCGCAACAAAGACCTCCTGCTGAACCATCTCGAGAAAACTCTCCGCGGAACTGACGACGAAAATCTGGGTAAAGAAGCGCTCAACATTTTTATGTTTGCACACCATCCGTACGGGACGGCCGATGCGACGGTGCAAGGGCTGAAGTCAATCACGTTGGACGACATCAAGCAGTACTACACGAAGACCTACACAACGGCCAAGATCTGGCTGGGAATTGCGGGAGGATATCCTCAAGGCTTGATCGATCGAATGCAGAAGGATTTTGGTGCTCTGCCCCAGGGTGAATCGTCGCCGGTACCTTTGCCGCATCCGCAGAAGATCGAAGGGCTCGAAATGCTGTTTGTAGAGAAGCCGGCTCGTGCCACAGCTATCTCGATGGGCCATCCGCTTGCCATTACACGCAAGGACAAGGACTTCTATCCCCTCTTGGTTGCCAATTCGTACTTCGGCGAACACCGCACGTTTAATGGCGTGTTGATGAACCGCTTGCGCGGGGACAGAGGACTAAACTATGGTGACTACTCCTATATCGAGAAGTTTACCGGCGGTGTGAGTAGCTCCTCGCGATTTCCTCACGTCAACACTCCGTTGCGACAGCAGTTTTTCTCCATCTGGATACGCCCGGTGCCTCCGGAAAAGGCGCACTTCGCCCTCCGTGTTGCCCTTTATGAGCTGGACAAGTTCGTGGAGCGCGGTTTGACTGAAGACCAGTTCCAGCAGACCCGAAAGTTTTTGATCAACTATTCCAAACTCTGGTCACAAACTCTTGACCGCCGCCTGGGGTATAAGATGGATTCTGAGTTCTATGGCTCGGAGGACTACATTGATCGCATTGACAAGGAACTGAAAACCCTGACGGTGGCCGACGTTAACAAGGCGATCCGAAAACACATTGCCGCGAAAAACCTCAAGGTCACGGTAGTCGCAGAGCAGGCGAAACAGCTGATGGACGCCATTACCTCCAATGCGCCTTCTCCCATCAGCTATGAGTCTCCCGCTTCCGAGCGGATTCTCGAGGACGACAAAGTCATCAGTAAGTTTCCGTTAGCAGTCAACAAGTCTGCTTCCAGGGTTATCGCGGTGAAGGAGCTGTTCGAGAACAAAAGTCTCTGAGGAGAGCCGACCCAATGGGAAATTCAACCGTAGCCCTGGAGAGTGTTCTCGCGCGAACGACGCGATTTCAACCCACGACAAGCCCACAAAGGGTCTATCGTGGCTACCCCCAAGATCCCGCTTAGCCCAGTGTCTAGCCCTGCCACAGAAAAAAAACATAAGGAGCGACTATGATCAGAAACCTGCCTCGAACGCTATTGGTCTCGACGATGCTGGCGCTTTCCGGTGTGGTTGTCCAGCCGCAGACACCACAAAATCACACGCCAACGACAGCCTCATCCCGATCAGCCAAGGCTGCTAACCTAACCACCTCGCCTGAGACGGTTGGTCTTTCTTCGGAACGGCTGGAGCGCATTAGCCGCGCCATCCAGAAAAGCATCGACGAGTCCCGGATCTCAGGCGCAGTCAGCCTGGTGGCTCGCCGCGGGAAGATTGCCTATGTGAAAGCCTTTGGCATGGCAGATCGTGAAGCCAGAAAGCCCATGCAAACAGACAATCTCTTCCGCATCTGCTCCATGACCAAACCGATCACGAGCGTCGCCGCGATGATCCTGTACGAGGAAGGCCGCTTTCTGCTGAATGAACCCGTCTCCACCTTCATCCCAGAATTCAAGAATGTGAAAGTGCTGGATCCACCTTATCCACAGGACAAGACGTCACCGCCTGGCAATCTTGTAGACGCCAAGCATCCCATCACGGTCCGTCACCTGCTCACCCATACCTCCGGGCTCACGTATCATTGGAATAGTCGGCTGGGCAAGCAATACCGGGAAGCAGGGATGGGGCACGGAATCCTGCAACAGGAAGGAACTATCGGCGATGCGGTCAAGAAGCTGGCCTCGCTTCCCTTGCTGTTTCAACCCGGTGATGCCTGGGAATATAGCGCGTCTGATGATGTCCTGGGCTATCTCGTCGAAGTAGTTTCAGGGATGCCGTTGGACCGATTTCTTCAAGAGCGGATCTTCACCCCCCTGGGGATGAAAGACACTGGCTTCTACTTGCCCCAGGAGAAAGCCGCCCGGCTGGCAACTGCTTACACTTACTATCCTGAAAAGGGGCTGCAGCCCTTTCGCGACCAGCAAACAATTGATGAAGGATCAATGGCGTACTCGGCAGACTACCCATATCGTGGGCCCCGGACCTACTTTTCGGGAGGTGGTGGCCTTTGCTCAACAGCCGAGGACTATTACCGGTTCTGCCAGATGATGCTGAATGGCGGCAGTTTCAACGGGGCACGCCTGCTGAGCCGTAAGTCCGTTGAATTGATCACGCAGAACCATGTTCAAGGCAAGCTTGAGCAGGGCTTCGGCCTCGGCTTTGGTGTAAACAGCGAACCCAGACATCTAACGGAGCTGGGCTCGATCGGATCCTATTATTGGGGCGGATTCTTCTATACGGCCTTCGTCATCGATCCCAAGGAAGAACTGATTGCCATTTTCATGGGGCAACTGCATCCAACCGGCGGTCTGAACCTTGACCGAAAAACCATCCAGTTGGCCTACCAGTCCATCAACGACTGAGAGAAAGAACCCCATGGGATCGCGGGGTGAGGGTTGGCCGCGAATGAACGCGGACGAAACTCTGGCAGCGCTCGGTTCTGGGAGCGAGTTCGACCCGAGCCACAGGCTGGATACTCATGTCCGAGGAGAGTTCCTGGTACGCAAGCACCTCGACGGATGGAGCGCGATTTCTACCAAATGTCGAAGCTTCCTTCGTGCTTCAAGGTCCTCAGAATCATCGCCATTTTGGCCTCCCCCAGACGACTCCTCAACCACGCGCGAAAGAGGCTTGCAGGAGCTGACCGCGTTCATCCTCAGTCATTGACTCACGGTCTCTTTCGTGCTCTGGAGACCCATAGACCGAACCGGCGAATTGGCGGGGCGGAGCAGGCAGTCAGCGGGAGCGAAAGCCGCCGAAAGCCGCGCCGGTCTTTACATTCACAAGCATTTTTGTTAGTGTTGCGAGGTTCATCAGAGAAGGAGAAGGCGTATGTCGGGACATTCCAAGTGGCATAGCATCAAGCACAAGAAGGGCGCCGCCGATGCCAAGCGCGGGAAGATTTTTACGAGCCTCATCAAAGAAATCACCGTAGCGGCGCGGATTGGCGGTGGCGATCCGGATGGCAATCCCCGTCTGCGCACAGTGATCGACAAAGCCAAGGCCGTGAACATGCCTGCGGACAACATCAAGCGGGCGATCCAGAAAGGAACAGGCGAGCTGCCGGGACAGAGTTACGAGGATGCCACTTACGAAGGCTATGGGCCAGCAGGCGTAGCGGTGATCGTGGAAGCCGTCACGGACAACAAGAACCGGACCGTTTCGGAGATTCGGCACGTCTTCGGCAAGCACGGCGGCAATCTTGGGCAAACCGGTTCTGTAGCTCACCTGTTTCACAGGAAGGGATTCATCATCGTCGAGAAGTCGAAAGTCAATGAAGACACGCTCATGTCGATTGCTTTGGATGCTGGCGCTGAAGACATGCAGGACTCCGGAGACACATTCGAGGTTTACACGGCCCCGAAAGAATTCGACGCCGTAATGGCGGCCTTAAAAGCAGGCAAGATTGAACCCGCTTCGGCCGAGCTGTCCATGATACCCCTGACGACGATGAAACTCGAAGGTAAGCCCGCTCAACAAATGCTTAAGCTGATGGAAGCTCTGGAAGACCACGATGACGTGCAGAAGGTTTTCGCTAACTTTGACATCGACGAAGACGAAATGGAAGCCGCTGCTTCCTGACTGCTTTTCGGAATCTGGCCGCCCCCGGTACCAACCCATCCGGCGGCCTTTTGCTTTTTGACCCATGGTGCGAGTGCTCGGTATTGACTGCGGTTCGCAGACCACCGGCTTCGGAATTGTCGACAGCGACGAGCAGCGGCACCAATTGGTTGCGGCAGGAACGGTTCGGCTGAACCCAAAACAGCATTTCAACCAAAAGCTCCTGAAAATTCACAAGGAGATCCACCAGCTAATCCTGGCCCATTGCCCGGACGTCATGGCCGTGGAAGATCAGTTTTACTTTTCCAATTTTAAGAGTGTTTTGAAATTGGCGCAGGTCAAAGGTGTGGTCTTGTTGACGGCAGCTCAAGCCGGCGTTGCCATCGCCGAATATAGCCCGCTTGAAATCAAGAGCGCGGTCACGGGCTATGGTCGCGCTGAAAAGAGCCAGGTGCAAGCGATGGTTCGGAAGCTGCTGCGGCTGGCTGAAGCTCCTCGGTCATTTGACACTTCTGACGCACTCGCTCTGGCGATTTGTCATATCCACACTTCAGCGACACATCGAAGAGTCAACCAGGCCGCTGGGCTTTGAGCCACTGGGTTAGGCCTGTGTTCCGAAGTTGAGAATTGGCAATTCAGCAGCAAACAAGGTGGGCAGGCCTTTCCCAGTCCGGTGTCGGGGCGACTCGAAATCGTCCCTACTAGCAGACAGGAATGCCTCCCCACGCTTGCAGCCTCGCATTGTCTCTGACGAGGTTCAGATTCTAACTGATATAGCTATGCTCCAACGTTGTGCCGCCGGTCTCGTCTTTCTCTGGCTCGTGCTGGCTCATTCTGTTGCAGTGTCAGCTGAGAGCACGTCGCTGCCTCGGTTTGCCTGGCGAAAGGACAGCTCGCGAGGAGACCTGGAGTCCTACGGCGTCGAATTGGGTGGGAATGGGAGAGGACAGGTTCAGTTCAAAAAGAGAAACGAAGAATCCATCACACTCGAAGTCGCGTTGAAACCCGCTGCCATCGACAATCTAGCTTCCCTGTTCACCCGCGCCGACTTCCTGAACGAAGCCAAGGATTTCGTGAGCCCGCGTAAGGTGGCCGACATGGGCGCCAAGACGGTTCGCTACGACACTGGCTTGCAAAAGCGCGAGGTTGTGTACAACTACACCGAAGACAAAACTCTCCAGGAAATCACGAATTTCTTCGAAAACCTGTGTCAACAGGAGCGGGCCCTGTTTGAAATGGATTTGGCGTTGAAGTACGACCGGCTAGGAATTCCCAAGAAGCTGGATGAACTGGAGCGGAATCTCAGTGCCAAACGAATTGTGGCTCCCGAACGCTTCACCCAAGTCCTGGAAAAGATTTATCAGGACGAATCCCTGATGCATTTGGCCCGAAAGGAAGCCAAGAAGATTCTTTCCAGAATCGAGAAGATGCAGGCCTTTCCGAATTGAAGGCGGTTCTCTTACCCAGAGATGCAGAGACACAGAGGCGGGTGACCAAAATAATCTAAATGATCAGGAGGCACACCATGGATTTGCAAAGCTTATTGGGCCAAGCGTTGGGTGGTGATAGCATTGGCAGGATGAGTCAGGTGCTGGGAGCCGACGAGCGCACCACCGGTAATGCTGTGCAAGCAGCGTTGCCCATGCTGCTTGGAGCGCTGGCTCATAACAGTTCGACACCGACCGGCGCTTCATCGTTGCTGGGAGCGCTGGATAGAGATCCACACGACGGCAGTGTTCTGGATGACTGTCGCGTGGCTTCCTGGGCGAGCTCCAGTTCCGGCAGTGGCCAGGGGATACTGGGTCATGTTTTCGGCAACAAACTAGGAGCCGTGCAGAACGGTCTAGGCCAGGCGACCGGTCTTGACGCCAGCAGCGCTGGTAACCTGTTGACGATGTTGGCGCCGATTGTGATGGGGGCGCTGGGCCGGGCCAACCGCCAGGGTGGGCTAGACGTCAGCTCATTAGGTGGATTGCTGGGGGGCACGAGTCAGCAACTGGCAGGAGCAGATTCATCGATGCTCGGAGGCCTGATCCCAACTTCTCGACAGCAACCAGGACGGCTCCTGCCTTGACGATGTGGCGCAACTGGCCGCCAAATTTTTCACTCGCAGGGGAGCATAGCTCCAAATTGCTGCGAAAATCGCTGACGGTGCACAGCCGTGTAAGTTCGTCGCCTTTTCATAAATAGGGTGACGATCTGGCCCAGCCTCGAAGAAGCGAAAGTCAAATAGCCCCGGCCCACGGCATCGCATCAAGCTCTGAAGGAGCGATAGCCTCACTGTAACGGTTCTTCAGGCCTCCAATCGGTTACCACTGGTTGCTACGCCCTCACAAGCGTAGCGACTCCCTCTCGGCTCTTCGAGCCTCACCGTGATCTTGTCTGTAAGATTCAGTCTCGGCCAAACCAAAGTGAGCTCGCATCCTAATTTGGAGTGCGTCGGCCGTGCCCCACCTCTATCTGACGGAGGCGACATTACGACAACCGCCTGCGGCTGCCCGGCTTTGAACGGGTGGCACTCCTGGATGACGAGCCTTGCGGGCACGCTTTGTGATAGGCTGAGGGGGTCTTTTCCCAAGGGTAAGCGAAGCGCCACCCTGGGGAAAGGTCACGAAAGCATCTCACTCCCTCTCTCCGCGCGGTTAGAGAGCCGGGGTGGGGTGTGAGCCCAGAGAACAGATTCTCTTTCACCGCGCATAACCGTTCAACTTTTTGCTCTAACTTTCAAACAAGGAGAGTCGTCATGAGAAAAATGGGTCTCGCAGCAACACTGTTTGTCCTGTCGGTGGGATCGGCCTTTGCGGCCACGAAGGAAGAGGAGCGGCTGGCAGAAGCCGCCAAAGCCTTTGATGAGATCATGAAAGTCCCTGATAAGGGGATTCCCGGGGAATTGCTCGAGAAGGCCGATTGCGTTGTGATTATCCCGGGAATGAAGAAAGGAGGATTTATCGTTGGAGGCCGCTACGGAAAGGGCATGGTCAGCTGTCGGAACAAAGCCCAAACGCAGTGGGAAGCGCCGGCGATGCTGGAGATGGGTGGAGGCAGTGTTGGCCTCCAGATTGGCGCTTCGGCCGTCGATGTAGTGATGCTGGTGATGGACCGAGGGGGCATGGATAGCTTGCTGAAGGATAAGTTCACCCTGGGCGGTGATGCCTCGGTCGCTGCCGGGCCGGTGGGACGAGCTGGTACTGCCGAAACCGATGCGGCGATGAATGCCAAGATCCTCAGCTACTCTCGCAGCAAGGGAGCGTTTGCTGGGCTGGAGCTGAAGGGCGCAACCTTGAACCAGGATGACGATGCCAACAAGGCTCTCTATGGCAAAAAAATCGATGCGCCAGACATTCTGGCAGGCAGCGTCACAACACCCCCGGCGGCCAAGCCGCTGATTGATGTGCTCACCAAGCATTCGCCCAAAGGAAAGAAGTAGCAGCAGATCAGCCCGGCTGGGAAGTTTCGTGGGTCTTATGCTACCAGTCTGAGTGGACATCAGACGGAACCGCCAGGAACGCAAAGATCGCCAGGCGCAGCATCTCAAGCTAGTTCACCTCGGCATGCCAGGTTCACTTGCAGCCAACGAAGTTCAAGATTCGGTTACATTTGCATTTGTTTGAACCGCCAAGAGCGCCAAGGACGCAAAGAGGCTCCGACCTGTCCTCGGAATCTGGGAATCTCAAATCACGGATTTTAGATCCAGATCGTCGACCGGAACGTGATCCTGTTACGGGACGGCATCCAACGGGTGGTGCGAAACCATCCTGTGGAACTGGAGCGGACAGATTCGACAATTCTTTCTTAGCCCCTTGGCGTTCTTGGCGGTTGGTTCTCTAACCTGGCAGCAAGTTAGGGCTTATACTGCGTCGCCCTAGGCTCAATTGGGCCGCCTGCGAAGGGCGGCGAGCGCCATTCCCAGTGACAGGGCCGCCTGACGCCCCTCAAGAATGTGGAAACTCCAGTGATCAGCCTGAAAGGCTCCAGGGGTTTCTTCATTTCTCATGGCATTCCAACCATCCGCTATCGTTTAGCTTGAGCGCCGAGATCGAAGCCGTATAGGTTATCTTGGTTCTCCGATCCGGAAATCTACATCAAGAAAGGGCCCGCCTATGAAGCAGTTCCGCGAATTCATAGTGAGCACGTTAGTTGGCGGCTTGCTCGTCGTCGCTCCGATTTACCTCGCCGTTTTGCTGCTGCTCAAGGCCATGCAATCGTTAGTGGGTTTGGTGCGGCCATTCGCCATGTTGCTCCCAGAATGGTTTCCAGCTGAAAACGTCCTCGCCCTTATTCTCGTCTTGATTCTCTGTTTCCTCGTCGGTGTCGCCGTCCGCACCCCGGCAGGGCGAGCGACTCGGGAGCGAATCGAGAGGTCTCTATTCGACAGACTCCCCGGCTACGCACTCTTTAGAAGTCTGACCCAACGACTCGCGGGAGAGAGCCAAGAGAACGTGTGGAAGCCGGCGCTGGCCGAGATTGAGGATGCGCTCGTCCCCGCGTTCATCATTGAAGAACTTGAGGACGGGCGCTTCACGATCTTCGTCCCATCTGTGCCCACACCTTTCGCCGGAGCCGTCTATATCCTCAGCCGGGAACGTGTGCATCCCCTGAACGTCTCGTTCACGCAGGCTCTCCAGACCGTCTCGCGGTGGGGATCAGGTTCAAAGGACCTGGTCGCAGCTATGAAAGGAGGGCGCTCGTAAGAGCATAGAGGGGTCTGGTTTAGACATTCGACATTCGGCTTGACCGCCGAACCGATTCACGACTAGTCCGCCTTGGTGGCGTCGAAGTTCAAAGGTCGGTCAAAATTCAAAAAGATAGAATCGAGCCGCAAAGAGCGCAAGGCACCCAAAGACAGGAACCAAGAGTTGAGGATCGCGTGGCTAATGCCGATGGTTTGTAGGCGACGCATCTCATGTCTGTGAACTGTTCGACTTGGTGGTCTTGGTGTCCTTGGCGGTTCAATTCCGTTGTACCGAGTTGATTGGGGAAAGTATCCGACTGCCTTGGCTCTGGAGGGCTCGCGCGAGTTCAAGCGCGGCGCCGACAACACGGTCTATCACAGGGGCTATCCGGTCAATTACCGCCAGCACGGCGGGACACCAACGATTCAGATCTCTTGCGCAACAGACGGCAAGCGCGCGGACGTCGACGTCGACTACCGCTCGTCGAAGTTCCCTGTGGCAATCCTGAACGGGCATATGACCAGCTCGAACTCCGATGTGAGGGCTGGAAACATCCACGCCTGGCTCATCAACCGCTGGACGGGTTTCGCCAGCTGGTGGAAGAGCATATTTGGTGTGCACCGCCTCCTCCCTTAGCGCTTCTCCTCGCTGGGAGAGGGTGGAGCGAGCACTCTGCGCACGCTGGATGAAGGCGCGACGGAGCGCGCGTCCTACCTCCTGTGATCGCTGGATTACCGAATCTCCTTCTGAATCCTCCTTTGACCATCATGATGGCGCGACTGCTTGTACTGGCCGCTCTGTTCGGTTTCGCCGTGGAAAGCTCGATGGGACAGGCGACTACGGTTCGAGCCTATCTGCCGAACCCGGCAGAAGAGGATTGGAGTTTCCTCAAGGATCAAAGCAAGAGGGCAGACTTCTGGGATCCGCTCAAATACATCTCGCTGGGCGCGGAAGATCGATTTGTCACGCTCAGCGGGGAAATCCGATTCAGGCCCGAGGGATTTCGAATTCGTGGCGTCGGAGACATTCCCTCCACGCTGGACAGTTACTTTCTTCAACGTTATCTCCTTGGGGCGGATTTTCACTTCAGCGAGCGGTTCCGCGTTTACACTGAACTCCAGAGCGGTCTGATCAGTGGGAGGTTGAACTCGCCTCGGCCAACCGACAAGAACTCCTTGGACGTGCATCAAGCATTTTTCGAATGGAAACAGAAACTCCGTGGGGACCGGGAATTCAGCCTGAGGGTGGGACGACAAGAACTGGCGATCGGCAGCAGCCGATTAATCTCGGCGAGTCCCGGCTTGAACGTTAAGCGTAGTTTCGATGGAGCGGTTCTCGATATTAAAGGCAGGGCTTGGCGCTGGGAGGCAGGATATGCAAAATTGGTAAGCCTGTCGCAAGGCGTGTTTGACGACCTCCCGGATCATGAACAGAACTTTTGGGGAATTGCCGCCACCCGAAAAAGCCCGCGCTTTAAACAAGGACAACTGGGTTTCTACTACCTCGGGTTGGATCGGGCACGGTCCGTCTACGTCCAAGGCATTGGCCGGGACCAGCGTCACACCCTGGGTGCCAAATGGTCCGGCTCGGGCGCGCGATTCGACCTCAACTATGACGCGATCTTTCAGTGGGGAACATTTTCCGACGCCCCTGTCCGGGCGTGGGCTTTCTCAACCGAGACCGGCTACCGGATTTCGCAGAGGCATTGGAAGCCACGCTTCAGTATCCGGGCAGACACTGCCTCGGGAGACAAAGACCGTGCCGACCCCAAGCTACAGGCATTTAACCCGCTCTTTCCAGGGAATAGTTATGCTGGAGCCGTAGGGTTGTTGGGCCCGACCAATCTTACCGACGTTACACCTACCTTAACGATGGTTCCTCACCGGAGAGTTGTACTGATCGTCGAATGCCCGAACTACTGGAGGACTTCTCTTCAAGACGGAATCTACAGCACCGATTTGAGACTCTTAGTCCCGCCCAGCGCTGGTCAGGGGCGTTATGTGGGAAGCAACCCGGGCGTCGTACCCGTTTGGCAGGTTACCCGTCACATCACGCTGCAGGGAGCGGTCACTCGTTTCCTTTCCGGTGGCTTTCTGGAAAGGACCTTTGTGGCTAATGGTTTTGGATTTTATTCGTTTTCTTTTATCTATCGATTTTAACCTTCGATTAGGAGCCGAAACATCACATCCTGAAAACCATCGTGGCGGTTAGCTTCTTGCCGGCGCCTTGGCGTGCGTGGAAGGGTGGTTTTTTGTGAGGAAAATCTCTTCTTCAAGAGCGCCATGAGGTAGCGTGTTGTTGCGACGGCGGTACCCTTGCGGATTTGAAACTGGTGGTCCGAAGCCAGGAAGTACCCCGGTCCACTCGTCTATGAGCTGCCTGCTGAATTCGTAGAGTCAATTGGGAGGCTGCGAATACGTCGACGCTTCAAGATCACCAGCGGGAAACCCAGGTGAAGGGCTGGGTAGTTACGGTCATGAAAGAGGACACGTCTCTGTGTTGGACGTGTGGCAGCCGGCGCAGGCCGAGATCGAGGAGGCCCTCGTCCCCGCGTTCATCTATCGCGTTCAACCGTCTTGTTCATGTAGGGCCAGGGCAAGGTGCACGAATTGGCGGCGTGATTCAGGCGAAAGGACCTTCATTTAGAGGATTCATTGCCAGACCCCACTGTATTTCCCAGAATTTCCTGGATCCGGCTGACGTTTAATCCTCCAAGGGGTGACAGTTCCGTGTACCGATTCAGAGTTTCACGCACCTTCGCCGTTTGCCCGGTAGCGTAATAGAAGATCCCGAGTGCCGCATGACTGAGGGCCCATTCCGGGATCAAGTCGGTACATTTCTTCAAATACTCTTCTGCTTCGTCAGTTTTCCCCTGCGCTGTTGACACCAGCCCCATCCCCCACAGGATCTTGCCTGAATTAGGTATTCGGGCCAAGCCCTTACGGAGGACCTCTTCTGCCGCGCTCGTGTTGCCGGCACGCAACTGCAGCAGAGCCAAGGACAGGTAGTACTGGTCTCTATCCGGGCTCAGGGCAATGGCTTCCTGGAAAGCTTTGGTGGCTTCCAATCTATGCCCTAATCGGCTGTGGATATCCGCTAGCAAAGAGAGATAAGCATCGTCGTTCCGAGCTGCGTTTGACACTTGCTGTAAGAGCTCAAGCGCTTGAGGGTATTCGTGAGTCTGAAAATACGCATTGGCCAGGTTATATTTGGCCTCATCCGAAGCGGGATTACCTTTCAAGGCCATCTGAAAATGCTCGATGGCTTCGGAATACATGCGGTAACGCGCTAGCAAGACGCCCACGGCAAGGGCGGTGCGGTAATCTCCCCCGCTCACCGTATGTAAGCGTTCCACGACTCTCTTCGCTTCCTCGGCCTGGCCAAGTCTGAGATAAGCTTCGGCCAGCAAATAAAGCTTTCGCGGCTGGTTGGGTTGTTGCTTAAGCTCGAGAAGCAGTTCCTGGAGGTCGAATTCAGTCTTTTCTTGCGCCGACATCTCGACCCGCTGATCCAGGTACTCGAAGAAGCGTTGAAAGGGATAAGGCGACGGAGGCGGATCCTTGGAAAGCGTTTGGAAGATTCTGAGGTCCCTTTCTGCGGCTTCGAGTCGATTCAAACGTCGTTGGGCAATTGTCAGCTTGTAATAGACCCGGGCGGGCTTTGAGGTTAGCTGCGCGCACCGCTGTAGCAAGGAAACTGCCTCTTCGTATTTCCCCCCTATCATATTCAGGCTCGCCAATTCATAGAGCGCCTCGGAATGATTCGGATTTACCTGAAGGGCTTGCCTAAACAGTTCTTCTGCCTGGCGCAGGTTGTCCTGTTTGCTTTCCATATACCCCAGGTTGTAAAGGCATGCGGCATCATGTGGGTTCAGCTTGAGGCCTTCGTTCAGTGATTTCTTAGCCTCATCAAATCGCCCGAGCTGGCGATAACAGGTTCCGAGAAGGGCGTAGGACCGCGCGGAAGGTTCCAGTCGGATTGAGGTCTGAAATTCCTGAATGGCCCTATCCAACTTTACCGTGCTGAAATAGCACTCTCCCAGAGAGGCGTGGAGGTCCGCGCGCTGAGGCGCAACTTTGATTCCTTCCTCCAGGATCTGGATGGCATCCTCGTAGAACGACTGCGACATAAAGAGACGTCCCAGGAGAGCGATGATGTCAGCGTTCTCGGGGGCAAGCTTGCGCGCACGGACCAGGAGTTCCAGGGCTGATGCATCTTTTCGCTGAGAGAAATGAGCTTGGGCGAGGAGGTGCATCGATTCTGCCGAGTTGGGTTTCAATGCGAGTGCTCGGTCCAAGGCCATCTCCGCCTTCGCATAATTGCTATTTCGCAGATAGGCTTGCCCTAGGTTATGCAGTATTTCAAATGTTCTCGGCAGCAGGGAGTCGGCCAATTCAAATTCCTCCTGAGCTGCGGAGTACTGCTTTTCCGAAGCCAGCAGAACGCCGAGAGAGAAATGGAGTTGCACGTTCTGCTTGTCTTGTTCGGCTATCCTGCGAGCCAGGTCTAGTCCTTGGGCGGTTTGGCCGGCACGGAGGAAGGCTTGGGTGAGGTTGAGCAGCGTACCGGTGTCAGGAGGCTGGACTCGCTGTAGAAAGCTGATTGCCTGCTCAGGCTGTCCCTGGGCTAACAAAACCAGCCCGAGATTGTAGTTGGCATCACGATGCTGTGGGTCTAAGTGCAGAGCTGCGCGAAATTGTTTGGCAGCTAACTCAAGCTTCTGTTCAGCAAAATAGCTTTTGCCCAGATTGTTGTGGATTTCACTGGAATTGGGAGCAAGTTTCAAAGCTTGCTGGAAGGCAGCTAAGGACTGCTCGTAATTCTTCTGCTGAGTGTAGATAATTCCCAACAAATTGTAACCATCTATACCCTGCGGAGATAGCTTTAACCCATGCAGAACGGCCCTCTTAGCAGCTTCGAGATTGCCTTGGCGGAGATGATTCTGGCCCTCACTGAAGAGACGCTTTGCTTCAGCAGATGACGTTGGAGAGGTTTTGTGCTGAGAGCCTTGGAGTGGAATGCAGAGAAGAAGCAAGGCAAGTGCGAGGTCTCGAGACCCATGTTTAATTGAGGTATTCATGTGACATGGATGCACAGCGCAAGCGCCGTCCCGGCGCTTGTTTCGAGCTGCTTAGAACCATCCTCTACCCTACGCTAAGCGGCGGGACGCCGCTTCTACTCTTGCCTCTTATTCAGGGCTTTCGGATTATCGCGGATGTATTGCCGAATGCGGTTAAGCTGAATGGGACTTCGCACGATGTGGTCGAAGCTCTCCTTCTGCCACACCCGATGGGCCAAAGTAGAAGCGCCGTCCCGGCGCTTACCTGCGGTAAAGAGAAACTTAGCCTCCATTACCTCCTTCAAGATGGCTTTGGCTGTAAAAGACTTCCAGGCGTGCAGAATGTCAGAAAGCCCGTGCTCGCCCAACGGGGTCACCAGCACGTGAACGTGGTTAGGCATGACCACGGACTCCTCCAAAGCATAGCGGGTGCCATCAAAGTAAGCGAGAGCTTCCTCCACCATAGACTTGACCTTCGGACGCGCCAGGATGCAGCAGCCAAAACCTGCATCCAGCCAGTTCTGAATGCGCTCGGTGAAAAGCCGAAAGTATTCCGCTCGATCGTTCTCTGTATGTGGCTCCAGGTGGGAGGCCCGCCATTTTTTCTGTTCTGATTTCCACTGGCGCAGCTTGTCTTGCGGCAAGGAATCAGCCAACCGAAAGGTCACAAAGTAAGTCTTACCTTTCTGCCGCCAATGCGGCAGATTGCCCGTTAAGAAGGAGACGGGTTCGGACCGATCGAAATAGCTGATCAACAGCAACCTCCATCTCAGGTAGAAGCGCCGTCCCGGCGCTTGTTTCGCGCCTCCTACTTGCAATCACTCCCAGCCCTCGGCTAAGCGGCGGGACGCCGCTTCTACCTTGCATCATTTCCGATCGTACAAGCAGCAGCGCTTCGTCACAGCCTTCGCTTCGCCCATCCGTTATGGATTCTCCAGCTCTGTCATCCAAATATTTCCGGCCAACTCGTCCAGGCTGAAGACGATCTTGTCGCGTGCTACGGAAATCTCGAGCAGACCCAAGCCCTGATTCGCCAGAGAACGCCGCGCACTGTGGAAGTGATGTATGTCAAACGTGCGGTCCAAGGGGTCGTTTCCTCCCTGATTCCAGCCGCTGTCCCCAGAGGCAGAGAAAGCCATCGCCGGTCTGATACAAAGTAGATCGTATTCCCATCCGGCGACCAGCGAGGCTTGTCATCCCAGGGTCCATCGGCTGATCAGAATCCACTCGCTTTCTCCCGATGCCAGCCCTCTTCGAAGAGGTGTAATAAAGATCCTTGATTGGCCACGATCACGATCAACGGCCTCAAAAGTAAGCCAGCGATCGTCGGGAGAGAAATTGGCCTGAAACAGCTCGTAATTGGAAGGTTGTGGGATTTCCGTTTTCTCTGCTGAATTCAAATCCAAAAAATGCAGGTTTCTGCGTCCAATTCCGGTTTTTAGAACAACTCTTCGCCCATCGGGCGACCAATCCCAGACCCAAGCATCTTCCTCGTACGTCTTTTGGGCTAGACTGTCTTCAACGGCTACGACTTGAATGACGCGCTTTTGACGTGGAGACGCTCGTGAAGGCTACCTTCGATCCGTCAGAGGAGATTTCAGGACGTTGATCCTGAATGCGGAGTGGCGGCCAGTGCTGTCTCCTTTCCGGTCTCCAAGTCCCTCATCCAAATATCCTCATTCCCTGATCGACTGGTGGTGAATACGACCTTCTTACCGTTGGCCGAAATCGAGGGCTGATAATTCAAAGCCGCACTATCAGTCAACTGTTGCATCCCACCGAGAACTTTTCCCTGATCCGGATTCATCGGCAGGCTCCAGATGTTAAGGCTCTCGTGGAGACTTGCAAAAACCAGACGGCCATTTGCAGTAATGGAGGGATGAACCTCAAAGCCGCTACCAGAACTGAGGCGTCGCACTGGACCCGCAAGTTGCCAGTTCTTGGGAGAGATCGCAACCTGCCAAAGATTGACACTGTCGCCCAGTCTCGCAGAAAAGAGAACTTGATTCTCTATCCACTGCGAAGGAGCGGGAACCAGGGCCGGAAATGAGATGGGAAAACCCTGGCCTCGGAACAGATCAAAGGCCCCCGTCTTTACCGCCACTCCTTCTCCCACTGGAGCCACCCACCAGTCCAGAGATTCCCCGAGCACAGTTTGTTGGATCCCGAACCCCAAGAAATAATAGGTACCTTCCATCTGGAGACCAAACCGAGCTGCCGGCTAATCTGAAGTCGGTCTGTATTTGCCGGGGTAGCCCACCACTGGATGCCACCCCATAAAGTTTACCGGCAAAACCGCCCTCACTCGTAAACCGCTTCCAACCGGTCGGGCCGGTCCAATAGGCGATCCAGTTACCGTCTGGCGAGAAACGGGGTCTGCGGCCTTGCGTGGCAATTAGTTTCTCGTCGCCTCCCAAAGCAGGAATGACATAAATCCCGCCACCCTTCCTGTCAGAGCGGAAAGTAATCTTGCTGCCATCAGGCGAGAACGCCGGCTCGTATTCATCGGTTGGGTGTCGGGTTAGCCGCATTGGCTCGCCTCTTGCAACTTGCTTCAACCAAATGTCGAGATTCCCCTCCCCACTTCGGTCGGAGGCATATGCCATCAGGTTGCCGTCGGGCGAAAGTGCTGGCTGGAAAGTCAAGCCTGAATCAGAGGTGAGCTGTCTCATGGCGGGCTCGTGGATAGGCTTCCGGCTGCTGGTAGACCAGAGGGCAATACCAAGAAGGAGAGCGATCAAAACCGCGGCAGCGGAAACTGGAATCAGAACACTCCAGCGATGGAGCCATCCTTTTGTTTCCCGCTTTGTAACTGAATCTGCTAGATCTGACAAGGCCCTGCTTGGATGAACGGAGTTGCCTCTTATGCTGGCTTGATCTTGTTGACCTGTGGGACTGACTGACACAATCAGCCGGTAGCCCCTGCGAGGCAAAGTTTCAATCAGTCGGGGTGTCTCGGCCGAGTCACTCAGCGCGCGGCGGAGCCGCTTGACTGCCGCGTTCAGATTCTGATCGAAATCGACGAAGGTGTCGGCCGGCCAGAGCTTTTGGCGCAGCTCCTCCCGGGTCACCACCTCCCCTGGGCGCTCCAGCAGCATCTCCAGAACCTGAAAGGACTGGCCGGGCAGCCGGATCTTGATCCCGCGCTTGCGCAACTCCCCGGCCTGCAGGTCGACCTCGAACGCGGCAAAGCGGAGGATTCGCTTGTCTACACCAGACTCATTCACGGTCAATTATCCTTAAGTAAAGTAAGGAAAGTGTATCACTGACACCTGCTTATTCCAATTCTTCTCACCGTGACCTTCTTCTTCTGGGTTCGAGTCTTTCAGCAACATACCGGGCGGGCAAGATAGCTCTTCGAAGAGGACACTGAATCTTCCGTGGGGGCCCCGCGACCAGCCTCGGAAAAAATCTCCTGAAACGCTGGCACGTGCCTGCTGCTAGAAATATCATCCTTCGTCCTAAATCACATTTCTTCAGGTACGTAGGTTGTCACACACGTGCCCTCAAAATGCCGCCTCCGTTCCATTGAGCTAGCAGAGGCTTGGACCCAGACTCAGCGTCATCTCGCAATCCTTAGAGGTGAACGCCATGGGTTGGTCTTTGATGGGGCATTTCGTTTTGTGGGCAGCTTTGGCCCACCCTGTCGAAACTTATGCTCAAATCACAGTGCGGGTTTACAACTACGCCACAGTTTCTCCAAACATTTTGACCAGCGTGAAGAATGAAGCTTCCTTGATCTTTCAGCAGGCAGGGATCCATACATCGTGGCGAGACTGCCGACGCCCTTCGCCTAGCTCTTCGGTCCCTCAGCGATGTCAAGAGCCTTTGGGTCCGACCGATGTTGTCCTAAGAATCGTCCTTGAGCCTAAGTCGGATGGTGACCTGAGGGTTCCTAGCGGTTTAGGCTTCGCTTTTGCCACGAAGGAAGGTAGCACGTTGGCTACGCTGTTTTATGAACGGGTTCAGCAACTTGCCACGCAGGGAATCTCCACCGTCGCTCAGATTCTAGGTCACGCAGCAGCGCACGAAATCGGCCATCTGTTGCTGGCAACGATGAAGCATTTTCCAACGGGAATTATGCGGGCTAACTGGGAACAAGAAGACTTTTGGCGCATGGCAAAGGGGACTCTGCTGTTCACGCGGGAGCAGTCCCAACTCATGCGCGCCGAGATATTGAAGCGGGCTAAGCAGCAAGCGGACAGAAACCTCTCACCTGCAAGGTAGAAGCGCCGTCTCGGCGCTTGCTTGGCGCCTCCTACTTGCAATACTCCCAGCCTCGGCTAAGCGGCGGGACGCCGCTTCTACCCTGTCTTCAGCGAGCTAGTTGGTCCAGCATCTTTCTGGCCGTGGGATGCTGCGGCTGGCGATCCAGAAGCTCTCGAAGAATCTCTTGGGCCTTCTGGCGCTCGCCTGTTGCCACATAGGCCCTAGCAAGATTTAGGTAAGCTTGGTCAAAGCTGGCAGCCACACGGATACATTCCTTCAGCGCGGCGACTGCCTCTGCAGATTGTCCTGTGCGGAGGTACAGCACGCCCAAGTTGTTTAGGGCCTCTGGATAATCAGGGCGCAGCTTTACCGCCTGCTGGAGATATTCCCGAGCGCGCTCAGTGTCATCCTTCTGGGCAAAAAGCATCCCCAAGCTGTAATTCACCTCGGGGTCATTAGGCTCGAACTCAAGGGCTTGCTCGAGAACTTGCTCAGCCTCTTCCAAGCGCCTGTTTTGACGGTAGAGATTACCTAGATTCAAAAGAGCTGTCGCGTTGTTTGGCCTTCGCCGAATGGCCTCCTGAAAATAGCGCGCAGCTTCATCAGCCTCACCTTCTTCAGCGGCGATCAATCCGACGTTGTTCAGGGCATCAGGGTAATCCGGACGGAGCTGAAGCGCTTTTTGGAAGTGCCTCTTGGCTTCCGTACGCATCTGTTTCTGAAGGTAAAGGCTTCCCAAGTTGTAGTGAGCCTCAGGGTAATCTGGGTTGTTACGCAAGGTCTCCTGGAACGATGCCATCGCCTGGTCGAAGTATCCCCGCTCATAATAGGCGACGCCATAAGTGAAAGTGTTGCGATGGACACCCCCTCCGTAGAATCTTCCAGGAAATGGTAGCCCTTTGTTGAGACGTTCCTCCGCAGTACGTGGCATGGAGGCAAGGCTTGCCTGCAGGTCTTCAGGCTCGAGGACACCCTGATAGACTTTCACAATCGAACCCTCGGCGTCCAAGAGGAATGACGTCGGGATACGGAGATCTCTGCGCCGATCGAAGAGGTAGCGATAGAGGATATTATAGATTGCTGCCACATCATCGTTTGCAAGAAGGGTCAGAAACGAATACCCCTTCTCACGCAGCAGGGCTTTGATTCCGTCTATCTGTTTAGAACCATCGACGTTGACGGTGACAAGCTGGACTCCGTGCCTTGCCCACCGAGAGTGTCCTTCTTGGAAGATTCTCAGCAACTGCTGACATTCTGCATCCTGTGTGGTCCAGAAACTGAGTAGGACGCTACCACCACGAAAGTTACGCAAAGCATGGACCCGGCCACTGGGATCGGGAAGTTCAAAATCGGGCGCGGCGACTGGGACAAGCAGCCAGGTCCCGAAGTGAGAAGTGCTTGCGGGATGTTTCGGTGGTGCCACCAGAGATTTTGGAAGATCACTCAAAGACACAAAGGGCTCGATGCGGAACTGCTTTGCACCCTCCTCGATCGTAATCCTGCGAATTCATTGGAACGTTCTCGAACTCTTCGATGCCGCCGCTTGGCCAACGAACGATGGCGCGAATCGGACTGCGGTGGGAGCCAAGACCAAAGAAGATTTCTTTAGTATGCTGCGACAAGAAGCCTGAGCCAGCCTGAAGGAATCTGGACTGTCTACCTCGCTCTGTCTCTATGACAACCTCTGCTCCAATGGCATCCCGGTTGCCCTTGCGCCCACGCAGTCGGAAAGCTATGGAGTGGCCCAAATCTGGCAGTTCGTTGCGTAAGACCCGGAGCTGCGGCGTGTCACGGTTCTTGAGAATGAGTTCCAGGCGACCGTCGTGATCAATGTCGGCCAGGGCAAAAGACCTCCCGTCCTCCAGGAAGTCCAGGCCCACTACCGCGGAAATGTCCGAGAAAGTGCCGTCCCGGTTGTTGGCGTAGAATAAATTCCTCTCATAGCCGCTCCACGTTCGGTCAGAACGAATCAATTCGTTGATGGCATTCCACCCCTGTTCATAGCGGCGCTCCGGGCGAAGCTCGAGTGGCGATTGGGCTACGACCTGCCGCCAGAAGAAACTATTCAGCTCGCGCCTGTTGGTCCCGGAAACCATGCCATTGACAACATAGAGGTCGGGATAGCCATCGTGGTCGAAATCCCAGGCGTCGGAAGACCAGGCCCATCGCCCCACTTCAACCTTTGCCTCGGAGCTCTTATCCCGAAAGCGTCCATTGCCTTCGTTGCGAAGAAGCGAATTACCGCTGGCATGCTTTCGATATTGGGCCCGAACCTTTTCTGGCGTTTTGTTCATGAAACCTTCCTGCATCGTTACGCGTAAGCCCTCCGCGGTCCACATGTTGGGGACGTAAAGATCTTGGCGACCATCGTTGTCATGATCTAACCAGCACACGCCCATGCCTGCTCCGATGTCCTCCACACCCGCTTCTTCAGCCACGTCTGTGAAGGTTCCGTCGCCGTTATTCCGGTATAGGTTCTTCCGTCCGAAGTCATTCGCCACGTAAAGGTCGGGCCATCCGTCGTTATTGTAGTCGCTCCAGCCACAGGCAAAACTGTATCGATTGTTATTCCGGCTGAGGCCGACCGAGGCCGTCACATCTCGGAAAGTGCCATCGCCGTTGTTGCGGAGGAGGAAGTTAGGCGGGCCATTCTGCGCATCGTGATACGGCACGGGAAAGCGGTACTGATCCAGACCTTGGTAGTAACTGTAAAGGCAAAAGTAAACGTCAAGCCAACCGTCGCGGTCGTAGTCTGCAATGGAGGCAGCCGTGAAAGTACCCTGCGGAGCCTGTGCGAAGGAAAAAGCCCTCTGCTGAAGCTGAAACTTTCCATTTCCCTGGTTTAGAAAAAGTAGAGGACCATTGGAGCATACGAGCAAAAGATCCTGGCGACCATTGTTGTTCATGTCGGCGAACAGAGCACAAGCAGTATGATCAAGAACATTCACGCCAGCGGCTTCAGTTACGTCCTCAAAGGTCCCATCGCCTCGATTCCGGTAGAGGCGGTTCGGCAATCCGGATGGTTGACAAACGTAAAAATCATCAAACCCGTCATTGTCGAAATCTCCAACCGCCAGGCCGTTATTGCCGTAAACGTCGATGCCACAAGCAGCGTCCAAGACCGTCCTCCAATGATCCAATCCCGGAAGCATCTGCTCGTGGTAAGAGGCGTTACCTCCCAGGGTCTTGGAACTCACATCCTTGAAAATGGGGCGCGGAGCACGGCTGAGGGTTTCTTCCAACAGTCGCCATTTCCGCACCCGCCACTGACCGTCGGACCTTCCCTCCCATTCCAGCTCCCACTGACCTATGCGACCTTCCCGAAAGTAGCCAGATCCTGTCCCTGCGAGGTCGTATCGAATGCGGGTCTGGATTGCGATCGGGGAGGTCGAGCTCACGCTGATCGAAGTCACTTTGAACTCGGCGTTTAAGATCAATGACTGATTGAGGTAAGAACGGAATGTGCTGACAAAGACTTCCTTTCCGATTGATCGCTGGTCAGAAAAGTGTCTTTGGAAGATCTCTAGACCTGGATCGGAACGCAAAGGTTTCTCGCTGGATGGCTGCAGAGGGGAAGCCTGGAATTCTGGCGAAAGGAATTTTCCAATAACCTCCAAATCAGGCGATGATTGCTCGAGGGCTCTTTTCCACTCAACCAGAATAACTTCAATCTCTTCTGCATACCTTTCTGTAGGGTAAGCATCCAACCCCGGCTCGACCCTTGCGATGACGTCGTCAAGCGGCGACTTCATCCGATAATGAGGCTTCAATCGATACTCGGGAGGTGCGAGACCGTCGCCTGGAGAACTCTCAGTATGTTGAGCTGTAGCGAGCGGCGTCCTTTGGAAAAAGATCGGGAGTACCGTTGCTGACAACCGCCCCAAGAACTTACGTCTAGAAGCATGCAGGTCACAGAATGAATTCGTTTTCATTCTTCGTGATATGGGAGGTTTACGGCAGCAGATCTGATTCGCAAGACATGACCGGGCAGCGCGGGCATCCTATTTTTTGCTCGCCGCAGAATCGACCTTCTGCGGAAGGATCCCAGCCTAGCGGCCAGGGTGGCAACGGTGCCGATTACGAACTGACCAAAGGCCCGATAACCTGTCCGGGAGAACCAGACAATGAAAGTCCCAACCACTGAGCCATGGTGACAGCAACGTCCGGCAAGGTGGCTGCTGGAAGGTCCGATGCTAGCTTTCGGGAGTTGGGTAACACTGCGAGCATTTCATCTGTGCCTTCCGCCAGTAGCAGGTAGAGCGTTTTTTCACGATAGGGAGGACCCTTCTCAGCATTGAGCCAGATGTAGTAGGACAGGAGCTCTACGTCGATGAATGATCCCAGAGGCTCCTGCAGGATAGGGATCTGGTCTGCGGGCCGAGCTTTGGAAAAAAGCAAGAGGCTGTTAAAAGGTTTCATCTTATCCCGAACGCCGAATCGGACTACTAAGACGTGGGGCTGGGCGCGCTTGATCGACTGAACGGCCGCCCATTCGACGAAGCTATTGTTCATGATGAGTGTTCCGTTTCCACCGAGGAAAATGTCGCGGATAAAGGCCAGCACCACGTCGTCGCAGTACAACGAGATCCCTTCCTGCGGCATGATCTTCAAGCCTTTTGCATAAGCTGCGAGCTCAAGGGGACCCGGAACGCCACTCAAGATTTTGCTGTAGAGAGCCTTTGTCAGCTGCTCGCGATAACCTTGGAGCCGATCGTAGCTCATGCCAGTCGCGCAGTCCGATCCGTCTCCCTTCTGGGTATTCCTTTCGCAGAGTACTTGAAGTGTATCGCCTGCCTCAACAATCCAGGCGTCCAAAGGACCAACCCTGCGAGATTTTTGAAGGATATGGAAGAGAGTCGGCCGGGTCATTTGGTCAGCTTTGCTGGGGTGCCCGGTGAAGAGAGTTCGTAAGAATGCCTCTGATTCATGTGACCCATTCAGATGGAGGGCTATTCGACTGCCAATCGCACTGAACCGTTTCCATAGTTTGTCACGTTGGATCGATATCCCGCTGCCGTACAGGATAACGATCAAGCGCGGTTCCGTATCGCCGGAGTAAAGGTGTGCCTCCAAGGTTGGCTGTAGCTTCTGGAAGACTGCGTCAATCTCTTGCCTCCAGCGAGAGTAGAGTCCTTCTTTGCGGAGGAGATTGAGCGTGCGCTCCTGGAAGGTCTTCGGACTCCCCGCTTCGACCTGGTGGCACTTGGCCTGCGATTCCAATCTCGTCAAACCTGTAAAGAGGCTATCCAATTCTGGAAGCGTGGCCAGTTGCTTCAGCAGGGCGCGATAGTACAGCCTCTCGGGCTTGAAGAGAGTGAGCCACCTTTCAAGCTCGAGGAGAATCGAAACGAGAAAAGTACGGGGTAAGCGATCCAACGTGCTTTGATGTTCTCGAACCAGCTCCAGCGCTTCACCGGTCAATCCTGAATAGAGATTCATTGGGGATTTTCCATGCCCGCCGCGGCAACGCCACGGCCCACGAAATTCCACTCATCTGGAGGGGAGCTGTGAAAGAATTCTAGCTGCCTCCCACTTGGAGGGCGAGGCTCCCGCCGAGCGGTTCAAGATCAGGGGTCTACGGCAGACGGCTCGCCAGGAGGCTCGCCCTCCCGAATCTTTTCACAGCTTCAGGGGTGTAGCGGGTGAGTCGTATGGTTTGGGAGGAACTCACCCGAGGGCTAAAGTCCTTCTTCCCCTTCCGCAGGGAGCTTCATGGGAGCAAACTGTCTCCATTCCCCAAATCAGTTAATTTTCCGCTTAGATTACCAACTCGACCAGAGGCTTACCTTCACAAGCGGGCATTTTGCAGCCCAGGATTTCGGCAACCGTTGGAGCAATGTCAATGGACTGAATGGTACGCTCTGACGCAGTCGCCTTAGGGACCCCCGCTCCCAAGGCCAGTAGCCATAGGCGGCGGCAGGACTCGTCGCCACTGCGGTGATTCGCGAATCCATTGCCACGAACGTCGCCGTCCCGGCCCATTTCGGGGATCACCAGAAGCGTCGTCCGATCGCGATAAAGGGGCAGTGACTGAGCGTGCTGCCAAAGCTCATAGACCAGACGATCCGTTCGGCGAATCGCTTCCAGATACAGGGAATAGGCGCCATAATGGGCTATATCGATATCCCAAAAGTTGACTAAGAGCAACGAAGGGGAGAAGCGAGTCATGATCTCTTTGGTCATGAAAAACGTGAGCTCATCGCCGCTAGCCGGAACTCTGGGATCATTGAAGTAGTCCAGAAGAGATTTGGCGAGACTTTCCCTTAGTTCACGGCCGAGCTTGCGGCCGGATTGATAGACTTGCCAGCCGTAGCCTTCGTAACCCTCATCCAGGGCCGACAACATCTGATCTACCAAGGCCTGCCGATCTTCGGCCCCGGGTCCTTTTTCACTAGCGACAGCCGCCTTGATGGTTTCGATCAGAAGCTGCTTGGGGAGAATTACGTTAGCCGAGTACGCATTTCCATAATCCCTGAGCTCACTTCCGCCCATCAGACTGAAACTCTTGTTAGTCGCAATGACCCAGGTTTCCTCGGGAAGGAGATTTTCGCTCCTTGCGAAAACATTCGAAGACTGTCGGTGTGGACGGTGGCTCGCTCCCGTAGGAATCGACCTTCTGCCAGCAACCCGTGACTAGTGCGGCAGTCGAGTTAAAATGTCCCGTAATACCTTGGTTACGTGCAGCAGGATAAAAGAGCCCCTGTGAGAACAGATCGGAACTCAGGTGGGGGATATTTATCCAGCCTTCTGGAGCAAACGTATCTTCGTAGCGCACTCCGCCTCCGAAAGTCACGATGATAACGCGGCGCTCGGATCGCTTGGGCTCTTTGTGGTTCTGACCAAAAACTCGACGCGAGAGAAAGTGGTCAGCCAGGAACGCAGCGGCCAATCGCAAAAAATCACGTCGGCGGCTCATTCCGCTTAGCCTATCCGCAGCGAATTTGCCAGTGCGCAAGAACATCTCTTGGTACCTGGAAAGAAAGACCAGAAGCAAATCACCGCAGCGAAACGCCGAGAGCACAGAGCTGAGAACAAACCACAGCTCATCTTCCTTCTCAAAAGAGGGCCACGTCTGTGGTTTTTGAAAAGGACCGAAGTCTGACTCTCCGTGCTCTCCCGTCCTGAGCTGCAGAATTTTCCGTAACCAACCGCCAGTGTGTCTTTAGTACTCCAGAATCTCTCCGCCTCTAATCTTGCGGGTCTCACCTGGAAAATCAAAGGGGTGATCCTGTCCCGGTTCAATGTCGCCAGTTTGAGAATAGTAAGGCCAAGTATCGGCGACAACACCCTGTCCGCCCCGGTCAGTTAGAGTAATCTTCGTGATCAGCTTGGATGACTTGTAGCCGTACTTGAAGGGCATCACCAGACGAAGTGGGGCACCGTGTTCAGGCGTTAATGGTTCCCGATTCATTTTGAGCCCAAAAAGTGTTCGGCCATGGAGAAGGTCCTCCATCTTCACGTAGTCGTAATAAAGGTCTGCGCAATCGATACGAACCCAGGTTGCTGTGGGCTTTGGCTGAGCCAGGCGGAGAAGTTCGCCGCAGCGGAACCCCTCCCACAGGACTCGTCCCGACCAGCATTGAACGCACTTCAGGCGGCTATTCTGGGTAACTTGAGGAAGGCTTTGCAAGTCTGCCAGCTTCAGTTTCAAGGGACGGTCTACCAGGCCACTGATCCTTAGATCCCAAGTCTCAGGGTCAGGTGCAGGTATAGGATTAAACTCCATGACCTTTAGCCCGAACCGGTCAGGTGTATCTGTGGGAATGATGAGCTTCCGAGTTGGAAGAGGAGGGCGGAAGGTTGCGAGGGCCTCCTGGCTGCCCGTCCAGGCGGCCACCGCGGTGCCTCCGACTACCCGATTAAGAAATTGTCGGCGATTCATCAGGCTCTCCCAAGAATCTCTCTTTAGTGGGCTGCAGCCGCGAGGCTGCAGGGAGTGCGTCGGATTGGCTACAGTCTAAGGCTCTTCAGTCACGGTAAGAACCATAGGCCTCTCCTCGCCAGGTTTCTGTTGGCCCTGCGCCAGCTTATCGGTCCGCAGTCGCCCGTGGATCTCGAAGTGTTCCTTTGCCCGAACTTTCTCTCCTGAGCGCTGATACGCCTGCCCAAGCCGGTAGTGCGCGTCGGCAAGATCCGGTTGAAGCTTGATCGCCATTTGATATTCTCGAATCGCATCAGCATCCTTCTGCTGATGGGCATAGAGGATCCCGAGCTGGAGATGAGCCTCGGCGATCCCAGGATCCAGCGCCAATGTGCTTTTGAATAACTCTTCAGCCTGATCCAGATCCTGCGAGTCCTGTCCTCGCTGTCCTTTCCACAGACTCAGCGCATAGTAGTAATGTGCCAGCGCGTTCTTTGGGTAGAGTCGGACGAAATGAGCCAGGCGCTTGGTAACCTCCTCAGCCATGGGAACAGAGACGTCGTACGTCTTGCCTAAGAAAAAGTAGGGGCGTGGGTCGGATGGGTCCATATCGACGGCCAGGCACAATGATTTGACAGCCTCGTCATATTGGCCGCGCGAATAAAGAGCAATCCCTAGACCGATGCGGAGCCTGGCAGAGCCGGGATGCCGTCCAACACCATGGCTAAAAACCTGGGCTGCTGGTTCATAAGCGTTATGGAGCAAAAGTTGGTTTCCCCAGTCGAACATGTGCTTCTCATTGGGCTCCATGTGCGCGGCGCGTTGGTATTCGTTGGCAGCAATCACGGGGTTGCCAGTGGCCTCCTCTACTTCGCCTAAGAGGTTGTGCAGTTCGGCAGTATCCTTTGTCCGCAGCATTCCTTGAATATGCCGCCGTGCCTGCGTTAGGTTCTGGGTCTGCAAATAGGCCAGCGCAAGGTCATAACCGTTGACGTAATGGGAGGGGTCGATCCTTTGAGCCTTCTCTAAATAAGGTATTGCCGCGGCTAGTTTCCCTTGTTGTATATAGAACTCGCCGAGGTTGTGGTTCAGTTCAAAATTGTTTGGATTGAGATGTAATGCCTGCTTCAGTTTGACTTCGATTCCGGATTGATCCGCTTCGTTGTGACTGACTGACGATTTCACTGCAGAAGTGGGCTTAACAGCAGGAGGATTGGTCTTGAGTTCAGCAACACCTTGAAGCAGGCGGCTGGAAGCCTCGGCCTCGCCTGCGGAAGTGTGCCCGCCAAATTGGGTGGAGTTATCTAGGGCCCCTACCTTGAACTTAGGGGTGTCATGAAAGGTGAACGCACTCAATTCTGAGGTAGTCTCATTCAAATTCCCCTTTGAAGCAGGGGCCGCCGGACTTCCTGAGATCGCAACATCCGCTTTGGCAAGCTCGAGATCCATTGTGACCGGGTGGTGCGGACTTACCTTGACTTCTCGCCGCAAGATACGATGAAAACCCGAACACTCTGCCCCAAGTGTGTAGGCACCGATCCGTGTCGCCGCAAAACTGTAGCGTCCCTCACTGGAAGTAACTGTTGAGATGGACAAAGAAGTTTCTTCGTTCGTCAACGTCACCTTTACGCCAGAGAGGAGATTGCCAGTTTGGTCGCGAACCGTTCCCCGAACGCTACCGCTGATCTCCTGTCCATAAAGTCTTGGGATTACCGCCAAGAGAAACAGCACAATAGCAAACAAAGGAACCCCTCGAGAGCTATTCCGTTGCATACCTTTGTAGCAGCGCTCTATGAGCGTCGCATCGGCCATCTCAGACCGCCTCCAGAATGAACAGCGGCTATGAATACAAAGGCAAATAGTTACGACTGCCCATTTCCATTGATCTTTTGGCATGTTTCTACTTCAGGCTTAGAGAGTTAATTCGTAGGGAAAAATTCTATCACCAGTGGCGCACGGGTGTCTACTCGAAGGAGATTACCCAGGACGTCAGCCCAGTGGGAAGATATATGTAGTGGAAGGACTCGCTGGGCGTGCCCACTCGTAATTTTGCTACTAGCTTTGGTCAGACTCGATTCTTAAAATTCAACAAGCTACCGAGTCGCCTCAAGCACTGGAGACCTCCCGACGGATTCAGTCGAGTAACAAGGAATTGGTTACTGTCAAACTCCGAGCCGAACAACCGCCACCAGGACTTGGAACAGGGCGGTTGCGAAAGAAAGCTTATCGTTCGCGATGGCAGGCGAAACAAAACAACATCGCCATCGGCCAAGCGGTGATCGGAAGGAAACACGTGGTTGCCCTGGATGTACCTAGACAGGCGGGTTTCTTTCGGGTTCATTAAAAAAGTAGGAATACGAATAGGAGGCGGCCATGCTCGCAAATACTCTGTCGCGCTACTGGTGGATGACCCTAATCCGTGGACTGATCTGGATTGTGTTCGGGATCGTCCTCTTCACCCAACCCTTAATCTCCCTCGTGGCACTCACGCTGACGTTCGGCGCGTTCGCCCTCGTAGACGGTATTGGCAACATCGTACCGCGATCGGAGGACGCCAGGAGAACGAGGACTGGTGGCTCCTGCTGCTCGCGGGCCTCTGCGGAATCGGCGCGGGCGTGCTGACGTTCTTCTTCCCGAACTCACAGCCCTTGCTGTGCTCTTCTATATCGCCACCTGGGCGATTGCCACTGGACTCCTCCAGATCGTGGCCGCGTTCCGGCTGCTTAAGGAGATCGAGGGTGAATTCTGGCTGGCTCTCTCTGGCCTCGTCTCGATCGCGTTCGGCCTGTTGCTTATGGCACGACCCGGGGCAGGAGCGCTCTCGGTCGTCTGGTTGATCGCGGGCTTCGCATTGCGTTTGGCGTGACCCTCATCGTTTTGGCGTTTAAGGTGCGCGGCTTCACGGAACTAGTCGTCGCCAAGGCGAAAGGCGCGGCCGGGGGAAGGTACCGATAGCTCTTGAGAGTTGAAGCCTGGCCGACATACTCTTCTGTACGAAAATAGTAAGGAAAACAGCCACAGCCAGATCAGGCCTCAATGCGATCGTGTTGAGAGCCTGCCCTGCCGGTAGCCATCCATAGTCACATTCGAACCTTCAGGCGCACGGCTCCGTTCGACCGAGAACTGCCAAAGCCAGATTCCCGGCGTGGGTCGGTCGATAGGTGCAACGTTCTTCCAGTGACGCTCCGAGGGCGGCGCTCCAGATTCAGTTCTTCGAGTTCCGCGGGAACTCGGCTTAGCGAACTTTCATCAAACCAGTTTCAGCGGCTTTGCTTCTCTCTGGGCTGACACAGTCATCTGAGTCAGTCTGCTGCACGTCAGCGTACCTACTACCAGAACAAAGCAAGTCCTAGAGCCTACATCACAACGAAGGAGAGAACCGATGAGCAAAGAGACGAAGTCCCGTATGAAAATCATCGACAGGCCAACTCAATGGAAGCGCTGTACGGCTGCCATTGTTGGTCTGATGCTGCTCGCGGCGTCTGCAGTCGCGCAGACGGAGTTCAAGTACTTCGGAGACAACGGCCCGCTTTCTGGGTCAACTCGACCCGGCTTGGACGACGTGTGGCGAGGGACAGATGCAATCTCCGATCTATTTCGGAAAGCTCACGTTGTTGACCAGGCTTCGTCGCCGACCGGTCCCGGTTGAATACGGTACGACCAATGGGCTGATCTTCAACAATGGCACACCATCGAGATCGAAACGGAGGGCAACAACGTGCTTGAGCTGAACGGCGTCGAGTACGAGTTACAGCAGTTCCACTTTCACGGGCTGAGTGAGCACACGTTTGAAGGCCAGAGTCAGGACATGGAACTTCATTTTGTGCATCAAAACGCCGAGGGTGTTAATGCCGTCGTCGGCGTGCTGATGGTCGCGGCTCGTCGAGTGGCGCGCTCGCACCCATCTTCGCCGCACTGCCCAACGACCTCAATGTGAAACACCCCTTGCCAGGTGCCTTCAACCCCGAGAACTTTCTGCCAGCCGCCCGAGCGCATTATCGATACGAAGGATCACTCACGACGCCGCCTTACAACGAAGGAGTTCCTGGGTCATTCTCAGGGATCCGATAACCGTATCCACCGAAGACTTAGCGCAGTTTCACGAGCGCATTCACTTCAACGCGCGGCCTGTGCAGCGGGGTTCTCGCTAATTAGTTCGGCGAGTGGTGAGTGACAGCGTCCGTGCCCCAGGAGCAAGTCGTTCATGTTGCGGCCCCAGTTCTTTCTCGGACTCCCTCCGGCAGCACCAAACCATTTACGGAACACCCTCCACAGGTGAGACTCACTGGCGCGCTGTGCGGAGTTGGTGGGACCTCCGCGGCAGTAGGTCGGAGACCCGTACTTTCATGGTCGCTCAATCGCTGCGGCATCCCAATGATTGCTGATCATAGTGATAAGCACCCACGCCTCACGGTTAAAGTCGCTGATCACCTCGCGCATCGTCCGCATGGGACCAGATAGTGGTTACCATCGGGATCTCGCCATACTCCCGCAACCGTTTCTACATCACGATGCCCTGCCGCTACCACGCAACAGATGCGGCAATTTCCCCACATATGCTCGCAAACGCTGTTGCTGTCTCAAAATGAATTCCTGAGAAGATGTGCCCGTGGTCGTGCGCACCGCTGCACCGACCTCTTGAATATGGGGCACATATAAGCCATCGGCAGCGTCAATGGCCAGGGCGGCACTTGAGCGCCGCCCTTGCTTAGGATTTACCAGTAGAACTTGAGGGCGAACTGAATCTGCCTGGCATCGTTCGGGTTGTTGCGGGTGGAAGTGATCCTTCCGAAATTGGTTTTGTCAGTGAAGTTGAAATTTGCCGGGAGGCAAGGCGAAGTTCGGGGTATTTGTGAGGTTGAAAATTTCTGCGCGAAATTCAAGCCGTGTGCTTTCAGTTGTCCGGAATTGCTTGAATAACGAGTAGTCCATCCGTCGAAAAGGTGGTCCGGTCACTGGAGTGCGCCCCCCGCCGAGCGGAGCAAAATCAGTTTGGCCTATAGCGGTAGCTGTAGGTGGGTCCACAAAGGCATCGGGGTTATAGAACTGCTCGACGTTGTGCTTACCACCATATGGGTCTTGCCCTGGCACCAGTAAAGGATAGCACGCACCCGGTCCCAGAGCCCAGGTCTTGGAAACACAAAAGATATTCTGCGGCTGGCCGCTGTAGAGCGAGACAATCCAGTTCATGCTCCAGCCCCCCAGGAAGGCATCTGCAACACCACTCAAGTTGTTCAAATAGGTCTTGCCTTGTCCAAAGGGCAACCCATACGTCCCGCTCCAAACGAAAGTATGTTTGACGTGGAAGCTGGCCAAGCCAACATCCCTTTCAATTCCAAAACCCGGAATGTTTGGAGCACGAAAACCACCACCCACACCTCCGTCACTCAATAGGTCATCCGCATTAGTGAACGTCTTCGCCCAGGTGTAGGCGACGAGCGAATCCAAGCCTTTACTCAGACGCCGAGTGAACTTTGTTTGCAGTGAATGGTAGGAACTGGTGGCATTGGTGGACGCATAAGAGGAGCCACGGGCAAAATGCGGGAAAGGAATATGCTGGGCCGGATCAACGTCGGGTGGGAGGACCTTATCCACATGGTTGGTTTCCGGGAAGGTCTCAATATGCCGCCCCAGCGAGGCCACATAGCCGATTTCAAATGAGTTGTTTGGATTCAACTCATACTGGAGCATGAAATTGTAGCCTTGAATGCTGCCCGTTTTGTAATCGAACTCGATCCCTCGCAAATTGAGCCCTCCTCCGCCCGCAAATCTCGGATCGAGAGGAATTGCCAATAAACCTCGCTCGATGGACGCAAATGACCCGTCGGGATAGACGATGGGAGAAGCATCATTAGGAGCGAAAAAGCCAAAGTCAAATTGGAAGGGATAGTTGTAACCCAGGCTAGGATACCCTCCGCGATTCTCGAAGCCTGCATAGTAGATGCCATATCCTCCGCGTAGAACTAGCTTCGGGGTCGCCTGGTAGGCAAACCCAAAACGAGGCGCAAAGTTCCTGGTGGGGGCGCGGCCGACGCCGGTGCCAAACTCGTCGGTGTAGAGAAGTTCAATGCCGTCCAAGGCGAGATTGTTTTTGAATGCGTCCGAGAGTGGATCGTTCTGTCGTTTGGCCGGAATGATGTATCTGGCTTGCCCTGCAGCCCCCGGAATGAAATTGGCCTTAGCGGCGTAGGTATCTCCCACAAGGCTGAAGTGATCCCACCGAAGACCCAGGTTTAACGTCAGTTTCGGGGTTACTTTCCAATCGTCTTGGAAGTACAGGCCCACGTAGTTCTTATCCTCAGCCAAACTGCCAAAGTTTGAAGCATTGACCGTGTTAGGCCCGCCCACAAAATCGACTCCGTTAGGCACTGCAGCGGCGATTGGGTTCAAAACGAACTGAGCGCGGCCCGTGCTCGAATCGGGCTGATTGACCATTGAAGCATAGTTCCCGTCAAAATTGAGGCGACCGCGCGACCAAGGCGGTGCCGTCCAGGGGAAAGTGATATGCTGGGCTTCGAACCCACCCTTAAAGGTATGTGACTTGTAAACTTTGGTGAGGTTGTTGGATAGCTGAGAAGTATTGCTGAAACGCTCACTCACCAGCCAGTCGCTGGGACCTAAATGATGCAGATTACCGATGTTGAACAAGGGAAGTCCGCCGTTACCTTCTACCTGAGGCACTCCCGGAAATCCGAACTGGGCAGGGATATCGCTGGTGTCATTTCCGAACGCCTGAAGCCGATTGGTGTACTCCCGCGTATAGCCCACTCGGATTTCATTGATCAGCGTCGGTGAGAACGCGTGGGTCCAACTCAGAGCCGCTCCCTGCTGGCGGATTTTTTCGTCACCGTCGTTGAAGCTCCCACCATCAGCAAAGGTCTCAAACGGGCCTGGCTTAAAACGAGGCTCGTCTGCGAAATGGTACCGGAAGAAGACCTGATCCTTTTCATTGAAGTTATGGTCAACCCGCACGTCGAAGGCATTGATGTCGTCCCTGTTCGTACGGTTGACGGCATAGTTACCCACAAGACCCGCACCGTTGGCTGCTGGAAACAGATTGAGCAAATTGATGGCATTCGGGTTCAAACGGTTTGCCGGAATGATATTTCCCGAAAAGGCATCGCGGACAAAGCCCGAAGCCGTCGCGGTCCGCCCTGTCACCGGATCAATCTGGCCGGCGGTTACGTTTCGCGTCGTCGCCGGGTCAAAGATAGTTCCAACCGGGTAAGATCGGCCCAACGCATCCGGGCCACGAGTGCCGCTCTGAAGTGTGATCAGATCGGAAAAGTCTGTGAACCCGCTATTTCGCTGTTGATTGGTCGGGACAGCAACCACCCAGGGCCTTGCCTGGCGGATGCGGGTGCCTTCGTAATCAGCAAACCAAAACGTCTTGTTCTTAATAATCCGCCCGCCGGCAGCTACGCCGAACTGGTTCTGGCGAAACGCACCTTTCTTTTGACCTGTTGCGTTCTGAAAGAAGTCGGCAGCATCAAGCGCGTCATTACGGATAAACTCCCAGGCACTTCCGTGAAAGCCGTTGGTACCCGATTTCAAGGTGGCATTCAGCACGGCGCCACCAGCCCGACCGAACTCGGCGCTGAAAGCATTGGTCTGGAGCTTAAACTCAGCGATGGCGTCGACCGGAGGCCGAACCACATAGGCCGCGCCGCTCAAGAAGTCCACGTTGTTGCTGTTATTGTCGATGCCGTCCAGCAGATAGTTGTTCTGGGCAGGACGCGTACCGTTGGCCGCAAAGAAACCGGTGGCATTCAAACCTCGCCCATCCTCCTGGGCATGAGTGACACCGGCAGTGAGCCGAGCCAAGAAAAGTATAGTTCCTTCCGCTCAGCGGCAGGTCATTAATCGTTTTGGCGCCTATTCCTTCGCCAACCGACCCACTCTGGGTTTGAAGCAGCGGAGCCGCGGCTGTCACTTCCAACGTTTGAGTAAGCTCCCCAGGTTCCAGGACAAAGTCTACGACGGCGTGATCTTGAATATTAACTTCGATGCTCAGCCGTCGTGCCCTCTTAAAGCCACTGTATTCCACTTCCACTGTGTACTTGCCGATCTTGAGTGGCGTGAAGATGTAACCGCCGTCGTCGCGAGTCAGCGTCGAAAGCGTGAGGCCAGTGCCCTCGTTAGTAATGGTGACCTTGGCTGCCGGAACCACAGCGCCAGTCTGATCTTTGACTGTTCCCAAGATGGCTCCGGTATCGACCTGGGCATAAACCTGTTGCACGGTCGCAGGCGCGAACGTCAAGATGAGAATACCTAACCCAAGGAAGGCCCAATCCCTGGTTCTGGGATTCGGATTCATAGATCCTCCTGGTCCTTGACGTAGGTCCACTTCATCTGATGATTTGCTGGTCGCCGTTTCTATCACTGCCTTTCAACCGATGTCAAGAAGAAATTCAGCCTACTGTGATTGCCAATGGCCACTTCGGATCTGTGACCTATTGTGGCTGGGTTTCTCCTCCTCGGCTGGAGGGGCGGCGGTGCCGCTAGACACGACGTGGTGCGGCGAGCGGCGATAGAACTCGAGAGGGCGGAAACTCCACTTCCAAAGCGCATAGAGCCATCGGGACGGCTGTGTTCCCCTCCATGTCCAAGGAGGCGAGTCTCTCATTCCGCTACGCCACTTACAAATTTCTTCTACACCGGCTGCTGGTTCAACACTTGACGCCAAGTATGGGTTTTACACTATGATGATTAGTAACAGCGATTCGAACAGAGCAAACAGAGCAATTGGATAGAGCCATAGCCATGGGCGAAACGAAGAAAGTGAACTGCCGGGTCCCGTCAATAAGTCTTCTGGTCTGGCTGATTGTAACCTTCTCGCTGCAGAAGCACGCTATTCCAGCCCATTCCAGTTCCCAGAAGACAACACAGAGAACGGTAAATTTCGTTCACGATATTCAGCCGATCTTCAATACGTCGTGCGTCCGCTGTCACGGCTCTTCTGTGCAAATGGGGCAGTTGAGGCTCGATTCCCGAAACCTGGCTTTACGAGGGGGGATTTCAGGGAAGGCTATCATTCCTGGCAAGAGTGGAGAAAGCTTGTTGGTCCAGCGTATCCAGGGTTTGGGCGACAAGGTTCGAATGCCGCTGGAAGGCGATCCCCTAAGCGAAGAACAGACTGCACTGATTCGAGCCTGGATTGACCAGGGTGCTATTTGGCCTGAGCAAGCCTCCGTGTCGGGAGCAGAGATCGACAAACACTGGGCCTATGTCAAACCTGTACGCCCGAGCCCCCCTTCACAAGGACACGCCAAGGGGTCGTGGGTTCGCAACCCTATTGACGACTTCGTTCTAGCGCGGCTTGAAAAGGAAGGACTGACTCCATCGCCCGAAGCTGCCAGGGAGACCTTGATTCGCCGCGTAAGCCTGGACCTCACCGGCCTTCCACCAAGCATTGAAGAAATCGACGCTTTCCTGACGGACAAGAGTCCGGATGCTTACGAGAAGGTCTTGGATCGCCTGTTTGGTTCCCCTCATTACGGCGAGCGCTGGGCCCGGCACTGGCTGGATCTGGCGCGGTATGCCGACACCAATGGCTATGAAAAGGATACGCGCCGGATGATGTGGAAGTATCGAGACTGGGTCGTCTGCGAGGCTGTCTCCCGCGGCGAAACCCTCGGCTCAAACTTTTCGAAGCTTGGTGACGCGGCCGACTTCCACCCACTCGACAACGAAGATGTTTCCCTTGTGGTCGAAGCACGCTCCGTGCGGGCAGACAAAACCACCGACCGGAAACTTGTCACGGGTCTGCTTCCGAAGCTCTTTCCAGCCGTCCGAGCTCATCTTCCCAAGGTCGGCAACGACGCGATTGCTCCTGTCAACGATTGTGACGTGCGAGAACAGATCGGGAATAACGAAGAGCCCCTTCCGTTCGTGAAAGTGGCAAGGATGCGAGAAACCGTTAACGAAACTCAAATGCTTCCCATCCAGCGTAAAGAGTTGAAGCCGTTGATTGCTTCGATCCGCTACCGTCAGCACAGGCGTTTTCCCACGCGTGTCCACAGTGATGCCGTGAGGACAGGCTAGTTGTCCGGCTTCCTTACCGGTGCCGCCGAAGGTGCGGATGAACTCCCCTTTCTTATTGTATTGGTTGATGTAGTTTGAGCCATATCCGTCGCCGACGTAGATATCGCCATTGGGAGCGATGGCCAAATTCGTCGGACTATACTTGGTCGCGGGCTTGCCCTCGTTATCGAGCTTGTATTGGTCCGATTCCTTGGGATAGCCCAGCGTAAAGACCTCTTCGCCTTTCAAGGTTGCTTTGACAACGACACCGCGCTTCGTGTCGCACATGTAGAGAAACTCGTCCTTGCCTTCTTTCTGAAGGTGCAGCCCGTGAGCGCCGCCTTTGAATTCCTTCCCCCAGGAACGAACGAATTTGCCGTTTTGGTCAAATACCACCATGCTGTCGCTACTTTCGCTGGCGACGTTCACGGTATGATGAACATAGATCTGTCCCTGGGAGTCTTCGACAACGCCATGGACGTTGCCATATTTGATGTTGGCAGGAAGTTCGCCCCAGTCATGGTGGACTTCGTAGGTGTGCTCTCCCTGTCCGAGCACGGGTAGTTTTGATCCCGATTTGTTATTCAGGGCTAGAACAACAGGCACTTTGGCGGCGAGGGCTCCGATGCCGAGCGTTTGAAAAAAGCGTCGCCGCGACCGGTGACGCGAGTTTGCAGATTTTGTCATGGATACTCACTCCTTTCTGTTTGAGCTAAACTACCACACTGTACTTGTCCAGAGAACCCGGCCTCCGCGATTTCATGAGCATCAGAAGCCAGTAATCATGGGCAAACGCAGGTGAGACCACTGCGGGCAAACAAGCGATAATGACAGAATCCTGAGCATTTCCAGACGGTTATTTGGCTGACAAATGAAACGTCAAGCCAACCGTCACTCCGATGGGATAACCGGGAGTGGCATGAATGCGGCTCAAGGCGGGTTCTCCAGGCCGGCTCCTGGAAGCATAATAATTCTGCGTTTCGTAGTAGACTTTGTCAGTCAAGTTATCCACTGAGAAATTAAAGTCGACCCAGCGGCGAATCTGCTTGACCATGCTGAAGTCCAGCACGGTGAGGCCCGAAGCTCGAATGCTGGGGTCTTCCCCGTCCAGCCGGTAGCTGTTGATGTAACGAAAGCGCAAGGATCCCGAAAACCCGCGCCAGGCTGCCAACGACAGTGCGGCATTGGCAACGGCGTGAGGCGCACTGTCGACATAAACCCTGGGAAACGTGCCGCGGTAGAACGCATTCGTCACCTTGGTGAGACCGCCATTCAAGGAAACATGACGAGTCATCTGAACGGAAGCCTTGGCTTCAAATCCATAGGCGCGGCTGGGGCCCTTGAACTCGTAGCTGCCGTCATCCGGGATGTAGACCTGTTCATTCGAGCGGTCAATCAGGAACATGTCGCTGCTGAACGAGAACCTGTTCAGATTGAGCGACGCTCCAGCCTGATAGAAGTCAGTCGTGGAGACGCGCGGTGAGTCTGGCCTCTGTACCACACCACGGGCATCCTGGCTGGCGATCCCTCGGCCGTAATTGAGATGCAACGTCAAGGGAAGCCGATGCGTGGGCGTGAAAGCCAGATTGGCTTTGGGCTGCAAGCGACCGGTGCCCTGGGTGCCGCTCTGGAGGGGATCGACCCGGTCTTTGACGTCGAACCGGAAGTAGTCGATTCGAAGCCCGCCATCCAAGTGCAGCCGTCCGTTCAAGAGGTCGATACCCTGCTGCACATAACCAGCTCCATTGGTCACGTGTGCGTTAGCCTTGGTGGTCAACTCGAACGGGTCGCGACTGATCGCGCGTGAGAGGCTCACAGTGATCTGGTTGTCATGAAAGTTTGCTCCGGCTAGAAACAGAGCGCGCTGTCCAAAGAGCTTGTAGGGATACAAGTATTGAGTGTTCACTCCTTCCATCAGACGAGAGTCGTGCTGCAAGATTTCATCGCCGTTCTCTTCGTCATTCAAAAAGAAAGTGAAATTGATGTAGTGGTCAAACAGTGAGCGAGTCGCAAACCCGTCCAGCTTGAAGAGGCCTCCCGACTCCCATTCCTTGCGATAGTAGGCTCCCAGCGTTGCGCTCCGGACTCGCCCTCCATTGTCCGGGTCGAGAAATCCGAATCGGTCGAGCTGCCCGGAGTCCACCTCATCGAGTGGAATCTGCCCGGAAGAGTAATAGTCATTCCGGCCGAGGTTTAGCTTGAAACCCACCGTCTCCTGCGCGTTGATTTTCCAGCTGTAGTTCCCATTGACATTGTCGCGCTTGTAGCGCAGCGGGTTGAGAAAAGGTCCATCGCTTCGTGAACCCTCGTAAGCCAATAGCGCGTTGCCGCTGCTGATCGTGGGGCTGTATCCCAGGAAGGTCCGATACGTGTCAAACGACCCACCTTGGATGCGTGCGGTGTACCGATCGGGTAGTGACTCCTTGAGCTGGATGTGGACCACACCCAGACCAGAGAAGTCTCCATACTCTGGACTGAATGGGCCGTTAATGATGTTGACCTCCTGGACCAACTCAGGCGTCAGCGATTTCAGCTGCCCCAAATACCCCTGGCCGTGTCCTTGACTCGCCTGGTTCTGCTGGACGTTGTCGACCAGAACTTTCAGCCCGCCATTGACTCCCCCGTGGTCCATGTTGAACCCAAAGCGGCGGACTTCCAATGACTTGCCTCCACCTTCATGCTGACCCAGACTGATGCCGGCATCGAGCGTGTGAAAGACTTGATCGTCTCTTGAGAACAAGGTGCTCTTATAGACGACGCCGTCACGCCGAGCGATCGATGGCTCCAAAACGGTCGCCGTGATGACAAGGCTTTCGTGGATTGGAGGAATGACAAACTCGGCAGCAATCTTCAGATCTTCGGTCCGGTCTTCCAAACCAAGTTGAATTTCTCTTGGGGCAATGTACTTGCCGCCAATCTTCAAGGTGACCGGCTCGTCTGGCATCTCGACTCGAAACGTTCCGTCGGAGGCGCTTTTGACCTGTTCTTGCTTCGATGAAGAGATGATCGTGAGGAAAACGCCCTCGACTGCCTCGTTCTTCTCGGTGACGATCACGCCTGAGATCACGCGGCCGCTCTTCTTTTGAGCTAGAAGAAGCTGGCCCGAGGTGAGGGCAAGGGCAAGACCAACAAGAACGCAGCGACGGATCCCTAGCCGGCTCAAAATCCTCATGCGGGCCTCGCTAAAAGTTGGCAGAAAATGTTCGAGAGCGTAGCACACAGGAACAAATCGTGCTATCACAATGTGACATACGGATGGAACACCCCTTTTGGATTCTTTAATGAAGCAATTCTGAGTGGACAATGCCCGCGGGCCCTTGACGGAGCGGAAGGGAAGCAATAGAGTAGGCTTCAACTTGAGTTGCCGAACCAGAGCCAATGAAGGGACACGTGTTACCTATGCGTCGCCCAAACAAACTCGACCGCTTTGGCGTCTCGATGGAGGAAAGTCTGCTCAAGCGTTTTGACAGGCACTGCGGAGAGAAAGGTTATTCCAATCGGTCAGAAGCAATCCGCGACATGATTCGCGACCAATTAGTAGAGCAGGAACTGCAGCGGGGTGACACTGATGCTGTGGGCACTCTAACCTTGGTCTACGACCATCACCAACGCGACCTGCAGGAAAAGCTGACTCATTATCAGCATGAGCACTTTGAAGCGATTGTTTCCACTGTGCATGTCCACCTGGATCCTCATCTTTGCCTGGAAGTCATCATCCTGCGGGGCCGAAGTCGAGAGATCAAGAGACTCGGCGACAGTCTAATCGCCGCCAAAGGCGTCAAGCACGGGAAACTCGTCATCACAACGAAACCGCACTAGGCCAAAAGGGTGGCTGACCTTCGCCCCAAGCACAGATTGCCAATGACGGAATCCCTCAACAACGCATCAGAGAGCAGGTTAGACCCTACTAGGCCGTGGAGCTGCTCTTTACAGCTGCCGGGGCATCGGCCGTCTACGCCAGTACCGGTTTGGAGCGATGCCCTGCGCGACGTGCGGACGGCGGCCCAGCACATTTGTTTGACGCCCACCAACCTTGCGGAGATCGCCAGCCGACTGGCTTTGGGCCTTGACGTGTGCCAGTCGGTGCCGTCGATCGACGACTCGGGTAGACGCAAGGTAAAGCACAGCGCTCGCGATCTCGTCGGGCGTCCCGAAGCGTTTGAGCGGGATCTGGGCCTGGATACCCGCCGCGACTTGGGAGAGTTGCTCCGCAGGGAGGCCTAGGCGGTCTAATAGATGTGTCGTAACAGGGCCAGGGCTTCCCACATTGACACGGACGCCCCTGCTCAACAGCTCAGATGACAAAGCCTTCGCCAGCGAGATCAACGCTGCTTTGCTGGCTGCATACACGCTCGTATTAGCCATACCGATGTGGGCGTTGATCGAGCCATTGAGTACAATGGCGGCTCCCGGGTTCAGGCGTGGTAGCAAAGCCTTGATCAAGAAATACGGACCCTTCACGTTGGTGTTGAACGTCGCATCCCACATCTCTTCCTCGACCGCTTCGAACGGAGCAAGTTTGGCTACGCCCGCATTGATAAAAACGGCGTCGAGCTCACGCCCTGCTGTTGTAGCAATGTTGCCAGCTTGATCCCATCTGCGACGCTCACCAGCTTCGAGATCGCCGGCCAACTGGCTTTGGGCCTTGACGTGTGCCAGTCGGTCTGGTCGATCGACGACCGGGGAGATGGGTAGCGCTCCTCCTCTGCGGTTCACATCTCATTCTTCTTTGTTGTCTTCCTCCTGGTCGTAGATGCAAACCTGCCTCGATGGCGCTTTCCATCGGAATCATTTCTGGATGCTCGAGAATGTGCGCCAGCCGCTGGTCAATTTCCGATTTGACGACCGTTGATCGGTCGCATCCTACACCAAACAGAACGCGTTGCAGTCCCGATTCACTCCCGTATCGATCTCGCATCGAAACGCCCGCCCGGCCGCCCGAATTGTGGCGCGGCACGACGGCCCCGACATTCTTACGGACACCTCACCGCCTTGCGTCCTCTCTTCGCCCGCAGCCTCCGGTAAGCACGCTTGTCAGCCGGATGGCACGGGCAGCGCCCAGATCCGTTGGAGCATCGACCCGAACAGCCGCCGCGTCAGATGGCTCTCCGCCAGCAGGAACCAGTAGTACCGAGCATGTTTCACCAGCCTCCCACCCGTCTTGACGAGGCGCTGCTGGACACTGGTGAGCGACCAGGTGTCGATTCGCGCCGGCAGCACCAGCCGCCGCTAGAGATTCCCGAGGCTGTAGGCCAGCACGCTCAGCTGGAGACTCACTTCGTTTCCCTTAACCAATTACATACATCTCTTCCAATACTCCCTGCTTGCCTTCTTTGATCCACTGTTCCGCGGTGCCGCGCTTGTTGTAAAACCGCACGACCGCGCGACTCGGGACCTGGAGATTGGTCACGATGAGGCCAACGCGCGGGAACAGCTCGCCGACGTGGTGTTCGACTTTGGCCACGACCCGTCGAGCCGTGGTCCAGCTGTCCGCCTTATAGTGGAAGCTCTTGTACCGGACCAGCGGCGTGCGACGGGGCCGACCCGGCGACCGAAACAGGAGGTCCTCGATCGCAAGCTCCAAGTTCTTGTTGGCCGGGATGCGGATGGCGTACTCGACGCCGCTTGCCTCCAACGCCTGGTAGATCTCCGGCCTTGCGAAGGCGGCGTCGGCGCGGAACGCCACCCGTAGCCCACTCGCCTGCTGGCGGTCGATCTCGGGCACGAGGAGCTCCTCCCAGTCGTCCGCGCTGGAGACGTTGCCCGGACGCAGCTTCGCCGCCAGACAGTCCCCGTGGTCATTGAACAGGAACAGCGGGTGATAACAGACCGTCTCGAAGTGGCCGTTGTAGGCGCTCCCCTCTTGCTGTCCATGCACCGGACTCTCGCTGGAATCCATGTCGCAGGCTTGAAACCGGCAGGGCCCACGAATACGTGGGGGTCAAGATCGCGACGACGAATTTCCAATGCAGTAGAGGCTCTTCTCACCACGAATGAAGATCTTGCCATCGGCCAAGGCTAATGAAGCATGCACGGGTTCGCCAATGCTGTTCGACCCAAGAATCTCGTGGCTGGCGCCAGCCTTGACTACAAAAGTCTGGCCGTCGTCACTGGTCAGAAGGATCTTGCCGTCAAAGGCCACGGGAGAAGACATAAACGTGGCTGGCACTGGGACACGGCCGCTGTCATATTTCACTTGGCCGGTCTTCACGTCCAGGCAGGTCAGTATTCCCTTGTCGGAAAGCAAATACACAAAGTCTTTGTAAAGAATGGGCGACGCCACGTAGGCCGTGCCTTTGCTGTATTGCCAGACGACGTGAGATGTGCCTGTCAAGTCACCACTGCCGCCCAACCGAATCGCGATCACGCGTTTCGCCGGATGCCCTGCCGACACAATCACCATTCCGCTTCCAGCCACAGGCGTATGAATGGCGTTGCTCTCCAGTCCTTTGCAGCGCCAGAACTCCCGGCCGGTAGCGGGATCATAGGAAATGATGAATTCATTCCCGGTAGTCACCAATTCAGTCCCGCGAAGCCGCCTTTTGGACGAGGAGCGGAGTTGACCAGCTCACTTGAATTCTTCTCGGCGTTCTCCAAACCTCTTTGCCAGTCTCCTTGTCGAGAGCCGCTATGAAGGAGTTGTCGCCCTCATTCTCATCGCATTGCAGAATGATGAGGTTCTGCATACAGAACCGGCGAGGCCGCTACGCCCATACCCAGCGTTCGGATGCCACCCAGGGAAGCTTTCCAGGCCAACTTGCCGTCGAGAGTGTAACAGTAGAGTCCCTCGGACCCGAAGGAGGCATACACATGGCTTCCATCGGTGACGGGTGTTGGCGAGGCGTAGGAACCCTTGCGATGACGGTAGTCGAACACACCGCCTTCATAGGCCGTGTGCTGCCAAAGAAGCTTGCCAGTATCGCGATCCAGGCAAAGCACCTTCAGGGTGTAACGGCGATCGAAGCCTACCCAATCCGGATGAGAGAATTCCTCCTTGCCCACCACGTGTTTGGGTGGCTTGGCTCCCGAGAGCATCGAGCCCTCAACTGCTGTCGTCAGAAAGATCTTCCGCCCCCCAGACGATCGGTGAAGAATGACCGCGTCCTTCAATCGACGTCTTCCATTGAATATTCTTGGATTCATCCCACTCGACCGGGAACGTCCTCTCAGAGGAGATGCCCAGTCCCGCCACACCCCGCCACTGCGGCCAGTATCCGTCTCCCTTACCCCTGGCAGCGACATTCGGTACCTGCAGCAGCATCCAGAAACCGATGAGGCAACAACCAGCTACCTCGTGAACTCGTTTTACACTCAAGACGCCTCCTTAACCTAACGCGGACATGCGAAGTTGAGTACCTGGGATTCTGCGCCAAACCGGTCGAATTCGCTGCAGGAACCGGTAGAGTTCTGGATCCGAAACGAGTGTGCCGTTTCGATGAGTCAAAGATGTCTCTGATCCTGGTTTCATGGTCTTGGCGTTCTTGGCGTCCTTCGCGGTTCGCTCCTCAGTTGCTAGGTTAGCCGGCTATTATTTGGGCAACGCCCTTGACAAGCTCTTTTGAAACCATACCCAGTTCTTGCCGCACGGCGACCGGAGCTTTCAGGGCATCATGATCGGTGCGGCGTTTGCAAACTGCAGAACGGTATGGTACAACAGCCTCGCTAAGTATATCGCGAAGGAGAAGGCTCGAGTCGAATGAGAAAACGGTTTGGCGTGACAAGAATCGCAGTGGCTTCCTTGACTTTCACCCTGGTCATTCTCTACGGTCTGGCAGCTCTGTTGGCCCAGCAACCGACAGTTCCCCCGACCAGTTCCAACACTGCCAATTTCGATTTCAGCGTCTATTTCACTGGCAACGTTCGAGGCAATCTCGAACCTTGTGGCTGACCACGCAATCCGGCGGGCGGTCTGGCTCGCCGCACCCAAGCGCTGAAGGAAAACCGTGCAGCGTTTCCGGACAAACCCGCACTGCATGTGGAAATTGGCAACTATATGCAGGGAACCGGCAACGACAGAACCGTCAAGAATAAATGGCTCTGGCAGGGCATGGAGAAAGTGGGGATTGAGGTTCTCAATGTCGCCGAAGACGACATCGCCGAGCTCCAGGCCCAAGGCGTCGATATCAAGAGCGACCGGTTCATCTCAGCAAATCTGATTTCGACCGCCACGGGACAGCCGCTGCTACGGCCCTACGTCGTGAAAGAAATTCCGTTGAAAGATACAGAGAAGAAATATCGGCTCGGGTTTCTCGGGCTGGCGGCCCGCGAGGGGTTTGTCAAAACCGAAGAAGCGGGCTACATCTGGGCCGACCCCCTGCCCAGCGCGAAGAAGTGGTTACCCGAACTGCAGCAGAAATGCGACTTTCTCATCGTTCTGGCCTGCATGCCAACGAAAGACGCTGTTCAATTGGCCATCGACAACAGCAACGTCGATATTATTCTCACGCGGGTTCAAGCATCAGGCCTCTGTCCCGCCGGCTCGAATTAGCCAATCGACTCTGGTTTACGTCGAAGATGAAGGAAAGATTCTGGGCGAACTGCGGTTTACGAGGGTTCCAGGCCGGAGAGTCGATGTTCAACCGGTGAATCATGTATTGACGCGCAACGTCAAAGACGATCCCGAAATGCTCGCATTCATCAGCCAGGCTAAGGCTACGATTTCGACTGAACAACGCGCTTTGGCAGACGCCGGCGGGACCCCTGCCAGACCTACTCTATCGACTGAGGGTTCCCCGTTCTTGACCTCCGCGAGTTGTGCGGCCTGTCACGAGGCTGCCCATCAGGTGTGGGAAAAATCTCAACATGCACATGCCATCGAGATCCTGAAGAAGGAAAAGAAGGAGTTCGATTCAGCCTGTGTGGGTTGTCACGTCACCGGAGCCGGCAAGCCAGGAGGTTTCGTCGATCTCAACCAGACCGCGCACCTGGCTAACGTTCAATGTGAGGCCTGTCACGGCTCGGGACGAGAGCATATCGCCAAGCCCACGGAAGCCAGAATGACGAAGTTGACTGCTGCTTCCTGTCTTGGCTGCCACACCAAGTCTAATAGTCCCGAGTTTGAGTTTGCGGCCTACTGGTCAAAGATCAAACACTAAGAGGGTACTTGCGCTCCATGAATAGTGTCTCCTCCTTGCTTCCGGCAGTTCTGCGGCAAATCCATCTAAGCCAGGATTTGACCGAAGAGCTCGTGTGCTCCCTCTGGAAGAGCGCAGTGGGCGATGTGCTGGCTCAAAACGCGAAGCCCTTCCGATTGCACCAGTCCACTTTGATCATCACTGTCCCCTCGCTAACCTGGAAGCAGCAGTTGCATGCCCTTCGTTTCGAGATTCTGAAGAAGCTGGAGCAGGTCCTGGGTAAAGAGCATGTGCTGGCTTTGGAGTTTCGAGTCGACCCTTGCATGGAAGGAGGGCCGGCTTCCTCGACGGAAAGGGTCCGACCGGAGATCTCCCAGCCAGCGCCGTTCGCACCCGCCACCATCGCCGATTCGGAATTGGGCCGGAGTCTGGCTGCCGCTGCTGCCAGCTATTTCAACCGTCACCGATAAGGGAAGGCTATGAAAATCGGCCCGAAAGAAGTGGAATACGTCGCAAAGCTGGCGCAGCTCGCCATCACCGAGGAAGAAAAGGCGCTGTTTATCGGACAATTGAACTCCATCCTGGAGTACGTGGAGCAACTGAATCTGCTGGACACCGAGAATGTTGAACCTACCGCCCACGCTGTCTCCTCGCTTGAGCCAAGCCAGAGCTTGCGACCGGACGAGCCCCGGAGTACCTTCACCCAGGATGAATCGCTGGCTAACGGACCCGCCACTGGCGCTGGATACTTTAAGGTTCCGAAAGTGATCGCGGACCGGTAGGGATGAAGGGTAGAAGGCGGCGAGAAGGCACTTGAACCAACCTTAATCCTCCATTTTCTATTCCCGTTCTTGTTGCCAGGAGTCCTGAGTGGACCTGAAAGAACTCAGCATAGAAAGAGTGAGAACATTGCTCGAAAGTGGCGAGGCCACGGCTGTCGAGATCTGCAAATCTTATCTCGAGTCCATTGAGCGGCAAGACGTGAAGATCAAAGCCTTCCTAACTACCAATGCGTCCGGCGCCATCGAACAGGCTGCCCGGATTGACCAGATGAAGCAGGCGGGGCAGCCGCTTCCGGTGCTTGCAGGAGTGCCTTTGGCCATCAAAGATAACATTTCAGTGAAGGGCCTGCGTTGCACCTGTGCCTCAAGGATACTGGAAAACTACTCGGCCCTGTATCACGCCACGGTCATTGAAAGGCTCGAAGCAGCCGGAGCGATTTTCTTGGGCAAGACTAACCTGGATGAATTTGCGATGGGATCGTCGACTGAAAACTCCGCCTTCTCCCCAACTCGAAATCCTCACGCACTCGAGTATGTGCCGGGCGGATCCAGCGGCGGCTCGGCGGCGGCGGTGGCGAGTGGGATGGCCATGGCGGCGCTGGGTTCCGACACGGGAGGATCAATTCGTCAGCCCGCGTCCTTCTGTGGCGTAGTTGGATTGAAGCCCACTTATGGGCGCGTTTCCCGCTACGGTTTGGTGGCGTTCGGTTCTTCCCTGGATCAGATTGGTCCCTTTGCCACCAATGTCAAGGATGTCGCCCGGATTCTGGGAGTGATCGCAGGCAAGGATGCGCATGATTCGACTTCAGTCGCCGTCGATGTTCCCGACTACCTTGCCGGGATCGACACTCCGATCAAGGGCACGAAGGTCGGCCTGCCGCGAGAGTACTTCAAAGCAGGCATCGCGGCAGACGTCAGTGAGAGGATTCGGGCCGGCTTGCGGCTGTTGGGTGATATTGGCTGTGACTTGGTCGACATCGATTTGCCTCACACCGAGTATGCGATCGCCTGCTACTATGTGATCGCCATGGCCGAAGCGAGTTCCAACCTTGCGCGCTTCGACGGCGTGCGCTACGGGCTCCGAGTTCCTGGCGACGGCTCTTTGACAGGCATGTATCGGGAGACGCGGGACGCAGGCTTTGGCAACGAAGTCAAGCGCAGGATCATTCTCGGGACTTTCGTGTTGAGTTCCGGCTATTACGATGCCTACTACCTCAGAGCGCAAAAGGTCCGGACGCTGATCAAGCAAGACTTCGAAAAAGCGTTTTCGAAAGTTGACGTGATTCTGTCCCCAACATCCCCCACCCCACCGTTCCGCATTGGGGAAAAGAGCAACGACCCCTTGGCGATGTATCTGTCTGACATTTTCACCATCACTGCTAATCTGGCCGGAATTCCAGGTCTATCTATTCCCTGCGGCAAGACTCCTGAGGGACTTCCTATTGGCCTACAACTGTTGGGCAGCCATTTTGACGAGCCACGCCTGCTGCGAGTGGCTCGCGCTTTCGAGAGTGCTGGCGGGTTTGCGCCTTAACCTGGAGATCCGTTGAGGGTATTCTGTCGCTAGATTCTGCAAGCGTCGGCGATCTCGGCCATGGAATTCATCGCGGCACTCAAGCTCTTTGGTTTTGCCATCAGCGCCGCCCTGCAATTTTCTCTGCTCACGCTGATCAGGCGACAACGCAAGTTTGAGAAGCTCGAGATACTCTTCCTCAGCCTGATTGGCTGCCTCTTCCTTTGGAACTTTGGGAATTTTCTCCTCCTGCTGTTTGCTGAGACATCGGGGCCCTTAAGCCAGTTCCTCCTGTCAGTCCTGGTTGGGCCACCGACCTTCGGCGTTCTCGCGTTTCTTCCTTCACTGTTGCTTCACATTCACCTGCTTTTTCAGCAGAAGATTCTGACCAAACCGCTCTTACCGCTGAAGTGGGCGCTGGAAGCGGCGCTCTATCTTCCGTTAGTTCTCCTGCCCGCGGCACTCCTCGATTTTGTTGATAGCTGGAACCTGGAGCAGTCCCTCTTGGCCAGTCCTCGCTACGCGCGCCTTTACGCCGCCTGGTTCAGCTTTGCCCTGCTGGTCTCGGCATTCCTTGAATGGAGGATGCTCCGCCAAAGTCAGAAGCGCGAGGAACGGATTCTTTTCGGGATTCTGATCGCTCTTTTCCTCGCGGTCTCTGCCTTGGTTGTGCACACCTACTACTTCTCATCGCTTCTGGATGCAGCGGAATCCGGGGGCTTTGTGGAAGCAGTTCTCATGCTTTGGTCGATCATTCCCAGCGCCCTTCTTGGTTACTTCATTTTCCGGCATAACTTCCTCGAGATCGCCATCCAGCGAAGCTTCGGTTACCCCTTCGCTGCCGTGCTGTTGCTGCTGGTGTACTTTCTCAGCGTGCGTTACGTCAGCGATTACTTGGCCGCCCAGCGTATCCCGAAGGAGGTCGTTCAGGCCGGAATGATTCTGGTGCTGCTCCCGCTGCTGCAGCCCCTTAAGCGCTGGATCGACGTTTCCATCGATGGCTTGTTCACCCGTGAGATTTCCCGATTTGAGAAGCTGGCCTCCCGATTGGACGATATCTCGCGCACGACAGTTGATCTAAACGAGTTGTTGCGTTCGACTGAAGACCTGCTCCGGCACGAGCTGAGCGCACGGTCAACGAAGATCCTCCTGAACTCGAACTCCGTGACAACGCCTGAAGCAGCCCAAGCCTCGCCCGCCCTCGGACCGCGCGAGAGATTTGGTCTGATGAAGGGAAGTCAGAAGTTCGGCGAGATTCTCATTGAGGGACCGGGTGGCAAGCTTACAAGTGAACAACACGCCGCTTTGCGCTTTGTTGCCCCTCAGATTGTTGCCGCCATTGAAACCGGCCGGTTGGTAGAGGGTAAGATCCAACTGGAACGGGAGCTGGCTGAACGCTCCAGAATGGCATCCCTCGGACAAATGGCGGCTACCGTCGCTCACAACATCAAGAACCCCCTCAGTTCGATAAAGACCATCGTACAGCTGATGCAAGAGGATGAGGACTTGACGAGCACACATGGCCAAGACTTATCATTGATCAATAGCGAAATTGACCGTCTGACCCACAGCGTCTCTCAGCTGCTGAAGTTCTCCAAGCCGACGGTGGTCACTGCCGCGAGGGTTGATCTGGGGGAGGTCTTGGAGAGAATTCTGCAGATCTTTCGTCCTGACGCCGAGCGGCGCAACATCCAATTGGCATTAGAATTGGAGGAGCGTCCTCTGCCTGTCCGCGGCAGTGAAGAAGTGTTTTCCGAGATTTTTCAGAACTTGATCGTCAATGCTCTGGAAGTGTCCAAAGGGCCGTCCCAAGTGAAGGTTCGCGGAAAGATTGCTGGTGTAGCGGACCGCCCCAGGATCCTGATCCAAGTTGAGGACGAGGGCCCAGGAATCGCACCGGAGATTCAAGAAAAAATCTTCATGCCGTTCTTCACGACCAAGCAGAAGGGCACTGGGCTTGGACTGGCAGTGGTTCAGCGGCGAGTGATGGATCTCTCCGGAGACGTGGCCTGCATCAGCCCCATTTCGGGCAAAGGCGGGACGCGATTTGAAGTGACGTTACCGTTGGTCCGAAGCTGAGAGGCAAGCGCAAAGGGATGCCGAGACCCGAGGTGGAGCTAAAACAAGGACGCGGATCAGCGCGGAAAATACGGCTTCCTCGTTTGAGAGAAAGCGCATTTCAACCGCTTCCCTAAAACGGTCCTGCCAAGCAATTCATGGCTTGTTGTTTTTCTCAGCAAGATGGTCGCAGATCTCACAGGGCCTGAATTGTGGTTCGGAAAGCGACGCCATGCACAAGATCCTGATTGTTGATGACGAAGATGCGGCCCGTTACGGTATTCGCCGGGCATTGGAAAACAAGGTAACCCAAGTTTATGAAGCCGCCGATGCCGAGACAGCCCGTGCCTTGATCAGTCAACACGAGCCTCAACTGATGCTGACCGATATCAATATGCCGAATGAAGACGGCATCGCTTTGCTGAAGAGCCTGGCAGAGCTTCCTTCCAGGCCGCTGGCGATCATGATCACAGCCTACGGAACAGCCAAAGTGGCCGTCGACGCCATGAAAGCCGGGGCCTACGACTACATCACCAAGCCCTTTGAAGTGGACGAATTACGCCTGGTCGTGAAACGCGCTCTGGATAAGATTGATCTGGAACAGGAAAATCGCGACCTGAAGCGGCAGGTTCTTTCTGAAGGACAGTTTGGCCGGATGATCGGGAAGAGCGCAACCTTGCAGCACCTCTTCGCCACAGCCGAACAGGTTGCGGCGACCGATGTCACCCTTCTCATCCAAGGTGAAAGCGGCACTGGAAAGGAACTGCTGGCGCGTGAAATACACGAGCGTAGCCCCAGAAAAAAGGGCCCTTTTGTCGCGGTGAACTGTGCAGCCCTTCCTGACACTCTCATTGAGAGCGAGCTTTTTGGCCATGAGAAGGGGGCTTTCACCGGCGCCGGCGAACAACGCAAAGGAAGGTTTGAACTCGCCCACCGCGGCACTCTCTTTCTGGATGAAATCGGCGATATGAACGCGCTGACCCAAGCCAAAGTACTTCGCGCGATCGAAGAAAGGAAGGTCGAACGGCTCGGTGGCACTGCCAGTATCTCCTGTGACGTCAGGATCATCAGTGCCACCCACAAGGATCTAAAAGCCGAGACGGAGGCCGGCCGGTTTCGGGAGGACCTGCTATATCGTCTGAAGGTGGTGATGCTGGAGATTCCGCCCTTGCGGCAGCTTCGTGAGGATCTGCCCCTGCTCATCCAGTCCTTTCTGAGCCTGTATGCGGTCCGTCACAAGAAAGATGAAATGATCTTGTCCCCTGAGGCATTAGATTGTGTGAAGGGATACTCTTGGCCGGGAAACGTTCGCGAGTTGCGCAACGTGATTGAAGGATGCGTGGTGTTGAATCGGTCGGGCACAATCCAGGCTGCGGATTTGCCCGCCGAAGTCCGTTCACGGGCTCAGTTCACAGGCCCAGGAAGTCAAGAAAACCCACGCAGTCGCGAGGCACTTCTTGCGTTGCCCTACAAAGACGCCAAGAGACAATTTGAGGTTGACTACATTTCAGCACGCTTGCAGCAAAACCATGGCAATGTCAGCCGGACGGCCGCACAAATCGGCCTGCACCGCCAAAGCCTGCAACAAAAGCTGCGCGAGCTTGGGATTGAGCGGTAGGTATTAGTCCGAGCAGTGGTCAGAGGACACCGCAGCGGAAGCTCACTCCAAATCATGTTGATGATGCGTTCTGGCCTTCCCAGACAAGCTGTCACTCTCTTGCTGATCATCCTACTTTTCCGGGCGCGGCCGATCCTTGCCCAGACGTCATTTGAGATGACACCAGATGTTGATCGCCTGCTGAGAAGCGCCCTGGACGACATGTACCGTTACGACCTCGAGTCCGCGGAGAGAAAGTTTGATGAGCTTACGCGGAGGTTCCCGGACCATCCTGTCGGGCCTATGCATAAGGCCGAAGTCGTCTGGTGGCGGGCGCTTCGAAGCAAGGACAAGAGTCTGCAAACCACTTTTGAGGGTTACACCGATGAGGCCATTGCAAAGGGCCAGCAGTTGGTAAAGCGGAACGGGAGCGACTTCTACGCCCAGCTCTACACGGCTGCCGCGTATGGCAACCGGACACGTTATAATATCTATATCACCCGGAACGATTATCGCGCGATGCGGGCTGGTTTGAAGGGATATGGCTACGTCAAGCTCGCCTACGGGCTGAGGTCGAACTACGTCGACTGCCTGATCGGCATCGGCGCGTATAACTACGTCGCCGGATCCTTGCCCGTGGCCCTCAAACTCATCGCCTGGATGTTCACCGAGGGCGGCGATAAGGACAAAGGAATAGAACAGCTTCAGAAAGTGGCCCAGAAGGGAGAGTATGGCCAGACCGAAGCCAAGATGGTGCTCCTCGGCGCCTATTACAATGAGAAGCACTTTGAAAAGTATCGGCAGTTGGTGACCGAGCTCATTGAACAGTATCCAAGCAATCCAGTCTTCATCAGTTGGCTGGCGGACTCCTATGTGCGAGAGCAGAAATTGGACGAAGGTATTCGATTTCTGACGGCCCTACTCAATCGACCCAGCGGTCACGAGCGTGGCAGTCTCGCGACGGCACAGGCAACTTACGAAAAAGGTCGTCTGGAGCTGGAAAAGGGGGTGCTGGATGATTGCATGTCCAGTTTCAATCAGGTTCTTGACATGAAGCTCGAGGATGTCCCACTGCTCTCCAGGGTGCACCTGTTGCGAGCTTTCGCCTGGGACCTCAAAGGCCAGCGACAGTCGGCCGTGGCCGACTACCAAACCGTGCTCGGTTTGATGGACATCGAAAACTCCCACAAAAGGGCAAAAAGTTTTCTAAAGACTCCCTATCCAGGAGTGGCTCGGTATTAGTGCGTCTTGCTGGCGACAGAGTTCAGTATTCGGTCAAATTCCGCCGATCAAGACCCGCAGAGAGCCACAGCGGTTGTTCCGGCACGACCGTCGATCTTGTCTGTCTTGAAGAGCACATGGCCACGGGGATTAGCCGGAAAGACACAAAAGAGTTGAACTCGCTGATGAGGCTCCATAGACTGAGGCCTGCAACTGATTGCCTGGGAAGGGAGAAGGGCAAGATCGAAAGTCGCGTATCGCCGTGGCCCACAACGCTGCCGCAGATTAGCAAAGCTGCGCTTATCTTCAATCCGGTGGCTCGCCGGATGCGTGGGGATCAAGCCGGAAAGCTGCGGCAGGTCCTTGACCCCTTGACTGCCGAGGGGATCAAGGTGGAGGTTTCACCAACGGCTGGCCCGCAGGATGCCAGCAATTTGGCTCGGCGGGCCATCGCTGCGCATTGCCAGCTGGTTATCGCCTGTGGTGGCGATGGAACAGCCAACGAAGTGATCAGTGGAATGGCTGGTTCGCGCGTGCCGCTCCTGGTCATCCCAGGCGGCACGGCTAACGTGCTGGCGAGGGAACTGGCTTTGCCGAGCGACTTCTCACGCTGTGCGGCCCTCATAAGGGATGGTGCCATTCGCCGCATTTCCCTGGGAAAGGTTGGGTCTCGTTTCTTCATTCTAATGGCCGGAGTTGGCGCGGATGCCGGTATTATCGCAGCGCTGAGTTCGCGGCTGAAACGGTACCTGGGAGAGGGGGCGTTCTGGCTTACCGGATTCCAGCAGGTCGTGAAATATCATTTTGCGCCGTTCGATCTGAAGGTAGACGGCGAGTCCTATCGCGGAACCTTTGCCATTGTCAGCAAAGCCAAAAACTACGCAGGATCTTTTCAGCTCACGCCGACTGCTGACCTCTTTTCAAATCAATTCCAAATTTGTCTCTTCCAAAGCCTCAATCGCTGGCGTTACTTGTATTATCTGAGCCAGGCTATGATGGGCCGCCACAGCCGTTTACCCGACGTGAAAGTCCTCAGCGGGCAAAGCGTCGAGGCTCTAGGACCGCCAGAAGTTCAGGTTCAAGTTGACGGGGAACTGATGGGGAGTTTGCCGCAGAGGTTTACAATTGAGGAAGACGCTCTGTCGCTGGTCGTCCCGCGGAGCCGATCTACGGACCAAGAACATGTCTGATCGGTCCGGCCGGAGCACCCGAAGAATGTCGGCTCCGTGAAAATGAGGGCAGGAATCGAGCCGGAATTCGGCTCTGGCTACGTTGGCCCGCATGAGGCAGGGTTCCTGCCCACGCTCAGTATTGCTGCTCGTAATGACGGTGACGTCTCAATCTTACGAAGATCACGATGGTGAGGTTCGAAGAACCGACAGGGAGTAGCGACGCCGATGAGGGCAGTGGGAACAGGTGGTCACCGATTTGAGGACTGGAGGGCCGCGACAGACAGGGTGTTGCTCCTTCGGAGCTGCCTGCGGTGTCCTGGCTAGGATCCCCGTCCTGACGGCACGGGGCTATTGCCTTTCGCCTCTTCGAAGCGAGTTCGTTACTGTGTGAAAAACAGTACTTAGCCTGCGCCTTCCCGCTGGGCTCTAAGAGACGCTCTAAATGAGTCGTTCAGTGGTGTCCCCGGTCGGAGGTCCATACCAGACCAATCTTGCTCGCCGCATGAGCCGTAAATCCTTCATGTTGTTTTTTTCAGCGCTGCTTTCCCTCGGGGCTCTCTACAGTGTCCTTTTCTGGGGCCGTCCCGTGCCGTTCCAGGTTCGAGTGAGCGAAAAACTTGACAGCAACGGCGATGGCCTGATTGACACCTGGCACCTGACCAGTCCGACGCACGGCAAGATCGTAGAGCGAGACACCAACTCTGACGGCCGAGTCGATCGGCTAGAGTTCGGCAACCCCGAAACCAAAGTGCTGAGTCTTTCAGAGGCCTCTGCACCTGGGTCGGGACGCAAGCTGGCTGTCTGTCTGGACGGCGTTCCCTATGACGACATGAGAGCACTTTGGGAAGAAGGATACTTTCGGGAATTTTCCAGACCAGGAAAGCTGATCAGTGTCTTTCCTTCGCTTAGCGACGTTGCCTTAACAGATGTGCTCCATGCTGGCAAGGTCCCCGGTTACGAGAACCTCTATTTCGACCTGCAGCGCAACCGCATCGCCGGCGGCGCGGCCAGTACGGTTTCCAAGGTACGGATGCCCTACCTGGATGTTCTGGACTATGACGAGCCCGGCATCTTCAAAGGGCTTGCTTACTTGCTTCCAGTGAGAACTTTCCACGCAGACTTGGGGCGTTTTCTGAAGCGCTACTCTGCGAGCAGGTCGCCGGTTTACAAGTCGCATGTCTGCTCTACCGATTCTATCTGTCACATCATGAGCCGCGAAGACTTCCGGAAATATCTCCTCGAAGTCGATCATCTCCTGCGACAGATCTTTATCCAGGAGGATGGTCAGGTGGATTTCGTCGTCTTCTCCGACCACGGTAACAGTCAAGTTACCAACCGGCGGGTGAACCTGGAAGGCTTTTTGTCCCAACACGGATTTCGAGTCGAGTCTGCGATTAAGGACGAAAAAAGTGTCGTTGTGCCAGGCTTCGGACTGGTGGGAGCTATGGCCATGTACTCTCAAGCCCAAAATACGGAACGGCTGGCTGAACTCCTTCCTCAGATGGAGGGGGTCGATTTCGCCACCTACGTCGATCGTGGGGCGGTGCGGGTGGTTTCGGCAACCGGCTCAGCCAGCATCGTCGCAGTCGAGGGTGGAAAGCGGCTCAAGTACCAGGCTCTGCGGGCAGATCCGCTGGCGCTAAAACCGATTCTGGAGACGATGTCACAGCGGCGGATGCTCGATGCGGAGGGTTATGCGACCTCCGATGCCTGGTTCGACCTAACAGCCGAGCACGAATATGCCGACGCAGTCAACGCACTCTATCTGGGGGTGACAAACCACGTCAGCAACCGTGCCAACGTGCTGGTGAGCTTCAAGGACGGATATCACTACGGGAGCGCCTTCTTCGAAAAACTTGTCACGATGCGCTCCACTCACGGCAGCCTTCGCCGTTCCTCGATGACCGGATTCTTCATGCGCAACAGCCCAATGCCACGCAGGATCATGCCCTCTCGGGAACTTTTGAAGGACTTTTGACGGCGAAGGCGCAACCAATGAATACCACCGAGACACCGAGCCCACTGGCGAGAGCTTCGTCTGCACCAATCGGTTGAGTCTAGACTCGTGTTCAGTTCTGCGGGAATTTCACTTCCGCCGTGAATCGCCGGAAGTCGCGAAAGGCGATCAGGTTGCGGGTAACGCGGCGCGGCTGGGCTTCCTGAATGATCAGTTCCGCTTTGAGCGGGAGCAAGAACTCCTGGCTCTCGAGACCTCGAATGAATCCAGAACCGTACTCTGTCGTGGTTTCGGAATAAGCAATTGGGAAACCGGCCGGAAGTTTTTCCGTTCGCTGGGTTATTTTGAGGACTTGACGAGTGGCTGAGTCGATCCAAATCCAGCCGTGATAACCCACTTTCAGAGAGTGCGTGTTCTTGAATGACAAGGTCCACTGAGAACTCGCCTGAGGTACCGAAAACGCAGCAATCACGACCACAGTCTTGCCTGTCAGGTTTTCTTCTCGTTCCTTCCGAAACGCTGCTCGCGCCTCGGGCGAGAAAAGGGCACGCAGGATGCTGCCGAACTCCCCCACCGACAGCGTCCCGCCCAAGGACTCGAAACGCTTGGCGCTCTCGCGCCCGTTCACTCGGACTTTGGAATAGCTTTCCTTTCTCTCGTTGAAGCTGAGCTCGGCCTCAAGGATGTCGTCGAGCTGCCAGCCACCGGTTTCTGTGTCATTGAAATAACGACGCGTTGTCTGAGCACAGATGAAATTTGGAAGATCCTCCGTAAACTGTAATGCCCGTCGGCTGACCTCGCTGATAAACTGGTTCCAACCGAAGCTGTCTTCCGACACTGTGCTGCTTTGTGGCGCCGGGGCCGGCGAAGGTACTCGGAGCAGTTCCTCTCCGAAAGAGGCGGGAGAACAAATGAGGAAAACGACCAGGGCTATTGTGCCTAATGGTCCGCAAAAATGAAGAGGTCTTGCCTGTAGGCTGGAAGACATTCGCATGGAACAAACCCGAAAGGTAGTCTGTCCTTATTGCTCTCAAACCTTCTATCTCTTTGTCGACATCAGTGCTGGAGATCAAGAATATATTGAAGACTGCCAGGTCTGCTGCCAGCCTATCGAGTTTCGCATCCGGATTGAAGATGGAGAGATTGAGGAGATCCAGGGATACGCGGCCAATTGACGATCCGAGGATTGAGGATCAGATGGGGATCGAGGATAACCGCTGCACTCCTCCGCCCTCTATCCACGATTTTCAGCCTGCCACAACGCGTGTCCAACAAAGAAGGGTCCCAACGTCTGTATGAACTCCGAGGTCTGCTTAGTCTTCCGCATGGTTTGGACGATGTGCGAGAGTGGATGCAGCTCACGGCCCACAAGTCCAATCAGGAAATCGTTGTCGTGGGCGTCCAAGCCGTGGCAGGCCAGCCGGATGTCGTGAGCCAGATCGGCATCGCCGTAGGCTCGTCCAATGATCCCATGCTCACGAAGTATCGCATTCTGCTCCTGAGGCGTGAGCTTCGCAAAGGCACCGGAGCGGCGCAGTGGATACCAGATGGCCCAGGGCCATTCTGGATTGCAGCTAGCGCGCTTGGGCTTGTTGAGCAGCCAATCCTCCAGGTCCGGCTCGTACCCTGAGGAGTAGGTCCGGCCAATCATGGTGAACTCCGGTTTGTGAATCAACTGCCGAAATGGATCGCTATTGAGCAGATCTCGAAGACGGGTCACAAAGAACACCGGATCCTCGCTCATGGTCAAGAGCCCGACGCCTTTTGGATCGCTCAAGTCCCGATACAGCACACCCTCGATCCCACTGGGACGAAGGGCCTGCACGAGCTCCTCAGCGCGAGGGCATCCTCCAAAGACTTGCAGCTGCATGAACAATCGCTTGTTCAGGGTCTGCTGATTGGCGCCATGCTCCTGGACGTCGATTTGTAGTTCGGTGGTTTGCGTCATGGCCAAATCCCCCTTGAAATCCCTGAAAGCACAAGCATCCTTGCCTCCTCCCGGCGCTCAAGCCAAGACGAGGATGCTGCTGCGATTGCCCCAAGGATAACTGCGCTCCCAGGCCGTCATTTCATTCTTCGTGCCGCGCAACACCGCGCTGGAGCTGGAGCGGCTGCTGCGAGAATTCCGTCGAGCTAGCGACTGGGACGGCTATCCATGCGTGAGAGCTAGCTAACGAGGACATTTCACCGCTCCACCACTAATTTCCCCTTCATCATGTCCATTCCACAGGCGAAGGTGAAATCTCCTTCTTGGTGCGGAGTCAGCTCGACGATAGTTTCGTTTCTGACCGCAAGATCTTTCCTGATCTGGAAATCCTGAAAGACGACCTGAGCCGTGCACTCGGAGCCGTCGTCGCGATAGAAGACGAGACGAACAGGCTGGTCCTTCTTGACGACGATTCTTTCAGGGGAGTACTGATCTTTCACCGTTACCTTGATCTCTCTGACGGCACCTTCAGTCTGGATGGGTTTCGGTGGAGTTGTTGTGCAGTGAGCCAGAGTGAAGCCAAAGAAGCTGACCAGCACTGCCAGACCAAAGCGGGTTCGCTGAGTCATCGGGCGGGAGTCCAACCTCAAGAGTGAATCGACCGCGCAGAGGCGCATTCCAAGCGCCGCTCCTTCGCGGCGGCCCCTGGGACTACTTTCTCTGAGTCCGATCCAGCCATTGCTGCACCTGAGCCAGATCGTCTTGCACTCTTTTCTGGCGCCGGGCAATGCTGACGATGTAAGCAAACAGCAGAACCCAGATAACAGAATAGGCGGCGAAGAGAAAACTCATTAGGCCTCCCGGAGTTGAGCTTGACGCTGCAGAGTCTCCACGGTTTCCTGAGTACGCTCCAGATCGCAGCGGACTCGCCACAGGTAGAAATAAAGGAACGTAAAAGCCGTCAGCGTAATGAAGAACACCAGCCTCATCTGCGGGTCCAAGCCGGATCCATCACCGCCGGCAATCACCGGTTGTGGATGTTGGGTACGCCACCAGCGATTCGACATGTAGACAATCGGAACATCCACGGCGCCCAGAACCCCGAAAACAGCCGACAACCGAGCCCGCTGCTCGGGCGATTCCACCAAACGACGCAGCATCAGATATCCCAGGTAAATCAGCCAGAGCACGAAAAACGACGTAAGCCGGGCATCCCAAGTCCACCAGATGCCCCAAACGGGCTTGGCCCATAACATGCCAGTGAGGATTCCCATCGTGCAAAACACAACGCCGACCTCAGCCGCTGACGCCGCCTTGATGTCGAGATCCCGCTCTCGCTTCGCCAGAAAGCGCAGACTGTAGAAGAATACGAAGAACATCGCCAGAAAGCTCACCCAATCAGAAGACACATGAAAGTAGAAGATGCGCTGCACCTCACCCATAGTCGATTCGGTGGGGGCATACAGAAATATGCCGTAAAGCGCCGCCAGCATCGCGATCAAGGTCAGCCAAGCTAAGGGTGATTTCGGTAACACGGAACACCTCAGGGAGCGAACAGTGACTGACAACCGGAAAGATGGAATGAAAAATGGAATAATGGGAAGTGAGGGAATGATGGAATGATCACGAGACGGGGAACCCTGGTATGCCACCATTCCAGAATTCCATCCTCACCCTTCCACGCTTCTTTGTTTCCTAGCCAACTGGCGATTCTTTTCGCTAACCACTTGCCTACTCCTCCAAAACAAAATCAAACAGCAGCAGCGGCAGCGTCACGAAGATGATATTGAAGACTACCAGGAACTTGACCCAAAAGGCCAGACCTTCCCCGGGCGGGTCGGTGAAAATCGCCGCCGTCGACTCCACCGCAGCGATGACCACGGGCAGCGCAATCGGCAGTAACAGGATCGGCAACATCACTTCACTCATGCGGGTGTTCATGGATATGGCAGCCACAATCGTTCCCACCGAAACGAATCCAAGCGTGCCTAGCAGCGAGATGGTCAACATCCACCCCAGTCGCGGCAACAAATCAAAGTTAAAAAAAACTGCAAAGAAGGACAGCATGACTGCTTCGGCAATCAGCATAAACAAGAGGCTGGCCAGCATTTTTCCGAGATAAATGGCGCCCCAGCTGATGGGCGCCAACATCAAACCTTGCAGCGAATCATTTTCGCGCTCACTCGTGAAAGCCCGATTCATGCCCAGCATGCCGGCGAAAATAAACGTCATCCAAAGGAGTCCGGGACCGTAGCGTGCGGTTTCCAGACTGTCAGGCTCGAAGGCGAAGTGAAACATCAGGATGACCAGCAGTCCAAAGAGAAGCATCGACGTCAGCACGTCTTTGGTGCGGAGCTCGATGAGCACGTCCTTCCAGAAGATCGCGCCCGCCTGTCTAAGAAAAATCATGCTTCTTCTCTTTCAGAAACTGCTTGTACTGCTCGCGAACCACGGTGTCTGCCCCTTCCAGCTCACGCGCAATCTTGCCGCGGTCAACAAGTGCCCAGCGATTGGCCCCGCGGAGTCCCTGTTCCAGATCGTGAGTGGCCATCAGTACAGTTTTTCCGTTGGCAACGAAACTCTGTAGCCATTGGCCGAGCAGCTCGGATGCTTCGAGATCGAGTCCGGAAAATGGCTCGTCCAGCAGCAGGATGTCGGGATCATGCAACGTCGCGCGCGCAATCGAAAGCCGCTGCTGCATGCCGCGCGAAAATCCATGAACCCGCCGATGGGCGCTTTCTTCCAGGCCTACCCACCTCAAGGCCAGCTGGACGCGATCTCCCGGTTCCCTTAGGCGATAGAGTCCAGCGAAGAATCGCAAGTTTTCAAAAGCCGTCAAATTGCGGTAGAGGTAACTGCTGTGAGCGACAAAACCAAGCCGTTCCCGCCCCGCCTCAGGATTGCGCAGAACATCGACCCCGCAAACCTCCACCTTGCCGGAGTTGGGCTTGACGATGCGCGCAATAACGCGCAGCAGCGTCGACTTGCCAGCACCATTCCGGCCGAGAAAGACGACGAAGTCCCCACACTGGACTGTAAGGCTCACGCCCTGCAGTGCGCTGGTGCGGCCAAACCACTTCTCCACGTTTTCAACACGAACTGCTGGGGTTTGCAGTTGAGTTCGCATTCTCATTGACCGCAGAGGCGCGGAGACGCAGAGAGAATCGAGCGGGAGGCTGGGCCAGCGCGTCTCATTGTTTGGTGCGCTCCATAAAAAAGGCTAACCGAAGCGACTGGATGATCCAGAAAGCCGCTTGGAAAATGCCCTCGGCGGCCCGGCGAGAGGATACGGGGCCATTCTACTTTCGGCGTTTGATCCTGGCGCTGCTGGCGGTCTTTCGTCGGATCGCGAACAGAATAGCGGCGGCGAACAGTGCAGCAAATCCGCCCAGAATGAAGAACCGCTGTTCGAAAACTCGGTTGGGAAGCCGAACGACCTGGACTTGAGGCTCTTCGTGATCGTGCCCATCGCCTGGTCCGTGCTCGCCTTCATCCGAAATAGTGGGAGCATCACCAACCAGTTTGAACTGCAGCATCCCCCCTTTGGCAATGGAGCTCGCCTGGTAAATTGCTGCCTGAGTTCGAGAATCACTGCCGGAGGCTTGAATACCAGGGCCGGAAACCTGAAGAGTAGCCGGCATCACCAGAATCCGGGTTGATTCGGAACCGTAGGCAAGCTTGTGCTTGAAGTCCCGCTGATTGGAAGCGAATTTCACCTTGTACGAAACCCGAACTTCATTTACTCCTGGCTTCATTGGGTAGTTGATGCCAAACCCGCCCTCCGGACGTGGCTTGGGTTCCTGCGGCAAGGGAATTCCCGCAAGGCCGACCACCGAAACGGTTAACTCGTCCAGGAGGTCCCGATCCGGCGTGTCGAAAGCGAAGGTTCCACCTGGGGAGGCGAAGGTCCGCTGTGGTTGTGTACTATTCGTGAGCAAATACTGCTGCTGCACATGTAGCAGATTGCCGCTTGCCTGGGCCAGCATGAGCGGTAGCGAGACCTTAACGTTGGCGGCGGAGGCAGTGGTCTCGTAGATCGTCAGTGTCACGGGCTGCGACAAATCCTGGCTGGGGGAAACAGATAAATTGTAGTTGACCCCCTGGTGGATCGCACGCAGCAGCCAATGGGGTGAGCTGCTGTTCTGTTGCAGCGAAAATCGAAAGGACCCGTCGGATGCGGTCGTCGTCTCAGCGTTGGAATTCATCCCTTGGCTAAGGGTGAGCAGCTCCACTCGCTCATTGCCGGCCGGCATTCCGGTTGTTCCGTTGACGAGACGGCCCTGCAGAGTCCGTTGAGCCAGTGCCGAAAGCGGAAACAACAGGCAGGTGAGCCAGAAAGTGAAAGGCAAAATTTGTAGTGGAGGGAAGTGCGCTTCGAAGAACCTACGAATTGAAGAGTTCATTCACCCTAGTATTGGCGCCCAATCGGAACCGACGGCTACTTCTTGGACTTCTTTTCATCCTTGAGAACTGCCACGACCTGCGGCTGGCCGGTCCTCTGCAGGACTTCCGGCTGGATCTTCTCTATTTCCCGAACTACCGCGTAGGCTTCGCGAGTGTAGTCATCTCGCAAGCGTTGATAGTCGTCGTCTGAGAGCTTGCCCATCTTGTACTCGAAATCCAGGTCCTTGATATTTTCGTAGAGCGTCTCCTTCTTGCGAAGGAGGCGCTTCAGAGAACTCGGTGATCCCTGGAGATCCACAAGGGAAGGGCTTCCAGTGCCGATCAACAGCGGGCGAAAGATAAAGAGGAGCGTGGCTGCCGTGAGTAGGGCACAGATAATAATTAGAGAAGTCATTGGAGAACTCTTCTAGAGCATCGCGCTCGTACCTGATAAGAGCCTATCACGTCGAGAACGAGTCTCTCCTCCCTTGCGACGCGCATAAGGGGAGATAAAGAGGGGTCTCATCCTTTCCGACGCCCTACTGCAAAAGGCGCAGCGTCCCCCTTGCCAGGCGGGACAAAACTCTGGCCTCGCCAGAGTAGAAAGGCGGAGTCTCGTCAAGGGCTGTCGCCCTTGATAACCAACGGTCTGTTCGACACAGCTCTCCTTGTGGAAAGAGGAATCACGGTTCGAAGTCCTTCAACTCCCTTTCCATACGCTCGCGATAGGTCTCGGGTATCGAAATCGCCTTCCCGCCAGCCTGTGCCAGAGCCGGTCGCCGCTGCACCCAGGCTTTGATGACCACGAAGACTAGAATCAGCCCCAGCACCAACACGGCGAAAGGAGTTATCCACGCCGCCAGATCGAGACCCTGCGTTGTGGGAGCGCTCAGAATGACTTTGCCATATTTCGCCACAAATGCTCCCACGATCTGTTGCTGGGTTTTGCCTTCTTTCAGATGCTCCGCGATTTCCTGGCGAAGCGGCGTCGCAGAACCGCAGTTCACCATCCCGCAAGCTGAGAGCTGATGATTACAGTTGCATTGGCAAACGAAGGCTTCCGAGGCTTTCTTGACTTCGGGGGGGAAAACCTGGGCGAGGAGGAGCGCAGGCAGATGGAGTGAAAGAATTACGACTATAATCCGTGTAAGACCCCAGAAAGAGAGCACTCGCCAACCCCAAACTCCGCTGTTCATAAGAGACTCTTGAATTCCCCAACCATGAGCCCCGCTTCACGGATAATCGCTCGAAACGTGCCCTTCGCAATCTCATCGTGATTTGGTACGACGATTCGACGAAAAGGAGGCTTCGCTTTGCGCAACACGATGGCTTCCCCGCTGGTGATCCTGTTCATATCCAATCTTCTTCAAGGCTGATCACCTCAAGACCAGAGACGCTGGGTAGGCGGCTCACGGCTGGACTTCGATAATCTCTTCAGAAATAGGTGGTGGCACGGCTTCACCGTGTTTCTGCAGACTTTCCAAGTAAGCTGCCATGGCCTCGCGAACGTTGTCCAGGACTTCCTTACGGGTCCGTCCCTGTGAAACGCAGCCGGGCAATGAAGGAACCTCAGCAACGTGCGTGCCATCTTCATCCTGCTCGATCAAGACTCGATGTTTCATTTGGCTCCCTACCAGACGCTCAAGCAACGACCTTGCGTCACGCCTTTGCCAGTTCCTCAACCTCAGACGGAACCGCAGCCTTGTGTAAGGCCTTCTCATGCTTGTCCGGCATCAGGCAGATCATCGTCCCAAGCATGAAAACCAAGCCCCCAATCCAGATCCAACTGACCAGCGGATTCAGATAAGCGTGGATGATAGCCTTATTGTTGTCTGGATTGAATCCCGCCAGAACCACATACAAATCTTCCTTCAATCCGGAACGCAGCGCTACTTCCGTCGTTGGTTGCTCACTGGAGCGATAGAAACGCCGTTCGGGTAGCAGAGTGTCGACCAGCGTCCCGTTCCTGTAAACGGTCATGATCCCTACGGCAGCCGCATAGTTCGAATTGTCTGCGTTCTTCACCTGTTCGAGTGTCAGGGAATAGCTTCCAATGCTGATACTCTCCCCGGGCACCAGTTCCTTTTGGGCTTCTTGATTGAAACCCGCTCCGGCGAAACCAACGAAGATGAACACCATCCCCATGTGCACGATGTAACCGCCGTAACGCCGCGTGTTGCGGAACGTCAGTATCCACAAAGCTTCCCAGTAACTCTCGCCTTGACGGCGCCGGGCGCGGGCGCCGCGATGAAACTCGGCGATGAGCGTGCCCATCACAAACACACAAAGGATGAGGCACATGGTCGAGTAGAAATGGCGCATGCCAAACGCAAAGAACACCACTCCGGTGGCCAGAGCCACCAGAGTTGGAATGGTGAAGTTCCGCCTCAGGCTCTGCATCGAGGTCTTGCGCCACGCCAGCAGCGGCCCAACCCCCGTCAGGAAGAGCAGGAAAAGGCCGATGGGGATGTTGACCTTGTTGTAAAAAGGAGGGCCGACTGTTCGCTTCTCATTCACCAGGTACTCCGTGAGGATCGGGAAAATCGTGCCCCACAAAACCGCAAACATCGAGGCCAGCAGAATCAGATTGTTAAACAGGAAGCTGCTTTCGCGCGACACGACCGAGTCCAGCCGGTTTTCGCTTTTCAGCGAATCCAACCGCGTCAACAGCAGGTATAGCGAAAGCGAGATCATGAGCAGAAGAAAACTCGAGAAGTACGGTCCGATAGGAGATTGAGCAAAAGCGTGAACAGAGGAAACGATGCCGCTGCGCGTGAGGAACGTTCCCAGAATGCAAAGCAGGAACGTGGAAAGAATCAACACCATGTTCCAGACCTTCATCATGCCTTTCCGTTCCTGCATGATCACCGAATGGAGAAAAGCCGTTCCCGTTAGCCACGGCATCAGTGAAGCATTCTCTACCGGGTCCCAGCCCCAATAACCGCCCCAACCCAGGACCACGTAGGCCCACTTGGCTCCGAGAAGAACGCCCAGACCTTGAAACAACCAGGGCACCATCATCCAACGGCGAGTGGTACGAATCCAATCTTCATCTAGATCGCGCGTAATCAGGGCTGCAATGGCAAACGCAAACGGAATGGTGAAACCGACGTAGCCCATGTAGAGAATCGGAGGGTGAATAACCATCGCCCAATACTGAAGCAAGGGATTAAGTCCCCGCCCGTCCATTGGTGTAAAGGGCGTCGCAGGACCCCCACCCGGCCGGATCACCCCAATCATATCGAACGGGTTGGCAACGAAGTTGTTGACGAGCAAGAAGAAGGTCGTGACCAGCGAGATGACAAAAACGACATACGGCATGAGGTTCCGGTTCTTCTTCAGGTTCAAAACCACCGCGACCGTGGAGAAGAGACACAGAATCCAACACCAGAAAACGAGAGACCCCTCCTGGCCGCCCCAGAGGGCTCCGAATTTGTAATACCAGGGCATGGCCCGGTTGCTGTTCTGAGCAACAAACTGGAGGCCGAAATTGCTGTTGAGCAACTGATACCAAAGCGTGCCCACGGTCAGTGTGACCAGGAGCGCACACCGCTATTACTGAACGCTCCGCGGTGACGACCAGCCTCCGGTTGCCGAGCTTTCCGCCTAGAAAGGAGGAACCCGCGGCATAAGCCGAGAGACAAAAAGCAAACAGCATGCAAAATTGGCCAAAGTCACTCACAAGGGCAAGCATAATCGAAGTCCTTCGCTTATCGAGCTAAGTGATGGAGGGTATGGGAGGTTTGCTGTCCGCTATCACCTTGAGGATTATCGCTGCGAACGGTGGACAACCGACAGACGCCTAACTCTTGCCTTCCTTCGTGTTGTAGGTTGCTTCATACTTGGAAGCGCATTTCGCCTGGATCTTCGAAGCCTCGAATTCACCATGGCGAGTGAGGTGCCCTTCCGCCAAAGCTTGGGCGCCATCCTTAAAGGTGTCCGGCAGGAGATCCTTGCCAACGTAGCTGACCGGCAGAGTATCGCCCTTCTGCTCCAGCTTGAATTTGACCGCGCCCGGCAAGCGTTCAATACTCCCGGCAACCACGTTCCCGGCCACTCTCAAACGCTTGTCATAGGCATCGCCCTTCATCAGCCTGAGCTCGTCGACCGTCCTGTAGTAAGCCAAGCTTTCGTCAAAGCCACTGAACCCCAACCAGGCAATTGAGGCCACAATGATTAAACTCCCGATCAGAAACTTAATCTTTCGCTTATCCATGATTTTGACTCCACACTCGTGAGATTCTCGAGGTTCTCACGCAGATGCATAGACTCCAAATAAACTATACCAAAATTGCGCATTCTAGGGTCCACAATTTTCCCGACCGGAGCAATATTACCGGGAGTAGTCATGGATCGAGCGACTTGCTGGGAGTGCCGACTTTCAGCCTGCAGCCCGCTGGAAGCGGGCGCTCCCAGGCACGGCCGCTCAGCCGAGGTCTTACCACCCACATCTGGAATCGCCTGTCGGACCCAATGCTTCGCCTGAGCCATTCTATGGTTCCTTGATAGTTAGCAGTGCTATACTCCCGTTCCATGATTGAGACCCGCAAGACTGTTTGTAACCGTGACTGTCCTGATGCCTGTGGGATAGTGGCAACGGTTGAAGACGGACGCATCACCCGAATTCGTGGTGACAAGGAGCACCCAGTCACGCGGGGCTTCCTTTGTTACCGGACCAGTCTTTTCCTGACGACACAGTATTCCCCAGAACGACTGACGACGCCGTTGCTGCGCCAGAATGGCACCTTTCAACCCATCTCCTGGGACGAAGCTCTCGATCTGGCCGCGCACCGTCTGATTTCTATCAGGGAGGAATCGGGCCCTGCGGCGATCTTTCATTACCGCAGTGGTGGCTCGCTCGGGCTCTTGAAACATCTTTGCGACTACTTCTTCGAAAAGTTTGGCCCGGTGACTATCAAGCGGGGCGATATCTGTTCGGGAGGCGGCGATGCCGCCCAGGAACTCGATTTCGGCGAAGGAGAAAGTCACGATCTTTTCGACCTGCTGAACTCCAAGAACATCCTGCTTTGGGGCAAGAACGTTTTCACTTCCAGCCCTCATTCGGTGCCGGTGTTGATGGACGCAAAGCGCAAGGGGGCCCGCGTGGTCCTGGTCGATCCCGTGTACCATAAGACGGCCGACTTCTGTGAGCGCTACATTCAGCCCCGCCCCGGGAGCGATTTCGCGCTGGCGATGGCGGTAGCGCGCATTCTCTTCGAGCGGAACTGGATTGATCCGGAAGCTAGAAACTACTGCGACAACCTGGATGTCTTTCAGGGCCTGGCGTGCCGACACAGCGCCGCCGAGTGGTGTTCCCAAGCCGATGTCGCGTTGGAATCAGCTGAAGATCTGGCTCGCCGGCTAGGCCCCGGAAAACCTACGGCCATCCTTGTGGGCTGGGGGATGGGCCGGCGGATCAATGGCGCCGGGATGGTGCGGGCACTGGACGCGCTCTCCTCCATTTCGGGTAACATTGGCATTTCTGGAGGTGGCGTGTCTTTCTACTTCAAGCGGCGCGGTGCTTTCGATACTTCGTTCATCCAGGGTGCGAAGGTTGCTCCACGCACTGTCTGTGAGCCTCTCTTTGGACCGGAAGTGCTGCGGGCGAGCGATCCACCAATCCGGGCTGTCTGGGTGACGGCCGGAAATCCAGTGGCCATGCTGCCGGAATCGGAGACCACGCACCGGGCGCTGGGCTCCCGCGAGTTCGTCGTGGTCGTGGACTCCTTCCTGACGGATACGGCTCGACTCGCCCACCTTGTGCTGCCCACGACTACGCTATTGGAAGCCGATGATCTTTTGGGCTCTTACGGCCATCACTGGATTGGCGTGGCCCAGCCGATCGTGCCCGCACCCGAAGGTGTGAAGAGCGATCTTGAGATCATGCAGGCTCTCGCCGAGCGGGTCGGACTTTCCGAGGTGATGGCGGGAAGCGCCAGGGATTGGAAGCAACGGCTTGTGGCTCCGAAGCTTAATCCCCGGGGCATGACGCTAGAGACCCTAGAGGCCGCGCCAGTTCGCAATCCCATTCCAGATAAAGTTCTCTTTGCCGATCGCAAGTTCCCAACCGCAACAGGCAGGGTAAACTTGATGACCGAGCGGCCTCCTTCTGAAAGATCCAATCCCCACTACCCGCTCTGGCTGATGTCGTTATCCACAGAGAAGTCGCAATCGTCCCATTGGGCCGTCCCCCAAGATGGCCCAGCCGTCGTTACCGTTCACCCTGAAGCGGCTCAAGGCATCGGCGATGGGACACTCTGCAGGCTGGAATCGTCTATTTCTTCGATGACTGTGCGCCTGCGCCATGACTCGAGGCAGCGGTGCGATGTAGCAATCGTTCCCAAGGGCGGGCATTTACGGGACGGTCGCTGTGCTAATGTCCTGCTGCGTGCCCGCACGACAGACCTGGGCGAGGGTGGCGCTCTCTATGACGAGCGCGTGCGGCTGGTTCCGCTTCCATAGGATCGGTCACTAAGGATGAAAGAATTGAACCGACGGAGCTTTCTACAGCCTGCCGCCGGATTACTGTTCTGGCCAGCTGCGACCCTGGCGCTCCGATCGTCAAAGCGGCTTCCGCGGCTTCTACAGCTTCGAATGGCATCCGGAAATCGAAGAGCCCGAGGTAGCCATTCCGCATTTTGCGAACGTGATGAGTGAGTATCTCACCCAAGCTGGTTTCAAGGAGTAGCGCGGCCGCAAACTGCGAACAGAGAATCCCTCGCGAGGGCGCAAGCAGCCCGCGTTCTCTTCAGCCGGGAGGCTCTGGCCGTTGAGCTCGCATGAGAGGGTTGATAGGGGTTGAAGTCCTTCCAGGTGACATTGCGCCTTGGCGAGAGAAAGACCGCAACATTTGTACTTTTGCAGCCAGGTACACGAACCTCGTCTTATAAACACGAACAGGAGAGTCAGACTATGAAGAACCTAACCGCCGTGCTAGTTGGCGCTTTGACCTTGCTCACCGTCGCGGCAGCCCAGCTTGCTGAAGACAAAGCTAACGTTCATGCCGAGCATGCCATGCTTCATCAGCAGACAGCGAATTCACCAACCACGGTGGACGAGAAGCTGCCGCCGGCAGAAGAGAATGCCAAAGCCACTCTGGAAAAGTCGCCTCGTCATGGCGAGTATGTTGATGTCAAGCTTGAGGGCAGTTCTGTGCCCATCCGAACGTGGGTGGTCTATCCGGAGCGAAAGGAGAAGGCTCCCGTCGTCATTGTGATTCAGGAGATTTTTGGCCTGAGCGACTGGATTCGCGGCGTGGCCGACCAACTGGCCGAAGATGGATTCATCGGCGTGGCTCCAGACCTGATCTGCGGCAAAGGGCCAAACGGTGGATGCACGGACTCGGTGGCAAGCCGCGACGACATCGTGAAGCTGGTGCGGGGCCTCACACCTGATGAAACAGTGACTCGGTTGAACGCAGTTCGAGACTATGCTCTCAAAATTCCGGCAGGAAACAAGAAGATTGCGACGGTCGGTTACTGCTGGGGGGGCATGATGAGCTTTGCTTACGCGACGAGGCAGCCGGGGTTGAACGCGGCCGTTGTCTACTACGGGACTTCGCCCGACGCCGCGGCCCTGGCCAATGTGAAGGCTCCCGTCCTTGGCTTATACGGTGAAGACGATGCGCGTGTCAACGCCACCATCGAACCGGCAAAAGCCGAGATGCAGAAGCTCAGCAAGGCCTATGAAGTGGAGATCTACAAGGGCGCCGGCCACGGGTTCCTGCGAGCCCAGAGCGGCCGCGAGGGAGCCAACTTGAAAGCCACCCAGGCCGCCTGGCCACGCACGCTGGCCTTCTTGCGGCAACACCTGAAATAGATCGAATCGCGAAGTTCGAATGCCGAACTGAACCAGGGGCGACCGGAAGGCCGCCCCCTATAGCGGGAACCTCTCGCTTCCTAATCCGAAGGGAGATGTCAAGCCAACTGTGTCTGGCCAGGCGTCGGTACCGGTGGCACTGGCAGCTTGCCCCAGGTCAACTGGGTAGGCATGAGATCTTCAGAGGAATTGAGTGCCTGGTCCCAAGTCACGGCCTTTCCTGTATAAGCGGACATGCGACCCATGATCGCGGTCAAAGTGCTCTCTGTGACATTCTTTAGTTCATTCAAGGGTTTGGCCGCGCGGATGCTCTCGATCAGGTCGGTGTGTTCCTGGAGATACGAATCCACTTCCTTGCCGGCGAACTGCCAGGGTTTCTCGCCTCTAACTGAGTAGCGCCTGCGATCAGCAAGATCAGCATTTCCTTTCGTCCCAATCAGCGCCTCGGACACACTGTTTTCGCAACCCTCAATCTGGCGGCACATGCTCATCATGTGGGCGCCGTTTTCGTATTCGTAGTCAATGGCAAAGTGGTCAAAGATGTGGCCGTACTCGGGTGCAGTCCTCACCTGACGGCCGCCCATCCCGACGGCCCGAACGGGATGGGCCTGCATTGCCCAGTTGACGACGTCCAAATTATGAACATGCTGCTCGACAATGTGATCGCCAGAAAGCCAGGTGAAATAGAGCCAGTTGCGCAACTGCCATTCCATATCACTCCATTCGGGCTGACGCGCCTTGGTCCACAGGGGGCCCTGATTCCAGTAAGCGCGCGCCGCCACGATCTGCCCAATCGCCCCGTCATGGATGAGCTTCATGGCTTCCAGGTAGCTGTTCTGATGACGCCTCTGGGTGCCGGCCGCAATATGTAATCCCTTCCGCTGCGCTTCATCGTAAAGTGCCAGGCAAGTGCGGATGCCTGGACCATCCACAGCTACTGGCTTCTCCGTGAAAATATGCTTTCCTGCTCCAACCGCCGCCTTCAGGTGCGCCGGCCGAAATCCAGGCGGTGAAGCCAGAATTACGTAGTTGATATCGCAGGCGATGACCTTTTCGTAGGCATCGAAGCCGACAAAGCAGCGATCTTTCGGGACATCCACCTGATCCTTGAATTTCTCGACCAATCGGGCATGGCAAGGCTCGAGCCGATCGGCAAACGCATCACCCAGGGCGATCAACTTCACTCCCGGCGCAGCTCTCAGCACCTGATCGGCCGCACCGCTCCCACGGCCGCCACAGCCGACGAGCCCAACTCGGATTTCAGCACTCCCGGCGGCGTGCACTGCCGGGATTTCTCCAAGTCGCGCTGCGATCGAAGCGCCAACGCAACGGCAGAGTTCTTGAGGAAATCCCGGCGTGAGTTCCGAGCCTTCGATTTGTCCTTATTCATGTCAATCCTCCAGATTTGAAATAGATAACTTGCAAAGCGAAACCGTCACTGGTCACCTGAGGCAACGCGCCCAGCCTGAAGTACAAACCGGAACGACACAATCCTTCGTGTTCTTCCTGGACGACGATCAATTCTTGATTATTTTCGATCGCAGGCCCTTCAGATTCTCCTGTTCCTCCAGCGGGCGGACCACCCGGAAACCCACCTGCGTGGCGTTGGTATGCCACCAGATGCTTTTTGGCTGCTGCGGATCGAGCATGCTCCAGTCTTCCTCAGAAGCACGGCGCGCTGCCGATCGCAGCAACGCAGGCTCGTCGTCCCAGGAACCGCCGCGCACCACGTGCGGATAACGCTTCTCTGTCGGCATCAACACTGGAGACAAAGCTGGCATGCCTGGCTTAAAGGTCGCGTAAAAGGCCTTGTCGTAATGATCCAGACACCATTCCCCGGCGTTTCCATGCATGTCGTGCAATCCCCAGGCATTGGGCTTCTTCTGACCTACCTTGTGAAGTTTACCGTCTGAGTTGTCTGTATACCAGGCATAGTCTTTGAGTCCAGATGGATCATCGCCAAAAGAATAGGCAGTCTTAGAACCTGCACGGCAGGCGTATTCCCACTCCGCCTCGGTCGGGAGGCGGTAGACCTTGCCCGTCTTCGCCGAGAGCCAACGGCAGTATTCCATCGCGGCATGCCAGGTGATGCAGATAGCGGGCTGGCCGTCGTGACCCAGGCCAAAGGTCGGGTCGGCGTAAGGAGGTGTAGGACGCGTTACCGCGTCTGCCGCCCTTTCAGTCTCTGACTGTTTCGACACCTCAACGCCTTGCTGCTTCTTTTTTTGAGTATCCTGGCTAAATGCAAACAAATCGTACTCTTCCCACGTCACCTCCGTCTTTGCCATCCAGAACGAGCCAAGTTTGACTTCATGCTGAGGCCCTTCGTCTTCTCCACGTTTTGGTTCGCTGGAGGAGCTGCCCATGGTGAAGACTCCAGCGGGGATAGGCACCATTTCGAACTTGAGGTCAGTTCCAGGGATCGTCTCAACGTAGAGTTCCATCTTCGCGGGAGAATCCACCGCAACGAAAGAAACACTGCTTCGGCTCGCTCCGAGTGTCATGACGGTCAGAACGAAAACCCCAACCGAAGGTATGCACTTCAATTTCATGAATTCAGTTCCTCAAGAGTTAACCTAAAATGGATGAGATGGAGAGTGATTCTTTGGCAAGGGCTGGTCTCTCGTGCCGATCACAGTCAAAGAATGAAGCGATATTGTAACACCCGAGTTCCTGCGGCTCCAACCGGTTTGTTGGGTCGTGATTGCAGAGCAAGATTGCAGCGAAGGTAGCGCAGACCTTGCTTTCTAAAACATGCGGACTCGAAGGCCGGGGGTTGCCGTGCGCAAAGATCTAAAACCGCAGACACTTATCCTGCGAGGGTCTGCGCTACTGTTACTACTGGCTATGCTGGTGACTAGGAACAGCGCGCTGAGTTCCGATCCGGAACTCGCACGCTTTGAAGAGACGCAGCCCCACATGGGGACGCTGGCCAGGATTGTGCTCTACGCACCGCATCGTGACGCTGCAGCAGCGGCGTTTCGCACGGCCTTCGGTCGCATCGAGATTCTGAACGCCATCTTCAGCGACTATCTTCCGGACAGCGAGTTAAGCCGTCTGTGCGAGCAGGCGGGCAGCGGGCCTATTGCAGTAAGCCATCATCTGGCCAGGATACTTTCTCAGGCTCAGGCGCTGGCAAGGGAGAGTGAAGGAGCATTTGACGTCACGGCTGGACCCGTCATCCGGCTTTGGCGGCGGGCCAGACGCCAACGTGAGTTACCTTCCCCAGAACAGCTGGTCCATGCCCTGGAGCGCACCGGATACCAGTACTTGAAGCTGAACAGCACGGACAGCACTGCGGAGCTGATGAAAGCAGGTATGCTGCTGGACCTTGGCGGCATCGCCAAAGGTTACGCTGCCGATGAAGCCTTGAAGTCGCTCAAAGAGTGCGGCATTCAGAGCGCTCTGGTAGCCTTGGGAGGAGACATTGCGGTGAGCGGGCCGCCCCCTGGAAAGGAAGGCTGGACCATCGAAATCGCCACAAATGGATTTCCCAGTCTCACCAAGCCTAAGCCGCTGCTGCTCAGCCAGGCGGCTGTCTCCACTTCAGGGGATGCTGAGCAGTATGTCGAGATCGGTGGGATTCGCTACTCGCACATCATCGATCCACGAACTGGAAAGGCGCTCACCGGTCGAAGTAGTGTCACTGTCATTGCCCCAACCGGCAACCGAGTCCGACGGTCTGGCGACTGCAATCAGTGTGCTGGGACCGGATCGTGGCCTGGAGCTCGTCGAATCAGCGCCGGGGGTCGCAGCTTTGATGATTCAGGAGACAGATCAGGGCGTGAAGACTGTTCACGTCGAGAAGATGGAGGCAATAAGGGCGAGCGAATGAAACATCGAGATCGCTATCTGAAGATTGTTGAATGGTCCAACGAGGATCGAGGATCAATGTTACATCGGTCGCTGCCCGGGTGATGCTGGGAGGAGTGCATGGCGACGATGAGACCAAGGTATTTCAGGAGCTCTCAGAGGTTGTCGATGAGTGGATCGCGACACTGAGGCGAGACCGCAAGCCACTGCCGCCACGTACCGCTGGCAAACACTATTCCGGGAAATTTGTCCTGAGGGTTGGAGAGGATCTCCACCGCGCTCTCACCGTGAGCTCTTCAAGCTGGCCAGAGCCTCAACAACTATTCGGTCAATCTGCTCCTCAAAACGATTGGTCCGGAAGCAGCGCTTGAAGATGATCGCTCTACCGTCAGGAGTGACAGGAGCGGCCGATTTATACCCAAATCACCTGGCCCTCGCCGAGCCAAGTAGGCGAAGTCTCTAGTTCCAGACTCTACCCCTTCGTCCCCATTCCACAATCCGCAATCGACAATTATCAATCCGTTCGGCCCTTGCCTTCCGTGATCACAATGTACCGATCGATTTGCATCTCAGTAATTTTCTCAACCTTCCCCGCCGGTCCGGGCCATTTCACTTCAAGCCAATCGACCTTGGTCGCCGCTCCCAAACCCAGGATCTCGCGGGGATCGTGTGAAGAGAGATAGCTGCCCCCGGATGTCTTCAGCCGCGAGTGCTTGACGCCTCCGACTGACCATGTCAGGCGCGCTCCGATGGCGCCACGGTTGGACTGCGTGCCTGCCAGCTGCACACCCAGCCAGTGGTTTTCTTTGCCGGTGTTGTTCCGCATCAACAGCGGAGGCTCGCCGTTGTTGGCGATCAGGAGGTCATAGCGACCGTCGTTGTCGTAATCACCCAAGGCCATGCCACGCGCCGGGTATTGGCGAGCAAACGCCGGCCCGCCGGCGGCCGAAACGTTGATGAACTTCTGGTTATCCTGGCGGAACAGAAGCATGGGCTCCTTGTAGGTAACTTTGGTCATGTTGACTTCGACCATATCGTCCGGGTGCCCGTTGGCCAGGAAGAGATCCATTACTCCATTGTTGTCGAAGTCGAAAAACTTCAGTCCCCAGCCGCTGAGAAGCAACGTCGCCTGCCCCACTCCAGTCGTCATGGCCTGGTCGCGAAAGGTCTCATCCTTGTTATTCTGGTAGATTGAAAACTTCTCCTGATCGACGTTAGCGACGAACAGATCTGGCCAACCGTCGCCGTTGAAGTCTGCCGAATCCACACCCATCCCGGAACGAGGGCGCCCATCCTCGCTATAAGCCACTTCGGCCATCAAGCCCGTTTCTTCGAACTTGCCGTCACCGCGGTTGACAAACAGGAAATTCTGAACAGTGTCGTTGGCGACAAAGAGATCCATCAGCCCGTCGTTGTTGACATCCGTCGCCACTACTCCTAAAGCCTTGCCCAGCGACTTGGAGATTCCACTCGACTTGCTCACGTCCGCAAAAGTGCCGTCGCCTTTGCTATGAAACAGGTAGCTGGGCGTCGGATTGAAGACGCGTGGAATGCAGTAATAGGCACGTCCCAGCTTGTTGTCGCCGCAGAAGACGTGGCGGCTTAGTCCGTAGTCGACAAAGCTGCAGAGGAACAGGTCGAGATGTCCATCGTTGTCGTAGTCAAACCAGACCGCGCTTGTCGTCCAACTGGTGGTCACGATGCCCGACGTCGAACTCACGTCGCTGAAGGTGGCATCGCCGTTGTTGCGGTACAGGATGGGCGAATGGTCGTAGGCGGTCACGAGCATGTCGGTATCGCCGTCGTTGTCGTAATCGCCGGCAGCAACACCCATTCCAAAGAAATTTCCGCCGACACCTGCTTTCGCGGTGACGTCCGTGAAACTGCCGTCCCGGTTGTTCCTGTAAAGTGCGCTCTGAAGGGGCTTCTCGGGTTTGAAAAAATCACACGGCCCGTAGTTGACCAGGTAGACATCCATCCAGCCGTCCTTGTCGTAGTCGAGGAAGGCACAGCCCGGTCCGAGCGTTTCGGGCAGGTATCGTTTCTCGGAGCGGGCATTGTCGTGAACCCAGGTAATGCCGCTCTTGGAAGGTTCGATCTCCTCAAACAAATGCGAAACCTGGTCGGCCGTAAAGGTGCCGAGGCACATCAGGATTAGGCCGGCCGATGTGAAACGAAAGAGCGTGGGGTAGCGGGAAAGTCGAGAAGAGGTCATGCTGGGAAGACTGTAGCGAGCTAACGTGACTCAAGAAGCGAGCGCCAGACGAAGCACCTTGAAATAAGTATCTGCCAGACTCAATTCACATGCGATGGATTCCAGCCCTCACGGTGTTGGCGGATAACGTCACAGTCGAGTCTCGGACCTGCGCGACATCTCAAGATACTGCTCAGGCGTCAGGAGCAGATCAGGCGCGCCTGATCCCGACACCGCGCCAGTCCGGCGGTCGTCACCTGCCTGTCTCCGCTGTCTCTTTCTGACTCGCACTGCCATTGCGCCATCCGAAACCGTCAGCAGCCGCTCGAACGCGTGCTTGTCTCTGTTGCGTTCGGCGAACTCGAAGAACGCCTTCGACTCGCCCGTGCCCGCTTCGTGCGTCCAGTCGTCGAAGTAGACTATCGCACCGTTGACGAGCCGGTCCGACAGGAAGTCGAATACATCGACCGTAGCTGTACAAATCGCAGTCCACGGGTGCGAAGGCAACCTGAGAAATCCTGTCGCGCATGGCTGGAAGTGTCTCGCTGAACCAGCCTTCGACGACCTCGATGTCGTCGAGGCTTCCGAGGTTGTCTGCCAGATAGCGGAGCACTCCTTCCTTCGACGTGCCGGCGAAGGCCCCCTCGTGCCAGAAGTAGGGGTGATCCAGCTGGACGTCTGGTTTCGGCATGCCCCTGAATCCGTCGAAGCCGTAGTAGCGGTTGATGACGGACAAGGGGCGGAAGATCTCGATCAGCCGCCGAAAGCTACCTCCGCCGAATACACCGAACTCGACAAGGTCACCCCTGATGCCCTCCTCCTGGAGCAGCCGCGCCATCTCCGGCCAGATCACGTCGTGCTCGAGCCGCCAGATTGGACCGTAGACGGCATACAGCAACTCCGCCGTCCGGAACCGCTCGGGGATGAAGAACTCCAGGTACGGCTTCTCCGGGGCCGCGCCAAAGGCAGTCTGGTACCGCCGTACGTACTCCGGATCCATCAGATACTGCGTTCGAGTTGGCATTGAATTCGCCTTTCAGCCACTCTGAAGAAGGAGTGCCCTAACTTCTGCGGCAGGATACCGAGACCTGTTCAATCCATGCAGGCCTCTATCTTAGCACATGGTGAGTCATGCGAGATCGCGGCTGGGCAGAGGCGCATACATGGGCTGCAATACTTCATTGCGGTCTCCAGCCAACTTTGAGAGGGTGTCCGATGCGACACCAGTCCCCCCAAACAGCTGAGGCTGAGCTAATGTTGGAATCGAAAAATCCCGCCGTCTGGGCCAGTCAATGCCCCGATCCCATACGCGAAAGTGATGTAACCGGTCTGAACCGACTGGATTGACCAATTCTAACTGGAGTTCACCTAAGGTTCTCGGCTAACTTCTTGCGCCGTGGCAGTCAAATAAGGTACTGTGAGCCAAAGTCAGTCAATCATCGCCTTGATGTTTTGGTCCGTGCGGCTCAAATTGTGGCTTTGGCTTGTCAGATATTCAGAAGACTCGACTCTCGTCCGCGAGTCTCATGCTCGCGGCATCGCTTCACGTAAATGCGAAAATACAACGTCAACGACCCTCACGAGCTCCTTGCTGTTGAGGAGTGGATCTCGCTTTGTCCGCAAAGAGTTCCCTCGATTGGATTCACGGATGCCAAGGTCGAATAGAGTGATCTCATTCTTCTTTCGACAATGAGGACCACCATTCGCGACAAAGGGCAATGGGCATGGAATTCAAGACGATCATCGAACCGTTCAAGATCAAAACCGTGGAACCTATTTGCTGGACATCGCGGGAGGAGCGCGAAACCCTGCTTCGCCGGGCACATTACAACTTGTTCGAGCTTCCAGCCAACGCCATTCTCATCGATCTGCTCACGGACTCGGGGACAGCCGCCATGAGTACTCGGCAATGGGCGGCTATGATGGAAGGTGATGAGAGTTACGCGGGCAGCCACAGCTTCGAGCGCTTCCGGAAAACCGTTCAGGATATTTTTGGTTTTTCCCATGTGATTCCTACCCACCAGGGTAGGGCGGCCGAACGCATCCTTTTCACAGTAGCCTGCCAGAAAGGAGACGTGGTGCCGAACAACACCCATTTTGACACGACGCGCGCCAACATTGAGTTTGTCGGGGCGGAAGCCGTGAATCTGCCAATTCCCGAAGCCAGAGATCCCGCCTGCCTTCATTCTTTCAAGGGCAACATGGACGTTGCTGCGTTGGAACGACTCATTGGCAGCGTGGGGGCCGTTCGCATCCCCATCGTGATGCTGACAATCACCAACAATTCGGGTGGAGGCCAGCCTGTTTCCATGGAGAACGTGCGAGCCGTTCAGGCCGTATGCCGACGCCATTCCATTCCCCTCTACTTTGACGCCTGCCGGTTTGCCGAGAACGCGTATTTCATTAAGTTGCGGGAAGAGGGTTACGCGAACAAAGCACCCCGGGAAATCGCACAGGAGATGTTCTCATTAGGCGATGGCTGTACGATGTCGGCCAAGAAAGATGGGCTTGCTAATATCGGGGGATTCCTGTGCACCAACGACCGCGCCATGGCACAGCAAGAGGAAAATCTGCTCATCATGACCGAAGGCTATCCTACCTATGGTGGTATGGCTGGGCGAGATCTGGAAGCGATTGCAGTCGGCCTGGAGGAAGCTCTAGAAGAGGACTACCTGAAATACCGCATCGTCTCGACCGCGTACTTGGGCCGTCACATCTCTGAACAAGGAGTGCCGATCGTCCAGCCGCCAGGAGGTCATGCCGTCTACATCGACGCCCGGGCTTTCTTGCCCCACATCCCTCCGGAGTGCTTTCCCGGCGTGGCACTGGCCAATGAGCTCTATGTGGAAGCTGGGATCCGCTCGGTCGAGATCGGCACGCTCATGTTCGCCCGTCATGCAACCATGGAGCTGGTGCGACTGGCCATTCCACGCCGGGTATATACCCAGAGCCATATCGACTATGTGATCGAGGCCGTTCTGAGAGTCTGGACAAAGCGCGAGCAGATCCACGGTCTAAGGCTCACTTACGAGGCGCCATTCCTCCGGCACTTCACAGCACGGCTTGAACCTCTATAGATGGATGCGACATGAGACGAAGCTTTCAGGTGTCGACACGCTCCGATGCGGGACGCGTCTTCGCCGGTCGCACGGATACGAGCACGACGAGAATGATTTTCAGTGGAGTTCGAAGCTTATGAAAGCTGACCTGGCGGAACAAGTTGCCATCGTCACGGGCGGAGCCGCGGGCATCGGGCGGGCCATTGTCTCCGTTCTGGCCGAGAACGGGGCGCGAGTTGTCGTTGTCGACATCGATGCAGACAATGCGCGCAAAACCGCCCAAGAGATCGCGGCTGGCGGGGAATCTTGCGTGGAAATGATTGCTGACGTCTCCGATTCCGTTCAGATGGCTCAGGTCACCGAACAGGTCCTGAGTCGGTTCGGACGCATTGATATCCTAATCAACAACGCAGGCATCAACACCCGCCGGGACCGGGTTCCCATTCACGAATACAAGCTGGAAGACTGGAAGAGGATTTTGGAAGTGGATCTAACCGGCGTCTTTGTGAGCAGCCGCGCAGTGGTGCCTGCCATGCTGCAAAACAAGCGCGGCCGCATCGTCAACATCAGCTCGATCGCTGGACTGGTGCCGTTGCGTCTTCAGAGCGCGTTCGTGGCTGCCAAAGCCGGGGTTGTTAATTTGACCCGCTCGATGGCGCTCGAGCTGGGGTCGCAGGGAATTCTGGTCAACGCTGTGGCGCCGGGCTCCACCCTGACCGCTGGCACAGAGGCCCTGTTCTATGGGCCTGACGGGGCGTATACGGAGAAGGCAACCAGCCTGCTTTCTCATATTCCTTTGGGACGGCCCGCTCGCCCGGAAGAAATTGCTTGCGCAGTTCTTTTCCTGGTTGCTCCAGAGGCAAGCTATGTGAACGGCGCGATCCTGACCGTTGACGGAGGCTGGACGGCGGGGTATGCAAGGGATTGGTAGGAGCCAAGCCATGAGAAGCGTGCTGATCTCGTTGACGGGCTCCACCCCACTCTGCCCGCGTTTTGACTTTATGATCTCGGGTTTTAACTAAAAGCTAAGGAGAACGACGCATGGCCAAGATTCAAATCTTCAAGGGGTACGAGGGAGACCCGCCAGTTCCCAAACCGGCTGAGACTGTCCGGCCAAACATTGTGACTGTGCAAGATGGCGTGCCGGTCAAGTATCCGGGCTGCGAAGGTATCGGCGTGCGCGTGGTCCATCCAGCAAACCCGAAAGCTCCCGCGAAAAACCTGGGGTTGGTCATGTTCTATGTTCCCCCGCACGTTGTGCTGGAGCCGGGCTGCCACTACACGGAGGAGTGCTACGTCATTCTTAGAGGGAAAGGAACCATGACTCTGGCGGGAGAAAAGGTTTCAGTCAAGGCGGGAATGTTCATTCATTTGCCCTCGTGGTGTGAGCACGGGATCGAGAACACCGGGGACGAGAATCTGGAGGTTCTCATCTGCACCTCTCCGCCAAATCCATGAAGTCAAGGCCCGCACTTGCGAGGCGGTATCCTGTCGCAGCGGCTGGAGCTGGTCTGCTGTGCGAGGAAGAAGCGACGGTCGAAGCACTGGCGAAGGAAGCCGGGCTGAGCATTGCCGATGCCTAGTCTGACCTCCCATCAACTGCGCGCATGGAAGAGCTACGCGTTTAGGGCCCAGATCATGCGGCTCCTGCGGGCTGGTCGAGCGGTTTGCACCGGGCGAAGCACCCTTGCCGTCTACCTGAAACTTCGGGCATCAGATTCTAGTACAGGGCGATCTCTCGTCTTTGTCAGGCCTACGACGCGGTTTTGTGAGCGGTCTGCAGCTCCTCCAGGTTCAGTTCTCTGAGGCGTGGAGAGAGGAAGGCGACGACAACGACGGTTGCCAGGCAAACAACTCCACCCACGACGGCTGCCGGCACGGCCCCCAAAAAGCGGGCGACAACGCCCGATTCAAACTCGCCCAGTTCGTTCGAGGAACCGATGAAGATGGAGTTGACGGCTGAAATTCTCCCGCGCATCGAGTCTGGCGAAGAGAGTTGCACCGCTGACATCCGAACAACCATGCTGACGCTGTCAAAGGCGCCGCTCAAAGTCAAGGCGAGAAGGGACAGGACATAGCTGCGACTAAGGGCGAAGACCAAAATACAAACTCCAAAGCCCGTGACCGCTGAGAATAACCAGGCGCCAGCCCGCTCTCGAATATCAAATGTGGTGAGCCAGAAACTCATGACGGCAGCACCGATGGCGGGCGCCGCCCTTAAGGCCCCGAGCCCTCTTGGGCCAGCCATCAGGATCTCAGCTGCATAGATTGGAAGCAAAGCAGTCACACCGCCGAAGAACACCGAAATCATATCGAGGCTTAGCGCCGGCAAAAGTATAGGGTCCCGAATCACAAACCTTACGCCTGACAAAAGTTCGGTTCTTCTGGACTCGCTCTTGCCGGAGGATTGAAGGGGAGAGGGAGAAGCTTGGACAAACAGCAAGGTTCCCACAGCCAGAATCAGAACCACACAGACGATTCCTGCCGAGGCCGACACGCCCAACCAGCCGAAGAAAAGTCCCCCCAAAGCCGGTCCGGAGATACGGGCGATCTGCATCGAAGATGCCATCCAGGCTGAAGCCCGCGGCAGGGTTTCTCTGTCGATGATTCGCGGAACAATCGCGAAGACCGCGGGCTGGGAAAAGGCTCGCGCCGCTCCCGTGAGAACAGAAGAGAGAAAGAGGGAAACAATCTGAAGCTGTTCACCTGCGCCAGCCGAAGGAAGCTGCGAGACAAGAAGGATGAATGCAGAAAGCAGGCTGATCTCGACAACTCTGCGAAAAACCAGCAGCGGACGACTCCGGTCCACGATGTAACCTGCATACAGCGCCAGACCCAAGGCGGGAATGGCTTCCACCAAACCGATGAGCCCTAGAAACAGGGGATCTTTGGTCAGGATATACATTCGCCAACCCAAGACAATCGCCTGGATCTGTACCGCCAAAGTAGATAGAAAGCGAGCCGCCATCAGCCTTTTAAAATCATTCGGCATGTTTGCTTTCGTATCCCCTTGTTTGCTCCTTCATTTTTCAACGCCCCGAGAGTCCTTTGACGGGAGAGGTAGTGTAGTCAGGCGATGATTCAGATGGCCAGCAAATCCTTGCGGCTTTGGTGGGTTTGGGACTGCCCGATCTGGCGCCGCTACTGGCGATCTCCGACGTTGTGTGCTAGACGACAGAATCCTTCGAGAGGGAATCCAGTGAGGCGACGGCTACGGACTACTTACGAGACCATGCGTCGGATGGCGAGGCCTCCATTCCGCCAGTGCGAACAGAGGAGTTGATGGCCGACGATTCTGAAACTGCACCATCACTGATCAGAATCGCGATTACCAGTGGATGCTCGTGGGACCGTCGAAGGTACATGTGATTCCAATCGGACCCATTCCCAGCCAACCCTATCGGTTGCCTGACTCCGGCGAAAGGGGGTATAGTGAAGCTGTCTCTCAAGTCCCTAGTGGTGGGGTATCCTTGGGGCCACCGAGCCAAAGTAGCCTCCCTATGCTGCCCGAGACATGCCACAGCTCTCTCACCAATGCCTATGCCATGGAGTGGGACCCAACCAAAGCCATGAAGGTGCTGGTGAAGACGGTGCAACGAATTAAGTTGCGTGAGTCGGCCCATTGCGGGTCTCGTGGTGTGTCCCTTCCTGGGTGGCTGCTTCTCCTACTGATTGTCACCGCACTCTCATCCTCGAATGGCTTTGCGCAAGCCGAACCGGAAGACGATAGCGGTCCCCTGCTGCTTTCGGTTTCCCCGTTAACAGGGCAACCAGGCCGTACCTTCAAGGTGGAGGCGCGAGGTAACCGGCTTGAGGGTGTGTCTGCCGTGTGGATCGGCAACAGCGGATTCAAAGGTGAGATCCTGGGTGTCGAAGAGGTCAAAGACCAGGTCAAGCAAAGACTAAGGCCGTCACAGCAGGAAAAGAAACCCGTAGCTGTGTATCGTGTGCTCATTGACCTTCAGATTGAGGCGACGACACGCAGTGGAGTCTATCCGCTGCGGCTTGTTTCTCACCGTGGCGTCTCGAATCCGATCGGTTTCCCGGTGGTGGATGCTCCTTTGACCGTGGAAACACCAGGTCCTCATCAGACGATAGACCAGTCACAACCGGTGGCCTTGCCCGGGTTTGTCAGCGGAAAGATCGGAGAACCGGGAGAGGTAGACACCTATTCCTTCCACGTGAGAAAGGGGCAGCGATTTCAGTTTGAAGCGGTGGAGGGGCAAAAGTTTGATACCGGGACAGCGAGCAAATTCGCTCCGGAGCTGGCGCTTTACCGTGCTAGCGGAAGCTGGTTCGATCCGCAGCGTCCCGCACGGGTTCTCTTTGACGAAGAACGCTCTTCAGACCTGATGCATGTGGACCCCGGGGGGACTTACAGATTCTCTGAAGACGGCCGGTACTTCCTGCAGGTTTCTGGCCTGTTTGGCCAGGGGTGTCCGGATTGTACGTATCAGGTACGGGTCTTTTCCTGCGAGGGGCCGTGTGGAGTGATCGCTCGATACGAACCGACCCGCTCCGATTGGTCCGAGAGGAGCCTTAGCCGAAGCCTGGGAGACAGTTGGATAGCGGATCTGCATGCCCGCTCGGTGGCGGGGCCTGAAGCAGCTTCTCCCCAAGAGCAGCTTTCCAGCCAGGCGGGTGGTGTTGGCTCTCCCGCCGAGCCAGCGCCAAAGCAACGCCATACGCTTAGCCGTCCTGTGACAGTAGTGGAACGCGAGCCCAATGACCGTGCTGCCCAATCGGCAAACACTTCGGTTCCTGCTGTCATCGAAGGAACCATTGGATCTCCCGGTGATGTGGACAGCTTCAAATTCAAGGTCGATCCAGGACAAAAGCTGGCTTTTGAAGTCGAGACTCTGGAAGCCCAGCCGCCTTACTTCAATCCAAGAGTGGGCGTGGTAGACAGTCAGGATCACGAGCTCTTCTCTAACGTTGAGCGCCGATTGTCGATGTATAACAATAACGCCGACCCCCAGGTTTACCTCAAGGCGGCGCGGCCCAAAGCGACGTACAGCTTTGAACGCGGGGGAGAGTATCTCCTCCAGGTTCGCGATATTACCTCCCGCTATGGGAATCCCAGCCACCGTTACAGGATCTTAGTGCGACCGCAGATTCCGCATGTGGGCGAGATTTCTGTGATTTCCCGAGAAAACATCGACGCAACTCCAGAAGCGGTCAAGCGGAGCGAAGTCAATCGCATCAACCTGGTGCGCAGGGAGCCAAAGAAACTTATCCTGGTAGCCTCCTATGAAGAAGGATTCACCGGCGATCTATCCTTCTTCTTTACCGGATTGCCGGAGGGGGTGCAGGCATTTCCAGCCGTGCATTTCAACGAGGGCCGCGCACCGCTGGAAGTGACTCAGAGTCCGGACATCATCGCAGCGAAGGAGCAGAGGACTGCCATTGTCCTGCTGGCGAGCGCTGAAACAGCGCTGACCTCCGAACCGAGGACCGTCCAGCTTCGCTGCCAAGCGATCGCCAACGGAAAGCTAGGTGCAAACCTGCTGGTTCGTGAGATCCCGCTGATGGTCGTCGAGGGCTCAGCGCAAAGGGAAGGGGAGAAACCTCAGCCCGGAGAGTGATTCCGAGGCGGAGAAGTCAATCGATGCAGCAAGTCGCGGACGGAGTGCCGAGTTTGATCAGCGGCATCGCCCGCTGAAGGTTTCCAATCTTTAGAAGCTAGACCACAGGACTGGTTACCCTTGGTCCCCCTTCGTGCGGCTTCGTGGGGTACGAAACCCGACTCGGATCAAATATCATGAGTGTGAGATTACCCAACGACAAATTGCTTACGATTCTCTTACTCCTTCCGTTCGCCTTTTTGCCAATCCAGGCCGCGCAAGAAAGGCATGCAGCGCCCGCGCCCGCTTCCCTCCGGCTGTTTCCTGGAACGGTGACTCTGTGGGGCGCGCGGGCTTCGCAGCAGTTTGTCGTACTAGGCCAATCCGCCAACGGGTTGGAGCAGGACGTGACGTCCACGGTTCATTTTTCGCTCTCGGATGCAGAGAAGGGTGAAATCGAGCGTTCCGGAAAGTTTGTCGCGCGCCGCTCCGGAGAGGTGATGCTGACGGCCGAGGTGGCCGGCCGGTCGGCCAAGGCTGTGATTCGCATTGAAGAAGCAGAGAGACCGCGCCCGTTGACCTTTGCGCGTGAAATCGAGGGGATATTGACCAAGCGGGGCTGTAACGACGCGACCTGTCATGGCGGTGTGAAAGGACGCGGTGGGTTGAGGCTCTCGGTCTACGGCATCTATCCCCAGGAGGATTATAAGTGGATCGTGGAGGGTGGAACGTTCCGTGTGCTGTCGACGGACGAGAATCCCAAGGTCTCACGCATTGACCTGAAGGAGCCGGAAAAGAGCCTGGTTCTGCTGAAGCCGACATTCAGTGTCCCGCACGAAGGCGGGTTGCGGTTTGAGGTCGGTTCCGCGGACTACGAGACCATCTTGAATTGGGTTCGTTCGGGAGCGCCGTACGGAGAGGAGGCAGAGAAGCAGGGAGCGACTGTCGAGCGGGTGGAAGTCTCACCTAAGGATGTTGTCCTGCAGCCCGATGGGCGGCAGCAGCTGATCGTAACGGCCTATCTTTCCAACGGACGGCGGGAAGACATAACGGAACAGGTGCGCTATATCGCGGGCGACTCGGGAGTGGCAGAAGTCAGCGAGACGGGCGTGATAAAGGCGAAAAAGACGGGCGAGACGAACATCCTGATTCGGACTCCGGGCCGCACCCTGAGTGCGGACGTAGGGGTGGTTGAGAAGCCGCTCGCGAAGTACCCGAGGATGGCCCTGCGCAGCTATATCGACCAGCATGTGTTTGCCAAGCTGCGGAGATTCCAGATTCTGCCTTCGGAACGTTCGAGCGATGAGGAGTTCCTGCGGCGGCTGTGCCTGGACTTGACGGGCACATTGCCTCCGCCACAACGCGTTCGTGAGTTTGTGGCCGATAAGGATCCGCACAAGCGCGATCGACTGATCGAAATCCTGCTGAATTCTCCAGAGTACGTAGACTACTGGAGCTTCCGATTCGGTGACCTCCTGCGCGCGACGTATGTGACTTCGAACAATACAAAGGCAACGAGAGCCTACCAGAGTTGGATCACCAACAGTATCGCCACCAACAAGCCTTACGACCTCATCGTTCGGGAACGCATTGCCGCGCAGGGTTACAGCGCTCCGGCTCGGAACTTCTACTACATCTCCGAGCTGACGACGCCGGACGTCCTCATGCCCGAACTGATCCGGCTCTTCATGGGTCGTCGCATCGAGTGTGCTCAGTGTCACAGCCATCCCTTCGAGGCCTGGAGCCAGAATCAGTACTGGGGGTTGGCCGCGTTCTTTGCGGGCTACACGGAAGTGAGAGATTTCACCCTGATTGTCGACGTGCTGGGTGGGGGCCATGTGGACCAACCCAAGGACATGATGCTCGTCAATCCACGCACAAAGGAAAGGGTAGTCCCAACATTTCTGGATGGGACCACCCTGCCGCCAAGTGAATGGATGGACCCGCGAATGCACCTGGCGAAATGGGTTACTTCTCATCCCTACTTCGCCGAAGCTACGGCAAACCGTTTGTGGAGCTTTTTCTTTGGCCGTGGCATTGTTGACCCGGTCGATGACTTTCGCAGCACCAATCCACCAACCCATCCAGAGCTACTGGAGGCGATGGCGAAGGATTTCAAGGAAAGCGGATATGATTTGAAGCACCTGATGAGAACCATCGTTCAGTCGCTCACCTATCAGTTGTCTGCCACAACGAACGAGAGCAACCGGGAAGACAAGATCAACTATTCCCATGCCGTGGCGCGGCCACTGGAGGCGGCTGTCTTGCTGGATGCGATCACGAGCGTGACGGGTGTCCCGGAGAAATTCGAGCTTCATCCTCTGGCCGGCGGCGGTGACGCTCCCCTCGGAACACGCGCCATGCAAACCATCGCGGATATTTGCCCCTCGCAGTTCATGGATGATTTCGGGCGCTCAACCCGAAGAGCCCTCCCCGCAGGGCCTCCCCAGGCGAACTTGCTGGCGGCTTTGCACATGATGACCGGACCGGCGTACAACGCCAAGATCTCGAGCGAGGGCGGAAGACTCAGCGCACTGCTGAAGAAGGACGTCTCGAACGAACAGATCCTTGATGAATTCTACTTAGCAGCTCTAACGCGCCTTCCAACGCCAGGGGAAAGGTCAGAGCTGCTGAAGTTCCTTGCCCAGCGCTCGTCGCGCCGTCAAGAAACGCTGGCAGGGCTCGTATGGGCGATCATCAATTCACGAGAGTTTGCTTATAACCACTAGAAGGTGCCTCCATGAAAAGAATGGATTGTGATCATTGCCTGGGAGCTTTGCAAACTCGTCGCGACTTTCTGCGAGTCGGCACGTTGAGTTTTCTGGGCATCAGCCTCGCTGATTTTCTGCGCTTCAGCGGCGCGCGGGCTTTGGCGACCTCCGCGGGTGCTGCCACTCCCCAGGCCAAAGCGCAGGCCGTTATTTTGGTCTGGCTGGAGGGCGGGATCAGCCATCTCGACAGTTGGGATGTGAAGGGTAATAGCGGCTTTAGACCCATTGCAACCAGCGCCACAGGAATCCAGATTTCCGAAATTTTCCCCGGCGTCGCCAGGCACATGGACAAACTGTCCGTCATCCGCTCCATGAAAACGGACGAAAGGAACCACCCGCAGGGCACGATTCAGACCCTGACAGGTCATCGCCCCAATCCTGCTTTGAAATTTCCGAGCTTTGGGTCGATCGTCTCCAAGGAACTGGGTCCGCGCAATAACATGCCGCCGTTCGCGGTGGTGCCCACTCCCACGGAAGGCGATTTCTTCAACTACCAAGAGGCATATCAGGCGGCTTTTATCGGATCCGAATATGACGGGATGGTCCTGCCGGATCCCAGCAAGCCGGATTTTCATCTGCCCGACCTAAGCCTGCCCAAGTCTGTTACAGCCGAAGCGATCGATGATCGCCGCACGATGTTGAAAATCGTCGATCGTTACTACCGCCAGAAGGAGGAACTCGCCGAGTTTGCGAAGATGGACGCATTCCAGGAGCAAGCGCTGAAGATGCTGCTCGACCCTCGCGTCAAACAAGCCTTTGATCTTTCCCAAGAGTCCGAAAAAACGAAAGACCAGTACGGACGCCATCGCGTCGGTCAGAGCGTGCTTTTGGCTAGACGCCTGGTGGAGGCTGGCTGCCGATTCGTTACGGCTGCCGGTTACAAGCACGGCCAGTGGGATACGCACAACGACAACGAAGACCGGCTTCGTGGCACTCTCGCTCCACTCCTCGACCAAAGTCTCTCAGCATTGATGGAAGACTTGAAACAGCGGGGTCTGCTGGACAGCACGGTGGTTCTTGTTACCGGCGAATTTGGGCGGACGCCGGTAATTAACCCCAAAGCTGGACGGGATCACTGGCCCGATTGCTGGTCTTTGCTGGTAGGTGGAGGCGGCATTCGAGGGGGCTGCGTTGTCGGCGCAAGCGATAAGGATGGCTCCTACGTGGCGGACAGACCGGTGTCCATCGGGGATCTCTACGCAACGGTCTACAAAGCCATGGGGATCGACTGGACCAAAACCTATATGTCGCCGATCGCCCGGCCCGTGTATATCGCGAACGGTTTCGAAGACACCGCAGGCAATCCTCTGAGAGGAACTGATCTAGATCTCCCCCTTCTTCATCTGCTCCACGGCGTAGTTCGCGGCGCGAGCGGTGAAGGCCATGTAGGTAATCGATGGATTCTGGCAGGCGGAAGATACCATGAAGGATCCGTCCGTGATGAACAGATTGCGGATGTCGTGAGACTGATTCCATTTGTTCAACACAGATGTCTTGGGATCGCTGCCCATCCGCGCCGTCCCCATTTCATGAATGCCCTTTCCTGGCGGCGCCGGCTTGGTTTCCCCGAAGGTGCGAACGTTCCTGCAGCCGCACGCTTCGAGCATTTCCGCCGCGACTTCGCGGATCTCATCGTACATGGCCTGATCGTTCTCGTACCAGTCGGCAGTGATATGCGGGACGGGAATTCCCCACTTGTCCACAATGTTCCTATTGATCTCGACCTTGTTACGAATATCAGGCAGACATTCACCAAAGCCGGAAAGGGACATGAACCACTCCTTGGGTTTCTTCATGGCTTCTTTGAAGTCTGCACCAAAGCCAGTTGGCAAGGAGCCGCCAAGGCTGGGCAGCTGGAACCCTCCGAGGATGCCTGCACGATGGCTGCCGCCTTGAAACCCGTACCCGCGCAGGTATTTGGGGTTCTTGCTGCTGATGTTCTGAAAGCGAGGAATGTAGATCCCGTTGGGGCGGCGCCCGATGTCGTTGTATTCCTTGAGACCTGGATATTCTCCGGAAGCGCCGGAACCGTATAAATGATCCATCAAGTAGTGGCCTAATACACCACTGGAATTGGCCAGGCCATTGGGATAACGCGGATTGGCTGAATTCAGCAGGAGGCGCGTAGACTCCAGTGTCGATGCGCAAAGGAAGATCAACTTGCCTTTGAATTCGAGTTCTTTCATCGTCACGCATCGACGACGTTGACCCCACTGATCTTGTTCGTATCCTTATCAAGCGTCAGATTTCGAACCACGCTGTGTGGCCGCAGCGTCAGGCGGCCCGTCGCTTGCGCTGCCGGGAGCGTTGAATTGAGTGTGCTGAAATAGGAACGCGTGACACATCCATGTTCACAGGGACCGCAGTAGTGACAAGCTGCCCGGCCCCGGTGATCTTCCGTTAGAATGGCGGTGCGCCCTATAGTGACGACGCGCTCACCTCTCCACTTTTCTCCAATTTTCTGGCGCATGATCCGTTCGCCGCAACTCATCGCCATCGGTTTCAGGAATTTGCCATCCGGAAGTTGCGGCAACCCCTCTTTCATTCCACTGATTCCGATGAAAGTCTCAACATAGTCATACCAGGGCTCAATATCTTTGTATCCGAGGGGCCAGGGAATCGCGATGCCTTCCTTCTCGTTCGCCAGAAAATCCAGGTCACTCCAGCGGTAGACCTGGCGGCCCCACATGATCGAGCGCCCGCCTACGTGACGGCCGCGGAAGAACAGATAAGGCTTGTCGGGCGGTGTGGTGTAAGGATTCTCCTTGTCGTTCACAAAAAAGGAATGATTGTATTCCCGGCACGCGTAGCACTGCCGCTGGATGGGGTAGTGCTCCTCCATAAACTTCGGATCCGTCAGGCCGCGAAATTTCACGTCATACGGCAGCTTGTGCTCAGAGTAATCCTTGTCAGGATCGATGTTACGGCCTGCTTCGAGCAACAGGACATCCAGGCCTTTTTCAGCCAGCTCCTTGGCAGCCCACCCCCCTGTGATGCCAGAGCCGATGACGATTGCGTCGTAAATCTTCGTTGCCATGTCGTGAGTACCCTAAAGAGATTTGGTTCTTGGGTTGTGTTCGCCCGAAACGCAACACCGTTGGGGTTGTTGGTGCCGATGTTCCTCTACCCAGGGTAGCCGCCAAGCGTGACTGCGCGGCAACCCTGGGCTGGAGATCGCAGCCCCGTTGGGGCTGAAGATCCGCCTGAAGTTCCTGACAGTTTCCGTTTACCCCGACCCAAGTGTCAGAGGGAGATCGGTAATAGACAGCCCCATTACGCCTGATGCTCGGGATGGGTGCAGCCCTCGTACTGCACCCACCCTTCGAACTTGAGCTCTTCTTCCAGCCCAACCTTGGAAGTGTAATACCCAAAAACCGTGAGGCTCTTGATCTGCTCGAAAAAATTCTGACCTGTCGGATCTTCCAGCGAGTGGGGCACGCTCAGGCGGGTCAGAAGTTCCGTCTGTTGTTGTGACGTGGCCTCGACGAATGGCTTTTGAAAGAGCTCCTGGCTGCGCTGGTCGATCCACTGCAGTCCTTCCAGAAACTCCAGCTTCTTTGAAGGACTCACCGAACCCAGAAAAGTGTCAATGAACTCATTGACCCGGGCGGCTTTGGCGCCCGGAGTCGTGGTTTGAGGAATGATCAATTCGCAGAGCGTTGTGACGGTCTCGTTCTGGTGGGCATTGAACACCGCGAGAGCTCCGGAACGGACAGCTTGGCCGGCTGGGCTGGCAGATGCAAGTGAATCGACTGACCCTGTGCAAAAACAGCCTCGGCCGAAAGACCGGCAAGGGCAGGCACCGAAGAAGCTGCACCAAAAACCAGTGAGAGATTCTTCAGGGCCTTGCGGCGATCCATCCCGTCTTTCTCAGGTTGGTTTGTCATGAAGTCCTGTTTCCTCCGATTCCTGTCCCTCCCACGCGAGGCCGATCAACCAAGCGAGCCAGAAGCTGAGGCTGAAATGGAACGCTGGGATGACACAAGACAGCCTGTGAGCTGGAAATCTTGAAGCGATTGGCAATTTTGGCGCACTGATTAGTTGTGCATATGCAAGGCAACCAGTATCTCGAATGGTTGTCATTGTGCACAAAATGGAAGCAGTACTCCTATCCTGGATCGCAGTCAAGGTTAGCAGAAGTCATCGGAAAGACAAAGAGATTGTCGATTGCTGGCAGTCGAGATAGCAGGCGACCTCGCGCCCAACGGCTGAGCGTTCGAGTCTACCCGGAACTATTTTCGTTTCCCGGCGCCTTTCGGTCCCAGTGAAACTGAACCCCTGAGATATTCATCCACAAGAACTTCTTCTCCTGCTGAACCCACAAGCACTTAAATCTCGGGTCCTCGGAGAACTGTGTGAGGCGTGGTTGACAAGAAATGAAGGCTTACGGGATACTGCCTTCTTGTCGAAGTAGGCAGGTGGTGAAGTTTCTCAATAGCATGCAAAGCCATTTTTTCGAAACATTCCGAAGTCAAGGCGCATTATCAAGTTACGTTCGCTTGCAGCCTGCTGCAAGCCGTGTGCGAACGCTACCATGAGCGTAACCAAGCGGCCTCAGCGCGCTCCGTGACGCTTCCTTACGGTCGCGGCACTCAGCCTAAGGTGGTCGTGCCAGGCGCAAACAAGAACTCTTTGGCAATCAGGCTTCTTTGCGGGTTGTTCTGCGTGCAGGTTGCTTTTCCTGGCCTGGGTTTTGCCTCCAGGCTCCAGACTGCGGAGGCATCAGTGACCCAGGCGGATCGTTCCGCATCCAGCGGCAACCAAGCCATCCAAGAACAACTGGAGAAGGCGCTGGAAGAATTCAAGGTGCAGGCTGAGCGGGTGATCACTGCCGCAGCCGTAGCACCGAATGGCAAGAATTCGCGTCCGACAATCAGAAGCTATCGCGGCAGTTTCTATGAGTATCTCCGCAATGACGCGCTGGACGCTCTCCCACACGAGGTTCGGCAGGCCAACGGAACCAAATCGGTTCTGCGGCGAAACCAGTTCGGCTTTAATTTGACCGGCCCGGTGAAGATTCCCCGGCTTTACAACGGCCGGGACAACACATTCTTCTCGGTCACTTACGAAGGAACGCGTGAAAAGATCGCACGCCCCTACCTGGCTAACATTCCAACTGTCCTTCAGCGGAGTGGTGACTTTTCCGACCTCGTGGACAACGCTGGCGAACCCATTACCATTTACGACCCGATGACCACGCGGCCCAATCCGGACTTTGATTCCGGGCAACCGGTATCTCTGACGAATCTGCAATATCTGCGTGACCCGTTTGCGGACAACCGCATTCCAGTCGACCGCATGGACCCGGTTGCCCTGCGGGCCGTCGGCTACTATCCGCTATCCAACACGAATGTGGGCCCTTTCCTTCGGAACAATTTCTTCGTGAACGCGGCGGAATCCAATACACCGAACGGAACAATCTGGAAACTCGATCACAATCAAGGCACACGCCACAAGCTGACTTGGGGGGGGCGCTGGTCCACCGGAATGGATGGAGCGGCGCCGATCTTCGAGAACGTGGCGAACCCTGGCACGCCGCGACGCCAGGTTCGCTCTGGCAGCACCAACTTCAGCGAAACCTTCAACATTTCTCCCACGCTGGTCAATCAGTTTAGTATCTCTGCCACCTATAGCGCCTTGGCCCCCGATGAAAGCAGCATAGATCCAGGAGTGGACTATGCAGCGAGCCTTGGTCTGAGTGGTGTGGGGGTGGGTGCGTTTCCGCGTTTTGATCTGGGGGACTACGTGGACATAGGCAGCCAGTCCAGTTCACTCGTACGCTACCAGGTTGCCAACTTCGCCGTCTCCGAGGGACTCAGCGTTCGCCTCAACAAGCATAACTTGAAGTTCGGCTTCACCCTGAATCACGGTCAGGTCAATAGCTTCCGCCCGCGAAATCCAGCAGGACGATTCAGCTTTAACGGCAAGCTGACCGGTCTCCCAGGAATCAACAACACCGGGAATTCCTTTGCGCAGTTCCTGTTGGGCTTGTCGAGCCAGGCGGAGCAATCCATTGTGATTCACCCGTCGTACTTCCGGGCTGAGCAGTACCAATTAGCCTTCAGCGATGAGTACCAGCTCACGCCGAACTTTAACTGGACGTTCAATCTTGGTTTGCATATCGCTACTCCCCGAAGAGAGAAATACGATCGCCAGTCGTCTCTTGACCTGAATCTTGTGAACCCGGAAAACGGGCGTCCGGGCGCATTGGTCTTTGCGGGAAGAGACGGAAGGCCTCGAACCTTTGCTCCAGTGCAAACCAACTGGGAGCCTGGCATCGGATTTGCCCTGAATCCATGGGGCAGCCGGCGGACTGTGGTTCGTGCCAGTTTCGCCTTGTCCTATTCCCCATTTTACCTCTATCCCACGGACTTCGGGACTCTCGGCTTTAACGCGTCGCCTTTGCTTGTGTCGGCAAACGACCAGCTGGTTCCTGTAGCCTCTTTGCAGACCGGATTCCCGCCAGACTTCGTCCAGCCTCCCGACCTTACGCCTACAGCGGCAAACGACCTTCGAGCCGACTATTTTGAGCCAGAGGGCATCCTGCCTTATGACCAGAATTGGCGTCTGGAGATCGAACGGGACCTTCCCGCAGACTTTGTGGTGAGACTCGCGTATCTGGGAGAGAAAGGGGTTCACCAGTTCATATGGGACGCGATCGATCTGAATCCTCTGGATCCACGCTTTCTCAGTTTTCGAGACCGGCTCAACGATCTGTCTTTCAATCTTTCACTCCGCCCTTATCCGCAGTTTCGCGGGATCTTGCCGGGTTACGGTTATCCTATTGGCAACAACTCGCTGCATCGCGCCCTACTGCGTGTCGAGAAACGGTTTTCCCATGGACTGAGTTTCACCAGCTCATACTTTTTTTCTAAGCTCATTGATGACATTCTCGCCGATGCCAGTCCTCAAAACAACCTCGACCTCAGGGCCGAGAGGTCCATTTCACCAACCGACATGACCCATCAGTTTTCCATCAACTACCTTTACGAGCTCCCTTTTGGAGAAGGCCGGCCATTTCTGAATCAGGGCGGCTGGGTTCAAGGAGCCATTGGCGGATGGAGTCTGAGCGGTGTCGCCAATTTCCGAAGCGGGACCCCCATCGTTCTTAGACCGCTTTTCAACAACACTGGGAACTTCACTGAAGGCTTGAGAGTGAATCTTGTTCCCGGAGTGGATCCCCACGTCGACAATCCTTCGGCCTTCTCATGGTTTAATCCGGCAGCCTTCATCCAGCCTCCCGACTTTACGATGGGAGATGGTCCGCGCACTCATCCGAGCTTACGAAATCCGGGCACGCGGAATCTTGACATGTCCTTAAGCAAGCGGGTCAGCGTGACCGATGAATTGACGCTGGAGCTGATCATGGAGGCGTTCAATGCGTTCAACCACGCTAATCTGAACAAGCCAGATCGGATGATTGGATCGGCCGATAACCCAAATTTGAACGCCGGCCGAATCGTCGGTTCGACTGGCGGCCGCGTGGTTCAGTTGGGGTTGAGATTTAGTTTCTGAGAATTCGTGTCAAGAACCCGAATCTGGACAAGCTAGAAATGAGAAGAACACCGCAAGAACAAGGGAACGACCGCACCGCGACTGGACGCAAGGAAGGCACATTTCCCAAAATGTTGCATGCGGTTAAGTACCTATCCCTGAGGCTTTCCAGCACATAGCAGAGTCGTCTATGCAGACGACAGACAATTCACAGACCTATGAAGTCTGTGCTATCGGAATGATTCCAATTGAACAGAATCCAGCGAATCTTTTTCTTGTCGCCGATCCTGGTTTGGTTCCTGCTGTTCTCTCCTTCGGCACGCGAAAAGCTCAATAAGCCAAGCGAAAAAGATAAGAGTGTCCTCTTTAGAATCCCAGTGTGGACCAGCCACGGAACGCCGACGCCTGGGACCTCATTGAACATCGAGGACTTCAAGGTACTCAACGGGACGTCTTCCCTGAAGATTAGCAGTTTCCTGGGTCCGGACGGCCCGATGTTGCTATTCATCGCCTTCGATACGGTGGGCGATATCAACAACATCAATCGGGCGCGGGCCGGGGTGATTCGAGAACTGGACGCCCTGGGCGAGCAGTACTGGGCAGGCCTCATTTCAGCCCAGCAGCAGCTCACGGTGCTTCAGGAGCCAACCGCCGACAGGCAACTCCTCAGACAAAAGGTCGATGAACTCACTCAGATCGGAAAGGCCGGGCTGCTCGAATCCATTGAACCGATTGCCGATCTGACCACTGGTATTCTGTTGAAGACGGATGTCCGAGTCGCCGTGATTCTCATTACTGACAGTGACATTGGGAATTACCGCGCTGACTATCTGAACCCGCCAGTCAACGCCAGCGACAGTCGCGATCTCAGCCGCCGCTTTGCAGGAAGGGCATTGCAAGAAAAGATCTCACGGATGACCGCCTCGCTCGCCAGGCGTCAAGCTCCGATCTTTATCGTGCACATCGACCCGGGCCGGGATCCTTTGAACATTTCCTATCACAACGGGTTGAAGCAACTCGCGGAGTCGGTCGGGGGCCAATGTTTCTTGTCAAAGACAATCAGCGATATTGAGCCGATGATCAGAGACGCCTTCCGGTGGGCCAAGAGTTACTATCTTCTCGGCTTTAGCCTTTCCAGCGCAAAGAGCGGCTTCATTCGCATTCACGTGCTCCCTGCCAATGAAGAGGCTGCTGCCATGGCGGGCCGGTTGACCTATCCGGTCAGGCTGTTCTGTCCTTGAGGATGACGTAAGAGTCGCAAGGCCTCTCGGTCTACTTCTTCTTATTTCCTGTCGCGTTCACGGTACTGTCCTGAGACGCATCGGCTGGTTTCGTGTCCGCAATCTTGGCCTGTTTGGTCAGCACCTGGCCTTCCCGCAGAGTCTGGTTTATCTTTTGCAAGGAGCGAGCAATATCGGTCTGCCTGGGGGTGCTGACATCGGGTTGGTCCGAGAGCAGATTGGACAGGCGTTGAATTTCCTGCTCCAGAGCCCAGTCGTTGGCTTCACGCAAGACCAGACCCTGCCTCAGCAGTCCAACCCGGCGATCCTGATCCTTCGAAAGAGCCTTGAGTTTAGTGTTCTCCTCAGTTAGGCGCTTGAACTCCGGTTCACTCAGCTTACTCTTCTCCAGTTTCGCTGTTAAAGAGGCGTTCTCGTTGTGCAGAACGTCCATCTGAGACTCCACCTGGCGGAGCTTTTCCTGGGCTTGGTCTGCGGACTGAGCCAGTTGTTCACGCTGCACCTTCAGAGCGCTCACCTCGTCTTGAAGCCGCATCTGCATTGACTGCAACTCCGCAATTTCTCGCTGTCGTAAATTCAGCGAAGCATGCAACTCTGCCGCTGCATCGTTCTTGCTGGCCAGTCCTGACCCTTGCCTGGAGACGATGTCCTGGCAAGTTTCTTTCTCGCGCTGCAAGCTAGCAATCTGCTTGCCATACTCTTGAATAAGCCGGTTGGCCTGTTCCATGCGGGCCTGCAACGCTAGCTGCTCAGTCGAAGACGTCTCGGCGGGTTCCAAAATTCTCTGAACGGTTCCTCTCCTATAGATCGAGTAAGCGAGAAGGCATAGCGCCACAGAAACGATAAGGACTTTCACCGCTCCCAGCTTCGTCCGAACACCCAGACCGAACAGCCAGAACTCCTGACTGTCTTTGCGCGATCGGAGCAGTCCTCCAATTCCAAGATGGGCCGCGCCCAATCCAAGGATTACCAATAGAAGCGGTATGAGTCGATCCATGAGCAACTCCTTCCAGGCTGCACTTCGCTGCTGCCTCCCGCATTCAATCTTGCAAAATGAATCGTGCGTCGCCGGGAGAGTCTTTTTCAAAACTACACGAATCATCCCGGTTTCTCAATAGGAACCGAGCGAAAAGCGGACACCAGAAAATGGACGGCAGGGTGTGTGCGAACATGAAAAGACCCCTGCGGCGGCGAAAGAACGCGGCTTGCCCCTTGCAAAAGCCGGGTGCAAATATAGGGACTTGAGGCTGCTGGCCTTCGCCGATGGTTGACACGGTCACACAGTCACCCACAAATTTGTCGCGAACCGCCGGCAACCTGTTGCCTGGAGGGGGTCGATCATTTACCATGAACGCCGCTGATTCTTGGCTCTTCGAAACATGCGTTGAGATCAAAGCAGCGAGAGTCCGCAGCCATGCACTCGGCTCGCTGAGATCTACTCCTCTGCTGCTGTCGATTCGGGAGTCACGAGACTCATAAATGTGGACGAAATTGGCGTTGTTATGGACGGCAGTGATCGTTTGTGTCACAACTCTCCCCTGGAAGAATTTCGCAGGCCACCCTCATTGGGATCACGTGCGTTGGATCCCCTTTCAGGACCATCCGCTTGCCCTGTTTGACATCGTGGCCAACGTGTTGCTCTTTGTACCCTTCGGTTACTTCCTCGTCCGGGCGCTCCCAAGGCGCTCGCGGGCCTGGGCTAGGACGCTTGCCCTGGCCGCTGCACTCTCCGCGTCAGTCGAATATTTCCAAGTGTATTCTCACCATAGAATGCCCTCCACGACAGATATCCTGACAAATGTATTGGGCGCCGGTGTAGGCCTGCTGCTGGCTCTGAAGCGGCAGCCAGCCGTCGAATGACAGAGTGTTCAATGCACCCGACCGGTGTGCCGAAGAATGTGCTATAGTAAAGCCTCGTGTTGTTCCTGCTCTGGACCGGCTGATCATGACCTGGCCAGAAACCCCGATGCTCAAGGAGGATGGATGCTTCCCCTGGATACAATTCATGCGCTGGAAAAACAGGAACCCAAATCGGAAGGTATTGACACGCCTCGTAAGAAAAAGCCCAAGGAAATCGCTATTATCACGGAGTGTTGTACGGGCTGCGCCGGTTCTCCAGCCTGTGTGCCTTACTGTCCTGTGCTAGACTGCATGTTCTGGGTCCCTGACGAGGATCATCCGCCCTTTGGGCACATTGAGGTCGATCCGTTTCTCTGTATCGGTTGCAAGAAGTGCACTAGCAAGGGACCGGACGGAGCCTTCCTGGATGGGTGTCCCTGGGATGCAATCGAGATGGTTCCCACCGAGCAGATTGAGGCTGTGGTCGGGAAAATGACAGTTTGAATTCCTGGCCTTAGCAGGAGCGATCGCTTGACCCGGAAAGCAGGCCTGTTGTTCCTTGTTGCGTTAGTCTTGACCCCCCCGGGATTTCCACAGGGTCTTGAATACGTCAGGGCGCATTACACCAAACACGAGTACTCCATCCCCATGCGGGATGGTATTCGGCTGTTTACCGCCGTCTACATCCCCAAGGATCGTTCCTCTGCCTACCCCATCCTTCTGAGACGCACACCCTACAGCGTCGGACCTTATGGCTCCGATCGCTACGCCGAAAACCTCGGTCCCTCGTCGTTGCTGGCAAAAGAGGGCTACATTTTCGTTTACCAGGATGTGCGTGGCCGATGGATGTCGGAAGGAGAGTTTGAGCATGTTCGGCCTCATCGACCCCTGAAGAACAGCACTAAGGAGATTGATGAGAGCACGGACACCTACGATACGATCGACTGGCTGCTGAAACATCTGGCAGGACATAATGGCCGGGTCGGCATGTGGGGAGTTTCTTATCCTGGCTTCTATGCAGCTGCTGGTCTGATCGACGCGCACCCCGCTTTGAAGGCCGTCTCGCCGCAGGCACCGGTTGCTGACTGGTTTGCTTCGGACGACTGGCACCATAATGGCGCGTTGCTCCTGGCCCATGCATTTGGCTGGTTCTCGGGGGCAGGTTGGCCTTTTTCCAAGCCGACCACCGTTTCTCCCGGCAGGCGCCTGGAGCGAGAAATCGAAGATGGCTACGAGTTCTTTCTTCGACTGGGCCCTGTGCGCAACGTCAACGAAAAGTATCTGAAGGGTGAGATCCCGTTTTGGAACGAGATGATGAAGCGTGAGTCGCGAGACGACTGGTGGAAGGCACGCAACATCCGCTCTCACCTGAAAAAGGTCAAGCCGGCGGTAATGACGGTCGGCGGCTGGTTCGACGCTGAGAATCTATTCGGAGCGCTCGAAGTCTACCGTGCCATAGAAGCGCAGAGTCCGGGCACTTTCAACATCCTCGTCATGGGACCCTGGGTGCACGGCGGGTGGGATGGCGAGAAGAAAGGCGATTCCCTGGGTGACGTCCACTTTGACGCACCCACGGGAGAGTTCTATCGGGAGCGTATCGAGTTACCGTTTTTCAGTTACTTTCTGAAGGACAAGGGTAACCAGGAATTGCCAGAAGCCTTTGTTTTTGAGACCGGCACAAACCAATGGCAGAAGTTTGACACTTGGCCGCCAAAATCCGCGGTCAGCAAGTCGCTCTACCTGCATCCAAAGGGAAAACTAGCCTTTGACACTCCAACCAGCAGTTGAGAGCAGTTTCGACGAATACATCAGTGATCCTGGAAAGCCCGTAGCGTTTATCCCAGGCCTCGCCTCGGGGATGGCACCGCGCTATATGGTCGACGACCAACGCTTTGCCGCTCGCCGCACAGACGTTCTGGTGTACCAAACAAGCGTGCTGGAAGAGGATGTCACGGTAGCTGGCCCTATCGTTCCCAGCCTGCATGTGTCCACCAGCGGGACAGATTGTGACTGGGTCGTCAAGCTCATCGACGTCTACCCCGACCGATTTCCCGACGCCAAAGGAGACGTCGACAACAACCTTGGCGGCTACCAGCAGCTGGTCCGGGGCGAGGTCATGCGGGGCAAGTTCCGCAATAGCCTCGAACGGCCCGAGCCCTTCGTTCCAGGCCAGCCAGCCAAAGTCGAATTCACGATGCCAGACACCTTCCATACTTTCCGCCGTGGCCATCGCATCATGCTGCAGATTCAGAGCAGCTGGTTTCCACTGATCAACATCAACCCACAGAAGTTCCTAAATATCAATGAGGCCGCTGAGGTTGATTTCGAGAAGGCCACCCAGCGGGTCTATCGCTCGCCCAAGCTGCCTTCCCTCGTCAAAGTGAACCTGCTTCCTCATTCGCTGCCAGAGTAACCCTCGCAGCGGATGGGTCGGCGCCTAGCATGGCCCGCGCGAATTCTCTGCTTGAGAAGCATGTCGCGAGGCTCAGCGAAACGATTTGACGGCGGTGTGTTCCGCCGGACAGATCACGTTTGACAATACTTCCGGCATCGCGCGTACCACGGGCTGCTCGTGCGCCTGGAAGAGCGCTTTTCGCGCCGGACGCAGTTTCTGGCCTCTTACGCGCTGGCCAGCTTTCAGGGAAGCAACGGCCCGGCGCCCTCTGGCAGCGGGTTCAATAACGATAACTGGTTCGAGAACTATGGCCCACTGCAAACCGACCAGCGTCACGTGCTGAACCTCTCTGGCTCTGTGGACCTGCCCTGGCAGTTCTCGTGCCTCTTTCAGCGTGTCGGTCCATAGCCGGGCCGCCATTTTCAGCCTATGTGAATGGTCTGCGATTTCAATGGCGACGGGACCCTGAACGATCTGCTACCCGGCAGCAGGGTCAACCAGCTTGGTCGCGGGCTTGGCAAAGACGACTTGACGCAGTTGGTGCAGAACTATAACGAGGAGTTTGCCAATCAGCGAACCCCGGGCGGGCAGACTGCGCCGCTCCTGACTCTGCCCGCTACCTATGGTTTACACGATAGCTTCTTCACTCAGGACCTGCGTCTCAGCCGTGGTTCTTTCCGCCGATTTCGTCTGGCGGCGGTTCCTTCACACGTTCCTTTCTGGAGGTCGGCGGCTCACAGAGCCGCCACATCGCTACATCAACACTTGAATCTTCTCAATCTCCCCTTGGTAGGGCCAATCTTGCCATTTCTCGACCAAGCCCGCCCGCACCGGATTCTGTAAGACGTACTCCCACTTCTGCTCATAGCTTTCGTTAGCCCGAATGAGATGGTCGAAGAAACCCGGCTGCCACAACCGGTCCGTTGTCATCCGACCACCCCGCAACGGCCGGTTCAGATGCTGCTTCAAGAGTCTTACATAATGCTCCAAGCGAAGATGTCTAGGTACACTCGCAAAAAGATGCACGTGATCTGGCATCAGCACGTATCTGCCTGTGTAGATGCCTCTTACGAGGTTCCGCTCTGCATAGTCAACAAATGCTGCATGTACAGCTTGAGTAGCCAAGATTCTCGCTCGATGCCAGGTGCAAAACGTAACGAAGTAGAGCGGCGGATCAAATGTTCCGAATACTTGTTTCAAACGTGGCGGTCTTCCCGGAAACGCGTTCAACTGTGTCTCTTCTGGGGTCTCGTTCTCGTTCAGCTAGCTCAGCTAACCGTCGCTGCGCAGCTGAGAGAGTCGTCCCTCCGCGCGCAGATAAAATGTAGAGGCGGTTCTGCGAACCGCCAGGCAGCTCATAGAGCCGCCGCTACAACCGCCCTCAGCCCCAGCAATTCTTGTAGTGCGAACCGCTCACAAGAGCGCTCGGGGAAACTACTCCACCGGCAAGTTCATGCGGCGGAGCAGCTCCTGCCAACGTGGATCGGAATGGAGGTTGTCGAACACCGGATCCACTTTGACGAAAAAAAGACCAGGGAGAGTGCGTTCGTCAATCTTCTTCATCAGCAGCCGGAAGGCTTCATCGTTCTCGCCAAGTGCAGCGTAAGCACCCGCATCAGCTGGCAGGAACCCGCTCAGGCCTGAAGCCCTCAACTGTTCCAATATCTGTCGCGCTTTGGTCCGCTTCCCCATCCTTGCGTACACGCGCGCTGAATGGAGTCCTCTGCCTCGTTCCGGCAGCTTTTCGAGACAGGCTAGGGCGTCATCATACCTTCCCATCTGCGCGTAGACATTGGCTAGGCGACGACAGGCCAAGAAATTCCGAGGTTCCAGTTCAATGGACCGCTTCAGATGCGGGATAGCTTCGTCGTATCGCCGGGCACTGTAGAGGGTTTGTCCAAACATTGATTCGACCACGGAAGAAAGCGGGTCGAGTTGGCGGGCACGTTCAATCTCATAGATCGCTTCCGGCAACCGCCCCAGAGTTTGAAGCAATTTCGAATAGTAGAAGTGAGCATCAGCGTTGTTCGGCTCCAGGTCCAGGGCGCGACGGAGGTCCTTCTCTGCCCCTGTCCAGTCCCAATCATAAAGGTATTTTGCATGTCCTACAGCAGAGTGGGCCGCAGCATGCCGAGCGTCTAGTTCCAAAGCCCGCTGGGCTGCAGCCCTGGCGGGGGACTGGGACTCCTTGAGGGATGTGTCCCCGAACAAGCTGCGGTACTGCCAGGCAAGCGAGAGATCGGCATATGCGATCGCGTGTTTCGGTTCGATTTGGATAGTGCGCTCGAAGTGGCCAATAGCCTGCTTCAAGTCTTCTCCGTTGTGCTTCCAGGCATGATAGCGCCCTAGCAAGTAGGCCTCGTGAGCCGCCGGATCGATGCTGCGCGCAAAAGCCAGCCGGGCTCGCTCCTCCGGGGTGACTTGAATCCGGATTTCGTCCGCAATGGCCCGCGCCATTTCGCCCTGTAACTTCAGGAGATCCGTCAGTTCGTGCTGGTAGTCACGGGCCCACAAATGCGTATCGGTGGGCCCATGAATCAATTGAATCATCATCTTCAGCCGCCCGTTCTCGCGTTGCAAGGAACCTTCAATGACACCATCCACTTTTAGCTCTCGCGCAATCTCCGGGAGCGGAGGGAGCGGCTTCTTGGTTTCCTTGAAGCTCATCACAGAGGTTCGTGAGATGACCCTCAGCGCCCGGATCTGTGCGAGACTGCTGATCAGCGCTTCCGTCATCCCATCGGCAAAGTACTCCTGCGTCGGGTCGCCCGACAGATTTTGTAAGCGGAAGAACTGCGAGCGATTTGATTTCAGGCCTCGTGGCAACCGTTGTATGCCTCCGGGTTAAGACGTACAGCAGGGTGCCGAGTGCGAGCTGCAACCAATCCACCCAGAACCAGCCAGCGACGCACCGGAAAGAGTTCCTCTTGGTCCGAGGTCCCTTTCCGCACTGGCCTGCAACAGGTCGGGGTCCTTGACTTGAGAATCCTAGGTCGACCAGCTTCGGCATCTCATTGTCCCAGAGCCCGTTTCCGGCTTATCTTTTTCACACTGGCGACAAACCGATAGCCGCGCTTCGGGAACCGTTTCGATGTAAGGTTTGCCCAGAGGAGTCTTCGCCGAAAACCTTTCTCAGGATCGAGATATTCCGATTAAGATTCCCCTCCTCGACGAAACTGTCCGGCCAGACCTCCTTCAGCAGCTCATCCTTCTCAACCAGACGCCCATTGTTCTGGACCAGCACCTTTAGAAGGTCAAACACCTTTGGCGTCAACGGCACAGGCTGCCCGTTGCGCAGTAAGCAGTGGTTTGCGGTGTCCAGAAGGAACGGACCGAATTCGTACTGTAGCTGAGATTGCCTGTTCATTGCTCTTTGCGAATTCTACTGAGAATTGCACCTCGAACACGTAATGGTCTTCGGCTCCGCTCGCCCACACCAGAGCGCCAGAGGACTGGCGCACTCCAAAATACGCAAGGCCAGGGCGTTCGCGAAGCGTCTTGGACTGCGGCAGTCTTCTGCCGCTTTCGCACGCCGCAGTCGGCTTTGCAACGGGAGCTTTTAGAGCAGTCGCAGTATGCCCATGCTGTTCAAACCCACTGAATCGCTGGCGCCCCAAAAGCGCGACACACCCCTACCTTTGGGACGCCCGTTTACTGGTGCATGACGGCTGGTGCACAAACGTTTCCTGATTTTCTGTTCATGACCTTCGCGAAACGCAGTTCGAAGCGTTTTCGGGGATTATTCGGGGCTTTTTCGAGGGACTTATTGGCCGTCGCACCGTAGTCTCGGGCCGAATTTGAGATCGGCTAAGTATATCGGGTTTCAGAAGCCTTCGTCGCCTGAACAGAATTCTATCCCGTTCGCGGGCGGCAGGCAAGCGGCCCTTATCGGTGGTGGAGGAGCGTCCAGAGGAGGATCCACACCGCTGGGCTGCGCGGTGTGAAGTTAGAAAGAAATGATGACAGATTCCCCTCCTGGGAGGGAGAGGGCCGTGAGGCTCTCGGGGTGGGTCGTAACCGACGCAGGTCCCACGCCGGCGGTTCCTGCTCCACCCCTTCCAGGGAGCGGGTTTTCTTAGAAGGCTTCTGAACCGCACCTTCTCAATTTCAAATTTTCTAAAAACATCAAAAAGGAGATAACCATGAAAACCAATCCACTGAGAAGCAAGCTGGCCGCCCTCAGCATCGTCGGTGTGGCGTTGGTCGTTGGGGCCGTGATTGTGCGCGCGACTCCTCCGGTTGGCGTGACGCCCACGCTGCTGGCTCGCGGTACCTATGAATCATTTCACGTCCGCACCGACCCCCATTCTTTGATCGATTTCCAGGCCAAGGCGAAGTCTCAGGTCGACGTCGTGGTTCGGCAACACGGACTACGAACCCAATGGCTCAACTGGCTGGCATCAGCACCCCGGGCCGGTGTTCATCACCGTCGTGTCGGGGACGCTCACGTTCTACGAGGCGAACGATCCGACCTGCACGCCCCACTTCGTGACCGCAGGTGAGGGCTATGTCGATGATGGGCGCGGACACATCGGCAGGAACGAAACCGGCCAGCCCGCCAAGGACATGTCGGTGATCCTTGCGCCGGTCAACCTGCCGTTCCGAACTGAGATCGACCCCCCGGGGAATTGCCCGTTCTAGCCTTGAGCAGGCGCCAGGCGGCTTAACCGTTGAGTAGTCCCGGCTTTCTAAGGAGTCGCGCACTGTGGACGTGGGGGATCAGCACCCTACCCTGCACTCTTTCCAGCCTCTCCCCCGAATGGCCCAAAAAGCGAGCGCGGAAAGAGGAGAAAATTGCTCGAATCGCTGACCCAGCGCGGCGAGTGTAACTCCAGCCGCTACAACCTTCCCAAAGAATGCCCGTGCTCCGGGGCTGGAGGGGTGGACGCTTCATGTGGCGAGAGCCACTGGCGGTTCACGGGGACCGCGTTCCCACGAGTTGTTCCGGCCGGGTGACGGGGCTATGCGCACCTGACGCGAATCGCGGGAAGAATCCGTTTGTCGCGTATGCAGTCGTCAACGACGGCGCCCAACCTGGCCAGCGCACAGGCGATGGCGCCTTCGTGCCAATGCAGCTCGATGCGCCATACGCGGCTGTTCCCAGCGGCGCAATCGACTATGCTGACAACCCTGGTTCGCCGGCCTTCACTCAAATCCACGCAAGGCTATCTGCAGCTTTGTGCGTCAGTATTTGAAGTGACTGGCAATACGATGGCTTGGCGTTCAGGTGAGATGGGCGCCTCGGGTCTCTACGTAAACGGCATACAGCGATTGGCTGCCGGTCATGAACAACCGATTGCGTTTGGTTCCTCCGAAACAGACGTTGGAGCAGATCTCCGGAAGGCGGATTTGGCCGATTCGGTCCCCATTTGGGGCAAAGATGTGAACCCCGTCGTAGCCGTCGCCCACCCAGCCCGCACTGGACCAGACGTTCCCATCCTCATCACAGCGAATTCCATCAGCGAATCCTGACTTGCCATTTAGTTCCATACTCGCAAAGGTCCGTGCCCCCTTCAGCTTCGTGCCCTCAATGTCGTAACCCCAGATGATATTCTTCGCCGACTCATAGTGCGATGTACCGGTGTCGGCCACGTAGAGTTTCTTGTAGTCGTTCGAGAAACAGAGGCCGTTCGGTTTGAAAGGGTCTTCTGCCAGTTTTTCCACCTTGCCGGTCTGTGCGTCGATGCGGTAAATGGCTTCCTTTTGGAATGGCTGGACCGTGCTCGATTTCACCCGCCGGCCTTCATAGTTCATCAAGCTGCCGTAACCGGGGTCGGTAAACCATATGGACCCGTCATTCGGATGCACGACCGCATCGTTCGGCGCATTGAGCGGTTTGCCGTTGAACGACTCGGCCAACACCGTCACGCTGCCATCGTGCTCGTACCGCACCACCTGATGTGTGCCGTGCTCGCAGGCAATCTGCCGGCCCTGATAGTCGAAAGTGTTCCCGTTGCTGTTGTTTGCCGGGAAGCGGAAACGCCGGGCTACATGACCATCTTCTTCGAGCCAGCGAAGTTGCTCGTTGTTGGGAATATCACTCCACAACAGATATCGACCCACACTGTTCCAGGCTGGTCCCTCTGCCCAGAGCGTTCCGCGGTACAGGCGCAGAATCGGGGTATTTCCAAGTCTGGCCTTGAAACGCTTGTCGAGCACAACGATATCAGGATCCGGATAGCGTTGAGGCTCCGAGTCCGCGCCGAAGTTCCGGGCAAAGGCGGCTGGGCCCATTCCAGTTAGACCAGCCAAAGTGGCTGCGACCGACAAGAAAGCGCGTCGGTCGAGTTTTCCTTCAGTAGGCGGAACACCCTCTCGGAGTCTTGGTTTCGCCGGTGCGGCCGATAAATCGATGAACGGGTGCAACTGAACTCTTCTCATGAAGGGCTCCTCTTCAAATAGGTCCGTCCCTCTTTACCACGGAGAGAGCTATGAAAAAATTGGAAGTCCCGCTCCCTAACGGTGACTTTGCGGTCACCTTGTTGTGCAATCAATAGTGGGTTGCCAGCAAGCGCCCACTGTCGCGCTTCAGGCTGGATTTTTTTGAAGCTTCTGAGGAACTACACGTCTTGTGCCTGCCAACCACATTCACGTTGGCAGCGGGAACCGATAGGCCTCTCCGGTTTCTGCAACGCAGAACCAAATGTGTTTGTCCCATACGGTCATCCCGTGGGGAACCAGCACTGCACCATCTTTTTCAGGTTGCGCTGGAGGTAGCAACACCTGTTTCAGGATCGTGCCCGTCTTCGGAGACATCTTGAAAAACGCGCGATAGTTGCTCTCGGCGCACCACAGCGAGCCGTCGGGATCCCAGCCGATTCCGTGCGGACGCACTCCGGGCGCCACAAACGAACGTAGAACATCGCCTTTGTCAGGCGTGACCACGGAGATCTTGACGGCAGGCGGTACCGCCACCCAAAGCTCACCGTTCAAATACTCCAGCCCATGGGCCCCGGTTGGCGTGGGATTGTCGCCCCTTGCTCCCCACTTGGCTACCCCCGATCCTGGAGAAGGAAGCTGCTTGAGGGTCTTCCCGGTCTGAGCGTCGACTTTCAGAAGCAAACGGTTGTAAGTGGAAGCCAGCCACAAGGCAGCTCCATCAAAGGTAATGCCACTGCCGCGGTCGCATTCCGTCTGGAACTCGCGTAAGACTCGGCCATCCTCGTAGCTCACGAGCGCAACCTTGTTCGTTCCTTGGTCCAGAATCCAAAGACCGTCTCGTGTTGCCTGGAGACCGTTAGGCTGCGGCCCGGGTGTGCGAAAGGCAAACCGGACGTCGTCCAGGATAATGGTCGGGAAACGCATTGCAGCCAAAGCTTCCACCCAGCGGAAAGCTGGAAGGCCAAGGGCCAGAACTCGCAGACATGCTCGACGGTCAAACACGGTTTCCTCCTTTGGTTTCGTTGTCGCCTCGCACCCGTTCACAGCCTCGGTGCGGTTGGTTTGATCGGCGGCTGGAACGACAATACTCCCTTTGCTTTCGTCTTTCGTCGGTAAACCTTATCGGCGCAAGTAACATAGAGTTCGTCCAGAGCCGGACCGCCAAAGACAACATTGGAAAGCCAGGCGGGCTGGGGTTTGGAGATGATGGCGTTGACGCGTCCCGCCTGGTCACAGACCTGTAGACCCATCTGACTCGTGACATAGAGATATCCTTGCGTGTCTATGGTCATCCCATCGGCGCCGCTTTGCGTAGCTGCATCTGCCATGTGCAGATGAAAGTACGGTTGCTTGTGGGTTAGCGATCCGTCGGATTGGATCTGGAATGAGTACACCATTTGGCCAGCCGTGTCTGCCACCAGCAGCAGGCTTTGGTCCGGTGCTAGAACGATTCCGTTGGGACGGGCAATGCCACTGTCAGCGATGCGCTTCTCGCCTTTGGCATTGACGAACCACACTTGTTTGTTGGCCGGGTCGGTGACGTAGATTTCACCCTTGTGCGTGACTGCAAGATCATTGGACTCGAGACCGTCGGCAATGACTGTCTCGGTGGCAGCCATGTCGTAAGCCACAATCCGCTTTCTGCCGTTCTGGCAGGCGTAGAGCCTTCCGTCCGGGCCAAACATCAAGCCATTTGCACCTCCGGTGTCGTCTTTGAAAACCGTCACCTTTCTATCGAGACCAATTTTGTGGATGCGGTTGTTGGGAATGTCGGTGAAGAAGACTTCTCCTTTGGAGTTAGTGGCAGGACCTTCGGTGAATCGGTGCCCTTCACTGACTAGCTGCCAAGGTTCGCCTGAGATGAGGATATTCGTTAGCGGCTGCCTGGAAGGTGCCGCAGACTGAATGGGCATCGGATAGTCGCGCCACAGCCAGCGGAGAGCGTCGGGCAGAATCGCGCCGCCGTGCTTGCTGGTATGAGCGCCATCGCCCCACACGTTCTTCACATCGTAGCCGGAAAACTCGAGCGCCGAGAGCATTTCCTGGTTGGCGAGGAACCAGTTGCCACCATATCCATTAATATCATTGGAACCATCTTGCAGGAATACGCGGATCGGTCTCGGTTCGGTCTTGCGAATGAGCGTGGGATAGTCATTGCCGCCGCGTAGTCCAACGTAGGTGCCGATGGTGCTGAACACGCGGCCAAACTCCTCGGGTCGCTCCCAGGCCACCGTGAATGCACAAATGGCACCGGAACTAGCTCCGGCAATAGCCCGGCTGTTGCCGTCTTTGGCCAGGTTATGCTTCTTCCCGACCTCAGGCAGAATTTCTTCTAGCAAGAAGCGCGCGTACCGATCTCCAAGGCTATCGTATTCAAAGCTGCGATTGAAGCGGGGAAGCCCGCTCTCCGATGTGGCAGGAACGACCCCGGGATTAATAAAGATCCCCAGGGTGACAGGCATCTGCTTCTTGTGAATCAGATTGTCGAAAACGATGGGAACGCGCCAGTTGCCATCGGGCTTCACATAGCCTGCGCCATCTTGAAATATCATCAGGCAAGCTGGTTTGGCCGGATCGTACTGCTTCGGCACATAGACCCAGTAATCCCGAACCGTCCCTGGGAAAATCTTACTGGTCCACGTATATTGGGTGACCTCACCGCGAGGAACGCCGTCTCGAATCTGCGAATCTGGGCCAAGCGTGTAGTCATCGGTGGCCCGGGCAGGACCTGCTGCAAGCAAGATGATGAGGGATGTCCAAAGACACTTTCGGGTCGGCATGACGGTACGAACTCTGTGATGAAAGTCAGGAAACCCTTGCGTTGTGAATGAGTCAGGCGCCAGAACTTCTCTTCTTGATCGCTTCAATCGTCAGCCGTGCCTGTTGGCGGATACGTTCGCCAAGGTGCGGGGTCTTGCCCGTGAAACTCTGAATGACTTCCAGATCTTCCAGCTGCCCCACCAGATAGAGCGCTCTGAGCGCCTCCCAAACCTGGTCGTCGGAGGGCGCCAGCACCAATATGTCTTGTCCCGTCTTGACACGGGCTCCTTCCTCTGCCAGCTTTCGCTCCACAAAACCAGGCAACTGCGAACGCACCTCGAAAGGCTCGGCGGCCCCCATGTCGATCCGCGCCAGCAGCGTCCCGGTATCGACAGAATCATCTTCCTTCAGACGATATTTCAAAACTCCTTCTTGCGGCGACTGCACAACAAACGGCCTGAGCATGTTGAGAAGCTCCGGCCGGCCGGCGGCATCGGCAAACCGGACCAGAGCCAACGCGGCGTTCCGGCGCACCAGCGGATTCACGTCCCGTCCGAGGAGCATAAGCGCCTGATGAAACTCCGAGTGTTGATTGTCCTGTCCCATCAACCAGGCAACCGTGTTGCGCACTTCCGGCACGGGATGTTCAGTCAGAGCGAGGATCAGCGGATACCATCTTCGAGCTTGCTCGATCTCACCGCCTGTAATCTTTTCCGAGATCTGGAGTAGCGCGTGTTGCGTATCTCTAGGCCTGGCGCTGCTTTTCAGATATTCCTCGACCTTCTGCTCGCTGAGAACCGTTCCGAACCAGGTATCTTTCCAAAACAGGAAGGGGACCAGTACCATCAGGAAGGCAACTCCGAAAACTAGCAACTTGGCCTTCAGACTGGGAGGAATCGGGGGCTTTTCCTTCTGAATGCTCATGAATTCCAACCTCAAGGAGCCGGACCAAGGAACCAGGAGAAAAGATCGAGCGGTGGCTAGTGATGCACGATTCTTGCGTTCCTGTTCCCTGGCCTCGCATGGCCCACAACGCCTACGAACGATACAGCATCCAGTAGATGACAACGCCTGTGACGGAGACATAGAACCACAGCGGCAACGTCCAGCGTGCGATCTGGCGGTGCTGGTCAAAGCGCCCGTTCAGAGCCCGTGACAGCGTTATCAACACCAGGGGAACGATCACCGCTGCCAGTACCGTGTGCGTCAGCAGGACTGACAAATAGGCCACGCGGAGCGCGCCCGTGCCTCGGAAGCGAACCGAACCCACTTGAAAGTGATAAGTCAAATAGGAAATGAGAAACAGTGTTGAAACAAAGAATGCCGCCAGCATGACCCTCTGATGTGTTCTCCGGTCACCACGGCGAATGCAGTAATAGCCGGTCGCAATCAAGAGCGCACTAACCGCATTCAGCGTCGCGTTCACCGCTGGAAGATCGGAAACAGAGATCATGCTTCAGCTCCCCGAACCAGTCTTCGAGCATCCTTCAGGAGCCTCCGCAGGCTCTCGTCGTCGGTGCTGTCGTAGTAGCCTCGGACCCGAGCCTGGCGGTCGACCAGGACGAATCGCGTCGTGTGCAGCGTCACATCCTCCACACCGCCGACGAGAAAGCCGGATTTGGCCAGGGCGTGAATTCTCTTTTTGTCGCCAGTGAGAAACACCCATCGCTTCGTATTAGCGTGAAACTGTCCAGCGTATTCCGACAGGACAGCCGGTGTGTCGAACTCCGGATCGACCGAAAACGAAACCAATCGCAGGTCCAGAGCGTCGGCAAGCTCTCGCTGTAATTTGGCCATTCGCGCCGTCATACGTGGACAAGGCCCCGGACAGCGCGTGAAAATGAAATCGGAAATCCAAACCTTGTCTTTGAGATCTGCCAGCCCGAAAGGCTGACCGGCTTGTGTCGTCAACTGAAAATCAGGCAGCTGGGCCAACACCGGCGGCGCAGGATCTGTTCCCCAAAGGCTCTTTCCGCTGAATTTCAGATTCAACCAGACAAATCCCGCCAGCGAAAGAAGCATGAGACCGAGCGATCCAGCCAGAAGCCATTTGCGAAACAGCGAATCGGATCGAGCCATCTAAGGAGCCTGAGACATTCCAGCCAAAACAATTTCGAGCTCAGTATACATGAATGGGCCTTGACTGGCATTCCGCCGAGCCCGAAGGCAAAGGGAGGGGTGTGGACAGGCAACAGACACCTTCCCTGAACTCACATTGTTCTTCGCGAAGCCAGAAACACTGATGCCACGATCATACACAGGCCGAAGGCACTCGTAATCAGGATTGCTGCCGGAAGAGAGCAAGCCTCGGCAATCGGGTTCGATGACCCCGAGTATAGTGTCTGTCTTAGAGCGCTGAGTGCATAAGTCATGGGATTGACGATCATGATGCTGCGGACCCAAGGCGAAGCCTCCGAGAGTGGGAAGAGCGCACCGGAAAGCAGCCACATGGGCACCAGCAGCAAATTCATGAGGGCGTGGAATCCCTGAATCGAGTCCAGCTTCCAGGCAAAGGCAAATCCCAGACCAGTCAATCCCAAAGCGATCAGCGCAATCAGCGCCAGAAGAAACAACCACTGACTCCAACCCAGAGAAATCCCCACCAGCGGAGCCAGGGAGAGAAACAACCCACCTTGCAAGACAGCCAGTGTCGTGACTCCCAGGATCTTGCCCAGCACCAGGCTCAATCGTGAAACCGGGGCAACCAGCACGGACAGCAAGAATCCCTCCCGACGTTCCTCGATGACCGAAATGTTCGAGAAAATCGAGGTAAACAACAGAATCATCAGTACGGTGCCAGGGAAGAAATACTCGAGATATCCCGCGTTGAGCGGCCCGGAGGAAGGGCGAAACGAACTGCCGAAACCAGAACCGAGCAGCAACCAGAAAACCAACGGCGAGCCAAGTGCACCAATAACTCGGCTCCGCTGACGCAAGAAACGAACAACCTCTCTTTGCCACAGTGTGAGAACGGGCAGCAGTAATCCTGACATGATATTAGACAGAGTTCATTGGGTGACAGGAAGGCACGAGGGACACTGGGATTTTGAAAGTTGGCTGGCCGGGCATGGATCCAAAGCTTGGGTCCTGCGTCAAACTTAGCCTAGTCAGAAACCTCGCAACCCTAACAAGGATTCCCCGGCGAGATTTTCTTGAGGTCTTTGAAAAGGCTTATGAGGACGAAATCCGCAGAGTACTGAACCCGCTCCAACGTTCTCAGAGAATCGGGGTTCCATTTCGTATCCGCGGTTGCCTTTCTATGCTCTCAGTAGGTTTCTATTTGCCCCGGCCTTCCCACCATTCCCGAAATTCCTCGCTGCGCAGGCTCCAGCCGCAATTCAAAAAAAAGACTAAGGCCAGCACGAGACAAACCAGCGTTAAGAAGATGCCATCCAGAGTTGCAAACTGGTGAGTGACAACTAACCACCCGGCCAGAACCAGGCAACCGATACCCAACAGCAGGCTAAAGATCAATAACAGCATGGTTTCCAGCACCATTGTTGGCTCCTTGTCATTATTGAGTCCTGCAAAACCTTAGGGGGCGTTTCCTCACTGCGCCGCTGGTCCATGCAGATATCGCGGTAGGCTCGGACAGCCCTACTTTCTCATCCTGCGTCTACCCAAGTGACATGGATGTCTGCCCAGAAATCTCCCGGAAGTCCCGTCGCCGATCAGGGCAAGAGGGCCGAGGCAAACCTACATTCTCCGACCCTGTCCCGAACCTCCGAATACTCTATTCCCGAACCCAAAACGCCCGCCCCGTTTGGTCGATGAAAACATCTTCCAACGTCGGCTTGGAAAGCGTGATGGCGTCGATCTTCCCGGGAAAAGTCTCAACCAGGTCTGCAATCAGTTCGTGTCCATTCGGACTTTCGATTCGAACCGTATTATCCAGCGCCGTGGCCAGCCGTCCAAATTTCTTGGTGATTCCCTCGCTCAATTGCTGTGGTTCCTGCGTTCTGAGGACGATGACGTCGCCGCCGACACGGCTCTTGAGCGCCTCGGGAGAATCGAGCGCCACCAGCACTCCCTCGTTGAGAATCGCTAACCGGTGACAGCGCTCGGCTTCGTCCATCAAGTGGGTTGTGAACAGCAAGGTAGTCCCGTTCTGCTGGTTGAGGGTTTCCAGATACTGCCAGAACTCCCGGCGCGCTGCGGGGTCGAGTCCGGTGCTCGGCTCGTCCAAAAGCAGCAGTCGCGGTTGATGCAGGAGGGCTTTCGCCAGCTCCAAGCGTCGCTTCATGCCCCCGGAAAGGGTCTCCACAATATCTGTGCTGCGATCGGCTAGTCGGAACCGGTCCAGCACTTCCCGGATACGCTCTCGCAAAGCCGAACCTCGCAATCCATACAAATGTCCCTGGTGCCGCAGATTTTCGCTGACTGTCAGCTTTCGGTCCAAACTCTGGGACTGGAACACCACGCCGACAGATCGCCGCACGGTCTCTGCGGAACTCAACAGATCCTTCCCAAACACACGCACGCTGCCTGAGGTGGGCAGCATCAGAGAAGTCAGAATCCGGAACAGCGACGTCTTGCCACTGCCATTGGGACCGAGCAGCCCAAAGATCTCGCCAACTTTCACCGAGAAAGTCACGCTGTTGAGAGCTTTAGTTCCAGAACCTGGTGCATAGGTCAGGCTGAGATTCTGGATGTCGATGACGTGATCTCTGTTCACACCGGTGAATGGCGGCAAGCAGGTTAGTCAGTCCGAGCGCGCAGAGGGAGGCTCCTTGCTGGAAGAGCACGCGTCGATCGGTTGGCGGGGAGTGTCCCGATAGCGAAAGGCGAAAAAAAGAATGCTGCTCATGATGGTGACTGGAGGCACCAGTAGCAGAAGAATGGCCCGATTGAGAGACTTTGCCGCCTGTTCCGACTGGGCCGCAGCCGCGCTCTTGCACATCGGACAGCCCTGCGCAAACGTAATCAGCGGCAGGAATCCGGCAACAAAAACTGCAACGATTGTGATCCAAAGCAGCAATCGAATCATGATCGCTCCTCAAGCTACGGTCGCATATGTAGCAGGCGGAGGCTATCGGGGAAAAAGACAGCCAACGTCGAAGCCACGACTATCAAGGCGGGGATCAACGTGAGAATCAACGTTCTCTTCTCGAATCGGAGGTGCATGAAGTACGCCATGATCAACGCGGCTTTCACGAGAGAGAGGCCCATCAGTAAGAGCAGCATCACGCGGAGCGGCAGCTGTTTGTAGGCCAGAAAGACCTCGACACCCGTCAGAATCAGCAACCAAACCCAGACCATCAGTGTAAGACGTCTACTCAGTAACTCGTGGCTTTCAGAATGGGTGCTCACAGAGCGCCTCCCAATTAGCACCCAGCGGTCCGCGATCAACTTGCCAGCTCAAGCCAGGCTGACTGCCGAACGCTTAGCGCTGACTGCTGCAATTTTCAATGCATTCTTACCGAAAGCAAATAAATCAGGGGGAACACAAACATCCAGACCAGATCGACAAAGTGCCAGTACAGCCCGCAAACCTCAACATGTTCAGCAGTGAATCGGCCTCGCGCCACACCTATTGCCATGGCGGCCAGGTAGAGCACGCCGGTGAAGACGTGGAACATGTGCAGGCCGGTAATGCCAAAAAAAGTGGCGCCGAACAAGGGCACGCCCCAAGGATTCGAGGCCAGGGTTACTCCTTCATGAATCAGATCGTTCCACTCCTTCAAGTGAAGCACAATGAACGCAGCACCGCCGAGGATTGTAAACAGAATCCATCGAATCGTTCCCGGCCGATCGTTTCGCTGGGCTGCATTGACACCTAAAACCATCGTAAGACTGCTGGACAGCAAACAAAAGGTCATCAAGCTCGAAAACGCAATGGAAGGCCACAGATGGAATGGAGTGGGCCATTGAGGCGTGGCCACTCTCAGGTAACTGTATCCGATCAAGATCGCTGAAAAAGTGAGTGCATCTGAGACAATGAACAACCACATGCCCAGTTTCTTGTGACCGACTGCATACGGAAGTACGCCTCCACCCCAGTCCGACAGGGTGAGCTGCTCTGCACGCACATTGGCCATCCGGCTACCTCCAAAGGAATAGCAGTAGAAAAAGATAAATCCACAACACGTCCATGAAATGCCAATAAATTGCGGTCAAATCTGAAAACGTTTTGAGGCCCCGCGTCACATGAACGTGGTGCCAGGTTTTCCAGCCAAGAACCAGCAGGGCAATCACACCTCCTGCCACGTGGACTCCGTGGGTCCCCGTCATCAAGTAAAAGAAAGAACTGTGAGGGTTCGAGCTGAGATAGATGCCTTGTGCAGACAGAGCCTTCCAAATCCAAACTTGTCCCACCAGGAAACCAGCGCCCAGGGAGATGGTTAGGGCCACCCAAAGGCGCGTTTTCGAATCTAAGCCGTTCTTCAGCCCGCGGCGGAAAAGTTCCAGGGTCAGGCTGCTCGCGAGCAACAAGCAACTGTTCGGCAGCAGGAAGGCCGGAATACTGATAGACCGCCAATCCGGCGAGGCGCCCATGCGAAAAACATAGGCACTGCTCAACCCGGCAAAGAGCATGACAATCGAAGCCAAAGCCAGCCACATGGCCAGACGGTAAGCATCAATCGGAGTCTGCGGTTCACTCCCCCCAAAGTCTCCCCATCGGTTGGAGTCATCACCTCGCCAACCGCCCCCATCGAAACCACCACCGCTGCTGTCGTGGCTGCCTTTAGGCTTCGTATTAACTTCAGGAGGAGCAATCGTTGCTGGCATACGTTAGGGTCTCACGTACGGTCTCTGCTTGGTCCACTGCTGAGCTTGTTACCGCCTCACCTGCAGCGGCGGATCAGTTTGCATCACGAAGTCGCGCGGCGCTCCAGGCACGCCATACTCGTAAGGTCCATGGTTCACGATCGGGATTTTCCCAGCAAAGTTGTCATGCGGCGGTGGTGAGGGAATGGTCCACTCGAGCGTAGTGGCTTCCCAAGGATTGTCCGTTGCTTTCTTGCCTTTGAACAGGCTCCAGAAGAAATTGAGCAGAAATACAAACTGTGCCAAAGCCGTAATGATTGCAGCAATCGTAATGAACAAATGGAACGACTGGGATCCCGCCAAATATTGGTAATCCGTCGATTGGGCATAGCGTCGAGGATGCCCCATGATGCCCATAACGTGCATGGGCATGAAAATGGCATTGACGCCAATGAAGGTGAACCAGAAGTGAATCTTGCCCAGGGTCTCGTTGATCATCCGGCCAAACATTTTTGGAAACCAGTAATAGGTGGCCCCGAAGATCCCGAAGATCGATGCCACACCCATGATTAAATGGAAGTGACCAACCGGGAAGTAGGTGTCGTGCAAAGGGAGGTCAACGGAGGTCTGCCCCAGGAAAATGCCAGTGATTCCGCCGGAAACAAACAGCGACACAAAACCGATGCCGTACAAAGACGCCGTCGTAAAGCGAATTTTGCCGCCCCATAGTGTTCCAAGCCAGTTAAAGGTCTTTATGGCTGAAGGTACGCCGATAGTGAGCGTCAGTATCGAGAACACCAGGGCCGACATGGGACTAAGTCCGCTAACGAACATGTGGTGGCCCCAGACAAAGAACCCCAGGAGCCCGATTGCAAATACGGCATAGACCATCGCTTTGTAACCAAAGATCGGCTTGCGGGCAAACGTGGAAAGCAACTGAGAGGCGACACCCATCCCGGGAAGAATCGCGATGTACACTTCCGGATGTCCGAAGAACCAGAACAGATGCTGCCACAGGATCGGTGAACCTCCCGAGTGCTGGATCAATTTGTCACTCACAACCAGCCCTGCCGGGATGAAGAAGCTGGTGCCCCCGACACGATCAAACAGCAGCAGAATGCCGCCAGCCAAGAGTACAGGGAAAGAGAGCAATGCCAGGATTGCTGTGGTTAGCCAAGTCCACACCGTCAGGGGCATCCGCATCAACGACATCCCCTGGCACCGCATGTTCAAAACCGTCGTGATGAAGTTCAAGGCTCCTAATAACGAACCGATGCAAAACACGGCGATGCTGATGATCCAGAGCGTCTGTCCTAGCCCTTGGCCCGGACCAGCGATTTGGCCCAATGCACTGAGGGGTGCATACGCGGTCCACCCTGAGAGAGGCGCACCACCGGTAACAAAAAGCGCGGCCACCATTACCATCATGCTGACAAACGTGACCCAGAACGACAACATGTTCAGCACTGGAAACGCCATGTCGTGCGCACCAATCTGAATCGGGAGGAAATAATTCCCAAACCCGCTCTGGGGCGCCGTCGTCAAGCACGAAAAACACCATGATCGTGCCATGCATCGTGACCATGGAGAGGTAGAACTCGGGCGTCATCGGCCCCCCTTCAAAACCGGCTGGAAAAATTTTCGCAAGCAGTGGCCAGTGTTCATTTGGCCAGGCCAGTCTCAGTCGGAAGATAATGGAAAGCCCCATCCCGAGAAACACGGCAATCAAGGCCAGAAAATAATACTGAAGGCCGATGACTTTGTGATCCAGGCTAAACACCCATTTCCGAATAAATCCGGTCGGGGCCGCATGGACGGCAGCGTGCGTATGAGGGGTCTCAGACATTGAATTCTCCTTTTTCTGACCGGTCAGCGTGCAGCCAAAGCACCCATGTGGTAGCCCAGTCTAGTGAATTGTGAATTGACTGAAGATCGCACACAACAAGCGACCGACACCACATTCGCGGGAAGGTAAACGCGTAGAGCCAGACCTGATGCTCACCGCTCCCGTCAGTTCGTCGCTCTATCCTTCAACCAGGCTGCATAATCATCGTCGGACATGACCATCAGGTAACCCTTCATCTTATGATGACCAAGGCCGCACAATTCGGCGCAGGCAATTTCGTACTCGCCAGTCTTGAGAGCTTTGAAGTGAATTGGAATCGCCAGGCCAGGCACCGTATCTTGTTTGAAACGCAGAGCTGGGACAAAGAAGCTGTGGGTCACATCTTTGGATCGCAGGATAACTTGGATCGGGCGGTTCACTGGAATCGCCATACGATTGACGCTGACGACATCGTCTTGGGAAGCGGCGTCCTTCGTCATCGACACCCACGGGGTTTGTCTGGTCGTTCATGAGCTTCGGATCGGTGCGACCGAATCTTCCGTCGGCGCCGGGGTAGCGAATATTCCAAACAAACTGTTGGCCAGTCACTTCGATTTGAATGGCATCGGAGGGCGCTTGCGTCAAATGCAACTGCGCCCAAACGCGCTGTCCCATGGCGGCCAACGTCACAAAGACCACGGTCGTTAACGCCATCATCATGATCTCCACCGTGGTGCTTCCGTGAGTGTAGACCGCCTCACCGCTCCGGGTGCCGCGGTAGCGCCAGACATAATAGCCCAGACCGACTTGCGAGAGGACGAATGCAACGCCAACCACAACCAAGGTTCGCATGAACTGAGCATCGATTGCAGGTCCAAACTCGGAGATGGTCTCTGGGAACCAGCCGAATCGGCCTGAAAACAACGCAACCCCGAACAACGTGATCAACCAAATCACCACTGCGAGAGCTCTTGCCATGCTCTTGCCTCCTCGGGATGACGGCGTGTCTCCGCTGGTTAACGAGTTGGAGATTACCGGGTTCGCCGGTTCTCTGAGCTCCACAACCAGAACATGCTTACAGAGAGAATTTCGAATCTCGCCCGCCAAACTTTCACAACTCGACTGGCGGCGTGCGAAAATTCAGGTTCCGAATTCGTTACTGTAGACCCCTGCCGCAACAAATGCGGCGTCCCCTCTAAGGGGATCTCATCTTCCCACTTTGTCAATGACCATCACCGCGTAAATGATGCGGCAAATAAATCACGCTCACATGCAACAACACCTTGGCTTGGAGGTTGGACCGTTGCAGGGCAGCCCATAACCCAAAACAAACAAAGCCCAGGCCCAAGACCAGCGCGCAGTACAGATAGACGTACCCGGTCATTCCTAAGAATGAAGGAAGCAGGCTGACGGGAACGAGCGCCAGCAAATAGCCGAGAATCTGCTGAAAGGCGGCATCCCCTTTAGGGTCTCGCTTCGGCAGCATCAGCATGCCGGCGCGGGCATAGTCTTCTCGGTACATCCAGGCAATTGAGAGAAAATGGGGAAACTGCCAAAGGAACAAAATCGCATAGAGCACCAACGCTTGGAGGTCGAGAGAATTGCGCACGGCTGCCCATCCCATTAGGACAGGCGCTGCACCTGGAAAGGCTCCCGCAAAGGTTGCCCAGGTCGTCTTTCGTTTTAGCGGAGTGTAGACCAACAGATAACTGAGCAGGGTAGCTATACCGATCACGGCCGTCAGCAGATTGACGAACCAAACCAGGTAGAGCCCGCCGCTAACGGACAAAACTACGCCGAAAGTTCGGACCTGATGCGGGTTCAACCGGCCAGCCGGCAGCGGCCGATTGGCCGTGCGGCGCATTCGGCCATCGTAGGATCGTTCCACATAGTGATTGAGCGTGGCAGTTCCCCCGGCAAGCAGAGCTGTTCCGAGTACGCCGTGAAACAAAACCCAGAGACTGAGCGAATCCGCCGCCATGAAGCTACCCAAGGCGGTGGCAATAAGCACCAGGAAAGTGACTTCCGGCTTAATGAGGCTGAAGTAGTCGGCCAGTTTGGAAGGTCGAGCGAAAGGGCGTACCAAAGCTACCGTCTCTGGTTGAAGGAGCTCTGTCTTCACAGTCATGCAGTCACTTCCCGTGAGGTCCTTCCAAGCGACGGAGACAATAGGCGGTAACACTGAATCGTCAAAATGAGGCTTCTCACTAGAATTAGAGCTCCCATGGCCACATGGGCTGTGGTGACCGTTACCATCAAGACCCCAGGTTGAACATCGTCGCGGCTGGCAAGACGCACAAGGTAGGAACCGACACCCAACGACAACTGAGCGGCCAACAGAATACCAAGAATCATGGCTGAACGGAAGAGCCAGGGAATTTGTGCGTAGTATTTGTAGATGCGGACAATGGTCCACGCCATGAAAAAGGCCACCAGGAAAGCTCCGGCCACGTGCAACAGTAGTCCTGATTTCGAGTGGCGCAGCGTTGCGCCCAGAATCAGTTGCAAGTAAACGGTCCCCGTGGTCAAGGCACATAACTGCCGCATAGAAATGCCCTTGAGCTCGCGGCTGATGGGGGACCGTAGCTGCTTCCAGCTACTGGACGTGACTAACGCCAGGGCCGAAACCATGCAGAAAAAGGCTTGCGCCAGGCACGCATGCATCACGGAAACTGGGGCTGGCAGGAAGTACAGAACGGTGATGCCTCCCAGGATTCCCTGGGTAACTACTGCCCCCAAAGCGAACCAACCGAGTCGGCGAACCGGCTTGCGAGGCTCCTTTCTCCAAAGCCACAACGCCAGAATGATTGTGAGCAATCCAACAAAACTTGCCACCATGCGGTGGCTGTGCTCGTAGAAAATTCCACCAATCATCGGCGGCATCAGCGATCCAAAGGAAAGCGGCCAGTCGGGCACAGACAAGCCTGCATCGTTGCCGGTGACGAGAGCCCCAGCAATGATCAAGACGAACGTGCAGCCGGCCGTAAATACCGCGAATCCGTGAAGTCCGCGGTCATAGCCCAAGGAGAAGTGATTTTGTGCTGGCATTAAGTGGGAAGTGAGAGGTAGGGCGGTGTCCTCGCCGACGTGGCGTCTCGTCACGCCGCTCTCCAGGCAAAGAGGACTCCGGCGCTGGGTTGAGGACACCCGCCCCACCTCTCGGTTTATGATGTTGCTTTCAAGGTAAAGTCTACCGTCTTTGAGTCCTTCGCGGCGAGCGTCACTTTCTGCGTCGTCGCGCCCAGTTTTTCATGCCACGCTTCGATGGTGTATTCGCCAGGCGGAAGACCCTTTATTTCAAACGCTCCATCCTTGCCACTGACTGCGAAGAAAGGATGTTTCACCACGCCGATATAGCTCCTCATCCAGGGATGGACGTTACACTTCACAGGAATCATGACCTCTTCCCGCGCGAAAAGTCCTTTCGAGTGGCGCGCCGCCTCGGCGACATCGAGGTATTCCACTCTCGATTATTCGCTGGAATGGGGTGAATGTTGTGCGTGGTTGGGTCACTATTGAGAATCTTGACCTTCTGGCCGGCCTGCACTCCAAACACGTGCGGGTGGTAGATGCAGCCTTTCTGATCCAACACAGCAGGTTCCGTAGGTGTGGCGAAACGTCTTGTCGCCAAGGCCCTCTTTCACGTAGACAAACACATACTGCAGGGTGTTGTTGTCGTTGACGACGACTTCTTCGGCGTAAACCGGTTCCTTATGAAGGGTGGCGCAGGAGGCTTCGGCATCCATGCGGATCTGACGAGGTTTCGGCTTTTCGCCCTCGAAAGAGACTTTCCCGGCGATAGTTGCTGCCGTTGCAGGATCCACCGTGGTCACCGGACCGGATGGAGTTCCCTCGGCAGGCTTCGATTCAGTGCTGTCAGCGGGCCGCTGTTCCCCCCCTCCTCCGCAGGCAAAGAGAAACAAGGTCAAAGAGAATACGGACAAGCACAGCCCGAGTCTTCGTAGTTTCATACTTATTCCTTTCTTTTTTAGAGGCTATTTTGAAAGGCCCGTTTAGGGACGCTTGCTGGCAACTCTGCCTCAAAAACTTGCTAACTGTGTCTGACAGCAAGCTCAGCCGTCCCTACGAGCTCAGGTTCATTTTGTCGCCAGACCCAGCGATGAATCGCAGGGCTAATTTCACGCGTCCCTCCGGGACAACCAGATTCGCAATAGCTAAGCATCCCTCCCAAAACTTAAGGGGCCTTTCTAAGGATCAATTCATCGCTACCTTCGCCGGAGTTGCCGGAGTTCGGCCGATTAGCCTTCGCTGCTCGTCAGCGGTAAATTGGAACATATACCGGACGAGCAATTCAGCGTGGTCTCTTTCATAACCGGCAAAGGTTGAAGGTACCGGTCCGGAGAACACCCAACGTCCGGCTTCGCGGCGAAATAATCCCGAAGGCATCGATGTTCCCGGAGCCATCATGGCAGGATCGATCATCCAGCGGGTCGTCCAGCCAGGCTTTAGCCGTTCTTTGGCCAATAAGAAATTCGGTGCCGTTGCATTACGGTCGTGCGCCGGATCTCCAGTCGCATGGCACTTCAGACAAGGCGCCGCAGTCGACGTAAATAGACCACGAGCCATGTCCCGCTCTATCTCAGTTAACGGCTGAAGCTTCGTCGGAATGTAAGGCTGCGCCTGGGCTGAGAGGGCTTCGAAAAATCTCACGATCTTGCGGATCTCTCCGTCGGAGAAACTGAACGTCGGCATCCGAGCTCTCAAATAGGACCGCACTCCATTCCGATTTACCTCCGCCGCACTCATTGCCGGATTCTCCAGGAACCGTGCCAGCCAATTGGGATCGACTCGGGCCCCCTCACCGATCAGAGTCGGCGGCAACTGCTCCTTCCAGTCTGGATCCTGGTAACGCCGAAGTCCCGAAAGCACGGATTTCTGTCCGACGTGGACCTGATGGCATCCCATGCAATTGTACTTGTTGATCAGCCACCATCCCTCGCGAATATCCCTTCGCTGGTCTTCAGGATTGTAGAAATAGTGGGGAGGAAGAGTGGAATCAACGCTTCCCAGCAAGAAGGTGGTTACTGCGGTGATTTCGTCCGGCTTCAGCCGGAAATTCGGCATCCGGAGTTTCTCAAGTGGAGTCTTAACTTTTCCCTGATCGTAAACGGCTGGGTCCTGCAGCTTGTGCTCGAAAAAGCCCTTGTGATTATACCACCCTTCCTTCTTTGCATCATGAGTCAAGAGCGCAAAGTCGAGCCGCTCGATCGGCTTGCTCCCCTCTTTGGTCAGCTCAGTGCCAATGCGGCCTTCTTCCTCGAGACCCGCGATCTCGTGACAGCCAGCACAGCCGAAGTGTTTCACCCACGCTAGGCCTTTCGCCTTCATTGCGGGATCATCCAAGTAAGGCGCCGGCGGATAGGAGGCGTCGGCACGTTTCAAAGTAAGGAGATAGCTGGCGATGTCTTGAGCCTCCTCCCAGGTGAGCCGCAGATTCGGCATGACGGTCATCTGCTGGACCTGAAGCTCATGGCCATCGTTCGGGCAGACGGTGTGCTCCAGATCAAAAACATACGGCAGCCCCTTTTTCGCATAATCTTCGGGTCCAAGGTCTCGCTTCTCGTGCGGACAGAAAGGACGCGTTCGCTCCCGCGGGTTGTGGATCCATCGAACCAGGTAGTCGAAGTGGTCTTTTTCTCCGACGCGCGAAAGATTCGCAGCGAAGCTTCCACCCAGGGCCTTCTCACCCTCGCCAACGGCATGGCAGCCAAGGCAGCCGCGCGTCTCCAAGAGCTCTTTGCCTCGGGCGGCATCACCTGGCTTCTGAACGGGTAACTGTCCCTGAACTCCAGATTGCCAGATATAAGCGGCAATCGCTTCGCGCTGTTCCTTATCCAGTCGGAAGGCCGGCATCTTGGTGGTGGGACGATAGGCGTGCGGATTCTCCAGCCAGACCGGAATCCACTCCTTTTTCATTTTGACGCGCACTTCTTTAAGGCTCGGTCCAACCTTCTTCTGCTCGCGCAACAAACTCTTCGATTGAATGTCGTGCTGCTCCATCTGATGATCAATGTTGCTGATGGTTTGTCGAAACGCATCGGCCTGGGCGTACAGACGCTGGGCTTCCTTGTTGTCCGTCGCTGCGTCGGCATCCTTGATGCTCTTCTCGATGTTTTTTTCCAGCTCCTTGCGTTCATTTTCCATCTTACGGATGGCCAGCCGGTTGTGCGTCAACGCCTCTGCTTCGGCGTCAAATCCTTCGAAACGGTGACAACCGACACAGCCCCTGCCTCGAAAGATTTCCTTGCCCTGGTTCAGAACCGACGCATGCTCCAGAACCAGATCGCTGGCGTGGCACTGGTGGCAACCTGCCTGCATGTTCTCCTTGCCGTAAAGCGGCCACAGCCAATGCTTGTATCGGCCGTGAGCTTTCTTCACACTCGTTGTGGCTGTGCCATTCCCGTTATGGCAGGGAGTACAACCGAAGTTCTCTGGATCATGGATCTGCAGCAGCTCTTTGCTGGGATGGCTGGTGAACGCCGCCTCACCGCCCATGTCGGCTTTAGTCAAGGTAAGAGGCTCTCGGATGCCCAAATGGCAGGATTCGCAGCGGTCCACCAGATCCACCGACTTTACATGAATCTGCTTGATCTCGACATTGAAGTTTTTCGTTTTGTTGAGGAGGCCCTCGATTTGCGCTTCGGTCAAGCCGGTCATGTTTTCCTTCATGTAGGCGTCCAGCTTGGCTCTCAATTCGCTTGCAGGTCGAACGATCTCGGCACGCCGCCTTACTAGCTCGGCCTTGCGCGCCTGCAATTGGTTAAACTCCTCCTCGATTTGGGGAAAATTCAAGCTCACTCTCTCCGTCTTGCCATCGCCTTGGCTCGAAGGAAGGGCGAGACGGACGGCTCTGGCCTTGACCTCCTCGATTTCCTTGCTCAGAGAGTCCTTAGCCCGCTGTGATGATGCCACTTCCAGTTTGTACACCAGAGCGGAAATCTCGCTCCGCACCAGCGCAAACGGATCGGTGACAGCGGCCAGCCGAGGCGTGATGGCTTCGTTAACCTCGCGGTCGATCTCTTTCAGTTGTGGCGCAATCGCCTTCTCTGCTTCCAGAACTGCCTGCTCTAGTTTGCGATATTCCTCGGACTGGCGAACGGTCTTCTCTGCTGCCGCCTGTTTGGGTTTAACTCTGGTCAGAAAGGCCGCGTATTGCTGGATAAACCGCTGCTGAACGGCTTTCCAGGGACGCTGCCCGTAAATTTCGTCGTAGACTGCCCAAAGCAGCGACAGCACGAGAAGCAAAGAGGAGACCAGCAGAAGGCCGCTCAAGGATTGCGTGACAACTGGATCTCTCTCTTCGGTGGGAGAGGGTGTCTCTGGCACCTTCAGCCTCCTTAAATGTTAAACCACGGGGTAATCCAAATGTACTTAACCCGAAACGCCAGCTTGGCAATCATCTTCACCGGCAGCGCCATCATTGAAATCAGGAAGAACTGTAACGTCAGATACTGAATTAAGCTCATCCGCTTATAGATCTTGCGGTTGAATTCGTTCCAGGTCATCACCTTGTGAATCAGACCCGCTATCAGGATGGTGTAAATCCCCACCACGATCGCACCGAAGATGCCTTTGCCCAGCGCGCTGGTGATGCCGAAAATGTCAGGCAGATCGCGATTAGACTCGAAAACGAGGCGGTTATGGTCCCACGTCTGACCCGGCCAGAACCAGATCCAGCCCGGGCCGCGGATGAAAGTGCCAATCACCACCATCGACAACCACAAGGCCAGAAATCCGAAACAGAAAGCGATGATGGCAAATTTCCTCTGCTTGAACGTGTAATAGCCGTTGCCCAATGGGTTGGCGTCCATGTAAGGAATTGCCATCAAGCCAATCAGAATCAAGGTTGGCAAGACCACACCTGCCATCCAGGGGTCGAAATAGACCAGCATCTCCTGCAGTCCCAGAAAGTACCATGGCGCCTTCGACGGATTCATCGTCAAAGAGGGATTCGCGGGTTCCTCCAGCGGAGCGTCGAGGGTGATCGACCAGACCATCAGGACAAACGTCACAACGATGGTCGCCAGGAACTCGATGCGCAGCAGAAACGGCCAAACGTGCACTTCCCGCTCCCAGCCGGGTTTCCAAGGCTGCACCTTGCGATGGTGTGTCTTGGCCAATTGCGGGTCGGCTTCCAGTTGAGTAATCAAACGATCGTTGGCGAAGGATTGCCTCAAACCGTACCAGGCGTAAAACGGCACCAGAACGACTAAGGCGACGATGGGGACGTTATCCGGAGCAGAAGCGATTTCCCAAAGTTGAACCCAGTCCATAAGAACCTCCAAGCTATGAGCAGTCAGCTACGTCCTTGCTCCCAGGCTGACCGCTGAAAGCTGAGCGCTGACTGCTAGAGCTTCCGCTCTTCCTTAATCTCCGATGCCAGCATCATCGGCGCGGGGCCGGAGATGCCGCCGTCCTTGCGCACCCGCCAGAAGTGGACCACCATGAAAACAGAAGCAATAATCGGAATGGCAATGCAGTGCCAGATGTAGGCCCGCAACAAGGCGTTCGAGTCTACGATCGATCCGCCCAGCAGCCCAAAGCGAACGTCGTTGTAAGGTGTCATGCCCAGTTGAGGACCAAAGGGGCCCTCATGACCAAGCATTGGAGTCGCGCGTGCCATGTTGGTGCCCACAGTCACGGCCCAGAAGCCCAATTGATCGTCCGGCAAGAGATAGCCAGTAAAGGAGAGCAGCATAGTAAGCAGCATCAAGATGACTCCCACAGCCCAGTTGAATTCGCGCGGCTTCTTGTATGAGCCTGTGAGGAACACCCGGAACATGTGCAGCCACACCGTGATGATCATCAAGTGGGCCGCCCAGCGATGCATGTTGCGCAACAGCTTTCCGAAAGGAACGTCGTGCTCCAGATAAAGAATGTCGCGGAATGCCTGAACTTTGGTCGGGTGATAGTAGAACATCAACAGCGTCCCGGTAAAGGTGAGGACAACATAGAGGTAGAAGGTGATTCCCCCCATACCCCATGTGTAGTTGTAAGCCACTGCGTCCCGATTGATCTTGGCTGGATGCAGATGCAGGAAAACGTTGGAGAGGACTCCCAGGGCCCGGCTTCGCGGCTTGTCGTCATGTTTCACCCTGAAAATCGACTTGTAGAGCTGCGTCTTTTCCGGATCCTTCAGCGCTTTGACATCCTCGACTCCCTTGTCTTTCAGGATCTTGACTTCTTCCTTTACTTCCTCCAGAAGGGACGTCAATCCTTTCTTGCCGCCGTTTTGGTCCTTGACATCATCTGCCATCACAGTTCTCCCGTATCAAATTGCTTTGGTTGTGAATTCAGGGTTGAAAACAAGGGAAGGCTCTACAACGGCAAGAAGGCGCCTGGATCTCTGAACTTGGAACGCGCCCCTTTGGGCCAGTCGTACAGGACGCTAGTGTCTACAACAATCTGACCTTCAGCGTTCAGCTCGACTTTGGCACGGTCCAGGGGCCGAGGCGCGGGCCCTTCGAAGTTGATGCCGTCGCTATCGTAGCCGCTACCGTGGCAAGGGCATTTGAATTTGTTCTCGCTGGCCTTCCAATCGGGAGTACAGCCGAGGTGTGTACACCGGGCATAAATCACAAAAAGACCCTCGGCATTGCGAACCACCCAGATGCGATAGTCCTTTTGAAACTTGGTGTCGACACCAAACCCGAAATCGGAGGGATAACCAATGCGGAAGATCGCTTTAGGTTCAAACAACGTGCGCGGGAAGAAGAAACGGAGAAACATGAAGAAATTGGTGCCCAGGAAACCCAGGGTACACGCTGTGACAATGCGTCGCCGGCGCGGCACCGTGCCCACAGCCTTTCCCCCTTTGAAGAATCCCGAAAGCTTGGAAAAGAGAGCCGACAGTTTCCCAGTTTTTTCGGGCTTTGCAGGCGACTCAAGCTCAGCCGGAGATTGATCCACTGCCACGCCGGCAGACCCTTTTTCGCCTTTGCCCTCAGAATTTGGCATCCACCCCTCCACTGGGTTAAGAGAAGAAATCCTCCACAGAACCCGGTTTGGTCTCAAGAATTGGAAATACTAACTGCTGCGATGAGCGTGAGCTGAGCGAAGACTTGGACGTAGCCAGGAAGCAAGCGCATTGTAGATGAAATAAACGGTTTGTCAAGACGTTGACAACCATATTTTCCGTCTCAGCTGCGGAGGCCTCTTCAAGCCGGCTCACCCTAAGGAGATTTTAGACAAATCCCGCCTCCGCGGCAACGTCACCCTCAGGCTTGGTGCGAACAAGGCTCGTGGACAGCCCTTGGCTGGGCCAGAGACCTTGCTGACGCGGGCTTCTGATAGGCATCGCTGTCTCTCAATAGCCCGACCGGGATCGAGGGCTCAAGCCTATACGCCCTTTGTGGCAACGATTGAGAATCGGCCTTGATTCCAAACCGCTCCGGGCTGCAAGATTTCGCGCTTGGCGCTGCTTCAGCGAAGTGACTGGCGACAAACTTGTGGGGAAGCGAATCCGATCTTGGACAGTGGGACAAGGGCAACCATTGGCTCACGCCAGCGATCGATGTAGGTAACCACAATTCGTTGCACGCCTTAGCGAAGGGTGGTCTTCGTCGCGCATCCTCCCTATGCTAAACTGGCGGCGGACCCGGAAGCTGGCATCATCATGCTCAAGAAAAGAATTCTTCTTATTGAAGACGACCCTGATATCCAGCATCTGGTCGACTACAACCTCAGCTTGGAGGGATTCGAAGTGCGCACCGCCAGCGAAGGCCTTGCCGGATTGGAAACAGCCAGGAGAACGCAACCGGATTTGATCCTGCTGGATGTCATGCTTCCAGGCCTCGCGGGAAAGGAAATCTGCAAGAAGCTCAAGGAAAACCGCAGTACCGCCAGCATCCCAGTGATTTTTCTAACGGCCAAGACAAACGAGATTGACAAGATGATTGGATTTGAGTTGGGCGCTGATGACTACGTCACCAAGCCTTTCAGTCCGCGCGAGCTGGCAGCTCGGGTAAAAGCCGTCTTGCGTCGGGCGCAGCCGCAGCGCGAGGAGGCACCGCTCGTGTTCGGCGATCTGCGCGTGGATTATGAGAAACGCCAGGTGAGCTTTCGCGAAACGCCCTTGCTCCTGAGCGCCCTGGAATTCAACCTCTTCTATTTGCTGGCTTCAACACCGAGCCGGGTTTACACCCGGGACGAGTTGCTCGACCGTGTTTGGAAAGGCGAGTCGTTCGTCAGTCTTCGCACCGTCGATGTCCATGTTCGCCGTCTGCGCTCCAAGATCGAGCAAATTCCCGGCTTCCCGCGCTGCATCCAAACGCTCCGCAGCATAGGTTATAAGTTCGAATGGCCATCCTGAAACGCCGCCTGTTTCTCAAAATCATGATGTCGTACATGGTCTTGCTGCTGGCGGTGCTGGTGATCATGTACCTTTACATGGCCTATCGAGTTCACGAAAACTACATCAGCCTGGAACGAGACCGGCTGCGCTCGATAGCGCAGGTCCTAGCCCGGGTGATCCCTCAGGAGCGCTCGATGACGGCCCTCCAGGCCTGGGCACACGCGTTTGGTGACCCCAGTGGCTTTCGCATTACCGCCATTGACCCAAGTGGCCGGGTGCTGGCGGACAATCAAGGAAGTCCCGCACAGATGGACAACCACTCCGATCGCCCGGAGGTGCGGCAAGCCTGGGAAAGCGGCACGGGCAGCAGCGTCCGTTTCAGCCGTACTCTCGGTAAGAACGAGCTGTATCTCGCTTATCGCGTGCAGCTCTCCGATGGCAACCCCCTGATGCTCCGGGTCGCTATGCCTCTTCAGGAGATTTCACAGGGGCTTCTGACCGCGCAACGAGGAATCTTCCTAATCTCGATGTTTCTCCTTTTGCTCGCTCTAGGCCTGGGTTATTTGTTTACCCGTTCTCTCACCAATCGAATCGAAAGCATCCAGAAATTCTCTGAGAACGTCGCCCTGGGAAACTTGCACGCCCGAGTGAAAGAAGTCACAGCCGACGAACTGGGCAGTTTGGCGGAGTCCCTCAACACCACGGCGAATGCGTTGCAACGGACCATTGATGAGCTGCGCGAAGAGAAGAACCGCGTGGCCGCCATCCTCGAAGGCATACGCGCTGGCGTGCTGGCCACCGACGCCGAAGGTCATGTCACGCTTATGAACCCTGTCCTGGCGCGCATCTTGCAAGTGGACATGAAAGCCAGCCTGGGAAAAAGCGTTATCGAGCTCGTTCGCAATGTGGAGCTGAAAGCGATCTTCGATCGCGTGCTGGCCGAGAAGAAAGAAGTCACGGCGACCGTGGAAATGGCCCTGGCCACTAGGCGAAGTTTTGACGTGGTGGCCGTTCCGCTACGCGAACTGGCGGAAAGTCCTGCGGGCGTCGTGGCCGTGCTGCACGACATCACCCGTCTCAAGCAGCTGGAGAGCATTCGCAGGGATTTCGTGGCCAATGTTTCACACGAACTGCGAACTCCCCTGACGTCCATCCGTGGCTTCGCAGAGACGCTCCTGGAAGGCGCTTTGGAAGACAAGAAAAACAACCGTCGTTTCGTCGAGATCATCCGAGCGCACGCTATTCGGCTGTCGGATTTGACAAGAGACCTTCTTACACTGGCTACACTCGAATCAGAGTCGTTCGAGTTGAACTACGAGCCAATCGACGTTCCCTCCCTCATCCACGAGGTTGTTGAGAGCATCCGCACTATTGCTCACAGTAAGCGGCAGGAAATTGTGTCGCGGATTGCGGAAGCGTTGCCGATTCTCCGAGCCGACCGAGGCCGACTGCGACAAGTGTTGATTAATCTACTTGACAATGCGGTTAAGTTTACTCCTGAAAAAGGTCGGATCGTCCTGGAAGTGGCTTTGGCCTCGCACGACAAAGGGATATCTGTACATGTCAGAGATAGCGGCATTGGCATTCCGCCATCGGACCTTCCTCGTATCTTTGAGCGCTTTTACCGCGTCGACAAAGCTCGCTCCCGCGAGCAAGGGGGGACTGGTTTGGGACTTTCCATTGTCAAACACATCGTGGAAGCCCACGGAGGAGAAATTGAGGTCAGGAGCACCGTGGGGCAAGGTTCAGAGTTCTGCTTCACGTTGCCTCTCATTGAACCGTCCGCCAGGGATCAGGGTTTCCAGCAAGCCTTCTCCTTCGTAGACAACTCCGGCTAGGTTGATCGGTCTACGGCAACCGTCGGCCCTGGCTGTCGCAGCCTGGGCGTGCCTGGCTGAGAGTCACAACGAGCACCGAACTGAGACAAACGCTCTGAAGCCACACTTCAGTTCGATGCGAACGCTTCCTATTTGCTCTAATGAAGCTGCCTTGCCGTCGCGACTTCGCAGCTGTCCGCTCGATCGAGGTCGAACGGTCGCCGAAGGCGCCAGCGGGGCTCCGCTCCTTGTTCTCGGCAGGGACACAAGGGACGGCGAATCGGTCTAGGTTCGGTCCCCTGCGGCACAAGAGTGCAGCGCACCCTTTGTCAAGTCTTGTCAAGGGCAAAGGTTTTGGCCTCCCTGATTCTTAAACAATCGCATTCAGATGACTAACTCGCCTGCCTAGCAATCTCAGCGCATCCAGCAAATCTGTGGCACATCCCACTGGGATTTGGCAGTTGAATTAAACTGTCTGCTGGAACACAATGACTTTAGTCTGAGACCTTGCAAAGTTTGGTGGTCGTTGCTCATGCTGTGGAAAATAGCTGCTCCAGATTCCAGCTTAATTCGAGAGCTGGCTCATTCTCTGAAAATCTCCGGCACGCTTGCCACTCTTTTGGTCAATCGAGGTGTTACCGATCCGGCCTTGGCTCAAAGATTTCTCTGCCCCCGGTTTGATCACCTCGAAGACCCTTTCCTGATGCGGGATCTTCAACGGGCGGTTGATCGGATTTTCCTGGGCATCCAACGTCGAGAGAAGATCCTGATTTACGGGGACTACGACGTCGATGGCACGACCGCTGTCGTGATTCTGCGCAAAGCCCTTGAAATGCTTGGCTCCCAGACGACTTACCATATCCCGCGCCGTTTTGTTGACGGCTACGGCATGAAGTCAGACGTCGTCCAACAGGCGGCAGTTGATGGTGTTAAGCTCATCATTAGCGTTGATACCGGCATCAGAGCTTTCGATGTCGTTGAAACGGCCACGGCACTCGGCATTGACTGCATCATCACGGACCATCATCTGCCCGAGAATGGCCTTCCCAGGGCGATGGCGGTGCTCAACCCAAAGCGGACCGACTGCCAGTACCCCGACAAGAACCTCTGCGGCGTCGGAGTCGCATTCAAGCTCGTTCAGGCTTTGTTTACCCGAGCTGGCAAAGAAAAATATCTGGCGTCATTCCTCAAGATCGTTGCTATCGGAACCATTGCAGACGTCGTGCCGTTGGTCGGCGAAAACCGGGTTTTCACGAAGATCGGATTGGAGGGCTTGAAGATGCCCGCCAACTTCGGGCTTAAGTCGCTCATCGAAGTCTGTGGGCTGGATAACCGGGTAATCACCAGTTCCGACGTAGGATTCCGGCTGGCTCCCCGGATTAACGCCGTGGGCAGGATGGGAGGCGGGCAACAAGTGATCGAGTTGTTTGCCTCGGTGGACGCGGAGAGATCCAAGAGCCTCGCTCAGGAGATGGATCGCCTTAACAGAGAGAGGCAACTGATCGAAGAACAGATCCTGAACCAGGTTCAAGAACGGTTCCAAGCCGAGCCCTCATTAGCCCGCCAATGGGTTGTGGTAATCGATGGGCATGGCTGGCATCGGGGTGTTCTGGGAATCGTGGCGACTAAGCTTTCCGAGAAGTACAGTCGTCCTGTCCTGGTGATTGGCCGGGAGGAGGGAATTGGTTACGGCTCAGGACGTTCTCCGAAAGGGTTCCATCTCCTGAGCGCGCTCGAAAGTTGTCGCGATCTGTTCGACCGTTTTGGAGGGCACGCCCAGGCGGTCGGCTTCCAGCTCCGAGCGGACTGCCTCGACGAACTGCGGCGGCGCGTCAACGAACATGCGGCGTCCGTGACTACCGAGGAGGCGCTGGCGCCAATGCTCGAGATTGACGCAGAAATCCGTCTGTCCGACATCGACCGGAACCTCTTCGAAGAGACCCAGAAACTGTCTCCATTTGGCCCGTCGAACCCTCAGCCGCTCTTTGCCGCCCGGGAGTTAGGGCTGATTGCCGAGCCCCGAATCCTCAAAGGAAGGCACCTCAAGTTTCGAGTCGAACAAGACGGTAGAGCTCTGGACGCGATCGGTTGGAACATGGCCCAGAGTCATTCGGCTGGACCCAGCTTGGATCGAAACCTCTCACTTGCTTTTGCCATCACATCCACTACTTACCAGAAAATGAATGCTCTTCAGCTCGTCGTGAAGGACTTCAAGATTCTCTAAGGGCAGACCCGCTTTGAACACTCAGATAATCAAACTCGGACGCGTGATTCCAGCCTTGATCTTTCTGGCTGTCGTCGGCGCCGTGTGCTTCAGCTACTACCAGCGCTCGCTCTCCTTTCGTGACGCGGGAGATCAGCGAAAGCGTCTCTTGCCCGAAAATATCGCCGACGCCACTGAAGGATTTTCGTTTCTCCAATCCGAACAGGGACTCGCCAAGTTCGAAATCAGAGCCAAGGTGAACCTGGGCTTCAAGGACAAGAAGAACCTCCTGGAGTCCGTGGCCGTGAAAGTCTTTGGCAAGGGCGGTGATCGCTTCGACACGATTACCAGTGATTATTGCGAATACGATCAGCAAAAGGAGGAGATTGTCTTTTCGGGTAATGTCGAGATCACGCTCAGCCAACCCGCCCCCCCCCAGTCGCCAGGGCATAAAGTCGACCGAGTTTCGAACGATAAAGTAACCACGATTCACGTTGACGAGATTACCTACTTGAAGGCTGCGGGAAAGGCGCAAACTGAAGACTACGTGGAATTCGTCAGAGAAAATGTTCATGGAACCAGCCATGGCCTGACCTACGACGTCAACGAGGAGTCGATTCGACTCCATTCTGACGTTGAGATCGTTGTCCTGCCGCAGGATCCTCACCAGCCTGAGACCCACCTCCGCTGCGACACCCTGGATTATTTCAAATCATCCCAGGTGATTGAAATGCGTTCAAATGTGTCGCTTCTAAAAGGGGATACTTCCATGGAGGCTAGCTTCGTCAAGGCATGGCTGCGCGAGACCGACCAGAGCGTTTCGCGGATTGACGCCCTGGGTCAGGTCCGGACGAGCTCGCGGGATCCTAGGGTCCTGCTGCAAGTCGATGCTCAGGAAGTCTCCTACTTCTTCGATTCGACAGGACGTTGGTTAGACAAGGTGCTTGCCAAGGAGGAGGTGAGAACCCTTTCCCTTGACCCACTCGTCAAGCGGGATCTCTCAGCCCGGGAGATCGAGGTCGCCCTGAGGCCTCAAACCAATCTCGTAGAAACGCTATATGCCAAGGGCGACGTCGTCCTCATTTTCGCCGAGAGTTCGGCGGCGCCGCCAGTCGCGCCAGAATCCCTTTCCGGCAATACGGATCCCCGGCTGGAGGGAGCCTGCCAGCAGGGTGACCGGCGCCTTCGGGCGCCTGAAATGCGCGTCTCGTTTCGTGAGGATGGGCGGCAGTTACACCTGGCGAAAACGGCTGGGCGAAGTACCCTTGAGGAATTTCCACGGACGCCGAAGGATGACAAACGCGTGCTCTCGGCAGCAACCTTTCAGCTGTCCTTTGGCCGGGACTCACAAATCGAGCGGCTCACTGCAGACGAAGCCGTTCAGGTCGATATCATTCCGTTGGAAGCGGCGGTGAAGACCACGACAAGCGATCATCTGGATGCGCTGGTCAATCCGCAGACCCGCCAGATCTCGCGCCTCCATCAATTCGGCAACTTCCATTACCGCGAAGGAGATCGGCAAGCATTCGCTAGAGAAGCCACGTATTTTGCTGAAGATCAGCGGACAGTGCTGGAGGGCCAGCCATTAGTTAAGGACAGCCAGGCACGGACGAGTGCCGACATCATTGAATTCAAGCAGGCACACAACCTGACCACGGCGCGCGGGAACGTCCGCTCGGTTTTCGAGAACCGAGGAAAGCAGCCTGAGGCAGGGTTGTTCACCGGAGACGCACCAGTTTACGCCTCTGCCGAATTCCTGGAGGTTCAGACGAAGGCCGGCATAGCCACCTACCGTCAAAACGCCAAGCTCTGGCAGGAAGACCAAGTTTTGCGAGCCGACACCATTGTCCTGTACCGCAACGAAAAGCGTCTGGCGGCCGAAAAGAACGTGACGAGCCTTTTCTACACCGAGGAAGAGTCCGGCCAGAATGGGAAGAAGGAACGCAAACCCACCACAGTTCGGTCCGAAGAATTGGCCTATGACGACAACACGCAGAAAGCCACTTATTCGAAGCAAGTGCTGATGAACAGCACGATGGGCACGCTTCGCTCGAACCAGTTGGAAGTCTTCTTGACTTCGCAGGCAAACAAGAGGGCTGTTGAGCGCCTTCTGGCAACGGGTAGTGTCAAGATTTCGCAGCCGGGCAAATTGGCAACTTCGGAATCGGCGGAGTTTTTTCAAGCGGAAAAGAAGGCGATTCTGACCGGCGGAATGCCCAGAGTCCTAGACTCTGAGCGGGGTTCCACGTCTGGAGCTCGATTGACATTGTTTCTTGATGATGGTAGCATCTCGATCGTCGGAAGCCCCGAAACTCGTTCTATCACTAGGCAACGCGTGGCAAGATAACCTGAAAATGCAGGTCTTGAAAACGGAAAACCTAGTGAAGAGTTTTAGAGGGCGGTGTGTTGTGAATAAGGTCAGCCTTGCGATTCAGCAAGGTGAGGTGGTCGGTCTTCTAGGACCTAATGGAGCCGGCAAAACTACTACCTTTTACATCATCGTTGGGCTGACGTCGGCAGACAGCGGTCACGTTTTCCTCGACGGTAGGGACATCACCAACCTACCCATGTTCTTGAGGGCCCGCGGCGGGATCAGCTATCTTCCTCAGGAACCATCGATCTTTCGCAAGTTAACGGTTGAAGAAAACATCCTCGCGATCCTTCAAACTCTGCCTCTGAATGGTAAACAAAGGAGAGAACGGCTAAATGAGCTGATCGAAGAGCTGGGGTTGAGACATGTTTCCAAGAATCAAGGATTCATGCTTTCTGGGGGGGAAAGACGAAGGGTTGAGATTGCACGCTCTCTCGTTATTTCCCCTTCCTTCATTCTGCTTGACGAACCCTTCGCAGGAATCGACCCCATTGCGGTCTTCGACATTCAAAGGATTATCCAGCACCTGAGAGCAAGGCAGATTGGAATTCTGATCACTGATCATAATGTGAGGGAAACGCTAAAGGTGACGGATCGTGCCTATATTATTAACGAAGGCCAGATCTTCAGGACGGGCACACCGCGTGATTTGGCTTTCGACGAACAGGTCAAGAAGCTATACCTGGGTGAAAGCTTCCGATTGGAATAAGGGGATCCATGCCATTTCTGGAACAAAGGCTCAACGTCAAACTCACTCAGAAGCAGACCCTGACCCCTGGACTGGTACAGATGGTCAGCGTTCTGGCACTCAACAAGCTCGAGCTTTCTGAGATGATCTCGCAGGAGTTAATGGAGAACCCTGTTCTTGAGGAGGTCGCGGAAACCGCGCCGGCACTCGAAGAGGCTCGACTGAAGGAGGAACGCGCGGGGGAGCCTGCTGACAAGGAGATCATTGCCCTGAACACTTCGGCCGATGGCAAGCCCGCAGACCCTTTTGACCAGATTGACTATGGTAGCTTCTTCGACGACTACCTTGATCCAGGATATCGCACCCAGATGCCCAGCGAAGTTATCGAGAGACCTTCCTTTGAGAGCTTCCTGGCGAAGGCCACAACACTCTACGATCATTTACACTGGCAGTTGAATCTGTCAGTTGTCGATCGGAGGATCGCTGACGCTGCAGTTTCCATCATTGGCAACCTAAACGAAGACGGTTATCTCACGGCAACCTTGGAGGAGATCGCAGCTACAGGGGACCATACCCTGGAAGAGGTAACCGAGGCGCTGAAGCTTGTGCAGACTTTCGATCCCTCTGGCATTGCGGCGCGTGATCTGGGAGAATGCCTGTCTGTCCAGCTGGTGCATCTTGGCCAGGAGGGTAGCGTGGCAGCCATGATGGTCCAGAAGCACTTGAAACAACTTCAGAACAAACAGTATCAGGAAATCGCGCGGGCTCTGGCCCGGCCGCTCAACATCATCTTGGCTCAGCTAGAGATCATCAAGAAGCTCGATCCCCGTCCCGGTCAGCGCTACAACAAATCCGAAACGCGCGTCATTGAGCCCGACATCCAAATTGTCAAGACCGAGGAAGGATACTCGGTCGTGATGAACGAGGATGACGTTCCGCAGTTGAGGCTTAACGGGATGTACAAGAAAATGATCGAAAAGGATGGCTCCTCCAAGGACGTTCGGGAATACGTCAAGGAACGCTATTCATCGGCGATGCAGTTCATTAAGAATATTGAGCAGCGCAAGCAAACGATCATGAGAGTCTGTGAGTCGATTGTGCGTCGGCAGATTGAGTTCCTGGACAAGGGTATCGACTACCTCCGGCCTATGATGATCAAAGACGTCGCTGAAGAGGTTGGGGTTCACCCTTCAACCGTAAGTCGCGCGGTGGCTAACAAATATGCCCACACTCCACAGGGGGTTTATGAGCTGCGCTATTTCTTTTCAGAAGCCGTGCAAGGGCCCGCCGGGATTGAAATCCCACTGCTAACAGCCAAGCGTAAAGTCAAGAAGTTGATCGAAGACGAAGACCCCGGCAAGCCGCTAACCGACGAGCAAATCACCAAGCTCCTGAATAATGAAGGGATCATGGTGACGCGTCGCACGGTGGCCAAGTATCGCGAAGACCTGAAAATCCCCAGCACCCATCAACGAAGAGTTAAGATCAAGAACTCAGATCATCTCAATAGTCCTCCCACAGACTACTGAAGGCAGGAAGGTCCATTCATTTCTGGCCGTCTCTACGACCCAGGTTCTCCCAGCGTCTCGTCGCTCTTTCCTTCTGAAGGTTCGTTGTCTCGATCTCAAGGAGGGCAATCATGAAAGTCGACTACACCGGCAGACAGATTGAAGTCACTCCTGCCATCCAGAAGTTTACCGAGGACCACTTGAAGAAGATTCGCAAGATTCTGGGAACGTTGATTGAGGTTCATGTCATCTTGACTGTAGAGAAATACCGTCACATTGCTGAAATCAATCTTAAATCACGATCCTTTAAGTTCAACGGCATCGAAGAGACCCACGACATGTACATGTCGATCAACGCTGTGCTTGAGAAGATCGAACGGCAGGCTATTAAGTACAAGGGTAAGAAAATCGCTCAGAAGCGAAAACCCGCTCCGACGACGCTGTTCGTCGGACGACGCCCTAGAAGCGAGTCCGTTCCAATCAACTCAGACACCCCCCGAGTGATCAGGTCCAGATCTTTTGCGGCCAAACCGATGACTGTCGAGGAGGCGGTTCACGAAGTCACTACTTCTCAAAGCGAGTTCATTGTCTTTCGGAATTCCGAGTCTGAGCGGGTTAGCGTGATCTACCGGCGCAAAGACGGTAACTTCGGTCTGATTGAACCTTGAGGCCTCTCCTTTCCGGCTACGAACACACCGACGGCGGCTGTGTGGGAGCATCACCACACTGCGAGATGGCCTCGGCAGTGCCGCTGAAGGTCAGTGCTCCCAAACGATTTGCTCCCCTTGACAAGCGAACTCTGGGCGGATGGACTTCCCCAAGCTAGGCGGGAGACAAGCTTGTTGCGCCTGGAGGCGGGCACGGCACTCAGGGTACTCTCTGGTTCGTAGTCTCGATTTCAAAGGCTTACCAAGGCGATTCCATAACCTTTGGGGAGAACATCTCCCGAGATCCATGAAAGGCTCATTGGGAAAAGAGCCGCGGGTGACTTGTAGTCAGACTGTCCTCTCACAGTTTGCATTCATGGGCGTTGATTCGCAGTCTCCTGCCTCGGTTCCGTGTCATTCTTTGTTTCTGGCTCGTCCGGGTTAGGCGGAAGAGAATGTCGTTTTGCCGGCGAAGACCCATGAGTACAGGTGAATCCGGTCCGCTGGCTATGCCTGTCTCTGTGGTGCTTGGGTAGCTTGTCCGGATTAGAGTCGATGAGATCAGAAGTGGAGAAAACCCCTTTCATCATCATCACGGGATTGAGTGGATCTGGAAAAGGCACGGTCCTCAAGGTGTTCGAGGATATGGGTTACTTTTGCGTCGACAACCTGCCGGTGGAGCTCGTGCTAAAGTTTGCTGAACTCTCCGCCGGAGCTGGATCACAGAGAAAACGGGCTGCTATCGTCATCGATGTCCGCGAAGGTGCAGAACTTCCCAAGTTTCCGGCAGTCTTCCGCAAGCTGAAGAAGTCCGGCCTGGCCCTAACGCTCATCTACCTCGAGGCGTCTGAGGATTCTTTAATCCGGCGTTACAGCGAGACGCGGCGTCCACATCCTCTCACGCACGATAGGCCTATCGCCGTAGCCCTGGACGAAGAACGTCGGCGCTTGGAGCCCATCAAGAAGCTGGCGGACACGGTGATTGACACGACGAAGTTTAACGTCCACGAACTGAGGCGCTATATTGAAGACAAGTTTCAGGAAAAATCCTCCGCGCCGCTGCTGATTTCGTTGATTAGTTTTGGTTTTAAGAACGGCGTGCCCGTCGAATCGGACCTGGTTTTCGATGTCAGGTTTCTGCCCAATCCGAATTTCGTCAGATCTCTGAAAGAAAAAACGGGACAAGACCCGAACGTTATCGCCTATATGAAGTCGTTCTCCCAGACATCCGAACTGATGAAGCGCCTAGCCGATCTGCTGCTGTTTCTGGTCCCAAACTACGTCATCGAGGGGAAGAGTTACCTGACTATATCGGTGGGCTGCACTGGCGGACGGCATCGTTCCGTGATGATTGCAAATGAGCTCAATTCGCTGCTCTCCTCGCATGGTTACAAAACCAAGGTGAATCATCGTGACATCGCACAGTGAGGATTTTTGTCGCACGATGAATCGTCGAGCTTTCTTGAGTACTGGTGGCGTGTGGCTTTCCAGCTTCGGAGTGAAGCTGGCTCCTGGCGGCAGCGGCGAAAACGACTGGCGTGATAAAGCTTGCTGCCAGACCGAGCGATATTGGCATTCTGCACGTCGCGTATGATTTTGAAGAACACAAGTATCGGACGCCGTATCAATTTGCCGGAAGAGCGTGGATCAGGCGGCATTGTTTAACGTGAACGCCCGTGTTGCGCGGCTCTGGCTACAGCGGCGTTGTTCTCAAGGCCTGCAAAGGGCGGCTGCCCAGAAATGACAGGTCCTTCCTTTGCGTTCAGGATCTCGCCTTCCACGGCGCCTCTCTGGTGCATTCAGCCGCGCTGGCGGCGCACGTTCCCGGCGTCTTTACAACGAAGCCAATAGCCGTCGGTAGGCGCCCTCAGACAACGAGAAGTGGAAGACCGGATTCCCTTCGATCTTCGAGATCAAAAAACGGACAGCTTGGAACTGCTAGTCTGACAGGTCCGAGGCTGGGGGTGGTGTGAGGCCTTCTCTCATTTTGAAGGCGTTTCGCAAGACGGCCCAGCGACCGCTCGCCTGGAAGGCAAAGATGGGTCGGGTCTGAGAACCACGGCTCCCTAGCCGTTTTGGGGCACGAGTGGTGAGGCGGGCGGGACCATCGCGCGTTGCTTGAGGTCGAGGTGGGAGAGCGCGGCCAAGAAACGAAGAAACAGTTCAATGGCGCCGCTGTCCCCCTGCACCCATTGCCCCGCGGGACTAAACACACCAGAGCGGTTCCGGCCGACGCCATCGACGACCAACCCTTCACCAACTGATGATCAAGCGAGCCATCTCATCCAAACGCAGTTTGCGCCACGCCTATAGCCAAGAACAGATGTGGGCGTTGATGGCGGAAATCAGCCGCGAGATTAATACGATTCATTCTCTTGACGAGTTGCTTGAGAAAATCGCGGACCTTTGCCGACGGTTCATCGATTATCAGATCTTTGCGATTCTGCTCGTGGACGAGTCCAAGAATGACCTGTACTGGCGATTCACCATTGGCTATCCGGAAGTGATCAAAGGTAAACACATTCAATTTGGCGAAGGCCTGGTTGGTACAGCGGCAGAGCGCAGAGAGCCGGTACTCGTTCCCGATGTAGCCAAAGATCCCCGCTACATCGACCTCGTGGAGGGGGTCCGCTCCGAACTCGCTATCCCGCTGATCTCGCGCAATCGAGTCGTTGGGGTTATGGATATCGAAAGCCCGCAGCCAAACTATTTTCAGCCCCACCACCAGAAGGTCCTCATGCTGCTCGCCGGACAGCTTGCCGTGGCCATCGACAACGCGAACCTTTACGAAAGTCTTCGTGCCAAGAGCGAGATGCTGGAAACTCTCAATGAAATTGGCCGGGAATTGTCTTCGATTCTCGATCTCGAGCAACTCCTGAAGCGGGTTGCGGAACTCCTGCAGCGCGTCTTCCGTTATCACGTCTTCTCGATCATGCTGGTGGATGAAGAGGAGCAGGTCTTGCGCTCACGTCTCTCGGTGAAGTTCGATCGAGGCGCAGTGGAAAAATCCAAAATCCCCCTTGGCAAGGGTCTGGTAGGGACGGCGATCAGCAAGAAAAAATCCCTACTGATTAACGATGTCACCAAAGACCCTCGATACATCAACATCCTAAAGGAGACCCGCTCGGAATTGGTGGTGCCGCTAATTTACAAGGATAAGGCCATCGGCGTCTTTGATCTCCAAAGCCCCTTCCTCAATTACTTTACCGCAGAGCACGAAGAGATTCTCACTGCGCTCGCCAGTCAAGTCGCTGTCGCCATTGAGAACGCCCGTCTTTATGAACGGGTCGCGGACGCAGAAGCCCATCTGGACCGCGAGCTAAAGTTCGCGCGCGAAATTCAGTATTCGCTCATTCCTGACAAGTATCCGGAGATTTCCGGAACCACATTCTGGGCAGAATTCCGGCCGGCTCGGATCCTCGGGGGTGACCTCTATGACTTCTTTCCTTACGACGAGGACATCGTGGCCATTGCGATTGGAGACGTCTCCGGCAAAGGTGCGCCGGCCGCGCTCTACGCTGCCCTGGCGAGCGGAATCCTTCGGGCTCGCGCCAGCCGCAAATATCCTCCCGCAGAAATGCTCCGCCTGGTTAACCTCTCGCTACGCCAGCGGGCTATCGAAGGGCGTTTCATGAGCCTGTGCTATGCGATTTACGATGGACGAACCCGATTGCTGAAGTTTGCCAATTCAGGCGCCCCACCGCCGATCCTTTGCAAGAAAGGCAAAGCGGAGGTGCTCTCCATTGCCGGATTCCCCCTTGGCATGTTTGACAAAGCTGACTACCGTGAAATGGAGGTCCGGCTGGAAGCAGGAGATTCCGTTATTTTTTATACGGATGGGTTACCTGAGGCGCGGGATTTGACAGGGAAAGAATTCGGGATCGAAAGGCTACAGGAGAGTGTTGAAAGGAATTCGACGTTCGCTGTAAAGAAACTCGTCGAAAAAATCTTCAATCAGATTGAAAAATTCACTTTGGACAACCGCAAGTACGACGACCAAACCGTGGTGGCACTCAAGGCAACCGAAAAGGGAACCTAGGAGACTTCTTTCTCCTTGGTCTCCTGCAGATCCTTTTCGCCACGCTTCATGGCACCCTTGAAATTTTTGATACCCTCTCCGATCCCTTTGCCAATTTCCGGCAAACGTTTGGCGCCAAAGATAAAGAAAACGATGGCGAGAATAATCAAGAGTTCGGGAAGACCAATCTTGCCACCCAACATAGAAACCTCCACAGGCCCCAGATCCGTCAAAGATAGAAACACTCTGAGTTTATTGAATCTGAGACGCAATATCAAACGAATTATTCCAGCAGGCTGAAGAAAGGCCCCGGCACTTCCCAACTGATGTTTCTACTCTCCGGTACCCCCTGAAACGGGGCCTTCAGCGGCTGAATCTTAGTCGAACAGGATTGCTGAGAAACCAAGACGCCTGGGCCGAGCTAATTCCACTACTGAGGCTGTCTGACACAGAATTGGTCGAACGCCTCTGTGAGTGATTTCGCAATATCGCTGGCATCCCGATTCTCGATTTGGTAGCGGTGCAGCATGAAAACTGGTTTGCCATCCCGGAAAAGAGCCACTGACGGGGAGGAGGGTGGGTAGTCCTTCAAGTATTCGCGCACCCGCGCCGTGGCTTCAATGTCACCGCCGGCAAAAACCGTGGCCACTTTGTCCGGCAAGACGGAATGCTTGAGCGAGAGAGCAACGCCCGGGCGAGCTCGACCGGCAGCGCAACCACACATGGAGTTGATTACCATCATTACAGTGCCACTGCCCTGTCCAAGCACCTTATCTACATCTCCGGTGGTCCGGGTTTCTTTGACTCCCAACCGAGTCAATTCTTCCCGCATTGGACCAATGAATTCCTCTGGATATCTCACAGCGTCATCGTCTCCTTAATCTAAAGAATTTCGAGCAACAAACAGCATAATCTTAACAGGCGGCTGACCAATTGCCAAATCCGTCGAGCCTGGAACGGCAGTGTCGGTTGCGGTATGCGTCTCGGGATAGACAGATCCTCGAGACCACCAAAACCGAGCAACGATCAATTGGGCAATCGCAAGTTGCGAATTCCTCATTCCCCGTCACACTCAACAATCGTCAGGAGATCCGCACCGACTGCCCGTCGGCGCCCAGCTCAGCCCGGCAACGATTGTGGTGGGCAACGTTGGCCAGGTGCAGGGTTCGCACCGCCTGATGCCCGATTTCCACTGTAGCATTGGGCTGCTTCCGGCTTTTGATACATTCGAGAAAGTTCTTCAGATGAGGTGTAGTGTCGGTCGCACCACCGGCGATGTTCTGCTTGATGGGTGTTGGGACTTTCCACCGATCATAGCTTTTCTCACTCCAAGGCTCAGAGAAGACTCGGTAGCCGTCCTCACAGATCTCTAGCGTACCCTTCTGGCCCTGAAACACGATCGCCCAGCCCTTCATAAAGGTGTTCATATAGGCCAGGGTCCAGGTGCACGTGAACTTCGCATACTCGAAGATCGCACAGAAGGTGTCTGGCGTCTCGGACGGCTGCAGTTTGTAAACCGCGCCATATGTTTGCGCAGCAATGGGCTGCTCCACACCGGTAAACCACTGGATGACATCGAGCAAGTGGGTGCCTTGATCTGTCATGTTTCCGCCGGAAAAGTCCCAGAAATAGCGCCAGCTCCGGAAGCGGATCGGATCAAAAGGTCTTCTCGGCGCAGGTCCCTGAAACATCTCCCAGTCTACTTTCCCAGGAAGATTAGAGTCGCGGTTTAGATTCATATTCCAGTACCACTCGGCTCGAACCAGGTTGATCTCGCCAATAAGGCCATTATCAACGGCCGCCTTGGCTTCGTGCACCAGCGGTGAACTGCGACGCTGCATCCCGATCTGGACGATGCGGTCAGTCTTGCGCACTTCCCTGATCATGTTGGCGCCTTGCTGGATGGACCAGGACATCGGCTTTTCACAATAGGCGTCCTTGCCAGCTCTCACCGTATCGATCAGATGATCGTGATGCCAGTGTTCAGGAGAGGCAATCAGGATTGCGTCAACGTCCTTGCGTTCGAGCAAGCGTCGGTGATCCGTATGAGCCTTGGCGCTGGCGCCGGCGATGTCCATGCCCTTCTGCAGGTTGACATCGTAGACGTCACAAACCCCTCCCCATTCCACTCCCAGGTTCTTGAGCCGGGTCATGTGACCCCTCCCCATGCCTCCGGAGCCAATGATTCCCATTACAATCCGCTCATTTGCACCCAGGATAGGGCGAGTGCGTGACGTAGCGACAAGAGCCGTAGCCACTCCCGGGGGGACCCTTTTCAAAAACTGCCTTCGACTGACCTTCTCAGTGTTCATGCAAACCTCCTAAGAGTGATTTCAGATTTTAGGGCTATGGCCAACTCAACGGACCGAGAGGATTCAATCGTACACCCTCTTGAAGTCCAACAAGCAATCCCATTTAACTAACCAGGCTTTGGTAGCACGATGACTTTGGTTTCGGGGTTGTCATGGCTTTGTCGGGACCCGAAAATGCCCACGATGAACGCAGGCGGCTAATCTTCGTTGCGACAAAGAAGTTGGCTCGTACAACCCAAACAAGAACCAAATTATCCATAAGGCAGAGCTAGTTAGGCCCGACCCATCAACTATTTCGTCGCGACGAATGTGATTTCCACCTGAGAATTCCGCACCAGCTTAGAGACGGCGATACAAGTGCGTGCTGGCGGGTCGCTCTTGAAATAGCTGCGGTAGACTTCGTTCACCTTACCGTAGTCGCGGATATCCGCCAGGTAGACCTTGCCCTCGACCACATTGGAAAAGTCCATTCCGCCAGCCTTCAAGACATTGCCCAGTCCATCCATCACTTCCCTAACCTGGGCCTCAACTCCACCTTCTGCGAAACCGGCCTTCCCGGAAGGAAACAAAGTATCCCCAATGCTAACAGCCGGGCTGAGTACTGGGTTCGGCCGGTCGCCTTCTGAACGAACGATGTTTTGACCTGGCTTCTTCGATCCCGAAGCAACGAAAGTAATCTCGATGGGCGGTTCGCCAGGCAAAGCGTCCGCGCCGACAGTGGTTCGGGCCGGTGGATCGGATTTGAAGTAAGTCTTGTAGACCTCGTTCATGCGCTGAAAATTGTTCATGTCAGTCAGATAAACATTGCTCTTGACGACATTGGAGAAGTCCATGCCTGCTGCCTTCAGAACCGCCCCGAGGTTGTCCATCGTCTGCTTGACATGTGCTTCGAAATCGCCCTGCGGAAACTGCTTAGTGCTGTAGTGACGGCTTCCCTGCCCTGACAGATAGAAAAGGTTACCAACCATCACGCCACCAGAGTACAGGTCCGTCGGTGCTGGTTTGACGCCTTCAGGAAAGATGTATTTGCGATCCTTGTTTCTGGAAGCAATAAACGTGATTTCCACATGGGACTCACCCGGCAAGGCCGGAACCGCAATCGTTGTCCGGGCCGGCGGATTTGCAGGGAAGTACGTCTTGTACACTTTGTTCATTGCTTGAAAATTCTTGATGTCAGTCAGGTAGACGTTCGAGTTAACGACGTCGGGAAAGTCGAGGCCGGCACTTTTCAGTACCGCCCCGAGATTCTCCAGTGACTGCTTCACCTGGGCTTCAAACCCCTCCGGATGCTGGCCGGTCTTGGGATCGCGGCTGCCAGCCCCCGCGCAATAGAGCCTGTCGCCAGTCAGAATGCCCGGACTCAGGATCCCTCCAAGGCGCGGGGCCGAACTTTGAGCAGGCTGTTCCCCAGGCACAGCCGGCCTGACCACTCTGCGGTCGGCTCGATAAGAAGGATGAGTCAAAACCGCGACTCCCAAGACGACGATCAAGAACACACGCGGAACATTGTTCGTCATAAGTACTCCTAAGAAAACAAGCTTAGTGAAATTTGACATTCTAGCAGATTGTCTGCACCCGGCATGACTCTCCAGGATTCCCTCAGTCCCCGGCAGAGGCGTTTAGAAGGGCGCCCTCCGGTTTCGGAGTCTCGCTTCTTGGGGGAAAGCGAACGCAGGTGTTGTCGTCCCCTACCGCAGACCTTCCTGACCAACTCCCAAGGCTTACAATGCCGGCCCCTTTTATTGATTCTATCAAGGGGCCTTCCTTCCGCGAATCGGCCTTTCTTGACTTTGACGCACCCTTACGAGATCCTCGTAATGCCTTGAGATGTCACCGATCCGGCTTCCGCGCACCCAGGCGGCAGGGCTGCTTTGCCGCGGTCGTGGTTCCGTTCTAGCTGAACCCGATCGAATTTGGAATCTTTACGTCCCGAGGCAGCCTGCTTTATCATGTCGTCAGGTCTTCTGTCAATCAGGGAGATCTCTTGGTGCAAACAAAAGGAGCGTAAAGCTGTCAGCTAAGCGGCAGCCCTTGCTGACGGGCGGGCTTCCGACAAACATCGGCGCTCGGGCAGCCCGACCGCGAGAAAAGGCTCAAGACCCTGTACGCGGCTTTTCTTGACACCCGATCCTTTTGAAGAGCTGGGATCACAGAATCATGACTCAAACGATCGTCGCCCCTGACGTTCAAAGTCAGAATCAGAATCGGAACCAGACCGCTCCCCTCTACAACGTAGTCTTACTCAACGACGACGACCACAGCTACGACTATGTGATCGAGATGCTCCAGCGTCTTTTCTGCTTCTCTGAACAACAAGCCTACCACCACGCACTGGAAGTCGACATGACCCAGCGAACCGTGTTGATTACCTGCAGCCTGGAAGAAGCTGAGTTTGGGCGCGATCAAATCCTCTCCTACGGCCCGGACCCACGGATCCCCCACTGCAAAGGTTCCATGTCAGCGATTGTCGAGCCCGCCGCCAACTAGACACGAGCTAAGCCTCTGAGGTCCGTGCTGACCAAAGAGGTCGGAAGTTGGACTCTCCCAAACGGCCTACGCCTTTGTCTCAGAGGGCCTCGTTCCCATAACCCAAGCCTCGGCTTCGATCTCCACCAGCATCTCGGGATTGATAAGGCGGCTCACTTCCACCATTGGTCGTCGCAGGCCGGATCTCCCCAAAAAACTCTCCATGCGCCTTCCCTATTTTCTCCCAGTCCTGGATGTTAGTCACAAACATCCGTGTTCGCACCACATCCATTAGGTTTGCTCCCGTCGACCGGAGCGCACTCGCGATATTGCGAAGGCTCTGGATGGTTTGAGCGTAGGGGTCTCCAATTCCAACAACGTTTCCACTGGCGTCCGTGGCGGTCGTTCCGGCAATCCAGATATGCGGCCCAATCCGCACGGCTCGAGAGTAGCCGACAATCGGCTCCCAGGGCGTTCCTGTCGAAACTTTGATTTGTTCCATGGTGTTTTTTGTCTCCCTGAAAGTAGACATGTAGCGTAGAGCTGGACTCCCCATTCTTTTTGTTACGAGGAACCCTCAAAAGGAGCTGTTCACGCCGCCAGCACGACGATTGGCTATCTTCGGGCGGCCTGGAAGTCGAGCACTTCACGAAACTTCTAGGGCCCGCTCCATGACCCAAGCGTCTTCCTTGGGGTTTAAGTAGTAATGCTTTCGTTCGGTGATAATGCGGAACCCGTTCCTATTGTAAAAGTTTATGGCTCGCTGGTTTGATTGACGGACTTCCAGTAACATGCGAGGGGTTCGAAAATAGCGGGCAACTTCAAGGCACTGCAGCAGCAGCTGGTATCCAATCCGTTTGGACAGATACTCCGGAGGAACAACCAAATTACAGAGTTCACAATGGTCAATGAGATGGGCCACCACCGCAAGACCTGCGACGAGTGGATACGGGGCTGTTTCCGGTTCGGAGTCTTCTGCAACCAGACAGGTGTAGACCCTGGGATCACGCAGTACTGCGTGATATCCTTCCTCACCCCATTTGCTTAGAAAGGGCCATCGGTTTTCGATGCCGACGACTTGCGACAAGTCTCGCCTCTCCATCGAGCGGATGGTAATCCTCATTTCTCTTTCCAGTTCATCTCAGCATCCGACTTCCGCAGGTAATAGGCTTCAAGCTCTGCTGCGGAAACAACGTTACCGGATTTTGCCTTCCGGTGAGCGATCCGCGTCATTGGTCGTCCCAGGAAGCCGTCTGCTGGGAGTATTGACCAACCGGGCCGTTCGCCGCTGAGAATCAATTCACGATATTGAGAGGCACCGGACCCGATAAAGCAGGTCTCGGGGTGAGGGAAACTCGCAAAGAAAACACCGGCCTTTTCCACTATGCCAGGAGCCAAAACACTAAGCTCGCCCTCGGAGCGACGATAGGCTGCGGCGTAGACTTCGCCGCGGCGGGCATCTATGACGGGAACCACTATGCCCCGCTGTTCCGGAAACTTCTCCACCCAGGCCTCGAACGCGGTTACGGGAATCACGGGCTTAGAGCAACAATCGGCCAATCCTTTGATGGTCGTCAAACCGATGCGGACGCCGGTAAAAGAGCCCGGGCCGCAAATGACGGCGAACGCATCCAGGTGACCGAGAGTGAGACCTGCGCTCTTGAGCAGGATCTCGATCCCTGGCAGCAAGCGAGCGGAATGCGTCTGTTCGGAGTTGACGTTGACCTCTCCTATCAGGCGCTCTTCGCCATTCGACAGGACGATGCTGCCAGCGCTGGTGGAGGTGTCGACACTTAGGATTACCATGAACGTCCAATGGTCCCATTCCCACAAGACCCAAGCAGGAAGCGGGATTCATTGACACTACGACGTGCAGATTATATACTCACCCAGTTGCAGCCACCAACCGTTTTCCGCCAGGGAGCGCTTAGCGAAAGTAGCTCAGCATGACAACAGCCGCAGCGTTTTCAATCGCACTGTTCACCCAGGCCATCCAGGGTTTAGCGCTACCCTCCAAGAAGAAGCCCCTGTTCTGTCTCGTGGACCTTTTCCCTGGGGAGCACCTTTTCTGATGGAACCTTCAACGCCCATGATGGCGCAGTATCATCAGGTGAAGAAGGAATTTCCGCATGCCCTGGTCTTCTTTCGTCTGGGTGATTTTTACGAGATGTTCTTTGACGATGCGATCGTCGCCTCGCGTGAACTGGAAATCACGTTGACCTCACGGAACAAGGAAAAAGGGACATCGGTCCCCATGTGTGGCGTTCCTTATCACGCCGCAGACAGCTACATTTCGAAGCTGATCCGTAAAGGTTACAAGGTAGCCATTTGTGATCAAATGGAGAAGCCCAGGGCCTCGCAGAAACTGGTCCGACGACAAGTGACCCGGGTGGTGACACCGGGCACTGTTTCTGACGGTAACCTGCTCGACCCGCAGGACAATAATTTTCTGAGCGCAGTTTGGATGGACAACGGCGGCATCGGCTTAGCTTCCATCGATCTGTCGACAGGTGACTTCCGGACTACCGAATTCTCCGGCCCGTGTGCCAGAGACCAGTTGCAAACGGAGCTGGAACGGCTCCAACCCAAGGAGCTGATTTATCCGTCCCACTGCAACTCCAAGGATCTGCCTTTGAGCGCAAATCTTGTCACAGCGCGGACTGCAACCGAGGACTGGACCTTTGCCGCTGATTACGGGCAGCGTCTTCTGACGGAGCACTTGGGCGTAATCAGTCTGGATGGGTTCGGATGCCAGGGCCGAAAACTGGCCGTGGCCGCGGCCGGGGCGATTCTCCATTATCTGAAGGAGACCCAGAAGGCCCCTCTCAGCCACCTTGATCACTTGAGCTACTACGAACTGGGAAGTTCGATGGTGTTGGATTCGTCTACCGTGCGGAATCTGGAACTTGTCGAGTCTTTGTTCGACGGCTCCCGCGCCGCGACACTCATCAGCTGTCTCGACCGGACCTCCACCGGAATGGGGGCACGCCTCCTGAAAGCCTGGCTGCTGCGCCCTGAGATCGAGTTGACAGAAATCAACGAACGACTGGATGCTGTCGCTGAATTGAAGCAAAAATTGATCGAGCGGGAGGAAATCAAGTCGCTCCTGAAGAAGGTCTATGACATGGAGCGGCTGCTTGCGAAGGTCTCACTCGCTACCGCCAACGCGCGCGATCTTATCTCGCTGAGAAGTTCACTGGAACAGATTCCTGGCATCAAGTTGCAGCTGCATTCCCTGGAAGCCGGGCGCCTCCGGCAACTCGATGCGCGCTGCGATCCGTTGCAGGACGCCGCCGGGTTGATTGCGAGGGCCCTGAAGAGCAACCCGCCCATCCTGCTGACGGAGGGCGGATTGATTCGCGAGGGCTATCACGCGGCGTTGGACGAACTGCGCGGCATTAGCTCGACAGGTAAGCAGTTCATTGCCGAGCTGGAGTCGCGCGAGCGGGCCCGCACGGGGATTCAGAATCTGAAAGTCAAGTTCAACAACGTCTTTGGCTACTACATCGAGGTTTCTAAATCCAATCTGGAATTGGTTCCCGCCGGCTACGAGCGTAAGCAGACACTTGTGGGTGCCGAGCGTTTCACCACACCCGAGCTGAAGGAGTACGAACGCAAGGTTCTGGGCGCAGAAGAGCGTGTTGTCGAGATTGAATATGAATTGTTCTGCGACCTGCGCACCCTGGTCGGAAAGGAAGCCAGGCGCATCCGCCAAACCGCCGCGGCTCTGGCTCAGCTCGATGGTTTGCTCTCTCTGGCTGAAGTTGCCCACAGCTACGGGTACGTGCGCCCCGAACTGTCTGCCGGTGGGGATTTTGTCGTGCATCAAGGGCGTCACCCGGTCATCGAACAACTCAGTGACCAGTTGCCCACAGGTAAGTTTATTCCGAATGATTTGTATTTGAATGACTCCTCGGACCAGATTCTCGTCATCACCGGCCCCAACATGGGAGGCAAGTCGACGTATTTGCGCCAAACGGCCTTGTTTTCGGTCCTGGCCCAAATGGGGTCGTTCGTCCCCGCTAGCGCGGCAAAGCTGCCGATCGTGGACCGTATCTTCACTCGCATTGGCGCCAGTGATAACCTGGCTCGCGGCCGATCCACCTTTATGGTCGAGATGACTGAGACCGCGGTGATCTTGAATACCGCCACACCCAGGAGCCTGATCGTACTGGATGAGATTGGACGCGGCACCGCAACGTTTGATGGTCTTTCGATCGCGTGGTCGGTCGTGGAACACCTAAACCATCACACCAAAGCGAAAACTCTCTTTGCAACCCACTATCACGAACTGACGGAACTGGCTGAGTTGCTGTCAGGCGTGAAGAACTATCATGTGTCTGTCAAAGAGGCGGGTCACGAGATTGTTTTCCTGCGCCGGGTAGAGCCGGGTAGCGCCGACAAGAGTTACGGCATCGAGGTCGCCAGGCTGGCCGGCTTGCCAGCCCAGGTTCTTGACCGAGCAAGAGAGATTCTAAAAAAACACGAAGAGGGCGAGCATGAAATCAGCAACCATCTCACGCGGCAGTATAAGCGCAAGAAGACGGCTTCTCCCCAAGCCCAAATGAGTTTGTTCATGATTACGGACCACGAGGTCCTGGAGGAGTTGAAGCAATTGAATCTCGACAACTTGACGCCGCTGCAGGCGCTGGAGAGGCTGCACGAACTGAAAGGCAAGTTGTGATTTGGAATGCGGGGCGTGACACCGCTCTTTTTGTCGAAAATGCTGAACACGGGTTTGGCGCCGCCTGGATTCAAGACCTGAGCCTCCGGGGTTTCCGAAAGTCCCTGGCGAGCAGTATCATGCCGTAGCCCAGGAATGCGGGGTCAAGCCAGCAGCAACGTCATGAAAGAAACCAAGCTGGTTATTGGTTTGATGTCGGGTACGTCTCTGGATGGCGTCGACGCCGCCCTAGTGCAGATCATCGGTTCAGGACGATTCACTCAGATCCAACTCAAACATTTCGTTTCTGTGCCCTTCGAAGCCCCGGTTCAGACAGAACTGTTGCGCGTTGCTTCCGGAACTGCAGTCTCCGCCCAAGTCATCAGCCATCTGAACTTTCTGCTGGGCCGTCTTTACACTGAAGCGGTCTTCAAGGTCTGCGAGGAAGCCCGGGTCAAAGTAAACGAGGTTGACTTGATCGGGTGCCATGGCCAGACGGTGTTTCACCAATCGGAGCCCGGGTCATTCTGTGGACGCATGGTAGCTTCAACGTTGCAGATTGGCGAGGCGTCTTTCCTGGCAGAAAGCACGGGCATTACAACCGTTTCTGATTTTCGTCCCCGAGACATGGCTGCAGGCGGCAAGGGAGCCCCGCTGATTCCTTATGTTGACTACCTGCTCTTCCGCGACTTGCGACTAGGACGTGCGCTACTCAACATTGGAGGCATCGCCAACGTAACGTCTCTTCCGGCCGAAGCTTGTGTCCAGCAAGTTACGGCTTTCGACACCGGCCCGGGAAACATGGTCATCGACGCTTTGGTGCGTCACTTTACCAATGGAGAAAAGAAGTATGATCACGACGGCATCCTGGCCAGCAGGGGTCAAGTGATCCCCGCGTTGCTCGACAGGTCGTTGTCTCTTGCCTATTTTCAGGCTTTTCCGCCGAAGACCGCGGGGCGCGAACAATTCGGCGAGCCTTTCGTCTCCACCATGCTTGCCTTTTCGAACACAGCAAGTGTCGAGGACATGATCTGCACCGCCACGGAACTCACGGTTCAATCGGTGGCGCAAGCCATCATCCGTTTTGTCATCCCGCAGACGGATGTGGATCAACTGATTGTGTCAGGGGGTGGCGCTCGAAATGGCTTTCTGATGGCGCGACTGCAGGCAGTCCTGCCCAAGCTTCAAGTCCTGCGTTCCGATGACGTGGGTGTGCCCGCGGCAGCCAAAGAAGCCATCGGCTTTGCTATCCTTGCCAATGAAACCTTCCACCTGCACTCCGGAAACGTTCCCTCGGCCACAGGTGCACGTCGTCCGGTTGTCTTAGGGAAGGTCATCTATGGTGACAACTACAAGTTTCTGCGCGGGATGAGGTGAAGTAAGAGTGAAAGAGCCGCGCTCCAGATGCCAGGCCACTGAAGCCTGCTTCGCTCTCACCCACGGCCCCCGGAAGTGTGAAAAGATTTCGAGCAGCGTGTCGTCGCACCCACACCCGGGCGTGCGAGCGCCATCGCCAGGAATGAGGGGGAATTCCAAATCGCTCATCCACTCTGATTTGTTAGCAGCTTCCCTCCCCTCGTCGGCGGGGCACGGAGACAGTCACTCGAATCATCACGCATCACCCACCAGTCACCGCGGAGGCCTGAGGTCGCGGGCTACGACTTGTCTCTTTCCTTTTGCCTTGTATCTTCTGTTCTCAGGCTGCCAGTCTTCACGGGCGGCACGAGACACCGTCACCATTGCGATCGAGGCCGGTCCGAACAACCTCGACCCCAGAATCGGCCTCAGCTCAGAGTCCGAACGGATTCATCAGCTGGTTTTCAACTCACTGGTGCGACGCGGCACTCATTTTGAGATCTTGCCCGATCTTGCCAGTCATTGGGAAACACCCGATCCGACGACGTATCGTTTCTTTCTTCGCTCTGGCATTCGTTTCCATGACGGCAGGCGGCTCACTTCACGGGACGTCCGTCATACAATCCAGTCGCTCCTGGACGGTTCGATCGTATCCCCAAAAACCTCAACCTATCGCGTCATCGAGCGGATTGAAACGCCCGACGAGCAGACGGTGGTGTTCCACTTGAGAGAGCCAAACGCCGCGTTTCTCTGGAATCTGACTAACGGCGGAATCGGCATTGTCCCGGAAGGGGCTGGCAGCGATTCCCAGAAGCATCCGATCGGCACGGGACCGTTCCGGTTTGTGGCTTATGCGCATGAGGAGGAAGTGATCCTGGAAGCCAACCGGGACTATTTCCGTGGCTGTCCCACCGTGCCGCGCGTCAGCTTCAAGATCATTCCCGATGCGACCACGCGAGCGCTCGAGCTGCGCAAAGGGACATTAGATATCGGTCAAAACGTCTTGCCACCCGATTTCGTGAAGGCCCTGGAACGGGAACCTCATCTGCAGGTAGAAACGCTTCCCGGCACCAACTATCAATATTTGGGGCTGAACCTGAAAGATCCGCTGCTTCGGGACAAGCGGGTCCGGAAAGCCATTGCGTATGCCATCCCGCGCGAAGAGATGATTCAGTACTACTGGCGAGGCTTGGTAACTCCGGCCTCGGGGCTGCTCCCGCCAAACCATTGGGCCTACGAAGGCAATGTCGAAATCTATCCCCACGACCCTGCTAAAGCGCGTCAGTTACTGGACGAAGCAGGCTGGCCGGACCCTGACGGGTCCGGCCCGAAGCCCCGCTTTCATCTCACCTTCAAGACGTCCACCGACGAATCCACGCGACAGGTGGCTGCAGTGATTCAACAAAAACTCAAGGAAACCGGAATTCAGATCGACCTGCGCTCCTATGAATTTGGTACTTTTTATGGCGACATCGTTCGAGGCAACTTTCAAATGTTCACTCTCCGATGGATCGGTGGGAACAACGACCCGGACCTGTTCGAGCGCGTCTTTCATTCCCGTGAAGCCCCACCCAAAGGGTATAACCGTGGCAGGTACGAAAATGCCCGCGTCGACGAGTTGATCGAGTTCGCGAGAAAGGAACCGGATCAGGAAAGACGCAAGGCCGCCTACTCCGAGATCCAGAAAATCGTGGCCGACGAGCTCCCCTACGTCAGCTTGTGGTACCTGAAGACCACTTGCGTCTACAACCGGCGTCTTTCCAACGTTGAGCTTTCGCCCGCTGGCGATTTTGATTTCTTGCAAAGGCTGAAGATGGAAGAAAGCCAGAGAGATTGACCCAAGGAGGCATGTTTCGGCAGGCGACGACAGGGCGCCAAATGGTCCGCGAACAGCTCACTGAAGTTGCCGGGAATGCGGGACTTCAATGCTGTTGTGGCGGACGGTGATCTTGCGAGCCGTGGAGTCCAGGAGATCGTGAAGGCGGATGTTTACCTGCTGGATCGCTTCTTCAGTCAAGTCTGACGTTTCGACATCTTCGCGTGCCTTTGCATACATGGCGCGCATGACCACTTCGTGGTCTTCTGGGCCAAGCTTGTTGATGATGCCGGGACTGGAGAACAGGATTTCGTGGTGTTTGAACTCGAGGGAAAGTACCTTGGGTTTGGGGAGGTCAACCGTCACATGCTTGCTTGCCTGGTCGATCTGCATGCGAAAGGCTTCATTGAGATCAAACCCCGCCTTGGCGATGAAGTCTCCACGGACAATGAGAATCTTGGTGCTTCCCAGCCAAGTCGTCTCATGCTTGATGAGTGTAGATGTCTTGCGAGCAACTACGGCGAGCTCGGCTATCGACGACTTCTCAAGCACAACACTATCCCCTTTGATCGTCGTTTGTGGAGCCAGGTTGAAGACTCTGGCAAAAGCGTTGTCAGCTCTATGCAGCAGGTCACTAGCTGGGCGGAGAACGAGTTTGGAAACTCCCCAGATAAGAACGAGCAAGACGAGCGCGACGCCAACATATTTGGCAAGGACCGATGCCGGGCTGACCGTGTCTTGTTGGATTGTCATGAGGGTTCCCAAAGATAGTTGCCAAGCGAACAACGCCGCGTTCACATGGTTTTCCCTGAGCCCGTTCAGGAAGCCATGACTCGTTTTTCCTATGTCGCTTTCAGGCTGCCGACCAGAAGCAGTTTTGTCCGCTTCCAAAATGGCCCGGGTACGAACTCGCACCCTCAGTTCCCGCCAACTTGGCCGAAGCCTGAGGTCTTAGGGTTCGCTCATAAGACCCTTGAGTGGAGACCTGCAATTCGATTACGGCGCAGACGTTACCGTTTTGTATGGAGATTGTAAAGGGAGCCGGGCTGAGTCCAGCTGTGCTGGCCTAGTCAGGCTTGCCTCGTCGCAAGGGACCTAGAAATTCTGGGCCGCTCGCGAGCTTTGTCGCTATAATCTGGCCGCAGCTTCGGTGAGAACCGGCACCATGCAGCAAGCGAGCGGTCGGGCAGCCGGCAGGTTCGCTCCGATAAGTGCCTCCAACCGCATGGATCCAGGCCGTTCAGAACGCTCGTTCAGAGGGAACATGGAAAGAACTCCGTTGGCTTAACTGAGGAAAAGCGGAAAGGATCTAATCATGACGAGATGTCTCGCGCTCGTGGTCTTCATTGCCGGCATGTGGATGGCCTTGTTTGAAGGCTCCTTGGATTGCTTGGCACAAACGCCCGCCCGTTGGAAAGCACACGACATCACGCGGCCGCGGCCGCCTGTTGTGAAGCCAGCCCCACAGAAACTGCCTGTCGCCGCGCCGGCTGATGCGCTGGTGTTGTTCTCTGGCGAGGACCTTTCCCAATGGCGCAGTGCCGACGGCGGACCGGCAAAGTGGGTTGCCGGGAAGGGCTACATGGAATCCGTCAAGGGCAGCGGGTACGTTTTCACCCGCCAATCATTCGGTGATGTGCAACTGCATGTTGAATGGGCTGCGCCTGTGCCGGTTGTCGGGAAGAGCCAAGGCCGCGGCAATAGCGGCGTTTTTCTCATGGGTCTCTACGAAATCCAAGTGCTCGATTCTTACGAGAACGATACCTATCCGGACGGCCAGGCTGCTTCGGTCTACGGCCAATATCCTCCCCTTGTCAATGCCTGTCTGCCGCCGGGCGAGTGGCAGTCCTACGACATTTTCTTCCGTCGCGATCGCTACAATGCTGATGGCAAGCTGATTCAACCAGCTCGCGTCACTGTGGTTCACAACGGACTCCTGGTACAAGACAACGTGGAGCTATGGGGACCCACCAACTGGCTGCAACATTCGCCCTACAAGCCCCATCCCGACAAGCTGCCCTTGTCGTTACAGGACCACGGCAACCCCGTGCGCTATCGGAATATCTGGCTGCGAGAATTGCCGGAGTGGACACCGCCCGGACCTACCCGGGTTGAGAACGGGCCGGTGCTCATTCTGACGCAAAAGGAACTCGATCGCTATGTAGGGAAATATCACGTCGCTTCTGGAGATGGTTACGGGATCCTGCGAGATGGGGACATGCTCAAGGCCAACTTCTATGGGGAGACTTTCGTAGAGTTAGTGCCTCGCTCAACCCGGGAATTTGACTTGCCTTGGACCGCGGGAAAGATCGTGTTTGACCTGAATCCGCAAGGTGTCGCCACGGGCCTCACCTTTCACTTGGGCGGAGAACAACGATCCGCTAAGAAGATCGAGTAAAAGGCCTTCAAGCGCGTCGGGGTGAACAGGTAGCGGGCATCCGCTTCCAGGTTGACCCTTTGAAACACCGTAGCAAGTAACAACCGCCACGAAGCCAGCTTCGAGGCCAACGTCCTGCAAGGTCTGGCCGTTCTCCTTTAGCGTTCCAGGAACGCCTCCGTCGGGATCGAGAAGATCTTGTCCGATGGCGGGAGTGTGGCCCAGGACCTTGTCAATCCTCTCAAACTCATCGCGTGGTGGCTGAGGAGAGCTGTCGGGGTCGGATCATGAGAGCACTCCTTGGAAGTCGCTCCCGGCGGCGATCCAGTCACCCTCGGTGGTGCCGCACGCCGGGTCAGCGGCACTGCTGAAAATGGTGCCCCAGGAAGCGGGAAGCCACAGCGGCACTACTACGGCGGAAGAGTCTGCACCCGTTTGTCTGCCAGGATCTCGGTTAGCTTGTCGTCCTGCGGATATGCATGACCGCGATGCTGGCGGAAACCCTCGGCATAGGCAACTCCGGCAGGTTTTCCCACCTCCGCCGACCAGCGGCGCATGCTGTCGACAAATTCGTCGATTCCATGATGCTTCATCAGCCACTCGCGCTGGCTCGCATGGCATGTGAGCATGGCTTCTTTCAAGTTCATTACCTCTGTTGTGTCGAAAGCGATGTCTGGCCGCACGAGACTTCCCCAGAGGTCCTTGTTCTCGATGGGCGCAGCGTAGTACAGATAGGGAATCCCCGCGAGCCGAGGCGCTGCGGGCAGCGCCTCGGTTTTCATGTTTGGCGCGCCCGCGCAAAAGCAGGCATTCCGTACCAGCTGACTTGTCAGCTCGTGGTCCAGCATGTAATCCGAAGGAGGATGGGTGATCACAAGGAAAGGGTGGCGGATCCGCATGATTTCAACCACACGCTTGATCGTCGCTGGCTGGTAGCCGATTAAGAAGTCTTTTTCACCGGCGCAGTCGTACGTGGCTTGAATCAGATTCGATGATGCCTGCGCTTCCCTGAGGCGCAGGCGTGCGATCTCGTCTCCAGGGAGCTCCAAGCTGCCCCCGTCACCGGCTGTCATCGTGGCCATATGAATCGTGTAGCCCTTATTGCGCAGATGAATCAGAGTGCCGGCACACAAGATCTCGATATCGTCGGGATGAGCCATGAAGGCCAGAATGTGGCCGTTGTCGGTCATGAGAGTTCTCGTGCCCCTGGCGTGCCGTACCTTACTGCAGCCCTTGTGATTCTAGGTCTGGAGGGCCAGCTCGCTGGCGCCGATTGGATAGACTCACTGCGACGCCGAGTTTCATGATCATGGGGCTGAGATTATCCTTCACGAGTCTCTTCGTTCACAAGGCCTTTTCGTCGCGCGGTGCGCGCAGCATTTCGGCGTGGCCATGCGCCACCAGGCTCTGCCCGGACTCAGCGGTAAAGTAGAAAGGTGCCGACAAACTTGAAGTAACCATTTATAACAAGGTAGTCTAATGGGAGGCCAAACATGGTTACGCTTGCACAAACCGTCAAAGTTGCTGACGAGTGTTCGGTTGCTCCAGCCTTGGTACGCCTGCCATGCCCATTCCATCTCTCAGCTATGCCTGTGGTGACGGCGCACCGCCACTGAAGGGTGCAACGATTGGTGAAGTACTGGAGCAAAGCGCTCAGCTTTATCCAGACACTGAAGCTCTGGTGACCTGCCCTCAACGGGTCCGGCTGAGTTACGCCCAGCTGGATGCTCGAGTGAGCCAGATTGCCAAGGGTTTTCTGCAGCTGAAGGTCAAGAAGGGAGACCGGATTGCCATCTGGGCGGCCAACTGCGCCGAGTGGGTATTGACCCAATTTGCCACAGCGCGCATCGGGGCCATCCTGGTCAACATCAATCCGGCTTATGGAACTCGAGAGCTAGAGTATGCCCTGAAGCAATCCAAGACTCAGACCTTGATCTTTCAGAGCCACTTGAAGCGTTCCAACTACGTTGCCATGCTGGAGGAAATCTGCCCAGAAATCTCGAAATGTGCAGCGGGCCATTTGCAAAGCCGGAAGTTCCCTCAGCTTAAGAATCTGATCTTTCTTGGCACTGAGAAACCGCATGACTGGCTGACCTGGAATGATCTTGAGAATCTGGACGCGTCGCGCAGTGATGGCATCCTGGCAGATCGGGAAGCCTCCCTGGCGTTCGACGATCATATCAATATTCAGTACACCTCAGGCACAACCGGTTTTCCGAAGGGCGTCGTCCTGAGTCATCACAACCTTGTCAACAACGCCTTGTTCATTGGCCACTGCATGCGGCTGACCTCGCAGGATCGCATCTGCATCCCTGTCCCTTTCTATCATTGTTTCGGCATGGTGCTCGGCAACGTGACGGCAGTGGTGGCTGGGGCTTGCATGGTGATTCCGGCGGCCTCATTCGATCCGCTGGCTACGCTGCAGGCCGTGGCCGAGGAACGCTGTACAGCGCTTTACGGCGTCCCTTCCATGTTCATCGCAGAACTAGAGCATCCCCGATTCCCGGAGTTTCGTCTTGACTCACTTCGAACGGGGATCATGGCGGGTTCGCCTTGTCCGATCGAGGTTATGAAGAAGGTTGTGGAGCAGATGCATTGCCGGGAGATCACCATCGCCTACGGTCAGACGGAGTCGTCACCCGTCATCACCCAGACCCGGGCTGACGAGTCCATCGAACGAAGAGTCTCCACGGTGGGAAGGCCTCTGCCGCACACCGAAGTGAAAATTGTGGATATAAGCACCGGCAGGATCGTACCGCGGGAACACCGAGGTGAACTCTGCACGCGCGGATACTTGGTGATGAAGGGCTACTTCGGCAATCGTAAGGCTTCCCGGGAAGCCGTCGATGCCGATGGTTGGCTGCATACAGGCGATCTGGCCACGATGGATGAGGCTGGTTACGTGAAGATCACTGGACGGGCGCGCGATATGATCATCCGTGGCGGAGAGAACATCTATCCACGGGAGATCGAAGAGTTCCTCCACAGCCACCCGAAAATTTCAGACGTTCAGGTCATCGGAATTCCCGATCGCAAATATGGCGAGGAAGTCATGGCCTGGGTGCGGCTGAAGGACGGCGAGATGGCGACAGCAGAGGAGTTCAGAGAGTTCTGCAAAGGTAAAATCGCCCATTACAAGATTCCGCGATTCTTCAAGTTTGTCACTGACTACCCCATGACCATCTCTGGGAAGATCCAGAAATACCGTATGCGCGAGATCGCCATCGCGGAGATGGGTCTGGAAGCCGTGGCCAACATCGAAACTGCCTGACACCCGTACCGCGAGCGAGCGATCCGCCCCAGGCAGAATAGCGCGAAGGGGGTCTGCTGGCTGCCCAGTACCCCAGTGCATTCCCCATGCTGCCCGCCGTTCACCGCGCCGCATGCCCTTTCGCTCGGATGCTATGGCTTCCTGGCACTAACGATCCGGATGACGACTCTACGGCATCGGCGGCATTCGGAGCGCGAAGAAATCAACGACCCGGGTAGCTGCCGGCGGGTCAAGATTGCTGAGGCCGACCAGCACGTACCCGAGCTGCGGGAACACGCGGAGGTCTCCGTTCATCCCGGGTGCTCCACCCCCATGGCCGTAGCTGCGCAACGGGCCTTCTCCCTCTATACCGAAGCCATACCCGTACTCCTGCCGCTGCGGCCTGGTCGCTTCAGCGAGCATCGTCTTCGATATGAGCTTCCCCGATTCCAGTGCTTGGGCGAACCGGAAGAGATCGTCGACCGTGGAGTAACCGCCACCAGCTGCTGTGCCCCTCCAGGGGAGCGTGTCGGCATTCGACACCCACGCGGCGTTTCGCCTCATATACCCGATGGCACGGTTCGCCACTTTCTCCGTTTCGGGCAGCGAGTCGGTAGACTTCATGCCAGCCGGCTGGAAGACCTTACTTCGCACGTAGTCGTAGTACGACATGCCGCTCACCTTTTCGATAAGCGTGCCGAGCAGGATGTAACCATAGTTTGAGTACCGGTGCTCCGCTCCTGCCTCGTGCACAAGCGCCCGGGAGCCATAAAGCTTCACGTAGTCGTTGTGTTCTCGCAGGCTTAGTCGGTTCTTCGTGAAGTCCGGACCAAAGATGTCGCCGGTGCCCCCGCTATGCGTGAGCAGATGGCGCACGGTGACCTTCGAGGACACATCCTTGTTCGGATAGTCCGCGAGATGTTTGCCGATCGGATCGTCCAACGCCAGCTTGCCCGCTTCGATGAGCTGTAACGTCCCGGTCGCAGTGAACATCTTGTTCATCGACCCAAGTCGAAACTGCGTGTCGAGGGTGATGGGCGTTCGAGCCTCGCGGTTCGCGAAGCCCCACACCTTCTGAAGCAGAACTTTTCCGCGCCGTGCGACGAGCACAGCGCCCGAGAACTGATCGTTCTTTGCGAGCTCCTCGGCGCGTGCCGCCAGCGCTCGCAGCGCGTCCCCTTCTGTCATGCGCGGAACAGCGAGGTCTGGAGGACGGGAAATGGCCCGCAGAGGCGAGCTCACGATTTTCGGCGGCTCCTCGGAGCTCACAACCAACTCGAGTCGACCGACAGTGTCCGAATTCTTCTCCTGCAGCAGCACGACGAGTGAAAGAGGCTCGCTCTTCTCGATGCGCAGCAGGTTGAAGCCGCCCGTCTGTTCGCGAAAACCGAGCGTCTCTTCAAGCGGGCGCGCTTCGCTCCGGTGAGCCTGCTCGAAAGCGCGAATCCGAGCGGGATCAGCGGAATTGAAAGCGGCGAGCCAGGCTGTGAAAACCCTGCCGGCCGGGGTCTGGGGTACCACCGTCTGACCGAGTACAGAAGTCGCCAAAAGAAGTGCGAGAACGGTGCGGCAAATTGTCATGAGTCTCTCTTTCCTCCTCGGCCATGCAAACCCAGGCTACCAGCAGCCACGTTCAGCTGCGCATGATGATTTGCCTCAGGTCAGTGCGATCGCCGGCCGCTCTCGCCCGAAACCGGTCACCTGTTCGAACGCTTGGGCGATCTGCAGAACACCGAGATCGTCGCGGTACCGACCCACAATCTGAATTCCGACCGGCAACCCCTCGGCGGTGAAGCCGGCGGGCACCGAGATGGCCGGGCAGAAGGTCACAGAGATCCAGTAGGCCGACCTCATCCAAGCCACGTAATTCTCCATCTTCACTCCCTCGATCTCCTTCGGCCACTCGATCGTGGCATCGAAGGGCGGCACCTGGTTCACGGCGCAAAGCAAGAACTCGTACTTTTCCTGGAACCGTCGCATTCGCTCCATCAGCTCGCCATGCTGAACCATCGCCCCGGCGATGTCGGCGGCGCTGAACCTGGATCCGGATTCGACCTCCCAGACCGCCTCTGGTTTCATCTGCTCCCGATGCTCCTGGAGAAGAGGCCCAAGCAGGTTCCAGGACCTCCACATGCGAACGACGAGGAAGATTCTGTCCGCGCCGCCCAAATCCGGCCAGGCTTCCTCGACAATGCAGCCGAGCGCCTCGAAGGACTTTCGCTGCGCTTCGAGGACCGCGCGCACTCGGCGATCGAGCGGGAGGCCGCCGAGGTCGGGACACCAGGCAACCCGCACGCCTTTGAAGCTGCGCTCGAGCGGCTTCGCAAACAGCGAAGGATCGGAGGGATAGCAGCCTGGATCGCGGGAGTCGGACCCGGCCATCACGCTCAGCAGAAAGGCCGTGTCGCCCACCGAGCGAGCCATGGGTCCCTTCACCAGGAATCCGAGAAACGGCATTGCGGTTGGGGCCGTGGGCACGAGGCCAACAGTGGGGCGCAGAGCAACAATGTTGTTGAAGTTGCCAGGATTGCGCAAGGAACCACCGAGGTCGCTGCCATCAGCAAGGGGGAGCAGACCAGTGGCGAGTGCCGCACCGGCGCCGCCGCTCGATCCCCCCGCGCTCTTTGTCAGGTCGTATGGATTGACGGTCGTACCGTATACCTTGTTGTAGGTGTGCGAGCCCATTCCAAACTCGGGCACGTTCGTTTTGCCGATCGGGAGCGCGCCGGCCTTCCGCAGTCGCTCGACGAGAACCGAGTCCTCCGTCGGCATGTCATCCTTGTAGATCGGTGAGCCCCGTGTCCAGGGAAAGCCGACAGCTGGCTCCAAATCTTTGAAGGCGATGGGGATGCCATGTAAAGGCCCGACTCTCTCCCTCCTCGCTATGCGTCGGTCGGCTTCTTCAGCCAAGGCCAAGCACTTGTCGTCGTCCAGCGTTGCCACGATGGCGTTAATCTTGGGATTCACCCGGTTGATCTGCCCCAGGTGTGCCGCCATCACCTCGCGTGCTGAGAGTTTACGGCTGTGAACGAGTGTCGCCAGTTCGCGCGCGCTCATGAAGCAGAGATCGCAGGAGTTAACAGGGGCGGGCATCGCTGCCACCTCCGAAAGACTTGCGCGAAATGTTGATGCGACCAGCCAAAGCGCTCGCGACGGCGGTTGAGCCGGCCGTCCTAAGGAATTCCCGTCGGTTCACTCTCATTGTCAGTGGCCAGCCAATAGCCGCTCAATGATTCCGCTCGCGGAGTCGCGCCAACGAGGCAACCTCATTGATTAGGCGTGTGCTCGCACCTGACCAAGCTCTCGCTTGGGAGTGATGGTCTCTTTGAGCACTCCCTGTGACTTTCATCCAGCGCCGCCTGACGACTCAATTGATCTGGCGCGCCGCTGAGCGACTTCAACCAACGCCGCACTTCTCGGCAGTCCGCTCCAACTATCAGACAGCGCGACGCATCTCTACGATGGTCTGAGATGTTTTTCCAGAAACGTGAGTATGCGATCGAACGTCGCAGTAATTACCGGATCCCACATTGCCCCATCAAACCCATGCCCTCGGCCAGCCATCCGGATGAATTCGTGCCGCACTCCATGTCGCTCGAACTCCTTGGCCATCAGAGCAGATTGCTCAAATGGAACGTCTGTGTCCTCGTCCCCGTGAAGAAGTACGGTCGGCGGATAATCCTTGGTGACATTCCGAAGGGGGCAGAACAAGTCAAAGACTCTTGGTTCCTTATCGGGGTCATGCCCAGCCACTTCCACTGGCCAAAGACCTTGTTGACGCGTGTAAAGGTAGAAGAGGCCTCGGTTGGTGCCCAGATCGTCCGAAATGAGCCGCGTCCCGACAGCTTGGTAGGCCTCCTCCTTCGGCACGGGAGGCTGCCGGTTATAGAAGGCGTCAGGCCGGCTATACCATTCCGCTGCAATGTCACCGTAGCCGTAAAAGGATACGACTGCAGTAGGCCGAGGATGCAGTCGGAAGCCAGCCGTCAGCGCTAGATAGCCTCCTGCCGAGTGTCCGATGACGGCGATGCGGTTTGGATCAATCCGAAACAGCTTTGGACCTTCGTCGCGCACCCATCGATATGCATCGTCAAGATCCTCGAGTATCTGACTCAACTTGGCCTGAGGTGCCAACCGATAGTCGATCGAAATGATCGTATAGCCAGCGTCGAGATATCTTTCAGCCTGCGCAGCGTTTAACCCCCTTCGGTTTCCCATGATCAGCGCGCCACCATGGAGCCAGAGGATGGCAGGCCTGACAATGTTGTCAGGTTTCCAGTAAACGTCTGCGCGAATGCGAAGATCTCCAGTGGTCTTGTAAGTGTAGGTACTTCTCACGATCTCTTGACATTCAAGAGCCTGAGCGCTAGCAACAGACAGTATCAAGGCAAGGGCCAGCCGCGAGGGATTCCAGGAATAGGTCATGGTACCTCCATCGAGATGAGCCGACGCGGTCTAACGACCTCTTTTTCAGACTCACCGCTTCTTGCTAGTCGGCTGAAGCCCGTGTTTGGTTTGAGATGGATTTCGTAGTGCAGTCATTCTGACTCTTGAATCTCAAAAAGTCGCGTGGGGGGCCTGATGCCTCATTCCCTTCCGACGTCAAAATACAAGCCCGCCAAGGAGCCGAGAGTATACCTTTGAATATCGAGTTAGGTTTGCTCTTCTTTTGGTGTCCCGCATTTCCAGCAGGACATGAATTGGCCCTCGATATTTTCTCCACAGGAGTGACACACCCAGGAGTCCGGTCTTTGATTCTGGGGACTAAGCCATCGGTCGAGTACCTCTTTGGCCCTGGGATAGTCTTCATCATTCAAAATCCAAAGTTCCGGATAGCACTCGGTGAACGGAATTCCACCCGATGCCGCTGACAGATAGTCATTGCGGGTCATACAGGGGATGAAAGCCGTCTCGACAAGATCCTTGAGCAGCCCGAGTTGTGCATTTTCACCAACGTTGAATGTGAAGAGTCTTTTCATGCTTCACCTTACCTTCTTCAAACGAGCAATCGCCTCACATAAACCGCGGCGGGAGAATGGGAACTTGCGCTCGAACCAGTACCTGCCACCGCCGGCGTTAATGTGATTGTTAAGCTGCTCAGGTAACGCGACCTGACCTTACGTGCGTTTGTCGTCATCGCCTGTGTCCAAGTGAAATCGGTGCAGCATGCGGTGGAACAGGGGCGCGAACAAGAGCCCTGCTACTATGAGGAACACCAGCCCTGCGTAGAGCGCATAGAGCGACGCGAAAATCTTTCCGATGGCCGGGCCCAGGTCGCCGACTGGCCCCATGCCGCCAAGCAGCATCGCGGAGTTGAGGAGGGCGTCGATCCAGGGTTGTCGGCTGAGCAGATGGAAGCCGACCATGCCGAGGGCCAGCGAGCCCAAGACCAGCAGCAGCGCCCAGACGCCGTGACGCGCAACTCGCTTCACGAACGCAGGGCGATTCAGCAGCCTCTGACGATGGTGTTCATACATTGCACGCTCGGCTCATCTGACGGTCTCTCGCGGACTCCGCAGGGGAATCGGAGGGGGTGCGCTCCTCGTTTTCCGCGCTTCGCGATACCAGTGACTGCTATGCTTCCACGCCAGTCCCCTGGAGCGAATTGTTGACCTAAGCCGCGCAGCGCGGCAGTTAACCTTAAGGTGTCAGCTGAAGCCTGTAGGCCCTAGCCCTTGCGCCGCTAGGCTCCACGTCTGTCTGGGGGCCCGCCTTCGACACCCAGGAAGGCAAGAGCCTCCTCGAACGAGCGGAAAACACCGACCTGCTTGGTACCCTTGACCTGCAACTCCCTGTACGTTTGGTACATGCGCCCAAGCCCGAAGGCTATGTCTGACGGTGCGACAATCGCGGACTTCGAGCCGGCCGAGCCTTGGTCCATCCCGGCGGAGAGCTGCGCCAAGTCGCGTACGCGATTCGCCGACGGTAAAGCGATGTGATCAACCTCGCTCATGTCAATCAACTCCTTGTAACCGACCACGTCGGGGCGCGACCAGACTTCGCGCTGGTATCCGAAGACATCCTGGTCTGTCAACGTTCCGCAGCCGCTTGCCAGGACGAGCCGCCGTTCGTGGTCGATTCGATATTCGATCGGAATAGTCCACCTCCGAGGAAGGACATGAGATGACTGCCCAACGACTAGCTTAACCGTCCGCTCGGAAAGCAAGCGAAGCACCGCTTGTGAGCGGTCCGTGTTAGAGCGCAGGTTCGGCCGCTATCATGCATATAACAAAACAGGATGGCCGCGTTCCCCGCTTTCCATGCTGATCGTGAAGGTCTGCACGGCGTTGGCGTCGCGCGGAGCACATGGTAGCCAGGATCGGCGCGCTGCTCCGCCTCCAGCTTCAGTTGTTCCGGAGTTTCGGCTACGAGCAGGAAGTTCTCCAAGAAAGATACGCAGATAGCATTTGTGACCGCCGGATCGCCTTCGGCGAACGTCCGCTGCAAAGTCATAGTAACGCTCCACAATAGGATAGTCGCCACAACCTATCGGGGTTTTCGGCGAACCGGCGAGACCCGAAGTGGAGCGGGCCGGTCCAGATGGGATCCTGGAGTTCTGCAATCAGTTCGGTCAGCCGGAAGTCTTTCGCGAGGCCGTTGCCCTCAAATACCCACGTACCACGACCAACCGTTCTGTATGTTCCCCCTTTCACCGCCGTCGTCGAACTCATTCCTAACGACGATGCGTTGGAGATACTTCATGCTCTTGTAGCCCAATTGGGTTTCCACTCTCAGTCGCACGGGCGCCCCATGGGGAACGGACAGATCCCGTCCGTTCATACCGTAGGCAATAAGGGTCTGAGGGTGCAGTGCGTCGAGTAGGTCGATGCTGTCGGCCCAGTCATCGTACGAGTAGAAACTAACGAAACGAGCAGTGGGAAGCATGCCCACAGCGTTCAGCACCCGGCTCAGTGGTACGCCTGTCCATTCTCCGATTGCGGACCAGCCTTCCTCGCAAATGTGCTTCGTGATCTGCGTCTGGGAGGGGAACCGCTTGAGGTCGGCGAGCGAAAAGGATCCTGGTCTGGCCACTAGACCTTCGATTGACAGTTGCCAGTCGGCAAATCTGCCGCCCTGCAAACGCCGATAGATCTCGCTGGAGTTGGGTTCGTCGGGGTCACCAGGATCAGTGGTGCCTGTCGCAGGGAACGAGGAGATGTCCTTGTGACTGTATTCCCTCGCCAGCGCCTTTCCGGAGAGCAGCGTCCGATGAGCGCTGTAGGTCAGTACGTCACCCATGCGCAAGATGTTGCCGTAGGTTGGAGGCAGGTTTCTTGAACATCCCGTAAGCAGGAGTCCGCCCACAGAGGTCAGACCTCCAACGAGGATCTCACGGCGGTTAATTAGCTTATTCGTTTTCATCTGATTCTCCGAAAGTCATGCCGCGCATCTGGCGCTTGAAGCCCGACTTGATGACCATCCCCACATGCACCAGCACAAACAGCACCAGCGCGACGAAAGCAAAGAAGTGAATTGTACGGGCGGATTGGAACCCGCCAAACAGGCCTAACAGGAATGGAAAGGCGGCGGTAATTGCGGGAGACATCGACAGGCCGGTCACCACTACCAGTGGCAACGCGAGGAACACGATCGCGAAGTATGCGCATTTCTGCAGCAAGCCGTATTGCGGTCCGCCCGTCGCGGCCCGAATCCGCAGGCGCGCATGCTCTCTCACATCACGCCAGAACTGGCGTGGAGTGAGCTCCGCAGGACGGGGTACCAGATGACGCCTGAAGTGGCCGGTGAAAACTCCCGCTAGAAAATAGACCGCGCCAGTCAGAACGAGAAACCATGCCGCCAGAAAGTGTAGGCTGCGCCCCCAGCCATTCTTATTGAAGATATCGTACGTCCGGCTCGCGCTGACGGGAGAGCTCTCTTCCTGAAAGAAGGCAATGCTCTTTTCCCAGCCGCCATGCCTGTAGTTTCGGCTGATGGGCAATTCAATCAGCGCCGGTGTCAGATCGTTTCCCACCTCGCCCCAGTAGAGCCGCGGGTGGGCCATAAGAATCACGCAGCCCGTGAAGGCCAGAGTCATGAAGCTCACGGTCACGATCCAGTGAGATATCTTGACCCAGCGCGTGTGCCCTGTCCTGCCCGTCACTGATAATTGTGGCAATTCTGCCATAGGTTTCGCCTGGCGGCTCGATTTATCTGGGCACGCCGATTAGCGTGCAACTGCCGTGCCCCTGAATCAAGTGTTGAACCGAATGTACCGGTTTTCCGGTCCAGCGTCCTCTTTCGAGTAGCTGACCGCATGGACCTGCTCACCCTCGGGATTTCTCAATGTGATCGTTCCGCCCTTGTTGGCGAGCTGCGCTGCGCTCCCCGACAAGACCACAGTGCGGGACTCGCCACCCGGTAAGAGCACGTCATGCATGATTTCGATGTTGTTATTTTTGTCGGTAATGCTCCAGCCGGTTAGGTCCACCGATGCCGTGGTCGTATTTCCGATCACAACCACTTCTTTGCCGGGATCATCCCCCTTGGGGTTGACGAGGGCTCGTTCGATGTACACTGTCGGATGAGTCACGGGTGTCGGCCCGTCGCCAAGACCCGGAGCAAGCGAACCGCCTGCCGGAATCGGCTGGGCCCCAGGCAAGCGATGCCCGGTAGCGTTGTCCGTGGGCAGCCACTGTGTTTCAAACCTGAGAAAGAGCCCGACGTGTCGAGATCCAAATTTCAGAACCAGCCCGCCATCCTGGAACACTCCATTATCATCGGCGAAGGCACCGGGCTTCGGGTTACCCTGGTTCATGTGGACATCGTGGAGCCCCTGGACAGTGCGAAACTCGTGGTCGATTGGCCGGGGGTTAGGTTGTTGCCCGGGCGCCGGGAATATGGCTCCGAACGCGAAAAGTTCACCGCCCTGATCTCGCAGTTGCTCTAGATAACCAAGCAGTGCATCCTGCAGATCGTCGGTGGCACCCGGGCCGGTGGGAGGGACAGCCACGCCGGTCGGCCAGTCGAACAAGGGAGCCCGAAAGTAGTCCAGAGCCGAGGACGCTGAGCGCGCAGCCGGCGGGAGTTGCGTGAACCCGGCCGCGACTTGTGGCAATGCAGCCAGGCTGGGGTGGTTCTGGAAGGGGTCCGCCCGGTGAAAGATCACCCGAGACTGGTCTCCGGATAGAACATTGACGGCCACACGCCACGCTTGGTCATGATCATCAACCACGCGAATCTGAAGGTGGGGCGTGCTCGGGTCGTCTTCACGCTTGAAGATATCCACCCGTCCTCGGAGAATTCCGTAATGCAGCGCCATGGTTACCCTCCATCTCCTGGCTCATAGGTTCATCTCTCGTGTGAACTTCCAAATCTTTCATGTGTCCAGACGTTCCTTGTCTTCGACAACGAGCGTCCAGGTTCCCAGCGGGCCTTTGCCCTTAGGTGCGACGAGGCGGGCGCATTGACCTCATCGTATGTCTTCTTGATATTGGGGGCGAGCCTTTGCCGGTCGGAGTTCTGACACTGACGACGAGGTCGCCGATGAAAGTGTGCTCAATGTCCACGGCGACCTCAATGGATTTCAACACTGCCGTGTCTGCGACCGGCAATTCGAGCCGCGCGGTCTGGAAATCTCGGGATGGGGATATGGTCGCATCGCCGTGCAAATAGCGGCTGTTCCTGGTTGAGGCGGCAAGGCAAGTTACACCGCAGCCTTGGTGTTGCCCGAAGCCCAGTGAGCACGACAATGACTAACACTCAGGCGACGAATCAGGGAAGGGAACGTCTGCGCAGGCACGATCCTGGGGCGCTAAAGGGACAGCCTACCGGCCCGCGCGACCGCGCACGGCCGCCCTGCCTTCGCTATTGCTGGATGTCGCGCCCCTGCCGCCGGACTGAGACTGATAGGCACCACCTCTTCCGGGTCCCTGGTAGCTCGGGGGTGGCCCGGCAGATCGGAGGCTGGGGCTGGTGTAGGAAGGCGCCGGCCTTTGTGGATTCGTCACTGATGGAGGGGGTGACGGTGGCATCGACGTGCCAAACCGCGCAGGCGACTCGCGCTGAATCGACTGAGGCGTATACCGGTCGCGGACGCCCGCATCGGTTCGACCTCGAAACATTTCACGGAGACGTTCCCTGGAATCGGTCCCGCCGCTCGATCCGGGATTCACATTCCCCGGCGAGTAGCCAGAGCTATTGCTGGGATTGGTTGGTCGAGCCCACGTTGAAGGCGACGACTGCTGCTGTCCTGAGCGCGCGTCACGGCTCGAACCGTCGATCCGGTAAGTCCGTTGACGTTGCTCCGAACGGGTAGCGCTTCGACTGCTGTTCAGATCTTCATAGACGCGAGACCGGTTTGTATTCGACGGGCTCTCGGACCCAGAAACTCCAGAGATCACGCCTGAATTGCGGTTCTGCGGATTTGAGAGTGAATTGGCAGTATCGCGAGAACTGACTCGGCTTCGCAATTCCCGGGCCCGGTCAAACTCTGAAGACGACGGACTGGACAGGTTCGGAGTGGAAGCGCTCCGGCCGCTCAAAAGTCGTTCTCGCATGCTTCGGCGGGCTTCCAGATCCTCGTTCCTGAAGGTTCGCGACGAGCTTCCGACCACAGGCATGCGGCTGGCCGGCGTTGGTGTCAAGCGCGGCTGACCCGCGATGAGGCTTCCGTCCCGGTACGGATCGCGGGGAGGGCGAAATCCAGGCACGAGAGTGCCGTTGATAAAATGGTCGCGATGCCAATAGGTGAATCCAAAACGGTGTCTAAAATTCTTCGAGACGAAGATATTTGCCGAACTGTAGGGGTAAGGGTACCACGGCTCGAAGGGCGCCAAGGGGACCCAGCCGACCCAGGAAGGACCTTGCACCCAGCTGACCGCTCCAGGACACCAGGGACCGTAGCGCCGACCGGGCACCCAACTCCAGCCGTAGTGGTTGAGATGCGCCCAACGACCGTAATGGTAAGGGACCCAGCCCCAAGGCTCGTAGGAGACCCAATTCCACCCCAAGGAGGAATACCATACCCAGCGCCCATCTCGAAACGGAACCCAATCGGAGGCGACGCTGGGCCGCCAGATCCTTCCATAGCTGGAATCGTTGTACCAAGTGCCATAGTTGTCGAGATCTGTCGTGGTCCAGCCTTGGTCTTCATAGTGAAGCTTGTCCTCAGTCCCTTTTGCCAAGTAGGCGCTGCGTTCCTCGTTCCAGCGATCCCAATCATCCTGCACGTAGTTAGTGCCAAGATAGTAACGATCCGCATCCTGGCTTGAGAATCGCACCGTTTCGCCATTCCGCAAATAGAGGTTTGCATTCTGGCCAGACACTTCAGCCCGACCCTCGAACACCACCAAGCGGGCTGAGCCATCCTCGTCCACATCGAGGCGGAAGCGAGCTGCATCTTTTAGCTGTATGGAAAAGAGTGGGGCGGAGACCGAAAAGCCCCCAGGCACTGATTTGAGATCGAACGTCGCTACCCCCTGGCTCAACCGGAGTTCGGCCGCCGCAGAATTCAAACGGGAAACTTCAACAATCGTGTTGACTGAGAGACGCGCAAAATTTCCGTTTTCGAGCTCAAGCTCGGCACGGCCATCGCGCCCGATCCAGATGCTGTCGCCTTCCAGGATGGGTGTGTTGATACTCAAATCGACCCAGCGCTCCAGATCCGGGCGCTGATAGGTGACATCACCCTCAAGCAGACTGACCCGCAACATCCGGGGCACGGAAAAGTCTTCTGCAACGGCAAGCGAAGAAAAAACAACCAAAATCATAAGAACCAGGAGCGATTTGACACGCATGGTCAAACCTCCGCGGTAGATTCGCAGCTCAGCCTTTGGTCAAGGCCCTTCAAGAAAATGGTAGACCTTTTGGCAGCGTTGTCAATGAATATCCAGAACACCTAACCCCGATCTGGAGGCAAACCATACAGATACAGAGCGGGAACCAGCACACCGTCTGCCCTACCCGACGGTCGCAAAACCTGACTTTGGGCTCGGTTCAGGTCATGTCCGGGCCACATTCTCGCCGTTGAGCCCCGTTTTGGTTCTCAACATCAGAACATCATCAGCGTGGTTGCTGTATGCGAGGCCGCACCGAGGAGATTTTCATTTCCTCCTTCTTGGTTTGTAGCTGCTTGGGGCGTGTCTGAAAACCCGTTGGGCTGGCGCAGTCCCGGAAGAAAGCCGGAGCAGAATCACCCAGGGTTGCTGGTTACTTCATGTGACGGGCTTCAAAGCGGGCCACCAGTTTGCCGGCGGCGTCAAATAGCTCGAGGTGTTGTCCGGCGATCTTCCATTTCTTCACCTTCCCCAGCGCCTTCAGGAATGTCTTCTCGGTGTCCATGCCTTCCGGACAAGCCATCATGGTACCGGCCATCTGGCCGAAGGTCAGCTTGTCCCCATTCAGCTCGTAGCTGCCCATCAACCGGTTACAGCCACCCGATCCGCCGACGCGCCGAGTCTGCGAGTTGAGGATGAAATGCGGCTCCCGTTGCTGGGCAGCCACAGTCACTGCCGTCTCGCCCAGACGGGTCAGCTTCCAGTAGGTATTTTCCAGCGGCTCCGTGGCGAACCGCGCTCCGCAGGTCTCGCCGGGCCAGACTCCCATGAAGCGCTCTACCACGAGCGTGGCTTGCTGGCCTTCGCCTTCCATCTTGGGACGCATCGCCACGCGCCCTTCCAGGTTCACGAGCAATTCCTCGCCCGGCTGGCGCCGCGCCTTCGAATAGGCGGATTCCAGAGCGGCGTTGTCCTGCTCTTGAGCCACCGGCCAGTTCTTGCGCGTGAGGCACTCGGTGAACCGGCCGGCGTCGGCAAAGTACTTGTACATCCCACGCATGAGCAGCCGCGGTTCCAGTGGCTGCAGGTCTTGAGTCCTTTTCAAATCGTAGTTGAGAGACGAGGCGATTTCCCGGCCCTCCAGGTCCAGTTTGCGCAGCGTGTTGGCATCCTTGATGGCGAACTTCAACGGCGCCTCCCGGCCACCGTGAAGCACCACCGTGCGCCGATCGCTCCGAACGGCCCAGCCGCCGATGTCATCGAAGCTGGCGTCATCGCCCTTGCCAAGGTAAGTCATCCGCAGAAAGAAAGCGTGGTCCGGAAACAACTCGAGCTGATGGCGAATGCCTGGGCAATCGGCACAGGGCAGATCGCCGGCAAAGGTGGCAGGCAGGCTGCCCAGAGGCCCAGCACCTCCAGTAGCCGGCGACGAGGAGCCCGCCCGGCGCAATAGCAGCGCCACCTCGTTGCCATGCCCCCCAGTGAGCACCGGGTAACTCTGGTCGGTGGTGAAGAACAGTTTTCCGTCAACCAGGATGCGCGCCCGCACCGAGTAGCGGTGGTTCGAAATGATGCGTGCCGGGTCGTAGGTGATTTCGAACCGGATTGGCGGATTGCCCGGCCGTTCGATGCGGGCTTGCCCAATCACCTCGGCCCGAGCGTCTGCCTTTGAGACATCTTCGAGCGTAGCCTCAAACACGGCGTCGGGGGGCATTGCGATGCGCTCGCGGTAAGTGGCGGTCCCCTTCACTTGCCCTGACGCCGGTCCCTCCGAACCTACCGCGCAAAAGAGCAACAAGGCAAGCTTCTCCAACCCTCCCGAAGATTTCAGCATGACAGGCTCTCCTTGCATGCCATCAACCA
>CAVVYL010000035.1:0-386846 GCA_963752385.1 uncultured Acidimicrobiia bacterium | reverse complement strand
GAGGCATCGATGACAAATAGAAGATCGATCGTTCTCACTCTTTGCTTTCTGTTCGGATCCGCTGCGTGGGGTCACTCTTCGCCGCAACAGCAGCAACAACACAGCAGGCGCCCCTTGATGCAGCGGCACTGGACAAGGTGCTGGCGCCGATTGCGCTTTATCCCGACGCCCTGGTTGCACAGATTCTGATGTGTTCAACCAATGTCACTAAGGTGCGCGACCTGCAGGCATTTATTCAAAAAAACAAGAACTTGAAAGGAACGGCGTTGCAGGAGGCTGCTGGAAAACAAGGGTTCGATCCCAGCTACGTCGCTCTTACCTTGTTTCCCCAAGTCGTGAAGACGATGAACGACTCGGTTGGATGGACGCGGCAGATGGGCCAGGCGTTCAACACCGACAAAAAGGCCGTCTTTGAATCGATCCAAAGGCTTCGAACCCTGGCCCTGGACGTGGGCAATCTGAAGACAACGCCCCAACAGGAAGTTCAGAAGGTGGATCAAGGCGGGCAGCAGGTGATTGTCATTCAGCCCGCCAATCCCCAGGTTGTCTATGTTTCCCAATACAATCCACAGACCGTCTACACTACTCCGGCGCCAGCGACTCAAACGATTGTCGTCCATGAAGACGATGACGACGAGGAGGCACTTGCCGCCGGCATGATCGGATTTGGAGTAGGAGTGGCTATGGGAGCGGCCATGAATAGCAACTACTACCATGGACCGTATGGTTGTGGAGGCTATGGCATGTACTACGGTGGATTCTATGGCTCCGGCTATGATGACGTTTTAGACCATAGGGAGGACATGGTGGAAGACTACTACGACCATCGCGAGGACATGGCTGACAAACGCGAGGATGCGCTGGAAGATAGGGAGGGCAAAACGCAGAGCGAACGGCAGTCGTCGCGTCAGCAAAGCGCCAGCGAGCGCCAGGCCAGTCGGGAGCAAACAGGGCAGCAGACAGCCAGCGAGCGCCAAGCCAGCCGCCAGGCAGGAACGACGCCGTCAGCCACCGATCGTCAGACCAGCCGCCAGTCGAGTGGAGCGAGTGCCGGGACGCAAGACCTGGGGTCTCGGTCTTCTTCTCGCGGTGCTGGCGTTTCTTCGCTCCCTTCGAGTTATGAGTCCCGCGGCTATGGCCAGACCGCTTCTCAAACGTCTCGCGAGCGATCCAGTTCGGGTGCCGGGGCTATTCTGGGTACGAACGAGGTGGCTCCACTCGGACCACCAGTTCCCGTGGGCGAAGCAGCATGGGTGGCGGCGGGGGGCGTTCTCGCGGGGGTGGCGGGCGTCGCCGCTAGTGCCCGGATCGCACAAGTTTGAGGTCATCTCACGGTTACGGATGGGAGAAAGACCATGAGTCATTTCATTTTCGGCAGTTGGCGCACACCGCTTGCGGCTCTGGGGCTCCTGATCGCTGTGACGACTGCGTCTGCGCAGAAAGGCACCGCGGGGCAAACACAGAAACGTTTTGCGACGGCAGAAGAGGCCGTCCAGACTGTGATCAAGGCCGCTAAGGCCAATGATCAGACTGAGATGCTGGCGGTCTTCGGGGCAGACGCAGAGGATCTCCTTTCGTCGGGGGACAAAACAGCCGACAAAAGAGCGCGCCAGGTGATTCTGGTGGCGCTAAAGGAAAAATGGAAGCTCGCCAGCCAAGGTGCCAATAAAAAAGCGCTGATCATTGGCAACGAAGAGTGGCCGTACCCAATCCCACTAGTCAGGGATTCAGGCGGTTGGCGTTTCGATACGGCCGCAGGAAGACAAGAAATCCTATATCGGCGGATTGGCCGTAATGAACTGCAGACGATTCGTGCCTGCCGCGTTTACTTGAAAGCTCAAAGAGAGTACGCAGCCCAAAGTCATGACGGAAAGCCAGCGGGACTCTTTGCACCGAGGCTCGCCAGCCAACCCGGCAAGCAAGACGGCCTTTTTTGGAAGGTTAATCCCGGCGAAGGTTTCAGCCCGCTAGGCGAATTTGCAGCTCAGGCCTCCGCGGAAGGCTACGCCCGGAGTGATTCAGGTCCAACGCCATTTCACGGCTACTTGTTCCGCCCGCTGACTGCGCAAGGGCCTGCGGCGCCGGGAGGCGCAAAGAGCTACATCTCTAATGGCGAGATGAAGAGTGGCTTTGCGCTCATTGCATACCCGGCCGAATACCGCAAGAGTGGCGTGATGAGCTTCATCGTCAATCACGATGGAGTCATCTATGAGAGGGATTTGGGTGACAAAACCCCCCAGGTTGCCAGCCAAACCACCGAGTACAATCCCGATAAGTCGTGGCGGAAGATCCAATAAAAGGATTGTTGCCACGGTAAACCGGGCGGCGCGCGCCTGCGTGGAACCGCCCGCCCCCGCGAAAACCACTCGACTGGTCCGGTTCACGCTGCGCTTGGCCGGAATGACGGGAATCCACCCTGTTATCACCTATCGATTCAGACCTGCTCAGATTTACAGTTCTTCCCACCCGTTTCCTGTGGCAAAAACAGCATGACCGTGAGTACTCGCGTCGTGCCTGCCGCGGTTCTTCTGTCTTGTCCGCTTGGACCCTGCTAAGGCGGGAGGGAAGATCTAAGGTTCAAGTAATCAGAGAGAGGCCAAAAGGGCGGATCTGAAGCGAACGACTCGCTATCCCGGACCAGGAATTGCTCGTAACCCGAGTTTCTGGGAGCAGGAGGTGACAGGTCTTGGGCTTCGAGACTGTTGTGCTGGTGATTCTAGGAGTTCTTGCCGGCGCTGAACTGGTAAACATCTTCATGCTGGGGCGTCTGCGGGGCTCGGTGAGTCCCGTGCTTGCTCCTGTCGTGAAGGGACGGACAGCATCAAACGAGATCATGTAGCCGCGCAAGAGCAACTCGTCCGGATCTAGCGAGCCTTTGCGGGCAGAACTCGCGAGGCATGCTATCCCAATCGGCGATGCGTCGCTGGACAGCTCAACGCATCCCTACAACTGCTGTTCTTGGGTAGAGGGGTTGTTGGCGTGACCGTGTACCGGAACTGTACCTGCAGAGGGTGTCCTGAATTAAGCGTCGTGGCCCTTTTGCGACCGCTGCCGGCTGGTGAGTGATCTCACGCGAGCTGGTTCTGATCGAGCAAATACTTGAAAAGGGAAAAGGAGAGTGAGATGTTGATTCGAATAGCGCTCATTGCATTGGGGCTCATTCTTACTTGCTTAACCCAAACGATAGAGGTTTTTGGGCAGGCGAGTACGACTGCCGGCACGATGACCGGCTGCTTGATCCGGAGCGGCAGCCCGGGATTCTACTTGTTGCAGGAGGAAAAGACTGGCCTCACGACCACCGTGGCAGGGTCGGCCGATCTGGAGAGGTACGCGTCCGCTAGCAGGGTCAAATTGACGGGAGGGTTGGTTCGTGAGGAAGGCAGGGACGTGTTTCGCGTAACCAATGTGGAGCAGTTGTCACCCACTTGCCAGCCGACGTCGATGCAACCCTCCGTTGAGAGCATAAAGGACGCGGTGGGCCGCGCCACCTTTGGAGTCCGTGGCGGTCTCGGCCTCGATCCGGAGCTGCCCTTTTTAGGAGCGCACGCGCAGCTCGGACCCGTCGTCAAAGGCCTGTGGTTCCGTCCAAGCTATGAGTTTGGTTTCGGAGAAGTCACCAAGATCAACTCTTTTAACTTTGACTTTGCGTACTATCCGGACCTGACCTTGCGGGGCAAGGGCATGGATCAAGCAGATTCCTGGAATGTCTATTTTGGTGTGGGGGGGGCTCTGCACGTGTCGCACCGCAATTTCGAGGAAGAGGAGGTGATGATCGACTTTGGCGACTGGGAGACTGAGGGCGGCCTCAACATCTTCATGGGGATGTCGAAGCGCAGCGGCCTCTTCGTGGAGCTGCGTGGGGGCGCCTATGCAGAGACAAATCCTACGATAAAGTTTATCGTGGGTTACACCTTTCGCTAAAGCGATCGGCGGAATAGGGAGTGCGGCCGCTTGACGCCGCCGTCCAAGGCTGTGGCGAAAGGGAGCTGCAGTCGACGCCGCCAAGAATCGCCCTGAAGCCACCGCACTTCAAGAGCAGCCTTTTGGCGGGCCAGCGCTGCTCTTGACTTTTTACATTCTCGGTGCCGGTGAGATGCCCGCACCACAAGCGAAGCAACGACGGCCAGTATTGTGGTGCAGGCTTCTAGCCTGCAGCCGGAGCTTCTACATTTTCATCCCGATACCTCAGGCGAACCGGGTGTCAGTCTGCTCTGGCCTTCGGCCAGAGCAGAATGCGCGTTCTACGCGCGTTGCAGCCCAGCAGGGCTAGATTGGCCGCCGCGGATCTCCGTTACAACTAAACCGGTGAAGCTAAATCGCAACAGGATTCTGGCGGCTCTGGTCCTCCTGATGATTTTGTGGGCGCTTCCTGGGGCAGTTCGGGAGACGCTTGAGACGGGGCGTGTTTATCTGTTTTCCAGGCAGTTTCTCGAGGACTTGCCACAGCGTTTCTCTGGTCCCGGGCGCCTCCGGTTCATCCTGCAGCCCTTGGTGGCCATCCTGCTCGGAGTGCGTGGCGGACTGGCTGACGCAAGATCGGGACAGTCGCCTTATATTTTTGCCTTGCTCTTTCACACTCAAAAGCGCAAGGAATTGCTGCGAAGCGGGATGGCGGCAATCGGCCATGTGCTAGCCCTAGGAATCCTGCTGGACGCGGTGGCTCAACTGCTCATTTATAAGGTGATTCATCCCGGCGCAGCGCTCCTGATCGGCCCACTCCTCGTTGGCATGCCCTATGCGATGTCGAGAGCTTTGACCGGGCGCCTGGCTCGATGGCTGAAGCGGAAAGGCTCTATGGCTGCTTGACCGGCTGAGTCTGTCGGTAACGTGAGGTCCGATTCCATATCCAGCAGGCTCGGCAATTCTTCCTATCGGACCCACCTGCCTGGAATTACAGGTGCGAATTTTCCGGTTTGCGGCAGCCTTAGAACAGGAACTTTGGGGAATCCTTGGCTGACAGGACTCTCTCGATCACTGACACGAGCCGTGATAGTATGACCTTGATGACCAACGTTTATCGACATTGTCTTTGCCTGATCTTGGCGTTTTGCCTTATTCCAGCGACGCTACCCCTGCAGGCTCAGAAAGCCGCCCAAGCCCAGCAGCCGACGGCCACGAGCACTTCTGCTGATCCTGGCTGGCCCCGCGAAATCAAACGAGACGGGGCGAAGCTGGTCTATTACCAACCCCAAATCGACGAATGGAAGGATTATCAGGAGTTGACAGGGGACATGGCGGTTTCGCTGACACCCGCCGGGGGGCAACCAAATCTAGGCGTGGCCTCGCTCAGAGCATCGACCATGGCGGACTTGGAAAAGAGAACGGTGGTCATTCGAAGCATTGAGATCGCCAGCTCGCGCTTTCCCTCAGCCGACAAGGCCACAGCCGACTCGCTCGACCGTTTGTTAAGAGAGTTGTTTCCAACCTCTGCCATGACGATTTCGCTGGACCGCGTTGTGGCGGGGCTGCAGCGCACGAAGACCTCCGCCAAGCCTGTGGCTGTCAAGACGGACCCGCCGCGTATCTTCTACAGCAAGGGGCCGGCGGTTATGCTCCTGGTGGATGGCGAGCCAGTCCGCGCTCCGATCGAGAAGACTCAGGTGGAATTTGTGGTCAACACAAACTGGGATCTCTTCTCCGACAAGACGACCAAAAAATACTACCTCCTCGCAGACAAGACCTGGCTGTCGGCTTCGGCATTGGCGGGACCCTGGGCAGTGACCGGCAAGCTGCCAGATGATTTTTCCAAACTGCCTGCCAACCAAAACTTTGACGACGTGAAGAAAGCCATTCCCCCTACAGTTTCGCCGTCGCTGAGAGGCCCCGAGGTCTTCTTCACAGACAAGCCAGCGGAACTGATTCATTTCCAGGGAGAGCCGGCTTACTCCAAGATTGCCGGGACTAATCTCTCGTACGCCAGCAATTCGGAAAGTGACATCTTCCTCCATTCCCCGGACAATCAACTCTACTTCTTGACTTCTGGCCGCTGGTTCCGAGCCACGTCTTTGGACGGTCCCTGGAGCTATGCCAGCGCCGACTTGCCATCCGATTTCGCCAAAATTCCTGAGGACCATCCCCGTTCCCATGTCGTGGCTTCGGTTCCCGGTTCCCAGCAGGCCGAAGACGCCGTGCTGTTGGCGCAGGTCCCGACCACCGCGGTCATCAATCGGGCCGAGGTGGAAGCCAAAGCAAAGGTGACTTATGAAGGCGAACCCCAGTTCAAGCCGGTCGAGCAAACCTCTCTGCAATACGCCACCAATACCCCGGAAAAAGTGATCCAATATGGGGACACGTACTACCTCTGCCTCCAGGGCGTCTGGTTCACCTCAACCACGGCAAAGGGTCCGTGGAAAACAGCCGACACGGTTCCCCAGGAGATCTACAGCATTCCTCCCAGCTCTCCTGTGCACAACGTGACCTACGTCACCGTTTCAAATCCAACGACAACCACGGTGGAGTGCAGCCACACCAGCGGGTACGAAGGCATGTTTCTCATGGGCACGGCCGTAGGTCTGACGGTGGCCTTTGGGACGGGCTATTACTATCCCCCCTATTACTACTGGGGACCGATGTATCCCTATCCGATCTACCGGCCGTGGCCAGTGACTTATGGAGTTGGTGCCGTTTGGAACCCGTACACAGGCGGGTATTACGTGGGCCGCGCAGCTTATGGTCCTTATGGAGCAGTGGGCGGCTCGGCCTGGTATAACCCTGCCACTGGAAGATACGGGCGATCTGCGAGTGTGCAAAGTTGGTATGGCGGGCGAACGGCGGCCTCAGCCTACAACCCCTGGACGGGCGGGTACGGCACCACGCGGCAAGGTCATAGTCCCTACGCGCAGTGGGGGGGATCGGCGGCCGTGCGCGGCGACGATTGGACTCGTTCAGGACATGTCACGACGGGTCGCGGGACGGTGGGAGGCATTCAGAGTTCACAAGGTTCTGCCATCTACGGCCGTGGCGCAGGGGGTGGCACGGTCGCAAAAGGCTCCGGCAACAACGTCTATGCCGGCAAGGATGGGAACATCTACCGCAAAGATCCCAGCGGCAGCTGGAGCAAGTATGAAGGAGGCAACTGGAATTCGGTGGACACCGCGGCTGCGCGGCAGGCTGCCCAGAACGCCGGAGTCACCCGAGAGTCAGCCTCCCAGGCCGCGCAACAACGCGCCGGAACTCGGGCGCAGACAACTCCATCCCAGACAGCGGCCCGGCCCAGCTTATCTCCCGAAACGAGCGCCCAGCTGAATCGAGAGGCCAGTGCCCGCCAGACCGGCGACTACCGAGCCTCCCAGCAGCGTCAGTATCAGAACAGCGGAGGCTGGTCCAGAGGGGGTGGGGGCTGGTCGAGAGGTGGCGGACGCCGAAGATAGAGATGACCCGAGGGTATCTACTTAGCCATTGCATCACGTTCATTCAATCAACAAGGAGGAAACGATATGAAACCCATTCGGTGGTTGGCTCCCGCATTCCTGTTGCTGGCCGGAACGGCTACTGCTCAGGATGTTCGCTATAACTACGACAAGTCCGCAGACTTCACCAAGTACAAAACCTATAAGTGGGTAGATATCAAAACCACTGACAAGGATGAGATGACCGACAAGCAAATCCGTTCGACCATTGATGCGGAACTTGCCACCAAAGGCCTCACGATGAGTGAGAGTGACAATGTCGATCTGTATGTGGCGTATCAGATCGCCATCTCAACTGAGAAGCAGGTCAATACCTTCAGCTCGGACTTTGGATATGGTCCCGGCTGGGGCTACTACGGCGGGTATGGAGGCATGGGAGGGGGCACGAGCACGGCTACGACCAGCACGCTTTATATCGGCGCACTGCAGCTGGATTTCTACGAGGTCCCCAAGAAGCAGGCGGTCTTTCGTGCCGTCGCTACCAAGACCCTAGATACCAAGGCAAAACCCGAAAAACGCGAGAAGAACCTGGCGAAGGCCGTAAAGAAGATGCTCAAGCAGTACCCACCCATACCTAAAAAGTAGGATTATCCTGAATTCCTAAGTTGGCCGGTGAGGCTAGGGCTGCCTTAAGTAGGGCAGACATCTTGTCTGCCAGTTGGGTCGACTTTGCCCCCTGGCCATAAGACCTCTCTCCCCCTTGCAAAGCGGAGCTGTGAAAAAATTGCCGAACACCGTAGGGAACGCCCGCTGTGGCGTTCCCCGTGGCGACCGAGTCCTGATTTCGAATGGTTTCGCCACCGAGCTGGATTTAGGCTGCTTCTTCGAGGTACGGCATGCTTGGTGCTAAACCGCAGAGTTCACCCATCGAGGTGCCCGGACTGGCGACGATGCTCGTTGTCGACTCCGACAGTGACTTGCGTCAGTTATTGAGACGAGTGATTGAGGAGTTCCAGCTCAGTTTGACGGTGTGTGAAACCTCCGCCCAGGACCTGAAGCGATGGGTCCGTCCTTTTCCTGACGTGGTTCTCGTCAATCTGGCGGCGTCCAAAGCCTGTCTTGACCTGCTTTCCGACATGCAGCAGTTGTGGCCGGATGCCAGAATAATCTTTGTCTCTGCGTTCGATGACATTCATCTTTATGCAGAAGCCATTCAGCGTGGAGCCTACGATTTCCTGCCAAGGCCGCTGGAGACCGATGAGCTTGGAATCATCCTTCAGCGCGCAGTCCAACCCACGCCAGCCAAACCAAACCCGTGTCCGCCGCCTTCGCAGGAACTTTGTTGTTCCTAACCACGCCGTGTGTTGAGCAGAGATCAGCAAGAAATGAAGATCGCCGGCTCCAAAACTGGCGAAGAGACGTGCCACGCCGCAACCAGGAAAGCCCTCGGGTAGTTCACGACATTTGGTTGGACCTGCCCATTCTTACAGTTACGCCCCGGACCGGATTGACTCGACACTATGCCAAAAAGGACGATGCCGGAGTCGGCGCGGAAGGTGGCCATGCTGAAATCCTGGAAGGGGCGCCAGTCATTATTCGCGGCCCTCGTTTCTCTGCTCGTGACTGCCTTCACTGTACTGGCAGTCCAGAATCTGCCTGAGGTGCAGGCGGCCGAGACGCCTTCAGCGGTCGGTGTGGGCGAAGAAGCACCCTTGGTGGTCTGGAACCGCACGATCTTCGTTTTTCGGTCGGCCTTTGAACAACGCAGCCCGGCCCAGCGAGCGGCCGAAGCCAAAGCCCGCGTTGAAGCCTTGCCTGAGTTCGGACCTTGGACCATCGAAGCCAAGCCTGCGACGATTGGTCCCGTCAGCGGCATTCTGATTTCCGTCAATCAGCGACCTATCTTTGGTGTAATATCCGGCGACCTGGATGCTGAGGTCGGAGAAACGCTGGAGCAGGCCGCGAGCCAAGCCGTGGACCCGGCTCAGAACTGTTTTAGAGGCCCGCGAGAGTCAGCAGAATGTTCCCCTCATGCTGAGGGCAGCGGGATTTACCGCTGCCGCCACCTTCCTTTTTGTCGGTGCAGTGTGGCTGACGCTCCGGCTCCAAAGGAAGTTGTCGCATCAGTTGGGGAGAATTGTCTACAAGAGCGCGCGACTGAAGATCGCCGGCGTCGATGTGCGACCTCATGTCGTCACCTTCGAGCGTGCCATTATCCGGTCCCTCACCCTGCTTGCGGTGGTACTTCTGGCTTATGTTTGGCTGATGTACCAGCTGATGCGGTTTCCTTACACGCAGCCTTGGGGGGACCGGCTGGGCACTTTCCTGGTGGACCTTTTCCAGACGGTGGTGCACGGGGTTGTCAAGTCCCTGCCAGATCTGTTCACGGTTGCCGTCATCCTGGTCCTGACACGCATTGTTGCCCGCATCGTCAGCAGTTTCTTTCGGGGTGTGGAACGAGGAACGTCCATCTTTCAAGGGTTCCATCCGGAGACGGCCCGCGCCACCCGCCGGTTGTCCGTTTTTGTGATTTGGATCTTCGCCCTGACTGTTGCTTATCCCTATATTCCGGGCTCCAACACAGAGGGGTTTAGGGGCATCGGAGTCCTGGCCGGAATAGTTGTCTCGCTGGGTTCCGCCGGTCTCGTCAACCAGATAATGAGCGGACTGGTGATCGTCTACTCACGAGCCTTCAGGGTCAATGACTATGTTTCTATCGGCGACACCGAAGGTTTGGTGACCGATCTGGGCCTCCTCTCCACGAAGCTGCTCACGGTCCAGAAGGAAGAAATCGTGATCCCGAACGCAACGTTAGTGGGAATGAAGGCTGTGAACTACACACGCCTGGCAAAGGATCAAGGCTCGGTCGCCTCTACATCCGTTACCATTGGCTATGACGCGCCCTGGCGGCAGGTTCATTCCATGCTGCTGCTGGCGGCCAGCAGGGCCGCCGGCGTTTCCCAGCAGCCGCCACCGCGCGTTATACAGAGGTCCCTGGGCGACTTCTATGTCGAGTATCGTCTGCTGGTGCAACTGCTGCCACTCGAGCGACCTGAAGAGCGGCCAATCGTGCTTTCTGAGCTTCACGGTCACATACAGGACATTTTCAATGAGCACGGAGTGCAGATCATGTCGCCGCATTTCATGATGCAGCCACCCCATCCGGTCGTCGTCCCCAAGTCAGACTGGTTCGCTGATCCAGCCTCGCCCCCCGCCGAAACACCTCTTGCCGGGGTTGATTCCAGAAGGACCAGGTAACCTTTGGGCTCGGCCGAATGGGCGCCACCGAGCTGGAAGGGTGTCTGAGCTATCAGCTGGGCCTGCTGAGAGACACCGGCACTTAGTTAGAAGAGTGTTGCCAGTCGCTTGGCGGCGCTAAGCGCCTAACCTAGTCCTGCGAAAAGCACCACCACGGAACGTGCCGCGGCGCGATAGGTTTGGTTCGCAATCGGTACGGCTTCCTGCCACGGAACGATATCATGCGGCGACTCCAGGGCGGTGTCGATCCAGCGGCGCCATGGTTTCCCTTCCCCTTCACGTGCCGATGGCAGCTCGAAGTCGAGCGGCTCCCAATAGGCGTTCAAGATCAGGTGGATCCGCAGCTTTTGCCTCCGAATCTCCGCGGTGAATGCCAGGCTGTGCGACCCGGCGCTCCAGTCCGGTTGGTTCAGTTTCACGCCGTGCCACGCCTTGTTCGCCTCCTGGATCAATTGGTTCAGGCTTACCCGCGAGCGCTCGTGTTCTATGTCTCGCTGCAGACGTCGCGCGATGAGCAGTGTCAGGAACCGATGCACATCCGCATGCTTCGCAAGCAACGTCCAGTCGAACCAACTGGTTTCGTTGTCCTGGCAGTAGGCGTTGTTGTTGCCGTGCTGCGTATGCCGCACTTCGTCACCCATTAGAATCATGGGCACACCCAGCGAGAGCATCGTGACAGTCAGGAAGTTCTTCACCTGAAGGGTTCGCAGCTTCTCCACGACGGGATCATTGGTTGCGCCCTCGACGCCGCAGTTCCAGCTCCGGTTGTCATCCATACCGTCGCGGTTGTCTTCGCCGTTCGCTTCGTTGTGCTTTTGGTTATAGGAAACAAGGTCGTTGAGCGTGAATCCGTCGTGACAGGTGACGAAATTGATGCTCTGCTCAGCCTCCCGTTCCTTGTGACCGTAAATCTCCGGGCTACCGACTAGGCGGTCAGCAAGGCGGGACACCGAACTTTCCTCGCCACGGAAGAAGCTGCGAACATCGTCGCGGAACCGTCCATTCCACTCCTTCCAGCTGTCCCCGATGAAGCTACCTACCTGATACAGCCCGGCTGCATCCCAGGCCTCAGCGATCAGCTTGGTGCCCGCCAGCACCGGGTCCGATTCGATATCCCACAGCACCGGCGGGTGCGGCATCACCTGGCCGGAGGGATCGCGCGCCAGAATTGAGGCGAGGTCAAACCGGAAGCCGTCCACGTGCATTTCCTCGACCCAATAGCGCAAGCTGTCTATGATCAGGCGACGGACGATGGGATGATTGGCGTTGAGCGTATTTCCGGTGCCACTGTAGTTGGCGTAGCGTGAACGGTCTGGTTCGAGGATGTAATAGGCGCTGTTGGCGAGACCGCGGAAGCTCAGTGTCGGTCCCTGATGGTTGCCTTCGGCGGTGTGATTGAACACGACGTCGAGAATAACCTCGATACCGGCCCGGTGCAGTGCCTTGACCATGTCGCGAAACTCGTCGACCGGGCCAAGGGGGTCCCGACGCGAACTGTAGGCTTGGTGGGGTGCAAAGAACGATACCGGCGCATAGCCCCAGTAGTTGACCCGTCCTGGCGGGCAATCCTGCGGGTCAAACTGGAACACGGGCAAGAGTTCGACTGCGGTGATGCCCAGTTGCTGTAGATACGGAATCTTCTCGATCAGACCTGCAAAGGTGCCGCGCGTCTTCTCGGCCACTCCGGAGCTGGGGTGGCGGGTAAAGCCTCGCACGTGCATCTCGTAGATGATGGTGCGCGAGGAGGGCAGTTTCAACGGGACATCACCTTCCCAATCGTATGTCTGCGGGTCTACCACCACACTTTTCATCGCCGTCTGAGTGTTGTCACCTTCCACTTCGGCGGCGGCGCGGCTGTAATTCTTGGGGACAGCAACGCTGCGTCCATACGGGTCAAGCAGGACTTTGGCGGGGTCGAAGCGCATCCCACTGGCTGGATCGAACGGGCCCGCAACTCGATAGCCGTAGATCTGCCCCGGTTGCACGCCTGGCACGAACACATGCCAGTAGTGATAGGTGCGGCTGGTTGAGGGATCAACAGGAATCACACGCGCTGGCCGGGCATCATCCTCCCTGTCAAAGAGCAACAATTCCACGCCTGTGGCGCTTCGGGAGAAGAGGCTGAAATTCACGCCACCATCAGTCACCGTGGCGCCGAGAGGAGAACTTCGGCCGATTGTTACGAGGGGATTCATGCCTGCTCCGCATTGCTACTTTTCACTTTTTTCTTGCGCGGCAGAACCGGCAGGCGGGTACTCACTGGTGTCGCTGAATTCTGAGATTTTCTCGATCGGGAAATCTGGAAATGGCAACTCATTATGCTCCCTCCAATGCCGGATCTTCTCCATGGCCTCTGGACTTCTGTCAGGATTGAGTCCTGAGTCCCCAGCCACGTAGGTCGTTTGCGACGGCGAAGCTACCGAGGTTCCGCTGGCTTCGATGATATCCATAATTCGCAGCAGCAGCTCCTCCTGGATCTCCAGAAATACCGCGAAGTCAGTAGTCAATATGTAGGCCAGGATCTCGACATCCAGAGAAGAACTCCCGAACCCTACAAACCGAACACGGGCATCCTGTGAATCGACTCTGGAATGTTCGCGGAGCAACCGGTAGATCCCATCCAGGACGTAGCGGAGTTGGTCTCGTAGCGAAGGCCAATCATATGTCGAAAGCGGATTCGGTCCCGCAGGGTGAAGTTCTCCAGACTCATGGTTGCCAGTTGGCCATTGGGAATGGAAACGATAGTTCGCTCCAGTGTCCGCAGTCGTGTGGACCGAAGCCCCTCAAATGGAAGAAAACCAGAAGTGTCACTATAATTTGCAAACCTCAGTGGAAACGGGTCACTGTACTCGGGGCGGCAATAGGTAAAGAGTCATGGCGAAAATCGCGTAAACCATCAGCACCAGCGTGCCAACGAACCAAGCCGACCGCCCACTATTGGTCACGAGGGCGGCGGTCATGGTCGCGATCAGCATCATCACAACTGCACCTGGCCAAAACTGCAGGTTCATCGGCGCCGGACCCATGACGTAACTGAGCAGCACCAGCACCGGCGCAACGAAAAGCGCGATTTGGGCCGCGCTCCCCAGCGCGATGCCCACGCTCAGGTCCAACCGGTTTTTGCGCGCGCCCGAAAACGCCGAGGCCATTTCCGCCGCGCCGCCGACCAGCGCCACCACGATGAACCCCACGAACGCGGGGGTCATCCCGAAGTCCTCTGCCGCCTTCTGCACGGACTCGACAAAAATCTCGCTCACCAGCGCCACCAGCACCGTGACGCCAGCCAGCGTGGCCAGGGCCAGGCCGATTGGCCACGGCGCTTCGCCGGCCTCCCCCGATTCCGCGCTGGCAAACAGCTCGGGGTGCGTCTTGAGCGAGAACAGCATGCCCAGTCCGTAAGCGACGATGAGCAGCACCGCCAGACCAAGGCTCAACTGCTGGGTGAACGCCGCTCTCACCGCCGAGTCAGCTTCGCCGACCGCAGACGGAATCAACAGCGCGACCGTGGCCAGGAAGAGCATCCCCGCTTGAGTGCGTGCGCTGACCCGGTTGTATTCCTGCATGTGGTACTTGAGTCCGCCGAGCAGAAACGACGCGCCCAACATGAACAACGTGTTGGTGACAATCGCGCCGGCAATGGACGCCTTCACCAGCATGTATTGCCCGGCGCGCAAGGCAGCCAGTGCGATGATCAGTTCGGTCAGGTTTCCCAAGGTGGCGTTGAGCAGGCCACCGACCGCATCGCCCGTCTTGGCCGCCACGGATTCAGTGGCATGACTCAGCAACGCCGCCAGGGGCACGATGGCCAGGACGGACAGCACGAATAAGCAGCGTGTGCGCTTCGGGCTTGACCTGCTGGCTTGCGATAACCACCGGCACGAAGGCCAGGAGCCATAGCAGTGGATTGTGACGGATTTCTTTCAAAAGAAGGTTCATGAGAGTTGACTCCTGAGTAGGGCGAACGTTCTTTGCGCTGGCTTCAGGCTAGGTCCATGATGCCGGGACCGCCGGCCGTGACGACGACCAATCCACCCGGCTGGCCTCGATCAGGATGCCCGAAAGGGGTGAAGAAGCCGAGATGGCCGGATGGCTGAGCAAGTTCACCCGCCCCTCACCCCCAGCCCACGTTGGGCCGAGAGGAGTGGAGAATTCAATTTGGCTCAGCGCCACACCGATATTGGGGGACTGTTCAGAGCTCCCCTCGTAGTCTGGGGAGTAACTATTTCCCATTTAAGAAGAAACGGATAACCGTATATCTCGGCAGGTTTCGCTGGGCGCGACTAGAATCGCAGAGCCCCATGATCAGAGTCAGGTCGGGAATAAACGGGCAAACGAGAGTATTCAACGTTGCCTGGATACTAGCTATCGGCAGGGCCGGCGCGAAACTCCGAAAGCCTCACGGCCCGGGGCCGGTCACTTGCCAGTCATTCTTCTTCGGTAAATCTCCAGAGTGTCGCGTGTTCCGTCGACCGCTTTGCTGGTTGCAACCCGTCGAACGATGCTGAGCTTCAGACCGCTAAAATCAGGCATTCGGGAATCGTTCATTTCGATCAGGAAGAATCCGGTTTTGTTCGGGTTCTGCGTGTCAGGAACGCAGTAGAACATCTGCAAGGCCGCGCGGATGTAGCGGCTTGAATAGAGTTGCTTATTAGCGACCACAAGTTTGATCGCGCCAGCACCTTTGGGAAACAGCATCAGATGGTTCACTCGCACCGTGGGCCCCTGTCCGAAGTCGATCTTCTCCCAGTAGAAGATGTCTTCCGCGCCTGCGAGTCTTCCCTGGGGATATTCGAGCACGTGACGATAAATCTCTGCCCCTTTATCTTGCGGGAGGTAGAATGATCGGTCGACCATGTCTTTGGTGGCTTCGTGGAGAGCCAGGGGCTTCGATCGATCCTGATAGCTCCCGAGCGATTTCAGGCCGCCAGCCATGTAGCGGGTCATCTGCTCAAGGGCGCGTTGTCGCACCAGCTGGTTCGCTAGCGTGTACTTATCAGGCGACTTCCAGTCAATCTTCTTCATGAAATCCTCGATGTCCAAGACCTGAAGCTCACAATCAGCAGGGCTGCAATGTTCGAGTAGGTCGATATCCTTCCGCTCCAGTTCGAGGCGGTCGAAATCAGACAGTTTGGGTGGGGCACCTTGGCGGCTGAACTCCTGCACCGCAAGATAGACCTTCTCACCCTGGAGCTTGCTCACATCGCGGCACACTTCCGCAAACTTCGAGATTGGCCCATTAACGTACACGCCACCGAAGACAAGGATGCCGTAGGTTGCGTCACCGGAGGTGAGGACCTTCGTCACGACTTGACCCTGTTCCATGGTCTGGACCTCGCTACCAGTCAGCTTGACGTGATCCTGAAAAAATGCTCGATGATCCTGGCCGCGAACGAATCCCGCGCACAGTCCCATGGCGAGAACGCTGGCTGCGAGAATTTTCCGAGTCATCGGTCTGCTCCACGATTGTCGATTTTGAGTACTGCAGCAAGACTCCGTTTACCTGCCAAGTAACTCTCTTGCAGCGGCCGCCAGCTGTTCGGGCGTCTTTCCGTTCTCCAGTCGGACAACTGTGGGTGTACTTCTCCCAGACGAGATCGCCGAGTGGGTGTTACTCGTTCAGGTAGCCCCAGCCGAATTTTTGAGAGCACTGCGGACACATTCCATGCGTAAATTCAGCTTCCGAGTGCGCGGCAATGTAGAATTCTAAGGATTGCCAAGTTCCCTGCTCATCGCGAATCATTTTGCAGCCCGCGCAAATCGGCAACAGCCCGCTCAGCAGCTTCACTCTGTCGAGGGCTTCCTGGAGGTCTCTGATAAGGCGCTCGCGTTCTGCCATTGCCTGTTTCAGCGGGGTCACGTCTGTGGCGGCGCACGTAATGCCCACCACCGTTCCCCGGGCGTCGCGGAGTGGTTCGACCGTGAGGTCATAATAATGCGTCTCATCCTCGAAGGTGACTGTTACTTCCGTACGAATACCAATGCCGTTGTCCAAAACTCCTTGCTTAATGGCCATTAGGCGTGCGCCCTGTTCTCCTCGGACGATTTCCGCGTCGGTATGGCCGAGGTATTCGCGCTTCGCCCAAGCTAACGTAGGCGAGTTGATCCAGGTATAGCGCAGCTCCCGATCGTGATTAAAAACAACAATCGGCGAATTCTTGAGAGCCACACGAAAACGTTCCTCGCTGTCGCGGAGGGCCTCATCCATCCGCTTGCGCTGGGTGATGTCCTCGATCATGGAGAGGGCGTAAAGGGCATTGCCATCTTGATCGCGGACGATAGATCGCGTCAAATTTGCCCAGATGGTCTGACCGTTCTTTGTCATATACCGTTTAGACATCTGGTAGAAAGGTACTTCGCCACAGAACAACTGCTCTGCGAGAACTGCGTCGGTTTGCCGGTCATCCGGATGTGTAATGTCCTCAAAAGACATATAGCTAAGTTCGGACGCCGAGTACCCGACCAGTTGACAAAATGCTCTGTTGACCTTGATGAAGCGATGATCCTTGCCCACCAGCGCGAAGCCGAGAGGACCTTCATCGAACACCCTGCGGAACCGCTCCTCACTTTCGCGAAGGGCTTCGATAACCTGCTTCCCCTCGGTCACATCTCGAATGGTACTCAACACCAAGAGTTCTTCACCGGCTCCTAGAGGACTGAGGTTGATTTCGGCTGCGAACTCCGTGCCGTCCTTGCGCCGACCAGCTAGCTCCAAAGCGGGTCCCATGCGGCGCGCCTTAGGCTGAGCAAAGTAGTTTGCTTGATGTCTAGCCTGGCGATCGCGAAAGCGCTCTGGTATCAGGATTTCAATGTCCTGTCCCAACAACTCATCCCGCTGGTACCCAAACATCCTCTCCGTTTCGGTGTTGACGAGAACGATCTTGCCATGTCGGTTGGCCACTACCCAAGCATCCGGAGCGGCGTCCAGCAGTTCCTTGAACTTCTCCTCGGCCTTCTTCCGCTCGGTGATGTCATAGAGAACCGAGCGGCTCATGACAAAGTTGCCTTGCGAGTCTCTGACGGCCGTCGCACTTACGAGCACTGGCAAGATCGAGCCATCTTTGCGGACCAGCTCCACCTCGAGATCGCGTACAGACCCCTGCAATTTGAAGCTGGGAAAATGGTCATGAAAGGTTATGGCACTTTCGGGTGTGAGAAGATCGGTGATCTTCTTGCCTATCAACTCGTCCCGTGTATACCCGAGCCACCGGAGCTCGGTCTCATTCACGCGAACGAAGCAGCCATGCTCATCCAGCGAGTGGAAGCCGCAGGGCGCTTGATTATATAGGTCCTCTGTTCCCGAGAGCATGCCCTCCGAAGCAGGAGATTTTTGGAAGCCTTTCTGCTTCATTCTTCCCCAGTTCTTATTGCTCTAAAGAACATCGATAAATGCCTAAGTTAATGATTCGTAGAGGAATTCTTTCATACCCCAAGGCAAGGCTACCCGGTGATGGCTACTTCCTTCGCAGCAACTCCCTGGCAGCCGCCGCTACCTGTTCCGGCTCGAACCCGAACTTTCTCTGCAGCTCTTTAAGCGGAGCCGAAGCCCCAAATGTCTTCATGCCGATGATGCGGCCCCTCAGGCCGACGTATCGCTCCCATCCGAAGGTCGAACCCTGTTCCACCGCCACCCGTGCCGTCACGCCAGGTGGCAAGACGCTGTCCCGATATTCCTGCGACTGGTGGTCGAAGATCTCCCAGGAGGGCATCGAGACCACTCTCGAGCGGATGCCTTCGGCGTTCAGTTTCTCATGGGCCTCGACGGCCAGACTCACTTCGCTGCCCGAGGCAATGAGGATCACCTCTGGATTCCCGCCCGCTGACTCGGCCAGCACGTAAGCGCCGAGCGCCACCCCTGAGGCCGGCGCGTACTTGGTGCGATCGAAGGTCGGCACGGCCTGGCGCGACAGCACCAGCACCGCAGGTTCGTGGTGCAGTTGCATGATATAGCGATAAGCCTCCACCACCTCATTGGCGTCACCGGGCCGCAACGTCACCAGTCCAGGGATGGCGCGCAACGAGGCGAGCTGCTCTACCGGTTGGTGAGTCGGCCCGTCTTCCCCTACTCCGATCGAATCATGCGTAAAGATGTGGATCACGGGAATCTCCATCAAGGCGCTCAAGCGAATCGGTGCCCGACCGTAGTCGCTGAAGATCAAGAAGCCCGAGCCAAACGGCCGAATCTTCGACAGCGATAACCCGTTCAGAATGGCTCCCATGGCGTGTTCCCGAATCCCGAAGTGGAGGTTCCGTCCACCACTGTTCTCGGCGCTAAGATCGCCGGCCCCCTCGAACGTGAGCCGCGTCTTGCAGGAAGGGCCCAGATCTGCCGAGCCTCCCAGCAGCCACGGCACGTTCTTCCCGATCACGTTGAGTACCTGACCCGACGCGTCCCGCGTCGCGATTCCCTTCGGGTCGGCGGCAAACGTCGGTAATCCCTCATCCCAACCTGGGGGTAGCTCGCGGCGCAGCATCCGATAACCATTGTCAGCGAGTTCAGGGTACTGCTTTTTATAGGCTTCAAACTTGGTCATCCAGGCGTCACGCAGCGCCTGCCCGCGCGCCCCCATGCCGGCCCGGAAATGCTCGCGCACGCCCTCAGGCACGAGGAACTTGGCGTCTTCCGGCCAACCGTAATGGCGCTTGGCCAGTCGGACCTCCTGCTCACCCAGCGGCTCGCCGTGTGCGGCGCTGGTGTCTTGTTTGTTCGGTGCGCCGTAGGCGATGTGGCTATCGACGATGATCAATGTGGGCCGCCCCTTCTCATTCCTGAAGGTGTGGAAGGCCCGCTCGAGCATCTCTAAATCGTTGGCGTCGCCCACCCGCGTCACGTTCCAGCCGTAACCCATGAATCGGGTGGCCACGTCATCGCTATAAGCCAACGCCGTATTTCCCTCGATGGTGATGTGGTTGTTGTCGTAGATCCAACACACGTTGTCCAGTTTGAGGTGCCCGGCCAGAGAAGCGGCTTCCCCGGAAATCCCTTCCATCATGCAGCCGTCGCCACACAAGGCATAGACATCGTAGTCGAACAGTTCGAAGCCCGGACGATTGAAGGTGCTCGCGAACCACCGCGCAGCGATCGCCATGCCAACACTGGTTGCTACCCCTTGGCCCAAAGGGCCGGTAGTCGTCTCGACACCCGAGGTCCAACGGTATTCCGGGTGGCCCGGGCATTTGCTGTCGAGTTGCCGAAAGTGCTTGATGTCTTCCAGCGTCACCGACAAATGGCCGAGCGTTTCGTACTTGGGATTGACCGCTTTCACACCCGTCAAGTGCAACATCGAATACAACAGCATCGAGGCGTGACCCGCCGAAAGCACGAAGCGGTCGCGATTGGGCCAGATCGGGTGGTCCGGGTCAAACCGCAAGAAACGCTGCCACAGACAATAGACTACCGGCGCCAGCGCCATCGGCGCTCCCGGGTGACCGGAGTTAGCCTGTTGTACCGCGTCCATCGACAGAGTGCGGATGGTATTGATGCACAGTTGATCGACTTCCTTGTCAGCCATTGCGTGAGCTGCTTGCATAGGTACCTCTCTCGTATCGACTGCTATAACCCTACTCAATCTGGTGGGCAATACGCTATCCCATCGGACCGGCCCAGCTTCCATCCGGACTGCGTTTTTCGGTCGGTCCAGCATGAGGTAACGTTCACAGGGCTGGATCATCTCCGGCGAACTTCGGCTAAGCCGATTCTGAATCGATAGTAGCGAACAGGTAACTGTAAATCTCGGCAGGTCTTTGGGGATCGGGGCTCGCTGAAAGCCTCTATGTGATCGCAGGTCGACCTGCCTGTCAGCCCAGCGAGACCGACTTCCCCAGAGCAGCCTCGCTTCACCAGGTCGTAAGACCTGCGAACGCGGTGAAGTTTGTTGTCGAGTAGAACAGTCGGCTGAAGAGCCCTTCGCTCCACCGTCTCACTTTGGATGCAAGAGAACGGATCCACTATCGAACTCGGAGCCGCAGCGGTGAGCCCGGCTTTCCGTCTCCTGCCTCGGCCCAGTGAGAGGCAGAACCCAGAGATGAGGAGATTCCCAAGTCATTTTGGAGCATCCCATGATCTCGTGTCAAAAATTCGCGCCGACCGCCAAAACAACCGTCGGGTCGGTCCACCCGAAATTGAAAACGTGGGCGGTGAAGTCGAAGTTCTTATAGGAGAAGCCCGCCAACAGGCCTCGCTGAATGTCGAACTCTGTTTCGTACGCCTTGGTCCGCTGCACCACCAGGCCTGCCCGAAACCAGTCCACGGGCGAGTAGGTGAGTTCTGACCAGGTGTAGAAGAAGTTACCCGAGCTGTCCTGAAGGTCAAAAACATACTCGGTTTGACTGGAGAGTTCGACCTTCCAGTAGCTGAGTGACAGGTTGTAGCCCGGTGCGATTCCGTTGAGGTCCCCAAAAACGCCGCCGACCATCGGAGTCACGGCGAAGACCAACTTGTCCCCCACCTCGAAGTTCCGTCCTATCCACAGGGAGCCTGCTTTTTGGGCCTCATAGTTATAACGGGCTTCGAGGTGAAGCCAGCCACGATCAGCTGTGAAGTTGGGGTTCACAAAATCTTCTGAGTCGGGTATGAGATAGGTATAGGCGGAGGCGTTGAACGACCAGGGACTCTGGGCAGCATCGGGCGAAGGACCGGACGGGTTGTCGGTTGTGGTCTGGCCGGATGCTGGACCCACCAGCAGAACCAGGACTGCCGCCGCCACCGTGAGTGTGCGCCACGTCATCATCCCCCCAGAAGCACGGCAATGCCGACCAACAGGAGCCCAATCGCAACCATCGCCAAACCGACAACCAGTCTGTTGGCATTGGCATAAGCCGCCCATTTCCTGCCGACAGCAAAAAGCATGGCGATTAAGAGAAAGTTAGAGACGCGCAGCGCCCGGGTTGGGTTCGAAAAGATGAGGAAGGGTACCACTACTGGCAGACACGATGCGAAAACCAGAAGGAAACAGGCCAGCCCGCCCAAAAGGTCATCCTTCTTGAGTGTGGTTTTCAAGGCTACGCCCCGGGGGAGGTACTCGAGCATGGACCGGTAGAGAACCTCACGGGCCTCCGGAGGAGCCAAGGATTCCAACTCTGGTTCCACTTCATCTCGGATGATGTCGAGCGCGACGCTTGGGCTGGGTGCGTTTTGAATCGCCTGAATGAGGCGTCCCTTGACGCTGCGCTCAGCCATACAGTTCAGGACGTACATGACGCCGTCGATGAAACCCCAGGCGATGTTGCAGCCCAAGGCTGCAATCAGGAGATCCCGCACTCCCTCCTTGCCTTCTCTCACGGTCAGACCGGCGGTGAGGGTAATGGTTAACACCATGATCAGCCCGAAGAGGATTTCGCCCATCCGGCTGGCAGGGTCGAGGTGTCTGTGAGCAAAGAGTTCTTCCTTTGGCTGGGCATTCATGGCCGTTTGATGTTGCCTATCGGGAGGGCTGGTCGGCCCCGAGCTGACTCGCTTAGCTGGAGCCAGCCATCCTGTGAAATATCCGGCGACGATCACTCTCGAAGTGATACAGCTTCGCCACCTCAATTCGCTTCGCCAGGGAACTACAGACCACGACTGCCACAACCGTGCCGGCTATTGGACCGATCCAATAGATCCACCATCCCTGCCATTCTCCGGAGATCAGCGCCGGACCGAAGGTGCGGGCTGGATTGGTGCTGGTGCCCGATATCGACGCCTCCAAAGGCACCATGACGGCATAGAGAAACGGGATCATGAACGGGGTGAAGGGACGAAGGCGTCGAAACCCGATGAACACGCACAATCCCGCGACCAATGCGAAAGTCGTGATCACCTCTCCCATCACCACGGTCTCAGTGGTGTAGTTTTCGCCCGGAATCGTGGCGCCGAAGGCGACGCTCCGACCCATCAAACCCCAGGCAAGCAGTGGCACACAGCCCACAGAGGCACCGATCAACTGCGCGACCACGTAACCCAGGGCAGTCCTTGTATCGAGCTTTTGGAACAACCAGAATGCCAGAGTGACGGCCGGGTTGATATGCGCTCCGCTCTCTTTCCCGACAGGAGACAGCGCAATCGTCGCGCCCACACAACCAAACAGGAAACCGGTCATTATCTGTCGCAACACCACACTCGGCACTACTCGTTCCATGGGGCTGCCGGCCCCGAACATGAAAATGACGAGCGACAGACCCCCCAATAGCAGCACAGCCGTACCGACCAGCTCAGAAACAAACAACCGCCACGGAGATTCCCAGTTATTCTGGTCATTCGTCATGGTCACTCCAGGGCTGTCACAACATGAGGCAACGAAGCCAAAAGCCGCACACCTGTAGCGCAGATCCCGCGCTTTGTGCGGGTCTGCGGCAGTAAAGCCAACAAGCCCGACGCACCAGAATCAATGTCACCCCATGTCCTATTCAAACTCTTCAAGCCCGCAGACCTGTACAAAACACAGGTCTGCGCTACAAGGTCCCTTGGGAGATCGGCTCGAAGCCGCACGCCACAAGTAAAGCCTTTCCGAGCTTTGCGACAGAAACCAGGCTACGAGCACTCCACGGCGAAGACGTGGTAGCCCCAAGGCGGCAGGTCGAGATAGAGCCCCCGTGACACGACATCGTTCCCAGCGCGATCGTAGCTGGCAGGACCCATCAGATCATTGAATCGCACCGAACGGCCGGCCAGGTCCGCTGAACGGCAGCCGGACGTAACACTGGCCCTGATGGGCAGCATAGTTCACTGTCACGAGCAGCCGCTCCCCGCCAGGGCCCTGCCAGGCAAAACCCAGGAACCCGTCCCAGGTCCAGTTGCCGTCCCATGCCGGCACGCATTCGAGCAACTGCCAATCGCCCTCGCGGAGGGCTGGCTAGACGCAGCACGGAAAGCAGCCGGTCATAGAACTGCTCCAGCTCTTCGTCCGATGGCTCGAGCGGGCGCGCGAACCAGGTGCGGCGAGATGCGCTTCTTTCGTCCCTCGAACTGGCCCTGGTGGAAGAATCGCAGCCCTGGTGATAGAAATGTGATGACGGCTGCGGCCTCCTGAATTTCCCGAGTGAAGGTAGCCGCCGCCCGTGGCTCGTCGTGGTTTTCCAGGAACCGGGCCAGTTTGTCCTGGTAGTCGAGTCCCGCGTGGAAATGCTCACGGACCGGCCGGGCATGACCTTCGCGGAGGCGGTCGTACAGTCGCTTGTCGTAGGCGTAATCGAAGCCTTGTTGCTGCAGCGTCCATTCCAGGTCCCAGTAGACCTCGGCCATGAAGCAGAAATCCGGCGACCCGCTCTCGAACTTGCTGGGTCGCTCGTGGCCAGAACAGCTGCGACCGACGGCCCCAGGTTCGTTCGAAGACGTCCGGCAGCACAAGCATGGCCATATCGCAGCGCACGCCGTCACATTGGCCGGCGATCTTCAGCAACTCTGCGATCATCGCTTCCTGCGTGGCCGGATTGCTGTAGTCGAGTTGCAGCGTATCCGGCCAGCCCGAAAAGTAGGGATCGCGCCCGTAGGCCAGAATCAATTCGCCGCGCTTGCGCTTGACCCGGGTATAGTTCTGTGGTGCCCGGTCCAGCTGGGCTTCGGTTCCCTGGATGTAGTACTCGGGATGGCTCTCTACCCAGGAGTGATCCAGGCCGGTGTGATTGGGCACAAAATCGAGCATCAACTTCAGGCCACGTTTCCGCAGGCGGTCGCGAAGGCGGGCCAAGGCCGCATCTCCGCCCAGGGCCGCATGCACCGTGTAGCCGGTGATCGCGAACCCGGATCCCGCGATGTCCTCTTCCCGCAGGTCTGGCAGAGTCTCCTCGAATTCCTTTCGCCACTCGGGGTTACTGCGAGAAACCCGTTGCCCGGCTGGACCTGTTTGCCAAACACTCAGCATCCAAATCCAATCGAACCCCAAATGAGCCAGGCGGTCCAGTTCTGCATCCGGAATGTCGTCCAGCGTGGCCGGTCGCCCGAGGCGGCGGGACAGCTCTGTCAGCCAGACCCTGGTATTGATCTGAAACAGCGAAGGGTAACGTGGTGTTGCCATGGCTCTCATCCTTTCAGGAGATGTGTCACGGTCCGTCTGCGATTCGATGGATGCGCAGACTCGCACGAGCGAATTGCGCGAGAAGCTGGCTGCTCGCAAGCGTCTGATTGGCTCCCTGCACTGCGCCTGATCTTTCCGAGTATCGCGGCAGGAACGCTACGATATTCAGTTGGGCGCTTCACTTCGCCGAGTCGATGCCCCCTCTCCGCGCCGCCGCGAACGCTGGCGCTTCGGCACAGCCTCATCCTTCACAACGGGAGAGCCCCGCGTGCAGGATGCGCTATACGTCCCCACTCCGTAAGACTGTGAACCAAGGTGGACAGTTGTTCGCACGTCAGTCTTCCGCGACTGTGAGGCCCGCCCGCACTCTGACCAGTCCGTGCCGGCTCCACTTCTGCCACAGCGGCCAGCTTACCGAGTTCCAAGCACCTGCTCAGCCGGGGTGGTGGCGAACAGATGCATGGCCCGGGCGATGATTCCCGTCCATCCGGTTTGGTGGCTGGCGCCGAGCCCGGCGCCGTTGTCGCCGTGGAAGTACTCGTAGAAGAGGACGAGATCGCGCCAGTGCGGGTCGTCCTGAAACTTCTGCGGTTCCTCCATAGACCGGCCGCCGCCCTTCACTGTTGCGCAGAAAGATGCTGGCCAGCCGGCGCGTGAGTCTCCTCGGCGACCTGATACAGCGTTCATCTGCTGTCCGGAGCCCGTGGGACATTCGATCGGTGAAATCATCCCCGTAGTAGGCGTAGTACTGCAGCAGGGCCCGGATGATCAGGCCGTTGACCGGCATCCAGATCGGCCCGCGCCAGTTGGAGTTGCCGCCGAACATGCCGCTGTCGGACTCCGCCGGCAGGTACCCCACGCCGATATTCCTGGTCTCCCAGACGCGAAACGACATAGGGATGTTCGGCATGGTAGCGGGAGAGAGCTCGGATCCCGTAGGGGCTGAAGAATTCGTTCTCGTCGAGCATCTGTCGTCAGCACCCGCCGAAGCTTGGTTTCGCTCAGGATCGCGGCGAGCCTCCGGCCCTGCGGTAGCCGGTCTTAGTCGGATCATGGATGTGGCTCTTCAGCTCTGGACGAGCCATCGAGGAACTTGACGCAGGCGTTCAGTGACGTCCGGGTGCCTGTCCATATACTCGTCTCCCTCAAAGACGGTGACGGCACAGAGAGGCAGCAACCCCACCATGGAGCGAACCTTCAAACGCTGGGCTGAACCATCCGGCAGCCGCAGCACGTCGTAAAAGAATCCGTCTTCCTCATCCCACATCCCGACGTCCTCGCCGGCGTGGACCATCGACGAAGCGATCCACAGGAAATGCTCGACAAACTTGACGGCACATCTCGCAGATAGGCCGGTCTTTCGTCCGCCAGTTGCGACGCGATCTCCAGCATGTTCTGGCAGAAGAGCGCCATCCAGGCCGTGCCGTCGGCCTGCTCCAGGTACCCGCCGGTCGGCAGCGGGGCGCTGCGGTCGAAGACCCCGATGTTGTCCAGCCCCAGAAAGCCACCTTCAAACACGTTCTTGCCGGAGCGGTCCTTGCGATTCACCCACCAGGTGAAGTTCAGCAGCAGCTTTTGGAAGGCGTGCTCGAGCCAGTCCGACATCTCCCTGGCCACGCTGGGCCTGCTCCAGACGATAAGTGAAGATGGTGGACCAGGCGTGCACCGGCGGGTTGACGTCGCCGAAGTTCCATTCGTAGGCGGGAAGCTGCCCGTTGGGGTGCAGGTATTGCCCTTGCAGCATCAGGTCCAACTGCTGTTTGCCGAAGTCCTCATCCACCAGCGTCAGCGCCAGGACGTGGAAGGCCAGATCCCAGGCTGCGTACCACGGATACTCCCATTTGTCCGGCATCGAGATGATGTCGGCATTGTACATGTGGTGCCAGTGGTCGTTGCGCGGAGCGCCTGCCGTCGGCTTGAACGGATCGGCGCCACGCTCCTCCAGCCACTTGTCGACATCGTAGTAGTAGAACTGCTTCGTCCACAGCATGCCGGCCAGCGCCTGGCGCATCACGTTCGCCTCGTCGGCGCTTGAGTGATGACGGGATGACCGACTGCATAGAACTCATCCGCTTCCTGCTTGCGAGCTTCCATCACAGTCGTCAAAACTGCTTCCGAACGGGCCGCCCTGCCCTTTCTTTGTCGAAGCCGCGCAGCGCCACGTCGCTCAGCCGCAGGCGAAGCACTCTCGATTCCCCGGCCCCAACCGTCAGCGCGATAATGCGCCGACGCCTTCGTCCCCTTCTTCTGCGGGATTCACCGCATCCTGGCGGCCGTGGACGATGTAGTTGTTGATCCCGTCCTTGACGTAAGGGGTCCGGTTGGGACTCCCGAAGAGGCGCTCGGTGTTGGTCTCATTCTCCGTGAACAGCAATTCCGCGGCGCCTTCGGCGTAGAAGAACCGTTGGCCCGAGCTTCGGATGCGAGGCCGCGATGACGCCACCGGCTTCGCCGCTGACCCTCCTGACGAAGTTCCGGGCGGGGGCCAGCTCCTGCCCCAAGACCATGTATTGCGGAACCAGACCGTCGGCAGCACGTGGAGCGTCGCCGCCTCCGGACCGCGATTGCAGATCGTGATCTGGACGAGCATGTCTTCGGCCGATGCCTTGGCGTATTCGACGAACACGTCAAAGTAGCGATCCTCGTCGAACACGCCTGTGTCGATCAGCTCGTACTCGAGCTCCTGCCGGCTGCGGCCCCGGTTGGTCGCGACCAGGTTGTCGTACGGGATAGGCTGCCTGGGGATACTTGTAGAGGTACTTCATGTAGGAGTGGGTCGGTGTCGAGTCGAGGTAGAAGTAGTACTCCTTCACGTCCTCGCCGTGGTTCGCCTCGCTGTTGGTCAGGCCGAACAGCCGTTCCTTGAGGATGGGATCCTTGCCGTTCCACAGGGCCAGCGCGAAGCAGAGAAGCTGCTTGTCGTCGGAGATGCCCGCCAACCCGTCTTCTCCCCAGCGGTAAGCGCGTGAACGCGCCTGGTCGTGGCTGAAATAGTCCCAGGCATTCCCATCGTCGCTGTAGTCCTCGCGCACGGTGCCCCACTGCCGCTCGCTCAGGTAGGGGCCCCACTTCTTCCAGGAAGCCGTCTCGTTCCGAGCCTCTTCGAGCCGGTTCTGTTCAGCGTTCATCACTTCACCTCTTTCGGCCACGATAGACACTCTGGCCATCTTAGCTCTTAATACCCCTCAGACCGACAAGCTAGAACTGTAAAGCTAGGCAGGTTCTGGCGCTCAGGCAGCAGATTTGAGAAGAGTGTTTTCGAAGTTGTCCGTGGCCTTTTCGACGCACCGAGCACATCGGGGCTCTACCGAATCCCACGTCCCTGATGCCCCTGTTGCGCAGATCCCGCGTTTTCTGCGGGTCTGCGGCAGCTAAGCCAAGCAGACCCGGCGCATCAGAATCAATGTTACGCCGTCCCCAATCACCCCCGAAACACCGTTGCGCTTCAGCAACGAGGCCCAGCTTCTGCGACTCGGAGGTTTTCAAGCCGCAGACCTGTACAAAACACAGGTTTTGCGGCCGGAGTTTTTACATTCTCGGTGCAGGCGAGACCCACACCACACCCGGAAGCAACGACAGCCAGCTTTGCCGATTCCTGAAAAAACGCCCGGGAACGTGTGCAGCACGCGGCGAACATGGTCTGCGGCGTACATATCCGTGGGATTGAACCCGGTAATCATGGGATCGAAACGGGCCTGCTGATCCTGCCGAAGCGACTTGCAGGCCATAGCGATCCACGCGTCCGTGAAGGAGTAAGTAATAGAGGAGAGCGTCAGAGTTCAGGTAATAGGTTGGGGCGGGCCGCCGTCTACGCGGTACGACCACTGCTGCTGCAGCGGGATGCCGAACAACGCCATTCGCGCCCAGCCGCGCCCTCGACACTAAAGTGTCGGGGACTCCATTCTGGAAAGGGACCTTAGACCACTCGGAATGATAGGTCTTGGCAGAACCCGCGCGAACTGTTGGCTGCCTGGAAGGTTAGCTCTTGTCAACCCGCCCTCTCCTCTGTCTTGGCTTGCCTTGGATAGAAGAATGGCCAAAGGCGAGTGAGGATCAGTTCGCCCGCACTCGTATGGATCATCTTCCTACCGTTGAAAGGCCGCCTTGCCGGCAAATCGTGCCTGATTTCCGAGTTGCTGTTCGATCCGCAGCAACTGATTGAATTTCGCCACCCGCTCGCTCCGGCAGCCGGAACCGGTCTTCAATTGTCCGGCGCTCACGGCCACCGTCAGGTCTGCGATCGTCGTGTCTTCCGTCTCGCCCGACCGGTGAGAGACGAAGCACTTATAGTGATGCTGCTTCGCCAGCTCGATCGTGTCCAAGGTCTCGGTCAGTGTCCCAATTTGATTGACCTTGATTAGAATGGCGTTGGCGATACCTTTGTCGATGCCTTGTTGGAGAATCTTCGGATTCGTGCAGAACAGGTCGTCACCCACCAGTTCCAATTTCGATCCCAGCTGGTCGGTGAGCAGCTTCCATCCTTCCCAGTCGTTTTCGCTCATGCCGTCCTCAAGCGAAACGATGGGATAGCGTTTGCACCACGACGACCAGAGCGCCACCATCTCCTGCGAGGTCTTCTTTGCTTGGTCCGACTTGAAGAAGACATACTGGCCATCCTGCCACATTTCGCTTGTTGCCGGGTCCAGGCACAGCGCAATGTCATCACCGGGCCGATAGCCGGCCTGGGTGATCGCTGCGAGGATCACTTCCATCGCCTCTTCGTTTGATTTCAGGTTCGGTGCGAACCCGCCCTCGTCACCCACGCCCGTGCTGTAGCCTTTCTTGCGCAACACACCCCGCAGAGCCTGAAAGGTCTCGACGCCCATGCGAATCGCTTCAGCAAACGAGGTGGCGTTGTACGGCGCGATCATGAACTCCTGGAAATCCACGTTGTTGTCCGCATGCCTGCCCCCGTTGATCACATTCAGACAGGGGACGGGAAGCAGCGACGCATTGCTGCCGCCGAGGTAGCGGTGCAGTGGCAGGCCAAGGGACAGGGCGGCCGCGCGTGCGACCGCCAACGAGACGGCCAGGATGGCATTCGCGCCGAGTTTCGACTTGTTGGGCGTGCCGTCAAGTTCGAGCATCTGCTGATCGATGCGCCGCTGTTCGGTGACTTCCATTCCCACGATGGCCGGAGCCAGCTTGCGATTGACATTCGCAACGGCCTGCAACACGCCTTTGCCGCCGTACCGTTTCGAGTCGCCGTCCCGGAGCTCGACAGCCTCTTTCTCGCCGGTTGAAGCTCCAGAGGGCACGATGGCCGAGGCGGTCGTTCCGTCATCGAGGATAACGGACGCCTCGACTGTCGGGTTGCCGCGTGAATCCAACACTTCTTGTGCTCTGATGCTGACAATATCCATGGGTTCTCCTTCCATCTCCTTCGTGAAGCCATTTGCTAGGGTTAGACGGTTGGAGCTACAAAACGAGAATCTTGCTCTCGTTTTCTCAACTCACACCCCTCACCCCAGCCCTCTCCCCGCCCGCGGGGAGAGGGAGTGAGGTCTTTTCGTGACACTCACCCAGGGCGGCGCTTCGCTGGCCCTTATATATTCAGAGCACCGATAGGTGCTAACTGAATACCTAGCCGGAGCAGTAGCTTTCTTTCTTTTTTGCTTCTTTTTTCTTTCTTTGTGGAAGCTGTGAAATTGTGGAAAACAGCCAGCTGGACAGCCCGCGAGCTTTGATTCAATCTGCAGGGCAAGCACGCAGCGCCTGGCTACGAATAGCTTGCCCTGACCATTCTGATGGTTTAGCCCAGAGCTTCGAGCCAGGCGCCGCACCAGGGGCCTGAACGCATCACTCAGATGCTGTCCCCCGAGGACTCTACTATAAGGACTGCGCCGGTTCCTGGCAAGCGTGTGACTACAGTGATATCGCTGGGAGGTCGCAACACTCATGACAACACCATGTTCTGTCCCGAAGGAAAACCTCATCACGGTCTATGTCGGTTTAGACTGGGCCGATCAACAACACGTCGTCTGCTGGCAAGCGGCCGGCTCGACCCAGGTAGAAACAGCCACCGTGCGGCAACGCCCCGAGCAGTTGCAGGCCTGGGTGGCGCAGCTGCGGTCGCGTTTCCCGGAAGGCGTGATCGCCATTGCCTTGGAGCAAAGCCGGGGGCCAGTGATCGCGGCTCTGATGCATTACGACTTTCTGCGACTTTACCCGATCAATCCCAAATCGCTGGCCCGTTACCGCGAAGCGTTCTCCAGCAGCGGCGCCAAGGATGATCCCAACGACGCCGCCCTGCTGCTGGACCTGCTGGTCAAACACCTGTATCGCTTTTCGCCCTGGATACCCGACGATGCTCTGAGCCGGCAACTGGCCCTGCGGGTGGAGCATCGGCGGCAATTGGTGGATCTGAAGACTTCCCTCACCCACCAGTTGAGCAGTCAGCTGAAACTCTACTTCCCCCAAGCGTTGGACTGGGCTGGAGCTGGACAGCTTGCAAGCCTGTGATTTCCTCCAGCGCTGGCCCACGCTTCAAGCCGTGCAGAAGTCCCGGACCACGCAGCTCGAGAAGTTCTACACCCGCCATAATTGTCGGCGTCCCCAGCTGATTCAGCAGCGGATCGAGCAGATCGGTCAAGCCCAGCCTTTGACCCATGACATCGCCCTGGTCGCGGCCGGCTCGGCGATGGTCTTGGCTTTGGTGGCGTTAGTACGGGATTTGATCTGCCGCCTGCAACAGTGGCAACAGGAGATCAGTCAGTTGTTTGTCCAACATCCCGACCAGGCCTTGTTTGCCAGTTTTCCGGCGGCGGGTCCGGTTTTTGCTCCCCGCTTGCAGGCCGCCTTCGGGTCGCGGCGCGATCGCTTCGCCTCGGCCCAAGAGGTCCTGCAGTTTTCCGGCGTGGCTCCGGTCACCCAACGCAGCGGCAAATCCTGCCAGGTCCATCGACGTTGGGCGCGCCCGAAATTCGTGCATCAGAGCTTTGTCGAATTTGCTGCCCTTTCTATACCGCACTGCGGCTGGGCTCGGGCCCTTTACCAGCACCTGCGAGCGCGCGCCATCGACACTGGGCCGCCATTCGCATGGTCGCCTACAAGTGGATTCGCATCCTATTTCGTTGCTGGAAAGACCGCGTTGCCTATGACGAACCGAAATACCTGAAATCGCTGCAGCGCCGCAATCCTCGACTGTGGCCGCCATTCCACAACCTCCTCCCACAGCCTAAGGCCACAGCCGCCTAAAGATGTGAAAAAACTGTGATATCAGTTCAAGTTCTTTCAAAAAACCCTTACAGATCACCTCAGATGTCTGGGCTACCTTCTGACGCCCCTAACGGGGCTCTGTAATGAGGAAAGCTTTTCATTCTGGCTCCTGACTTCTCGTCGCAAGCAGCGACCCAGCAACTTGCGGCGCACCCAGGGATATCAAGGGCAACGCCTTAACTAGCCAAGTTAGTCCTGGTCGCCCAGTTCATCCAGGGCTTGCCGGAGCACCTTCGCGCTTTCACGTAATTGGCTGTTCTCGTCTGCGTTCAGGGGCAGAGGGAACGTCTCCAGGACACCCTTCCCGCCGACAAGCCGGGGCAAGGAGAGCGTGACATTGGAAACGCCCGCAACTTCCGGCGTGGGCAGGCATACCGTCATAGTGGAGCGCTGGTCGTGCAGGATCACCTTGACGATGCGAGCCAGCGCGCTCCCGATGCCGTAATAGGTCGCCCCTTTGCCCTGGATAATGGTGTAGGCGGCCCCGCGTACCTGGCGGTCAATCTCCTGGCGCACCCGTTCAGACAGGTCGATCGCGCGAAGTCTGACAAACGCCTCCAAGGGCATTCCGCCGACGGTGGCCAGCGACCAGGTGAGCACTTCCGAATCGCCGTGCTCGCCGATGACGTGCGCGTGCACGTGTTGGGAATCAATGCCGCAGTGCCTCCCGAGCAGACTGCGAAAACGCGCCGTGTCCAGAGTTGTACCCGAGCCCAGCACGCGCCCGGCCGGCACGCCGCAGAGACCCGCATGCCGCGCGGCCAGGTGCGTCATCACGTCAACCGGGTTGGTGGCCACGACCAGTACCGCCTCAGGGGCATTTGCCAGCACGGCGGGCACCACCTCGCGGAAGACCTGCGCGTTGCGTTGGAGAAGCTGCAGGCGAGTCTCTCCGGGTTTCTGACCGACACCGGCGCAGATCACGACGACGCGGCACTCGGTCAGGGCCTCGTAGCCGCCAGCCCGAATTTCAAGGGGGTTCGCAAAGGGCACGGCGTGACGAATGTCGTCCGCCTCCGCCTCAGCGCGGGCTGTGTTTTTGTCCACGAGGACGACCTCGCGCCCCACACCCTGCATCACGAGTGCGTACCCGGCCGTGGCACCTACAAAGCCGGTGCCGACAATGCCAACCTTCATTTCACTCTCCTTCCAGGGGTTGAACCCCCGTCGCGCGCAGGCTCTCCGGCTTGAGCGGCTTTGCCCTGATGAGCCACACTCTCGACAGCCCGGCGCACTTGCTCCGGATCGCCCAGGTATTCGTGACGAATCGGTCGCAGCTGGGCATCCAGTTCATACAGAACAGGTATCCCGGTCGGGATGTTGAGGTTCACGATGTCGTCATCGCTGATATTGTCGAGGTGCTTCACCAGGGCCCGCAGGCTGTTGCCGTGAGCGGCGATGAGCACTCGCTACCGGCCAGGATGGCCGGGGCAATGCTGTCATGCCAGTACGGCAGGAACCGGGCAACAGTGTCCTTCAAGCACTCAGTGCGAGGGAGTTCCTGGTCCGAAAGGCCGGCGTAGCGGCGGTCGTGTCCGGGGAAGCGCGGATCCGAGGTTTCGAGCGCCGGCGGCTGGGTGTCGTAACTGCGCCGCCAGAGTTTGACCTGCTGCTCGCCGTAGCGTTCCGCGGTCTCCGCTTTGTTCAGCCCTTGTAAAGCCCCGTAATGGCGCTCGTTGAGCCGCCAGGAGCGGTGTACCAGAATCCACATCAGGTCCATCACATCGAGCACGATCCACAGCGTGCGGATGGCGCGCTTGAGAACAGAAGTGAAGGCGACGTCGAACGTGAATCCCTGCTCAAGCAGTACCTGTCCGGCGCGGCGAGCCTCTCCAGTGCCGGCTTCAGACAAATCCACGTCGGTCCAACCCGTAAAACGATTCTCACGGTTCCAGTCACTCTCGCCGTGCCGGAGTAGAATCAGTTTGTGCATAACGCAAAATCTCCTGAGCTGGACAAGCCCGAAGGTCAGAAACACAGGATTCAAAAACCCAAGATCTTCGACAATTCACCATTCCATTGGCTGAAGTTTTGGGTTCGAACTTGAAATGTAGCGAGCGAAGCAAGACCCAACCAGCGAACCGCCAAGAGCGCCAAGAACTTGCCTGATGAAGGCTTTCGTTGAAGGACTCGGTCGACCATCTGGTCTAGGATCCGTGATTTGAGATTTTCAGATTCCAGGCCAGCTCGGATTCCCCTTTGCGTTCTTGACGCTCTTGGCGGTTTAGAAAGAAATTTGACTGAATCTGGAATTTAGCTCCCCTGCAGGCGCATCAGGATCGTGATGCTGCCGATTGTCGATACCGTCGAATCAGGTTGTTCGTCGAACTGTCATGATTGAGGCTGGGCTCAGTCTTGCTCTCGAGTTCCGGGACAATACGTTGGGCCAGCACCTTGCCCAGCTCGACTCCCCACTGGTCGAATGAGCCCACGTTCCAGATAACACCTTGCGTGAAGACGCTGTGCTCGTAAAGGGCGACGAGCTTGCCAAGCATTTCGGGCGTCAGCCGCTGGGCGAGGATCATGTTCGACGGTCGATTGCCTTCGAAAACCCGGTGGGGCACGAGCCAATCGGGTGTGCCCTCGGCCTTGACCTGCTCAGGCGTCTTGCCGAAGGCCAGCGCCTCGGCCTGGGCCAAGACGTTCGCCAAGAGCAAGTCGTGGTGCCGGCCCAGAGGGTTGAGAGTCTCAGCGAAGGCGATGAAATCGCAAGGGATGAGCCGGGTCCCTTGATGAATCAACTGGTAGAAGGAGTGCTGGCCGTTGGTTCCCGGCTCGCCCCAGTAAACCGGACTCGTGTCGTAGGTCACCTGGGCGCCATCGAGTGTGACCCGTTTGCCATTGCTCTCCATGATCAACTGCTGCAAATAGGCCGGGAATCGCTTCAAGTATTGCTCGTACGGCAGCACGGCCACCGTCTGGACGCCGAAGAAGTTGTTGTACCAGACAACCAGCAGCGCCATGAGCACTGGCAGGTTGCGCTCGAACGGGGCCGTACGGAAGTGCTCATCCATCTGGTGCAGGCCATCCAGAAAGGCGCGGAAGTGTTCCGGACCGATGGCCAGCATCGTCGAGAGGCCGATCGCCGAGTCCATCGAATAGCGCCCGCCCACCCAGTCCCAGAACTCGAACATGTTGGCTGTGTCGATGCCGAACTCCGAGACCTTCTGGGCATTCGTCGAGACCGCAACGAAATGCTTGGCGACCGCCTTGACATCCTCGCCCAGTCCCCGGAGCAACCAATCGCGCGCGCTTTGCGCGTTGGTCATCGTCTCCAGCGTCGTGAAGGTTTTCGAGGAGACAATGAAGAGTGTTTCGGCGGGATCGAGATCGCAGGTCGCTTCCACGAAGTCGGTACCATCGACGTTGGAAACGAAACGAAACGTGAGGGCCCGTTCGCTGTAATGCTTGAGCGCTTCGTAGGCCATCACCGGCCCGAGGTCAGAGCCACCGATGCCAATGTTCACGATATTGCGAATGCGCTTGCCGGTGGAGCCCTTCCAGGCGCCGCTGCGGATCCGGTTGGAGAAATCAGTCATCCTGTCGAGCACAGCGTGGACTCGAGGCACCACGTTCTCGCCATCGACGACGATAGATGCGTCTTTCGGAGCGCGCAAAGCCACGTGCAAGACGGCGCGGTGTTCTGTGATATTGATCTTCTCTCCGCGAAACATGGCGTCGATCCGCGCTCGCAGATTGGATTCGTTCGCGAGTTGAAAGAGTAGCTTTAGGGTTTCGTCGGTGATGCGGTTCTTCGAGTAATCGAGGTAGAGGTCCAAGGCCTCAACAGTCATGCGCTCACCCCGTGTGGGATCATCCGTGAAGAGCTTTCGAAGGTGCAGCTCGCGGACATTTGTATGGTGCGCCGTAAGGGCTTTCCATGCCTGGCGTTCGCTAAGCCGTGCGATTCCTGCTGTCATGCGGGTGCTCCTTTCGTTGACTCTTGATGATCAAGAGCATTAACAGGTATGGACGTATGGTTTCCATCCCACAGCCGAAATCCTCCGAGAAACGCATTGGCATTGTCGCCCAGCCGGCAACCGGGAGGCAGCTTTCTTAACTTCTTGGCATTGCCTCCGCCCAGCACAATGTCATCGGGGTGGACAGCTTCGCTCAGGCGGGCAACTCCATAGGCGACATGTTGCGACCATTTTTTCTTGCCCAGCCGCTTCAGTCCCCGGTTACCTATGTGGTCCTCATAGGTCCTTCGTCTGTAAGAAAGGTGGCCCAGTTCCATGGGAATCACCATCCCTTCAACCACCAGGGCGGAACCGAGACCGGTTCCCAGGCCCAGAAAGAGCAGCGTTCCGCCCTTGTAGCTCCCCAGGGCCTGCATGGCGGCATCATTCAGGAGCTTGACAGGGCAATCGAAGGCAACTTCGAAGTCAAACCCCACCCAGCCCGCGGCGAGATTATGGGGTTCGGATAACAATGCGACCACGATGAAGCAGGCCTGGGTAGCCAATCGATACGACGTCATACGTCCAATCCTTGGCCACTTCCTTGACTCCGGAGACCATCTGTTGAGGCGTCATCTTCGGCCCAGACGGAAACTTCCGAGGTTCGGCTTGGCCGTTGGCAAGAATTTTGACGTTGGTCCCGCCGATATCCACAACCAGCACGTTCATGGGCACTCACCTCATTGCGAAAAGTATTGCCGTCGTTCAGTTTAAACTGCCTTCGCGAGGGCGGCACCCTTAGAAGCGATGACCGCCATCAATTCATTCCAGGACTTGACGAACGACTTGGCTCCTTGCTCCTGGAGCTGGGCAGCCAAAGCATCGACGTCGATGCCCTCTTTGGCAAACTGGGCCAGCACCTCCTCGCAATCGCCACCGTCCGCCGCAATGATTGCGCCGAGCTTGCTATGCTTAGCGAGGGCTTTCAACGTGCCTTCGGGCATGGTGTTCACCGTGAAAGGCGCAGCCAGGGCTTTGATATACAGGACATCGGAGGCCAGGGGATCCTTGGTTCCGGTGCTGGCCCAGAGGAGCCGCTGCGGCCAGGCGCCGCTGCTGTAGACGCGGTGCCAGCGAGGCGAGCTGAGCAAGCCGCGCGCGGCCTTGTAGGTGCGGGCGGCGATAGCGACGCCGAGCCGATTGCGCAGCGCGTCGGGCACCTTGCCCATGATCGCGCCGTCCCACCGGCTGACGAACACGGAGGCTACGGAGCCGACGCCGGGCTTGAGACCGGCCTCCATGCGGCGCTCGATACCGCGCAGGAATGCATCGGCAGCCGCCAGGTAGTGCTCGCGCGAAAACAAGAGGGTCACGTTCACCGGCACGCCGGCAAAGATCGCCTCTTCGATGGCAGGTAGACCTTCCTTCGTGCCGGGAATCTTGATGAAGAGGTTGGGGCGCCCCGCCCGGGCGTGCAGTTCCTTGGCCGCCGCCAGGGTCTGCTTCGTGTCGTAGGCCAGCAGGGGCGACACCTCCAAGGACACCCAGCCGTCCACGCCATTCGTCCGATCATAGATCGGTCGAAACAGGTCTGCGGCCTGGGTAAGGTCCTCGAGAGCCAGTTCAAAGAAGAGTTCTTCGCCCGACTTGCCCTCCTTGAGCTTCTGACGAATCGAGGCATCATAGGCAGTACTGGTCTTGATAGCGTTCTCGAAGATCGTCGGATTCGAGGTCAGGCCTGTCACCGACAGCTCGTCAATGTAGTGCTTAAGCGTGCCGCTCGTCAGCAGGTCACGGGTGATGTTGTCGAGCCAGAGACTCTGGCCCAGGTTGTGGAGCAATTGAGTTGCTTTCATCGTGTCACCTCCGAAAAGAATTGAATCTGTCGTCGTTCATTGCGGTCCCTTTGCTTGCGTGCGGACAGCGTGGGAAGAGTTCAGCGCGTTGTTCACGATTTCCTTGGCCTCGCCCACAATGGTGTCCAGGTGAGCCTCGTCCTGGAAGCTCTCTGCGTAGATTTTGTAGATGTTTTCTGTGCCGGAGGGTCGGGCTGCGAACCAGCCGTTGGCGGCCACGACTTTCAAGCCCCCGATTGGGGCGTTGTTGCCTGGGGCGCAGGTCAGCTTGGCCGTGATCGGCTCGCCCGCAAGGGTTGACTCCTTGACGGCCTCGGGAGACAGTTCCTGCAGCCTGGCTTTCTGCTCGGGCGTCGCTGGCGCGTCGATGCGCGTGTAGTAAGGCGTGCCGAGTTGCGCAGTCAATTCGCGGTAGTGCTCTCCCGGATCCTTGCCCGTACGGGCGGTGATCTCCGCTGCCAGCAGGTCCATGATGGGACCGTCCTTGTCGGTCGTCCACACCGTGCCGTCCCGCCGCAGGAAACTCGCGCCGGCACTTTCTTCGCCGCCAAAGCAGTATGAGCCGTCGAAGAGCCCCTCGACAAACCACTTAAAACCAACCGGCACTTCGCACAAGGTGCGCCCGAGCGCTCCCACGACCCGGTCGATGAGGCCACTGCTGACGAGGGTCTTGCCGACCGCTGCCTGGTTTGGCCATTGGGGCCGGTGAGTCAGAAGGTAATGGATGGCCACGGCCAGGTAATGGTTCGGGTTCATCAACCCCATCGAACGGGTAACAATGCCATGCCGGTCGGCATCGGTGTCGTTGGCGAAAGCAATCTCGAACTGATCTTTCAGCTTCACCAGGCTAGCCATCGCATAAGGGCTGGAACAATCCATCCTGATCTTCCCGTCATGATCGAGGGTCATGAAACTGAAGGTTGGGTCCACGGTGGAATTGACTACGGTGATGTCGAGACCATAAATCTCCTTGATCGGCTCCCAGTAGTCAACCGAAGCGCCACCGAGCGGATCGGCGCCCATTCGCACGCCTGCCGACCGGATGCAGTCCATATCGATGACATTGGCCAAGTCCTTGGCATAAGGAGTGAGGAAATCGTAGAAGTCTGTCGTCGCCGCCTCCAAAGCGGACTCATAGGCGACCCGCTTGACCCCACGGTTCCCGGCGCAAAGGAGTTCGTTGGCCCGGTCCTGCACCCACGCCGTGACATCGGTGTCAGCCGGGCCTCCGTTAGGCGGGTTGTACTTGAAGCCGCCGTCCTCCGGCGGATTGTGCGAGGGCGTGATCACGATGCCGTCGGCCAGCCCCTTGCTCCGGCCCCGGTTGTAAGTGAGGATAGCGTGGGAGACCGCCGGGGTTGGAGTGAAACCGTCGTCACGCTGGATCATCGTCTCAACCCCATTCCCCGCCAGGACCTCGAGCGCCGTGCGCTGGGCCGGTCCGGACAATGCGTGCGTGTCCTTTCCGACGTAGATCGGACCGTCGATGCCTTGGCCACGCCGGTAGTCGCAGATGGCCTGGGTGATAGCCAGGATATGGGCCTCGGTGAACGTGCCGCGCAACGAAGAACCCCGGTGTCCGCTGGTGCCGAAGGTGACCCGCTGATTGGGGTCACCCACGTCGGGCCGGCGGGCATAGTACTCGCGTTCGAGCCGGGCCAAGTCCACCAGCATTTCCTTGGGGGCCGCCTTGCCTGCGAGGGGAGAAATTGCCATGGGTTTCGTCCTTCCTACTGCCTAGCGCCCCTCTCCCGCGCTGGGGAGAGGGGAGCCGACAACCTGAAAAAAAGAAGCGGTGGCCAGCTAAGCAAGCTGCCGCACGCCAAAAACCGACGCCGCTCGCTACGGTATTGGGCATGGTTCCGCCTTCCAGATGTCAGCGGCGTACTCAGCGATGGTGCGGTCGCTGGAAAACTTCCCCGAGCTGGCGATATTCAATATGGCCTTGCGTGCCCAGCCGCGACGGTCCGCATACAGCGCGACCAGCCGCCCGTCCGCCTCGAGATAGGACTGGAGGTCCGCTAAATGCATGTAGTGGTCTCCCTGCGTCAGCAGCGTGTCGCGCAGCGGAGCGAAGACGCCCGGTTCATAGCGACTGAAGTGATCGGAGAAGATCAGGTCCAAAGCCGCTCGGGTCTCCGGCTCGTGCTCATAGTGCCAGTGCGGGTTGTACCAGCCGCGACTGCCGGCCACCTGGTCCGCGGTCAGGCCGAACAGGAAGAAGTTCTCCTCACCCGCTTCTTCGGCCATTTCGATGGTCGCGCCGTCACGCGTGCCGATTGTCAGCGCCCCGTTCATCATGAACTTCATGTTGCTGGTGCCGCTGGCTTCGTAGCCGGCCGTCGAGATCTGGTTGGAGACATCGCTGGCAGGGATCAGCCGTTCCGCGAGCGACACGCAGTACTCGGGCAAGAACACGACTTTGAGCCGGCCGCGCACCGCCGGGTCCCCGTCGATCGTGCCAGCGAGATTGTTGAGGAACTTAATGATGAGCTTGGCGAGCCGGTAGGCCGGCGCCGCCTTGCCCGCGAAGAAGAAGGTCCGCGGCGCCATCTCGAGGCTGGGATTCTCCCGCAGCCGGTTGTACAGCACCACGACGCGGAGCCCATTCAACAGTTGTCGCTTGTATTCGTGGATGCGTTTCACCTGGCAATCAAAAATGCTTTCCGGGTCCACTGTCTGCCCGGTCGTCGTTTTGAGCCAATCGGCAAACTGCGACTTGGCCTCGCGCTTGGCCTGGAGGAAGGCGTCGCGAAAGCCGCTGTCGTCGGCCAGCGGCTTCAACCGGCTTAACTGGCTGAGGTCGGTTATCCAGCCGTTGCCGATCGCCTCGGAAATCGCGCGGGAGAGGGCGGGGTTCGACAGCAGCAACCAGCGGCGCGGTGTGACACCGTTGGTTTTGTTGTTGAACCGCTCCGGAAACAGCTCGGCCAGATCCTTCACCGTCATCGTGCGCAGCAACTCGGAGTGAATTGCGGCCACACCGTTCGTGCTGTGCGAGCCGACGATGGCGAGGTTGGCCATGCGAACCTTGCACCCGCCATTCTCCTCAATGAGGCTGACGCGCGACAGCCGGCCCTCGTCGCCGGGGAAGCGGCTGCGGACATCATCCAGCAGGCGACGGTTGATCTCATAGATGATCTCCAGGTGGCGCGGCAGCAGCAGCTCGAACCACGCCAGCGGCCATTTCTCAAGCGCTTCGGGCAGCAGTGTATGATTCGTATACGCCAGAGACTGTTGGGTGATGTCCCAAGCCTCGTTCCACCCGAGGTTCGCTTCATCCAGCAGAATCCGCATCAACTCGGGGACAGCCAGGGTCGGGTGCGTATCGTTGAGTTGGATAGCAACTTTCTCAGGAAGCCGGCTCCAATCGGTATTACTGTGCCGGAAGCGCCGAACCAGATCGGCCAGCGAGCAGGCCACCAGGAAATACTCCTGCAGAAAGCGCAGGGCTTGGCCCATGCTCGTGGAGTCGTCCGGGTACAACACTCGGGTCAGGGATTCAGCCGCGAGGGTTTCGGCCAGGGCACTGACGAAATCACCGCTGCTGAATTCCTGAAAATTGAAAAAATCGGGTGTGGCGGCGGACCAGAGCCGAAGCGTATTGATAGTCTTGCCCCCGTAGCCCACCACGGGGCGATCGAATGGGATACCGATCAGGCTGGACGGCCGACCCACGACTGCGCGCAAGCTGCCGCCGTGCACCTCGAACGAGCAGTTCAGCCTGACTTCCACCTGCTCGCGCGGGCGTGCGACTTCCCAGGGGTCCGGCCGGCGCAGCCAGTTGTCCGCCTCTTCGCGTTGCCAGCCATCCTGGATGGACTGCCTGAAGATGCCGTATTCGTAGCGCAGCCCGTAGCCCATGGCCGGGAGCTGCATCGTTGCCATGGATTCAACGAAGCAGGCCGCCAGGCGCCCCAGCCCTCCGTTGCCCAGGCCCGCGTCGGGCTCCTGTTCGACCAACTCGAGCGGATCCAGATTCTTCTGCGCTACCGCTTGCTGCACAAGGGGGTCGAGCAGCAGGTTCGTGACATTGTTGGCCAGGGAGCGGCCAATGAGAAACTCCATCGACAGGTAGTAAACACGCTTTGGATTCTGCTGCCGGTAGGTGTTCTCCGTATGGACCCAGCGCTGTGAGAGGATATCCCGCACGGAGCGGGCGACCGCCTCAAAACGCTCGCGGGCGCTGGCATCCTTCAGATTGACGATGGTGTCGAAGAGGAGATGGCGTTCGTAGAGCGCGTTGTCCGTCCCCACGAACTGGATCGGGCCACACCCGTATCGACTGAGGAGTTTCGAAATCTCGGGAGATTCGGCTGATTTCGGCGTCGTTATTGCACTCTTTGTGCTCATTCGATTGTCCCTTTCTAGACTGAGTTAGAAGGTTATGCGCCGTGAAAAGAGAATTTTGTTCTCCTTTTGCCAACTCGCGCCCCCTCACCCCGGCCCTCTCCCCGCCCGCGCGGAGAGGGAGTGAAATCGTTTATGGCGTTCACCCAGGGCGGCGCTGCGCTGGCCCTGGGCTACACTCTCAAGCCCCTAACGGGGCTCTGTAAGGAAGAAGGCTTCTCATTCTGACTCCTGACTCCTTGTGGCGACCAAGGACCAAGGCGCTTGCGGAGCTCAGGGGATATCAAGGGCACAGCCCTTGCCTAGACCCCCTCCACATGGCGAGTCTCATTCCACAGCCGGATCACCGGCCGCGCCGGGTTCCCTTCATATCCGAGAGCGCTCAGGCTCGCGGTGCTGAGCATGAAGTACCTGCTGTTGGTTGTTGGTTCGAGCCCGAGCCAGCGGGCGGCCAATACCCGAATGAAGTGCCCGCTCGAGAAACAGCAGCACATCCCCCTGCACTCCGCGCACGCGGCCCACGACGCGGTCAGCCCGCGCGGCAACCTGAGCCGGAGATTCACCCCCTGGGCAGCCATCGCGGAACAGTTGCCAGCCTGGGCGCTCCGCCTGGATCTCCGCTGTGCGGCGCCCCTCATATTGCCCGTAGTCCCATTCCACGAGGTCGTGATCCACTTCGGCCAGAGCCCCGAAGCCGGCCAACTCGCAGGTGCGGCGCGCACGCTGCAAGGGGCTGGTCAGCACTCTGGCGAGAGTCAATCCTTTCAGCCGTTCTCCAAGCCGGCGGGCTGTGCGCTCGCCGCGCTCGGTCAACGGCAGGTCGGTCAATCCCGTATGCTGGCCTGAGAGGCTCCAGGCGGTTTCCCCGTGCCTGGCCAGGTAGACCACGGGAAGAACTTCACTCATGCTGCCGCCCCTTGAAAATCCCGGGAGCGCCGGCATCCCTGCCGGCCTCGACGTCTGCGCAGACCCCCTGCCGCAAGAGGCACGGCGTCCCCCTTGTCAAGAGGGACAAATCTTTCTCCCCCTTGCGAAGCGCATAAGGGGGAGATGAAGAGGGGGTTCTTGTTTTAACCGTCATTTTCATCGCACGTGGCGCCGCAAGCGGGCATGAAAGACTCCTCTTGCTCTGCCAGCTTAGGCGGGAGGTCAACTCTACGACCCGACATGCAACAGCGTCAGCCGATCGCGATCTTGTTCAGTTCGGCAAACTCGCGGCGAGTCTCCTCCGCAAGAAAGTAGTATTTCTGGCCGTTCCATTCGAGGGTTGCGCCAGCGGCAAAATTGGGGAACCTGACTAGCGCAATCGGGTCCTGCACCATGTGGTCCTTCAGATAGGATTCACTGTCGCTCAGCGACAGGTACGTCTGCACGAACTCCACGATCCGGTCGTCAATCCACGTCGAGGCCGTATCCTTGTCGACTGCACCCAGCGCAAATTCCAGGTCGGCATGAGGTGTGAACTGCATCAGGGCCGGGAGGATTTTCAGGTCGTAGCTCAGGATCACTTTGCGAACGTCCCAGTCCGCATAGGCAGAGAATTTCAGATGGACCTGGGCCAGGCTCGACTGGAAGTCAAAGACCGCTTCTCGCCTGGATGGCACGAGCCTCGGCGTCACCTTGACACCGTCTCCGAATTTCTTCACCAGGAGTTCCAGTCGCGGCCTCCAAATGTTGCGGAGCTCTTCGAAGATTCCGCCGAGTTGCTCAAGCCGCTTCTGCCGCTCCTTGTGCTCCTCTACCTTTTCAACCTGAAACTTCCTGATCTTTTCCGCGGCCGCTGAGAACTCGGCATCGATCCGTCCGGCAAGGCTGTTGATGTCGGGCATGATCCAACCTCCTCGATCAGCCTGGAGTGCTTCAATTCGAACGGTGGATCAAAAGGGCCACGTCCATTGATCCATCTCCGGCTTATCAATGCCGTGCTCGTAAGCATAGTTCTGGCACTCGATCTGCTGGTTCCGCAGTTCTTCCTTGGCGTGAGCGCCGGCCACATGCAAACTAGGCACGCGATCGATGACGTCGATTGCCAGACTGAAACGGTCGATCTGGTTTTGAATGGCCAGATCGAGTGGCGTGTTGATGTTGCCTTTCTCCTTGTAGCCGCGCACATGCATGTTCTTGTGATTCGTGCGCCGATAGGCCAGGCGATGGATCAACCAGGGATAACCGTGGAAGTTGAAAATCACCGGCTTGTCTACAGTGAAAAGACTATCGAAGTCCCGGTCCGACAAGCCGTGGGGATGCTCGCTGGAGGGCGTGAGTTTGTAGAGGTCCACGACATTGACGAAACGGATCCTTAGAGAAGGGAAGTGCTCCCGCAGCAGCACTACCGCCGCCAACGCCTCTTTGGTGGGAATGTCGCCGGCACAGGCCATCACCACGTCCGGCTCGGTTCCTTCGTCGTTGCTCGCTTTGCGCCAGATCCCGATGCCTTTGGCGCAATGTCCGATGGCGTGGTCCATGCTCATGTATTGCAAGTGCTTCTGCTTGTCGCAGACGATGACATTGATTAAGTCGGTGCTCTTCAAGCATTGATTCGCCACACAGAGCAGGGAGTTCACATCCGGCGGCAGGTAGATGCGGCAGACATCCGGGCTCTTATTCACCACCACATCGAGAAATCCCGGATCCTGGTGGGTGAAGCCGTTGTGGTCCTGGCGCCATACGGTGGAGGTAATGAGCAAGTTGAGCGACGACACGGGCGCCCGCCAGGGCAGCTCGCGGCAGATGGCAAGCCACTTGGCGTGCTGGTTGAACATGGAATCGATGACGTGAACAAAGGCCTCATAGGTCGAGAAGAAGCCATGACGGCCGCTGAGGAGATAGGTTTCCAGCCAGCCTTCGAGAGTGTGCTCGGAAAGCATCTCCAGCACCCGCCCGTCGGGCGACAGCTCGCCGCCGTCAGCGTCCTCCGGAAGGTAGTCGGCCAGCCACAGCTTCTTGCTCACCTCGTAGATGGCGTCGAGCCGGTTCGAGCTGTTTTCGTCGGGCCCGAAGACTCGGAAGTTCGTGGAGTTCTGGCGCATGATGTCCCGCAGGAAGCGACCGAGAGGGCGCGTGTTCTCGGCGGCGACCGTTCCTGGTTTTTCTACTTTGATGGCATAGTCGCGGAAGTCCGGCATGCGCAGTGTCTTCCGCAGCAAGCCCCCATTGGCGTGAGGATTCGCGCCCATGCGCCGCGCGCCCTTCGGGGCAAGCGCCTTCAGTTCCGGGATCAGCCGGCCGTTTTCGTCGAATAACTCCTCGGGTTTGTAGCTGCGCAGCCAGTCCTCCAACTGCTTCAGATGGGCCGGGTTGTCGTGCAAGCCCGAAAGGGGCACCTGGTGAGCTCGCCAGAAGCCTTCCACCTTGTGGCCGTCCACCTCCTTAGGGCCGGTCCAACCCTTGGGGCTGCGCAGCACGATCATGGGCCAGCGCTGCCGGACCGCTTGGCCGCTGGCACGTGCCTCTTGCTGAATGCGGCGAATCTCCAGGACGCAATCCTCGAGAGTCGCGGCCATCTTCTGGTGCATGACCTTCGGATCGTCCCCTTCCACAAAATGGGGTGTCCAGCCATAACCAGTGAACAGGCTCTCCAGCTCCTCATGGGAGATCCGAGAGAGCAGCGTGGGGTTGTTGATCTTGTAGCCGTTCAGATGCAGGATCGGCAGCACGGCGCCGTCCCGAACGGGGCTCAGGAACTTGTTGGAATGCCAGGAGGTGGCCAGCGGCCCGGTTTCGGCTTCGCCGTCGCCTACGACTACTGCAACCAGCAGGTCCGGGTTGTCGAAGGCGGCGCCAAAGGCATGCGAAAGGCTGTAGCCCAACTCGCCACCCTCGTGGATGGAGCCAGGAGTCTCCGGCGTGCAGTGGCTGCCGATCCCGCCGGGAAACGAGAATTCCTTGAAGAATTCAAGCATACCTTGCTCGTCCTCACCCTTGTTGGGGTAGATTTCGGAATACGCACCCTCCAGATAGACCGGCGCCAGCACGCCCGGCGCGCCATGGCCGGGGCCAGCCAGGAAGATGGCGTTCAGGTCGTACTTGTTGATCAGGCGGTTGAGGTGAAGGTACGCGAAGCTTAGACCGGGACTCGCTCCCCAATGACCCAACAGGCGTTGCTTGATGTGCTCCGGTTTCAAGGGCTCCCGGAGCAGAGGATTGGCGCGCAGATAGATCATGCCGCCGGCCAGATAATTGCAAGCCCGCCAGCAGGCATCAATCTGCCGGAGCTCCTCAGGGGACAATCGGTCTGCGGCACCGGTCTTGATACTTTTCGCCGTCGCAGCCTTCGCATCGCTAAGTGCACGTGTCATGAGTTCTCCTCCGTTCCTGAATAGTTCACAATAATTGAGCGCTCAGTCAGAGGCAGCTCGGTCAGAAACAACAAGTAGAGGGACTCCCGAGCCGCTACCTTCGAAGTGTCCCCTGATGCCGCTATTATATGCCTCGGGGTATGAAATCCAGGTTACATTCGGAAACGACCCCCGTGTCTACCTCCGAACAATTCATTGCCGACCCTTGCGAGCCGGATTGGACCGCCTTCGCGCCTCTGGAGGACGCAGGCCCCTGTCTTAACCATCCAGCACATTTTCAGCTTATCTAGGTCCAGGAAGGAGAAGAGCTGTAAAAGCTGGCAGGTATAAAGGGGCGAAATGAAGGAGGGTTCACACAGTCAGGCGTTGTGCCCCAACGATTGAAATGCCTTGATGCACCTCCCACCCAGGGGAGTTGTGAAAAGTATTGAAGATCGGGTCCTTCCGGCAAGAAGCGTGCGCCGAGCGCCCGCTCCCCACCCAGGCAGGATCATCCCGATTCAATTTTTTCACAGCTTCAGAGGGAGGGTGTCCACGCTCGATATACTCACCAGGGCATGAAGGGTGAGACTAAGAGTCTGGATTCCCTCCCCGACCAACTTCACCTTGGTCTACACCTTCTTCCATAGGATAGCACTCTTAGACGTGATCACGGCCATGAGTTCGTTCCAGGAGTTCACAAACAATTTCTCTCCATCCTCCTGGAGTTTACCAGCCAAATCATCAATGTTGATGCCGAGCTTGGCGAACTCGGCCAACACTTCCTCGCAATTGCCTCCGTCGGCTGACATGATTTCGCTCAATTGACCGGAATCGGCAAGGGCTCTTAAGGTTGCTTCGGGCATCGTGTTGACCGTGACGGGCGCAGCAAGGGCCTTGATGTACAGAATATCGGACGCCTGGGGGTCCTTGGTTCCGGTACTGCCCCACAGGAGACGCTGCGGGCGTCCGCCGGCGTTGTAAATGCGCTGCCAGCGCGGCGAGGTCAGCAAGGCGCGGCACGCCTTATAGGTGCGGCGGGCGATAGCAATGCCGAGTTGGTTCTTCAGGGCACCGATGTCCTTGCCCGCGACCGCCGCATCCCAGCGGCTAACGAACACTGAAGCCACGGAGCCGACATCGGGCTTTAGCCCGGCAGCGATGCGCCGTTCGATGCCCCGCAGGAAGGCTTCGGCAGCCGCCAGGTAGTGCTCGCGGGAGAACAAGAGGGTCACATTGACAGGCACTCCTGCAAAAATCGCCTCCTCGACCGCCACCAAGCCTTCTTTGGTTCCTGGGATCTGAATAAGAATATTGGGACGCTTTCCCCGGGTGTACAAGCTCTTGGCCGCCGCAAGTGTGCCGGCTGGGTCATGGGCGAGAAGAGGCGACACCTCCAACGACACCCAGCCATCCACGCCGTTCGTCCGGTCGTAAATGGGTCGAAACAGGTCGGCGGCCCGGGTGAGGTCCTCAAGTGCCAGCTCGAAGAACAGTTCCTCTCCCATCCTGCCCCTTTTGAGCTTCTTGACGATAGCAGCGTCGTAGCTGGTGCTATGCTTGATAGCTTTCTCGAAGATCGTTGGGTTCGAGGTGAGACCGGTTATCGACAACTCGTCGATGTAACGTTTCAGGCCGCCACCATTCAGCAGGTCGCGCGTGATGTTGTCAAGCCATAGACTCTGCCCCAAGTTGTGGAGCATTTCGGTTGCTTTCATGTGTCGGGCCTCAAACAGGTTCTCGTTCAGAAAGCTATGAAGAAACTAATTTGGGTACGATGAGGGCGTCCCGCTGCTGACAACAACTAGGGACTCTCGAGAGATGGGAGAAACAGCGGAAGAATCAAGAAGGTCTGGAGACGGCCCTCAACACTGCCGGTCTTGTGACCGAGAACAATCGAGGACCAGGCTCTGGCAGACTGCATCCAGCGATTCACCTGTTCTGTTATGGACGGAAGACTTCAACGTATTCCGTCGAGATGGCACGGATTACCTGCGCTGGCGTCGCTTGACGTGCAACTGTGCCAGCGAGCGAGCTAGAGAAGCGTTGACAGAGGCAACCTCTTCGGCCGAAATCTTTTCGCGGAGTCGGGCTTCGGCGCGCTGGCGCGCTTCTTCGACCATTGCCTCGTCGATCTTATCTACAGCAATCGCCATATCCGTCACAATCGACACGCGCTCGCCCGTGATTTCGATGAGCCCCTCGCCCACGGCCAAAAAATCATCGTGACCGTCTTTGTGCACAATCATTTCGCCCGGCACCATTTGCGTCATCAGCCGGATATGTTGAGGATAGATCCCCAACTGGCCCTCCACGCCGGGCAGTGTGACCATATCCACGTCGTCGGAGTAAACCACGGCCTCGGGAGTGATGATTTCTAATCTCAGTATGTTGGCCATGCTCTGCCTTGCCCTGTGCGCGGGCCTTCCAATCCCTCGACCCTCAAGTCTCAACCCTGCTTGATTTCCTCAATGGCGCCCTTCATGTAGAAGTTGCCTTCCGCCACGGCGTCGTGTTTACCGTCGAGAATCTCCTTGAAGCCGCGCACCGTTTCGGCCACCGGGACTTGTTTGCCCTCGTGGCCGCTAAACACGGCCGCCACGGTGAAAGGCTGGCTCAGGAAGCGTTGAATCTTGCGGGCGCGCAACACCGTGATCTTGTCCTCGGGTGAAAGTTCGTCCATACCGAGGATCGCAATGATGTCTTGCAGATCCTTGTACCGCTGGAGCACGCGCTGCACGCCGAGCGCGACGTCATAATGCTCCTGGCCTACGATTTCGGGTGCGAGGGCGCGGGAGCCCGAGGCCAGAGGATCAACCGCCGGGTAGATTCCCAACTCGGCAATCGACCGTTCCAAAACGATGGTCGCGTCCAAGTGGGCGAACGTGGTGGCCGGCGCCGGGTCCGTTAAGTCGTCGGCCGGCACGTACACCGCCTGGAACGAGGTGATCGAGCCCTTCTTGGTCGAGGTAATCCGTTCCTGCAGCACGCCCATTTCCGCCGCCAGAGTCGGCTGGTAGCCGACGGCGCTCGCGGTGCGGCCGAGCAAGGCCGACACTTCGGAGCCGGCCTGAGAAAACCGGAAGATGTTGTCGATGAACAGCAACACATCCTGATTCTTCTCGTCGCGAAAATATTCGGTCATGGCGAGGCCAGCCAGGGCGACGCGCAGGCGCGCGCCGGGCGGCTCGTTCATCTGGCCGTACACGAGAGCGATTTTCGAGGCGCCGAGGTTGTCCTGCTTGATGACGCCGGCTTCCGACATTTCCTTATAGAGATCGTTGCCTTCCCGGGTGCGCTCGCCGACGCCGGCGAACACCGACACGCCGCCATGGAGCTTGGCGATATTGTTGATCAGTTCCATGATGAGGACCGTCTTGCCCGTGCCGGCACCGCCGAACGCGCCGACCTTGCCGCCTTTCAGGAAGGGACAGATCAAGTCGACGACTTTGATGCCGGTGGGAAGGACTTGCGGTGACGTCGATTGGTCCACGAGCTTGGGCGCCGGGCGGTGGATCGGGTAATATTTCTCCGCCTTGACCGGCCCGCGTTCGTCGACCGGGTTGCCGCACACATCGAATATCCGCCCCATCACCCCTTCCCCGACGGGCACGGAAATGGGCGCGCCGCTGTCGATGACTTCGTAGCCGCGCTTGAGACCTTCGGTGGCGGACATGGAGACAGTCCGGACCCACTTATCACCGAGGTGCTGCTGCACTTCGAGGGTTACTTTCACGGGCTGGTTTTGAACTTTACACTCGATGGTCAGCGCATTATAGATCCCGGGAAGAGCTTCCGGAAATTCGACATCCACAACCGGACCGACGATTTGAACAATCTTGCCTTTATTCATATTGGTACCTTCAATCGGTGGTTACCGAAATATCTCTGGCTCAGCTGGCCTGGCCTCCGGCAATTTCCAGCAATTCCTGGGTGATATTGCCCTGACGCAATTTGTTGTATTCGAGGGTTAAATTATGGATCAGCTCGTTGGCGCTGTCTGTGGCATTCTTCATCGACACCATGCGGGCGCTTTGCTCACTGGCTTTGGCATTCAGCAAGACCTGATAGATATAGATATGGAGATAACGCGGCAGGAGATAGCTCAAGACGGCCTCGGGGCTGGGCTCAAACAGAGACTCGGTGGTGTCGGCAGCCAGGGCTTCATCTTCGCGTTCGCGTTCCGCGACCGGGATCTTCACTTCGCCCACCGGCAGAAACTCCAGCGAGAGCGCCTGCTGGGTGAGCGTGTTGATGAACTGCGTGGCCACCACCCGGACCTCGTCCACCTCCTTTTTCAAAAACAGATCAGTGACGAAACTGGAAATCGCTCTGGCTTCCGGGAACCGAGGCTCGTCCCCGTAGGCAAACTCGGCCGCCAGCTGCCGGCGAGTGGCGGCCACAAACTGCGCAGCCTTGCGACCGGCCGTGATGAAAATCGTCGTCTGGGGGTCGAATTGGGCGGCCAGACGGAACAGGTTGCTATTGAGCGCTCCGCATAAACCCTTATCGGCGCCGACCAGGATCACCGCCCGTTTGCGGACTTCCCGCACCTCGAGCAGGGGATGGCTGAATTCGCCCATCCGGGTGGTGGCCTCGCGCTGGATCCGGTACACAAGCCGCACAAAAGGACGTCCCTCCAGTGCCGCCTGTTGCGCCTTTCGCATCTTGGAGGCGGCTACCATTTGCATCGCACGAGTGATCTGCGCGGTGCTGGTAATCGACCTGATGCGCCGGCGAAGTTCACGAGGGCTTGCCATATTTCACCTGAACTCCGTGTTCATTTCCAGGTCTGCTTGAATTCGTCGACGGCCGCCTTCAACTCAGTCGTCAACTCGTCGCTGAGCGCCTTTTCCCTCCCGATCTTGGCGAGCAACTGACCTTTGCGCGTGGTGCAATATTCGGTCAACTTGTTCTGGAACTCCTTGATCCGCGCGACAGGTACTTGATCCAGGTAACCGTTTTGTGCGGTCCAGATCACGACCACCTGGATCTCCACTGGAATCGGGTTGTACTGCCCCTGCTTGAAAATCTCCATGATGCGTTTGCCGTGGTCGATCTGCGCTTGCGTCTTGGCGTCGAGGTCCGAGCCGAACTGCGCGAACGCCGCCAGTTCCCGGAACTGGGCGAGCTCGCCCTTGAGCTGTCCGGCCACTTGCTTCATGGCCTTGACTTGTGCCGCCGAGCCGACGCGCGAGACCGAAATGCCGACGTTGATCGCCGGCCGGACACCTTGATAGAACAAATCGGATTCCAGAAAGATCTGTCCGTCGGTGATCGAGATGACGTTGGTCGGAATGTAGGCCGAAACGTCGCCGGCCTGTGTTTCGATGATGGGCAGGGCCGTGAGCGAGCCGTTCCCATATTTCTCGCCGACCCGCGCGGCGCGTTCGAGCAACCGGCTGTGCAAATAAAACACATCGCCGGGAAATGCCTCGCGACCCGAAGGCCGCTTCAACAGGAGTGACACCTGCCGGTAGGCCACTGCCTGCTTGGACAGGTCGTCGTAAACAATCAACGCGTCCATGCCGTTATCCAGGAACCACTCGCCCATCGCTGCGCCGGCAAACGGCACGAGATACTGGTTGGCAGCGGAGTCCGAGGCCGGGGAGGCCACAACGATCGTGTACGGCATCGCCCCGGCTTCTTCGAGAACCGCAATGACCCGCGCGATGGTGGACTGCTTCTGGCCGATCGCGACGTAGATGTTGTAGAGCGGCCGGTAGTCCTTGTCGCCGGCCACTTCGGCGGCTTTATTGAGCCGGGCCTGGTTGATCATCGTGTCGATGCAGATCGTTGTCTTGCCGGTTGCACGGTCGCCGATGATCAATTCGCGTTGGCCGCGGCCAATCGGAATCATCGCATCAATCGGCATGATCCCGGTCTGCATCGGCTGGCTGACTGAGCGGCGACGGATAATACCGGGCGCGATTTTTTCCACCGGATAGCTCACGTCGCTCTTGATCGGCCCTTTACCATCGATAGGCTCCCCCAGCACGTTCACCACGCGACCCAGCAGGCCCTTCCCCACGGGCACTTGCAAAACTTTTCCGGTGGTGCGGGCTTCGTCGCCCTCTTTGAGTTGCGTGTAATCGCCGAGAACGACGACGCCGACTTCGGTCTCGTCGAGATTCAATGCCAGGCCGGTAACGCCCTTGCCGAGGTCGATCATCTCGTTGAGCATTGCGTCGGTCAGGCCTTCGATCTTGGCGACGCCGTCGCCAATCTCCCGGATGACGCCCACATTTTCTTTCGCAGTTGTCGTCTTCGCGCCGGCGATTTGCGCTTCAATTTCTTTTAGTAGGTTTGACATAGTCACCTTGGCTCAAAAACCTTTCTCCAACGCTTCCAGCCCAGCCCGTACACTGCCGTCATAAACATCGCATCCCACCTGAATCCGCATCCCGCCAATCAACTCCGGGTGCTGGGTGAACGCGGTGGTCAACCCCGGCCCGTACCGGTGTGCCAACCCGGTTTGGACCATCGTCTGCAAATCGGCTGGTAACGGGGTGGCGCTCTCGATGGTAGCCGTGTGCTGGGCACAGTCGAGTTTCACCAACCGCAAAAAATGAGCGAGGATGGGCGGGCCATCCCGATCACCGGTCGCGAGGATGCGTTGTACGACTTGCCGGACACGATTCTCGTCGAGCAAGCCCTTCACCAAACAAAAGCGGTACAGTTGCTTGGCTTCGCGTTTCTCTTGTCTGCTGATCTTCATCGTTCCGCCGTGATCTGTCTGGAAGTTTCCTCGGACAGACGCCGCTGGTCTTCCACGGTCAGAATCTTGCCGGTGACCGCAGCCGTGGCTTGCACCACCAACCTGCCGACCTCGCGTTTGAGTTCGGCAAGCATTCGATCGTGGTCCTGCGCAGCGGCCTCGTGCGCCTTGGCCATGATCTGTGCGGCAGCCGCAATGGCCTTATTGCTTTCTTCTTGCTGCAGGCGGGCCGCCGCAGACCGGGCTTCCTCGATGAATTTGGCGCCTTGAGTGTGAGCCCGCGCCATCACTTCCTGACGCTGGGCTTCGGTCTTGTCCAACTCCGCTTTGATTTTCTCGGCATTGGCCAAACCCAGAGCAATCTGCTGGCGCCGCTCCTCCAGCATCCTGAGGACGGGTTGGTAGGCAAACCAGTAAAGAAGACCGCAGACGATGCCGAAGCTGACAATCTGAGCAATCAGGTGAGGCCAGTCCACGCCGAAGGTCCTGGCGATCTGTTCAACCTGCCCGCCACTCTGCACTTCCGCCAACATAACCAGAGCATTCATCATCGCACCCTCGCAGAATGAGCGCAGAGCCGCCTTGACTCTGCGCCCTGCCCTCTCTCCCTATCTCACCAGGAACAGGGCGTAGAACACGATCGCTTCAGCGAAGGCAATGGCCAGAATGGACTGAACCAGAATCTTGGTGGACGCGCCCGGATTGCGCCCCACAGCGTCCGAAGCTTTCATGCCGATCATGCCCACAGCAATTGCCGCTCCTAGTGCCGCCAAGCCTACGTGCAGATTTCCGCTCATATTGATTAACGTTCCTTTCTCGCCGGCAGCCGCTATCAAGCGCAACCCAACCGGCAAAACTCATCAGTCAATCGTGTGCAGCCGCCGGTCCTTCTTCTTCATGCTGGCAGATCAGCAGCGTAAAGACAGCGGTCAGCAACATGAACACCAGGGCCTGAACCAGACCTACCAGCAACTCCAGAAAATAAAAAGGAATCGGTAGCAGCCAACCCAAGCCGGGGACCAAACGAGCCATGGTCTCCAGCATGTTCTCCCCGGCAAAGATATTGCCGTAGAGACGAAAACTGAGAGAGACGGGCCGGAACAGAATTGAAATGATTTCTAGGCAGCCAGCCGCAAAGAATACGACTATGAGGAGGAGCTTCAATGCCCCAGCGCTCTCGCCCTTGGGGGCAAACAGTTCCTTTAGAAATCCTCCTGGGCCAACCTCTCGAAGTGCCCAGTAGATCCAGCAGGCGAAAAAGATCAGGGCCATCGCCAACGTCAGGTTAACGTCGGCGTTGGCGCCGCGAAGCAATGGCTGGTCGATTTTGAAACCATGAGAGGTCTCATGCCCCCATCCGATCGTGCCGACGCCGGGAATCAAACCCATCCAATTAGCGCTGAGAATGAAAATGAAAATGGTTGCAAAGAACCAAAATGTGCGTTTGACCAAATGCGGGCCAATAATTCCTTCCAAAAAACCGTAGAGGCTTTCAACCAGCCATTCCAAAAAATTCTGCGCCCCCTCCGGAACCTGCATCATCTTCCGCGTTGCCATCTGAGCGAAAATGATGAGCCCCACTGCAACAATCCAACTGACCACCATGGAATTGGTGAGCGGAAAGCCCAACGGGCGAGCGATCTCGACGGCCTTTTGCGACAGGCCATGTTCCTGTGCTTCATGACCCGCTGCAGGCCCACCCTGTTCGGGAGCCTTGGCCGCTATCCCTGAAGCTGCCTCCGATTCCGTACCCATCGCCAGCGCCATGTCGGCGGTCAGGCCCATGAACACAGCGGTCAACAGCAGCAGGACCCATCGAGCTCTCCGCTTGAGCAGGATCTTGGTGCCCGCTCCAGTCGGAACCTGCGCCGAGCCGAGGTCGAAATGAGTAATCGCCGTCAAGTTGCTGTGAATCATCTTATTCGGGCGGAACCGCGTCACGAGCTTGAAGGAACGGTCAGGCGGCCCTATGTGCTGCACCCCTTGGCGGCAACCAGCTCGCCGTCCATACCACCGGTTGCGAATCCAAGCCTTTCATGACCGCTTCGGATCAGGTACTGTAAACGTAGGCAGGTCTTGCGGCCTCGCGAAGGCGGCCAGTCGGCACACGTTTCTGACCCAGTTGGTGAAAAATTTCTTAGGAACTTGATTTGATTTAGCCAAGGGTGTTGTATGATCTCCGTGTGGTCTGCCAGCGACGGTCTCTCAAGACTGCAACGACAAGTCGAATTCCAGGAGCCAGAACGAAATCCTTCTTCCTTACTTGGCGAAGCGTGGCGATGGGTGAACCTCATCGAGAGCTGTGAGCCCAGGAACGAGAACAAGATTTTCGTTTCGGACCGCGCAACGGTCCACGCGCTGGCTGGCGACGGAGCGCCACCAAGGGTGGCCCTTCCAGGCAGAAGCCAACGCCTTCTTAGAGAACACGGATCTCATCTCTGAACATACCGATTGGGTTCGCCATATACCATTTTTCATTGATGGCACTTGTTTGTTTTCCCGCCAAGTTGCTCGCTGCTGCACGGTCTGATGGTTAGCAGCATGAGCATCGACAGGGCTTTCTCAACGGTGGTGCTCAGTACCTGATTCCATTTGACGCTTCAACCTGCCATCCTTTACAGTTCTGTCGTTCACCGGTCATGAATAAGCTTTTCAATCAGGCTGGCGGATTCAGTTCCAGAGGGTCTCTGGACACCCAACACGGCACCAGGCGATTCTGTATGAATAGTTAGAATGGTGATGCGACGCCTAGAAAGGGTGTTACTGATCGTTGGTCTGATCCTGGTAGCCGTATATGCCCTGGCAAAATTCCACAGTGAGATCTCAGCCTACTTCGCGCTGCGGAGGTTTGAAGCAGAACGAAAGGAGGCAAGATTACGTACTCAGGAATCCGTGAAATTGCGCACGGGCGAGAAGGTGGACTTCAGCCTTTGGAGTGATAAGCGAGTTCAAGCCTATGTGGAAAGTCTGGCGACCAAAGACGGAACTCCGTCTGCGGTTCTCCGCGTTCCGAAGTTGCGCCTGGAAGTACCTGTTTACGACGGAACGGACGACCTGACCCTGAACCGGGGTGTTGGCCGGATTATTGGCACTGCGAAGTTGGGCCAGGCTGGAAACACGGGGATAGCGGGTCACCGGGACGGATTTTTCCGCGGGCTGAAAGATATTGCTCCGGGCGATACCATCGAACTGACGATGCCGGACCGAGCAGATCAGTATGTTGTCGAGAAGGTTCAGATCACCAGTCCAGATGACGTGAGCGTTTTGCAGCCCACGACCAGGCCTTCCCTGACTCTGGTAACGTGCTATCCGTTTTACTTCATCGGAAGTGCGCCCCAGCGCTATATCGTCAGTGCCTCTTTAGCGAACTCTGATCGATCTGAACCTCCGCAGCCAGCCAAATTAGCAGTTCCACAATTAACACAAAGGAGAGACTAAAATGGATTCACATCGACCTCTAAGAAAACACCTATTCAGCCTCCTGGGAGCAGGCATTGTTTGCGTCGCCTTCGCCGCAGCCATGCTGGCACAGGAAACTTCCAAGACCGAAGCCACGCAGGGGGCAGGGAGCAGGCAAGTCCAGGTAGAGCGCGGTGAAGTGGTTTACGTTTCGGGAAACGAAGTCGTTGTTAAGATGGAAAGCGGAGAGGTAAGACACGTCACCGTTCCAGACGGCGCTAGAGCCACGGTGGATGGCAAGGAGATCTCCGTTCGTGAGCTCAAGCCGGGCATGAAGTTGCAGCGGACCATCACCACGACCACAACCCCGAGAACCGTCACCACGGTCAGGACCGTATCGGGTAAGGTGTGGCAAGTGAGTGCCCCCAATAGCGTGATTCTGACTTTGGCTGATGGCACCAACAAGCAATATAAGATTCCCAAAGGCCAGAAGTTCATGATCGACGGACAAGAAAAGACTGCCTTCGATCTGCGGAAAGGCATGAACGTGTCTGCCACGGTAGTGACGGCCGTTCCTGAAACCGTCGTTGCGCAACAACGGAAGGTAACTGGCTCGGCACCACCGCCGCCACCCACACCCCCACTGGAAGGTGCTCTGCTGATTGAAACTCCGGCCCCGGCTCCCGCTGCCGCGCCTGCTCCTTCGGCGCCTGAACCGCCACCTACGAGTCTCCCGAAGACTGGCAGTGTGATGCCACTGATTGGGCTATTGGGATTGCTGTGTTCCGGTCTCTCACTCGGGCTCCGAATGCTGCGCAGGAGCTAGTTCCACTGGCCAGACACAACCCCGTTGGGGTTGCCGGGTGTCTGATCGTCGTCCACCCAGGGTAGCCGCTACGCGTGCGCGGCAACCCTGGGCTGAGGATCGCAGCCCCGTTGGGGCTGAGGATTCATCTGAAGTGAATGACGTTTGAGCCGATTCATTTTGGAGTCTATCTATGAATCTCAAAGAAATCGCCCAGAGATGCCGCAAGTTGGCGGACCCTTACCGAATCAACGACGGCGAGAGCTTTCGCCTCGAGGCCATGGATCCTGGAGACGTTGGCGAGCTGACCGCAGAGGACAAGCCACGTGCCAAAGAGGCGCTGGCCATGGGCGTGCAGGCCCTGGCGGAGCTGCAGGGGCGGCTTTACGCTCAGAATCGATGGGCAGTGCTGCTGATCTTTCAAGCCATGGACGCGGCCGGCAAGGACGGCGCGATTAAGCACGTCATGTCCGGAGTCAACCCGCAGGGCTGCCAGGTCGACTCGTTCAAGACGCCGTCGGCCGAAGAACTCGACCACGACTACCTGTGGCGCTGCCTGAAGCGGCTGCCGGCACGCGGACGGATTGGCATTTTCAATCGCTCCTATTATGAGGAAGTGCTGGTGCTGCGTGTCCATCAGAAGCTTCTCGAAAAACAGAAGCTGCCAGCGGAGCTGGTCACGCCGCAGATCTGGGAAGATCGCTACGAAGACATCCGCAACGTCGAACATTACCTGAGCCGCAACGGAACTGTCATTCGCAAGATCTTCCTGAACGTGTCGAGCGAAGAGCAGAAGCGGCGTTTCCTCGAGCGTCTGGAAAACCCCAACAAGCATTGGAAGTTCTCCTCGTCTGATGCGCAGGAACGACAGTTCTGGAATGATTATATGGGAGCATACGAGGCGATGATTCGAGCAACCGCCAAGCCCTACGCGCCCTGGTACGTCGTGCCGGCCGACAATAAGTGGTTCACTCGCGTGGTCGTGGCCGCGGCGATCATCGATGCACTCGAAGCACTCGATCTGAAATTCCCTGAAATGACCAAGACCCAGAAAGAGCAGCTCGCCGAAGCACGTAAGGCGCTGGTAGGGGAATGATGCAGCTCCGGCAGTTTTCGAATCCCCACGGCCAAAGGGCCACCTCTAATCCAGCCCAGGGCAACGCCCTGGGTTTCAAAGTTCCATCGATCCAAGCCCTGTAAGGGCGTCTATCCCTTCAGTCCCACACGTACCGCTCGTCATAAGGCACCTGGTATCTCTTCAAGAACGTACGGAACTCCTCTTGAAATGTGCGCCTTCGATGGTGCTCCTTCTGGTTCTCGAGCAGACGGTAATGGGAAATAAGCTAGCCAGGTTCTTTGTCGAGAATTCCGCGCTCTCGCTCGCGAAACGCTGGGGCATAGCTCCCCTTGGGGATTTCCATGAGAATCGGATCGTGAATGCCTTCGGTCTCGTAGTACTGATGGAGCTTCGAACGCAGACGGCGGGCTTCTGTGCGGACAATCGTGTCAATCTGCGGGTCGAAAGAGGAGGGCCGTTGGTAGACCTCCACGCCAATCAGGTACTCGTTGAGCTGGCTGCCGTTTCCAGCGATCTCCTTCTCCACCACAAAGCTCAAAAATCGAGCCAGCCGTTTAGACTGCACCAGCGTCCGGCTCGAAAGAATCTTCTTGAGTTGCTCTGGAATCTCTCTAAAATGCGAAAGTTTGTCGAATTGCGGCGTCCCAACGATCGCCCCTTGTTGGACAGCGGAGGGCAGCGCTGGCTGTGGCCAGCGCGGAGTGGTTGGATCCGGCGCGGGACGCGCAACCCAGCTATAATCCTTAGGGCCATAGCGTCGCCCGCACCTTGTGGACTTATGTCGTCATGTTCAGCTGTAGGCATTGTCTGCCAACAACCTCCGAGTTGCCTTGTGAAACCCACGTCTCCGGGCTACGCAGTGGCGTTGCCACGGTAAGCATCAGAATAAGCAGCAAACAATCCAGTTTAGCATGTATAATCAAGTATCTTTTTTTGACCTGATCAAGTATTTTTTGAGAGAGAGACTGCACCTTTCCCCAGTTTCACAAAGAGAAAACTCAATCGGGGCAATGCTCGGCGACCTCATTCAACCAGGCAGTCAAATTCCCCGAAGCGGGCGCAGAAGCCAGTAGAATACGCAGTCGGAGTAGAGAAGACCCTGGCCGCCGCCAGAAAAAGGGGGTTTAAGAAGTTCTTGGGAGAGAACCGGGTGTTGGTTGTCCAGGTGCGACGATGGGGGATTTCACCCGACCAGTGAGTCAAACCCACGCTTTGGGAACGGACACTCCTCCCTGTGAGGCAGTCGGCGTTCTCTAGCTCCACTTGCCGCAGACAAAGTTCACAAAACGGTTAAATTCGCCAGAGGACCGCAAAGAATGCCAAGAAATTGTCTGATCCGAACGAATGCGCCTCTCTTAGAATGCGTCATCCACTGGTCTTGGCGTCTTTGGCGGTTCAGTCCCTTTTTTTTCGGCGGCATGAGGCTGCTCGCTGCGGATCACCAGCCCTCCGGGAAGTTCGACCCTTCCGGAGCTGTCGATTACCTAACCCTTCAGCTGAGGCACTCCATCTCTCTGCTCTCGACGAACCCGGGATCTCTGTGATTCTGAATGGGCCTGGTCGTTTTGATCACCGTGAGGAGCTGACCTGCATCACGGCGCCTCACTTCCGAAGTGCTGAGTTCTTCCGCAGAGTCTTGTCATAGAGTGTTGGGAACCTAGGGCTGTTTATGAACGCCAAGGCCAAAACTAAAACTAAGGATGCTCGTACCCAGGGGCCAGGCCACGATGGGACACCCAAGGTCCAATCGGGGGTCCCCGCAAGTGAAAAGAACCCGGAACAGGATTTCTTGGGAAAGAGTCTGGAAAGCATCATTGCTGGCGTGGCCGTGGAGCGCACGCGGGCAGACGAAGCACTTCGAGTCTTGACCGGCAGGCTGATCGAGGCTCAGGAGGAGGAACGGCGGAGGCTCGCCCGGGAACTGCACGATGGACTCAGCCAACAGCTCGCCATGCTGGCCGTAGAACTGGGAATGCTCACTCAACAAGTTCCCGACGGCGCATTGGCCTTTCGCAAACAGCTCTTGAGGTTGCGGGACCGTGCTGAGGGGCTCTGCACCGATCTGCGTCACATGACGCATCAACTTCATCCGGCAGCGCTGGAGCACCTCGGGCTAGTCTCGGCTCTCCGCAGCCACTGCTCCGAAGTCAGCCAGAATGAAGGGATACGCGTGTGGTTCCAGGTTGGCGGCGAGGCAGGCCCGATACGTCCGGAGGTAGCCGTCTGCCTCTACCGCATTACCCAGGAAGCGCTTCGTAATGTCACCAAACATTCCGGTGCTCGGGAAGCCTGGGTGGCAATCGAGCAGCACCGCGACCGAATCGAACTGTCGGTTGTGGATAAGGGAGTCGGTTTTGATTTGAGAATGTCCAGACCGGGGAAGTGTCTGGGACTCATCAGTATACAGGAGCGGATAGAACTGCTATCTGGATCGGTGACCATCAAAACCGCTCCTGGCGAGGGCACCTGCATGGATATTCGGGTACCTTTAGAATCGAGAAGGCAAATGAAATGGATCAGGAGAAATCATGCGAAAACCAAGACTGCTGCTGGCGGATGATCATGCAATTGTTCTAGAAGGTCTGACCCGTTTGCTGGAGCCGGAATTTGAGGTAGTGGGAAGGGTGGGAGATGGCCGGGCGATGCTGGAGATGGCTGCCAAGCTCAAACCGGATGTCATCATTGCCGACGTCTCGATGCCACTACTGAGCGGGATTGAAGCTGTGCGCCAGTTGAAGCTGAAAGATTCCCGGGTGAAGGTCATCTTCCTTTCTATGCACTCTGATGTGGAGCTGGGAAGCGAGGCACTTCGGGCGGGCGCGTCCGGCTATGTCCTGAAACATTCCGCCGCGGAATCGCTGAGCCGGGCCATTCACGAGGTATTGAACGGCCGCGCTTACGTGAGCCCCCGCATTGCTGTCGACGTTCTTGCGGCCGTCCAACAGACTTCCCGGCACTCCGACCGGCCGGCTGTCGGGCTGACCCAACGGGAGCGTGAGGTGCTCCAGCTAGTGGCCGAGGGCCGCACGATCGGAGGGATCGCCAGTATCCTCAGCATCGCCGCTCGCACCGTGGTCTTTCACAAATCCAACATCATGGACAAGCTGGGGCTTCGCACCACGGCGGAACTGGCTTGTTACGCTCTTCAGCGTGGTTTGTTAGCTGCTCCGGAGTCCCTCCGCACCTACCCGACGGCGGGAAGGGCGCTAGGGGCGCACGCCTAAGAAGGCGAAGTCACTACGTTGGCCCATCCTGAAACCATCGATCTTGGCGTTGATGTGGGCGTTCGCTACCAACGCGATGCGGGATCATTTGTAGCGCAGAGCCCGCGCTTTGTGCGGGTCTGCGGCAGTTAATCCCTGGCCCAAACGATACGCTCTGACACACCCTGTCCCAGGGTGCCGAGTTTGAACCTTGCCCACCCGTCACTTCTCAAGCCGCAGACCTGCACAAAACGCAGGTCTGCGCTACCGGGCTTCTACCCAAGTGCTCTGGGGTGTCAGCACGCCTCGCATGACGACCCTTTGTTGCCACCACGCTGGGTGGATGCCACGTTGTTGCCTGTTTCCGTGGGTATAGCGCGGGACCGCCGTCCCTCGCTCAACTCCCGGCTATCTCTGGCAAGCCTTCGCTAGGACGGCTCCCCCGATGGTAATACGTCACCATGGTTGCGAATGCTACAGGTGACTTCTGCGCGTCACGCCTTTCGCTTCACCACCACCGCTGTGAGATCATCCTGCTGCCCAGTTCCACCGGCAAACTCCACCACTGCCGTATGAAGGTGCGTGATGATTTCCCTTGCCGGAAGATGGCGGGCAGCGCGGACGGTTTCTTGCAATCGCGCCAGACCGAACTGCTCGTCTTGCGCGTTGGCCCATTCGAAGAATCCATCTGTGGCCAGCACCAGCAGGTCGCCCGGCGCCATCTCGAAGCGATGCGGTGAGCTATAGAGAGAACCCGGGAACAGCCCCAGTGGAACTCCCTGCGGCTCGACCGATTGAAACCGATCGCTGGCCACATTGTAGAGAAGAAGCGGGCCATGTCCGGCGGAAATCAGCTCCACTCGGGAGTCGGCCGGATCCAGCCAGGCCACCACAAAGGTGACATAGCGCTCCGACTGCAGATCTTTGACCAGCAAGTCGTTCAGGTGGGTCATGACTACCGTCAGGTCACCGGCTGACGGGAAACTGGCACGCGCATAAGCCCGGCAAACGGCCATGACCAACGCGGGGCCAATGCCGTGTCCGGAAACATCGGCCAGCGATACCGCAATCCGTCCGTCCGGCAGTTCCTGCCAGTCGAAATAGTCGCCGCCCGTGGCGTCAGCGGGCTGGTTCCAGCCGGCAATGTCGAACCGAGGCGTGGCTAGCGGCTGGCTGGGCAACAACCCTTGCTGAATCGTGCGGGCCGTCTCGAGGTCTTGCTGAATCCGTTCCATCTGGCGACGGGTTTCAGCTTCCTGCAGGGAGGCGATCACGTGTTTGCGGATTTCCCCAGCCACCGCGCCGCCCACAAACCCTCCCAGCACGATGAGGAGCCCATAGGTCCAAAAAAACCCAGGGGGGAACAGCCGATCGGCAGAAGGGTAGCGCACAAGAGTGTATGCCGCCACTGCCAGATAGCCGGCGCCAGAAAGGAGCCCCGTCCAGCGCGTCAGTGAGGGATTCAGGCGCAACGTGGAGAGCAGGATGAAAAAGAAATAAGTCAGGATGGCTGGCGCCACCAGGGCTCGGTAGGGCCCCAACACAGGCGACTCAGTGAGCCACAGCAGCGCCAAGGTGGGGAAGAGCGTCTCGGCGAAGAGATTGGCTTTCCACCGCCAGGCGGGAAGATCTCCCTGAGCAGCGATCTGGCGATTGACCACTGCCAACATTGCCCCTTCATGAGCCATCATGGCGCCCACCAGGACAATCGCAATGGGGAGGTACTGGATCTCCACTCCGCTGCTGACGACCAGAGCGCGTCCGACCACGATCAGCAACAGAAGCGCCAGCGTGACCAACACTCCAATGACCCGGACCCGCTCGCTGCGCAGCGCGGCCTGCTGGAAGGCCTTGGATCGAATTTCTGGTAGCGAACCCATAGGCAGTGGAAAGATGGTGTCACAGGGTCAGATTCAGGGGCCTCGAGAACCCTCTGGTGAAGCTGGGCATCGCGTCCCCACTGATCTCAGTCCCATCCCAGACATGGCAGGAGATGCCGCGAGTGCGCCACCTAGTTCGATATGTAACGGTATTTCGGGATTGTCCTACAAGATCGTTTTCTTCTCGTCACGGCAACTTGGTGAATGGAAAAAGCGTCCCTGCAATGCCTCGTGGATGGCCGGGACCAAGTCGCGGTCAGCGGATGACTTCGACACGTAACCCATCGCCCCCACGGCCTTTGCCTCTTCCACAAGAGAGGGGTCTTCATGAACGGTGAGAAAGATGATGCGGCCTGGAATATGCCGCTTCTTCAGCTCGCGGGCTGCCTCAATGCCGCCGAGAACGGGCATAGAAAGATCCACGATCATCACGTCAGGACTTAGCCTTCGAGCTGCCGCGACCAAAGACTTTCCATCGCAGACCGCTCCCACAATCCTGAAATCCGGGGTGAGCATTCGGCTGACTGACTCAAGCACTGTTGGATTGTCGTCAGCCAATAATACGCGTGGTGGGTTCAAGGATTCACCGGTCAATCGTGGGCTCTTGAAATGGCATTTGAGGAAGATCAGCGACTCACAGAGTCGCCCATGTCCGCAACCGCTAGGTTCACTTGCTGCCCACAAACTTCTAACTTCCGCCAATTCGAGAACTCCCCTCTCCGTTTGTGGGGAGAGGGTGGCCAAGCGACGGCGGTCGCGGAGGGGGTGAGGGGTACCGACCAGCGGCGCCGCGTCTGATGTCGCTCGCTATCCACTAGCCTCATCGCCAGCGGCATTAGAATCCCATTACGGCGTCTCTGCTAACTGTAATCACTTACAGGTAACGAGGGGAGCTGCGAAAAAATTGCTGACCGCCAGCTTGCCGAAGCGCAAGGGGACCTGCCAGGACTTACAGTTTCAATCTCTCTTCAGCGAGGAGACGATTCTGGTAATCGACGAGAGAGTTCTGTGGACCTACGGACCCACGCAGGAGGCGGCAGAATGATAGGTAAGGTAGGGAGTCTATCTGCCAACCCTCTCAAAGGTCTTCCAGACCTTGAGCTACGCCGTGGCCAGAGACAATACTGAGTTGGGGAAGTTCCTTGACCACTGGGTTCGACTGAAGAGGGCCAACGGAACCCTTGATCGACTCCGCGATTACTGGATCCTCGGAAAGGGCGCGGCCACCGACCTCCCTGGTCTGTTCTGCGAAACGTTCTGGGACTGAACCTTTAGTCTGCGCCAGGGCTTTGCGCCCGAGTGGAAAGTGGAACCTGCTATGACTTACAGTTCCGGTTTTCATCAAGTCCACCTACAATTTCGCTTGTGATCCAACCGTACCGTACGCGATCGCATTGTTCTACATCATCTTAACCAGGCTCATACGGCAACTGGAATGGTGATACTATCCTGTGGGAAGGTGAATTTCTCCAGCCGTAGGGACGGCTCCAATCTCAATAGCATCTCTGTCACATAACAAGACAAAGGAGATTCAACAATGAAACAGTTTGAGCCGAGCGTCGTAGTTGGCATCCTGATGGCTTCTTTATTATGGGCCGTCATGAAGCAAACCACCCCCGTGTTTGCCCAGGATACGCCTGCTGCCGACACGAACATGCAGATCCTGCGCGAAAAGGTCAAGGCAGACAAAAAACTGGTAGTCGCAGCCAACATGGAACTCACGGACGCCGAAGCCAAAACCTTCTGGCCTGTCTATGAGTCGTACCAGAAGGATCTGCAAGCGCTCAATGAGCGGCTGAAGAAAGCAATCCTCAGTTACGCCGATGCCTACAACAATAAGACCTTGACCGACGAGAAGGCGAAGCAGCTCGCTGATGAGGCGTTAGCCATTGATGAGCAGGAGATCAAGATGCGCAAGGCCTACGCCACGAAGCTCGCCGCCATCTTGCCGGGTAAGAAAGCAGCACGCTATTTGCAGATCGAGAACAAGATTCGCGCAGCGCTACGCTACGAACTCGCCGGGGGAATCCCACTGATGGAGTAGTGCAACTGGTAGAAGCGCCAGGCATGGAGCTGTGAGAAAGACGCTGACTCAAACCGGCGTGATTCTCAGGTTTTACTCCGTTCCGGTCTTGGCTTCATGCTCTTGGCGTCCCTGGCGGTTGAATACCGTTTCCATCGGCGGTCTGGGGTCGCTGGCTACTTCTAACTCACCTGACCTTCAGGTCGGCCTGCAATGTGAATTCGAGGCGGCTCTCGGGTGGTATCTTCAGATGTTGTTGGCCGCTGGCGGAAACGATGGCACCTGTTGCCGCTCCCGCCGCCGTTCCGATGAGTGCGCCTTTGCCGCCGCCGGCGATGCCACCGACCAGGGCTCCCAGTCCGGCCCCTCCCAGCGTTTTGCCGGCGGTCGCTTTTCCTTCCGACCCGCCTTTGGATTCGGCGATGCTGCTCACGACCGGGTAGGCAGTTCCACGCACCGAAACAGAGATGACTTTCAACTGAATGAGGTCGCTGCCTTTCATCTTTCCGGACTGTTGCACATTAACCGCCTGCAGCATTGCATCGGCACCCTTCGGGATAGCCACTGCTCCGCCAACCATGATCGGATCGTCGAGGCTGGCCCGATATTTGGTACCGGCTTTGGACGAATCCACATCGATGTTATCGATCGTACGCACGCGCAGCGGGGTGCCTGTCGGAATCAGGACTGCCGGCCGGGCCGCGGCTGGCGCTGCGGGTGTTCCAGGTGCGCCACTCCCTCCTGCCGCGCCAGGTAACGCAGAGAACGTGACACTGGCCACGGAAGTGAGGGAGAAATTCAGCGTCTGCCCGCTCGGAGCGAGGAAGTCGATCTGGCGGGTGTTGCCGCCTAGAAAAATGCCTTGAATCGCGCGTCCGTCCTTGAGCCTGACCACGTCAGCCTGCAAGGTGAAGGCGGACAAGAGCCACGACACACTAACAACAGAAATGAGCGATGATTTCATGTTGGTCTCTCCTCAATCCTGAACTTCGAAGTTGAGCATCAACGATTTCAGGCCAAACGAAAAGCCAACTGCCAAGAGCGCTAAGAACGCCAAGACAAGGAGCCGGAAGGATCGCAGACCTAAGAAGCCCAAGGATATTATCGATACCGCAAGACTAAGTATCGGAGAATATAGTGACGCAACCCCTGACGCTTGGCCCCTCTCCCGTTTTGTGGGGAGAGAGGTGCCGAAGGCGGGGAGAGGGGACGCTGAATCGAAGCAAGCAGGGGAAGTGTCACTATAATTTGCAAAATATCAATAATGGCCCCAAGATTCTGCTCCTGGCCTTCTGCGCTCGGACCTCACCAAGGTTGCTCTTCTTGGCGGCCTTGGCGTTCTTAGCGTTCGCTGTTTCAACGACCAAGCGGCGGTCACAGAAGGCCGCTCCAGCTTGAACCTGGCAAAACTTCAGCGGATCACGGGTAGCGAAGAAGCCACTTGCAGTTCGATCAACATGAGCATCTGATTTTCGACCTGAAGAAACCGCGCCGCACTCACGCCGCCGAGTGCGCCTTTCATCCGCTGGTAGGTCTTGACCATCAAATCGTGCCTCTGCCGGTCAATCTCGATAGCGTCGCGCATCAGCTCGTCGGCAAGCGCCTCCGTCATGGTTTCGTAGTTGTCCGTGTATTTCGTGATCATGGCCAGCTTGCGATCTCCGATGCGCGCCAATTCCGCGTTGTGCTCTTTGTAGATGGGCGAAAACTTGGCTGCTTCATCGGTGTCCAACTGCATGACCTGGTCCATAAGATTGGTCTTTTGCCTGCGGAGGTCCGTGCGCAGCAGTTCCATATAGGCTCTCAGATTCAGGTCCTCGTTGGAAAGCGCAGCCGGTCCCTGAGGGCTAGCAGGCTTTGCAGCGCTCCCCTTCTCCGGAGTCTGTCCCACCGGGGACAGCGTAACAGTTAGCCAGACCGCAGCCACAACAGTTACCACTCGTTTCATCTAGTAGCCTCCTTTTTCACTCCGTAACCAAGAGCCTGCTCTCGGGCGGGTCACAGAACAGGGCCTTTATGCAACACCGGCATACCGCAAGAATGGTGGCCACTCTCTATCTCTGCTCCCGCTGCACCTCAAAGCGCGCCAGTAGCCTGCCCTGCCCGTAGAGCTCGAGCGCTTCAGTAAACAACCTGAACGTCGTCGCCGCTCGCAGGGCATTCAGCAAGGCTTCCTCCTGGTCCATGACCGGCTTTGGACACTTTTTCTGAGTATCCTGCTCCAATTGCGTGAATCGCAAACTTCCCTGATTGACTTGATAAGCTCCTCGAATGCTGCTGCAGCCACCAGAAACCGTTACCCTCCTCAGCACCGATTCGAGTCGTAGATGGGGCTCCTGTTGTCCCGGTCGCGGCCGCGACTGCTCTCGCCGTTCAGTTCGACAAGCTTCCAGTAGGTATTCTCCAATCCGCCAACCGGCAGTGAGCCCGTGCAACCCTCCCCAGGTCGTGCCTGGAGAAATTTGTTCACAACTACGACTTCTTCCTCGCCGGCGCCTGGTGCCTTCGGTCTCCGGGCGAAGTGTCCTGCGAATTCGACGACCAGCGGCGCGTTCTCCGCGGGTTGAGCCGTTTTGTAGGCAGCGTCCAACCCAGCGAGATCTCCCTCTTGAGCTATGGGAAACCTCATTCCCTTGATACAGTCGATTGCGAAGCCCCGATTGACGTTGCGCTCGTACATCCAGCGTTTTCGGAAAGGCTCTTCGATCGGATCAAACGTTTTCGATCGCACCAGGTCATAGTTCAATGTCGATTGGATCTCCCGGCCGCGATCGTCTAGGAGGCGCAACGTGTCGGGATCTCGAATCGCGAATTGTCGTTGCCCTTCAATTCCGCCCGAAAGGATGATCCGGCCTCCGTCTGGGGAGCTGCTCCAAGTGCCCTGTTCGACCAGAGTCTTGTCTGTCCCCTTCTCCTTCTCATCGCTGAGGTAGACCTGCCGCAGCAGAAAGAGGCCGTCGACCCGGAGAGACAACGTAAAGCGCCTTCCGGGACAGGCGACGCAAGGCAGGAGGCCGGAGTAGGTAACGGGAGGGACGATGGCGGAAGGCGCTGTCTTGCTGGAGCCGGCTGCAGTGGCACGCTGCTCCTGGCCCAACGCCTGTAGCGAGATACAACCTAGCGTGATGGAAACAACGGCACTTATGGTGACCACAGTGTTATTCATGCGTCTCTCCTATTGAGGATTCCAGACTACAGCGACGAAACCGCTACCCCTCTGAAGATAAAAAATTCTTCTCCGGGGGTAGGCTCACCGTGTGCCTCATCGTTCGCTCTGGACACCCGGCATGATGCAAACCCCAACCAGACTTGGCTCCAGAGGAGCCTCAGGTTATAGCCTCGGGCCAACCTTCAATCATTGCGGCTCCAGCGAAGCCGAATCAGGGGCCGTCGCGATGGCGCTCCGCCGTCTCGGCGACCGGGCAGTGGTTCGGCAACGGCGAACGATTCGCGATCGATGGGACGCCCGCCGCGCAAGCCACAAGTTCCAAAAACTCGACTTTCTTGTTACACAGCTAGGGCGCCCTCTCGAGGGCAACGATCCGGCCGGAGGAGCGGAGATACTCGAACAGATGAAGAGCTGGTATGGAAGGCATCAGATCGTCCAAAGTCACCAGGCTCTTGCCTGATTCTTTCACCGTGAGGGTGCCTGACAAATCTCCAACCGCGGCGTTGAAGGCCCCCCGTGGCATGGGCGCAACATAAAGCTTCACATTTGTCGCGAGCAGTCTGCCGACGCCTTCCAGCAGCGCTCCCGGTAGAGCCTGGTAAAAAGCTTCGTGCAAAGTTTTTGCTGCTGCTGCGACACCCATGATGAACCGCACTGGTTCGGTGGAGTGACGCCGAAGATAATCGCTCAGCAGATAAGTTTCCGGATAGTCGGTGACGATCACAAACCCGCGCGGCGTCAGTTGCTGGATGCATGCCAGCATCTCAGGGGCAGCAAGGGTCTCGTCGCAGCTGACGTGGTGAATCGTCATTTCAAGCAGCGTGGCCGGCTGGCGTTCAAACGGTGTGCCTTCGGCAAGCAGCTGCCGGTTCGCGGCTTGAAACAGGCCGGGGTCAAAAAAATCAGGATGGCTGAAGCGGCCGCGCATCACAAATAGGGGCCGCTTACGTAGCACGCTCGAGGGCTCTACAACTTTTCCCTGGCTATCGAAGACGACGGCATGGGTCATCTGGCGGCGCAGCAGAGCCAGGCACCACGCGCGCGCGTCCTGGTCCGCAAACGCCGAGCCGTTGAACTCGATCACGTCGATCTCGATACGCGCGATGGAGAGCTCGTCGAACAGCCCTGCGAGAAAAGACTCGATGTTCGATCTCTGATGAAACGCGGCATATACCAGGTTCACGCCCAGAATCCCGATGGTCTGCTGCTGCAGTTGTGCTGTCGAATCGCGAAGGTTGACGTGCAGGAGCAACTGGCTGGGTTTGGAGCTGGGCTCGGTTTGGAAGCGAATACCAAGCCATCCATGCTGCTCATTAGTGCCCTGGTAGTTGCGGGCGGCGACAGTATCGGCAAAGACGAAGAAGCGCGTATCCTGGCCACGAGCCGGGTTAAGCCGGTCCAGCAGATGCTCGTACTCACAGTCGAGCATGGCCAGGAGGCGCTCTTTCGAGACGTAGCGCGTGCCAGCGCCATAGATGTCGTCGCTAACCATCTTGTCGTAGGCGGAAATCGATTTCGCGACCGTGCCTGACGCTGCGCCGACACTGAGGAACCAGCGCGCCACCTCCTGGCCTGCGCCGATTTCCGCCAGCGTGCCGTAGATAGAAGCATCGAGGTTCAGCGCCAGGGCCTTGCCGTGGGCGTCGCGTTGTATGGGAGCAGGAGAAGAGGCCATAGTTTGCGGTTGACCTTGAAAATGCTAGCGAAGAATACCAACGCCCATGCGTCCAGCTCAAGATCCCGGCCGATTGCCTTCGCAGTACCGAGATGGACAAGCCTTACTCCTCTTGAGCAGAAAACATCCTCCGCTGCAGCCGGAAGTGTGTGACCATCCGGATATCTGGCAACGTCGGATTATAATCCCAAGCCGGGCGAGTTCAAGTGCTAAGGAGGAGAAGGCCCGGGGGTGGGCAGGCAAGTTGGTTAGCCGCTCGAGGGTCGCGGTGCGCTAGCCCGTTGCTTCCGATCCAAGCGGTCGCTCTATTTCAAAGCAGCTCCGAACTCAAGGCACGAACGCGAGGAACAGGAACGCCGCAAAGAGCACCAGATGCACTGCTCCTTGCATCATGTAAGTGCGACCGGTCCCGAGAGTGACGGCGCTCACCAAGAATGTCACCGTGAGCATCGCCGTGTCCTTGGGATCCAGGCCTAAGACTAAGGGCAAGTCGAAGGCGATCGACGCCACCACCACCGCAGGAACAGTGAGGCCAATGCATGCGAGCGCGGAGCCGACGGCAAGATTCATGCTGCTCTGAAGACGATCCGCCCGGGCAGCACGCACCGCGGCCCACGTTTCCGGTAGCAGGACCAGCGTGGCGATCACGATTCCGACCACCGCCCTGGGCGCATTGGCCGCCTCGACCGCCTGCTCGATTGTGGGCGAGAGCATCTTGGCCAGGCCCACGACCGCCACAAGCGAGACCAGGAGTAACCCGAAGCTCGCCCATGCCTGCCGGGTCGACGGCGGCTCGGCGTGCACGTCCGGGTTGTCCGCATCGGTCACGGGAATGAAATAGTCCCGATGGCGTACGGTCTGAATGAAAATGAAGATCGCCCAGAGCCCGGCCGAAGTCACCGCCACGAACGCGAGCTGCGAGCTGCTGTAAGTGCCGGCAGGCGTGCTTATCGTAAACCCCGGCAGGACGAGCGTGAGCGTCGACATCACGATCAGCGCAGCGAGCCCTGCTCCGGCACCCTCGACGCGGAAGGTCTGCTCATGGTGCGCAAGACCGCCCAGCAGAACGCATATGCCCACGACACCGTTGCAGATGATCATCACGGCAGCGTAGATCGCGTCGCGCGGCAGGACCGCCATATCAGCGCCGCCTGCAATCATCATGGACAGTATGAGCGCGGTCTCAATCGCGGTCACGGCCAACGCGAGGACCAGCGTGCCAAGCGGCTCGCCCACGCGATGCGCGATGACTTCGGCGTGGTGGACCGCTGCGATGACCGCCCCTGCTAGAGCGGCGCCGCACAGCACGGCGAGCAACGTTCCCACGCCTACTGCGAGCGCCGCGAGGAGCAAAGCGAGCGACAACACAGGGATAAGCCAGGTCCAGAGAGGCATTTTTCGTTCTAGTCCAGAGCGGGCCATCCCGAGGCGCTATTGCAAGCTATCACACCCGAATGACCGCCACTGGCCCGGTAGCGGTCATCGCGCAACGAATGCGACGTGCCGGTCGGCGCCGGCTGATGCCGATTTTACATCCCAGCGGGCGATCGCTACAGGATTTTCCAAAGACAACTAAACGTCCGCATCCTTCCGCGCGTCGTGGAATTGCTGCTTAGGGCGCTCCGCTTCGGATGTGCGGCCCAAGGCGGTCATAGTCTTCCAGAGGCCGAAGAGGGAGCGACCGTTTCCTGGATTGAGATCCGGCGGATTGACCAGTTCGCCCGCGAGAATTTTCAACTGACCTGAAGCGCAACGTGGACGTCGAGTGAGTCTCTAGCCCCCACCTGAAGTGTCTCATGAGGAACCCCATCAGTGAATTGCTTGCTCTCAGCGCGCCAGCGCTGGCGGCCCTCATCGCAGAGTTGATGGTATTTCTCGCCGTGGTCCTCGCTGTAAAGCTTCCCCAGCCTCTCGCTATGGAAGCGGAAAAACGTTGTTATCTCCTGATTCGCTTTCTCCATATGATCATCCAAGATTCTGTGCATCCATTGCCCAACCGTTGTTTTCTCGTGGGCAAGAAAAACAAACTCTCCTTCGCTAATGGTCCCTGATTCTGCGAGCCGATCCCAAAAGGACACCTGCTCAATTGGGGTTTGCAGCTCTCGCGCTTCCTCGAAAATATCGTGAAGGAGTGGCTCCAGTGGCTCAGACCTCTCCTTTTCTCGCTCTTGTTCGACGAGATAGTAGGCTGCGATGGTTCCCAGGAGCCTGGTTCTGACGTGCTCGCTTTGCCCATGAGCAGCCAACCAGCGCAATTGCTCGATTGCGGTTGACAGTTCTTGAGATGTAATCGGGCCGGATCGCGCCCTCTCTGTTTTTGACATCCTACCTCCTTTGGCAGTTGAACAACTTGGACACACAACTCCGCACAATGACTGAGTTTTCAAAGACTGCATTGTCAGGGGGAATCGCTACAATGCGGTGAGCTATTAGCCAAGGTCCGTTTGGTTATAGCTAGGGACTGCGGAAGGTTTCCCTCGTTGGTAGTCCCGCTTTCCTTCTTACAGGAAACCAGCCGCCTATCATACTCACACCAGAGTCAAAGTCAAGAAGTTCCTTCGAACCATCCGAGCCATTCAGGCCGATCGTCACCGATTTTTTGAACATCGCTAAAGCGGGACAAGCCATCTCGGCGAAGTGGCGGGTGACCCGCTTTAGAGGCTGAACTTGCGGCTGGCGCTCCGTCCACGCGCCCGGCTTGCTGGTGGCCTCGCGCAATAGGCGCTCGCCCTACTCCGGGCTTTGCGACCGGTCGTCGCGCCGTCTCGCCGCGCTCTCTCGAAAAACGGGGGCCAGTTGCTGGAGATCGGGTGGGTGACGATAGCGTCCATGTTTGACTTCAGGTTGTTGACCAAGGTCGAGGGCTTCGTTAGATTCCTTCTCGCGGCGCTGGCACAGCACCTTCTTCTGTTGTTTTCAGTTTAGCTCCCCCGGAAATGACCGCCTGCAGCTCGAACGGGAGGGATGAGATACTTCGCGCTGCCTGCTTGTTCGCCTCCTCTTCATGCCCTTGATCGAGGAGCAGGGCGGCCTGCCACAGACCAGCGCCAGAGTCTCGCCAGCGGGAGCGGGTATAATCCAGGTTCTCCAGAACGGATCCTTTTAAAGGAGCATCTCTAACTCTGTCCAAAAAGAGACTAAGACTCTCGCCAACGAATTCTGACCAGCCTGCCTGTTCTGACCTTGAACTAACCATGGGACTCAGCAGCTCGATCCAAGGCTCGCTCTCTCGATTGCGCTTGGCTTTGGCAAAGTGCGCGTCGAGAGGACTCAGAGGCCCAAATCTTGCTGAGGACAGCCACCGTGAAAGCATAGGTATTCAGAGATTGAAAGTCCAACGACCGTATCATTCTCACCCAACGACTTTCGACCCGATCTGCTCTGAGGTACCTATTGTGCCTGAATAAGCTGTCCGGCTTGTAAGCCGCTCGATGAGGGCGACTGGAAAGTCGCCTTAACCCGTAGGCTAGAAAGCCTGCGCTACAATTTTTCACGGCTCCAAGGGGACAAATGAAGGTTGGAAGTTGCGGACCGATTTTCATCGAGCGTGGCGCCGCAACCCGGCATGAAAAACTCCTACGTGATAAGATCCGGCTTTCAGAAGCTCGATTTCGCAGGCGCGAGAGTGGCGGCTTCTTGTTTTGTCCGTCTGGAAATACCAGGCTGCCGCTTGTGTTATTTCTTGCGAGCAAGAACTGAACTCGCTTGTCGCTTGTGATTTTCCCGATTCACTGGTCAACGGTTCATTTGTCCAGAATCGCCAGGTATTACCAACCTTCGCTCCAAGCGCTCAGATCGATGCTAGCGGAAGGAGGATAAGACCATGACGATCGCTGTATTAGGCGGCACCGGCCGAGAGGGAAGTGGACTAGCGCTTCGGTTAGGGCTGGCAGGCTTTCCGGTATTGATCGGGTCGCGATCGTGCGAGCGGGCCCGTGAAACAGCTGAGGAATTGAGGCACAGACTAGGTCGAGGGATTGATTCCACGGTCTTCACTGGGAAAGAAAATACCGAAGCCGCCCGCGTGGCAGATTTGATTTTTCTCACCGCGCCGTTCGAACACGCGGCAGACCTACTTCGAGTTTGCCTGCCAGTTTTTCAAACTGGCTCGACCCTGGTGGATGTGACGGTCCCCCTTGCCTTTCAAGCTGGTCAAGTTCAAGTCATGGAGTTGCCAGAAGGCTCGGGAAGCGCGCATCTGGCAAGATATTTGCCGGAGGGAATGGCGCTGGTTGCGGCGTTCAAAACGATCCCGGCGCAGTTGCTGGCGGATTTGGACAAGGATCTAGACTGTGATGTGTTCGTCTGCGGCGATTCACGGCAAGCCAAAGATCAGGTCATGGAGGTGGTTTCTTGCATCGCGGGTTTGCGTCCAGTCGATGCCGGCTCGCTACGAGAGGCCCACACGCTGGAGCACATGAGCGCGCTGGCCATTGGCTTGAACCGACGCTACAAGGTCAAGACGGCGAGATTTCGGGTGGTGGGGTTGTAACTCTTGGCAGCGGCAAGAGTCGAGGCAGCCAGAACAGGAACAGACATGATTGTGGTACTTGCGGGCGGGGTGGGGGCCGCCAAGCTGCTATTGGGCTTATCGCATGTGATGCCGCCCGAGCAAATCACAATCATCGGGAATACAGGCGACGATACCGAGTTGTTTGGACTGCGAATCTGTCCCGATCTGGATACCATCGTTTACACTCTGTCTGGAAGGGTCAATACGGAAACCGGCTGGGGCATCGGGAAAGACACCTTTGAATGCCTCCAGGCACTTGGAAGTTTTGGCGGTGAGACCTGGTTCAGGTTGGGGGATCGCGATTTGGCAACTCATCTTTGGCGAACTCACCTGTTGAGACAGGGACTGAGTTTGACGGAGGTGACCGATAGGATTTGTAAGGCGACCGGCGTCCGTAGTCGGCTGCTCCCGATGACTAACTCCTACACCCCGACGCGGATTCTGAGTGATTGGGGCGACCTCCACCTGCAGGAATATCTGGTGCGGGAACAATGCCGACCAAGGGTTCGCGAAGTGAGGTACTCCAACGTCGAACAGGCACAGCTGGCACCAGGTATCGAAGAGTGCATATTAGCTGCCGATGCGGTGATTCTTGCTCCCAGCAATCCCTTCATAAGCATTGGACCCATCCTCGCCATTCCAGGTATGAAGCAGGTGCTGAGCCGGACAGCAGCACCCGTGTTGGCCGTAACTCCCATCGTCGGAGGGAGAGCGCTTAAGGGTCCTGCAGCCACGATGTTGCTGGAGTTGGGATACTCCGCGTCAGCGCTCGGTGTGGCGCGAGTGTATCAGGGCTTGGTGGACGTTTTTGTCGTGGACAACCAGGATATGGTTTTGAGAGGGGAAATCGAAGTGCTAGGCATGAAAGTGAATGCCGCGGATACGGTCATGAGCACCTTTGAGGACAAGACAAGACTCGCCCGTCACCTGTTAGAGCTTCTGTGAGAGTTATCCTCCTTCCCGTAAAAGCTCCTTCCAATGCGAAGCAAAGGCTGGCCGCAGTGCTCTCTTCAGAGGAACGGTTAGCGCTGACCTGGGCAATGCTCAAGGATGTCGGCCGAGCCCTGGCTGGAGCGAAGCTGGTGGATCGCATCGTTGTTGTGACAAGCGATCCAGCAGTCATTCAACACGCCTCGGAGCAAAATTGGGACGTGCTTCAAGAGGCGAACCAAATCTCAGAGAGCGATTCCGTCGATTGGGCATCCTTGTGTCTCATGGACCAAGGTGCCGCGGTCGTGCTGCGTTTGCCTGGGGACATCCCATTGCTTCGAGCTGAGGACGTGGATTCACTGCTCAGCGTCGAACTACCTCCGCGAGCCGCTCTGCTGGTCCCGTCGCGCGATGGGTCAGGAACCAATGCTTTGCTCCGCAAACCCCCTGATGCCTTTCCCTCACGCTTCGGCCCGAATAGTCTCTGCCTGCACCAGCAGGAGGCCAATCATGCCGGCGTAGCCGTGAAAGTGATCCAGAATCCGCGGATTGGTCTGGATATAGACGACATGACCGATCTTGCCGCTTTCTGGGCGCAAGGCCGACAGACTTTTGCGGCCAGCATTATCCGTGACATGCACCTGGCGGAGAAATTCTTCAAGACTCGAGAGCGAAACCATGTTGCCCCCTGAATTACGCGTCATTGGGGTCCCAGGATTACCAGAGGTAAGTGCGGGTGACTGCCTGGGCGACTTGATCGCCGCAGCGATCCAACGTGCCGCTATCCAAATCCAAGTGAAGGATATTGTTGTTGTCAGCCAAAAAATTGTTTCCAAAGCTGAGGGTAGGATGGTTCGGCTCGATTCGATTCAACCCTCGCCTCTCGCGAGCGATTGGGCCAAAGCCCACGGCAAGGATCCGCGCCTGGTTGAAGTGGTCTTGAGCCAGGCTCGCCGGGTGGTCCGAATGGATCGGGGCGTTCTCATAGTAGAAACCTACCAGGGCTTTGTGTGTGCTAATGGCGGGGTCGATGTCTCCAACACGCAGCCCGGAACCGTCACCCTGCTGCCAACAGACCCTGACGCTTCGGCTGAAGAAATCCGGCGGACTCTGGAGCAGGTATTTCCACTGAAGCTGGCCGTCATTGTTTCAGACACCTTCGGACGTCCTTGGCGGGAGGGACTTGTCAATGTCGCGCTGGGTGTGGCAGGTCTCAACCCGCTGCAAGATTATCGCGGAGGCAACGACAGTTGGGGGCAGCCTCTCACCGCGACGGTGATTGCCTTGGCCGACGAGTTAGCCGCTGCCGCAGAACTGGTCATGGGAAAGACTCGAGGAATTCCTGTGACCCTTATCCGCGGTGTGGACTATTCCGAGACCAAAGGCCTGGGTCGCCAGATGATCCGACCTGCAGAGCGCGACTTGTTCAGATAGGTTTTCGCCGGCAGCATCGGTTCGCGACTTGGCTAAAATGGCCGAAACGTCGTGTCTTCAAAGCCAAGCCCCGGAGATTCGCAGTTAGGACCCTCAATAAGGACCAACAGCATCATGGCGATTGGCGCGAAATGGATGCATTTAGTCCACGGGCCTGGAAAATACCTTGCGAAGAGGCTCGCTCTATTTGTTCTTTTGTTGATGGCCTGTCTGGGGATGCTGGAAGGGGCGTTACGTATCTACTCACTCTGTTGTTATCCCAAGATGATAGAGCTGGACGAGAAGCTCGGTTGGAAGCATGCAAAAGGCGTTAGGAAGACCTTTGTAAACGAGTTCGGAGAAAAAGCCTTCATCGTTCAGAATGATCATGGGCAGCGGGGAAAGAACTACGGTTATCAAAGAGAGAACGGCAAATATCGAATCTTGGTTCTGGGCGATTCATTTGCAGATGGACAGATGAATGAAGCAGAACTGTTCAGTGCTTGCCTGGAAAGAAGCAATCCCTACTTTCGAAGTCGTCAATGCGGGAGTGGCTGGGTACGGCACGCTCCAAGAGTATCTGTATTTGGTTTCTGAAGGCATCAAATACCAGCCTGATCTCGTGCTGCTGATGTTCTATGAGAACGATCTTTATGACAACGGTCTTTCCTATTTTGTCCCATTTGGTCCACGCCCTTACGCGACTCTGCTCGATCATGAACTGAAAATCATCACAAAGCCTGATCCAGCCAAGTTCCTAAGGTTTACGATTCCGGTGCCGTTCCGATCGACCCTGCACCGGCGGAGCTATCTGTACTACTTTTTGAACACCCAGATTTACCACCGAGTATTTTGGAACCGCCTGAAAGATCTCCATTACGCCGATTTGAATGAAGTGGAAGGCGCAGGCAAGTTCGAGCTCTTCTATGAAATCGCCAAGCACATTCATCAATACCTCACTACGAGAAACGTGCGTCTGGTGCTCGTCCTCATCCCAACCCGAGAAGAAATCAGCCTAGGTAAGTCCGACTCGCACAGGCTCATTCGAGAGTTCTGTAGCTTGGCAACAAATTTCGTGCCTTTCTCTTCTCGACCGGTTCAAGCAAGAAGGACGGCCCGGGCTGTACTTCCCACTCGATATTCATTGGACTCCGGCTGGGCATCGCGTTGCTGCAGAGGAAATTGCCCTGCACATTCAACGGTTGAGAAGCCCACAAAATTAGTTGTCGCAACTATTCATATCAGAATTAGTGGTTTCCAAATCAGCCTGGGCAAAAACATAAATATCAAAGGCTCGGTGACTTACTTTTGGCGAAAACACTAACAGCGCGCGGCTATCGGTTCGGAATTGGCCTACACTTCGTTCACGATGCGAGAGGGGATTCGCTGAATTCGGGGCTGGCTCCGCTTCCGACCTACATCATGTCGAAAGACGCACGTCCAATCGGGGCCCCTAGACGGCTTTTGTTGCCTTCAGGACGTCGATGCCATTGTGTCCAGCACGATTCTTACGGATTGACATCGGAAAGACGTCTTCAAATCCATCTCCGGCAAGCTCTCTGCTGGCATTTCACTCAGGTGTTTTCTCCCTAAATCGAAACTGGTCGAGGTGGATGAGCTGGTGATAGGAACCGAAGCGTTGAGCCTGCTCGTCGGTCAGCCGATCAAGCGGTTCTTCCACTTCACTTCCGGGGCCATCAAAACGGCGCAGTATCGCGTATAAGGTGGATCGTTCCGCTGGAATGCGACCTGCAGCACGAATGCAGTGGCGCAGGTCACACGGGCGAAGAAGTTGCCCGTGAGGGGCCCCTGCGGAAGTCGAAATACTCTCGTTAATCAGCGTGCCGCCGAGATCATTGGCGCCAGCCGCCAGGCAGGCTTGAGACAGCTTTAGCCCTTCTTTCACCCAAGACACCTGGAGATTAGGAATGTCTCGGTTCAGGACGAGACGTGCAACAGCGTGCATCTTCAGGACTTCCATTCCGGTCGCGCCGGCATGCACTCCTTTGACCCGGCCATCTGTGAAAAGAGGCGCCTCGGTGTGCACGAAACTGAGGGGAACAAATTCGGTAAAGCCTCCGCTGCGTCGCTGGAGGTCACGCAATAAGAGCAAATGTCGGGCACAGTGACGCTTTGTTTCCAGGTGGCCGTACATGATCGTGGAAGTGGTTGGAATGCCCAGCGAATGGGCAGTCGTGATCACCTCGATCCACTGAGCCGTACCGATCCGTCCCGGTGAGATGCGTCCTCGGATGTCATCGTCCAGGATTTCGGCCGAGGTTCCAGGCAGACTCCCAATGCCGGCGTCTTTGAGCTCTCTCAGATAGTCCTTGATGCTCATCCCCGACCGCTGCGATCCGTAAAGAATTTCTTCAGGGGAAAACGCGTGAATGTGCAATTCAGGCAAGGCCTCCTTGACGGCTCTACACAGACGAATGTAAAAGTCACCTTCCATGTCTGGAGGAAGGCCAGCCTGCATGCATACCTCCGTTGCTCCGTACTCTCGAGCTTCGCGAGCGCGCCGGATGATCTCATCTACAGGCAGATCGTACCCCTCGTGGCTGTGATAAGTTCGGCTAAAGGCACAGAAGCTGCAGCGCTTGACGCATACGTTAGTGAAATTAATATTGCGATTCACGACATACGTGACTCGCTCGCCCACGGTCTCAGAGCGCAAGAAATCTGCGGCCATCAAAAGGGCATGAAAATTGGTCCCGGTTGCGGAGAACAAATTGACGATCTGTTCTTCAACCAGGTCATGACCGGCGATTGATGTTTCCAAGGCATCAGCTGTTAGAGGGTTCGCTAACTTAAGCATGCCTTCAATGGCGACCTTCAACCCGTGATCCATTGGGGGTTATCCTTTTTGGCACTAGCGAGCAGAGATCGGTTGGCAACTGGAAAGGTAGCCCTGGGGGTTGGCCTCTCGGCGCAGTCGCTCCCTGATGCTGGCTGGCACATACCCGCTCTTTTTCAGCAAGTACTCCGGGTACACCGGAAACCTGGCGCTAAGCTCGAAGTTCCTGGCGTTCATTTCGCTACGCAGTTGGCTGATCTGAGGCCAAGGAGCCTCGGGATTGACGTAATCGATGGTTAGCGGGGAAATTCCACCCCAGTCGTTGATTCCAGCCTCCAGGTAAGTCCAGTAGGGGGTACTACCGCCATTAGCTAGCAGGTTTGGCGGCACCTGAATGTTCATGTCCTTGCCCAGAATCATTCTCGCCCTGGCGACGGTTTCAAGCATTTCTCGAGAAGAGGGTTCCGGAGCCAGCTCCATGGGTGTTCCTTGTTTTGCGCGGAAATTCTGAATGATGACTTCCTGAATGTGGCCATAGTGCTCCTGGAGCTCGCGAATAGCTATCAAGGCTTCTATTCTCTCTTGAGGGGTCTCGCCAATGCCAACCAAAAGGCCCGTGGTGAAAGCGATCTTCAACTCGCCAGCCAGGCGCAGCGTCTCGAGACGCAACTGAGGGTGCTTACTGGCCGCGTGTTCATGAGGGCCTCCAGGCTGGCACAAGCGAGCGCTAGTGGTCTCGATCATCAGCCCCAGTGAGGCGTTGACTTCTCTTAGCGATTCCAGTTCAGCTCGGCTGAGGGTGCCGGGATTGCTGTGAGGATAGAGAGCGGTTTCCCTCAACACCAGCGCGCACATGTCGCGCAAATATTCGATGGTACTGTCATAACCATGAGCGCGCAACCAACCGCGGGCCTCAGGGTAGCGCTCTTCTGGCCGTTCGCCGAGTACAAACAAGGCTTCTCGGCAACCTAGCCTTTCACCGGCGCGAGCTACTTCCAGGACCTCTTCCGGCGTCATATACGGATTTTTTGCCTGACGCGGGCTCTGGCGAAAGATGCAATAGCTGCAGAAGTCTCGGCAAAGCTGAGTGAGCGGGATAAAGACCTTTGGGGAAAAACTGACAACGCGGCCTTTACCTTCATCGCGGAGCCGGGAAGCAGTCGCGCAGAGCGCTTCCATATCGGCTCTGCCTTGATTTCCTTGCATAACAGCGTCTTTCAACTTTGATTCGCGATTGACCAAGAACAGACTGCTTTTGCCTGTTCGTTTGCGGGAGCCATTTCGCCGAGATCGGTGGTTCAAGGGACACGTCGTCATTCGGGAACTGAGCAGCATGACAGGGTCGGCCTGCCGTTACTGAACGACCTGCTGGCGATTAACCCATCGACGTGGTGTGGAGCGGCCTGATCTTGTAGAGGACTCTCACTTCCCCTGGTTGCGCATAGGGGTATTTGTCTTTGCCCAAATATTTCTTGGCCATCCGATCGATATGGGCCGACGCTCCCTCTTCAGTGATTTCCACCACGTCTCCACGCACCTCCAGGTAGCGATAAGGGTTGTCCGGATCCATGATCGCAAGCGACACGTGGGGGTCCCGCCGCATGTTGCGATCCTTTTGGCGGCCTTTGGCAGAGTTGACGATGACATGAGTCCCGTCAAAATCGCACCAAACGGGCGTCACCTGTGGACGTCCGTCGGGCATCTTGGTTGCCAGGTTCGCAAAGGCTGGCTTGGAGAACAAGTCCAGGTATTTTTGAGGGATTTTCTTATCCGGCATGATGGACCTCCTAAAGTTTGAATGGATTCATTCGATCGGATGCGACGCTCAGCAACCAAAGCGAAGGCTCGAGAGTCACTGGGTGACGGAGGCATCACACTTTTTTTGATGATGTCGTTGGGTCTTGCACGCATGACAAACTCCGCCAGGTGTGTCACCCAGAGAGCAACCTCACACTGCCTAGGTTGACTCTCCTTGGCGGTCAGTGGACGACGGAGCCACAGTCTTCGGCGGTACGAGGTTTCTTGCCAAGTTGTCCTGCAGTTCGTGTTCGATGATCATGTATTCCTTAACGGGTGTGCCGCCGATCAGATGTTCTTGGATTATTCGCTCCAGTACCGGCGGTGTGCAGGAATGATACCATGTGCCCTCGGGATAGACGAGCGCTGTGGGACCCTGCTGACAGACCTGAAGACAATTGGCTTTTGTGCGATAGACGCCGCCCTCACCTGTCAAGTTCAGTTCTCTTAGACGTCTCTTCAGGTATTCCCACGACTCCAGACTGAGCATCCTGTCTGAACATTTTGGCTTGGTTTGATCGCAACATAAGAAAATATGTCGCCTGATCTTGGCGATGCCCAGTGCTTGTATTGTACTTGTTAGTTTCTCATCCATCGTCTTGCACGGAACGCAGACTACAGGCCGTTATTCCCCTCGACCAGCCAGAATGGCTGCGCGGAAAGTGCCAACCTGGACAAGCCGCGATGTCGCCTGTGGGTCACTCGCTCAACTTTTCAGTTTTACCAACTCCCGCTTCTTCCCATGACCAAGAGCCATCAGAAAAATAGCGCTTTTGCCCTTGGCATGGGGAGAGAAAAAGTCCACAACGTCGTCATCAAAGAAGGTGAGCCCCGTAGCGCCAAGTCGCTGGGCGTACGCCGACAGATACAATTTTCCTCCGAGAAGGCCGGCCTCAAGCTGGACCGCTCGATATCCCCGATTGCCAAAACGCTCCAGAATTGATCTTAAATCGGCCAGAAAGAAAACGTCGGCACTGGCATCCGCTGGAAGTTCCTGCCCTAATCCCAAATGCCCGGCTTCCTTGCGAAAATTGCCTTCCTTCAAGAGCTCGAGTTGCCGGCCTTCTGGGTGGAACACATAGGCTCCAGAGGGCAATCCCTCGACATCATGCACGATCAGATACCAGTCATTCAGGAGCACTCCATAGGGTTCCAAGAAATCCGCCGGAATGCCCTGGGCTGCACAATGAAGCATCGTGGACAATTCTTCCAGCGAGATGGAGGTCCGCTGAAACTCCCGGCTGGAGCCACGGCGCCGGACGACCTGCTCGATGGAGTCGCGGGACATTTGGCTCTCGTCAAACGGGCTGAGTCTGTACAGGGGCCCAGTGGAAGGAGAAGTGATTTTGGCCGGAGTATTACCGCGCCAACGGGCCACCTCGTCTGGCGAAGACAGGCTGGTAGCCGTATGCATCGCTCTCATCTGCGGGTAATCCACTTCGCGATCGGACGGGGGAACGGTGTTGAGTCGCAATGGTTCTAAGGACGGGGAAGAGCGCGGCACCTGTTCCCGGGTGTGACCAACCGCCACCAAAGAAAGTGCCACTTCACGTCCTGTGTCCAGGTCCAGCAACTGGTTGACGTCGCCATCAACGAAGCCCAGTACCAAATGGGCTGGAAATTTCAAGGCTGCACACAGGGCCAAGAGGTTAGCCAGGATCGTCCCATTGTCCCATCCAAAATGACGATACGTACGAGCTCTGTATTTCCAGGCGTTACGCCAATAGGTGCCCGTCGAAACAATCACAACAGGGGCGTGGACAATAGCGGGGTGCTCAGCAGTGGCCCGAGCCAGTATGCCGCGATGGTCGCCCTGACGCAACCGCCGCAGCGCAAAGTCCTGCGGACTGAAGTGATAGACGCCGGCAGGCAAATCCCGCAACTCCCCGCAGACCACGTAAAGATCAACCTCATAGAGCGCGCCGGTGCACGATGCAGCCCGAAAGGGGATCTCACCACCGGGATAACTCTTTCGTTTAGTGATTCCGGCAGAAAAGTAGAGGATACTGGCCAGGTCTCTCAGGCACGGCACCCTTTCACTACCCGGTGGGACGACGTCATTGGATACAGCGAGAAGAGCCGGCATCCCGGAGTCATCCCAATCACGAGGCAGTGGAATTGGCTCTAACTCCGGATAAATCTTGAACGGAATGGGTTGATTGGACCAATCGAGGTAGTGACGATCACCGTATACGCTCTGGTAAGAATGCTTGGTCTGGTTATGGTAGTTCCAAGTTGCCGCTATGTCGTTGTTGTTGAGCATCTGAATCAGTCTTTCAGATCGAGTATTCGAATACCGGTCTATACGCTGTCATTCGTGGATATTCGCAGGACCCGTCCCGAAGGAACTGGCCTGACGGAAAACTAGCCGTATCGACTTGGTATTTTAACCTGCCATCCCGAGTTGCGCGATCACAGAACCGTCTGACGGCATTCTCGAGCTTTCGTTCAGCATCATACGAGCGACTTCCGACTTGTTCAAGGGCTAGTGAGGATCTTTTCGCCTTCGCATGCTGCGCAGGCAGCGGACGGGAACTGCAAGTGGCAGGAATGCTTCAGAGAGGACCTTCCCGAACTGAAAGGACGCAAGAATGTTGAAATGTACCGTTACCATCGCAGGAATTTTGTTAGTAACAGGTTGTGCGGTCTTTTTCCCACAGGCCAGGGTGGGCGAGCTCAATTCAGCGAGTCCATCCCTAGCCAAGAGTGAAGCGGAAAAGAAAATCCTGGCGGTGCTGGAAGAAATGGTGAAGTCCCAGCGGACGTATTTCAGTGTTCCCGCGCCAGACGGAAAGGCATTGCGGCTGCTTACGGAGGTCGCCGACGCGAAGAATGTCATCGAGATCGGCACGTCGACGGGATACTCGGGCCTCTGGTTTTGCCTGGCCTTGCACAGGACAGGAGGCCACTTGACCACATTCGAGATCGATCACCGAAGAGCGGCTGTCGCCCGCGAACACTTCAGACAGGCTGGAGTAGAGAAGTTGGTGACCGTCGTCGAGGGAGATGCTCATGAGGAGCTGGCGAAGCTGAAGATGCCAATCGACGTCGCCTTTATCGACGCCGACAAGGGAGGCTACCTCGACTATCTGAACAAACTGCTGCCCCTGGTGCGGCCCGGCGGCTTGATCCTGGCACACAACGTGGAGATGGTTCCGGATTATGTTAAGGCGGTGACGACCAACCCGAGCGTTGAGAGCATCTTCTACATGGAAGGTGCCGGGTTGAGTGTAACCTTGAAGAAGCGTTGAGGCTCGAGGCTACGTCTGCCTTGACGATGCTGGCGCGTCGCTGAACCTTCGTCACTCCAGCGCGATTGACTTCGCTGAAGAGGGCCAGCGCCAGACCTGGAAAAGTCAGTTAGGAAAGGGAAGCCCCAAGTGGGCACGGTGATATGATCGGCGCGAACGCAGCTTTTCGTGCCTTTCGTGTGCTTCGTGGGCAGCGAACTGCCTGAGGTTAGTGGCGGAATACAATCGTCTTTCGAGAAGATAGGAGAACAGTATGAGACGTCGTTGGGTTCTTCGGGCTGTCTTGTTGCTGTCGCTGGTTGCCCTTTATCATCGGGCTGTGACTCAAGAGCAGCAATGCCGGCTCATGATCACACTCGTTGACGGCGAAACTCAGCGGTCAGTTCCCGGGTTGATCCGCTGCTTCCCACGAAGTGGAGACCACTCAATTCCTGTCACAAATCTGCTGGCCAGAGGCCAAGGGTTGAAGGACAAAAGCGCTATCCAGGATTGGTATGTGATCTCTTCACCTACTGAAGTTCTGCTTCCACGTCAGCCACTGCGACTGGAAGCTTTCTCGGGATTAGAAACAGAACTCACCACGGTTTCCGTTGATCTGACCGGCCAGAGTCAAAAAAGCCTCACCATTCCCTTGCGCTCATTTAGCCAGCTTTCAAGACTGACCTGGTATAGCGCCAACACCCATCTGCATCTCTCGAATTTGAACAAGGACCAGGCAGAGCGCTATCTTCGAGAGATTCCTCGAGCCGATGATCTCGATGTCCTCTTCATTTCTTATCTCGAACGCGCCATCGCAGACAAGGACTACATCACGAACCGCTATCCGATTGGCGATCTCAAAGAGTTTGGGTCTACAGGAGTGCTCGTCAACAATGGTGAGGAGCATCGGCATAACTTCGGAGAGCAGGGAGAAGGATTTGGTCACGTCATGCTCTTGAATATCAAGAAGACGATTCAACCTGTCAGCATAGGGCCCGGAATCAGCCATCGTGGCACCGATGGAACGCCGTTACAGGCCGGAATTGAGGAGGCTCATCTTCAGGGGGGCACAGCTATCTGGTGTCACAACAATTGGGGCCGGGAAGATGTGCCTAACTTCGTCAGTGGCAAGCTCGACGCGCAAAACATTTTTGACGGAGGGAGTCACGGAAGCTACGAAGACAGCTTTTACCACTATCTGAACGCTGGAATACGTGTTCCTTTCTCAACTGGCACGGACTGGTTCATGTATGACCTGGCAAGAGTCTACACCAAAGTGCAGGGAAGCCTGGGCATCAAATCCTGGCTGGATGCTTTGGTGGCAGGAAGGTCGTTCATTAGTAACGGGCCACTGCTACACCTGAATATCGAGGGTGAGGACCTGGGAGGTACCGTCGACCTCCCGTTCGGGCGCGAGGTTAGCGTAAAGGCCGAAGCGTCTGGTCGACTGGGTTTTGAAAAGCTGCAGCTAATAAGAAACGGCAAAGTCATTTTCGAGACTGAGCCCAAGCCCAAGGAAGGTTACTTTGCGGCCAGCGTGGACCGGAGTATTAAGATTGACGAACCTTCCTGGTTGGCTCTGAGAGTCTCAGCACGGGCCAGCAACGAGTTTGGTCGGCCGCTCTTTGCTCATACCTCGCCCATTTACGTAAGGGTGGGTGGGAAAGCGATTCGTCAGACGGACGAGGTAGCCTACCTGATCAAGCAGATGGAAGATGCGAGGCGAGAGATCGGCAGCAGAGCCTTGTTCGGCTCCCCAAAGGAACGAGAGGACGTCTTGTCTGTTTATGAAAAAGGTATCCGGACTCTCCAGAATGCAGGGGACCCCTAGCTTGAGCGTCGGACAGCCATTCATTACAGGCGAAGGAGAAAAGATCAGGGGGCATGACGTGAGCGGTGCAGTTAGCACAGACAATAGAGGGTCGAACGGTTATCTTGGCCTGGTGATCGAGGGCCGCGATCAAGCGGCTCCTGTTCAAATCCATTCACTTTTGTATGGCACGTCGGCAGGTAGAATAGGTATTCTTGACTAGCCCCTTGGTACCGGAGGTCAATATGTCCATACGACCCGTCAAACGACTCATCAAGTCCAAGCCTACGCTCGAAGGAGCAGGTGTCCATCTGCGTCGCGCGTTCGGTTTCGGTAACACGTCTGACTTCGACCCGTTCCTCCTCCTCGACGACTTCCGCAATGAACGGCCGGAAGATTACCTGGCTGGCTTCCCGTGGCACCCCCATCGCGGCATTGAGACGATCACGTACGTCCTCGCGGGGACCGTCGAGCACGGCGACAGCCTGGGGAACCGCGGCGTCATCGCCGCCGGCGATCTTCAGTGGATGACGGCAGGAAGCGGAATCATCCACCAGGAGATGCCAAAGGGCGATCAAGGCGGCCGGATGCATGGTTTTCAGCTGTGGGCGAACCTCCCCTCGTCGCTCAAGATGACACAGCCTCGCTATCAGGAGGCAAAGGCGGTCGACATCCCCCTGATCACCGAGGACGACGGGACTGAGGTTCGCGTCGTCTGCGGAAGCTTTTGGGGTACGAAAGGCCCAGTGGACGGAGTTGCAGCCGACCCGATCTACCTCGATGTGTCGATTTTGCCGGGCAAGAGGAAGACCCTCCCGGTCGAGACGACTCGCCACGCCTTCGCCTACGTTTTCGGAGGAGCTGGGAAGTTCTGCAATGCCTCGGGTCCGCTAGCGGTACCGACCGAAGGGGTCGGGTGGTCGGACACAGCGCCTCCCACGGACGCTGCCAACCGCTCGCTAGTACTCTTTGACCGGGGCGACGAAGTAACGGTACAGGCCGGGGATGAAGGGATCCGGTTCCTGCTGGTCTCGGGAAAGCCACTGGAGGAGCCAGTGGCGTGGTACGGCCCGATCGTAATGAACACCCAGGAGCAACTCCGGCAGGCGTTCGAGGAACTCGATCGTGGGACATTCTTGAAACCGCCAGCGCGGGGATAGGAGCCCACCCGCCGCCTCGGGCGCAGAATGAAGCTGGACTCCTTCTGCCACTGAGCGGCGAGCGCTATTCTGCCCGCCTCATTCCTGTCTTCGACATTCAGAAATTCTGCCCGTCACTTTGACTGCCCCCTCCGCTCCAAACGGGTTGACCGGCCTAGGGACCTCTGGTAGATTATCCAGCTAATTTTCGAGCCGGTAGACGCTTTTGGGGCTCGGCTGGTGCCTGACATGGAAACTTATGGGCCAAATTCGCATCACCCTTCCTGACGGAAGTACGAAATCTTTTGAGTCCGGCGTAACTCCTCTCGAGATTGCCCATTCAATCAGCAGACGGTTGGCCGAATCGGCACTGGTGGCCAAAGTGGACGGACAGTTGACGGACCTGTTCCGGCCTCTTGACAGGGATGCCAGCGTTACGATTCTCACGGAGAAGAATGCTGAAGCGCTGGAGGTGTACCGCCACAGCTCGGCTCATGTGCTGGCACTGGCAGTTACAACACTATTCCCAGAAACGCAGCTGGGAATTGGCCCGCCCATCGAAAACGGCTTCTATTACGACTTCTACCGCAAGGATGCGTTCACAGCTGAGGATCTCGAGAGAATCGAGCAGAAGATGCAGGATTTCATTCAGGAGGATCTGCCCTTTAGCCGCTCCGTCATGGAAAAGCAACAGGGCCTTGAATGGTTTCGGCAGCGCGGTGCTGATTTGAAGTGCGAGTTGATCCAGGAAAAGGCCGGCGACCACTTTTCCTGTTACACGGTGGGCAGTCTGGTTGACTTCTGCCTGGGGCCGCACATCCCGTCCACAAGCAAGATCAAGGCGATCAAGTTGCTCTCCATCGCTGGAGCGTATTGGAAGGGCGACGAACATAACAAGCAGCTGCAGCGGATTTACGGAACCGCCTTTTTCTCCAAAAGGGAACTGGACGAATACCTGAAGCAGCTTGAAGAAGCAAAGAAACGTGACCACCGCCGCATTGGCAAGGAGCTGGATCTGTTTAGCCTCCAGGAGGAAGCCGGTCCTGGGCTAGTGTTCTGGCATCCCAAGGGCGCGTTGATTCGCACGGAGATTGAGAATTTCTGGCGTTCGGAACACTTGCGGGGTGGTTACGACTTCGTTTGCACGCCGCACATCGCCAAGCTTGATCTGTGGAAGACCAGCGGGCACGTCGATTTCTACCGCGACAGCATGTACGCCCCGATGAAGATTGATGAAACGGACTACCAGATCAAGCCGATGAACTGTCCCTTCCATATTTTGATTTACAAGAACGGCCTGCGCAGCTACCGTGACCTGCCGCTGCGTTGGGCTGAGACGGGTACGGTGTATCGGTACGAACGTTCGGGCGTGCTGGCCGGCTTGTTCCGAGTAAGAGGGTTTACGCAGGATGACGCGCACATTTTTTGTCAGCCGGAAAAGATCGAGGAAGAGATTCTGGGAGTCATCGATTTTACGTTGCATATCTTGAAGAGTTTTGGTTTCGAGGAGTTTGAGATCTTTCTGTCTACCCGGCCGGACAAGTACGTGGGTTCGGCTGAGGACTGGAAGCGGGCAGAAGAGGCCTTGCGGCGCGCCCTCGACACCAGGAAACTGCTGTACAGTATGGATGAGGGCGGCGGAGCGTTCTACGGTCCGAAGATTGACGTCAGGATTAAAGACTCGATCGGCCGTTCCTGGCAGTGTTCCACCATTCAGTTTGATTTCAATCTGCCGGAGCGATTCGACATTTCTTTCATCGGCGAGGACGGCAAAGCCCATCGTCCTTACATGGTACATCGCGCCTTGCTCGGCTCGATGGAGCGTTTTTTCGGTGTCTTGATTGAGCATTACGCCGGAGCCTTCCCGTTCTGGCTCTCGCCTGTGCAGGTCGCGCTACTTCCCATCAGCGAGCGACATGTCGCCATGATAAGCACACTTCGCGACAAGCTGGTGACGGCTGGCTTCCGGGCCAAAGCCGATTTGCGCAATGAGAAGATAAATCTGAAGATCCGGCGCGCTCAGCTCGAAAAAGTTCCGTTCATGCTTGTCATTGGAGACAGGGAAGTGGAGAACGGGACCCTATCGGTTCGCAATCGCTTTGACGGTGACCTGGGCACTTTTTCCTTTGAAAAGTTTTTGGGCTTCATTCAGCATTTGAAAGACACCCGGGCGGTTCGTCCCTAAACGGTATTGAGCAAGGCTCATCAGCGCAGGAGGTGCGTGTATTCGACATAACATCAGAATCAACGAGCGGATTCGGGCGAGAGAAGTGAGAGTCATCGATGAAGAAGGCCAGCAGGTTGGCGTCCTGAATTCCTTCGATGCGATCAAGCTAGCCAAGGAAAAAGATTTGGATCTGGTTGAGATCTCTCCAACGGCCCAGCCGCCGGTTTGCCGAATCATGAATTACGGCAAATATCTGTATCAGCTCAGTAAGAAAGCCCATGAGGCTAAGAAGCATCAGAAGGTGATTCAGGTCAAAGAAATTAAGTTCCGGCCGATGACGGATGATCACGACTACGAATTCAAGAAGAACAACATCATCCGGTTTCTCGTTGAAGGCGATAAGGTCAAGGCCGGAGTGATGTTCCGCGGACGAGAGATGGCTCACAGGGACATCGGCAGGCAGCTCATCAACCGGTTGATGCAGGATGTCGGCACTCACGGACAGGTTGAAGGACACCCGAAGATGGAGGGCAGCAACATGTTCGTGATTTTCGCTCCTAAGAAGTAGTGGCGGTCAACTGTCAGCCAAAGGGTGTAGGATGTAACGCAGAGATCGCTACTTTTGGCGGTCAGCGGTTTAGTCGTGGGGCAGGCAAAGATGCCTGCGTTCCCGGGCTCTTCCGCCTTCGCCAGCGTCGCAACGAATGAAAATATCGTCGTCGGTCTCGTCTTCGCCGCGGGCGCGCTTTTGATCTATCACGATTTCCAGGAGAGTTTTTCGTGCCGCGTTGCTCCACGAAGGATCAAAAGTCCCTGGAATTTGCCCTCTGACAAGGGGGCATGCCGTGCTTTGCGCGGCGGGCGGTCATCCGCTGTACACCATCCCTCCCAGGAGGAAACTTTCAGAGGAGAGAGTTCTAGTGCCAAAGATTAAAACCCACAAGGGTGCAAGGAAACGGTTTCACATTACGGCTTCTGGCAAGATTAAGCGCGGTCATTCTCATGCGCGTCACATCTTGACCAAGAAAAGCTCGAAGCGGAAGCGAAAGCTGGATCAGAGTGCAGAGGTGAGCCCGGCCGACAGAGCCAAAGTCAGGACTATGCTACCTTACGCGTAGTGCAGAGTCGTATTCTTGCTCGGTTTCCTGCTCGTCGCGGTACTTGCAGGCCGGCGTGGCGAGTCGGAGCATCCGGACGCAGCGGTGTTCGTCGCCGAGCTGAATGCTTTCATGGCTTCAAGTTTTGAGGGGCAAATTCATTCAAACCTTCAATTATTTCATCTGCCAACTAAGGAGAACCCGCAGTGCCTAGAGTCAAGAGAGGAACAACCCGTCGAGACCGGCGGAAAAAAACTTTGAAGTTAGCTTCGGGATTTCGGGGAACCAAGAGCAAGCTGTACCGATCAGCACAGGAATCCGTTGATAAGGCGTTGAAGTATTCCATGCGTGATCGTAGGACGCGGAAACGCGACTTCCGGAGGCTTTGGATTGTTCGCATTGGTGCGGCAGCCAAGCTCAACGGCATCTCTTACAGCAGTTTCATTTCTGGCCTGAAAAAGTCGGGCATCGAGTTGGATCGCAAGATTCTGGCAGACATGGCTGTGAAAGAACCAGAGGCTTTCGCGAAACTGGTGGAGACTGCCAAACAAACGCTGGCTGCCTGAGTTGAGTCTCGCGGAAGGGCCCGCTCCCCATCTGGTAATTCTCCCAAGGACCACAATAGGAGAGGTTCCTCGTAGCGTTCACCGTCTCGGGAACAGAACGCCGAGCCCGGTTCCTACCTCCTTACGTCAGCCGAGGCAGGAATGGGGTTTCCAGCCCGGTTCTTGAATCAGCCTGTCCTTTTGGAGAGGTGTCACCGACGTCATGTTGAAAGAGATCGATCGCATTAGAAACGAATTCGCCGCTGAACTGGCGGCGGTGGATTCTCTGAAACAGTTGACTCCGGTGCGAGACAAATACTTGAGCCGCAAGAGCGGTATCGTCACGCTCATGATGAAGGAACTGCAGCAAGTTGCTCCGGAAGATAGGCGGGAGTTCGGACAGCAACTCAACGCCTTGAGGAGTGAAGTGGAAGGTGCTCTGCAAACCCGGGAGACCCAGCTGGCTGACAATGCTCTCATTGCGCGCTTGGTACGTGACCGTGTGGATGTGACCTTGCCCGGGAACCGCCGGCCTATTGGGCACCCGCACCCACTCACCCTGGTTCGAAGCGAACTCGAGGATATCTTTTATTCGATAGGGTACTCGGTGGAAGATGGGCCGGAAATTGAGACGACATTTCACAATTTCGAGGCTTTGAACACTCCGGAGCATCACCCCGCCCGCGACCCGCAGGACACGTTCTACATCTCCGACACGCTGGTGTTGCGAACCCACACTTCCCCTGTGCAGATTCGCACCATGCAGAAGCAACAACCTCCACTGCGAATCATTTGCCCTGGAAAGGTCTATCGCCGCGATAATCCGGACACGACCCACTCGCCGGCCTTCCAGCAGATCGAAGGTCTGGCCGTGGATGCGGGACTCACCTTTCGAGATTTCAAGGGAACTATCGAATACTTCTTGAAGGCTTTCTTCAGTCAAAGCACCCGAGTCAGGTTCCGACCCAGTTACTTTGCGTTCACCGAACCGAGCGCCGAGGTGGACATTTCCTGCATCTTCTGCTCGGGCAACGGCTGCCGCGTTTGCAAGATGTCCGGTTGGGTAGAGGTGCTCGGCTGCGGCATGGTCGATCCGGCTGTGTTCCGTCACGTGAACTATGATCCGGAGAAATACACCGGTTTTGCTTTCGGTCTGGGCATCGAACGCTTTGCGATGCTCAAGTATTGCGTGAACAACATCCAGTACTTCTACGAGAGCGATCTGCGCTTCCTGGAGCAATTCTGAATAAAGTTTGCAGTAGTCAGCACTCAGAGGTCGGCTGAAGTTGCTGTGAGCTGATGTCTGGATGTAACAGCCTCAAACGATATGAAAGTCAGTTACCTCTGGCTAAAGGAGTTTGTCGATTTCGATGCCAGTCCGCGAGAGCTGGCAGACGATCTGTCCATGGTGGGGATTGTCGTCGAAACAATTCAACCGGCGGGCGATGACTTCATTCTGGATCTGGATTTGACGACCAATCGGCCGGACTGTCTCAGTCACTTGGGAGTCGCGCGGGAAATCGCAGCGCACTACCAGAAACCGTTGAAGACGAATTGCGACGGTACCTGAGGAATCGTCTCTTGCAGCAGAGGCGGAGATATCCGTTTCGATCGATTCGCCGAATCTCTGCTCGCGCTACTGTGCCCGTGTTATCTGTGGCGTGAGGGTGGCTCCTTCTCCGGCGTGGCTGGTGCAGCGGCTGGAAACGCTGGGAATTCGTTCCATCAATAACGTCGTCGATGTCACCAACTACGTTCTCCTGGAACTCGGCCATCCACTCCATGCCTTTGACCTTTCGAAGATCGAAGGCAAAGTCATCATTGTCCGCTCGCCGCGCCCGTCCGAGAAACTAGTAACGCTGGATGGCTTGGAGCGCGAGCTGAAGCCCGGCATGCTGCTGATTGCAGATCAGCACCGGCCGCTGGCTCTGGCTGGGGTGATGGGAGGAGCCGACAGTGAGATCGGATTTTCCTCGGCGGATGTGTTGCTCGAAAGCGCCTGGTTTGACCCCATCTCTGTTCGCAGAACTGCGAAGGAACTGGGCCTGCACACAGAGGCCTCACATCGTTTTGAGCGTGGTGCTGATGTCAATGCCACGGTTCCGTCTATCAACCGAGCCGCCGCGCTCATCCAGCAACTGGCTGGTGGAGAGATTCTGCAAGGGATTGTGGATGCTTACCCCAATCGCATAGTGAGACCCAGCGTTTGCTTGCGTCGCTCCCGCATCTGCCAAGTGATGGGGACGGAGATTGAAACCTCATTTGTCGAACGCCTCTTGAGAGATCTGGACTTCCAGATTGTGAGTCGCGACGACGATAGAGAAGTCTGGCAGGTCCAGGTGCCGACTTCCCGGCTGGACATCGAACGGGAAATCGACCTGATCGAGGAGATCGCCCGCCACTACGGCTACGACCGGATTGAATCTTCTTTGCCCGCCTGGACTGGAGGCGCACGGCGATTGCCGGAGGCCGTCAAGGAAAGAACCTTGAAACAGCGACTGCTGCACCACGGTTACTCCGAAACGATGACGTATTCATTCATTGACGCCGGAGAGAACCAGAGATTCAGCACCTTGGAACCCGTCCGACTGAAAAATCCGCTTTCACGCGAAACAGAAGTGATGCGGACATCCCTGGTGCCCGGTCTGCTAGCCTCCTTCCTGCAAAACTACAATCGAGGGATGAATAGCGTCCGGCTTTATGAGATGGGGCGGATCTATCCAATGGCCGGGCGATTCATACGTACAACGGATGATCAGCCGGAGAATCTGTTTTTGGGGATCATCGCCAGTGGAAACGTGCAGGAAAAAACCGTCCACGCAGACGCTCGACCTTGGAATTTTTTTGACCTGAAAGGCGACCTGGAGATGCTTTTGGAATCGCTGTCCATCCCTCTTGATCAAGTGACCTGGCAGGCGGAGGATTCAGGAGCCGGTGTCCCGCCCTACTATCACCCGGGCGTCGCATCTTGGATGAAACTGCGAAACGACTCACTGGGTGTCTTTGGACAGTTGCATCCCAAGGTATGCGAAGCCTATAAAATAAAGCAGCCCGTGTTCCTGGCTGAAATTCCACTCGCACCCTGGTATCGTTTCCAAGCTGGCGAGCATTTGGTTGAGGAACCGGCGAAGTTCCCGGCGGTTCGGCGTGACCTGTCCTTAGTGATTGACCAGAGCCTGAACTATCGTGCCATTGAATCAACGGTGCTTGAAGCAGGAATCCTGGAAGTGCGGAAGTGTTTTCCTTTTGACCTGTATCTCGGAGAGAAGCTACCATCCGGGAAGAAAGGCGTTTCGATCAGCATCGTCTACCAGGCCTTTGACCGGACATTGGTAGAAGAAGAGGTGAACGGCTTCCACGAGAAGATTGTGAACCTCCTTCAGACGAAATTGGGCGCTCAATTGAGGACCTAGTGTGAATAACGGACTGGAAAAGTTTACAGACCTGGAAAACAAAGTCTATCGCGCCATTGAACTGTTCAAAGCGATGAGATTGCAGAAAGAGTCGCTTGAAAAAGAAGTGTTCAAGATGAAATCGCAGCTCGAACAGGCTCAGACGGAGAACGAGCGGCTTCAGCGGGAAACTCTTGAGTTGAAGAAGGAGCGCGAGCTCGTGAAGAGCAAGGTGGAGAGTATTCTGCAAAACCTGGACAGTCTTGTCCTTTAGTAAGAGGGACTCCAAAATGAGGTTCCAGTTCCATTGGGTGAGGCACATCGGGTTCTCGCCTCTTGGAGAGGGCCGAAAATTGATTGTCTTGTGAGCGTTCGCCAGCAAGTGACCTGGAGTAGCGGGGAAAGGAGTCGGGTACTATGCCGCGAGTTGAGAATTCAACCCGGATCGAGATCTTCGACCAGAGCTACCAGATCCGTGGCGAGATCGATCCTAACCATGTTAAGGGTCTGGCTGCATATGTGGACAAGAAGATGCGTGAAATCGCTGATGCCAGCAAGACGGTAGACTCTTTGAAAGTAGCCGTCATGGCGGCGCTGAACATAACCGACGAGCTGTTTCAGGAACGAGAGAATGCCCGCAGAATCGATTCAATCGTCTACGACAAGAGTCTGGAATGCTCGCGACTGCTGGACCAGTTGCTCAAAAGATAGCCACAGAGGCATTGAGGCACGGAGAAGGAAACCAGGCTGGACGCAGATCCACGATACGGCATTTTGTACCGCGGCAGATCAATCAGCCTTGCGCTCCTTCGACAGTCCTTGGCGCGGACCGACTGGGAAGGGTCTCGGGAACGATCTCTCGCCCTCCGGCCTACAGGGGAGACTTTGCTCCTGCTTCGGGCCTTTGATCGGCGTTTATCTGCGTGACTCTGCGGCCGCCTACTCCTAGTCTCGACGTCTTTGTGTCCTGCCCGACGTGCCCGAAATTCCCCTTGACCCCCTTCTGAACTTCTTCTAGTATCGCTCCACCCTGCGATGTTCGTGTTGGCACGCCAATATTTGTACCAACACCTATTTGTAAGGGAGCCCATGTCGTTTCACGGTGTGCAAGCTTCATCACGTGAAGTTTCCTAAAGTGAAAGCTAGGGTGCCCACCTGGTTAACAGGTGCAAATAGAGTGCCTCACGGCAGAGCGGGGCTTTTTGTTTTTGGGCTTCCTTTCTGTCGCCATTCGTGGTTCTCAGCTTCGTCCCCCTTGGCAAAGTGCGGCGCTTTTTTGCGGTGGGGGTCGGGGCCGTCGGTAAACCCACCCCCGATGCTGCACGCCAGCCCTCCCGGGACGGGACTTTCGGAGGAGACACAATGAACCAAACAGGATGGATGAAATGGCTGACATTTCTTGCTGCCTTCATAGGCTACAGCGGCTTGGCATTGGCCGATGGCCAGTGGAAGACCCTATCGAAGGATGCCTGGCGAGGCTACAAACGGCAGGACTTCCCCGACAAGGGATGGGTGATAGACCAGGGTGCTTTCAAAACCATTGTGGGAGGACAGCACGTCGACCTCATCACCAAGCAAATGTTCCACAACTTCGAGCTGGAGTTGGAATGGAAAGTTTCTCCTGGTGGCAACGGTGGCATCTTCTACCGTGCCGCGGAAACGGATCCTGAAATCTGGCACACGGCGCCGGAGATCCAGGTCCTGGACGACGACAAGCATGGTGATGGAAAGAATCCGAAGACCTCGGCAGGAGCGCTTTATGCGTTGATCGCTCCAACCGGAAAGAAACTTCGACCTGTCGGCGAGTTCAACCAATTCCGCCTGATTGTCCGCGACCATCACGTCGAGCACTGGCTGAACGGACTGAAGATCGTAGAATACGAACTCGGCAGCGATGCGTTGAAGGTCCTCATAGCGCAAAGTAAGTTTCGAGACATGCCGCGATTTGGCATGGAGAAAGAAGGGTATATCGGGCTGCAGCACCACGGGCAGGAGGTCTGGTATCGCAACGTGCGAATTCGCGAGCTGCCGTAGTTCGCGCACGAGATGCCCGCCGGAAGATCCCCTGAACCAGTGTCACTAGACTCGCCTAACTTGAGACACTGTTGATCTCACCTCAGAACGATGAGTAAGTCTCTGGGAACCGTTTTGACCTTCCTTGTCTTGTCTCTCCCTTGCAGCGCGCCGGCTCAGAACACCTCACAAGTCTATCAGTCGGCGAAGCGCCCGCGAACCCTGGCCCTCATTGGCGACCGCTATCACAGTCCAGTCTACATCCGAGACGGTTTGGCTCCGGCATTTCTTCGGGAAAACATTCCAGTCACCTTTATCGAGAACGTGCAGGCGCTGAACGCAGATTCACTCGAAGACTTTCAGTTGCTGGTCATTCTTCGCGACGGCATGAACTGGCCGAATGGTTATGACAAAGAACCAGTCAAGTGGATGACGGATGTACAACAGCAAGCCATCTGGGATTTTGTCAATGGCGGTGGCGGTTTTCTGCCCCTTCATAATGCGCAAGGAATCTATCCGCCGGATGGCCTCTACTACAAGTTGCTGGGGGGCGACTATGGCGGCCATCCGGACCCTGCGGTGTTTACTGTGCGCGTGGAAAACAAAGACCATCCAGTGACCGCGGGCGTCGAAGACTACGAAATCTACGATGAGCAGCACATGGTGAAGTATTACCTGGATCGGGACCACCAACTGTTGCGCAGCATTGCACGGGATAATCAAGCGGCTGCCGCGGGGTGGTGGCGAGAAGTAGGCAAGGGCCGGCTGGTGTATCTCTCCATGGGTCACACACCCGAAGGTTTGGGGCATCCCATGACCCAGCGGCTCATCCGGAACGCCCTACGTTGGTGTTTGCGTGTGGATTAAGTTTCATCAAGGAGACACGATCTTGAAGAAACAACTGAATCGCCCCGATGAAATCAAGCGCCGTTCTCTCTTGAAGGGCGCGGCTGGCCTGCTGGGCCTGGGAGCCGCCCAAATGGTCTCTGCCAAAACTGCCACTGGCGCGCGAGCTTTGGCTTCTTCACCCCAGGCAGATTCTGCCGTAAAGCGGCCCCCGGCCAGGGAAATCATCAAGATCACGAAGATGGAAACCTTCCTCGTCAAGCCCCGCTGGCTCTTTCTCAAGATTCACACGAATGCGGGAATCACGGGTCTGGGCGAGCCCATCACCGAGGGCCGCGCCAAGACTTGCGCCGAAGCGGTGCGTGAAGTCGAGCCCTACCTCATCGGGAAGGATCCGAGGGCGGTGGCCCACCACTGGCAGGCCATTTACCGCCATGCGTTCTATCGTGGCGGGCCGATCCTGACCAGCGCTTTGAGTGGCATTGACCAGGCACTTTGGGATATCAAGGGAAAGGCTCTTGGAGTGCCGATCTACGAATTGTTGGGCGGGCCCACTCGCCAGCGCATCCGCGTTTACTCACACGCTCGAACACCGGAAGGAATCAAACAGGCGATGGCGCAGGGCTTCACGGCCTTCAAGACCGGCCCCGCCCAGAAGCGTCCCGCTCGGATCGTGGATAACAAGGCTTTTGTCGACTACGTTGCTGAGCAATTTTCCAAGCTGCGGGAGGCGGCTGGCCCTGAAGGCGACATCGGCATTGACTTCCATGGCGCCATTTCTCCACAAACTGCCAAGCTTCTGATCAAGGTACTGGAACCCTACCAGCCGTTCTTCGTCGAAGAGCCCGTCAATTGTCAGAACGTAGAGGCTATGGCCGACATTGCCCGTGGAACCCATCTTCCCATTGCGACGGGAGAGCGCATCTTCACCAAATGGGGATTTCGAGAAATCCTGGAAAAGGGAGCCGCCACGATCCTTCAGCCCGACCTTTGCCATGCAGGCGGGATCACTGAAGTCAGACTGATTGCCGGAATGGCTGAAGCGTACTACGCAGCTCTGGCGCCACACAATCCCCTCGGCCCTATTTCACTGGCAGCGGGTTTGCAGATCGCCGCTTCAATTCCCAATTTTCTTTGCCAGGAGCAGGTCAGTCTCGGAGATGGATATATTAAGAATCCGTTCAAAGTGAAGAACGGTTACGTGGATTTGCCGACTGGCCCAGGGCTCGGAATTGAGCTGGACGAGAATGCCATGGCCGACAAGATCGGGCACGATTGGCGGAACCAGGAGTCGTACGACGCAGACGATGAATCGGTGGTGGACTGGTAAACACCCCTGCCTTCGGCCGATTTCCAAGTACCTCAGTTCGCATTGTGTCGCGTTTGAGGCAGTGTGGCAGGCGAGGCTGAGGGAGCGGGCTTGACTCATCTGACCTCCAAGTTACAATCAAGGGGCAGTCAGAGAAGCGTCTCGCAGCGCGTTGTTCTCTGCTCACTCCCCGAACGGCCAGCTTCACCGCTGGCCGTCTTTGTTTGCGACCGCTGTTTGGTGTCCTGTCCTCCATATCATCTGGATCATCTGGCTCCATCGTGTAGGGCCCAGCGATTTGCTCCAGCCAAGGCCCTGCAAAAGGCCTCGGCTGGGGGCTGGAGTCGTCAGGTCCGATCAATTGACAGTTTTGCCGCCAGCTAATAAACTTCAGTCGTCTTTTCAGACTCCCAGAAGAAAGGTGTCGCCGCCTATGGGTCAGCCAGCCTCGCGTCTGCAGGTTGTAGCGGCAATTCCACCTCAAGCCCGGCCAAACCTGCTCGATCGTGTGCGGGCAGCCACCCGAATCTCCCATTAGAGTATCTGCACCGAAGAGGCTTACTCCGGCTGGATTCGGCGTGTGTCCTTGCCAGAGGCGCTGGCCCGGAAATTCCCGAACGCCGAACGAGAGTGGAGTGGCAGTACGCATTCTCTTGCTGAAGATGTGTGAACAACCATCATGATCTACACCCAGGTGCGGAACCGGGGAGGTCGAGGGTCCTCAGCGTGGCCAACAAGCTCTGGTTTGCTGTCGCCTAACGAATAGGAATCTTTGTGACTGCCAGCGTCGACCTACCCAATGCGCTGCAAGCCCTGAGGGGAAGTTCTTGGTTTTGCCTATAGCGGGGCCATTCTGAGATCAGCGACGGAAAGCCCATGGACACACCGAAAAAGTTCTTTGACATCCGGGCAGGCGAGTGGCAGGCCACGTTGTCGATGTTCACTTTCTGGTTTTCGGCCATCACGGTGTTCCAGATTCTTCGGCCCTTGAAGGCTGGGTTGTTTATCGAATACCTGGGGGCCAAAGCCGAGTTGATTGCCAAGCTGATGAACATCGTCGTGGCTGCACTGGCAATGGTCGTCTTTACGTTTCTGTACAACCGCCTGGGCGGGCGCCGTCTGGTCTATTTCCTCTGTGTCTTTTTCGTTGCCGGTCTGCTGTTTTTCGCTGCCACGGTTAGCGATCGTCCTACCAACTTCATCAACTGGTCTTTCTATTTGTTTGGCGACCTGTGGAGTACTGTCTGGGTGGCGACATTCTGGGCGCTGCTAAACGAGCTTTCCACTCCGGACCAGTCCAAGCGTCTGTACGGCGTCATTGGAACGGGCGGAGTACTGGGCGGGTTGCTCGGCGTGACACTGGTCCGGTCGCTGATCAAAGAATACAGTGCACCGCCCCTGATTCTGATGTGTGCGCTTCTGACGCTTGTGATCGGGGCTGTAGTCTGGCAGGTCAACCGGCTGGCGCGCCAGCCCGGCGCGGCCCTGACTTACCGGCCACGTCCTGTGCGCGTCGATGCCCGTCACACCAACGCAGCCGTCGAAGGCGGCAAGCTGGTCTTCACTTCGCAATACCTGCTCGCAGTGGTCGGGATCATGCTGCTTTACGAGCTCTGCTCGCAGATCATGGACTTCCAGTTCAAGTCGCTGACCCAGTCCGGCATTACTGGGGGAACCAACACCCAGTTCTTCCTGGCCAACGTTTATCTCATCACCAACATCATCTCGGTGGTGGTCCAGCTGGTCTTCACCAGTCTCATCATGCGGCGTTTCGGAGTCGGAGCCGCGCTGCTGGTGCTGCCGGTGGCGGTGGCCCTTTCCAGCGGGATGTTTCTGGCGGTGCCGACGCTGGTTTTTGCCAGCCTGCTCAACATCGCCGACAACGGCTTTAACTACTCCATAAACCAGACGGCACGGGAAACCTTGTACGTTCCAACATCCAGCGACGAACAGTACAAGGCGCGGGCTTTCACGAATATGTTTGTTCAGCGCGCCGGCAAAGGAATCGGCATCGGGATCGCGTTTCTTTTGTCAGCGGTTTCTGTCGACGCACTCCGCTGGCTCAGCCCTGTGACAATTGCCATTGCGGCGATCTGGATTTGGATTGCGACCCTTGCCGGCCGTCGCTTTCAGCAGCTCGTATTGGAACGCGAGGAGTCCGAAGCACCAAAAATCGCCTGAAGCTTGAAGTCGTTCCGGGCCTGCTAGGTCTGTACGTTTGCCACATTGCCATGCGGATGCGATGGGTTGCGTCGAAAGGAGAGTCGATGAGGCCCCTCGTAGTTTTGTGCGCCTCATTTCTTGTACGTGGGTTCGTTCTGGCCCAGCAGGTCGACATCGGCCCGGCCCCCGGCCGTCTCATCGACATTGGGGGTCGGAAGCTGCATCTCAGCTGCACTGGGAGAGGCTCGCCCACGGTCATTCTCGAAGCCGGTGCCAGCTCCTTTGCGCTCGATTGGTCTCTGGTTCAACCCGAGATTGCGCGGGCTCACCGTGTCTGCTCGTATGACCGGGCTGGGTCCGGATGGAGCGATCGCCGCGCAGATGTCGAAACGCCGGCCCGGGTCGTCGCGGACCTGCATGCCGCGCTTGCGGCCGCCGGGGAAGAGCCACCCTTTGTCATGGTGGGGGCTTCGGCCGGAGGGATCTACGTGCGCATTTATCAACTGGACCATCCTGACGAAGTTGCGGGGTTGGTACTGGTCGACCCCGCCACCGAGGATCGTCTCTTCACAATGTTTCGAGGCCAAGCCGTCACCATCAGTTCGCTCACGTCCGAGCAGCTGCTGTCTACCCTTCCCACTAGCGGGTCGGTGCCTATTTCCCCGCGATCACCGCAGACTGGAGCGCCGTTCGACCGCCTTCCACTGGAGCTGTACCAGTTGCGCATTAAGATTGATCAGCGCTTGATCGCCTCGTTTCCTCCCTCCGTCTCGGCAGACATCGTTCGCGAATCGTCAGAAGGCCAACGCGCTGCCCTCGCGCGGCTACTCAAGAGCCGCGACAGGCAGGACAACCGGATGCGGAATCTGCCGGTGGTGGTATTGACCCGGGGCAAGAACACGACCAGCGGACTTACAGACAACCACGCGCAGCTGGCGCGGCTGTGGAAGAACTCGCGCCACACAGTGGTTCGTGGGGCCGGCCACGAAATCCATCTATTCGCGCCTTCCGTCGTGGTTCAGGCGATTCTGGACGTTTGCGCCGCTACCCAGCAGCAGAGGAGATTGCCTGTTAGGTCTTGACGCAAGCTAACCTCCAAATGGAGAGCCGATAGAGCGAGTACTCATGAGAAGTTCGATGAAGGTCCCAAGGCTTCGCTTCACCGCCCGGCCCGGATCATTGTCCTGGGTACCGAACGGAGTGGCACCTCGGTCGTCACGGACATGATCCACCGTTGGGGTGCCTATGCGGGGGAGCCCGAGCAGCTGACCGCGGCCAACGAACATAATCCGCAAGGGCAATGGGAGTACAATCCTCTGTGGGACTTCCTCGCTGAACTCGGCGACTTCGCGCAGGGAGTAACATGGTGGGATCCGGCATTCGAGGAACGCATCATGGCCAAGCTGCAGAGGCAAGAGTTCAGAGACAAAGCGCTCGCATTGATCGCGGCCATGGAACGGGAGAGGAGGCCCTGGGTCTGGAAGGATCCGGCGTTGTGTCACTTTCTCCCCTTCTGGAAGCCACTCTGGGGTGAGGTGGCGTACGTGATCACTGTGCGCCACCCGTACGACGTCGCTCGGTCCTGGCAGCGGTATGCCGTACCAGCACACCTCCAGGCGTCGGTGAACCCTCTTGCCTGCAATTTATTGCGGTGGCAGCACATGATACGGATGGTCCTCCGGGCTACCAATGACGTGGCGAGCAAGATCTTCGTCGAGTACGAGGCGCTGGTGCGAGAACCCTTGGCGCAGGCCGGCCGACTCGCCGCGTTCTTGGACAAGTACTGTGGTGGCCCGCCATCAACGGCGCAGTCGATCCGGGCGATGGCGCAGCAGGTGAACCCAGCGTGGTGGCGCAATCGCAGCGACTGCTCCTTGTCAGAGATTGCCGAAGCGACGACCGCGCAGGAACGCCTGTACGAGTTCGTCCGGAGCAAGGTGCGGGAGCCGGGGAAGGCGTTCGTTGACGAGTATCCGATGCCCCTAGGCTGGTGGGAGTTCGTACACAACGAAGAGGCAATCATCCGAGCACACTCTCAATGAGCGGAGGATGGGGAGAATGGTTCACGGCTGCGCCAGATGAACGTCATCGACAAACGGTGAATAGGTCACTTTTTGAAAGAGCCACCGAATGAAAGCCGCTGGGTCAATGCAGTCCAAGATCACGAGCCGCATCGTAGCGGAGACCGGCATACCCCGACTGTTCCCCGTGCTGGCGGAAGAGATCTCCTTAGGAGATCTCCAGTCTCTTCTTTTGTCCGTGTATCAAAGCCGTGTGCGAACGATGCACGAGTCCGAGGTGTTTCGGCGAAGCGAGCAGAGCACGTTGATGACTCCATCGAGCATTGAGGCGCGTCTGCTAAATGGATTCGATCAGATCGCCTTCGCAGCCGCTGAGGGCTTCGAAGGAGTGGATCTCTCTCCGGTAGGTCCTCTGGGGACGCATTTCGTCCTGAGTGCCATCGATCAGAATAACGTCCTCACCACCATTCGTAACGCGGAGCTACTGGGTGACCCCACGTCGGCCATGGCTCTCGAATGCGCGCGGCGTCGCAAGAGTCTTGCTCGCCGCGTTCCTCACCCGCCCGTGCAGCTCTGCAGCAGCCACCGGGTGGTTCGCCTGCAGCCGTTTGACTTTCCCGGGTTTACGCCTCATTTTCGCTTGTTCGGTTTAGTTTCCGCTGGCCGAGATACCGGGTCGAGTTGTTTCGAGATTCAACAGCTAGGGGAGCACATCCGCTTCTACTTGCGATTTTTCCGTGCTCTGAGCACCGAGGGCTTCAGCTTGACGAGCCCTTTGGTCGAGATATCGGACTTGACCATCACAGAGGTTCTTCTCAGTGCGGCCGGCAGTTCTCGCGACCAAGTACGCCAATTGGTTCGGGCACACCTACCAGGCAGTGCGGAGCGCTTCCTTGCAGAGCGAGGCATAACTCTCCCCACGAACATCACCGACCCGAAGGAGGAATTGAGCGAGCTGGCTCGACAGTACCGACTGGACAGCCAGCTCTCTCGCTTAGTCTTGCTCAAACAACGGATGATCGATCCCATACAAGCTGAGTACTCGGAAGCCCAGTTCCGCTTTAACCTGGCCAGGCTGGAGGGCCTCGGATACTATACCGGCTTATGTTTGAGAATCTCTCCAGTTGCCCCGGATGGCGTTCGATACCCGATTACCGATGGTGGCCTGACCGACTGGACCGCCCGCCTGCTGCAAGACAACAAGGAACGGTTACTCACGAGTGGAATTGGCAGCGAGTTCGTTTGCCGACGTTACCGCATCGCGCCTTAGTCCAAGCCTAATCGTCATTCGACTGCGCGTCGGTAGCTTGTCTTCTTGGTTTGTCTGGCCTGGTGCCGCCCGATTGCCAGTTGAATGAGTTTGTCGATCACGTCGCTGTCAGCAAACGCTGACAGGGAGACGCGACTAAGTCCCACCTACCTGACGTGAGGATGGTGAGGTGCAGGTGATCGGAAGGAATAACGCTGAAGAAGCGCTAGAACCCGTGCTGCGGCGTGAGGGAGCGATGCCCCGCAAGGGGGAGGCGTGAAACGTCAGACCACAAGTCTGCCCGGCTGTCTGTGACAGGCGGACAGATACGTGTGACAGAGGGCACATCACTGAGGGGCCGTGTGCCGCAAAAGCGGCACGCACGGTTTTGAAGCAGAGGTGGAGGGAGGGATCCGTCCATCGACTGTAACTATACACCCGCAAAGAGAGGAGTATGCCCGACTACACACGGCACGACGAGCACTACCCATACCATTAACGCAGACCTTGTACATTCCGTATGAAAGGAGAATCAACATGAATCGTGTAGGACTCTGGGCGGCGATTGGGATAGGGATATTCATCACCGTGGGACTCATCACCATGGAGCCAGGATATGCAGAGGAACAAGAGGATGAGCCAACGTGCACTCTGAAAACGCTGAAAGGGCGGTATCTGTTTGCAGCTTCCGGAACGCTTCTCCCCCCAGCATTCGGGGTAACAGAGCCGACGCCAGGGGCTGACGCCGGATATCATATCTTCAATGGAGACGGCACGGGGACAGACACAGTGACGGTCCGCGTCGGCAGCGAAATCGTGCTGGAGAATTTCGTCACTCCCATAAGCTATACGGTCAACGCGGACTGTACGGGCAGCTACACGGTGCCCAATGGGCCATCCTTCGATCTATTCATCGCGCCCAATGGCGAGGCAATAGCCAGAATCGCGACCGCTCCTCCCGGCAATTATGTGTCGAGCATTGATCGGAGAGTGTCACGCAAGTAGAACAGCACGGGTGAGGTCGGGGGGCAGGCAGGAGAGGGAGAACAAAAGGTGTCAGGAGCCGTTTCTCTACGCTCCCTCCCTTGTCAGGAGCTGCCACGGCCAGCACGGCGGTCCGGGGTCAGTGGGTGCGCGCGGGCGTGGTGGCGCGCGGGGCGTGATAAAACAGGGACCGGGCATGCGGGGCCTGGGGGCGGGTCCTGGCCTAACAACCGCCCAGACTGCGTGAAAACTACGCAGTTTAGGGAGATACACCGCCGCGATGGGCTGGCGGGCTGGAATCTCGCCTCAAGTCGATGGTTCCAGTACCACCTGAATTCAAACCCCTTGCGGGCTAACCAACTCCTCAAGGAGAATAGATATGGAACCCCATGAAGCAAAGGTCGTAGCCAATTTTCTTATCGGAGAACTTGAGAATGAAATGCAAACGACGCTCCGCGTGTTTGGAGCGGTTCCTGTTGGGAAGCTCAATTACCAGCCTGACCCGGTCTCGATGACTGCTCTCGGATTGCTCCGGCACATCACTTTGGAGGACGAACGGATATTGAACTGTACGGCGGATGGCGCGTTTCTGCCGCGTTCGGATGAATCCGACGCCTGCGGAATCATGACCCCGGCCGATGCCATCGCTCGTTACAAAGAGAACATTCCTGCGGGGATCAAACGTGTTCGTGCGATGTCTGGCGAGCAGCTATGCGGGGAAATTGATTACCTAGGGCAGCTACAGATGCCTGGCATCGGCTTTTTGTCGCTCATGCTCAAGCACTCCCTTCACCACCGCGGCCAACTAAGCTCGTACTTGCGCGCCATGGGTGGGAAAGTGCCCGCGATTTACGGGCCCAGCGCGGACACGCAGCCGTCGGCATAGACCTTGTCGCCGGGAGACTCTTTACACTTTGTCGGCGATTCTACCGCGTGACAGCAAGGAATGAGTTGTTACCGACGAGAGACAGCTCCAAGCCTGAAGAACATCTTATTCTGGAACCGATAACTCCATTCCACGCTACCTTGGCTCGGTCCGACCCGAAATACAATATCTGCCGCGTACGATCGGTAGCTCCAGGCTTCGCATTGGCTTGAAATCCTACTTATGTGCCTGGTACCCACGCCTGAAAACATCAAACATTACCGAATTCTCCGCAAACTCGGAGAGGGCGGTATGGGTGTGGTGTATGCGGCCCATGATGAGCGCCTCGACCGCCATGTGGCGGTCAAGATGATCCGCGAGAGCAGCGAGGACGCATGGGCTCAACGGCGCTTCTGGCGCGAGGCCCGTTCGGGCGCCGGAGTGAATCATCCGAACGTCTGCCAGATATACGAGATCGGCGAGGAGAATGGGCGGTCTTTCATCGTCATGGAGCTGCTGGAGGGAGAATCGCTGGCCGAGCGGTTGCACCGTGGTCCCCTTTCGGCCGCCGATGCGATACCAGTCATGCTGGGATTGCTGGCCGCCCTGGAGGCCTTGCACCGCCGGGAGATCGTACACCGCGATCTGAAGCCGTCTAACGTATTCCTCACTGCACACGGGCCCAAGGTGTTGGATTTTGGTTTGGCCCGTGCGATTCAGCCCGCATCGACGGAAACGGAGGTGTCAATTATCACGGCTCTGACGTTGCCTGGCACCTTCTTAGGTACCCCCCACTATGCGTCTCCAGAACAATTGCAGGGACACCCGCTCGGTTGCCCATCCGATCTGTTTTCGGCAACGGCCATCCTTTTTGAGATGCTGACGGGCAAGCGAGCGTTTCCGGGCGAATCGGCGATGGCGGTCTTCCACTCCGTCTTGAACCAACCTCCCCCGACGCTCGGTAGCTCACCGGGTCTTGCCCCTCTCGATCAGATCATTCGTCGCGGGCTGGCGAGAAGGCCGGGGGAGCGTTACCCGAGCGCTGTGGCGATGGCCCTGGAAATTCGAGCGGTTTCTTTAAAGCCGGAGCTAAGCGCAGGCCCGCCAGTGCGCCGGATGGGGCGTCTAATCGTCCTGCCGTTTCGGACCCTGCGTCCCGACGCGGACACGGATTTTCTAGCTTTCAGCCTGCCGGACGCAATCACGGGCTCGGTATCGGGGCTAGGCTCGCTGATAGTACGGTCTAGCCTGACAGCCTCCCGCTTCGCCGGGTCGTCCCCAGACCTCAAGGCCATCGCCACCGAGGCTGACGTAGACGTCGCCCTCACGGGAACGGTCCTGCGGGCCGGAGACCAGATTCGGGTGAGCACCCAACTGGTCGAGGTACCGAGCGGCACCTTGATCTGGTCGCAGACCGCGCAGGTGGCCTTGCGCGACATGTTCCAGCTCCAAGACGACCTCGTTCACGGCATTGTGGATGCGCTCTCTCTTTCCCTGACCGCTCACGAGCACCGCATGCTGAGGCATGACGTGCCGGCCAGCGCTACAGCTTATGAGTTTTATCTCCGCGCCAACCAAGTCGCCCAAGACTATGCGAATGTGGAAGTAGCTCGCGATCTTTACGGGCGGTGCCTGGAGCTCGATCGACGATATGCGCCGGCCTGGGCGAGGTTGGGTAGATGCCACTGGATGCTAGCGAAGTGGGGTGAGGATCCGGAGACTTATTTTCCCCGGGCCGAGGAGGCTTTCCGCCGAGCCTTTGAACTGAATCCCGACCTGTCGCTGGCGCACAATCTGCATGCACGTCTGGAGGCGGATCGCGGGCGCGCTCAGCAGGGCATGGACCGCCTGCTGCGGCGGGCCCAGGTAGCCGGCAATGACCCCGATCTCTTTGCCGGACTGGTGCATCTCTGCCGATACTCCGGCCTGCTGGAAGCATCATTGGCCGCCCACCAGAAGGCCCGGCGCATCGACCCACAAATCTCCACCAGCGTGGCGCACACCTGTTTCATGATGGGCGATTACCCACGTGTGTTGGAAACCGCCGGACGCGACCTCAGTTACGTGGGCCCTTTGGCGCTGGTCCTGATGGGGCGTGAAGAAGAAGCCCTGGCCCTGCTCCGAGAGGCAGAGGCGCGCATGCCGCCCTCCGAATTGCTCCGCTACCTAACCATTGCTCAGCGAGCGATGCTGGAGGGAAAACGAAGGGAAAGCCTCCAGGCCTTGGAGCACCTCCTCGCGAAAAAGTTCCGCGATCCGGAAGGCTTGTATTATTGGGCGCGCATTCTCGTCCGCCTGGGAGAGCCGCGACGCGCTTTGGAAGCGCTCGGCGAGACCGTCGATCGGGGCTACTGCTGCGCTCCGGCGATGGAGCTTGATCCCTGGCTTATGCCGCTTCGCACCACGCCGGAATTTGAGGCCATCTTGCACCGCGCCAAACAGCGCCGCCAAGAGGCTATTAGCGCTTTCCTGGAAGCAGGAGGCGAATGCGTGCTGGGCTGCCAGCCCCTCGCCTACCGCCGTGAGGGGGAACGGTGAAGCGACAGCAACGGCATGCGCGCGACCGCATAGGGCTTGTGGTAATGGTCGGCAAGTTGACGAACGGCCCGCAGGTAACATTCTTGGGTCCGTTCCGACATGCTGTGGAGTTGCAGGTCTTCGAGCATACGTTGACGTAACGCGGTCCTAAACACCTCTAGTGTTTAAAGTGAGGACCTGAAGGTATTATGACGCGATGACGCTCACGCCGCTGAACCGGGGCGTTGGGCCTAAAGCACGGAGGAGTCCACATGACACAAGCAGAGATTTCCGGCATCTCACCCTTTTTTATCGTGAGCCACGTACCGTCATCGCTTTCGTTTTACCGAGACCAGCTTGGATTTGAGATCACCTTCCAGGGGCCTGCTCCTGACGACATCTTCTTCGGCATCGTTCGCAGGGGCGGTGCGCAGATCCTGCTCAAAGACGTTGGCGTAGCTCCACTGCCGAACTACAAGCGAGACGTCAAAAAAGGTATCGCCCGCTGGGACGCATTCGTTGACGTCCCGGATCCTGACGCACTGGCGGCCGAATTTGCTTCGCGCAATGTCGAGTTTTCCGAGCCACTGAAAGACACTGATGACGGTTTGCGTGGTTTCGAGCTCAAGGACGCCGACGGCTATGTCTTGTTTTTCGGTCGTCCTCGGTGATGAGCGTCAGTCGAAATGGGCCACATGAACGTTTCCTGCGGCGGGAGATCACGCCCGACCCTTATAAGGACTCCCCGAGTCAAGAAAACAAACTCCACCCTGGGGCGGGAAAAGCGAAAAAAGTGACGACTCTTCGCAAGCTAACCAACGATACCCAGCGGTTCTTCTCGAGCCTTCTGACTTGGTTTCAAAGCGGGCAACAGACCTGTGTCTGCGCCAAACACTTATCGAGGCTCGGTGGTTCGGGCTGAATCTGTGATCCCTTTCCAGCCTGAGACCAGCCAGGAGGAACGGGCCTCCCAGCGTCCTAGAAACTCATCGGTACCCTCGGACCGTCCTACTCAAAAGTGGGGCTCAACTCGGCGTGAGTTGTCCCGTTATCTCCAGGCTCGGGCAAGGGGCAGAGCGCGAGGCAAACTCGTCAGGTATCGACGTTTTTTGGGTCGGAGCGGCAGCCAGTGTCCAATCAACGCGCGAGGGATCAGGGTAGAGAGCCTAGCAGCACCACAAGCGTGGTCGAAGCCACAAGCGATAGGACCGATAGCGCAGACTGAGAGGCTGAACCCTGGGATGTCCAGTTAGGCGTCGGGCTCACCGGCCTCCCTCCGTCAAGCGGCTAGAAATTGGGTCAAGTCAAAGGCTTTCTCCCTTCGGAGCATGAAATAGACGGCCCGTGCCAGCTTGTGCGCCAGAACGGTGAGGGCTTTTTCCTGGCCGTGTTTGGTTTCCAGCCGGGGCCAGTAGCTTCTGACCTTTTGGGTTGTGGCGCAGGAACAAGACAGCGGCTTCCGAGAAGGCCCATTTCAGGTGAACGGTGCCGATCTTTTTACCGGAAAAACCATAGTTCTTTCCAGCCGACTGGCGACTGCACTTGACCAGGCGGCCATAGGAGACAAACTCCTGCACGCGCGGGAAGCGAGCGATCTGGTGAATCTCATAGAGAATCGTCAGGGCCAGGATCTTACCTATGCCGGGGACCGTGCGTAGCAGGTAGAAGGCTTGAGAATGGTGATCCTTGGCTTGACGGGTGATGAACAGCTCGAGCTGATTGAGCAGGGTATCGTAGAAGCCGATCAAGGCCAGGTCGGTTTCAATACTGGTCTGGACGGCGGGATCAGAGAAGCGTTCAGCGACGCCGGAACGGTTGGCTTTGTAGGCGATCTTTTTGCCGATCTCGGGCAGGTTGTATGGACTGTGGGTGTGTTGGACATGAGCCAGTAGCTCGGCCCGTTTGCGCATCAGATAGGTGCGGCGCCGCAGCAGGTCGCGGGTGGAGCGCATCTGGGGCGGATAGACATAGGCCACCGGGATCATGCCGCCGCGCAGCAGGACGGCGATTTTCTGGGAATCGATGCGATCGTTTTTGGCTTTGCCGCCATGGATGGCTTTCATATAGAGGGCATGGCCTAAGACGAACTCGATGCCTTGCTGGGCGCACAGGTCGGCCAGCCAATACCAGGTGAAGATGCACTCGACGGCGACGACCAGATCCTGGCGAAAGGGTTCGATCGCCTTTCAGGAAGGCTTCGGGACAGGCGCGCAGGTTGCGATGGAGCAGAACTTCCCCTTGCTGGTCGAGGACACACAGATACATCCAACGGGCATGCAGGTCGATGCCACAGTAGTAGGCGTGGGCTTTGGTGTAGAATCTCATCAGGTCTCCTCCTTGTGGAAATTGGACACTTCCGGGAGCATACCCAATTCGTATGCTCCCAGGGGAGGCCTTGATGAGTATCACGCAGTTGCAGCGGACGGTGATACGGCATCATGTGCGCGCCGCGAGCGCGGCGTTGCCATTGTGCGCTCGCGGCGCGCATGATCCGTTAGCGTGCCGCCGCTGAACTGCACGTTAGATGGCCAACCTAGTGAGGAGGTGAAGATCAGTGGCGAAGGTAGCTGCAAAGCGCGTGACAGCCAAGATCGAGGGCGACTTCGTCGTCTTCTTGATCGGCATGCGAATCAACAAGCCGTGGAAGCTCCATAAGTGGCTTCCCGTCTTCCAGGCGATGCCTAGGATGATTGGGGAGCTTGAGCGGCATCCTGAGTCGGGCTTCTTGGGACACATCATGAGTCTGGGAGTCATCGTGCAGTACTGGCGATCCTTCGACCATCTCGAAGCCTACGCGCGAGACGCAAACCAACTACACTGGCCGGCCTGGGTGGCCTTCAACAAGCGTGTGGGCAAGAGTCGAGACGACGTGGGTATCTGGCATGAGACCTACCGAGTCCGCGCCGGAGAATACGAGTGCGTGTACAGCGGAATGCCATTGTTCGGACTCGCGAAGGCCAGCGCGACAGTCGACGCGGTCGGACAGATGGAGTCAGCGCGAGGACGGCTCGGAGCCGCCGCGTTGACGGGCCTTGATCAACCGGGAACATAGCACATTGGCCATCTAACCCGCCGCTTCCAGCCGACCCAGCCAAAAAGCGGCGGTGAGCGGCTGAAGCGGGATCGTTGGGCGACAAGAGGCATGTAACAAGTGGCGACGCCGATCGGACCGCACGCTGAGATCGCAAACGAGCCGAAGTATTGGCTTGAGAAGGCGTCGAACCTGCATGCGGCGGCCGGCGCCCTCTGGTACTGCATGCAGAACAACGCGGCGCAAGGCATTGCTCCGGCGCTTGGCCTAGGTGACGCCGTTGATATGACCACCGCGACCTGGCGCGTATATCGGATGCTATCCGGAATGGCGCTAGAGTTGGCTTACAAGGCAATTGCCGTCGTACAGGGAAAGAACGTCTTGCATGTTCATAACCTCGTAGAGTTGGCGGAGCACGCAGGTGTTCCATTGCTGAAGGCAAGAGACATACGCTTGTTGCACCTGCTTACCGAGTGCATCGTCTGGGACGGCCGGTACCCCATTCCGAAATCCGCCGACTCATTGGAGTACTTCACGTATCTAACTTATGAGTCCCTATACCGCAAGGAGCAAACCGGAGAAAGGAGCTGGGCCTTGAAGCCCCTTGAACCGGATCCCTTCGATTGGGAGCAGTTTCAAGGCTTCTGGAATCAAGCGACCGCCTTCTTTGAGTGGATGGAGTCATGAGGTTGTCGCCCAACATTCTTTTCAACCGGACGCGGGGTGACGGCGGCGCAATGTTCGCTATCGTGGCCCGCGCCGGTTAAAAGAGCGTTGGGCTTCAAAGGAGATAGCTCATGTGAACAGAATACCTCACGGCCATCGTCCGCTGTTTCGTCTGAGATCCACAATGATGCAAGAGGAGGGGAATCATGGTAACAGAGACTTCCTGGCATATGCGGGGTGACATACTGGAGGCCTGTAGTTGCGACACCACGTGTCCCTGCAATTTTGGCAGCAACCCCACCCAGGTTCCCTGTGAAGCGGTCCTTGGGTGGCGGATTCAGGAGGGCCAGTATGGGAACCTTCGGCTCGATGGCATGAACGTGGTGCTCTATGTGCGTATTCCCGGCTATGCCTTTGCTGGGGATTGGACGGCTGGTGCCTATCTGGACGCACGGGCGACCCCGGAACAGATCCAGGCGTTAGGCGCCATTTTCTCTGGTCAGGCGGGCGGCTGGCCTGCCGTCTTGAGTGGATTGATCGCGCATCACCTGGAGCCCAAGCAGGTTCCCATCGCGTTTGAGACGGTCAATGGTGAGCATCGCATCACCGTGCCAGGGTTGTTAGAGGTGGGGTCAGAACGGGTGCCCAATCCCATGCCGGGAGCGCCACCGCTTGATCCTCAAGTCAGTGGCTTGGCCGTCCCATTCCACACAGGACCGACCTATGTGCGGCGTTCCACGATGCTGAAGCTGACAGACCCCAATCTGGGCTTTGCATACTCGGGGCGATCCTCCCTCATTGGACAGTTCGAGTATAGTGGGCCGTAGAGAGCAAAGGCTCGTCAGCCTCTCAGCTGTCCCGGTTACCAAGGTTGAGGGGGAGGTCTGGTGTCGCTACCAGTCCCCGGGCCGAACGCAATATGAAAGGGCGCCCCTTCTCGTGATAGTTTGGAGTTGCTTAAAAGACTCTGAACTCACAAGGAGGAAACGCCCTATGGCAGACAAGTATGTTGGTCTGGATGTGCATCAGTCAAGCACGGTAGCCGCAGTGCATGATGAGAAAGGCAAGAGCGTGATGGAATCGATCCTGGCGACCGAGGCCGAAGCGATCCGAGATTTTCTGAAAGGGCTGCGAGGCACGATCCGGGTGACGTTCGAGGAAGGGGCGCAGGCGGCCTGGCTGTATGAGATGGTCAAGCCGCTGGTGGCGGAAGTGATCGTGTGCAATCCGCGGATGAACAAACTGCTGGCGGTGGGGAATAAGGCCGACCGGGTGGATGCTCACAAGTTGGCTGAGCTGCTGCGATGCGGACAGTTGAAGCCGGTGTACCACGGGACGCCGGGAGTACGGCTGCTGAAGGAACTGGTCCACAGCTACGATTCGCTGGTGAGCGATACGACGCGGGTGATGAATCGGGTGAAGGCGATTTATCGGGGACGAGCCATCCGTTGCGCGGGCCGAGACGTCTATTACCAGCGGAACCGGGAACAATGGCTGGAGAAGTTGACCGAGCCCGGAGTGGGTCAGCGGGCCAGGATTCTCTACCAGCAACTGGACACGCTGAGGGGACTGAGGCGGGAAGCCAAGAAGGCGATGCTGAAAGAGTCGCGACGTCATGCGGCCTACGGGATCTTGAAACAGATTCCAGTGTTGGGGCCGATCCGGATTGCTCAGATCCTGGCGAAGGTAGCCAGTCCTCACCGGTTTCGGAGCAAGCGGCAGTTTTGGGCCTACTGTGGGCTGGCAGTGGTGACGCGCTCGAGTGCGGACTATCAGTTTCGAGAGGGGAAAGCGGAGAAGCGCAAGCGAGCGCCGATGACGCGAGGATTGAATCCCAACTTCAATCATCGACTGAAGTACGTCTTCAAGAGTGCCGCCTTGGATGGGATTCACCAAGCCCCGTTTGAAAGTTATTATGACCGACTGATGGCGAAAGGGATGCGGTCAGAGCTGGCTCGGCTGACATTGGCCAGAAAGATTGCGGCGGTGACCTTGACGCTGTGGAAGAGAGGAGAGGGGTTCGATGAGCTGAAGGTGAACGAGCAGGCGGCCTAGAAACCGGGTGAGAAGCCGTTTCAGAGGAACCGCGGGCCGCCGCCTGAAGTGGCCGGAATCGGAAGTGCAACAGGTCGAGGGAGAGTATCAAAGCGCTTGGTGTCCCAGCACTTTTAGGTTGAGGACCTTGCCGAACTGTATGCCCCCTTATAGGTATTCAGAGCACCGGTAGGTGCGATCTGAATATGGACAGCAGGAGCAGTTTTCTTTCTTTTTGCTCCTTTTTCTTTCTTTGTGGACGCTGTGGATTTGTGGAAAAAGCAGCGCGGAGAAAAAAACTCTCGACATCCAGTCTTGGCTGCGGCGATAGTCCAGTCGAGCCCGACACAGCGCCCTGCTACGAATCATGCCCCCAGCCATGCGATGGCTTATGCGAGAGTTTCGAGCAGGGCGCCGCGCCAGGAGCCTGGACGCCTGACTCAGAGGCTGTCCCTAGAGGACTCTACTATAAGGGTGAGCGTCGGCTCTGGCAAGTGTGGGCATCCACAATCCAAAGGAGCTTAAGGCCATGACACCCTCTTCCACTTCTCAGACCGACATTGCGGCTTGGATCGGGTTAGACTGGGCGGACCAAAAGCAGGTCATCAGTCTGCAAGCCGCTGATTCGAGCCAGGTGGAACGCTACCGGGTCGAGCAGAAGCAGTTGCGCGAGTGGTTCAGCCAACTGGCATCGCGCTGGCCGGGCCGGACCGTCGCAGTGGCTTTGGAACAATCCCGCGGCGCCGTCTTGTATGCTCTGATGAGTTTCGAGTTCCTGCGCCTGTACCCGATCAACCCCAAATCGCTGGCCCGTTACCGGGAGAGCTTCTATCCTAGTGGCAGCAAGGGCGATCCCAATGACGCCGATCTGTTGCGGGAAATGGTGCAGAAACACGCCGAGCGGTTACGGCTCTGGAAGGCTGACACCGCTGCCACCCGCCAGCTGCAACTACTGGTGGAATACCGGCGCCAGAGCGTCGATGAGCAGACGCGCCTGACCAACCAGCTCACCAGCCTACTAAAAAGCTACTATCCGCTAGCCCTGGAGTGTGCCGGAGGACTCGACACCTTACAGGCGTGCGACTTTCTCCAGCGCTGGCCCACCCTCGAGGCCCTGCGAAAGACAACCCCAGGCCGGTTGCGTCAGTTTTATCGACGCCACGGCTGTCGTCGGGACGAGCTGATCCAGGGGCGTCTGGAACAGATCCGGCAGTCCCAGCCATTGACCACTGACCCAGCGATCGTGGCCAGCCTCAGCCTGAGAGTGCGGACCGTGGTCGCGCAATTGAAAGCCCTGATTCCCCACATCCAGGAATTCGACCGTCAGATTGCTGAGCTGTTTGCTCAGCATCCGGACCATGACATCTTCGAGAGTTTTCCAAAAGCGGGGCCCGTTTTCCAACCTCGCCTGTTGGCCGCTTTCGGCAGTGATCGCGACCGCTTCCGGTCGGCCCGCGAAGTTCAACAGTTGTCGGGCATCGCTCCGGTCACGCAGCAGAGTGGCCGTTCCCGCTGGGTCCATCGTCGTTGGGCCTGCCCTAAATTCCTGCTGCAGACGTTTCATGAATACGCCAACCTGTCGCGCCAGCAGCCTGGCTGGGCTGCGGCCTTCTACGAGCGCAAGCGGGTAGAAGGCAAAAAGCATCAGGCGGCCGTTCGGGCGCTGGCCTATCAGTGGATCCGTATTCTGTTCCGCTGCTGGCAGGACCATACTTTCTACAATGAAGCCCATCACGTGACCCGCTGTCGACAACGCCAGATCCGCGGTCTGAAAGCTACCCTCGTCCCGACGCCCGAGCTTTCCATGTCTAGTGCTGACTGCCAGTCGGCGGCGAGCTTATTACCCCAACTGTTCGATCAACTGCTGCAGCCAAATCCTTGTGGAAAACTGGAGCCGCAATCGTGACGTTCATGATCAAAATTCAGTTGACAGAAGCCCTCAGAGGTCTCGCATGACCGGAGATAGCTGTAGGCCTTGAGCCTCCAATAGAACCGTGGTTGGCAAGTTGCAAAGCAATCACCTCAGCTAGAAAGCCGTCCCGAAGCAGCGACGAAGTCTCAGCGCGAGCACCCAACGGAAGGGATCTGAAGCTGAAGTAACCGGACTCCGCAAGGGGACCACAGCGGCCGCGCGCAGCGCGGAGAGAGAGAAAAGCTGGGGGCACCTAAGGAGATCGGAGGCAACTCCCGACGGAGAAGGGGCAAGCTGCCAATGAAAATTGCACTGGCAGATGCCGTGGGTGAAGTTTGTTCTTGACATGCCCTTTCATAGAACCAAGCGCTGGAGCCAGCGTTGGGCGTTACGATACCTTTCGAGGGGCAAAAGCTATGAGCGAGCTTCAGGGCATTGCTAGGCTCAAGATCCACCATGGCAAGCTTGAGGAATTCAAGCGTCTCGCCGCCAAGTGCATGGAATCGGTTCGCACCAGGGACACCGGAACGTTGCAGTACGACTGGTTCTTCAGCAGCGACTATTCCGAGTGTTTGGTATACGAGAGATATCGTGACTCCGAGGCCCTGCTTGAGCACACCGCGAACCTCGGGGAAACGATGGCCGCACTTTTGGAGACATGCTCTGCCTCTGGTGAGATCTGCGGAACGCCCGGCCCGGAACTAATGAAGGCACTCGAAGGCTCGCCCGTGCGGATCTACTCGCCGTACCAGTCAATCTAGACCGCTCGGGCAGCAATCCACCCCGTGACGCCCAACAACCGGTTCAAGCGGGACGGGCCTGCGGCCCGCCGCTTAACCGGGGCGTTTAGACAGCAAGAAGAGACCTCTGTTGCAGAACAGGACGAGCTTGCCCACGCTGAGCTGATGGCAATCTACCAGCAGGCAGTGGAGGACATCGAGCGCGCCAAGCAGTGGGGCTGGCAACTAGCCTATCAAGGCGTGGTCGCGAACTTCGGCTTGCTGGGTGTTCGGCAGCTCATCGATGATCATTCGGTGCTGATCAGCGCTGTAGTGGCCGGGATTATGATCGCCATCTCCTGGGCCATCTCCGACCGCGTGGCTCAATCGAATCATTCCCTGCAGACCTTCAGGGAGCGGCTCGGCAGATGTTACGAGTCGTTACTGCCGAAATCACGGGAGTTGCTGGGGCCGCCGAGAGAGAAGCACGAATGGCCACTTGGACGAGTCGTATGGGCTAGCTGCGTAACGGCAGTCCTGCTCGTGTTCTTCACCGGGTAGCCACGCTCTGGCCCGGGTGCGCGTTTGCCGGGTTCCGCGCTCGGTGGTATCCTGCCTCGCGCGGCGCGGCTCCACGCGGACTCGTTAGAGACAGGCGGGTACAGCACCGGGGGAACCGATGGAATGGCAAATCGTCTTGGGCGGTCCTGAGCCGGTCCTAGAGGAACTGTCCCAGGCTTTCAGGGACCGGCCGACGAAGATAGTGCGAACGACCGACGGTTTCGTGCTCAAGGCCGCGTGGCTAAATGGACTGGCTGATGCTAGCGAGTTGCGCCGACAGGCCACACCGATCGTCGAAAGCCTCTCCGGTCTTTGTCGACTCTTCCTTCAGAGCGACGGTCCGCTTCGGATCGCTAGCGTTGTTCAAGTTCGTCCAGACGGTACGCGAAACATCTTCGTGGAAATCGAGCCCGCTGTAGTGAGGGTCACGGGAGGTCTCGTGTCGCTCAAGGTCTCCCACGCTGATGGCTCGATCGAAGAACGTCGACCGTCGGATCCAGCGCCGGGTTGGTTAGTCAAGGCGCTCGATACACCAGAGGCTGCTCGGGCGCTGCGGTTGCGCGACAAAGCGCGAGCTGTCTTGGACCGATCTGTACCGAGTGTTTGAGGTGATTGTAGACGCAGCGGGCGGAACGGAAATCATTATCGGTAGAGGATGGGCGAGCCGGGCACAGTTAAGCAGGTTCAAACATTCGGCCAACAGTGTAAGCGCTGCGGGTGACGAAGCGCGGCATGGAGTGGAGCCGACGGCCCCACCTGCGGACCCGATGAGCATCTCCGAGGCGCGGTCACTCGTTGATATCCTTCTATCTCGGTGGCTTGGGGAAGGCGCTGTCTAATCGTCAGAGCCAGGATCTTACCGATGCCGGGGACCGTGCGTAGTAGGTAGAAGGCCTGAGAGTCGTGATCCTTGGCTTGACGGGTGATGAACAGCTCGAGTTGGTTGAGCAGGGTATCGTAGAAGCCGATCAAGGCCAGGTCGGTTTCAATACTGGTCTGGACGGCGGGATCAGAGAAGCGCTCGGCGACGCCGGCACGGTTGGCTTTGTAGGCGATCTTTTTGCCGATCTCAGGCAGGTTGTATTGGCTGTTGGTGTGTTGGACATGAGTCAGCAGCTCGGCCCGTTTGCGCATCAGATAGGTACGGCGGCGCAGCAGGTCGCGGGTGGAGCGCATCTGGGGCGGATAGACATAGGCCACCGGGATCATGCCGCCGCGCAGCAGGACGGCGATCTTCTGGGAATCGATGCGATCGTTTTTGGCTTTGCCGCCATGGATGGCTTTCATATAGAGGGCATGACCTAAGACGAACTCGATGCCTTGCTGGGCGCACAGGTCGGCCAGCCAATACCAGGTAAAGATGCACTCGACGGCGACGACCAGATCCTGGCGAAAGGGTTCGATCGGCTTTCAGGAAAGCCTCGGGACAGGCGCGCAGGTTGCGATGCAGCAGGACCTCCCCCTGCTGGTCGAGGACACACAGATACATCCAGCGGGCATGCAGGTCGATGCCACAGTAGTAGGCGTGGGCTTTGGTGTAGAATCTCATCAGGTCTCCTCCTTGTGGAAATTGGACACTTCCGGGAGCATACCCAATTCGTATGCTCCCAGGGGAGGCCTTGATGAGTATCAACAAGTTGGAGAATGAACCATGGCGCCAAAACCAAAGAAGAGTGAACCGAAGGCCAAGGGCACGTCGCGCGCAAGCAAGCCACGCAAGTCGGCTACCAAGTCCAAGTCCCCGCTGAAGGCAGGCGCGAAGGCCAAGCCAGGTGCGAGTGAGGCCAAGCCGATCAAGGTGCGAGAAGGCGCGAAGGTCGCCGTCGTCCTACTCTCGGGCGGCAACCCTCAGATCGCGAAGGCCGACGGCGACGCCCCCGTGCAGGCCTACATCGCGGCCATGCCGGGCTGGAAACGCGACGTCGGGCGCCGCCTCGACGCGCTCATCGTGCGCAACGTGCCCAACGTGCGCAAGGCCGTGAAGTGGAACTCGCCGTTTTACGGCATCGAGGGCCAGGGTTGGTTCCTCGGCATCCATTGCCTCACGAAGTACGTCAAGGTGGCTTTCTTCCGCGGCACGTCGCTGCGTCCTCTTCCCCCCGTCGAGTCCAAGAACGAAGGCACGCGCTACTTCCACATCCACGAGGACGACCAGCTCGACGAGGACCTCGTGGCGAGTTGGATCAGGCAGGCATCGGAGCTGCCCGGCTGGGTCCCATAGTGCCGGCAGGGGATCTCGACAGAGTGGTTCGAGCTCACTCCCAACGGGATCGCGCCGCTCGAAGCCGAATAGCGGCGACTCGGCGTGGGGATAACCCGCCGCCGCTCAACGGCCTTACGTTAGCCGGACTCAAATCCGCCCCTGAACAGACACAAATTCGGTCGCTGAAAAGAGTCGCATGATGCGAAGACCAATTTTCACGTTGCTGTTGAGCTTGATTGCCAGTGCGGCTCTGGTCGCGCAGTCAAGCATGCAAGCGAAAGCCGGGCAGGCGATGAGCGCGAGATACGAAGACCGGCAGTGGCAGACCATCGTCCCCGAACTTGGTGCCGACTCGCCGCAGATCTCGATTCTGCGCGTCGACCCGGTGACCCAGGCCACGCAGCTTATGATTCGCGTGCCCAAGCAAATACACGTCCCGCTGCATTGGCACAGCGCCAATGAAACTCACACGGTGATACGCGGCACCTGGACGTTCGAGCACGAGGGTATCCGCCATCAGCTCGGACCAGGCAGCTTCAACTACATCCCGGCAAAGATGCGCCACCAGGCATGGGCATCAAACGATGCCCTGGTGTTCATCACGGTCGATTCCGCCTGGGATGTTAATTGGGTGACCGGTCCGCCAACGAAAGCCAGCTTGGGCAAAACGCCAGACGTTCGCTAGAGCAGAGAATTAAGACGCGACGCCGAACTTCGAAGAGTCGTGGGCGGCGGCGCGGAGGCGCCGATGTCAAGGAGTTGAGTGCGACTCCCTAACTGGGACACCAATCATCTGGGCTATGCTATCGGCTTCAGGACACCCCTCATCAGGGCAGGAGGAACCAATGGACGCGATTCAAGTGACCGCCCGTCTGACGATTCATGAAGGCAAACTCGAAGAATTCAAAGAGCTCGCCGCTCAGTGCATGCGATCGGTGCGTGAACGGGACTCGGGCACCTTACAGTACGATTGGTTCTTCAACGACACCCACACGGAATGCGTCGTTCGAGAGACGTACAAGGACTCGGGAGCGGTGTTGGAGCACATCGCAAATCTTGGCGCGACCCTGGGGGCGATCCTCGGTGTCTGTGATATGGCGCTTGAAATCTATGGATCTCCCTCTGGCGAGCTTGTCAAGGCTGCCGCTCGCCTAGCTCCCAAGATCTACTCGCCGTTCCAGAGCATCTGATCGAACATTGGGGCGGGCTCAAGGTGGCGCCACCTAACCTTCAAAATGGAGCCGACGCGCCAGACCGTCTGGGCCTTCATCGGGCTGCCGCGCACGGCTCATTTGAACTGTTATCCGGACGAACTCTTGAACCAACGGCGGGTCTCAGCGACAGGTGCCCCGTGAAATGTGACGAGATCTCCGGGAGGACGAGGTATGGCCAGCGAGCCGTTGAGGCACGAAAAGTACACGCACGGGCATGCCCCTGCGACCGTACGCCAGCACGCACGGCGGACAGCCGACGAGGCGGCTGCCTTTCTCCTCCCCGAGCTGCGGCCCGGGATGCGTCTGCTCGATGTCGGCTGTGGGCCTGGAAGCATCACTCGAGGGCTAGCCGAGCGCATCGCCCCGGGGCAGGCGATCGGTCTTGACCTCTCCCGCGAGACACTATCTTTCGCCCGGGAGGATGCGGCCGCCCGGGGTCTGGAGAACCTCCGGTACGAGGAGGGCAGCGTGTACGATCTGCCCTTCCCCGCTGCTTCGTTCGACATCGTCTTCGCTCACCAGGTGCTCCAGCATCTTCGCGAGCCTGACACCGCTCTGCGCGAGATGTTACGCGTTGTGCGGTCCGGTGGCCTCGTTGCCGTTCGCGACGTCGACTGGGGCACGGCGTCGTACTGGCCACCCGACCCCTGGATCGACCGCTTCGTGGAGGTTCATCTCAAGACCTGGTATCGGAACGGCGGGGAACCCCGGATCGGGCGGCAGCTTCGCGCGCTCTTCAACGCCGCCGATGTCAGGGACCTCCAGATCACGGCCAGCCTGTGGTGTTACGCCACGCCTGCCGAGACCGTGGCGTGGGGGGAGTCCTACGCCGAGCGCCTCCTAACCTCCCCGATGGGGGAACGGGCCGTCGAGTACGGGTACGCATCTCGTTCAGATCTGGAGGCGATGGCCGCCGCCTTCCGGGCCTGGGCCGTTCATCCCGACGCGTTTTGGGCCTTCCTCCACGTTGCGGCCCTCGCCCGAAAGGCGGGATGAGCCCGGTGACCGCGCGCAGCAGCGGTGCGGGTATGAACTGAGATGCCACACGAGGTCTGTCGGCCCACTGATTGGGCGATCATGGAAGAGATGAGTGCGGCCGTATAACAGACCGTTGAACCTGACGGAGAAGCAGAGGAGGATTAGAAGTATTCACGGTGTTGATGCCGAGGAGCACGTCTAACACTGAATCGTCATTCGACTGCGCGTCAGTAGCTCGTCTTCTTGGCTTGTCTGGCCTGGTGCCGTTCGATTGCCAGTTGAATGAGTTTGTCGATGAGGTCGCTGTAATTGAGGCCGGTGGCTTCCCAGAGTTTAGGGTACATGCTGATGGAAGTGAAACCAGGCAGGGTATTAATTTCATTGACGTAAATGCGCTGGGTCGTCTTCTCGAGAAAGAAATCCACGCGCGCGAGGCCGGAGCACTCCGTTACGAGAAAGGTCTTGATGGCCAGCTCCTGGACTGTCTTTGTCTGCGAGTCTTCCAGTGGAGCTGGGATGAGCAAGCGCGAGGTCTCGTCCATGTACTTGGCCTCGTAGTCGTAAAACTCGCGAGACGGGATAATCTCGCCGGGCAAGCTGGCCTGGGGATCGTCGTTTCCCAGCACCGAGCACTCGATCTCGCGAGCGTCGATACCTTTCTCCACGATGATCTTGCGGTCATACTGAGCTGCCAGATCCACGGCTGGCGCCAGCTCGCCACGGTTCCGCACTTTGCTGATCCCCACCGAAGAACCCAAGTTGGCCGGTTTCACGAAGCAGGGATAACTCAGCAGGCGTTCGATTTCTTCCTGAATCTGGACAGGATGCCGCTGCCACTGGCTGTCCAGGAACGCAAGAAAATCGACCATGGGCACGCCAGCGTGCTGGAGCAACCGCTTCATGACGTCCTTGTCCATTCCAACCGAGGAACCCAAAACTCCCGCGCCCACGTAGGGGAGATTGGCCATGTCGAGCAACCCCTGGATGGTACCGTCCTCTCCGTAAGTGCCGTGCAGGGCAGGGAAGACGACATCGACCTTGACCCTGTTCCCAATTGACCTTGAGTCAGAAGGCACCTGCATCAAGAAATGGTTCTGAGCGGGTTCTGGTGGCAAAAGCACCGGGCTGCCGTTTTCCAGGATCTGGGGAAAAGCAGCCTCCAGAAATTTCGGGTCGCTTCGCCAGTGGCCTTCCTTGGTGATTCCGATCGGAATGACGTTGTATTTCTCGCGATTCAGCGCTTTCAGAATGGAACCGGCAGAGCGCAAGGAGACTTCGTGTTCCCCTGACTTTCCACCAAACAAGAGTGCAACGGTGAGTTTGCTCATAGAAAATGGCTCGAGGCTTGAGACCTGAGACTTGAGGCCGCTTGGCGGGCTGGAACTCCATGCCTACCGCAGCCTTCCATCATTTCATCGTCCCGTTCTTCGGTCGTTCCGGTTGATTCACAGCTTTCGGCCCCACGCCTCAAGTCTCAAGTTTCCTAATCGTCCACTATTCTACTTTCTTCACGGTCAAAGAATCTTTTTTCCCAGGGCCGACTGGATGAGTTCCACCCCGAGGATCGCGGTGGTGTTCATATGGTCAAGCACGGGATTCACTTCCACGAGTTCCAAGGATACCAGCTTATTGGTGTCGGCAATCATCTCCATCGCCAAATGAGATTCCCGGTAGGACGCCCCGCCTTTGACGGGTGTTCCGACGCCTGGAGCGAAAGCCGGATCGAGAAAGTCCATATCCCAGGAGATGGCCAATCCTGCCGTATGCTGTGTTGCGATCCGGATGGCCTCTTCCACGACACTGCGCATCCCACGCTCATCGATATCCCGCATGGTGAACACACGTACGGCTGAGGCCGCAAGCAATTCTCTTTCCTTGGCATCGATGTCCCGAACTCCCAGCAGAACCGTGTTCTGGGGCTTCACTTTGGGACAGATATCATGAAACCCTGCTAACTCTTTCGGCCCCACGCCCACCGCAGCGGCCAGCGGCATGCCGTGGACGTTTCCACTGGGCGAGGTTTCTGGAGTGTTGAAGTCGGCATGGGCGTCAAACCAAATCAAGCCAATGGCTTGTTGCAGTTTCTGAAAATGCTTGGCAACGCCGGCCAGTGTTCCAATGGCGATGGAATGATCGCCACCCAATACAACCGGCAGATGGCCTATGGCCAGAGTCTCCTCAACCAGGCGGGCCAGGTGTTGGCACGTTTGCAGAATCTCCTTTTGAAACTTGCTCTGACCGCTGCCAAAGTGAAGGGTCTCGGCGATGCTCACTGGAACATCGCCAGCGTCTGACACTCCGTAACCAAGCTTTGCCAGCTTGCGGTTAAGATCTGCAACCCGCACAGCGCTCGGTCCCATGTCGACCCCGCGCCTTCCGGAGCCGAGATCGAGAGGAACACCGATGATCGTGACAGGTTTCATTTCTTAGAGCAACGACCGTGGGGGAGCGGTTAGAGGATAAGAGATGGCGGATCGAAGATAGAAGCTAGAGGATTCAGGATCCCATTCGTCGCGATCTTCGATGCCCCACCTTCGGCAGGATTGATTGTGGTCGGGCAACTCAAATTACGGTTTCAGGCGATACAGCATTCGTGGAAACGGGATCGTCTCCCGGACATGCTCCAGTCCACAGATCCAGGCGACCGCGCGTTCAATCCCCATTCCGAATCCCGCATGCGGAAAGGTTCCGTACTTTCGCAAGTCGAGATACCACTCAAAGGCTTCGGGCGGCAAGCCATGCTCCTGGATGCGTTGATGCAGCAACTCCAGACTGGAAGCCCGCTGTCCGCCGCCGATGATTTCGCCGTAACCTTCGGGCGCCAGCACATCGACGCAGAGTGCCAAGTCGGGCCGCGAGGGATCTGGTTCCATGTAGAAGGCTTTGACCTGGGCTGGGTAGCGATGCACCATCACCGGACGATCAAACTGTTGCGAGAGAATGGTCTCATCGCTCCCGCCGAAATCGCTCCCCCACTCGATTTCGGATCCGTTGTTCTTGAGTGTGGTTAGCGCCTCATCGTAGGAAATTCGTGGAAACGGCGGCTCAATCCTCTCCAGCTTGCTGGCATCGCGCTCAAGCACCGTTAGTTGTTCGCGGCGATGACGCAGCACTGATTTGACAATGTAAGTAATGAACTCCTCGGCCAGCACCATGATGTCCTCGAGCGTCGCATAGGCCACTTCCGGTTCGACCATCCAGAATTCGGTCAGATGCCGCCGCGTCTTGGATTTTTCCGCCCGGAACGTGGGACCAAAGCAATAAACCTTGCCAAAAGCTGCGGCTGTCGCCTCGTTGTAAAGCTGGCCCGACTGTGTCAAATACGCCTTGTCGTCGAAGTAGCTCACCTCAAATAGGGTGGTGGTTCCTTCGCAGGCTGCCGGTGTAAAAATAGGTGTGTCCACCAAAGTGAAGCCCCGTTCATCAAAGAAGTCGCGCACGGCGCGAATAATCTGATGCCTGATCTTTAGAATGGCATGCTGGCGGGAGGAGCGAATCCAAAGATGCCGCTGATCCATTAGAAATTCAGTCCCGTGTTCTTTGGGAGCAATGGGGAAGGGCTCTTCGACAGAGACGAGTTGGAAGACAGTCAGGTCTCGCACATCGAGTTCATAACCGCCGGGCGCGCTCTTGCCTTCCGGAACTTTGCGCACCGTTCCCGTCACCTCGAGCGAAGACTCCTGCGTTAGAGACCGGGCCCTCTCAAAAACCTCCGCATTAAGGTTATTCTTCAAAGCAATGCACTGAAGCAATCCGGTGCCATCTCGCACAATTGGAAAGATGATCTTGCCGCTGGATCGCACATTGTATAGCCAACCGCGGACGGTCACTTCCTGGCCATCGTGCTTTGAAAGTTCCTGGATGCTGACAACCGGCATCATCCCTCCCGGGTCTTCATTTCCTGTAATTCTTCCTGACACTTCCTGAACCGGTCGAACCGTTCGCTCGCCAGCCGTAGGACTTCGCTTGACGGGCGATTCCAGGCCTTCAACTCCAGAATCAGATTTCCCCGATACTCGATCGTATCCAGGGCTTCCAAAACTCCTGGCCAATCAACTTTGCCGTCGAAGGGCAACAGATGTTCATCCTGGGTCCCATGATTATCATGAACGTGCATCGAGACAATCCAAGGACCGCCGTCCCGGATTTCGCTGGCGGGCTTAGCCTGAAGGTGAGAGTGCCCGACGTCAAAGCAGATACCTACCTCCTTCAGCCGCGCGTCCTCCAAGAAGCGACGCATGCGCTCCAAGGCTGAAAGCTCATTAGGAATATTCTCGAGAGCAAGTTTCACGCCCCGGGCCCGTGCAAAGGGAATGAGCGTCTCCAAGCTGTAGTAGGTAGCATCGAGAGATCTGGAACTGAAGCGATCCTCCGGAGCACCCATGTGCACGATGGCCAGAGGAAAGGGAATCTTCTCGGCAAACTCCAACGCGCGCCGGATTTCATCCACTGCTTTTTCTCGCCGAATCTTGTCGGTCTCGCTGATCGAAAGCCACTGCCGACTGGCCCCGGCACGGTAGTCCGCGCAAAAAGGTGTATGAAGGGACTGTAAGAAAGCTTCCTGGTCGGAAAGCCAGGCAGCCAAACCGGTTGTGACATTCTTGCTTTGGTAGTCGAAGTGCGGCTTCAGAGCAAAGATTTCCAGAGCATCGAAACCGCTTGCCCGAACCGATTGCAGCTGTTCGACGGTCAGCTGTTCTTCCGCGAAAAGATAGGTTGAGATGCCCTTCTTCATGCGATCTGGCAGGATTTTCGGCTGGCCTGAGACTTCAAGCGCCAGCCGGATACTAGCATCTTTCGACAGGCATTGGAAAGTCAGCCACTGTGCGGGTATCTTCAAGAGTGACTGACTGGCCAGGCTGTGTGCCCCCAGCCCTTGCTGGCGCGCGAGCTACTGACACCCAGGCACTGTCAGTAATTCGACTGTGAGAGGCGCCGACCGATGGAGACGACGCGCGGCCCAAGTTGCAGAAAACCATGGGTGGGGAGCGGAGGATCTGCTAGACTCTCCGCCTGGAACGATAGTCTACGCTCAGCCGGCTAGGCAAGATGGAGAGTTCTACCCACGTCTGTGCTGTTCAGCCTTGCCAAGGTCAGTCTTCTGAGAGGTCTCCATTGGCCTGAGAAAGGCTGTCAGAAAGGGAGAACCCAATGAGGAAATGGAATCGTGGGCGTTTCTTTCGGCACAAGTCTCGAGATGGCATCGCCGAGATGGTGCAGCGCGCCCATCGGGTGGAAGAACAAACCAACGCCGAGGCAATGTACTTGACCCGCCTTATCCAAAACAAGACACCCATCACGGTGAAGCTCGCCAGTGAGGAGGAGATCTCGGGCTGGATCGAGTACTACGACAAAACCTTCATCCGCATCACACGCCACAACGCGCCGAATGTCTTCATTTTCAAGGATCAGATCAAGTTCATTATCGAAGGTAGACGCGGATGAGTCCTCAGCAGCGCTTTCCACGATTGACTGTGGATGTTCTCATTCAGATGAATGGATCTCCCGATGAGGTCGTACTCGTGAAGCGAAGGTTTCCACCGCATGGCTGGGCGATCCCCGGCGGATTCGTCAATTGGGGCGAGACTGTGGAAGCCGCGGCCGTTCGGGAAGCTCTTGAAGAGACTTCACTTCTTGTGAAATTGGTTCGCCAGTTCCATGTCTATTCCGATCCGGCTCGGGATCCACGAGGCCATACGGTGAGCGTAGTATTCGTTGCTACCGGTAAAGGCATTCCCCACGGTCAAGACGATGCGGCCGAAGCGGGGATCTTTCGCCGAGAGGCTCTACCTTCGTCGCTTGCCTTCGACCATTCCCAGATTATCTCAGACTATTTTGACAATCGGTATTGACCGCTAGTGCCCGGAGGGTGGGCGAAAGCGGTGGGGCCTTAACGACCTCGGTTGGTTCAGGTCCCTGCTTGACAAGTCCTGCCAGAGCACGAATTGAGGCTGCCGAAGAATGCTATGCCCGGCGGTGGCAAGTTGCCTGAATTGATTGTTACCAGGTTCTGTGAGCAGATAGGCAAGCCGATTCCACTCAGAGGTTTGGTCTGGGGCGCTCGCGGGCGCGCCCGCAAATAGCGGATGCCGTAGAAAGTGAGGACCAGAGAAACTCCGGCAATCGATTTGAGCAGGAGTGCCCGATGTTCCAGGTTTTGCATCCACCAGAGGGTGGGATGGGATGAAATCGCCACCAAATGGTTGCTTACAATGCATTGAGCCAGGATAAAGGTAGCCACCCGGTTGTGAGTCTTAAAGATCATCCAGCCTGCGAAGACGAAAAGGGAAGCTTTTAAGACAGTAAACTTGCCGATTGATACCAGCCAGCCGTCACGAACTACCCAGTCACGAAAGACCTCGTTCACCTCGAACTCGATCGGAACCGCCAGTACCGCAAAGGTGGTGTAAGTGCAACCCAGGTCGACTGCAAACAGCAGGAATGCAATCGCAAAGAATAGGGCAATCTTTCTGATGTCCACGCTCCCTCCGAGAGATTCTTCGGCGTGAGCGGCCAGAACAATTAGCTGCGATCTGATCCTTCACCGTGTTTCTCGTGGGAACTCGATAGCCGGCTCGGACGGGAAAACGCGAGGGCTTTTAGGACGGGCTTCAATGCGGGAACCTGGATCTGGAATTGACTGTTGTCTTTCCCGATAAGAAGCACCATAATTTGAATTATCAACTTCAAGTGCCTCTTAGATTCCGGCAACCTGAATCCGTCCCTGTATGCTTCGTCGAATCCGCAATCTACTTCGGAAGCAGTTGTTTTGGGTGCCCTGCCTTGCCGGAATACTCCTGACTTCGTTCGCCATTACGGCGGACAAGTCTGAGAAGCGGGATGCTTCGGGCAAGAAAGACTCTGAGAAATCGGAGCCGTTTACCTTCCGCGTGCCTGTGGATGTGGTGGTGGTCAACGTCGCCGTTACCGACAGCCAAGGCAAACCCCTGAGAGATCTCACCAAGGACGATTTCAAGGTTTACGAGGACGGCAAGCCTCAGCCCATTCATACCTTTGCGCTTGAATCCTACAAGGTGGTCCAGGAACCGGGTGACGGCACCAAAGGCGCCGCCCCGCAAGCGACTTCGCAGGAAGATCCCGGAGCCACGCAGCCTCGGATGATCAGCTTGGTTGTTGACGATTTGGCCACTTCCGACCCTGCCTATTTCAGCTATGTCCGCGAAGCGATAACGAAAACGCTGGCAGATGGGCTGGGTCCGAGCGATGTGGCCGGGCTCTTAACGGCTTCTGGCAGCGTCAATCAGCCCTTCACGAGCGACCGCGAATTGCTGCTGTCGCTGGCTCACGATCTCTATAAGAAGGTAAACCGGTCTGGAGTAACAAGGTCAGACTGCCCTGAGCTGACTGATCTCCAGGCGCAGAAAATCCGGAACGACCTTTCGGACCCGCGCCCGCTTCAGGTGGCCATAACTGAAGCGATTATCTGCAGGCAGCTTGATGGAGTTCCCAACGCCCCTCAAGTAGCTGAAGGCATGGTCCGCTCTGCAGCGTTCCAACAGTACGAAGAGAACCAATACCGCTATCGGGGCCTGCTGACTGCCGTAAAGCAGCATGTTCGGTCCCTGCGGCACTTCGAGGCAAAAAAGTCGCTGCTATTGTTCTCGGACGGTTTTCTGTCCGACTATGTTCGTTATGAACTGCAAGAGGTTGTCGACACGTGCTTGCGCTCGGGGGTTGTCCTGAACACGGTCGACGCCCGTGGTCTTTTCACGAGCAACTACGAGGCAAAGGACCACGTCGCAGTTGGCGTGAACAGCGAGTCCTTTGCCATACTGGCACAAAAGCCGATGATGCGAATTGAGGACATGCGGCAGCAGGAAGATCCCTTGCGGCAGTTGTCGAGTGAAACAGGGGGCTTGCACGTAGGCAACACCAACGATCTTGCGTCCGGGATCAGGAAGATTTTGGACAGCCAGTCCTACTACTACGTCCTGAGCTATTCCACCCCGAATCCCAAACTGGACGGGCGTTACCACAAAATCAAGGTTGAAGTTAGTCGTGTTGGAGTTCGAGCGAGCTACCGCAAAGGGTACTACGCTCCTAAGGAACAGCTAACCTTCGAACGGCGAAAGAAAGAAGATATTCTCGAGGCCCTCCAGGCCCCGGGCAATCTCAATGAGATTCCCATTGAGCTTTCCTACAACTACTTTCAGGTCGACGACTCGCGCTATCAGCTGGCCTTGCTGACGCGAGTCAACATACAAGGACTGAAGTTCCTGGAAGAAGATTCGCGCCACAAGAATCTCATCAACCTTGTTGTGGTTGCGTTCGATGAAAACGATCATTTCGTGGATGGGCTGGAAAAGTCGATGGATTTGAACTTGACAGACCCGAGCTACGCCGCCTTGCTCAATCACGGGTTTTCCTCGAAAGTGGACATGAAAGTTCCGCCAGGACGCTACAAAATCAAAGCGGTCGTGCGAGAAGGCGTGCACACAAAGATGGGATCGATTAACAAGACGATTGAAGTTCCGTAGTCCGCCCGATAGGATCACGATTGGAGTGCGACGTTCACTCTACACGCTACATAGTTGGAATGCTTTGACTCTCCAGGCCCTTTGGCAAGATTGGCAAGGGGACTATGTGGGGAGCGCCGCCAGTCAAGAAAAGGGGGTTGTTATGACAGACAAAAATCTCAAGACCTATCTACCCGCGGCGTTGCGGCTGGGAACCTTGGTGGCCACCCTGATCGGGACTGCCATAGCGGCATCTAGCCTCGCGGCTGTAGCTACATTGGCGGCACCCGTTCAGGGTCCCTCAGGCGGCGCGCTCCGAGTCGATGTGGACCTGGTGACGGTGGAAGTGATCGCTCAAGACAAGAAAGGCAATCCAATCCTCAATCTGAAAAAAGAGGATTTCAGGGTTTACGAAGACGGAAAGCAGCAGCAGATCGACAGCTTCGATGCCGTGACGGACAAAGCTGACGAACCCATGCCGGTTAGCCTGAAGGACGTGGATGATCAGGGTCGCCGCGGCAAAGTGGTGGTGATACTCTTTGATGACAGTAACATTACCGCCTCTCAGATTCAGATGGCGCGCGAGGCGGCGGAGAAGTATGTGAAACAACACATGCGTCCCTGGGATTTCTTTGCCGTGGCGAGTTACGGACTTAGTTTAAAGATTGTCCAAAACTTCAGCCACGATGCCGACAAGGTGGTGGCAGCGATTCGCCAGCCGGCCATGTCGCATGCGGACCCTACCACGAAGCAAGGCTTGTCGCGACAGGACCCGACACGAACGACCAACCCCGGACAGCGAGGAGGACGGCAGGACCAACGCGATCCTTTCGGCCAAAGCCCAGTCTTGGACCAGCAAGCTAAGTTCCGCGCTACCGTCTTGCTGCGCACACTCGGCCAGCTGTCAGGGTCCATGTCGCGCGTGAAGGGTCGAAAATCGGTGCTAATGTTCTCGGAAGATTTCAGCCTCACCAGCGATGCTCAGGTTGAGCTTCGCGGGGCCATCCAGGCTGCTCAGCGGGCAAACGTGGCCTTTTACAGCATCGACGCGCGTGGATTGAACTCTCTTACTGGTGCCAGCAATTCCCAGAGCTTTCTGGAATCCCCACAGCTTAGGCCTCCAGAAAACTCGAGGAAGGGATCTGGGTTTTCCTTCACCGCGTTCGCTCGGCGCTTGGTGCCGGGGATTAACCTCATCAGGCCAGACTACTCGGCGTGGCTGCCGGCTTCATTGTTCCAGACTCAAGGCACCCAGGGGGGCCAGGGGGGCGGTGGACAGGGTGGTGGCGGTCAAGGTGGTGGTGGTCAAGGTGGCGGTGGCCAAACTGGCGGCGGTCAAGCAGGTGGTGGCCAAGGTGGCGCTGGTCAGGCTGGAGGTGGCGCTGGTGGAGCACAGCCCGGCGGCAACCAAGGCACGGGAAACTCTGGGAATCAGGGTGGCCGTGTTCCGAACGACGGTAGCGGACGCCAGAGCCAAGATCCCTTCGGCAACCAGCAGGATTCCCGGTTCGAACAGTTCCAACAGCAAGCGATGATGGAGAACATTCTCCGTTCGTTGGCCAGCGAAACCGGTGGTCTGGCCATTTTCAATACCAACAACCTCAACCAGGGTTTGGACAAAGTGGACTTGGAACTCAGCAACTACTATGTGCTGGGTTTCAGCTCGAGCAATCTCAAACGGGATGGAAAGTATCGGAAATTGGAGGTGAAGACGGAAGCCAAAGGCGTGAAGTTGAAGCATCGTAATGGCTACACGGATCCTCGCCCACCCGATGCCTTGGCCGGTTCGAAAGGCGAGCGTTCCCTGATGAGTGCGATCTCTTCCCCAACCGCTGTCACTCAGCTGCCAATCATTTTCCGGCCCGTTTACTTCTATGAATCACCCCAGTTGGTGCGTGTCCCCATCTCAGCCAAGATCAAGCGCGGCACCATCGAGTTGAAAAAGAAAGGTGGATTGCTGGTAAACGCCGTGGATGTCATGGGCGTCGCTTATTCGGAAGACGGTAGCGTGGCCGCGCGCTTCAGCGAGACGATGAATTTGGCGGTCGACAAGGACAAGGAGGGATTGTTCCAGAGCTCCGACATTCCCTATCGCAACTACATCAAGCTGCGGCCGGGAAAGTATCAGCTGAAGCTGGCCATAGCAGATGAAAAGGGAAAGGTTGGTACTTCCGAGCAAACCTTGTCGGTTCCACCGATGCCTGCGAGTGGCTTGGCATCGAGCAGCTTGGTAGTGAGTCAGGAAATGGCCCAGTTGCCGGAACTCATCAGGAACGTGCAAGCCAAGCTCCTGGACGAAACCGATCCACTCATCTATAAGGGGATTCAGATTTTTCCACCAGTGGAAAATAGCCTCAGCCGCGAGAATCCGATTGCAGTTTTTTACAAACTCTACAACCTGGCTGGAAGCGAGCAGAATAGAAATCTAACTGCCAAAGTTCAGTTGGTTGACGAAAAAGGCCAGACCAACGAACTGCAGCCGATTGCGCTGGGCGAGGCAACCTACCCTACTGGTCCTTCCGAGGTGGCCATTGGTTTCAACCTGCCGCTGAAGGACCTGAGTCCGGGAAAGTATCGGCTCACGGTGGAGACTGTCGACGCCGCGCAGAGTCAGAGTGTTACCAGCCAAACCGAATTCATGCTGCAATAGACCGCGTTTGACCGGGCGTTGGTGTCCCCAGCGCCCCTATCACTTCGGCAAACCGTGCGACGAGCTAAGGAAAGTACCTCGCGCTTGAGAACTACCTCAAGCCTCACCCACAAACTTATAGCCGGTCCCTCGGACGGTAAGAATAAAACGGGGATTCTCGGGATCATCCTCCAGCTTCTGTCGTAACTTGACAATTTGATTGTCTACGGTTCGCGTCGTCGGATACGCGTCATAGCCCCACACTTCGTTCAGAAGCCTGTCGCGCGAGATCACCACACCTTTGTTGCTAACCATCAGGCGCAAGATGGCGAACTCGCGGGTCGTGAGGATCACTGGTCGGTCACCCTTTCGCGCCTCCATTTTCACGAAATCGAGGGACACATCGGCGAAGTGGTAATGGGCCAGCAAGTGCTTCTGCCCCGCGGCCCGGCGCAAGATTGCTTGGATGCGACCCAGCAGCTCTCGGATGCTAAAAGGCTTGGCAACATAGTCGTCAGCTCCCAACTCAAAGCCGGCGATGCGATGTTCTTCTTCGTTCTTGGCCGTCAGGAAGAGGACGGGTGTCGTGATCCCGCTTTGCCGAAGCTTGCGGCAGATTTCTTCGCCAGGCATTTTTGGCAGCATGAGGTCGAGCAGGATCAAATCCTGAGATGGATCGCTGGCCCGCTGGAGCCCAGTCAGTCCGTCAGTGGCCGTTTCCACCTGGTAGCCTTCTGCGGTGAGGTTCGACTCGACAGCCTTGAGAATGGCACGGTCGTCTTCAATGATAAGGATCTTGTACATGCAACGGGTCTCCAGATTTGGAATTGAGCAGGAGATCAGGCGCTCCCTCACGACCGCAGCGTGGCGTCGACCTGTCGAGTGTTAAGGTACTGTTTCGAGAGTCTCTGCTGCCGGAAAGGACAGTCGAAGTTCCGGGGCTGGGAGCGTCGCGCAGGAGAAGACCGCCTTGGTTAGTTCGCATGGGTCATCGGTAATCTGATCACGAATAGGCTCCCGATTCCTGAAACAGGATTTTCCAAGGCAATGGTTCCACCGTGGGCTTCGACAAACGCCTTGCAGAGGGTGAGCCCCAGACCGGTGCCAGAAAGTGCCGGATCGAGGCGCGTTCCGCGATAGAACTTGTCGAAGATATAAGGCTGGTCTTCGGATCTAATCCCAATTCCTCGGTCTTCCATCTCCAACAAGGCCTGATGATTCTGGGCCCGCAGCCGTATGGCGAGATACCTCTCCCGCGGCGAAAACTTCAAACTGTTGCTGATCAAGTTCACCGCACATTGCTTGAGCGCCCCCCGGTCGGCCTTTTCTAATACGAGGCTGTCTGGCAAGTCGAGCGAAACTTGAAATCGAAGGTCGGCCAACTGTTGCGAGAAAAGCTGCATGCTCTCGCGGATGACGACCGCCAAGTCGACGCTTTCCCAGAGGTATCGCTTCTTGTCGTTCTCGAGACGCGTGAATTCTAGCACGTCGTTGATCAAGAGACTCAAGCGATCGACCTCGCTCACAATCGTTTCCAGACTTGATCCCGCCGGCGAAGGGTTCGTTGTGAGCTGGCGTTCCAGCGTCTCTGCGTGAAGCCGAATGGCAGTGAGCGGCGTTCGCAGCTCATGCGAAACATTTGTCAGAAAATCGGATCGTAATTTCGAGAGCCGCTGTTGCTCCTGGAAAGCCCGACTGCCAAGAAATAGGACGAGCATGCAGCTAGCGATGGTCAACGCGACCAGGGTCAAATAGAGCAGATTCTTTTGTAGCGCTCGCCGTTCGAAAGCGCTGAAGTCACGCGGTCGTGCTTCCGCCAGAAACTGCGGAGCCCATCGATCCAAAATGCGCCGTTCCACAAAAGAGTTTGAGGCGGATCCGTCCGGTGGGCTTGGCCTTGAAGCAGCAGGCGCTCGCCCTTCCGCCAAAACGGCCGAAGGCGGATTCCTGTCTGCTTCCAAGCTCGCAGTCGACAGCCCTCCTTGGGTCTCGGAGAGATCCTGCCGGACAATCCGGATGCGCACTTCGGCAGCCCGCCATTCTGCCTGGTCAATGGCTCTTTCGAAGCGCTGGCAAAAGTTCTCCAGGTCGACAGCTACGCCGACCAGCTTGATCGAAGGGGCAACCTGAAATCGGCAGAGGAGCAGAAACGGCGCCTCGGTTGGGTCACTATTCAAAATCTGGAGCGGGAGTTCGGCTCGCTTAGGGTTGTAGAGATGACGTCGAAGCAACAGATTCAGGCGGGGCAGAAACTTCTCCGCCCAGTGAACCTGCTGGACCAACCGGGAGACCCTCCTCTCGCGGAGCAACCAACTCTCCATTTCGTTGCGGCGCCGGCATTGCTCCTGCATTCGTTTCAGCCAGGGGAAAGCCACCGCGGACAAGGAGAGTCGACCCTCCTCGTACAAATTGAGCCAGCTGTCGACGAGCGCGGCCTGTCGTAGGGTTGTCTTTTCACTGATTTCTTCCAGTTCCAGAAGGATCACACTCGCGGGCAGGCTGGCGAGTACCCCGCTATTGAGCCAACGGTCGCTAGAGTCCCTCAAGATGTTCAAGGCCAAAGCAATTGCCTTGTCTCGTTCCATCCTTTCGGCTGCCTCCAGCATTCGGCGATAATTTTCTTCCCGGCTTCCGCCTCCAGGCTCGCTACCGCCATGCTTTGGGTCCCTGGACAGGATTGGGTCGGCGAACGAAGTGCTGAGGGCTTTGTTAATTTCGTTCGTGGGAGCTCCTTGCTGGGCAAGAAGCTGAAAGTTTGGATAGACGAGCAAGCCAGAATCATCCAGGCAAAAACCGAAAACTGGCTCGTCCAGTTGCTGGTCCCACTGCCGAAAAGCGGCATAGGTTGCGGAACCTGGAGGCAATTCCCGCATGGCCTTCTGCCACTGGCTTTCGATCTGCCGGCGAAATTCCTGCTGTGTTTGATCAAGGCTCAAGCGCTCTTGTTCGCGAAGCAGCCCCTCATCAGTGCGGGTCTGGCGCCGAATAAGGAAGAGGCAAAGTCCCGAGAGAACTAGCACACAAGCGAGCAAGGCGGGGACAAACCAGAAAATGGGGTTTCTTGGGGGTCGGCTGGGCATGGAGGCAACTTGTCCTTCATGGGACTTCAGGTCAAGTAAACCACAGCCTACCTGGGAAAGCAAAGTCGTCGCCGAGTTGAGGCGTCATGTGCGATGTCCCTAGAATTCGATCAGGGAGTGAGCCGGGCCTCGTTGCAGGCCCGGCCAGGCAGACAGGGGGCACTGCGGTGACGGTAAGGCAGATGGATCACTGCGGAGCCTTGCTGCGGGGACAAAGCCAGGTACTTTCGAGCAGTCGAAACTCGACAACCGCCAGGGGTAGAAGATACGTCGGAGTATCTGGGAAGGGTGATTCGAAAACTGACCTGCAAAGTGGGTCAGCACTGGCGGAGGCCCTGCGTGCAAGCCAGGGCGGCGGAGGATATGCGCCTGGCTCACTCCTCGCGGAAAAAACTAGTTAGATTCAACCGGGCTCATCTTTTTGAACTCCGAAGCCAGGATGATCGCCTCAGCAATCTCTTTCATCGGCTTGCGCATTCTCCGGCTTTGCTGCTGGATGCGCTTGTAGGCCTCTTCCTCGGACAGGCCAGCTTCCGATTGCAGAATGCCTTTGGCCCGTTCCACCAGCTTCCTCGACTCCAAAGCCTTCTGGGCCGCCAGCGCTTCGGCAGCCAAGCGCGTATTTTCAATCGCCAAGCCTGCCTGGTGCGCAATGCTGGAGAGCATCTGGATTTCTTCCTTCGTCAACTGATGCGCGGCCGGCGTGTAACAACTGATGACACCAATGACCCTGTCTTTGACGATTAGCGGCATGGCGACCATCGAACGCAGTCCCTCCTTCTTGGCCAATTCCGGATGTTGGTAATCCGGTTCCTCGGCAACATCGCGAACCATCACCATTTGACGATCTCGCACTACGCGCCCCAGCAGGCTTTGATTAATTTTCAACGGCGGTTTGCTCAAATATTCCTCGTTCGAGCAGCGCGCCGCTTTGATCACCAACTCCTGTCGCGTCTCGTCAACCAGCATGATCGAACACACCGAAGCATTGATCATGTCAGCACAGAGCTTCACGACCAGGTTCAGCATTTCTTCCAGGTATTTGTTCGATGACACCGTCTCACTCACACGCAGCAAGTTCTCGATCTGTTGAGCCCGCTTGCGGGTTTCCTCGTATAGGCGGGCATTCTCAATGGCGCTCCCGACCTGCTGGCCAATGATCGAGATCAACTTGATCTCCGCCGCAGCGTGGGCGTGGGGCTTGCGGTGCTGAACATTGATCACTCCAATAACCTTCTCTTTGGCTGTCACGGGCACCGAAAGGAAAGCTTCGTACCGATCTTCCGGGAGACTGAAGAAGAACTTGAAGCGGGGATCCTTGCTGGCGTTCTGCATGATGGTCACGACTTGCTGTTCCTGCGCAACCCAACCCGTGATGCCTTCGCCCAGTCGCAGACGAATCGTTCCGATGTCCTCCGGGTGGGGATCCTTGGAAGCCTGCAATACCAGTTCCTGCATCGATTGGTCTAGCAGGTAAAGAAAACAGGCATCGCCCTGAGTCACCTGGTGAACCAGTTCGATAATATGATTCAGAACTTCATCTAGTTCCAAATGGCTGCTGATGCGAGTGCTGATCTGATAGAGGACTTCGAGTTCCTGCTCTGCTGAGCGGGCTGAACTCGTACCCGCCGCCGCAAAGTTGCGGCTCCTTTTGGGTTCCGCGTCCTGTTTCAGCAAGTTTTCCATAGTTTCTCGGTTGAAACCTCCGTGTCGGCCAAGTGGAGGACACTTGCTTCTTGATCCCTGCGTCATCTAACTGGCCTGAAGCGTTCCTCCAAGCCTTTCGTCCCAAAACAAAAAAGCGTCCAGGGCACGGCCCAGTTCGGCCCGCCTCGGGACGCCTTTGTCCCAGCACTAATTGCGCAATCACTCACTACCTGAATCAATACAACTCAGTATTGATGCGTGGAGTGTAAGTAACCCCCGTTGGTGCTGTCAAATCTATTTAACTGATCTGAAGCATAAAGATTGTTTATAACCAACGAGCTCATTCGCTGTCTCAAGGATGAGCAAACCTGCCGCGTCTTCGTCCCTGCGCGCGCTGGCTGGAGCGCAGGCGAGGCCTGCTGGACGGGAATGTGGATTTCCGATGTGCGGCGTCTCATCGTTGGTGGGCATTCTCCGACGGCCCGGCCTGAAGTCGTCTCATTTGGACGTGACGCAGAGCTGCCTTGGTTCGCCAAGAAGCGATGCCCAATGGCCGCGAGAGTTCCACTTCGGGACGTATGCTGATCTTGTGGCCCGCGATCTCTTGATCGACAACCTTCCGCGCGTCGATCCAGGCTTCGATTCTCGCTTCACTCACTCGCAGACGCACGCGATACCACCGTTTCGAGTCGAAGTTCATCAGCTGTGACGTTGGGTTCTCAGAAGCATCCCGACCATCAATGCTGGAGAGTCCGATCACGGTTCCACCCCAGCCGCCTACGATCAGCGAACAATAGGAGTCACCAACCGGGAAGGTCAAGCCGCAGAAAAAGTCACTGCCGTCAACTCTCATTGCCTGGAGCATGAGTTCATAGTTTGTTCGGGGTAGTTCTCCTGTCCAGGTTATGCCGGTCAAGTCGCTGCCGAAGTCGAGCACAATCCACTGGTCTTCAACGGTCACTTGGCCTTGTCCGCCAAAGTTAGTCACTTGCCAATTCTGCAGCGTCTTGCCATCGAAAAGACTCTGCCACCCATCGTCTGTGAGAAATCCGGTCGGACCCTTGATCCACAGGAGCAAGGACAGACCCATTGCCGGGAGAGCCAATTTGTAAGGGCATCTGAAAGAAGGCATCGGAAATCCCTTCGCGTGTCCAGGCCCATCATACCACTCGGGTGCGTTCAAAGCAGCCTACCTCACTTTGGACCACCCAAGTCCAGTCCTTCTGGCGGCCCAACTGGAAACGAAAGCCGCGTTTTCCAGCCAGCCGCCTTCGCCTTCCCCCACATGGCCGCTCTTTCCCACAAGACGGGCGAATTCGTGCCTACCTCGCCAAGTTGCAATCCTTGACGGGCAGGCAAGACTCGAACTGGAGCATCCTCACTCCAAAGATGACGATCGGAAGAAGTACAGTGGGCTGGCAACCCTTGAGGATCGCAGGGGATCTGGAAGAATTCAGCGGCAGCGTAGGTTTGCGCCGTTCCACGGTAGAGGGAACATTACTCGAACTGCCTGAGTGGGGAAAGGAGTTCCATCCCAGCCAAATGTTGTTGTTGGTTGTTGGCTGCCTCACGAACCCAGACGACGCGGGCGCGAACCTTCTCATTCCCCTCAAACTCCAAGGAGAGGTGACTTCCTCGCATGAGTTCTCGCGACAGAATCAAGCAGGCTCCCAGCCGGCTGACGTTCTGGGTGAATGTGACCTCTTCAAAATTGGTGTTGTTGGCGTCGTAACCACGGATGGTCGTGGCGATTTGCACGTTGTAGCGCCGGGCATCTCGTTTTCGCTGCTCGATGGCGCTATGGTAGGCATCAAAGACAGAAGCACCCCAGATCACCGCTGGAAGGACCGACAGGAGCCCTGTGAGTGCGGGACTCGGCTGGCCTGCAGACCTCAGAAGCAGCATGAACAGAAGCGCCAGTCCGAAACTAAAGATGGAAACAACAAGAGTCCCTTTGAAATAGTGTTTGTTGTAAAGCTGGCCTAATCCGGGAAAAGCAAATGAGAGTTTGGCTGCCTTCCGACCAAAGGGAATGTAGTAAGGAGAGTTATCAAGCATTCTTGACCCCGGCACGCTGACTTCGACCCATTTCATCGGTTGAAGTGGAGGTAAGCTTCACTCTTTTTGACTTCCCAAGTCTCGGGATTCTGACTAGGCAGCTCTTCCGCCGAGCGCCCCTGGCGCGTGGATGAATACGTCGGAAGCGCAGCCGCCAAGATGTAGAATCCAACAGCCGTGAGCAAAGCTTCGTCAAAGCCGGCATTGACAGCGACCAGGACGGTCAGGATCGAGCCGAGTACTGAAGCCGAACCGTTCATGCCCCAGGCCCACGGAATGAGCTGGACCGATGAATGATGAAGGCGTCGGACGCCAAGTGGCATAGGCATGCCCATGACGAAGCTGAGGGGCATCTGGAGCGCGATGACCAGAAATGCTTTGGCCAACATCGACAAGCCAACCAAGTGATAGAGAAAGTAAGGAAGCGCAAGCAAGTAAACCACAACGAGAGCTGCGAGCAGCAGGCAAACCTTTCGGATGCTTTGGGGGGAAGGGGCAGCGAAGAGACGCGCAGAAAAGAAGCTTCCCAGGCCGCTAAACAGCAACATTGAGAAAAGTACGACCCCTAAGGCATAGACGGGCTGGCCCAGAAAGAGGATGAACTTCTGTATCAGGGTCATTTCGACCAAAATGAATGCGAAACCCAGACAGAAGAAGTAACTGATTTCCCTCAGATCGCGGCGCGCCATGAATGCGCTTCTCCGGAACCAGCAAAGAGGAACCAGAATAAAGACCAGCACCAGAACTGAAGCGGCTATGGAAACAAGAAACAACACCAGAATACCAACATTGGTCTTCTTGGACTCCCACGACAAGAAAAGCGATCGCCACACGTGTCTGAGTCGCACAGTGTGGAAAAAAAAAGGGCGATTGTCGCGTGGCGGAGAGACGTCGTAGGGGTAGTCCAAATAAAAGCCTTTGGGGGTGTCCGTAGTAACCAATTGCGCAAATGGGTTGTTCGGCCGGGTCTGCGGGGTGTACAGCAAGTCGAATGAGTTAGCCTGGCTTACAGCTTCGACGGTCTTCACTTCATGATCAGTGAAGCCGGACTTCTTGAACAGGAACGTGCACGCCACCGCCTCGCTCTGGCGCCTCTCTCGAACCACCATGATCGAGCGCTCTGGATGCGGGATTCCCAGCTCTTGCATGGCCGAGCGCGTGAGCGACACAAGTCGCAGGTCCTGCTGAGGTGGCTCCAGGTTCCAGCGGGTAAAGGTCAGGATTCCGTCGGACTTCAGCTTGGAAAAGTAGTCTTTGAAAGCCTCCACCGTGTACAAATTGTTTTCCGTCAGAGCAAAAGCTCCAGCCGCCGTTGCAGCCCAGGTATCGACGAGAGTAGCCTGGATAATGTCGTACTGTTCTTGCGTCTTGCGAATGAAACTGCGCGCTTCGTCGACGTAAATTTGCACTTCAGGACGGAAATACAGGTTCCCGGTGAACTCTCGGAAGTGGCCGCGCATGACGTTATTCACGATGATCGGATTGATTTCGACGCCAGTTATCCTTCGATTCTCGAACACCAGTGCTGTGAGAACATCGATGCCGCCTCCTGGACCGATGATCAGAGTCTGGGCGTCCCTTTTGAGCTGATAGGCTAGCGAAGAAACTCTGGTCTTCAGAAAACTCCAGCGTTCCAGATCACCGTCAAAGCGGGGCAGCAAGGTGCCCGCATCCCCATCCATGATGATCCAGGTATTCTGAGGGTCATTATCAACCTGGACAACGGTGATCCGCGAAAAGGAGTTCCACTTTGAGAAGAGCGGCTCGCCCTCGATTCTTCCCTTGACATACTTGATCTTCAAAAGAGGATGATTGGAAAAGCCAACGAGGACTCCAAACACAGGCGCAGCGACCAGCAGGGGGAGCCAGCGCCATCTCTTGGTTACCGAGGAGTCCCGAGATGAGAAAAGCCAGCAGGCGAGGCAGGCGGACAGGGTAATCGAGAGCATCGCTTGCGGGCCGCCGAGGTAGTTGAGCAAAGGAATGACCAGCAAACATCCGCAAGCAGCCCCGGCAAGATCGAAGCCGTAGAGACGGCTGACATTCGCTGACAGATGGGTCATGGCCAGCGATATGCAGAATCCGCCCAGGAAAAATGGAATGGCCGGAATGGCATAGAGCAGGAAAACCCGGCTGAGTTGCCTCAGTGTGAAGTCCAGCTGGAAATCCAGCTGCAATATTAGGCCGAGGGCCAGGGGAATTGAGACGGCAAAGAGCCAGCTTGCCCAGAATAACTGCCTTTCCAGGCGCTCGGGCCGGAAAGACTCGGGAAAGAGATAGACGTAAACACCGCTGGCGCCCGAGCCTAGCAGTGCCAGCGAAATCACCATGAAGGCGTAGTGGTAGTAGAGCTTGACAGAAAAAATGCGCGTCAGAATCAGCTCCAGCATTAAGACTGAAGCGCTGATCAGAAAGATACCAAGATAGATTCGGCGCTTGGCCATAGAGCAGAAGTCAACCGAACCCCCCTTCGTCATGAAGGGCTCAAGAGAGGGCTACCAAGTTTTCGGCAGGCGAAGTCAACGGGAATGGACTAATGTTTCAATGCTTTCGTTCGTGTTACACAGGCGGGCTGGATTGTAGCACAGGATGAATTTTGTTGACGCCCCACGACCTCATCTCTAGAATTGATTCGTCTTCCGACCATCGGAATCTGCTTGCATCTCTGAACGCTGGGAGTGTCTTCGTGTGCAAAGGAGTTCCTGGTCATCACACAGAGAGGTAGGTAGGCCTACGGCATGATACAGCGTGCGACCATTACGATGCAGCCCACAAGGACCCGGTATTGGGTGGTGCTTTTCTCTGTGACGCTGGCCGTTATCACGTATATCGACCGCGTGTGCATCTCCCAGACGGCGCCGGCCATCAGTCGTGAGATGGGACTTTCGGAAGTTCAAATGGGGTACATTTTCGGTGCGTTTGCACTCTCGTACGCTTTGTTTGAGATTCCGGGTGGGATCTTGGGAGACTGGATTGGGCCTCGCAAGGTTTTGATGCGGATTGTTATCTGGTGGTCTATCTTCACAGCAGCCACGGGGTGGTCATGGAATTATGTGAGCCTCTGGTTCACGCGGCTGTTTTTTGGAGCTGGTGAGGCGGGTTGCTTCCCCAATGTCACGAAGGCGTTCACCATCTGGTTGACGAAAGAGGAGCGGGTTCGCGCTCAGGGGATCATGTGGATGAGCGCACGATGGGGCGGGGCGTTTACCCCTTTGCTTGTCGTGCTTGCACTCGAGTACATGAGTTGGCGGCGTGCTTTTGAGCTTTTTGGTGCTATCGGTGTGGTCTGGGCGATCTTCTTCTATCTCTGGTTTCGCGACCACCCAAGCGAGAAGGCCACCGTCAATGCGGCAGAGCTGGAGCTTTTGAAAGATGCCGAGGCTATGATGTATCGCAAGTTCCCATGGAGGGTGTTCGGCCGCGGAGCGATTCGCTGGTCCGTTGCCCTGGGACCACTAGTGGTGGCAATGTTTCAGCGCTTTCCGTTGCAGCGGCCGCTCCCACTTTGGGTGTTTCCCGTGGCGTTGGTGTGGGCTGTCGCCGTCTTGCTGGTGTCGAAAGGCGCTGCCGCCTATCCTGTTGAGACTCTGCCTGGCTCGGACCACAGCGATATCCCCTGGGGCAAATTTCTCTCTTCCCGTTCCGTATGGCTGCTTTGGATACAGTATTTCTGCTTAGCGTACGGATGGTACTTCTACATCACCTGGCTGCCTACGTATCTTCAAAGAGCACGAGGACTCAGTCTCGCCAGAGGGGCCGTCCTGGCAATTCTCCCTCTGTTCCTAGGTGGACTGGGATCGCTCTTTTGCGGGTTCATCTCCGGTCCCCTGGCCCGCTGGACGGGTAGCGTCATCATGACGCGCCGTGTGATGGCCTGCATCGGATTCACTGGTGCCACTGGATTTCTCATTCTGTCCACGTTTCTTCGCGACCCGCTCTGGGCGATGCTGTCCATAGGGCTCGCCAGTTTCTCGAACGATTTGGTCATGCCGGGAAGCTGGGGTGCCTGTATGGATATAGGGGGTAAGTACGCCGGAACGCTGTCGGGCGCGATGAACATGATGGGAAACTTCGGGGGCGTTGTCTCTCCTGTCGCCATCGGTTATATCCTGCAGAACACTGGCGGCAACTGGGACATTACCTTCTACATTTCGGCTGCGGTCTACTTCATGGGGGTCTTTTGCTGGCTCTTTCTGGACTCGGTTACACCAATTGACCAAGCCGAAATGGCTCATTAGCGCTTAGCACCTGGGCATGCAAGAAACGTTGCCGACGTGCATCCAGCCAAACCGATTTCCCGAAGAGACTGTGCAGCAGGCCAATCCAGAGAGAATCAATCGAATGGCGCCAATGGCAAATGGTACGTGCCAATGGCAGATCCATGCCATCCTCTGAGTCGCTTCCCGAGTATTGCCTGGAAGCGCACGCTTTCACACAACAGTCGATGGGGCCGGTGAGGGCACCGACCCTAGCAATTGCCCAGTATGAGGGCGGAAGTCTTCCTCTCGGCAGGCTTTCAAGCTGGTAGGATGCCGATGGGCACTGGTGTCCCGCCAGTGCCTTCGCGCTTCGGGTCAGCACCTCGGAGGCAAAGCGCTTGCTGGATACCGAACGAACACAGAGCGTTCGCAGCCCAAGCCGGACAGTTCGAGGATGATTATGGAGGGGAAGGAAATAGACTCTTCAAAAATTTGTGGCTCTCGGATCTAGAGGTCGCAAGCTTGTTTTTGCGTGTCGCCCTTTTCTTGATACGGAGAGGTTCAGGCTATGTCACCTAAACATATCTTGGAGAGAAGACAGAGGCAATACCCAGTGCGGGGCGCCCTATTGAGGCGCAAAGCCCTCTTACTTTTCGGGATTAACAAGAAAACCCAAGGGCTTCGAAATGCAACCCACTGTCGATTGCTCGACTTTCCCAAGAGCCACGAAGTGAAATCTACTCAAAGAACAGACCCATCTCATTAAGCAATTAATTGCATGCAAGCTGCCATTTAATGGCTAGCTGCTTGAAAGTCGATAAGTCATTTATTGTCATAAAGATGTAACTTGGCAAGTTGCCAGAAATGGTTGGCCCGCCGCACGCCGCTTCCAAGAAATCGTAGTTCACTATTGGTTTGGAATTTGGATTCAGCACAACCTCTTTGTTTCCTTTATCTTGAAAGAGGAGAGGCTGGTTTGTTGTTTTCCGAGATTCTGTATGGGACTACGACTCATTAGATTTTGAGACGCCTCGAAGAGGGTATGTTAAGATGAGCCGCGTCTGATTTGTTCCCCGATTGACTTCCTGTCAGTAGTGTTCTCCGTCGATGGACTCTCACCCACTCTCGTTTGCCGACGTCGTTTTCAGGCTCCTTGTGGTTCTTGTCCTTGTATTGCTGAACGGCTTTTTTGTGGCAGCCGAATTTGCGATCGTCAAGGTCCGTTCCACGCAGATTGAGACCCTTGTCAAGAAGCACCACCGCCAAGCGCGTGTAGCCGACAACGTCATCCAGCACCTGGACGCCTACCTTTCTGCGACCCAACTAGGGATCACTCTGGCCAGTCTCGGGCTGGGATGGCTGGGCGAGCCCTTCGTGGCCGCAATGATTGAGCCCGTTCTGGTTGGAATGGGCATCGAATCGAGAGCAGCAATCACCTCGATTTCGTTCGGGGTTGCTTTTGCCTTCATCACCTTCCTGCATATTGTGGTTGGAGAATTGGCCCCCAAGTCCCTGGCAATTCGGAGGGCTCGTTCTACGGCGCTTTGGGTCGCGATTCCTTTGACTCTCTTCTACAGACTCTTTTATCCAGCGATCTGGCTGCTCAATGGGATGGCGAATTTCTTACTCCGCTCCGCCGGTATTGAACCCGTCAGCGAACAGGAACTTGGACATTCGGAGGAGGAGCTTCGGCTCCTTCTAGCCGAAAGCAGCAGCACGACTCCGGCTACCTCTCTGAGTCGCACAATTCTGCTAAACGCTTTCTCGTTAAAAAGCCTGAGGGCGAGAAACATCATGCTACCTCGCAACAAGATTGTCGCCTTGTTCGCTCGAGAGTCGGTTGAGTCGAACCTTGAGGTAGCCCGGTCGAGCCATCATACCCGATTTCCGCTTTGCAGGGAGACCATCGATCAGATCCTTGGCATGGTGCACATCAAGGACCTGCTATGGCAAGTCCATGCCCAGGGACCAATGGCAAACATTGAGGGGATTCGTCGAGAGATCCTGTTTATTCCTGAGTTCGTTAACCTGGAGACTCTGCTTTCCACGTTCCTGGAGAAAAAGTGCCACATGGCCATCGTCGTCGATGAGTTTGGAGGAACGCTGGGGATGGTCACTCTAGAAGATGTCCTGGAGGAACTGGTCGGCGAAATTCAGGACGAGTTTGACCAGGAGCAGCCACTCATCCGCCCGATCCGAGAGAAAGAGTTTCTGGTGGACGGCTCAACACCGCTCCATGACGTTGAGGAGGCTTTCGGGGTGCATTTCAATGACGAAAGTGATGCCGCAACCCTGGGCGGCTACGCAGTGGATCGCTGGCAGGATATTCCTCCGGAAGGGACCGAGTGGGATTTTGCGAACCTTAAATTTGTGGTCCAGAAAGTTGAGAAATTCCGGGTGAGCCAGATCCTGGTGAAAGTGCTGGATGGGGATTCGGCTTGAGGGGTCTGGGGCTAACACCTCAAGGCTCTTAGAAAGGCGTAGCCCGAGGACCTGCTTGGTCTGTAGTCCCGCTTCGAGACGACGGCTCTTCCGCCTACGGCCGGGACTACGAACCACATCAGAAATCAAAAATCTGCAGTCGTCAAACCCTCAGGCTTTCTTTGAACCGACCGGACTGATGGCTGACTTCACCAGCGCCGCGTGTTCCTTTAGGTGGGCCTTCAACGCTCCCGTAGCGGTGGCGGCGCTTTCCGGGCGTCCCACGTATCTCAGTGCTTGGTTTCCTTTCAACTCTGAAGCAATGCGGTCCCTGAGGAAGAACCAGCTGCCCATGTTTTGCGGCTCCTCCTGCACCCAGACCACGTCGTTGGCGTTGGGATACTTACGAAGTTCTTTGCGAAGAAGATTCTTGGGAAAGGGATAGACTTGCTCCAGTTTCAAGATAACAACGTCGTCGAGACGTTTCTCTTCGCAAGCGTCCAGCAGGTCATAACAAATCTTACCGCTGGCGATGAGAATCCGCGTGACTTTCTCCTTTTGGAGAGACTCCGTGGCATTGACCAGTTCCTGAAAATGCCCGCCGGCCAGTTCGTCCAGGCTGGATGAAACCCTGGGATGCCGCAAAAGACTCTTTGGGGTGAAGAGAATCAAGGGCTTTCGGATACCACGGCCATCCTTGCCTCCACGCATCTGTCGGCGCAACACATGGAAATACTGTGCCGCCGTCGTACAGTTGCAAACCAGCATATTGTTCTCGGCGCAGAGCTGCAGGAACCGTTCGATGCGCGCGCTGGAGTGTTCTGGTCCCTGGCCTTCGTAACCATGCGGGAGCAACAGCATTAGGCCGATTGGCTGCTGCCACTTGGCTTCGGCGCCGGCGATGAATTGATCGATGATTACCTGCGCGCCGTTGGCGAAGTCGCCAAACTGAGCTTCCCACAAAACGAGGGTGAGCGGATCGGCAACGCTGTAACCAAACTCAAATCCAAGGACAGCGGCCTCGGAAAGCAGGCTGTCATAGACCCTAAACTTGGCTTGGCCGGGGGTGAGGTGCTGAAGCGGCAAGTATTCCTTGCCATCGATTGCGTCGAACAGGACACAGTGCCGCTGGCTGAAAGTGCCGCGACCACTGTCCTGCCCACTCAAACGCACGGGAGTTCCCTCCACCACCAGCGTGCCAAAGGCCAGAGCCTCAGCAAAGGCCCAGTCGACGGCTCCGTTCTTGTCCACTGTTTCCCGGCGCTTCTCGAAGAACCCCACCAGCTTTTGATGTACATGAAAATCGCTCGGGAAGGTAGTCATGGCCATCGTGATCTGCCCTAACAACTCTTTGCTGACGCCTGTGGGCGTGAGTGAATGAAGCGCTTCCATCTCCTCTGGCGAAACTGCACTCATTTCCTCCGGAACGAAGACATCCACTCTCCCCTTCAAGTCCTCGAAGGCTTGTTCCAGTCTTAAGAGGTACGTCTGGCGAATCCCTTCAACCTCCTCAATCGTCATCGATCCTTCGCGAACGAGACGATCGGCGTAGAGTTGGCGGACCGACGGATGTTTGCGGATCTGCTGATAGAGAATCGGCTGAGTGTAACTCGGATCATCGGCTTCGTTGTGACCATAACGCCGGTAGCAAAACATGTCGATGACCACATCTTTCTTGAACTTTCTTCTAAATTCGTAAGCCACGCGCAGGGCACGAATAGCCGCCTCTGGATCGTCGCCGTTCACATGAAATATGGGCGCCTGAACCATTTTGGCCACGTCAGTACTGTAAGGCGTGGAACGGGCATCGTCAGGCGAAGTGGTAAATCCAATTTGATTGTTGACAATCAGATGAATCGTGCCTTGAGTTCGGTAACCTTCCAGCTGCGAGAGATTCAACGTTTCGGCAACAATACCCTGGCCTGCAAAAGCGGCATCTCCGTGAATCAGCAGGGGAACGAACTGATGCTTACCTTCGGGGATGCGGCGATTCTGTTTGGCACGCACGATTCCTTCGACAATTGGGTTGACGGCTTCGAGGTGGCTGGGGTTTGGCGAAACCGAGATCGTGATTTCCTTACCGGATTGCGTCATGTGCTTGCCGCTAGCGCCGAGGTGATACTTGACGTCTCCTGACCCCAACGCGGACTTCGGATCAACGTTACCTTCAAACTCAGACAGAATCTGCGTGTAAGGTTTGCCGATCACGTTAGCCAGCACGTTCAGGCGCCCCCGATGAGCCATGCCGATCACGATCTCACGCACATCCTGTTCACCCGCCATTTCCAGCAGCTCAAGCAGAATCGGGATCATGGTTTCTGCACCTTCGCCAGAAAACCGTTTGTGGCCGATAAACTTGGTATGCAGGAACCGCTCGAAGGTTTCTGCAGCCGTCAGCAGAGTCAGAATCCGTTTCTTCTGCACCAAATCGATCGGCCAATTGTTCCGGGACGGCTCCATATGCAATTGCAGCCAGCTTTTCTGGTCGGGGTGCTGGATGTACATGTATTCGACGCCTATCTTGCCGCAGTACGTTTGACGGAGAGTCTCGAGAATTTCGCGGAGAGTGGCTGTGGGTGTCGGGGCGTCGCCCAAGGCTGCGCTCAGACCGCCTGTGATGAAAGTCCGGTCCAGGTCCCAAAGGGTCAGGCCGTAGTTGATGGGGTCGAGTTCGTAGTGATAGGCCGGCTCGCTGCCTAAAGGGTTCAAATCTGCGATAAGATGACCCCGCACACGATATGCATTGATAAGCTGCAACACGCGCGCTTGTTTCTCCGTCTCCTCGCGATGAGACGACAGGCCAAGGAGTGCCGGGTTACGGTCAGGCGACCAGCGTATGGGATGATAGGGGATCTTCAAGTCAGCGAAGACTTGGTCGTAGAATCCCTCTTCTCCCAAGAGCAGTTCCTGGATCTTTCCGAGAAACATTCCCGATTCTGCACCCTGAATGATGCGATGATCATACGTGCAGGAGATCATCATGATCTTGCTGATTCCCAGTATCGTCAGGGTCTCGGGCGTCATGCCGTGGTATTCCGCAGGATAGTCGATGGCGCCTGTGGCGATAATAGCTCCTTGACCCGCCATCAAACGTGGCATTGAAGCCACGGTACCGACCGTCCCGGGATTGGTCAACGTAACGGTCGTTTCCTGAAAGTCCGCAGTCTCCGCTTTACCGGCGCGCACCCGCGAGAAGACTTGGTTCAATGCCCTAAAAAAGTCGACGAAGCTCAGAGCAGCGGCGTTCTTGATATTCGGGACCATCAGGAGCCGCGATCCATCCTTGCGTTCTACATCAACGGCGACGCCTAGATTGATCTGTGGACGTTCCACGCGACTGGCTCGGCCTTCAACCTCCGTGTAAGCATTGTTCAGGTTCGAAAAGCGCGTCAGCGCTCTAACGATGGCCCAGCCGATCAGATGGGTGTAAGAGACGCGACCGCTTCCGGTGAGGGCCAGATATTGGTTGATCAGCCGCCGGTTTTCATCGATGACCTTGACTGGAATATGACGTTGTGAAGTGGCAGTCGGCACGGAGAGACTGAGTTGCATGTTTTCGGCAATCTTAGAAGCTGCGCCGTGCATGGGAACAACCCGCTCGGAATCTGGCTGAGCCCTTGGTGTCTCGGGCACAAACCCAGTCCGTGCCTGGGTCTCTCGTTGAAGCACCGGTTCCACTCGTGCCGGCTGGCTAGACGTACCCTGTCCACCGTTTGACTTCCTGTCCGCGGCCACAGCGTCGAACGTTCGCCGCCAGCGCTCGTCCACTTGAGCGGGATCCTCGAGATACTGATAGATCAAGCCCTCAACAAACCCCGCATTGGCTCCTAGAGAGTCCAGGTAGGCACGCCATGTCTCATCCAGCTTGATTAAAGTTTTGCTCATTGAGCAGGTCCTCAGCCCTCACGATATTGGGCGATCAGTATTTCCTTCCTTACTGAGCTTTGTGGCAAGCCAATTTATCGGAAAACTACGAGCAGACGAGCAGCTCAAAAATTCTGTCAGGACTGTCTTTGGGACGCAAGGCCAATTTGCCGCGTAGCCTTGCCGATGGCAGGAGTAACGTCCGGCTTGTAAGTCTCTTTTGTTTTCGATAGCCTTCCGGAAGGTGAGTTACGAGAGGTTCAGGATCCAGTCTCGAGATTTGGCGAAGTGAGTGTATAGACTTGTTACGTCTTAATAGGGAGTTCACGAATGGAAATCCTCACTACTATTCCTCATGCCTTCAGGCGCAGGTTTCTGCCGCCGCTTATCGACTTTTCTTCCTGGGAAAAGATCGAGCCTTTCTTCCAGAAGCTCGAGGGACGCTCCCTCGAGACGGCTGAAGGGCTAGAGACCTGGATACGAGATCGAAGTGAGCTCATGGACGTGATCAACGAGGAAGGCTCGTTGCGCTATATCCGGATGACTTGCGACACCGAGAACCTGGATCTGAAGAAGGCCTATTTTCAGTTCCTCGAAGAGATCTCAGAAAAAGTCAAAGCGGCTGACAACCGTCTCAAGCGGTTGTATCTGGCTTCTCCGGCAAGGCCGCTCTTGGCGCGTGAGAAGTATTTCATCATAGACCGTAGCTCTCAGAACGACGTTGACTTGTTTCGGGAAGAGAATGTTCCGCTGGAAACGGAGGAATCCAAACTGTCCCAGAGCTACCAGCAGCTGATGGGGTCGCTGACCGTGCAGTTTGAAGGCAAGGAGCAGACCCTCCAGCAAATGGGGCGTTACCAGGAAATGCCGGACCGGTTGCTGCGCGAGGCGGCCTGGAAAGCTGTGGTAGCGCGACGTCTCGTGGAGTCAGAGAAGCTGGAACAAATCTTCAACGACCTTCTCTTTGTTCGGCAAAAGATCTCAGCCAACGCGGGTTTTGCTTCCTATCGCGACTACGCCTTCCGGCGGCTGGAGCGCTTCGATTACACGGTCGACCACTGTCTCCGCTTTCATGATGGCGTAGAGGCAGCTGTCGTGCCTGTGGTTCGCCGCATCGAGCAACGGAGAGCCAAGGACTTAGGTCTGGCAAGGCTGCGGCCCTGGGACATGAATGTCGACCCGCTGAACCGGCCCCCGCTTAAGCCCTTTACGGAAGCTCGAGAACTTGTGGACGGCTGTCTGCGGATTACCGAAAGAGTGGATTCCCGCTTTGGCGGTTTCATTCAAACCATGCGGGATCTGGAGTTGCTGAATCTCGAGAGTCGCAAAGGTAAAGCGCCAGGCGGTTACCAGTCTTCCCTGGCTGAAGCTCGACTCCCCTTCGTTTTCATGAACGCTGTTGGCCTGGACGGTGACGTCCGCACGCTGTTGCACGAAGCCGGTCACGCGTTTCATGTGTTTGCCACTCAAGAAGAACCCATCGGTCATTATCGTCAGGCTCCGATTGAGTTCTGCGAAGTCGCTTCCATGAGCATGGAGTTACTAGGAGGAGAGTATCTCAGTGTTTTCTATCCGAATCCCGAGGACCTGGACCGCTCGCGCAAGAAGCATCTTGAGGCCGTAATCGATATTCTGCCCTGGATCGCTCGCGTCGACGCCTTCCAGCATTGGATTTACACGCGTCCCAATCACACCGTGGACGAACGGCGCGCCTACTGGGTTGAGTTGCACCAGCGCTTCGGTGGGATTGAGGATTGGAGTGATTTCGAGCATGCTCAGGCGACCAGCTGGCATCGTCAGCTTCATATCTTCGAGTTGCCGTTTTACTACATAGAGTATGCGATCGCTCAGTTAGGTGCTCTCCAGGTGTGGATCAATTCGAAGAAGGATTTTCGCGCTGCTGTTGCTGACTACTGGTCGGCCCTGCAGTTGGGCGGGAGCCGCCCTTTGCCAGAACTATTTGCTCGTGCGAAGGTCAAATTCGACTTCGGCCCGTCAGCGCTTGAACCACTAATGGCAGCGGTGGAAGCGGAATTGCAAAAGCTGTGATGGGTTTGTCGATCTAGACAGCTCGACTGGACGCCGTCCTGGCAGAATCCCAAGGCGTCGCGGTCCTCATGCCAAAGGAGGACTAAAGGGTGGCCGCTGCTGCTGTTTCAAGAGTCTCGGCGCTCTGAGCTTGCTCGTTGCTCACTTGTGCTGATAGAAGTAATGTAACGCAGATCCTGCTTCCTAGGGTCTGCGACTTTGAACCTCGAAGGGCGCGCTCAGGCTCGCTCAAACCGCCGGCGCCAGAAGAACAGAGCTCGCGTCCACTCTACACACCGCTGTGTAGGTCAAGGATCCCGCAAGATCGCCATTTCCTGCAACCATGAGCTCCAATGGTTCAAGTGAGAGTGGCTCACCGCCGAAGAGAGAAAGACCGGACGAAGGAGCCAGTCACTATATGGTGCATGAACATCAATCGACATCCGGAACGCTGAAATGTCCAAATTGTGGTGGCGACGCCTCGGCCAGCAGCGTCCGTTGTACCTGGTGTGGGTCGTCGTTGGCAACAGTCGGCTGTCCAGCCTGCTTTGAGTCGATCTTTGCTGGGATGAAGCACTGCCCTTGGTGTGGGAGCGAGGCGTCGCGGACTGAGTCTGAGCAAGAAGCCCCTGGCCACTGCCCGTGCTGCCAGTTGAAGATGGTGATCGTTCGGGTGGGGAACTGCTCGCTCACCGAATGCAAAACCTGTGGTGGACTGTGGGTGGGAACTACGGCCCTGGAAAGGATTTGTGCTGATCGAGAAGAGCGGGAAGCTGTCCTCGGCCGGCCAGCGCCGGTGATCGATGGATCTAGGCCTCAGTCTTCAAGTTCAAGGAGAGTTTATGTGGCTTGTCCAGTCTGCCGTCAATTGATGAACCGGATGAACTTCGCCGGATGCTCCGGCGTCGTCGTTGACTGGTGCAAACCGCATGGTACCTGGTTCGATAGTTGCGAGCTGCCCCGTATTGTCCGCTTCATTCAAGAAGGCGGAATGAGAAAATCGCGTGAGAGAGAAAAGTATGAAATCGAAGAGGATCTGCGGCGGCTGAGTGAAAAGGAGAGGGCGTTGTTACGTCTCGAAAGAAAGGCCCAGAGGAAGCAGTCTCACTTCTCATTGGATTGGAGAGAAGACCAAAGCTCCCTGCTGGATTTCCTTTCGTCTGTCTGGAAAGGATTGCAAGACTGATTTAAGGACAGTCGGCTCTCATGCTGCCTTTTCTGGCCAGCGCATTCCATTCCCCACCCACGTCAAGAGACCGCCCGACCCTGCGTCGAGCTGCATTTGACAACTTGAGACGAAGTCCTCAGTTAGCCCTCAAATCGTCAGTCCAGGGTCCCTTCTTGATATTCGGTCGCCAAAATTCTTCTGCTATACTTTGTCGCGATTCCGTTCAATAGGGCTCCGAGGTCTAGTCGCTCGGGGTCGATGCAGGCCCGGCAAGGTCTGACACTCTCTGATCCCACTCAAGAACAGGAGAACGATATCCATGCGCGTTCGAGCTTTGGTGACCCCGTTGCTGCTTTTGAAAATGGCCTTCGAACTGCCAGCTGAAAACTGGCCCGGGTTTCGTGGCCCGACCGGTCAGGGTGTTTCGACTGAAAAAGGGCTGCCGACGGAGTGGAGCAATATGTCCAACGTTGCCTGGAAGACGGCGATTCCCGGTGAAGGCTGGTCGTCGCCAATTGTCTTTGGCGACCGAGTTTTCGTCACCACGGCTGTCGACAACGGTGTTTCATGCCGCGTAATCTGCTTGAAACGCCACACCGGCGAGATTCTCTGGAACAGAGAGGTAGTTCAACAGTCGCCCCTGCGCAAAGAGAAGCGAAACTCCTACGCCACACCGACCCCGGTCACTGATGGCCAGCGCGTATATGTCGTGTTTGGAGACGGAAGTGCTGCGGCCCTCTCCCTAAAGGGCGAGATCCTGTGGATCAACCGGGACTTCAAGTTCTACAGCCAGCATGGCATGGGGGTCTCGGCAATCCTCTTTCGGGACCTGTTGATTGTGCCTTTCGATTGGAGCAGCGATGGTGAGGATAAGAAGGTTGGCTGGCAGAAGCCGTGGGACAAGTCATTCATCCTGGCCTTGGATAAGAACAGCGGCAAGGTCCACTGGAAGGCGATGCGTGGTCTGTCACGCATCGCTCATGTGACGCCAAACATCCTCAGGGAAAACGGGCGCGAAGAATTAATTAGTGGCGCAGGTGATGTGATCCAGGGGTTCGATCCCAAGACCGGAGAAAAACTCTGGTGGGTGCAGAGCCAGGGCGAGGGCGTCGTGCCTTCGATTGTCATCGGTGATGGATTGATCTTCACTGCTTCCGGCTTCGAAAAGCCGACCATTCGCGCCGTTCGAGCGGGGGGAAAAGGGGAAGTCACACAAACGCATATCGCCTGGGAACAGACCAGGAATGTGCCGAGTGTGCCGTCTTTCGTGTATGTGAAGCCCTATCTTTTCATTGTTACCGACGGAGGCGTAGCGGCGTGTCTGAAAGCGGGGACAGGCGAGATCGTCTGGCAGGAGCGCATAGGCGGCACTCACGCAGCTTCTCCGATTTACGCCGATGGTAAAATCTACTTCCTCTCCATGGAAGGGGAGTCAGTCATCATCGAGGCCAAGCCTGAATTTAGGCTGGTGGCACGCAACTCCATAGGTGAATACTGCCAGGCCTCCTACGCGGTTTCGCAAGGTCAATTATTTATCCGGTCGGATAAGTATCTCTACTGTATCGGGCAGGGGAAGCACAGGGTTAGCGACTAACCGGCACCGAGAGGTTAGCGCGTGCAAGATGAAAGCATCGATTTCGTTATGAACCTATTTCTTGTTCTTTGCTTTAGGAATGGTCGGACGATTCGGCTTCAAAAATGACCAGAACTGTCGATCCTTATCGCTGACCTCCATTCCCGCCGGGCGGGCAGGTGCGGGTTACCGGCTTGTCCGGTTCGGGCAACGTTTCAGCCGAGGAAAGACTGTTGATCCAGTCCTCAATGGCCTTGACGTCCTCAGCGCTGAGCTTTTCACCGCCCATCGGCATGACTGGTTCCTTTTTATGGGTGACGAGTTGATAAAGCAGACTCTCTTTTGCATTTCCGGGAACGATCGCCGGACCGCTAGCCCCTCCTTTCAACAACGATTCCTCACTACGCAAATCGAGGTCGGATCGCTGAACGGTCCCACTGTGACAGACGAAGCAGTTTTGATCGAATAGCGGAACAATCCTCCGTTCGAAGAACGATTTTGCTGCAGCTGTGGGGTTTGGCGACAATCGAGCTTCGGAGGGTCCGGCGGATTGTGGCGCGCTGGAAGGAGCCTTGGAGGGTTTCTCTGTCTTGCTCTTACTCAAGGCGAGGAAGTGGGGCGTCCTGAGCAGAATTGAGGCGAGAATAAGAAGGGAAAGCGCCGTTGTGAAGAGCTTCCTCGGCAGCGTCATTGGTTTTCCGGTAGTGGAACTAGGAGCCCGGTATGTCGATTCGACAAGATGCCGTCGGCAGATGCTAAACGAACTTCCCCAGCGCTTCAAGCATAGAGATACAGTTAGTCTACCACGCCACGTGTTGAAGTTCACTGCGCTGGTTGAAACCAGACACTCCTGAAGGGCAGATACTGAAAGCCAAGAGGGGTCAGGTGGAGCCCTTGCACCCGCCGATGATGGGCAAAAGAATATTTGACAAGAAACAACGGGAGAATGGGATGATCATCCAGAATCTGTGTCTCAATTTCTGCATATAGCTTGGCACGCCGGTCGTCGTCCAGAGTGGCTTGAGCTTCGACCAGCATCGAGTCCACTCTCGGGTTCCGGTAGCCAAATGGGTTGGAAGGACTCTTGGAATGGAATAGCCGGCTCAGAAGCGCGTCGGGGTCCGGGAAATCCATCTGCTCTCCCAACAAGAAGAGCTGGGTCTTGCCGGTGTCAATGGCATTCAGCAGCTCGCTCATTGAGGCCACCAGCTTCAATTCGACTTCAAACCCTGCAGCCCTCAGGTCGTCTTCCAGGCGAGCCAAGAGCTGGTTTCGGCTTTCAGAAACCTGGGCATGCCAGAGCTTGACTTGAACGTGAGGCCTTTTCCCGCGCACTTGCTTGAGCGCCCTGCGGGCCGCTTCCAAGTCATAGGTATCCGCATATCGGGCCGGATCGGAACCCAGAACAGAGAAGGGAATCAAGCTGTGGGTGATGGTGTAATCAAGATCTTGCCCGAGGACATGAAGTTTGTTGACGGAAGCGACTACGGCTACACGCAGGTCCCGATCCTGAAGCAGTCCATCACGCAAATTGATTCCGAGGTACATCAAACGCAAAATGGGACGGCTCAGGAAGACCCAGTCCGCCCGGTTCTGGGCAACGGGGATTTGTTCTGTTGGAACGAACGAGAGGTCCAGCTTTCCGTCGGCAAACAGCTGAAAGCTGTCCTTGGCATTCAGAGCCGGCAGCGCCGTAATCCGGACTTCATTGAGGTAGGGGCTACCTTCGTAGTGATCGGAATTGGCTGAAAGCAGAATCTCGGTTCCTCCATCCCATTTCTCGAGTCGGAATGCGCCACTCCCGACGGGATGCCTGCCGAAGTCTGTGCCAGCCCTTTCGACTTCCTCCCTGGGAACAACGAAAGCCGGCTGTTGGGCCAGGACTCGCAAGAAGGGAGCGTACGGCTGCTCCAACACGATCTGTAGCGTCACTGGATTGACAGCCTTCAGTCCGGAAACAGTGGCGCTGCGGCCAAGACGGAAACCGGCGGCCCCCTGGATCTTTGCGTAATGCTGGGCGTCGGCAGAGTTCCATTTTGGGTCGAGAAGCCGGGTCAGTGTGTAAACGAAGTCGTCGGCTGTGATGGCCCGTCCGTTGTGAAAGCGGGCTTCGGTCCGAAGGTTGAATGTGTAAGTTTTGCCGTCCGGTGAGACATGCCAGTCCTGCGCCAACGCCGGGGCGGTGTTGAGGTCCTTGTCGAATCTTAGCAGCCCGTCGAAAAGTTGAAGGACGATTTCCGATTCCCAATAGTTCTTCGAGTGAATCGGATCCAGGGATTCGGGCCGCTGAGCGGCAATTCTCAGGGAACCGCCCCGTACGGGTTGCTTGCCGTTCCAAGCGGGCTTCTCTCGAAATTCTTTCTCACAGCCAACGCCGGTCCAGCAGACGATGATGAGGAATATCATTCCTCGAGGGCGAAATGAACTCATTGCTTAGGCAGAGCAGGAACTCAGTCACTACGCAATGCCTGTCTGTTAGTCCTGCTTTCGGTTCAGGATTGCACCCCTAGATTCAATCAAAAAGCGTCGAGGGTCAATTGATTTGAACGGACACATCGTCCGGGTAGTGCGCCGCCTCGTGAAATGCTGACGGAAAGTTCTTTTTGAGCAATAATTGTCGTGTCGTCGTCAGGTTACTGTTCTTGGCACTCGGATAGAGAACACTTCACTATCGAACGGGCCATGCCTTAAACTACCGTTTCTCATCCGAGGTGTGCGTGAAGCCGACTGCCGAGTCGCGAGGGAAATCCATGGAATCCACAAGCTTCAGTTCGCCGACGGCGCTCAAGATGAAGGCGCCTGCCTTCAAATGGCGCATTCTGGTGGTCGATGACAGCGCTGGTATCGTCGAAAGCCTGCGGATGCTGCTCACGCATCTGGGCTACGAAGTCGCCACGGCCAACGATGGACGAGTGGCAATCGAGGAGCTACGACGAAACGAATACGATATTGTGATTACCGATCTGGTAATGGACTCGGCGAGCGGGTACGATATTCTGGAATTCGTCAATCGAGAACAGCTGAACATTCCAGTGATTGTGTTGACTGGCCTGGGTTCCGTTGATGCTGCTGTGAAAGCCTTGAAGCAGGGTGCCTACGACTACATCCTCAAACCCCTCCAGTTTGACAGCTTTCGGAGTTGTGTCCGCCGTGCGCTCGAGAAGCGCCAGTTGGAATTGATACAGCGGTTTCAAAATGAGCGCATGAGCGCGGTAGCCTCGATCGCCAAAGCCGTAGCATCAACACTGAAGTTAGACGAAATCTTCCAGATCATCGTCAATCAAAGCCGAGAGTTTGTCGAGTTCAGCAACGCTGCCTTGGCTCTCCTGAACGAGGAAGAACAGTTCATGGACCTGTTTGCGGTGCTGCTGGAAGGCCATTCCAGCTCTCAGAGCAGGCAGCGGATCTTTTCCAATCATGCATTCTTTGCCGAGTCCTTTGCCAAGCGCAGTCCTATCGTCGTAGGTGATGTCAATGAACATCTCGAAACGGTGGATTCGGGTCTATCCTTCCTCGATGGTGTTAGATCGTATGTTCTGGCCCCGTTGCTAACCAAGGACCGCATTGTGGGGGCGGTATTCTTCGGAAGCCGCAACTCCTCTGCCTATAGCCACCCAGATGTCAAGCTGTTAAGTCTCATTGCGGATCAAATCGCTGTTGCCGTAGATAGTGCGCGGTTGCTCGATCTCGAACAGAGGCGGTCTGCGCAATTGGAGATCATAAACAGTGTCGGGAAAAGGCTTACCTCTGCCCTGGTTGTGGAAAAACTCCTGGAAACGGCGTTAGTCTTGCTTAAAGCCCATTTCTCTTATAAGTATATCGATATCTATCATCTCGATGAATCGAAGACGTCATTGCTGAGGACTCCCTATTCGGGTGCGGAGTTAGGGGAAAACAACAGGCCTCTGCGGATCCATCCAGAAGAAGGTATCGTGGGACGCGTAGCCGTAAGCGGGGAAACGGTCTTGCTCAACAACGTGTTCGCTGATCCAGCCTATGTCCGTGACCGAGACGATGCCTCAGTCGAGCTAGCAGTCCCGCTGAAGTTTGAGAACGAAGTGTTTGGAGTACTCAACATCGAAGACACCGCTATCCATAAGTTCACAGCCAGTGAGAGGAATCTCATGGAAGCGCTGGCCTCCCAGATTTCGCTGGCTTGGCGAAACGCCAAATTGTTCGAGCAGATCCGGAAGTCGAAAGTGTATCTAGAGTTGGTGTTGAATGCAGCCGATGACACCTCCATCATTTCGGTCGACAAAGACTGCAATGTCATCACGTTCAACTCTGGATCGGAGGCTTTGCTCGGGCTGGCTGCGGAAGAGGCGGTTGGCCGGCACATCAGTGAACTTATCTTGAGTCGGCGCACACGCAGCATCTTCGGCAATCTGGGGAAGAGCGTGAGCCGAGAGTGTTGGGAAGAAGAGGTCCGCGTGTCGACGCCACGAAGACGACCGTTCTGGGCTAGGATTGTGATTCGTCCGATCGAGCCGGCTGTAGACTTATTTGTCGGGTTTCTGATCATCCTGACAAATGTGACCCAACGGGTTCAGCTGGAACGCAAGTTGAAACAGCTGACAGTCACCGACGATCTCACGGGATTGTTCAATCAGAGACACTTCTTCGAACAACTCCGCCGCGAGATGGAGCGCGCCAATCGTCGGCACACGCGGTTCTCGTTGGGCATTTTCGACTTGGACAAATTCAAGAAGTACAACGATAGCCGGGGACACCTGGCGGGCGACCATCTTTTGAAAGCGGTCGGAAAGCTGGTAGCAAATGAGATTCGTGTCAAAATCGATACGGCGTTCCGTTATGGTGGCGACGAGTTCGTTTTGATCCTGCCAGACACGGGTTTGGCTCAGGCGGCGTCGTTAATTGATCGGCTGCGTGCGGCCATCCAGCAGGAATTTCGCGGTGTTGTTGGCATCAGCGCCGGTATTGCAGAGTATGTGGAAGGTCTCGGAGAAAAGGAGTTTATCGAATTCGCGGACCAGTTGATGTATGAGGCGAAGCGGCAAGGCGGAAACCGCGTTGTCTATCGTTTGGCCAAGAAAAGCTCGCAGCCCTAGTGCAGAACGGGGTGTCCCATGAAGGGACAGCGTTTCGCAGAATTGGTAGCGCTGGTGGACCGGTTGCGAGGTCCAGGCGGTTGTCCTTGGGATCGCGAGCAAACGCTGGATACGCTCAAGCCAATGATGTTGGAGGAAGTTTACGAAGTTCTGGAGGCCATGGATTCCGGGGATCGTCAGGAATTTTGTGCCGAACTCGGGGACCTCTTGTTTCAGATTGTTTTCCTCTCTCGTGTGGCAGAGGATGAGGGGTCGTTTGACATCGATGGGGTCGCGGAAAAGATCATTACGAAAATGATCCGACGGCATCCTCATGTCTTCGGTTCCGCCAACGCCTCAACGGCTGACGAGGTGGTGGCACGTTGGGAAACCATCAAACAGGCCGAGCGAGTCGAAAAGCAACAAGAGAACCGTACCCCAGCCCCACTTGATTCCATTCTTGAAGGCATTGCTCCCATGCCGGCTTTGTTGACTGCCAGCAAACTGACGACGAAGGCTGCTCGTGCAGGGTTCGACTGGGCTCATATCGACGAGATTTTTTCGAAGTTGCACGAAGAGGTCGACGAACTGCGAACCGCCCTGGACAGGACTCCGGAGGAGCCGGTCGATCCTGGAGTCGAGCAAGAAGTCGGTGATCTGCTCTTTGTGGCGGTCAACATCGCGCGCTTCCTGAAGATTGATCCTGAAACGGCACTGAGGAAGACCAACCAGAAATTCATTTCGCGATTCCAGCACATTGAGCGCAGCCTCCGAGATGCCGGTAGGGACTTCAGTCAAAGCAACATCGAAGAGATGGAACGCCTTTGGCAAGAGGCAAAGAAACTGCGGTGAGAGACACCGCTCGAAAGGGCGGTCAGAGCAGCAGTGCAAGCGACCTGTTTTGTGGATGCGCTACATCCGTGGGTGTCTCGGTACACGCCACCAACGTGCTGTCTTGGGTTTGATGGACGTCCGACCTGCCTTAACAGAATTATGAAACGAACGTCGCTTGACTAAGCAGTGTAGTGCGAGAAGACTCGAGACATATCGCAGGACCCTCGTTTCGCCAAGGGAAGTCAAGGAGGATGTCATGACAAGACTGTCTGCTGATGCGATCCAGCAAAAGCTCAGTCGGCTCGAAGGCTGGAGCCTCACAGGGGAGGCAATCAGCAAAAAGTATACCTTTCCGTCTTTTTCGAAGGCCATGGCGTTTGTCAACCAGGTTGCTGATCTTGCCGAGCAGGCCGACCACCACCCAGATATTTTGATCAACTATCGAAGGGTGACCCTAACGCTCTCTACCCACAGCGAGGGGGGTCTCACTCAGAAAGATTTCGACCTTGCTGAAAAGATCGAGAAAGATTGGCAAGTGCGCTAGAGGACGGATACGATGGCAATCTGCTGATTGGCGGGATGACACTAGCGGACCGGACTGTTCCCACGAAAGTACTCAAGAAGCTTGATGACTCCTAGCACGATGAGAACAACCGGCCAATACGGCCAGAGCTGCCTGAGAATCCTGAAAATGTTGAGTTGCGTCAGGTTCTGAATCAAAAACAGCAGTCCGATAGTGATCAAAATCAACGGACCGGCCAGGGACCTGGTTTTGGAGCTGACATTCATTTTTTGACTCCTGTGAGTCCTTAACCTCTAGTTTACCTCCCGTTTACTCCAATGATAAACAACGAAAATCCTTCAGAAATGTTCCCGAGCATTTCACGTTAGGGCCGCTGTCGCCTTTGTTATAATGCCACCGGACACTTAGGAGATAACTGGATGTTAGAGCACCATGTCAGCTCCCCATTAGCCCGTGCGCTAAGGAGAGGCGCTTTCGCCTGCTATGAGACGGTTCATTCTCAGCCTGATTGCCTGCTACGCGTTTCATGGGCCTTGTCTGGCGGAAGTTCAAACGGTAGTGGTTTTGCCGTTTGCCAGTCACTCGCGAATCTCGGGAATCCACTGGATGAGCGAAAGCTTTCCGGAGCTTCTGGAGGAGCGGCTGGAATGGCCGAGTCTGAATGTCCTCGGCCGGGAAGAACGTTTGATGGCTTTCGACCGAATTGGCATTCCGTACGTGAGCGGGCTCTCAAAGGCATCGCTCATCAAGATCGGGCGGGAACTGGATGCTGACTTACTGGTTGTGGGTGATTTCGACTCGGATGGTAAGCAGATCGAAGCGACTGTTTCAGTGCTAGACCTGAAAAAGAACTCGTTGCGATCTCCGATAAAGGAAACCGGGGCGCTTGAGCAGTTCCAACTGCTTTGCGGACGCCTGGGCTGGACGATCCTGTCGCAGACCGAGGCTGGGTTCCCGCTGAGCCTGGATAGCTACCTGGCGCGTTTTCCAAAGATCCCAAATGTGGCTCTGGAAAACTACATTCGTGGTTTGATTGAATCTGACCCGACCAAGCAAATCAGCTTCTTCCGACAAGCAGACAGGGTCCACACGAACTACGCCAAAGCGATCTTTCAGCTTGGAAAGCTCTATCATCAGGAGAAAGACTATGCGACTTCGTCGCTTTGGCTCCAGAGGTTGATAAAGCTAGACAGCCACGCGCTGGAGGCCAGCTTTCTGCAAGGACTGAACCAACTCTATTTGAGAAGTTACGACAAAGCCGTTGCGGAGTTCCAGCGAATCAGTCAAGTGATCCCGCTCAATGAAGTCAATACCAATCTTGGGATTGCATTGAGCTTGAAAGGGGATCGCGACCGTGCCGTCGAAGTGTTGCGGAAGGTCATTGATGCTGATCCGGCCGAACCTGATTACTATTTCAACCTCGCTTACCATCTTTGGAAAACCGGAGAATTCGCCGGCGCCTTGGAAAACCTTGAGAAAAGTGTGCAACAGTCGGAGGTCGATGGTGAGGCGCATTATCTTAGGTATAAATGTTACCAGGCCCTTGGGAGGCCTGAAGAGGCGGCTACAGCCTGGAACGCAGCCAAGGAGTTGAGCCCCAAAGTCGAGGTCTGGGAAACCCGCAGGCAGATGCCAGACCTCTTCCGTATTCAGACAAGTTTTGATGAGTTGAGTTACCGCCGGCTTCAATTGCAGATTCGTCAAGTTCAAGAGAACAAGAATGGGCCTCGAGGGCTGAAGTTTCCTCTGCTTGATGCGGGAAGTGACAGCAGAGACAATTTAGGTTAGATCACTTGCAACATCAGGGGAGAAGATGACTTTGAATTTGAACTGCGCCGTTCCTTGACGGTCGGGGTCTTCTGAAAAGTTTCGGTACTGCGCCCGTCGGCAGTAGCCGCAGTTTCGGCCCAACTCGACTTGTTCGTAGATTCGGAGGGGCGGAAACGCTGGGTGAGGGAGTAGTTGCAGAACATTCAAGATTTGTCACAGCTTACGCAGCAGCACACGGAAGTAGGGGATCCAGGACGTCATTGGATTGCAAGGATGAGAAAGTTGGTCTTCGCCGCCATGCCGGAGAGGCACAATCGCTTTCTCCTGGAGCGTGGCCATTCTCCTGAGCATCGCAGGCCCTGCGGGCCGAGCTCTGTATTCGGTGCGGCGGCTACAGCCTGGGTAGTTTCGTTCGTGGGCGCTCCTCGAAAGTGTGTTGTTTTGGTCCTTCCTTTGCTGTGGCCAGCATTGTGGGCACACGCCACTGTTTTGACCCTCGACCTGAACGATGTAGTCCATCCGATCACTGCTGAGTATGTCGTTCAAGGAATCACCCAAGCGGAGACAGAGCGAGCGGAGGCGGTCATTCTACGTCTAAGTACGCCAGGCGGGTTGGATCAATCCACAAGGGAAATCATCGAAAAGATCCTGAGTTCAAAAGTCCCGGTCATCGTCTTCGTTGGTCCAAGTGGTGTCCGTGCGGCTTCGGCTGGCTTCTTCATTCTGCTCTCGGCGGATGTGGCCATAATGGCTCCCGGTACCAATACAGGAGCAGCGCATCCGGTGATCATTGGCGGCGGTAAACCTAACGATGTAATGTCCAAGAAAATCGAGAACGATGCTGCAGCGTACCTGCGCAGTTTCGTGGCAAAACGGGAGCGCAACTATGCAGTCGCAGAGAAGGGCGTCACTGAAAGTAAGTCATTCACTGAGACAGAAGCCGTGAAAGAACGGTTGATTGATGGCATCGCCAAGGATGTTGACGAGATCCTTGAGCGATTTGACGGCAAGGAAATCAAACGATTCGATGGTAGCACAGCCATTCTAAGACTGAAGGGACAAAGCCTGCGGCCCTTCGAAATGTCGCTACGACAAAGGGTTCTTGCCAAGGTACTCAATCCCAATATCGCCCTGATACTTGGACTCATTGGGCTCATGGGCGTTTACATCGAGTTCACGCATCCCGGCCTAATCCTGCCTGGAGTGTTGGGTGGCGTCTGCCTCTTCCTGGCTCTGGTGGCCTTGAATATTCTGCCGGTCAATGTCCTGGGAGTTGCGCTGATTCTCGCTGCCATAGGCCTGTTCGTCGTGGAAGCCAAGGTGACGAGCTATGGCCTTCTCGCCGCTTTGGGGATCGCTGCCATGATTTTTGGTTCTTTGATTTTGATCGACGCTCCGATTCCCGAGATGAGAGTTCGGCTGACGACGGCACTAGGTGTGGCTTTGCCTTTCGCCGCAATCACAATTTTCCTGATGCGTCTGGTCGTCATCTCGCATCGCAAGAAATCAGTCAGTGGGAGTGAAGGAATGGTCGAGGAAGTTGGAGTGGCCTTGACCGACATCGACGCCGGTGGAAAAGTTCGCGTCCATGGGGAGATCTGGCAGGCAAGCAGTGAGACGCCAATTCCGGCGGGGGAGAGAGTCAAGGTACTGGCCGTCGATGGGATGACAGTACGGGTGGTCCGCCTGTAAGAGGGTCCACACCTCTGGTGGCAGCGCCGCGACCAATGAGTGTGTGGGAGAGTTCTCCGGGGCGTTCAGAGTACAAGTTTCAGCTCGCTTCCAACCGCTGCAAAGCAGATTGAACGTCGACCGCATTACCCGCTCGGGAGGGCGACTCCAGGCGCAACCGATTTCACAGGAGGCACTATGGAACCTTTCCATCCGCCATTCGTCCTGTTTGTCATTGTGCTGCTTGCAGTCTGGCTGTTCAATTCCATCAACGTGCTGCGTGAGTATGAACGAGGTGTCATTTTCCGGCTCGGGCGCCTCGTTCCTGAAGCTAAGGGACCAGGGCTCATCTTTGTATGGTGGCCGATTGATAAGATAGTGAGGGTGCCACTGAGGACGGTTACGTTGGAGGTACCCCCGCAGGACATCATCACCAGCGACAACGTTTCGGTGAAGGTCAATGCTGTGGTTTACTTCCGGGTAATGAACGCAATCAAGGCGGTTGTTGATGTCGAGAACTATTTATATGCCACCTCTCAGTTGGCCCAAACTACGCTGCGTTCGGTTCTCGGCGAAGTCGCGCTCGACGACCTTCTAAGTAAGCGCGAAACGCTTAATGTGAAGCTGCAGAGCATTCTCGACCAGCACACGGACGCCTGGGGCATCAAGGTTTCACTGGTGGAGGTGAAGCAGGTGGATCTCCCGCAGGAGATGCAGCGGGCTATGGCCAAGCAGGCCGAGGCTGAACGCGAGAAGCGGGCGAAGATTATTCACGCAGATGGTGAGTTTCAGGCCGCAGAGAAATTGGCGCAAGCTGCGGCAGTCGTGTCTAGGGAGCCAGTCGCGATTCAGTTGCGTTATTTGCAGACCCTGACTGAAATCGGGGTGGAAAAGAACACCACCGTGATCTTTCCCATTCCGGTCGATTTTCTTCAAGCCTTCATGAAAAAAGGGGAGTCTCCATGACCGAGAATGAGGAAACGAGGTTTGTTCGCATCGACCACCGCCACCTCGCCTTCTTTTTTGTTGGTGCGGTGACGATTTGCGCCGTGTTCTTTGCTCTGGGATTCGTGGTGGGGAGGGCTCAGGCTTTTGAGACTGCGTCGAAAGAAACAGACACGGACAGCAATGCAAAGCTAGCAGCACCCGACCATTCCGCCAATTCTCTTGAGGGGACGGGTAAAGCGACTACGTCGGGAGGTTCGCCCGCGTCGAGCGCGGATTATCGGAAGGAGTTGGACTTTTACAGCGCTCTGAAAGAGCAAAAGATTGAGCAGAATTTTCATCCTCAATCGACGAGGTTCGAGAAAGTGCGTGCGCCAGAAAGGTCAAAGACACGCATTGCCAGTGGTCGCGATCCAGCCGTCAGCACGCCAGAAAGCGGTGGTGGGACGCTTGTCAGTCTCCAGGTAGCGGCAATGAGAAGCTCTGCTGAAGCAGACAAGCTGGTCAAGACGCTTCGCACCAAGGGATATCCGGTGTTTGTCGTCAACCCATCCAAAGAAGATCCCACCCGGCTGATTCGCGTTCAAATCGGCCCGTACGCCAGCGAAGCTGAGGCCGCGAAAGTGAAAGCTCGTCTTGGAAATGAGGGCTACCTAGCAATCACCAAAAAGTGATCCTGGTTTCAGTTTGCTCCAATGAGTCGCGACCGAACTCCTGCTGCAGAGTTGCAGGCAGTGAGTGATGGGGGTGGTCTGCCATTTTGGCGACGATACATCAAGCGGCCGCACCTGCGTTGGTATCCTCAGTGGTGCCGCTCAACCCCAAGGCTGATTTAATTCGCCCTCTGACAGATAGTACCCGTTGGATCGCAACACACCGCTGAAGACTTCCAACTTGTCCACCCCCTTTAGTCTTAGTCCTCGAACAAAGATCATGCTTGCCGCCGCCTCCGGCGGGCTAGGCTATTTGGCGTTTCCAAAGATCGAGTTCTCAGTGTTGGCCTGGGTTTGCCTGGCCCCTCTTGTGGTGGGCGTCTACCGAGAAACTTCTCCAGTGAGAGCCTTCTCGTTAGGATTGGTTGCCGGCCTCGCCTTCTTTACCGGGACCTGTCACTGGATTGCCCATGTCCTGCAAACTTATGGAGGCTTAGGCTGGATTGGCTCCACCCTGTTGTTTGCGCTACTGGCAGTTCATTTGTCGCTCTTTTACGGCCTGTTTGCCTGGGCGTTTGCAAGGTTGTCCTGTTTGTGGCCGTCGCAGTGCTTTTGGCTGGCACCTGGGATTTGGGTAGGTACCGAATATCTGCGGGGGCACGTCCTGACAGGCTTTCCCTGGTGCCTTCTGGGATATGCTCTGGTCGACTACAAGGATTTGGCTCAGTTAGCCTGTATCACTGGAGTCTATGGGTTGTCATTTGTTGCCATGGCGGTGAATGCCCGACTGGCCGCGCTCATTGTCAACCCTGGAAAAGTCGCCTTCCGTCAGCTCGGGCTTGTGGCCGTCAGCATTGCGGGTTTGACCTTTACCTTAGCGATGGCACGACAGGAACCAGTTCAGCCGCGCCAGCCGGTTAGAATCGTACAAACTAACATCGGCCCGGAGCAAGAATGGGACCTTGAATCCAAGCTTAACCTAATCAACGAGCTAGCGAGGTTGTCGCGACCCGGTGCCGAACTTGGGCCGGCATCCGACAGCCATGGGCTAACTCGGCTCATCCTTTGGCCGGAAACCCCTGCACCGTTTTACTTCAATCACGATGAAGACTTTCGTCGTCGGATGCGGGAAATCGCGAGGGCAGCAGATGCCTATTTTCTTTTTGGATTCGTGGATTTCCGTCAATCCCCAAGCGGCTCCCAACAGCAAGATCCCTACAACAGTGTAGGCCTGCTTTCGCCACGTGCTGAGCTGATCTCGCAGTATGACAAGATCCACCTAGTTCCCTTTGGGGAGTATGTCCCGTATGGCAGTGTTTTTTTCTTTGTCGATAAGATCTCGACAGAAGCTGGCAATTTCAAGCCGGGGACTCGCGTCGTGGTTTCACCTCTTGGAGAGAATCGTCAGTTGGGAGCCTTTGTGTGCTATGAGGCTGTGGTACCGGACTTGATCCGCCAGTTTGCCAACGGCGGGGCTCAGGTGCTTGTCAACGTGACAAACGATGCTTGGTTTGGGGAATCGGCGGCGCCATTCCAACATCTAGCTATGGCGCGAATGCGCGCGATTGAGAATCACCGTTACCTTCTCCGAGCGGCAAACAACGGAATCAGCGCAATTATCGACCCCTCTGGCCGGGTTCTGAAGACAATCGAACGGAACCGGCGAACGGTGCTGGAATCGAGTTTCGACTTTGAGACAGAGTTGACGGTCTACACAAAGGTCGGGGACGTTTTTGCTTGGTTATGTCTGGCCATCAGCGGAGTCAGTGTGGGGTTCTGTGGCAGGAGAACGGCGAATCAAATTGTCAGAACTTGAGTGCCAGCCCTCTGGAACGCACGAAGTGGCTCATGATTTCTCTCCATCGGTGAGGTTCAACAGTAGAGTGGTTTCCTGATCGAAGCAAGCAATCTGCTTCTGGACAAAGATGTTCCAGAAAAGTCGCAGGTCTGCCCGGCCCAGCGCCCGGCTCAGCTCGGCCCAGTTATTCTGGATTGGCGTCAAATCAGAAACCACGGGGAAGCCCAAGATCCTATACATTTGCAACTCCAATTCATCACCAACGAAATCGTCGTAGGCGCTTCGCAGCAGTTTTCTGATGGAGCTGTCGTCGAAATTTGAGACCTGTTGCGACGGCTTAGGGGACAACTCTATTTGGTCTACTTGAACCCGCTTCATGGCCATGGGGACTCCTCCGCGTTCGGCTCATGGAATAAGCAACTATGTCACCAAAGACGGGCAGATTGATTTGATTAGGCTTGTCAGCCTAAGAACGGCAATCTCAGCAGTCTCTGGTCGAAAAAGTGCCGAATTTCGGTAATTCCATCTCTGAATTTTTGAACTTGGAGACAAGCCCGTTGAGAGGCTACGACAAAGGTTGGATGTCGAGTGGGCTCAGGCAATCGAATGTTGGTAGCGGCTGAAAATCTCGAGTAGCCCGACCAGGAAAGCTCTTTCAGTTTCTTCGGCGGTCAAACAGCGCACCCGAAAGCCACCTCGCTTAAGAGCGTGTGACCAAGCGGGCTGCAAGTGAGGCAGGCCGCTGAGAATGACTTGGTCGGCTCCCGTGCGCGCCGTCAGGACGTCGAAGCAACGAAACTCCTGATGAAGAAGCACGCCCAACAGGAACGAGAACAGGCTTGCCTTTGAGAGGCTAGAGTTGAGATCGAAGATTCTCACTTGATATAGGGCTCGAGTCACCCCAAAGCGTTGACAGTTCTCCCAGCCCTGCTGGAAGAAAGCCTCATCGAGCTCGATAACCTGAGTTTCCGGCAAGGAACTTCGCAAGATGGTCTGCTGCTGGATGGAAAGCAGGAGCTCACCTGCTAACGTGCTAGAACCATCCGAAATGCGTTGTGATGCATCGACTTGAATCATCTTCGTATGTGAACCCAGGTGGACGTAAAGTATTGGGCCGTGCAGTTCGAACTCTTCAAGAGCCCCGAAAATCTCCGTCTCTTCGCCTCTCATGATGTCGATCGCGTTGACGTTCTTAAGATCTGCCACCGCGGGGCCAGAGCGTACTCCTGGAATGAAGTGGAACAGGACGTCGTCAGTTTTGTCAAAGCAGCAAGTCTGGATCCCGGCGGCCAAGTCGTCTATGCCCGCCGGGGCTTGAGCGTGCTTCACTTCGTGCAAGCCAAGGTCTGAAGTGATCATGCCCGCAGCGATCACTACGTCTGGGCGATCTTCTGGGCTGGCAGCGTTTCTCAGCTCAAGAATGGCCTGCCGAATTCCACGCATCAATACTCGGTTGTGACCATCGATGGCCGTGTTCCGAACGCCCGCAGGAACCTGCTTTTTCGCGATGACCTCGGGGCCCCGCATTAACCAGACACGGGTGTTAGTTGTTCCTGAATCGACGGCTAGGTAGTTCATACGACCTTCTTTCACGATGCCAATGCGGATGTCAAGATACTATGGCAACTGACAAAGTCAAAAGATTTTGGTAACGTGGTGTTCCCGAAAAAACGTCCGCCAGGGGGAATCTCAGTTGAGCCACACACGGAACACCAGCAAAGATGAGAGCGTAACGCTTGAGAGCCTTTTGGATGCGGGAGAGGCGCGTATCTTTGAGGTTCAAACCAAGTCTCCCGGCCCGCAGGGTAAGGTTCCGATCACAGAAGAGATGTTGCTGAATTCGCCCAGCGGCAATCTTTTTGCGTACAGCCAGAACGCGGGCATGGGATGGACACCCGCAGAATTGAGCGGCAAACAATTCTTGATTCTAAGCACGCAGGGCGGCATCCGGGCTTCCGATGGCAGCCCGATCGCTCTGGGTTACCACACCGGTCACTGGGAAGTGGGTTTGCTGATGCAGGCTGCCGCTGAAGAATTCAAGCTGCGAAAGTGCCTGCCGTTTGCTGCGTTCTGTACAGACCCTTGTGATGGTCGCACTCAGGGCACGCCAGGGATGATGGACAGTCTGCCATATCGAAACGATGCGGCGCAGCTGTTTCGCCGCCAGATTCGCTCGCTTCCCACCCGCGATGGGGTGATGGGCGTGGCGACTTGTGACAAGGGATTGCCCGCCATGATGATGGCTTTGGCGGCAACCCGCGATCTTCCGGGCATTCTGGTTCCCGGCGGGGTGACACTGCCTCCAGAGAAGGGTGAAGATGCGGGTGCGGTTCAGTCTCTCGGGGCTCGTTTCGCTCACGGAGAGGTGAGCTTGGAGCAGGCCGCTGAATTCCTGTGCACAGCCTGTGCCTCGCCTGGCGGTGGCTGCCAGTTTCTCGGAACCGCCGCCACCTCGCAGGTCGTGGGTGAAGCTTTGGGGATTTCGCTTCCCCATACAGCTCTGGCACCGTCAGGGCAAATGATCTGGCTGGATATGGCCCGCCGCTCAGCGAGGGCGCTGATTCGTCTGCAGGAGCAGGGGATCATGATGCGCCAAGTCCTGACTGAGAAGTCAATTCGGAATGCTATGGCCGTGCATGCTGCCTTTGGAGGCTCGACGAATCTGTTGCTCCACATTCCGGCAATCGCCCATGCTGCCGGATTAAAGAGACCTGTTATCCAAGATTGGATTGAGATTAACCGGCAGGTTCCACGAATCGTCGATGTGCTGCCCAACGGACCAAAGTACCATCCCACGATTCGAGTGTTTCTGGCAGGTGGTGTCCCTGAAGTGATGCTTCACCTCCGTCGTCTGGGCTTGCTTCATCTGGAGGTACTGACTGTTACGGGCCAGACGTTGGGTGAGGTGCTGGATTGGTGGGAGCAGTCGGAACGTCGCGCTCTGGTTCGAAGCAAGCTGCAAGAGTTGGATGGAATAGATCCGGAGGACGTCATCATGAGTCCTGAGTCAGCTCGAACCCGGGGGCTGACGAGCACAGTCACTTTTCCCAAAGGTAATCTGGCGCCTGAAGGATCGGTAATCAAGAGTACGGCCATCGATCCTACCGTCGTCGGTGTCGACGGAGTGTATCGAAAGGTTGGGCCTGCCCGGATCTTCACTCGGGAGCGAGAGGCCATTGCGGCAATCAAGAGTCGTGGGCCGGACCGGGTGAAGCCAGGAGATATTTTGGTTTTGATTTGCCGTGGCCCGGCAGGCTCAGGCATGGAAGAGATCTATCAGATCACTTCATCGCTGAAACACCTCTCCTTTGGCAAACACATCGCTGTCGTTACCGATGCCCGGTTTTCGGGCGTCTCCACGGGAGCTTGCATTGGGCACGTCGGGCCAGAAGCCTTGGCAGGAGGACCCATCGCGAAGCTGATCGATGGGGATATTGTCCAGATTGTTGTGGATCGAAATAGGCTGGAAGGTAGCGTGGACTTGGTTGGACACGGCGACACGATTTTTGGCGCCGAGGAAGGTAGCCGGATTCTCGCTGAACGGCCGTTTAGATCGGATTTGGCGCCCGATCCACTCATTCCTGACGACACCCGTCTTTGGGCCGCCCTCCAGAGTGCCAGTGGTGGAACCTGGGGCGGATGCGTCTTCGATGTAGAAGCGATTATCCAGATGCTGGAGGCCGGTAGAAAGGCGTTGGGCGAGTAGAACTGTGAATTGCGGATTGAGGAATGCGGATTGCAGAATGTCGACTGGGAACTGTAGCTCCGCAACCCAAAATCCGGGTCTGTCTTTCAAGGACTTGTGATGGTTCTCCTGGTTGGTCGCTAAGCGAAAACAGGCACTCGCCAGTCTGCTATCCGAATCCCCATTCTCACTGCCGTTTCACATACTCCTCGAATTCCTCTTGCAATTCTGCGTAATCCTTTCGCAAGGTCGCTTTCACCCCTGCCTGAAAACTGCCGATCTGCCCGATGCGGTCCAGAAGGGTCTGAACATCGCCTAGCCCGTAGCTCCTGACCAAAAACTCTGCGGCGAGCAGAGATTCCTGATATGCCCAGGCCGCTTGCGCAGCACCTAACCCGAGAAACGATCCTTCCAGCTTGTCGAGGGATGTGAAACGATTTTGTGCGATTGCTTGCTTCGCTTGGGGCAGGAACTGTTGGGCCGTGTCGCCGCTCAGGTACTGTGCCAATCCTTCATTGAGCCAAAGGGGACAATTGTCGGCGGTTTTTAGTCGAATGAAGGAATGAGTTAGCTCGTGCTTAAGGATTTTGCGCACATTTTCATCCACAAAGCTCAGGCCTTTGATCGGGAAACGGATTTTTCCGTCATTGAGTGCCCCGACCCAGCCCGGAGTCCGCGTCACGTCGTGAAAGACTTCGTCGGGATAGAGCACCACAGCAACCGCGACACGCGGCGAAAAATCAAGCTGTCTTTCCAGCTCCGAAAACGACTGTTCCAGGCTGGCGAGAATTCCCTGGCCCAGCGCCTGGTTAGCGGCACTACCTTCGTAGCGAAGAACAAAGTGGAGAGTGTTAGCTTGGCTGTAATCGCTCTCAGTCCTGTTTTCCTGCTCGACTTTCTTCAAGAGTTGCTCGACCTCCGACCGATAACGGAGCTCCAGGGACTGGCGCAAGGCCCGCACGGCAAGTTCGTTCTTGTCCTGGTGATAGTAAGCCATGCCCAGCAAGTAATAGAGGTCGGGAGAGAGATCATTCTTGATCTTGGCGCGTAGAAGCAGGTTTTCGGCCCGCGCGTGTTCGCCTCGCTTTAGGTGTAACCACGACAGGGTCAGGTTTGCCTGAAGGTTATCCGGGTCTAGGTGGAGGTAAGACTCAATGAAAAACACGGCAGAGTTGAGATCGTTGTGCTTTACGTGCCACAGAACAAGATCTCTGAGAGCGTTCAGGTAACGAGTCCTCTTTTGGGGGTCCTGTGGTTGAGAACGAGCCTCTCTTTCAAGTGTACTCAACTGCGCATGATCGATCTTGCCGTTGGTGACGATTCCGCTACCACCGTCATTCGAGGCCTGCCTGAGGTCTAGAGTTTCGTCGATGACTTCAACCGGCACCTGCTTAGGTGAAGAAGGTGTAGGGACTGAGCTTTTAGGTCGGTCTGCAAGGTAACTGTCAGATTCCAGGTTCGCCACGAGCTCTTTGGGAAATCCGAAGACATTGCCGTTCTTCTCATAGCGAATCCGGTCACCCTCTTGCCAGGCGCGGTCGACAGTCAGTTTCTTCCCACTCTTGAGGTGGATGACGTCGCCAATCGACACCGAGGGGTTAACCAGGCTCGGCAGAAGGGCAAGCATCCTTGTCCAAGAGACGGCGGAAGGTTTGACAACCTTAGCTCTGGTTCGGTGCGGTTTCTTGTTGCGTCTCAAGTCCAATCCTCTGAGAGCAAAGGGTAGCGACAAAAGCCGAGGGGTTTGTCTTGGGTTCCGAACGGATGGAACATCCCCTCCTTCCGACGTCGCTGTCCCCCCTTTCGAATTCGAAAGGGGACTTTCGTCCATTGTGGTGCCCAGCGGCATGAGAACCTCCCTGAAGATTCCTACCAAGGAGGAATGTCTTTCATCCGCCGTCAACTCAAACCCATCGTCGCTGTGAACGAAGGACTTTAGACACAGCGACACAGTTCGAGTTCAAAAAGGGCTACGCTGGCCCCAAGGTTGCGTGGGAAATTCTTGAAGTGATGCTCAAAAGGAGCTGGCTGTCCTGAGTCGGAGGCTATTATGCGTTGCACGGGACCTAGGCTGGCTGCCGCCGAGTGCAAGAAAAGGGCGTCTCTTGACCAACGCCACTTTTCGGCATGGTCGGAATTAGTCGGATCCTTCAAAACGTGTACTTCACCGCCAGTTGCAACTGAAAGGGAACTCCCGCGTTCGCTCCGTTGCGATTGAAGGTTCCATCGGGAAATCGAAGGGTTCTGAAGGTGGACTCGGGCGTTTGTCCCCGGCCCCATCGGGAACCGAGAGCCGTTGTGGTACTTTCGTTTGTACTCACGTCATACGACAGATTCTCGATATTCCAGAGGTTGAACATTTCGAAGATCAGCGAGATCTGATGACCTTCGCGGATGTCAAAAGACTTCGTTAGGCGTAAGTCTTGATTGAAAACGTTGGGTTGCCTGAAAGCATTGCGGAGCAACGGAATGCCGCCGATGATGGGTTTGTCCGTAAACTGGCTGTCCCCGTTGCTGTCGACGCCCGTAAAAGCACTGAAGGGGTGGCCTGTTCGCCACTCTACGATTGTGCCGATCTGGAAACCGAAGGGCAGGTCGTAAAGTCCGCTTCCCACCCAACGGTGGCGAATGTCGTTCCGGCTCCAGCGATACTCGTCCTGGAAATTAAAGGTGTTCTCGTACCCAATTCCGGCGAAGTTTCGCTCGTTGGAATCATCATCGCGGTTATAGGCCAGCGTATAGTTGGTGTACAACTGCAGCCTGCTGGCATAGCGGCGCTTGAGGGAGAGCGTAACCGCGTCATAGTTCGAGCGAGCGGAGCTTTCCTGTTGCCGCAGAATGTTGAAGTTCTGATTCGGACGGTTGGCTGTATTGAAACGCGGCCGAACCACTGAAGGAACTGAGTTGTCCAATTGATAGAGGGGAGCTGGAAGATTCACGTCGTGAATTCTTTCCAGGTAGACGGAGTTGTTGTGGACGTAGTCCAGCGTCAGGGCTAGGTTGCTGGACAACTGATGTTCCAGGCTGGCAGTGTATTGTAGTGAGCGAGGATTTCGGAAGTCCGGCGCAAAGAAGGAGGCATCCGGTCTGAGTCCGGCGACTCCTGCTCCCGTGATGTAGCTGGAGTTCTCCGCCGCTGAAGTATCGGGAACAAAGGGATAGACAAATTCCGGGTGGATGCTTTGCACGGAATTGATCTGCGTGGGATTCAGGGTGAAAGTGACGCCAACGTCCGAGCTGCCGTTGGAGTTGAAAGCCTGGTTAATGAGCAGCAGCGGTGTCCTGGAGTAAAAGAGGCCACCTCCAAACTTCAAGACAGTGTTGCCGTTTCCAAAGAGGTCATATGTCAAACCAAAGCGCGGCTGCCACATCTCCTTGTCGCTCGGGATACTGGAACTTTGAGGAAGGAGCGCGTTTGGCCGGGTGGGTTGGGGCATGATGAATGCTTCATACCGCAGCCCGGCGTTTAGAGTGAGCCGTGAAGAAACCCTGATCGTATCCTGAACGTAGGCGGCATACTCATTGACACTGGCCGCAAACTTGCCAGCTCCAAAAAAGAGTCGCAGTTGGTCGGCCGTAAAAGGCTGGCCCGTGGCTGGATTGAGTTCCTTGTTTCGAGCGCGAACAAAATTGCCAATCGTGTTGAAGACGTAGACACCTCTCCAGTTGCCTCGGAAGATCTGGTCCACGTACGAGCGGTTGTAGTCGAAACCCACTTTCAGGTTGTGAGCTCCCTTGATAAGCGACAGATTGTCGGTAAACTGCAATCGGTCGTCATATTGCGTGATGGGCAAAAAGGATACACCGCCGAGGAAACAACAACCGGTGATTTGCGTCTGAGGTCCGACAACGCTAACGAAGTCATCCTGTTCTCCGTTGTTGACCCGCGGACGCTCTTCGTACGAATACTGCCAGCGGAACTCGTTCAGCAGAGTTGGACTGAAGATGCTGTTCAAATTGACCACAGCCGTGTGAGTACGGTCTTTCTCAGTTCCGTTGTTCTCAATGGCGCCGGTCGTGACTCCGGTGAAGGTGCCGTTCTCACCTCTATTCCGGCTGTAATTGTAGCGGCCGAAGAGTAAATGAGACGGCGTCAGCTCGTGATCGACCTTAACCAGATAGGTATTCACGCCATTTGTCGTTTCGTAGGTTCCCTGTTGCCCGACGATATCCTGCGGGAGCCCAATGGTATTGTTGAACCGGACGATTAGGGCTTGCCGCTCGGCTTGCTGGTCGTAGACGTTATAGAAAAATGTTTTGTTCTTCCGGATGGGCCCACCGATAGCGCCGCCAAACTGCTGGCGGATGGGCGCGCGCTCGAAGCCTTCGATGTCGCGCGGCGCAAACTCACGATGCCGAAGGAAATAAAAGGCGCTTCCATGGAAGTCGTTCGAGCCCGACCTAGTAATGACGTTAACGACACCACCCGTTGACCGTCCAAATTCAGCGGAGAAGTTTCCGCGCACGACCTGGAACTCACGAATCGCTTCCTGGCTGACTATGTAGGCTGAATTGGATCGTTCGCCACCACGCTGGCCACCAAAAAAAGGCTGGTTAAAATCGGCTCCGTCAATATTGATGTTGCTGTTGATGCCTCGAGACCCCGCGACACTAAGCTGGTTGCGTTCCTTTTCCTGATAGACCCCAGGTGTCAGAAAGGCCAGATCGAAGAATCTCCGCCCGTTGGTCGGTAGTCCTGATACCTGATTCAAGTCGACCGTTGTGCTAGCCTCTGATCGTGAAGTCTCAATCAACGGCGTTGCCTCAGTCACCTCCACAGTAGTCTCGACGGCGGCCAACCTCAAGGTGATATCGACTGTTTGTGTTTGTCCCAGAGTCAGAGCAACTCCAGCGCGTTTCACTGTGGTGAATCCCGTTAGCTGGACAGTGATCTCATAGTTGCCTACCTGAAGGAGCGGCGCTAAGTAGCGGCCAGCGGTGTCGGTGCTGAGGCTCCGCGTGACACCCGTGCCAACGTGAGTCAGGACCACTCTGGCGCCGGAAACCGCAGCACCGGTCTCGTCGAGGACGGTGCCTTCAATCGTTCCTGTGGTGATTTGCGACTGCGAGCAAAGCAGGACAGGGTATGCCAGCAACACAAGCAGCACTAGCCCTTTGGAGGTTCGAGGCAAGCAACCCATAAGCACCCCTTAGGTTGTATCAGGTATTGATGAGATGGCGTTGACATCCGTGAGGATCGAAGTGAAACCATTTCCTTCAGAAGTCTAAGACCTCGCTGTTAAATTGACGTAAACTTTGAGTCATGTTCTTTGGTGGCACACTAGTTCTCGTTGGGGATAGAGACTCGAAAGGTAGGCTCATCTTGCTTTGAGCCGAGGCGATCGACAGTGCCTGCAAAATTTCTGCGACTTGATTTCAGCTGACTTGATTCCAGGACAGAGTGCTTGTACGGAACATCAAGAAAATCAGACACCATGGGCAACTTGTGTGTGCGCTCGTTAACGAGACAGCTCCAAAAGGCGCGAATTGGCGTGGGAAGACGGGCATTAGGCCCGCACCCGTCCGGGAAAGAGCCGGTGAGAGATACTTACTTCCCTCCGGTTCCAGAGAAAGTACGAACGTAGTGAATCACCATCCAGCGCTCCTCCTCCTTGAGCTTACGCTCGAAGGCAGGCATGGAGCCTTCGCCCTTGGTGATGTCTTTGAACAGGTATTCGTCGGATTTGCTGGCCATTTGCTCCCTATCTGTGAGGTTAAACGGCTTGGGATTCAAACGTTTTCCCGCAGGACCGTCTCCCAACCCCTTTTCCCCATGGCACATCTGGCAGTGTTTCTTGTAGATAGCTTGTCCCTTGGCCAGATTTTCGGGTGTCGCCTCCACCGCGTTCTTTTGGAAAGCCATCACCGCCGGTGAACACAAGAGGAGAGTACTGATAAGCCAGGTAGCCAATAGGGGAACCAATCTTCTGCTCATGCAAGAACCTCCTTACTGACATCTGAGTTGACCGAAGCGCCAGACGTTTTGACGACCTTTGTCCTGTCTCAGTTGCAGGGACCGTTGGACTCCTCAGTCCGCTTTGCTCTGGCAGCGATACGGAGCTGCCGGACCCTAGCGTGTTGAACGCTATCCGAGCAAGAAACCAGCAGGAAGAGTCCGCATCAGCCACGGCCTTATCATAGGGCAAGGGCTTGAGATTTGGAAGCTTCAGTTCCACCAGCAGACCCAGCAGTGTGGCCAGAATCGCGTCCAGTATCGTGGCTTCAAAGATGACGATGCCGATTGTCCACCAGCAGAGAATGGGACATGCCGCCGGTCGGCAGCGGATAGACCAAGGCGGTCAGGGTCCATAGAAGAAGGCCGCTCAGGCCGCCGCGAAAAGGCCCACTCACAGAAAGGCGCCAATCCGCTCTTCCTTGGGCGCGGCAGGAAACATTTCTCCGGGCACAGGCTCGGCTGAGATCACCTCCCACCTGTGCTGGGCAATGCCGGCTCCCTGAAGTTTCGGTGATGGCTTGAGCGGCGTCAGCGCGTTCCTCGAATATGGCGATAATCGCCACCCTCCGGAACGCTTCACTTGGCTATGGAAACCGGACATCTTGATTTGCTAACAGCATGTTTCGACTCGTTTCCAGTTTCCAATCGCTTCAAAGGGTCCAAACCATATTATGATTAGGCTTTGACTTCGGCGAGTGTCACTACCAATGCGGTGTGTGTTCTCACGGGCGGTTATCCATGAGACTTACCAGCGTCGGCAAAGCGTCCAAACCCAGGCCGGATGACCAGCAAGCAGAAGGAAATCTGAGCGTGTTTCAGCTGTCGGCACTTGTGCTTCTGCTCATCACGCTTTCGGTGTTCTTCTCACTCTTGTTTGCTAGGTATGCGCAGCTGACGGTCCCGGAGTACAGCCCTGGAGACATAGCCATGGCCGACGTGGTTGTTCCTTTCGATCTTTTGGTCCTCGATGAGGCAGCCAGCGAAGCCAGAAGAAAGGTGGCCCGCGAGAATGTGCTTCCCGTGTACCGCTACGAAGCCAATCAAACCGAAGTTCTGGTTTCCCGACTTCGGCAGACGTTTGCGCGCTGCCGGACCCTGCTCAACACCGCCGAGACGGTTGATTCGGTTGGCCCACCGGATGGGAGGCTGCCGAATCTCGAAGGCCTCAGCCCAGCATTGAAAGCGCAAATCCGCTCTGAATTGCGCCGGATTGGAGACGGAATCGCAGCAAGCGATTCCGTCGATGTGCTAGTGCAGGAGAGGTTCTCGACTGGACTGGAAGCAGCTCTCGTCGAAGCTGTGTTTCAGGGGTACGCTCAGCCGATGGTGAAAGACGAGCAGAGCCTGATCCGGGATAAAGGCAGCATCTCGCTTGTCCCGGCTCCCTCCGGAGAGGAACGCGTGGTTCCCACTAGCCTTATCAGCACGGAAGCGCAGGCGCGCGCGCGAGCCGAGGCAATGATTTGGCAAGGGTCAAAACTTCCGCCACGTGTGCGCAGATCCCTCCAGGGTCTGGTGTCACAGATGATTACCGCCAATCTCTACTACGACTGGCCATTGACGGAGCAGCGTCAGCGGCAAGCCGCGGCCAACAGTGCGCCCGTCGAAGTGAATTTGAAGAAGGGCAAGGTGGTGGTGCGGCGTGGGGACGAGGTCCGGCAAGGCCAGCTTGATCAACTTCAAGCCTTGCGTTCTGTTCGTCTCAACCGTCTCTCCATCAAACAAGTAAGCGGCAAGGCCCTCTTGATCGCCTCTCTGTTGCTCATCCTGGGATACTTCCTCCGAGCCCTCTCCCAGCAGCAATGGACTTACTGGAAACTGATTCTCCTGGTTAGCCTCATTCTCTTGACGAATTTCCTGGTATTGAAGGGATTCTGGTTCGTCTATGAGGCAGTGAGCCGCGACTTCGTGGCTTCGCCCTTCAACGATAGGTATTACTTCTTCTTCGCTCTTCCCTTTGCCTTAGGCGCAATGCTGCTGGCGCTTTTGGTGGGCGAGAGGACGGCACTGATTTTTTCGATCTTCTACAGCGTACTGGCGGGATTGGCTCTGGAAACCGATTTCTACGGTTTCCTTTACATCTTGATGTCCAATCTGGTCGGTAACCTCTCGGTTCGAAAGGCTGTGCAGCGGGTCGGTATTATCAATGCTGGGTTCAAACTGGGGATCGCGGCTGTCGGGCTTTTCGTCGTGCTGCAGGTTTCCAAGCAGGCGCCATTTGATCCTTCCATTGGCCTGTTTGGAGCTGCCCTTTCATTTCTCTCCGGTCCTTTGAATACAGGACTGCTTATCTTCCTGCTCCCCATCTTCGAGAGATTGTTCATGGTTACTACCGACATCCGGCTCTTGGAACTCGGCAATCTGAATCTACCCGTGATTCGCGAACTAATCTTGAAGGCGCCCGGGACATACAATCACAGCGTGGCCGTGGGAACGCTCGCCGAAGGAGCGGCCAAAGCGATTGGCTTGAATCCTGTTTTCGCGCGAGTTGCTTGCCTCTACCATGACATCGGCAAATCGGTTCATCCCGAGTATTTTGTGGAGAACCAGCGGGGAGTGAACGTGCATGATAGAATTAGCCCCGTCGAAAGCGCCAACAAGGTTTTCAGTCATGTGGCCGAGGGCATCCGCATGGCCAAGGCGGCCAAGCTTCCCTCGAACATCGTCGACATCATCCCGCAGCATCATGGGACGAGGCAGTTGGCCTACTTCTTGGAGAAGGCAAAGCGTCAGGCCACTGCAGAAGGGGCTGAAGTTCGCGAAGAAGATTTTCGCTATCCGGGACCCAAACCCCAAACCAGGATGGCAGCGGTTGTCATGCTTGCCGATGCCGTAGAGGCTTCTTCCCGGACATTAAGAGATCATTCTCAAGACGGGTTGCTGGAAGTTGTTCAGAAGATCGTGACGAGTACTCTGGAAGACGGACAGCTTTCCGAGTGCGACATCACTCTCAGCGAAATTGACAAAATTGCCTTCAGTTTTCTGGCAACTTTGTCGAGTATCTATCATGGTCGTATTGCGTATCCAGGCTTCGATTTCAATCAGAAGGCTGTAGCGCAGATTTCGCAGACCGGAAGAAGGTAGCTGAAGTGAAACTGAGCAGACAAGCTGTCAGCAATCAGCTCGGCTCACTTGTTGCCGACACAGCTCAGGGTCGGTCATGACTTATCCCCGTACTTGTTTGCTGCGGAGAGGTTGCGAGGATGAGTAAGGGCTCAGTTGCCAACGCAGACGTTTGACTCCCGCGTCGTCCTGACGAAGGCATGAACTTGATCGTCACCAAGGGAGCTAGGCGAAGTGGCTGACAACAAGGTCGGCGAAACGCTGACCGGTCTGAGGCTGGGTGCTCGTCTCAAGAATCTCAACTAATTGGTTCGGACCGATTTGACTTCTACGCCTGGGGAGATGAACGAAAACGATTCAGCGCTACGCAGGAGTCAGCCTGAGATAGCGCTCCCCAGGCTGGCTGACGTACCGGGCGGCGAGTTCCGGATGGGGTGTGAGGTTGGCAGAGACGATGAGAAGCCCGTGCACAGGGTCTGGGTCGAGGCATTCTCTATGGGGGTGACGGCCGTCACTAACGAACAATACCTGCAGTTCGTCGAGCAAAGCGAGCGGCCGATGCCCCCCTCGCTTACCGAAGAGCGATATCGCCATCCGCAGCAGCCTGTCGTGGCGGTGACCTGGTTTGATGCTGTAGGCTACTGTCGCTGGCTGACAAGTCGGACCGAGCAGTTGTTTCGCTTGCCCACTGAGGCCGAATGGGAGTACGCGATTCGCGCCGGCCGGGAAGGCGGGCTTTATGCCTGGGGTGACGCCAGTCCCCAGAGTTTCGAGTTCTACCGCGCCGGCTGGCGCGATGAACGGCCTCATGTCGTCGGGCTGTATCGGCCGAATGCCTATGGACTCTATGACCTAGGCGACAACGTTCACGAGTGGTGCCTGGACTGGTACGATCCGCGATACTACGAGAAATCGCAATACCGGAACCCGGTTAACCTAATTCCAGGAACGCGCCGCGCGTCTCGCGGCGGTTCCTGGAGGCATCACATCAAAGTGAGTCGCTGCGCGGCTAGGAGCAGCCTGGCACCAGGACTCGGTTATACGGATTACGGCTTTCGAATCGTGCGAACTAAAGGCGATTCTGTCGGAACGCTCGACGAAGAGAATGAAACTCAAGGCCTTCGAGGCTGGGGTGCCAGTCTCTGAAAGGCGTAGTAGCCAAGGTAATTCTGGCATTGAAACTCAGGATGACTCCGCTCATTCAAGGGCTCCAGTAGACTTTGATCTCAACCCAAAGCACCGCTCGGGATTGGCGTCACTGCTTTGCCTTAGCTGACTAAGCGCAGCCCAATCCCTGCTCGTATCTCGTGGAACCAGGAGCTTACCGTGTTTCCTTTCCTGAAGATCAAAGCCTCCGGTCGCTGCATGCGACGTCCGGGTGAGTGCGGCGCCGCGGCGTCTGTCCGACGCAGCACCGGTCTGCCTTCATCAGTTCGGGTGCTGCTGGCAACTGCGGTGGCTCTGCTGATGTCCTGCCCTCATGGAACGATGTCGGCGCAGAACACAGGCAAAATCGCGCGTCCGGTGGATTCTGCCCTATCGTTTGAGAGTTCGACCTTTCAGGCAGACTATGATCGGGTCTGGGATTTGCTAAGCAAGATCCTTACCGATGATGGCTTCGATTTGACAACCAAAGATCGGAACCTGGGACGTATTGAGACCGGTTATGTCACCTTTTCCCGCAATCCTCGTTTCTCTCGATTGAAAAGTGGGGTCAAGTCTTTGGCCAAGACCCCGAGGCTCTTCCTCAGGAAATGGGTCGACGGAAAGATGAAGGTCTTGGCAGAGGTTCATCGGCTGAGCCAAGACAGTACGGAGATTGTGCTGCGTCCTGACATCTACGGATTTGCTTGCACCCTGGCAGACGATTCCAGTGTTAGCGGCGAATGGCGGCAATGCAACTCCAACGGCAAGTTTGAGTTCGAATTGTTCAACCAGCTGGCGACCCTTTTGGGAGAGAAAGAGGCAGCGATTCCTCCTAAGGTAAGGCAAGATCCTGAGCCAGCCGAGCTCACGTCTGTTCCCACCAAGAGGCTGGAGGGCTCCAGCGCGTTGGTGCTGGATTCCGTGCCCGACGGTGCAGAAATTCTTCTCGACAATCGGCTGGTCGGCATGACGCCTTCTCGTTTGACGGTTTCGCCGGGTTCGCACAAGGTCGTCTTCCGCAAGAAAGGTTACAAGGGTTATGAAAGAGAGTTTGTGATCCTAAAGGACAGTGCCTTGACGATAGCGACTGAAATGGAGGAGCAGTGAGGGTGGCAAAAATGAAGGCCTGAGCCCAGGCGAGGTCTGTGTGAGGAGGGCCAGGGCCCAACGGAAACCTTCATTGAAGATTTCGTGTCTTTTCCCTGAAAAGCTCGGGCGTCAGCTCTTTAAACCAACCAGCGGGGGACTTTTCCCGATAGACGACCCGGTCGATCTTGTAGTCCGGATCGACTTCGTGGATTTCAAAGTACTGAATCCCCAGCTGCTTGTTTTCTCTCATGGTCAGAATTTGCACTTGTTTGAACATAGCCCGACATCCTTGAGAATTTGGACTCCGTCAACCCTGTCATCGGCACCTTTTCTGAAATCTTGAGGCATTTGTCTGCCGAACGGATGAAGGATGCGCCCTATTCCCCTTAAGCAGCCTATCTCACGCCGCAAGGAGGTGCAGGGCACGCGAGTGGCGGACTCCTGAAGCTGAAGGATCACCAAAGGGTCCTGCCTTCGCTCGGAGTCGTTCTAGTCCACTTGGTGGCGATCAATCTCCCAAATCAGTCAGATTTATGTTCTCTCTCAAAAACGATTAGAAATCCTGCAGGGTAAAAATCAGACCTTCTTCATCGGAGAGGCCGTCCAGCCACTTTTGAATTCGTGCCTGGAGTTCCCGTTTTCTGAAGCGCCCGGTTGGAGCAACGATCGGCATAGGAGGTGGCAACTGCTCCTGGAGCAAGTGATGATCCAGGTAGGAGTTCAGCTGGTCGATGACCCCTTGAGTCAGGTCGGGAAGTGTGGTGCCCTCCAGGAGGGCCCGAATCGTTTCAGAGTTCCTTACCGTCGAGCCATCGGCTTGCACGAGTTTTGACTCGATTGCCGGCCGGTAAAGATCGAGGATTTGCTTGTGGTGGGCAATACCTAAATGGAGAAACGACTTTAGGTCTTCAATAAGCTGAGCCATATCCATGGGACGCGAAAGCTTGAAGCTGCACTGGCAGGAAGGACGTTGCTGCAAGAGGTCACGAACCGGGAGCGTGCATTGGTGATCGCGAAACTCCGAGATCCACTCATCGAGGGAATCCAAATAGCTGGAGTCGCCTAGGGGAAGCGCCGTCAGCAGTTGGAGATTGCGTGTTTGAGGTGAGCCTTCCAGTTCAGCGAGCTGTCCGAATTTTCCAAACGGTCCAACGCTTTGATCGTGTTGGGTAGCGTAGTATTCAACGAACTGCTCCTTGAACTCCCGGAAGGTCGCATCGAATTCACTCTGGCGGTCACGGGCAAGTAGGTTGTGAGTAGATTCCGCAAAGTCGAGCAACTTTTGCCGTTTCTCTTCGATCTGCGGATCTTGGGTCTTTTCAGAGGCCAGCAGGTATTTGCGTGCATTCAGGAAATGTTCGATCCAGTCAATAAAGTGAGAGAGCTCGACCAGATCTCGCGAAGCTTTCTCCAGCAACGCAATGTTTTCTCCAAACAGATCGATGATTTTGGCCATCCCCTGAATGAGGGTGAACTCCTTTTGAAGAACCCGGTCCACAATATCGGCGACTTGCTCGAACCGGTGCTTGGTCCAAGCCAGTTGTCGCCACGTCTGAGTTGTCAGCAGCTCATTCGGCAAGTAGTCAACCCGGCGAGGAGCTCCAAGCTGGCGCCAATTGCGCAGCCAGTCATTCAAAGCGCTCAGGGCGGATTCTCGTCCTCGGCTGGTGGAAATGTCAGAAAGTTCCCGATTGCCGCTGACCATGCGGCACCATTGGGTGAGGATCTCCAGAGGATAGTCTTTGTGGCTGGGAATACGCTTGAAATAGTCAAAGGCCTGGAACGATTCCACAGACGACGAGTTTTCCCGGCTGATGGTTGTGTTCGTGTCGGGATCAAAAAGTTCAATCTGACCATCCGCCACGAGCGCCGCGAGAATGAGCTGCAGAGAGGTCTCAGTCAACCCGAACGGTGACCGGTGGGCCACCTGGTAGATCGATCGAATCAGCCTTTCGGTGGCGTCCAGCGTCTCTAGATATTGGATGATCTGAGTCAGGAAGATTGGCTGGGTAAGGGTGAGGTTTAGTTCATAGAGGCCATCGGTTTGACTGACGAGCCCCAGTGGTAAGGCGAACTTGCCAGCGAGCCGCTGGACTTCCTGGTTCGTGGGGTCCTGTCCCGCAAACAAACCGCGGCTGATCCTCAAGACATGGCTCTCGGTAAACTTCTCGCCGCCGAACTCTGGGTGAAGTGAATAAAGCTGATCGAAGTTGGGTTTGAACAAGTAGCTCAAGAAGGATCGAAACGTCCGGCATTCCAAATGGCCCTGGTTAAGCGATTGTGACTTCGGGAATCGGTCACGATCTTGCCGCGAAACAGGTAGAGTTCTCGGAAGAGGTTGGCCATGTTGCTCCTCACCTCTTCTCGCAGTGCCTGTAGGTCGGAGGCTGCGAAGTCGTTGCTGGCAGATCTTTCGGTGAGCTGAAGTGCGAGGGCTCGCTTTAGCTGATCCAGTTCCTCGCTTGAGGGCTGAGCTGGGAGCCAGTAAACTTCGGTTGGCTTCGTCGGGGTTAGCGCCTTCTGAACGTTTTCGGGCACGCTGATTGGTTCCACCCACAGCAGCCACTCCATTTCCTGCCCTCCTAGCTGCGATTCAACCGACGGCGAGGCGGAGTCGCCGGGGTCTCCCGGGTGAAAGGGTTCCAGTACGGATGGCAAACACTGGGCGAGCAGCGACATTTCGGAAGGCTCGTCGGGATTGGAAGCACTCTCAGATAAGAAGCGCGCAGACAGCAGAGTGCCTCCGGGTCTTTCAGTGCCTCGCCAAAACACCTTCAGAATTTCCGGTTGGCTCACTTTCTTTCGGGTGAAATCTCTCCCCAGCGGCCAGTCTGGGAAAATATCGGCGGCGGCCTGAGGCAGGATTTCAGCGAGCCTGTGGTCGGTGCCTGCAATCTGCGAGGCAATGCTAGCGAGGTACTTGTTGAGTTCCTCCCGCAGATCCGCCACGCCCAGGCGGTAAGTTCGGTCCAGCCGGTCGTCAGCCGTTGTGAATCCTCCTTCGACGGCTTTCTCCATCTGGCTCAGCAGCATTCCAACCAGGTTGTAGCTCAACCCCTCACTATCTTCAAAGAGAAGCAGCGCGTCCGCCAGGTCGCGAACCGATGGGTTCCGGTCGGCTAGAGTAAACAAGAAGGTGGCCTTCAACAGCATCTTGCCCCAAAGGCGGAAACGATCTTGCAGACGCGGAACTGCCTGTTCTGCCAGGTTTTGGTAAGCCTTGTAGAGACGCTGACTCTGCGGATTTGTCTTAATTTCGTACTCCAGCCGATCGAACACAGTGTCTATTGTGACCAGGCTGATCGCCCTGTGGGTGGCGACCTTGGGATACATGGCGTTAACGAACTCGAGGAGCGAAAATCCGGGTATCCTGTTCTTGATCTTTTCGGCGAGATCAAAGATCAAAGGATGAAACGGGTAGGTGTCGCAGAATTCGTTTTCCGAGTATTGGAAGTTTGGCAGTTTCGCTTTTATGAATGTGTGAAGTTTCTTGATGTCCTGCTGCTGCCGGGGGTTCTTACGAAAGATGTGCCGGAAAATGATTTCTTTGAGATTTGCGCGGTCAATCCACTCGATTTTGAAATTCTCCAGAGTCTGAGCCATCAAGGTGCTGTCGATGCCCAGCGGGCTCTTGGGAGAAAAAAAATCTTCGTGAGCGGCGACAATCAGAAACAGTCGCGCAGTCTTCGAGCTGTACCCCATGAAACTCAGGAATTCGATGTCGGCGTTCAGTTGTTGCACATCTCGCTTGGCCGCGCGTTTCGCCAAGCCGTCGATGAGGAGCAGGATGGGTTTCTCAGTGGCAATGTTGAAGGTGATGAGTTCATGCGCCTTAATGGTATCGATGCCAGGAACTAGCGACGAATCAATGATGTGCTTGTTGAACCGACTCTCGTACTCGCGGTGAATCTTCGTCAGCACCAATTCCGGGAGAGTAGTCTCCGTTTGTTCACCTAGGTCAATCCAAATGCACAACGGGTCTATTTCCCGAATGGCTGCAAGGTTGGAATGTACTCGCGGGTCGTCCAATCCTTGCGAGGGCCTGCCCTTCTCGCTGAGAAGGCTGAGCATCACGGAGAGCAGATGGCTCTTCCCCACTCCATGCCCCCCGGTCAAGAGAATAGAAGCGGGTGCCTGGAAGCTCTTATTTCGTTCGCTGATTTTTTTTGAGATGGAGTCGAGGATCCGGCTGAGCAGCTCAACTAGTCCGTCGGTTGGCAGAAACGTTCGAAGACAGTCCTGGTGGCTGGAAGCGGTGACTGCCGCAAGGTATTCGACCTTTCGGTGTTCAACGTAGTCTCTAATCAGAGGAGGCACTGCAAAAGATCCTTAGGTCAGATTCAAGACGACTCCAGAGGACGGTGCTCGAAAGCCAGGCAACCGTTATTCGTGACATTTACTGGACTGCACCTTCACTCGGCCTTCCCTCTCCCCTGATGAGCGAGGGGCCAAGTCTAATGTTGATTGCCCATCGCCCCAGCGGGCAGAGTGGGGTCCGGGATAGAGGTTGCCTCCGTGGCGTGGCCGCGGAAAGGCCGATGGCTTCGCCTGCTTATCGTCACGGACCGGCGTGAACATAAGTCTCAAAATGAGGTCGGCAGATCTCAGAAAATCTTTGAAAAGAACCGCTTAAAGGCATTCGGCGACTGGGTGGGAGGTACCAAGGGCTCGTTCTTGGTTGGGCGATCCAGGGCAGGGGATTCAGAAGTAACGTCGATGGGGGCCCTGAGGTTCAAGAGCCAATCGTGAGCCATCACACTGCAGGCCTGTTGGGGTTCCGAGCCCGCAACGTAGTTTTCCTGAATCACATTTGGGCAGTCTGAGGACGCCAGGAGTCCGGTGTTCTCATCGATAGAAACCGTCCGAATTCCTTCAGCAGGGGGAAGGAACGGAACGTTGGCTAGCCACGGCTGCAGCGCAGCAGCCTTTTTCATGAATTCAGTCCAGATAGGAAGCGCGGAGGCAGCGCCATCAAGACTAAGCTCTCGGTTGTCGTCAAAGCCTACCCAGACAATGCACAGCAGTCCACTTGTGTAGCCAGCGAACCACCCATCGTGCGAGGTCCCTGTCTTTCCGGCGGCGGGGAGGTTAAAGCCCAAGGCGCGCACTCTGGCTGCGGTTCCGCGATTGATGACTCCCTCCATCAGGTTGGTCATCACATAGGCGATTCTAGGATCGAGTACCGGCTTGATTTTCGGGTCCAGCCTTTCAATGAAATTTCCTCGGGTATCTTTAACGCTGCGAATGAAGCACGGCTCAACTCTCACTCCCCCATTGGCGAAAATGGTAAAAGCCCCTGAAATCTCGAGGGGAGTGACTTCGTATGCGCCCAGAGCCAAAGCTGGCGTAGCCAGGAGTCTGTCATTCATTCCGGCCTGCCTGGCGAGGGCGACGATCTTCCGAAGTCCCGTAATTTCGGCAATCTTCACAGTCGCAACGTTTAGCGACTTATTCAATGTCTTGCGTAACGTGACGGGTCCGTAGAACTTTTCGCCGTAATTGTTCGGTTCGTAGGCTTGGTCATCGAACTCAAAGACACTCGGAGAATCGTCGACGATCGTCGACGGTGTGATAACCTGCTCCGCGCCATCGAGAACTGTATTGAGAGAAGCGGCAGCGACGAACGGCTTGAAGATCGAGCCCGGTTGCCGCTTCGCCATGGTGATTCGGTTCAACTGACTGGTGCCATAGTCGCGGCCGCCGACTAACGCGCGGATTTCACCCGTGTGCGGATCCAGAGCGATCAAGCAGGCCTGCACCCGGTCCTTGGGCTCGATGCTGATCGGGGGCGGCTTTTCGCCCTTCTTCAGTTTGACCTTGCGTTGCCTTCGTTTGGCAAGAGCTTCGTCTACCCTCTGGGCGCCTTCCCGGACGGCCTGATAGGCAATTCGTTGCAGCTCCAGATCCAGCGTGGTGAAAATACGGTATTGTTGCGTGAGCAGGTCCTTTTCGGGGTACTTCTCCATCATCCTGTCTTTCACCAGATCAACGAAATAGGGAGCATCACTGGCATCGGCGTTGGGCGGGGCGATGTTCAAAGGTGCCTTGACGGCCTGCTGGTACTGTTCTTTGCCAATACTGCCCGTTTCCAACATCGCCTGCAGAACGACGTTACGGCGTTGCAACGCTCGCTCAGCATGCCGGACCGGATTGAAGCGGTTAGGGCTTTGGATAATCCCAGCGATCAGTGCGGCCTCTGGAATAGTTAGATTCTTGATGTCTTTGTTGAAGTAGGCCGTTGCGGCTTCGCCGAAACCATTAATGCTGAACGAGGCGCGCTGGCCAAGATATGCATCGTTAGCATAGAGCGTAAATATTTGCTCCTTCGTGAGTCGGGTCTCGAGGATCGTCGACATGTAGATCTCTTTGAGCTTGCGGACCCAGCGGCGCTCGGGAGTCAGCCAAAAATTGCGCACGACTTGCTGCGTGATCGTGCTGGCGCCCTGCGAACGCTCCCAGCGAAGCACATCAACTATGGCGGCCCGCACCATCCCGATCGGATCAAACCCGGAATGTTCAAAAAATCTCCGGTCTTCGATAGCAAGCACAGCGTCTCGAAGAGCTGTTGGGACGTCTTGGTACTGGATCAACCGTCGCTTCTCGCGGGACTTGTCGAACAGGTTAGTAATCAACAATGGCTCCAATTCGTAGGAATTCAGAGGTTTTCTGCCGGAACGCGATAGAATACGCGCGATGGCCTTCCCACTGAATTCCACACTAACCTGGCCACCAGAACCTCCATAGTAAGAATCCTCATGCGGAACAATCTCAAGTCCACTCTTGGAATAGCTGTAGTCCCCGATGCGCGCGGGACCCTTCCCTTTCTCCGAGTAACCTGCCTTGCGCAAATGATTTGTGATATCCCAGGGGCGGATCGCTTGTCCGGGAAAAATCGTGAGGGGCGCTGCGTACACTCTGGCCGTATTCTGAAAGACCTCTCCTGCAAGCTTCCGGTCAATCATCCGGGAAAAGGAGAAGTAGGCATTGAGGAGAATGACAGCCAGGACGGCGAGGACAAACACTGCGCAAGCCAAAGCGATCTTCGCCCAGCGCGAAGTCAGCCAACGCCAGCGCCACCACTGCTCCTTCCTCCTGGAAGGTTTCTGCGGAGACGGCCGTGTTGGCCTAAGGGTGGTGGTTTTACTCATTCACGTGTTGGACCACACAAGGCGGGCCTGCTGGTGGTTGTAACGAAACGAGAACTAGCTGTTGCTTCACCGCAGGATGCTGAGGGATAGGGCGCAAGGTTTCGAGACCAAATCGGCTGAGCAACAAGGAAGGCCTCAGACTCAGTGATTGGGCAATAGTTCTGCCTGAGTTCGCTACAGATTCGTGCTTCCTTTCCAGATCGCTGCGTTTTCTTGATCGGCAGAACCCTCGTTTCCCTATGGCCCGCAGGCATTGAGCGTCCTTGTTGCTGAAACCTAGGAGACCCGGTTTCCAGCTTTATCCACTGTTTCAATCTTTTCCAAACCACCATACTTGGCGTACCAAGGTCTGGCACCTTTCAGGATGGCGTTCAGAGCGGTGATGTTCTGTACGCCGCGGTCATTGAGCCAATCTTCGAAGGCCCTCAGCCCCTGCTTTGCATAGACAGGGATACCATCTTTCCAGGTGGCACGGCCGCAAAGAACACCGGCAAAGTTGGTTCCTGCTTCGATGGCGAGTTCCAGCGTTTCCCGGAAAACTTCGTCACTCACGCCTGCGCTTAGATAGATGAACGGCTTGTTGGCCAGATCGGCCGCCTGGCGGAAGTGGTCCATCGCTTCTTGTTTGCCGTAGGCTATCTGGCCTGTTTTGTTAGCCCGCGAACCTTCCACGTAAGCCATATTCACCGGGACCTCGACTTTGAGAATGTCCACGTTGTATTCTGGCTTGGAAAATTCCTGCATGCTCTTGGCGACTATCTCCGGCTTTTTCTTTGCGAACTCAAGTCCCTTCTCGTCCCCGCCAGCCGGATCGTAGCCAACGAACTCCAGAAAGAACGGGGCTTCATAGTATTCACACTCCGCGCCGATTCTCGCCACAAAGGCATGCTTAATCTCCTTGATTCGTTCCGGCTCGAAAGGACTGTAATAGAGGAGGACCTTCAAGCAATGACCGCCGGCTTCGATGCACTTCTTTACCGTCCAGCAGGGAATCAGGGTTGGAACACGACCTTCTTGAGTTTGATCGTAGCCGGTTTGCTCGTATGCCAGCAGGACACCCGCATGGGCTGCCCTGACTTTGACAGCCTCCAGGCCGAACTCCGGGTCGAGCAAAATTGCACTGGCGTAAGGGGTCAGAATCCGAGTGACCGCGACTTTGAACTCCGACATCATGGCAGGAGCGACAGCCTTCGGGTCGACTCCTTTCTCCTTAGCGATCGCCTTCTGCAGCGAGCCCCGCTGATCCATGGCAGCAGCAGAGATTACACCCTTTTTGTCGGCCACAGCTTGGAGTCTCTTCAATTTACCTTGGCTGATTTTCAAGATCTCCCTCCCGGAAATTGATGAAGAATGCTGAGATCGCCTGACAGCATCATAACTGAAGCTCGACACCAACCTCAACAAAAGAAACCCTGAAGTGGCTGAGACTGTCGAAACGGGCGAGCCTTGGCTCTAATCCTCTCCAGCGGTCATTCCGAGCCTGAGCTCTTCGTTGATGAATCCAGATAACCCCGGATAGCCCTCCCGATACTCAGCCAAGCTCGAGTTCAACGGCTCGTAAAACGTTCCAGCCAGTTTGGCGTGGTGGTCAAGGTTAAACTTGAATAAGTTGGCATCTGCTTCGGAGAAGAAAGCCACATGAAGTAGTTTCTTGCGGTTGCGCACGAGGCTGGTGGACTGATGATTGAGGCCGGCAAGCGCGTTCTTCAAAACCGATGCCGTTTTCGGAGAAAACTGTGAGAGGAGCCGGACGCCCGCAAACCAGAGCTTGCGTTCCGCGCACTGCTCCCTCCATACGATTTCGGGAAAATGGGTCTGCAAGGTGGAAAAGTAATCTGCCGGCTGAGAAGCTAGGCTCCAAGTGAGATCGGACTGCGCCCTGACGGCTACCACCCAGGGCGCCTTTTGTCCGGCGTGAAAAGGAAAGGGCGGAATCAGTCTGACCAGTGAGTGGATCAGTAGGTAGCCGCTAATGCAATCGGCCGGTTCGCTCGGCAGCTCGGTGAAACGCCGACGCAAAGCTTCGGCAAACTGAGAGCGGGCCAGCTCCTGGTACTTCGGCCGGATTTCCTCCCAGGGTTTGACTGATCGAGACAGGAAGTGATGGATCGTCAAACCGTAGCAGTCACAATGCCGCAGGTACTCACCCAACTCTCGCGGCAAACCGGGGTACAGAGCTGGATCGAGGGACAAACCCAACATTTCCGCCAACGCCGAAACAAGATAGACAAGGTCTCTTTCATGGGCAGCCGACACATGCGACTCGAAATCGGCGAAAGCAATCTTGACAAGCTTCTGGCGGAGCCTGGGGACAGAGTGAAACACACTGATCTTGTCGAAGAGCTGACCCGTCAATGTCGCGTCGTCCTGCTGCAAGATTAGCGATCGAGACTCCTCGGTTTCCATGCCAGAAAATTAACACCCGAACCAGCGTGACGCAAGCGGGAACCAACCAGACGGTTTCGGGACCTCCGATAGGGCAGGATGGGAGGTTTAGGTGTCTACTTAACTGCCTAGGCCCTGTAGGCTTCGAGTCGGCGCTGTCCAGCTCCAACAGTGCGAGGCAGCAAGTTCGCGTATCGCTCTACTCAGGGGATCCTGCCCTCAAGGGTGGCCGAATTCGCAAAGTCGCCATCATGTCGGAGAATCTCGTGAACGCCAATCTGATGAACGACCCTAGCATGGCGGTCATCACGGCAACCCTAACGGTTACCCGTGGATCCGGCATTTGGGTCGCAAGGGCGAGGTCAACTGCATCCATTCGTCGTCCCGCAATTAAGGCACTTGTAACAAGCGGCGTTGCGGACCATGATAGCGCCGCACTCGGGGCAGGGCGGGGCATCGGCTTGCGACTGGAACACTTGCCGCTCGTGAGCTGCGATCTCCTCGGCTTGGCCCACCGAAGCTGGAGAAACCGCTTCGGTCTGAGCTTGTTCTTCTTGCTTTAGGAACTTAAGACCCAGCCAGCGGAAGATATAGTCCACAATCGACTTGGCGATGGGGATCTGCGGATTGTTGGTGAAGCCTGACGGTTCGAACCGGCTGTGGCTGAATTTGTCTACTAGAACTCTCAGGGGAACGCCGTACTGCAGCGCCACCGAGATAGCAGTGGCAACCGTGTCCATTAGGCCTGAAACCACGGAGCCTTGCTTGGCCATTCGGACGAAGATCTCACCCGGCGTGCCGTCGTCGTACATGCCCACTGTGAGGTAGCCGTCGTGGCCCGCCACGCTGAACTTGTGGGTAATGGATTGGCGCTCATCGGGCAAACGTCGTCGCACGGGCTTGCTGGCTTCGGCTGCTTTGGCGTCCTTCAAGCTGGTGTTGAGAGGTTGAGAGCGTTTGGAGCCGTCGCGATAGATAGCCAGCGCCTTCAGACCCAGCTTCCAGGCTTCGATGTAGGCCTCTTCGATGTCCTCGACAGTCGCGTCTTCAGGCATGTTGACGGTCTTCGAGATGGCACCAGAAAGGAAGGGCTGGACCGCTCCCATCATTCTCAGGTGTCCCATGTAATGAATGGAACGCACGCCATTCAGGGGCTTGAAGGCACAATCGAAGACGGGGAGATGCTCCTCCTTCAGATGCGGCGCCCCTTCAATGGTTTCGCTCTCATCAACGTATTTGATGATGTCGTTGATCTGAGCATCGCTGTACTTCAGGCGTCGCAGCGCTTCAGGAACGGTCTGGTTAACGATCTTCAAGAGCCCGCCGCCCACCAGTTTCTTGTACTTGATCAAGGCGATGTCGGGCTCGACGCCGGTCGTGTCGCAATCCATCATAAAGCCGATGGTCCCGGTGGGCGCAAGCACCGTGACCTGCGAGTTCTTGTACCCATGTTTTTCACCTTCGATCAGTGCGTCATTCCAGGCCTTTTGAGTAGCGCTGTAGAGGTCAGCCGGGAGGTAGTTCGGATTGATCTTTCCGGCCGCGGCCCGATGCTTGCGTATCACGCGCAGCATGGGTTCGCGGTTCAACGGAAACTCGGCAAACGGCCCCAGGTCAGCGGCGATCAGCGCTGATGTGTGATAAGCCTCGCCGCACATCAGAGCTGTGATGGCAGCCGAGTAGGAGCGCCCTCCTTCGCTGTCATAAGGCAAGCCCAAAGCCATCAGCAAGGCTCCCAGATTGGCGTAACCCAAGCCCAGGGGACGAAAGAGCGCGCTGTTGCGGGCGATCGCCGACGCCGGGTAGCTGGCGTTGTCCACAATGATCTCCTGGGCAGTGATCATGATCCGGACGCCCTGCTTGAAGGTCTCGACGTCGAGGTCGCCATTGGGCTTGCGGAACTTCATCAGATTCAGTGAAGCGAGGTTGCAGGCCGTGTCGTCCAAGAACATGTACTCACTGCAGGGGTTCGAGGCGTTGATGCGAGCGGTATTCGCGCAGGTATGCCAGTCGTTGATCGTGCTGTCCAACTGGATACCCGGGTCACCGCAAACATGTGCGGCCTTGGCCATCATTCGCATGAGCTCGGAGGCAGGATAGGTATCCATGGGCTGACCAGTGGTAACTGCGCGCGTCGTCCACGATCCGCCTTCGATGACGGCTTTCATGAACTGATCGGTCACACGAACGCTATTGTTGGAATTCTGGAAGAAGACCGAGCTGTAAGCTGTTCCGTTGAACGAAGCATCGTAGCCGGCGGCAATGAGTGCCCAGGCCTTTTTTTCTTCCTCTTCTTTGCAGGTGATGAAGTCGACGATGTCAGGGTGGTCGGCATTTAAGATGACCATTTTAGCCGCGCGGCGGGTCTTGCCGCCCGACTTGATGACCCCGGCAAAAGCGTCGTAACCTTTCATGAAAGAGACCGGCCCGGAAGCCTGGCCGCCGCTGGAGAGCAGTTCCTTGGAGGAACGGATTACGGAGAGATTGGTGCCGGTGCCGCTGCCCCATTTGAACAGCATGCCCTCGGTCTTGGCCAACTCCAGAATGGACTCCATGCGATCCTGAACGGAGTTGATGAAGCATGCGGAACATTGCGGCTTCGGTTCGACCCCGCAGTTGAACCACACCGGGCTGTTGAACGCGGCCTTCTGCTCTACCAACAGGTGACAGAGTTCGGCTTCAAAGGTGTCGGCTTCTTCAACACTGTCGAAGTAGCCACCCTCGCGTCCCCAACGAGAAATGGTGTCTACAACGCGGCCAATCAGCTGCTTGACGCTGCTTTCGCGCCCGCGGCCATCTGCCGAGCGGCGGAAGTATTTCGAAACCACGACGTTGGTTGCCATCATCGACCAGCTAGCGGGAACCTCGACGTCGGAGTGTTCGAAGATCACTTCACCCCTCTCGTTGGCGATGGAAGCTTTTCGTCGTTCCCATTTGAGCTGCTCAAACGGATGAACGTCTGGTCTAGTGAACTGCCTCTTGAAGTGCAACAGTCTCGCCTCTTGGGCTTTGCTGGCCAAAACGGTAGCCTCACCTCGCTCCGATCTCTCTTTCAGTAGCATGTAATGCCTCCTCAGTTTCGGCAAATGAAAATTAGGTCACTTTGAAGCAAAAAACTCGTTGTCCTTCCTTCTGAATCCGAGGCAAACAAACCCCGAAGATGAACTAAAGGAACATCTTTGAGATGCGCTTCAGCGCCTTGACGATGTTCTGGCATTCTAGTCAGCCTTACTCAATTGTCAAGCGATTATTTCCGTTTTGGCACAAAATACAGCATAAGCTCTAGGGTACAACACAAAATGTAGTAGTTTGGAAGGATGTCGATTGGCCGAGGCAAACTGGGACACGAAGGAAAAAGCCATGGTGAAAAGGCGTGGCGGCCGCTGACTCCGAATCGTTAGCTCGTCGATTTCAACTAGAGATATGCCAAAAAACACGCAAATTCAATCGCGCTCATATTGACTCAGATGGTGGACTTGCAGCCTTCGGCAGGCGTTTAGGGAGGCCTATAGATAAAAAGGGAAGGCCGCCGCCTTCCCTCCCTACAGATTTGGAAAAGAATCTTAGGGCAATGATTGTTCATCCCCCAACGATCCGTAGTGAGGGAAGTATCGTGGCTTTTTTTTTCTTTTGCAATCGGCCGAAAGAGTCATTTTATTTCCCGATTTTTTGCGAGATTGGTGGTACGACTTTGGATGGGTAGGGGGATGTTCAGCGGCGAATCAAACGCGAGTTTGACTTTGTCTTGACGGATAAGCTATTTTCAGAAAACACGTTGGTGAGAATCAGGAGGAGATGGTGCAGATCCTGGTCTGTCTGAAACAGGTGCCTGAAAAGGACTCGCGCTACAAGATCGATGACTCGGGGAAAGCCATCCGCGAAGAAGATCTCGTCTTTGAGATCAACGAAAGCGACCAGTATGCGTTGGAGGAAGCGCTCCGATTGAAGGAGAAGTTTGGGGGCGAGGTCGTCGTTTTGTCACTGGGCGAAGAGCGCGTACTCAAGGCAATCAAGAGCGGCTTAGCGATGGGGGCAGACCGGGCAATTCACATCAACGATCCTGTGTTTCGAGGAAGTGATGCCGACGTCATTGCCCGTGCCGTTGCACGAGGAATTCGTGGGCAACAGTTCGACATCATTTTTACTGGAGTTCAGTCCGACGACATGGCGTTCGGCCAAACTGGAACTCTTCTCGCGCATTTCTTGGGTTGGTCACATGCCACGATTGTCATGGAAGTTCAGGTGAGCCTGGAGAGCAGGACAGTCCGAGTGAAACGCGAACTGGAGAGTAATCTCTTCGAGAGAGTGGAGATTCCGCTACCGGCGGTACTGGCCATTCAGTCGGGCATCAACCAGCCCCGGTATGCCACGCTGAAGGGAATCATGCAAGCCAAGAAGAAGGAGATTAAGACGGTGTCTCTCGGGGATCTTGGCATGCAGCTGCAAGAGGTTGGTTACGCAGGGTCAAAGGTCGAACACCTGGGACTTTTTTTTCCGGAGCGCAAGAAGGAGACAGTCATTATCGAAGCAGAACCTGAAGAGGCGGCCAAGAGGCTGATGGAGAAGCTGCGGAAGGAAGTGAAGATCTTGTAATTGGGTCTGACGATTTCGGAACGGCGAGTACGGAATACCTGCCGGATGCGGAATGTGGATTTGGGATTGCGAACTTTTCTCATGTGAGATTCAGAGGCCCTGACCGGCATCGGTTCGCCTGCGGACAAATCGTAGGCTGTCTCCCAAATTGGCAATCCGAAGGACGCAATCGGCAATCGGCAATCCCATCTGCTATGAGGAGCAGCTATGCCTGATAAGATTCTGGTGCTGGCGGAACATCGGTCGGGAAAACTGAAGAGCATTTCATGGGAGGCCATAGGATTTGGTCAGAAACTGGCCGAACAGCTCGGCAAAGAGATGAACGTGGTGCTGATCGGTGCTGAGGTTCAGTCCCTCGCCGATGAGATTTCCAACAAGTGTGGCCAGACCGTGCTTACGGTTTCCAGCCAGCATTGCGCTGATTACACTCCAGAGACCTATTGCGAAGTACTTTCCGCACTGGCTCGGCAGGAAGCTCCGTTTCTGTTTCTAATGGGGCATACTTATCAAGCGATTGACTTTGCACCCAAGCTTGCGGCAATGCTGGGACGTGGGTTTGTTCCCAACTGCGTCGACTACCAGTGGGATGGAAGCCGGCTGACCTTTGTTCGGCAAGTGTATAACGGAAAGCTTAACCTGCAGGTTGGGCTGAAAGGCGATCCACCCTACCTGGTGTCTCTTCAGCAAGGTGCGTTTAACTCCTACGAGGTTCAAACCAAGTCTTCACCCAAGGTGGTCCCGTTAGACATACCGCTTCCGGCGGAAGTCTTGAGACGCAAGGTCCTGGAAGTGATTCAGGCGGCTCAGGGCAAAGTCGATCTCAGTCAGGCCGACATCATTGTCGCTGGCGGCCGCGGGCTGGCCAATAAGGAAAAGTTTCAAATCATTCTCGATCTCGCCGAAGCTTTGGGCGCCGGTGTCGGGGCATCACGGCCAGTGACGGATGGCGGGTGGCTGCCGAAGGAACATCAGATTGGAAGCTCCGGCCAAACGGTGACTCCAAAACTCTACATCGCTTGCGGGATCTCCGGAGCCATCCAGCATTTAGTTGGTATGTCAAATTCGGGATGCATCGTTGCCATCAACAAGGACCCCAACGCCCCGATCTTCAGTATCGCCGACTACGGGATAGTGGGTGACGTTTTCAAAGTCGTTCCGGTCCTTACGCAACTCGCCAGAGAAATGAGGAAGTGATGAGTGTGATGACGAATGAGCGCTCGAGAACCGTGTGTCCAAAGGCCTTGGCCCCGGCTCCGGATTGCTACGAACGCCTGGATGCCTTCGGCCACCCATCTCACAGCTTGTGGCCCGCAGCACAACATTATCTTTCTTTCTATCTTTCTACGTATTAACCGTTACTCATCATTCTTCATGAAAGCTCCCCGCCATGTCGGCCAGTCCCCTACCGAATGCGAAAGCTTCGGTTGAAAACACAGACCGCGGACTCGCCTCTTGGAATGAGCCACGCCGGTTTTCTGTTTGGCAGAAGATTCAAATCAGCGCTATTTCGCACGTGGCGGCTTGTCTCGTTTGGCTGATTGGGAAAACGCTTCGCTGGCAAAGTGAAGGTGACGAGCATCTGGAACAGATCTATCAGCAGGGAAAGCGAGCCATTTTTGCATTCTGGCATGGCCGGATTTTCCCCGCGACCTATTATTGGCGACGCCGCGGCATCGTAGTCATGATCAGCCAGAACTTTGATGGTGAATACATCGCCCGCTGCATACAAAAGCACGGTTACGGTGCTGCGCGAGGCTCCAGTTCTCGTGGTGGACTGCAAGCTCTTGCTGAGATGGCCCAGTGTCTGCGGCGCGGTTTAGATGTGGGCTTCACCGTCGATGGCCCCCGGGGGCCGCGGTATGAAGCCAAGCCAGGTCCAGTCCTCCTGGCCAGGAGGACCGGTGCTGCGGTGTTTTGTTTCCATATTTCACTGCAGCGCAAGATTCAGTTGAATAACTGGGACCAAACCCAGATCCCCTTTCCATTTTCCAGGGCGCTTGTCTTAAAGGCACCACCAATCTATGTTTTCCGCAGTGCAAGCGAAGACGAATTGAGAGAAAAGTTCGCCGAAGTGCAGCAGGTTCTCGACAAGCTTCGGGAGAGAGGCGATCTGTACTGGAATCTAAAGTCCAAACTCCAAAGTCCGAGATCCAAAGCCTGAGGCCCAACTGCTCGAATTCGGTTTCACCCTCCCACGGTTAGTCGCGACGAACAAGACCAAAGGTGTCCCCGCATGGGTCTTGTGCTCCGGCCCTAGAACTTGGACTTCAGACCTAACCTGGGTTGCGTTTTGTCCGATAAGTACGTCTTGTTAATTGACTTGCTGGGAGCGACATGGAAAGTCCGGCACCGAAAGCCGAACAAACGAAGCTCAATCGATGGCTTGAGGAAATCAGCCGCAAGAACAAGACTGACGCGGTTTTTGAGCTGGAGATGTGGATCAAATGTTTTGATCGTTTCTTCCGCCCCCAGAACCAGCCGTCCGAGGACGGGGAAGTCAAAAGGTTTTTGCTAAAGGATTTTCGGGAGGAGCTGACGATTGTCCGGGACGTCACGCTCCGCATGAGCTTTCTAGCAAACCAGATCATGTCCCAGGAGCGTTCCAACCTCCTGCAATTCGACAAGTACATCAGCAACAGTCTGAAGCGGGATTACGTGATGGACAATTTTCTGAATCGCCTGCTGGCGCAGCCCACGCCTGATGACTCGCTGGCCCTCTTGCTGGAGGCTCTTGCTGATGTGCGTTCGCTCATGGATGAACTCGTCAAGCTACCGGAAGTCACTTTCAGGACCTTCACCTCGATGGGAAAGCTGACTAACCGAGAAATCAAGCAATGCCGCTACATCGAGATGCTGGTCGCCTATAAGTTCAAAGTCCAGTACGATAGGGTGGAAAATCCAGCCATCGCGGCCTTAATCAAACGGTTGCATCATGAAGGCCTTCGCCAGGACCTGGCGAAGGTGTTTCTCGAGCTGTTCCGTCTCTTGCGCTATCTGGAGTTCATAGAGAAGGACTTGCGCCAGGACCGGCCCTTGAAGTACTCGCTGCTGGTGTTTTCGCTTGTGAATTCCGAACTGCGAATGTTATTTGACTTTATCGAGACGCGCATCTGCAAGCAGCCTGAAATCTCTCAGGAGTGCGTGGATGCGCTGGATGCCACCATCTTCGCTCTCAGCCAAGAGATCAAGAAGGTATTCAGCCACGAACTCGTGGGTTTGGTCTATCTGCGTCATGCCCCGCCCATCTTTGCGAAGGTCGAGAACAGCCACGGTATGCTGAAGAATTCTCTGCAGCAATCGATCGTCCAAATCTCTCAAGCGTTCGACCCGAGTTTCGATGGCTCCCAGATCTTCTCCAGCTACGTGACCCGGTTGGAGCAATCGCGCCAGCTGCTTAGGGAAATCTCATCGCTGCTTGAGGCACTGAGGCACTTTGAGGACGTTGCCGACCACGAGACTCTGTCGGCTCTGCGGAAGAACTTTGAGAATTTTCGTGAGTCGAGTCTGAAGTATCTAATGTTCAAAGATTGGGAAGAGTTTGAGAAGTTCCTCGACGAAATCTCAGGGTCCAAGACACGGGAGATGCTTCGCTTCGCACTTCATCGCTTTCGCGTCTTCATGGAAACCCTGCACGGTGAGGTAAGCAAACGGTCCGTGCTGCAGCCAGCCCTCGCGAGTTGAGTCCAGCCTGTCGTTGAGGGAAGCTGAATCGGTTCTGGGGGGGCGTCAGATCGAGTTGTTGGATCGGAATGATCAATCATATTGACACTTGGTTGCTGTCCTGCAGTTGCCGCGCGCGGTAACCCTGTCGCCCATTTAGCTCCTTCAGCCCTTCACCCTCTCCAGTGTCTCGAAGAACCCAGGAAATGAGACGGCGGCGCATTCGGCTCCGTCGATAACGGTTTGGCCATTGGCCACCAGGCCAGCGATCGCAAACGCCATCGCGATCCGATGGTCGCTGTAGGTCTGGATTGTTGCACCTCTCAGTGACTGCCGTCCCGGAATAGCCACGCCGTCCTCAAATTCTTCGACGAGGCCTCCCATCGCTCGCAGGTTCTGGACGATGCTGCTGATGCGGTCGCTTTCCTTGATGCGAAGTTCCCTTGCGTCACGGATTTCCATACCTTCCTCGGTCTGGGTTGCCAGCACAGCCAGGATCGGAATCTCGTCGATCACCTGCGGGCTGCGTTCTCCGAAGACCTTTCCTCCACGCAGCTGAGTTGAACGAATCCTCAAGTCGCCGACCGGCTCGACACCCAACACCCGCTCATTCACCACCTCTATTGAGGCGCCCATCTGAAGGAGCAGATCCACCATACCCCTGCGACCCGGATTAAGCCCTACCGCCTCCAGAATCAGGTCGGATCCTGGCATAAGAGTGGCACCGGCCATCAGGAAGGCCGCGGACGAAACGTCTCCGGGAACAACCGCTTGGATCGCATGCAGAGTCTGGCCGCCTTTCAGCGTCATTTCGTTCCGCTGAAACTTCACCTCTGCACCGAATTCCTGCAAGGCAAGTTCCGTGTGGTTGCGGGTTCGAACGGGCTCCACAACCGTGGTTTCTCCCTCGGCGTAAAGCCCGGCGAGCAGGACTGCAGACTTCACCTGAGCGCTAGCTACAGGCAAGGAGTATTCGATCGGGCGCAGCCTGCCTCCCGTGATTGTCAGCGGAGGATAGTCTCCTTCTCGCGCCTCAATGGTCGCGCCCATTTGAGTGAGCGGCTCGATCACCCGCTTCATGGGGCGCTTTTGAAGCGATTTGTCTCCCGAGATGCGTGTCGTGAAGCTCTGTCCGGACAGGATGCCGGCAAGCATCCGTATCGTCGAGCCGGAATTCTCGGCCTCGAGAGTCTTAACGGCTGGTTGAAGTCCTCGCAGGCCCTTACCATGAATCGTCACGCGATGGTCACTCTCTCGGATTGCTTCAATGCCGAGTTGCCGAAGGCAAGCCAGTGTGCTGTGGCAATCCTGACTCACCGCGAAGTTGTCAATGCCAGTTGTGCCGTTGGCGATCGCTCCGAGCATGGCGAGACGATGCGAAATCGACTTGTCGCCTGGTAGTTGGACCCGGCCTGTCAGTCTGCCGGTGGGTTTGATGATGACCTTCATGGAGCGTCGTATTGAGCCCAGGGTGAAGTTGTGTCACTCACGAACCGGTACATTTGCGGAGCGCCCCGCAATAGGCGGCAACCCGCTCTTGGGACGTAGATTAGCGCGTATGAATGCAACGACCCTCGGTTTCATGTCGCCCATCGCGCAGCCAGTCCTATACCGAACCTGACCAACTCGTCCTCCCGAGAAGATAACATACTCAGTCAGGCACTCTGAACTTCTTACGAACCAAGTAGAGATGGGGTGAGCGGCGATCAGGGTAGGTTGACCCAGGTTCAAAGCAAGACTTGGCCTCGGTAGTCCTTGCCGATTCCCATCTACATGAAGCCGTCTGCAATATTGCGGATATTCTTGTGGAAGGATGTAGAAGATGCCTGAGTTGGGGCAATCAATCCCCTGGGAAACCTCAACGCCTTATTACTTTTCGCTCGACGGCAGCTTGAAGGCGACGATGTGATCGCCGCGCACAGTGAGCGGGGCTTTGCCGTGACCGCCGGCGGCGATCACAACATACTGCTTGCCGTTCTTGCCACGATAGGTCATGGGAGTGGCTAGCGCACTGGCAGGCAACGTTGCCTTCCACAGCTCCTTGCCGCTGTCAACATCAAAGGCTCGCAGGTGATTGTCGAAGGTCCCGGCGATAAACACCAGTCCTCCAGCAGTGACGATCGAGCCTCCCATGTTGATCGATCCCCACTGCTCTGCCCCAGGAACTCGGTCAAATAGCGGGATGAAGCCTAAGGGAACCTCCCATCGAATCTGACCCGTCGCTAGGTCGACAGCACTCAACACTCCCCAAGGAGGAGGATTGCAGGGCGTGCCCCCGGGTGAAAAGAGAGTTTCACGGTACATCCCGAAGGGAGTCCCGGCCTGGGCGCCAAACTCTCCCTGCATTCGGTTGCCCCCTGAGATACGTATGCGGTCGAACTCCTGGCGAGGGATCAATTTCACCAGGGTTGCCAGCCGATTGCTGTTCACTACCAGTAAGCCGCGTTCGAAGTCATACGAGACGCCACTCCAGTTGACGCCACCGACGTTGCCCGGGAACAACAGAGAGCCTTCCAAACTTGGAGGCGTAAAGAGGCCTTCAGAACGCAACGACTTGATGCGCTCCCGGCAGGCACTGCGATCCGCCGGAGTCAGCCCCCAGGCATCGTCCGGCGTAAGCCGTTGCGGCACGAGAGAAGGCGGCAATTTCGGAAAGGGCTGCGTGGGTGAGGGCCTTTCGCCAGGAACAGTGGTAGCAGGGACTGCTCGTTCTTCTACTGGAAAGAGAGGCTTCCCCGTGTCGCGATCCAGCAGAAACAGGTGGCCCATCTTAGTCGCCACGGCCACGGCCGCAATCTCCCGTCCCTCTTGCTTCACGGTAACCAGGGCTGGCTGAGCCGCAACATCGTAGTCCCACAAGTCATGATGGACCACCTGGAAGTGCCACACTACTTTGCCCGTGGCAGCACGCAGGGCAACGACAGAATTGGCATAGACATTGCTACCCAACCTCTGCCCGCCAAAGAAGTCAGGGCTGGGGCTGCCGGTCGGCACAAGCAACAATCCTCGCTGCGGATCGGCGGAAATGACAGACCAGGCGTTGGCCGCGCCAGTGCTGCGAGCGCTCTGGCCTTCCCATGTCTTGCTGGCTGGATCTGAGGCATCTCGGGGAATCGGATCCCAGCTCCAGCGTAGCTTGCCCGTCCGAGCGTCGAAGGCTCGCACTACCCCGCTTTCGAGGTCCGCCGCGCGATTGTCGCCGATTGAAGAGCCAACGACCACGAGATCATCGACAACTGCAGGCGGTGAAGTCACCTGGTAGTCACCTCGGTCTCTCAAGCCGATCCCAGCAGTGAGGTCCAACTGGCCGTTCTGGCCGAAGTCCCTGCAAAGGGCTCCGGTGGCGGCATCCAGCGCAATCAAGCGTGCGTCAATCGTGCCTTCAAAAATTCTTCGGCTGCAGGCCGAATCCTTTCTGGCTTTGCTATCATGCCAGAATGAGACGCCTCGCGAGGTGACCTCGGAAAAGCTGGTCGACAAATCCACCTTTGGGTCGTAGCGCCAACGTTCGGTCCCGGTCTCAGCGTCGAGAGCAATAACCCGGTTGAACGGCGTGCTGAGGTAGACAATGCCGTTGATGAATAGCGGCGTAGCTTCAAATGCAGCCTTTGCCGCGGCCGGTTCCTTCGCTCCTGCTTCGCCTGTGCGGTGTGTCCAGGCGATTTGTAACTGCTGCACATTGCCGCGATGGATTTGGGCTAGCGGTGAATAGCGTGAGCCACCGGGATCACGTCCGTATGCTGGCCATTCTTCGGCAGCCATGGGCTCATTCGCCAAAGCAAGATGTACGGCGGTCACTTTGCCGGGCTCCAGCGGGCTGAACAGGAGGAAGCCGACAGCCGCGAATGCGCAACACAGCAGCAGTCGATATGAGGTAACCATCCAGCCTGCCATCTTGGCTCCATTGGGCGTCGCTGGTTCTAGTTGCCGCTTGACTTCCAAGCTAGGTTAGGCAACTAAAATTCAGGAATGGGATCATTGGGTTCCACTCCATTCGTCGGCCAACAATGAGTAAATCAAGGCATCCTCGGATTGGCCATTGATGAAAAGCCGCTTGCGCAGCAGACCCTCGCGCACCGCTCCCACCTTCTCGGCAACCCTCTGGCTGGCAGTGTTTCTCAACCCAACCGTAACCTCGAGACGGATCAGGCCCAACTCTTCAAAGCCAAACCGGACTGCGAGCTGCGCCGCTGCTGTAGCGACGCCGCGCCTGGTCCAAGCTGTTCGTACCCAGTATCCCAGATTAGCCAGCCGATTCGGACGATCCAACTGGTTCAGGCCAACTCCGCCAACCAATGTTTCAGTATCGCGATCGAAGACGGCGAAATGATATTCTAGACCGTCGTCCCAAAACCTCCGGCATTTGAGGATCCATTCAAGACTCTCTTCCATGGAATAGTCAGGATGGCACCAAGGCAACCATCGAGAGACCTCCGTGACCGACTCGCGAGCCGCCTCGAAGAGTAGAGCCACATCCATTGGGTCATAGCAGCGGATTTTCACCAATTCGTTGAACAAGTCAGGCCGCATTAACTTTCAGGCGGACTCAGGCGCTGATTTCATATAGTTGGCCCGGCTCTAACTCTGGGAAAAATGCTTTCCGCATGACTTCAAACTAGGTCGTCAAACGCCAGTTCTGCAACGCGCCATGTGCCGATGGGCCAATGTGTTGTGCCACCGAGTATAACGCCTCTGAGCGTTTTCTCAAGCACGAGTTGACACGGTGGGCGTCTTTCCTTTGATCCGGTCCGCAGTAGTCTGTTCACGCCGTCACAGGAAGCGTTACTCTTTCTGTTTGTCTTCAATCAGAGCGTGGTTCGTTTTCACAGCGGGCATGAATTGCTGGGTGACGAACCACCAACTGAGGTCTGGGATCGGGAAGACCGCTTACGAAGCAGAGCGTGCTCGTCATCGACGAAGCTGAGCAGCCACATTCACTGTTTTCCCAAAGAGGTCGCAGAAAGTGTGGCAGAGGCCGAAAAGGCACTTAAGCCGGAAAGAGCGAGAAGAGCAGGCAAAATTGCCAAAACGGGAACAAGCACTAACTCACTCGAAGTGCGCCGTCTTCGGCCACTCGTTCGATCTCGTCAGGACGCTGCCGCGATGATAATATTCCCGTCGTCGCTGTGGGTAAGTGCAAGGGTGGCCGGGCGCTGGCCGATGTCCAGAACCCAGGAGTTCTGGATCGATGCATCGCCCGACCCGTGAGCTGCCACGGCGGGACGGGCGGTCCCTTAGGGAGCGTCGGTCCTCGAGTGATGAGTGGTTGATGACAAGACCATCCGAGTTCCGGCTATTCGGATACGCCTCTTCGCGACGCTGGGCAAGCAATGACGAGATTCAGGGCGATGGTTCTGATGCAAGTGAGTTTCTTGACGTCGAAGCTCCGAAGGTCGGCTCGGATGAAGGCTGTCGTCCTGCTACTTGCCTCGTTGGCCAGAATGGCCTCCGAGAGAAAGAGACTCAATGGCCTCGGGAGAGACTTTGTCTCTTGAAATGGCTTCTAACTTCTTGTGGCAGCCTGCGACCAAGTCGATTGGAGCACCAAGAGATATCACAGGCAACACTCTTCTTAGTTTGTGAAACCGCGATGAATCCAAAGGTATCGCTGCAAGGCGTTTCGGCGCTTCTGACAGAGGTCGATTCTTTGCGCATTGAAGATGGCTCTCTTACAGCATCCTGCCGAAGGGCTTATGCTTTGGAGATGCAGCGGCTGAAGTGGCGGCACTGGAATGGCGCGCCCGGTTCGGCGACCGCCGTCGGCCGGGGAGTCTTGCTGGATAAGCTAATCGTTGCTGTCTGGGACTTGTTCCAAAAGGGTTCTGGGCCGGAGCAGACACCGCTGGCCGTTGGCTTACGCAACGCAGTGTGGATCGCGCTCGGCGAGTACGGGCGCCTGGATCTGGCTCCCCACTCTCCCGTCGACCTGCTGCTGCTAGTGAAGTCGCCACTGAAAGTGGAATCTGGAAGTGCGTTGGAGAAGCTACTCGGAGTGTTGCAGTCGCTCCCTTCGGAAGTTCGCGTCTCGGTTTTAACGATCAAAGAGTGCCTGCAGCGCGCCCAGAACTGTTTCCCGTTTAGCTTTGGATTGCTCGGTGCTCGCCGTGTGGCCGGAGACTCAGCAGCATTTCATGACCTGGTGCAGCGGTCGCGGGCCAACTTGTTTAAGAATCAGATGCCATTCCTCTTCGAGATGGCCGACTACCTGAAGGCCATGCGTGCGGCAGACAGCGTCTCCCTAGTGGAATCTGATTTGAAGCTGGACGCCGGAGGCCTGTTGGAGATCTATGCGTTCATGAGTTGCATGAAAGTGCTGGTAGGAAGCGATCAGCCCGACCGAATTCTTGCGCAAGCAGCAGTGGACGTGCGCGAATGGAAACAGCTCGATGACGCCCGCCAGCACTTGACTCTTATCCGGAATCATCTCCATTTTCTGGAGGGCCGGCGGCAGGACCGCTTCGTCCGCGAACGGGTCCTTCGAGGTTTCCGGGTTCCTCCGTTACCGAAGCCGGCGCCCGGCCGTGGCTTCCGGACTTCTGTTGCGTGACACCCTCCGGCAGCGTCAGCGAGTGCACCAGATCGTGTCCCGCTTTCTGCGTCGCGCCAAGGCCCGTACGAGTGCCGGAAGCGATGCGCCGAAACTTCGGTACCTCAGACTGACACCGCCGGCCTCTCCTGACGTTGAGGAAAATGCTGGCAGAGTTGCCGGGCCGGAGCACTGGATGAAGCTGTTCCGGTTTGGACAGACCGAACCGGCCATGTTCAACGATGAGTTGGAAGAAGCCATGCTTTCCCAGCTTTTGCAATGGAATGTCCACTCTCTTAGCTCGGCGGCGATCCATGCGGAGTTCCGCCTAATTCTGAAACAAAAGGGGAAGGTTGGGCTCATCTTGCGCAAGATGCGCGATCTCGGTTTCCTGGGTCGGTATCTGCCCGAGTTCGGATGGATCGAGTGCTTGCCGCAACTCGACCGTCCCAGAAAATACACAGTGGACGAGCAGATTCTTAGAGCCCTGGATGCTCTGGACGCTTTGGCCACCTCCTCGAGCCCCGCCCTGCACGACTATCAGCGAATGTTTGAGCAGGTTGTGGATTCTTCGCTCATTTACCTGGCGCTCCTATTGAAAGATTTGGGACGCCAGCTCAATCCAGAAAAGGCACCGCGCCACGAAGCACTGGCCGCCAAGGTTCTGCGGCGACTGAACGTAGATCGTGAGAGCCAGGAGAAGGTTCTCTTGCTGGTGCGGGAGAGCCACTTGCTGAATGAAGTTTCGCAGCGGCGGGACATTGAAGACCCTTTCCTGCTGCAAGAAGTCTGCGACACGGTGGAAACGGCCGACAACCTGAACATGCTGCTTCTGCTGACCTATTCGGAGCTGCACTCTTTGGAGGAAGACGGCTGGAACGAGCGCAAGGACTTCTTGCTGTGGTCGCTTTACTTCAAGGTCTTTGACCGGCTCATGTTTGGAGAGGAGATCAGCGAGCCGGAATACGCTCAGGTTGCGGCCATACAACAAAGCGTTCTCGAACGTCTAGGACATGAATTCGACGTCGAGACGGTTTTGCGGCACTTCTTGCTGCTTCCAGAAAAGTACGCTCTTTATACGCCTCTGTCCCAGATCCTTTGTCACGTGCGTCTCTGTGAGCAACTGCAAGACCGGCCGGTGCTGACACTGTGGACCCCTCATCCGCAGGCCGGTTACACGGAACTTATTCTTGCTACGCGCGACTTGCCGGGCCGTTTCGCTCAAATCGCTGGTACCTTGGCTTCTCAGGGGATTAGCATCTTGAGCGCCCAGCTGAATACGCGCGAGGATAAGCTGGTGATTGACACATTCCAAGTCAGCGACTCCCAAGGCAATGCCATCGTCGACCCTGAGATCAGGAGCGAGGTGGACCAGCTGCTGGCCGAGGTTATCATTGGAGAGCGGGATCTGGAGAAACTGCTGGCGAAACGTTTCGGGGGTCCGGTGGATTTATCGAGCAATCCGGCCTTCGTCCCTCGCATCCGCATTGACAACGAAATTGCCTCGCAGAGTACCGTCATTGAAGTGCAGACCCAGGACCGGCCTGGCCTGGGATACAAGATTGCCAAGACGTTGGCCGACTTGGGTCTCAATATCCTTTCTGCCAAGCTTGCCACCGAAAGAAACCATGCATTTGATGTCTTCTACGTCCAAACGCGTGAGGGCGAGAAAGTGACGAGCAGTTTTCAGATGACTGAAATTCTGGAGAGATTGCGATTCCAGCTGAAGTAAGAAAGGATATGAAGGAAAACGCGAAAGGCAGAGACGCAATAACCGAGTCGCTACTTTTTCATTTCGTCAAAGAAGTAGGCTGAGCTCACGATTCCTTGGCGGAAGTTGAACAGATCCAGCTTCTCATTCGGTGCGTGGGCGTTCTCGTCTGGCAGGCCGATACCCATAAGCACGCTGGGTATGCCTAGCAGTTCGGCAAAGGTGGCGACCACCGGAATGGAGCCGCCCTCGCGAACGAAGACTGGCCGCCTGCCAAATCCTTTTTCAAATGCACGCGATGCAGCCTGGATCGCCGGATGATCAATTGAAGCCACCCAGGCTTTGCCGCCGTGCATGCGAGTGACGGTAAGCTCCACTGCGGGCGGGGCGATCTGCCGAATGTGCCGCTCGAACAGACTGGCAATCCTTTCCGGATCTTGGTTGGGAACCAATCGCATGCTGATTTTCGCCATCGCCTTGGCTGGGATGACGGTCTTCGCGCCATCTCCGATGAAACCGCCGCAGATCCCATTCACCTCCAACGTGGGCCGGACCCAGATCTGCTCCAGGACGCCATAACCCTTCTCGCCGAAAAGGGCCGGCGCGCCCAAATCCTGACGATACTTCTCTTCGTCAAAAGGCAACCGCGCGAGCTCCTCCTTCTCCTCCGCACTCATGGGCACGACATCGTCATAAAAGCCGGGAATTTGGACTCGGCCTTCAGAATCCTTTAGGGCGCAGATCATCCGAGCCAGAGCAAAATTCGGGTTGATAACGACGCCACCAAAAGACCCGGAGTGTAGATCGCTGTTCGAACCCTTCACATCGACCTGGAAGTAGACCAGACCGCGCAGCCCGTAGCAAATCGAAGGGATGCCCCGGTCAAACATGGGGGTGTCGGAAATCAGAACGACATCGGCTTGGAGTAGCTCTTTGTGAGCGCCAATGAAGTTGTCCAGATTGGCGCTGCCCACTTCCTCCTCACCTTCGATGAGGAACTTAACATTGACGGGGAGATGGCCTTTCTCTTGGAGATGGGCCTCAACTCCCTTCAGGTTCATTAGCACCTGCCCTTTGTCGTCGGCGGAGCCGCGGGCATAGATCTCGCCGTTTCGGATGGTGGGTTCGAACGGAGCCGAAACCCAGAGATCGAGAGGATCTACCGGCTGCACGTCATAGTGGCCGTAAAACAAGACAGTTGACTGGCCAGGTGCTCCCAGCCATTCGCCGTAAATGATTGGATGTCCGGGTGTCGGGAACAACTGGACTTGCTGCATGCCGATCTGTCTAAGCTGATCAGCCACAAAGTGAGCGCAGCGGAGGACATCTTTCTTGTTCTCCGCGTTGTTGCTGATGCTGGGAATGCGCAGGAACTCCTTGAGTTCCTCCAAAAAGCGATCCTGGTTCTTCTGGATATAGTTCAGGACCTTCTCCATGACACGCCTCCGCGACATTCAGAATTCCTGGAAAAGTGTAACCCGGGCGGGACCGCAAAGTCATGGAGTTCCGGAAAGATTCCTAATGCAAATCCTTCTAGCGCCGATAATTGCCTTGGATTTATTTTCCGGAGAGGAACATTATGTTCAGGCAGACGTTTTCCCGCGATCTGGCAATCGACCTGGGAACGGCCAATTCCCTGGTCTACCACGAAGGCAAGGGGGTTGTGGTCAATGAACCCTCGATTGTGGCTCTGAACACGGTCACTAACGAAGTTGAAGCTGTGGGCTTGGAGGCCAAGGAAATGCTGGGTCGAACCCCGCAGAATATCGTTGCGATTCGGCCCATGCGGAAAGGCGTCATCGCCGATTTTAGAGTGACGGAAAAGATGCTGGCCTACTTCATCCAGCGAGCCCATGGACGCAAGTTTTTCGTCCATCCTCGAATCATTGTTAGCGTTCCCTCAGAAATTACTCAGGTCGAGCGGCGCGCGGTGACGGATTCTGCTTCCCGTGCGAAAGCCAGTGAAGTCTACCTGGTCGAACAAGCGATGATGGCGGCCATTGGAGCGGGACTCCCTGTCACGGAACCGGCCGGGAGTATGGTAGTCGACATCGGCGGCGGCACAACAGACATCGCAGTCATTTCTCTCTCCGGAGTGGTCTACAGCAAATCGGTCCGTGTAGCCGGTGACGAGATGGACGAAGCGATCATTCGCTACATTAAGCAGAAGCACAACCTGCTGATTGGTGAGCGTATGGCAGAAGAGCTCAAGATTCAGATCGGGTCTGCCTTCCCGCTCGAGGAGCCCCTGGAGCTAGAGATTCGCGGACGCAACCTGATTCAGGGAGTTCCGCAAGCGATCACAATTAAGGATAGCGAAGTGCGGGAAGCACTGTCGGAATCCATTGCCGTAATCGTCAATGCTGTACGAACCGCTCTGGAGAAGGTACCGCCGGAATTGTCCGGAGATCTGGTCGACCGCGGCATCATGCTGGTAGGCGGCGGGGCGATGCTGCGCAATCTCGACAAGAAGCTTAGAGAAGAAACCCAATTGCCGGTCGTGCTTGCCGAAGATCCGCTTCGTTCCGTGGTCATGGGCACTGGCAAACTGTTGAAAGATTTCTCGTTTCTCCGCAAAGTGGCTCTGGAAGTGGACTAGGCAGAAGGGCTCCCAAAGCCGAGAAGCGTTGCCGCATTGCCCTTGCCTCTCGTAGTAAAAACCAGCCATGCCGCGCGGCACCTTCAAGAACGGAAACATCAACCGTTGGGGCCGGCTTTTGAGCGAGGACGATTTCAGAAGAGAGTTTTGATCTTCAGGGGAAATTTCTCAGACTTAGTTCGGGTCATCCATCCGAGGTGATATGCGAATGAAACTGCCGGACACCACGGTTCCGAGTAAGAGAGAGGTGAAGGGTTACGTCTTGAGGCGGAGCCCCAGAGCGATGGTGAGAATTCCAGTCGTTATCAAGGGCGTCGACAAGAATGGTAACGCATTTGAGCTGGAAACCGAGACTTTTGTTGTCAGCAAATTCGGCGCTCGCATCTTTGCCGTCCAAGAGCTCGAGCAAGGAGCAGCGCTGCAACTGCGTCTGAAGTCCAGCGATCAGTGGTGCGACTTCCGGGTCGCTTGGGTTGGGAGCCACGAGGAGGATACTCTCGGCCACATTGGTGTCGAATTCATTCAGACTGCTAACTTCTTTGGCGTGATTTTCCCGGGCGAAGACTGGACCTGAGCCAAGACCTACAGAACCAACCTCCCCGTCCCTGCAGTTGCCGAAAGCCTGGTTCTGGGCTGGCAGTTGCCGCCCTTACCCCACAACCTGAGCGGGGGTCTGTCCAGTGACGAGCTTCGATGTCACCTTACTTTTCACTTCGCCTTAGAACACAGTGTAGGGTACTTCTCGTGCGGGTTCCTTCGAGGATGAGACCACACCAATCTGAGACCGGGAATTTTCCCGGCAGCGCATATGGTCCACGAGGTTGTGGAATTCGTTGACGAGTTCTCCCAGTTCGTCTTTGGCAGTGAGATGCAGGAAGACATCATAGTTTCCGGTCGATGCCTTTCTTAGAGCTTGTGTCACCTCCCGAATGGGTTGCAGGACACGCTTCGGCAAATACCAAGTCAGGACAAAGCTTAGGAGAAACGTGAGCACAGATGTAACAGCGATCAAAAACAGGGCACGTTGCCCGATACTTTCGGTGTGCGCGCGCTCTTCCTCAACACGTCGCCAGCCATTCTCGTTGATCAAACGGGCCTGCTGAGACAATACCTCCCCCATGGTCTGCAAATGCACCAGCATCTTCGAGCGGGTGGGATCCGAATCAATGACCCATCGGGTAATCATCTCATCAAAGGACATCGCCGCGTTACTGATAGCGTCAATGGCTTGTGTGACCTCTTCCCGGGTTTTGGACCGTTTGGCCACGGCTAGCAGGAGATCGATGCGCTTCTGATAGCTTTCTACGCCGCCGGAAAATTGCTCCACAGCAACTGCGTCCTCCTTCGGGTTAGCTGACTGCGAGATCTCCTCGATGTTCGCCATGTAGGACTTCATCAACTCCTTCATCTGCGTGAAGCGGTCACGTTCTGAAGTCGAAAGGACCAAACCGTCCTCAATCTGCATAATGATTTTCTGAGAGCTGTCCCGGATTCTGCGCAACGAGACGGGATCATTCAGTAGCACGTAGTTCTTCTGGGCTTTGCGCATTTCCTCAACTTCCAAAACAATCTGACTCGCGAGAACGCCTACCTTGGCATCCACTGTTGCAATGCGATTGGTCGCGGTTACCATTCCCGCGATGTAGTAGATGGAAAGGCAGATGACGGGAAGAAAAATCAGGCGGGAAAGAGTCACTCCTAGACCAATCCTACCGCGCATAGACAGGCGATTCCCGTACTTCCGCCACATTTTCCAGATTCGAATGCTCATTTGATCACCTATCAAGTGAGATTCACGGAGAGTAGCACGACACAACGGGAAGGCAAAGGCGACACAGGCGGGCATTATATGCCAAATGAGAGCCTTCACAAGGAAAATCTAGGCGGCGAAGTGATGTGCGAATCTCAGGGAGTTCAGTTCGCCAAGAGAAACACACTATTCCTCGGTTCACCTTAGACGGTCAGATTCTTTTGACGGAGGGAGGCCCCTGGCTGACTGTCTTGGCTTTGCCAGTGAGCCAGAGGTGGAGGGTTCGGTAGTGCGGATGTTAGGGTGGCGCTCAGGGAAGGTGCTCGCCTGTTTTGAACCGAGCGCTGGAGCGGAGGAATACTCTCCAGCTCCATCAATTGGTCCATTCTACTGGATGCGATTGCTGGACCAATCAATTCTGCAAGACCAGCACCCTGTTTGCCAATCCTTCGGCATCGGAGGGTCCTCATTTCATTCTTGCCGAGCGGGGCCCCGACCCTTCTCCGAGGCACTGATATCGTTCGTTTTGCCAATTGACATACCTCGCCCGGGAAGTCATGATCCTGCAGAATTGGTGACCGCCCAGGTCTTCGAGCCTTCCGGAATGTCTCTAAGTGAGGCACAGGCGAAAGGGCCAAGGGACACCGCAGGTGTCAGTGTGCGGAAGGAGATCAGTATGTCGCAGGAGAAGGAATTGGCGGAGGCTTTCGTCCTCGAAGCTAGATCGCTTCTGAAGGATGACTTCATGCCCAAGATTCGAAAATGTCTGGATCTGATGGGTGACGAGGATATCTGGTGGCGCGCCCACGAGACGAACAATAGCGTGGGTAATCTGCTGTTGCACCTGGCCGGTAATGTGCGCCAATGGATTATGTCCGGAGTCGGTGGCGCGCCCGATCACCGCGAGCGTTCAAAGGAGTTCTCTGAGCGCAGCACGACTCCGAGGGAAGAGCTGTGGTCGAAACTCGAAACCGCGATACGCGAGGCCGACGCAGTTTTAGCTGCTTTTCCGCGTGAGTGGCTTCTCCAAAAGCGAGTCATCCAGAAGTACGAGAAAACGGCCCTGGAGGCTATTTTTCACGTCGTGGAGCACTTCTCCTATCACACCGGCCAAATTATCTACGTCACAAAGTTGAGGCGAGGGAAGGACCTTGGTTTCTATGACCTGTGAGGAAAGCCCGAAAGCACTTGTCCATGGAACAAACGTGAGTCTGCTACATCGCAGGCGCTGAACACATAGTTTTCCGGAATACCAGGGTCTGCCTACTTGCTTGGGACTTTGGGTCCACTTGCGTTGCTTCGCGGCTTCCTCATCCGCTCATCCGTGTTGTTCTCGGTCGTCCTTTGTAGGGTCTGGTTGGTCGAGCCTAGGCTTTCTGAAACAGGGTCGAGATGTTCAGGTTTCCCCACGATAGAGCGAACTTCCCGCCGCTTCCTTGTTTGTCGAGAGCAATGGTGAGCTTCTCAACCGCCGACGCATTGTTGCCCAAGGTCAGGGGAACTTCAGCAACGGTGGCTTTATCCTGCACAATCAAGAGTCTCCACTTGCCTTCTTCGACGAACTTAGCTCTCAAGACATATTTTCCTTTCGGTACCACTTTATTGCCGAATTTCAAATCGACGTCTGTGGTAAGGGTCGTTGCGGCATCGGCTCCCATACGCCATTCCATCCCGGGTTCAATCATTGCTTTCACATCACGACCTCCTAGAGAAGGACGTCCGTACTCAACCGAGACCTTTCCTCCATCAAGATCGAGCACTGCCTCTCCTCGGCCTGCTGCCGTTTGAGCGAGTATCTCGGTCGCGACCAGCCCCAGAGCTGTCAGAATCAATACGATCTTCTTCATCCGAAATTCTCCTTTGTTGAAATAGAAGCGCTTCTATGAGGCTGACGAACGTCAGCTCATCCAGTGGGCCATTATATTTTGGCAACTCTCATTGCACAACCCCAATAGCGAGCATTTGAGGAGCCTTCGACGCTATTGACGTTTGCTGCGTCTATGCGTACGCTCTGGCTGCTCTCCGATCATCGAGGGTTCTCATTATGGCTCCGCGTAGCGCGGCCGGGCCGCTGGCGCGGGGCAGACATTCTCGTCTCCCAGTTGGGGCGACTGTCGAGTCGTCCGACGGACTGGAAGGTCGGGCGCACCGGTGGGTTGGAAGGCCCGCCGCATATTGCTTGGGCGCTGAATCCCAGGTACTCAACCTACGGCGTCAGGATTGTGGCACCTTAAGTCGCAGTAAGGCTCTAGTGACGGTTGCCAAGGGAGAAAAGTTTATGACGATGCGGCCATCATTGATTCGTACCTACGGAGTCTTTCTGCCGGTGGTCATGTCTGGGCTTGTCCTAATCGATAGTGCCTTCGGGCAGACAAAATCCAGAGCACGCGACCTCGGTATTCCTCTAGATGGGACGCCAGGCTCGTTCAACGCCATTACCGACGTGGCTGGGGTCGAGGTCGGTTACACCACGCTGGTGTCGGGCCAAGGAAAGCGGGTCGTTGGGCAAGGGCCTGTTCGAACCGGAGTCACCGCGATCCTGCCGCGGGGCCGAGCAACACTGGAACCAGTGTTCGCCGCCTTCTTTGCAGGAAACGGCAATGGAGATATGACTGGGACTCATTGGGTGGAGGAAAGCGGCGTAATGGAAACTCCCATCATGATCACAAACACCTTGAGCGTGGGTGTGGTGCGCGATGCCGTAGTCAGCTGGATGGTTAAGCGAGGCGTGCCCGGCCCCTTTTGGTACCCCGTCGTGGCGGAGACATCTGACGGCCGCCTCAACGATATGAAGGGGCAGCACGTGAAAGCTGAACATGTGACCCAGGCGCTGGAGTCAGCTCACGGCGGGCACATCGACGAAGGCAACGTCGGCGGCGGGACCGGAATGAATTGCCATGGTTTCAAGGGCGGGACCGGCACGGCTTCACGAAAGCTTTCACCCGAGGAAGGCTCCTATGTGGTAGGAGTTCTCGCGCAGTGCAACTACGGCACCCGTTCTCAACTCCGGATCGCTGGGATTCCAGTCGGACGGGAGATCGAAGGCTACGAGCCGTGCGTCGCCCAGCGCAATGATCCGCCTGTCCGTGGGGCAGACGGTCAATCCATCCCCGTGTGTGAAGAGAAGACAAAATCAGCCACGCCAAGAAAGGAACCCGAGCAGGGGTCGATAATCGTGGTGGTGGCCACCGACGCGCCCTTGACGCCAGACCAGCTCAAGCGTGTGGCGCGACGCGTAAGCCTCGGCATGGGAAGAATGGGAACGATTCATGGGAATGGCTCCGGCGACATCTTTGTCGCGTTTTCAACAGCCAACCGTGGAGTCGATTGGGGCAACAGTGAACCTGGCCGCCCCTTGTTGCCTCCGCCTTCCGTCGCACGACTCGCATCAGGGGCGATGGAACCCCTTTTTACCGCAACCGTTGAAGCAACCGAGGAAGCCATCATCAATGCAATGGTCGCTGCGGAAACCATGACGGGGGCCGACTTTTGGCGTTCCCACGCGATCCCGCATGACCAGCTCAGAGCAGTTCTTCGCCAGCACGGACGTTTGATTGAGGCACGGTAAGATCATCGAAGTATTTGGCATCCAGCTGACACTATTGTGACCCGCAGGGAATCTCATTCACTGAACCGTACCGCCTAGCAGTGACTCAAATGACAACACGGCAGCCACGGTCTGAGGCTGAGTGTTGGGGACACCTGCCAATTTCGCCACGTCCAGGCCGCCCAAATGTTGCTTTCCGATGCAGACGTGTTTAGCATACAGGCAAATACACAGGGGCTATCTGTGCCGTACGGTCGACGTGCGGTCGTGACCTAGTCAACCACCCGGGAATTGAGAGCCGCACGAGCAAAAAGGAGGAAGTAATGAACGATTCGACTCTGAAGGAGTGGACAGCGGACGAACTGCTCGCAGAGTTGCGCCGCCGCGAGCGCGAGGTGGCAGCAAGACAAGCAGGCGAGGACCGCGGCCGGGCGGGCGGGGCGACGTCTTCTGGACGATCGCGGGAGCTGCAGGGTCTGTCGACTGCGGAGCTGGCGAAGCTGGCGCAGGCACGCCAGCGCGTCATATACGGCGTCGACAGTCGCAAGGATCTTTATCAGGTCAAGTCAAGCAAGGTGCACGCCGCCGCTAACGCAGTCGTGGCGCTGGTCAGGGCGAGCGATCTCACCCGGGCGAGTGACGGCAGCTACACCCTTTCCACAGAATCCTATCGCGACGCGTATCAGCTTTGTGCAGGCGAGCCTTTCGTCACGCAGCCTACGGGCTGCTTTTGCTCGGGTTTCCTCGTCGCGCCCGACGTAGTGGCAACCGCCGGACACTGCGTCAAAAGTCCGACCGACCTCACCACTATCCGCTTCGTGTTTGGTTTTCGTATGATCGACTCGGCTAACGCGCGCACGAGCTTTCCCGCGGACGACGTCTATTCGGGAGCGAGCCTGATTGGCCGCCAGGTAGCGTCGGATGGAACGGACTGGGCACTCGTGCGGCTGGATCGCGCGGCGGTCGGGCGCAAACCAGTCAAGCTGCGATCGACTGGCAAGATCAATGATAAGCAGTCCCTGTTTGTGATCGGTCATCCCTGCGGACTGCCACAGAAGTACGCGCCGCGTGCGCGGGTGCGAGACAATACGCCTGCCCCGTTCTTCGTCACCAATCTCGACACGTATGGTGGTAACTCCGGATCCCCGGTATTCAACCCGACGAGCAACACAGTGGAGGGTATTCTGGTTCGTGGGGAAAACGATTTCGTGAGCCAGGGCACCTGCTACGTTTCGATGGTGTGCCCAACTACGGGTTGCCGGGGCGAGGACGTCACGCGCGCCACTGTATGGGCAGGTAACATACCGAATGCTGCGCCAGCACGGGCCATTAGCGGTGGCGTCAAAGAGACGCAAGTCCCGCGCGAAAGGTCGCAAGCTCAAATGATTCCCATGAAGGGACATGGGCGCTGCGTAAAGGTAAGGTCTCTATCCCCCTCGCTTCTGTCAGGACTGGAATCTCGTAGTCAATGACCCGCGCAGCAGTGGTGCAAGACCGGTGCCTGATACCGCATCACGCGGCGCGGTCCAGAGTCGGCGCTGCCTCTGGCGCCTCGGTTCGCTTCTTGAAGTTATGAAGCCCGATTCGGTCACCGCAAGCCCCCTCAATTTCGCCTTCGTGCGTCATTCCACGCTATTGAAGTGGACAAAGAGGACTGAAATTCCTCCATGCCTGCCGTACGTCGTCCTGGCTATCATTTGATTGATCATCCGGCAGACCTAGGTATTGAAGCGTTTGGCCGGAACCTGATCGAAGCCTTCGAGCAGGCTGGCCTCGGGCTCATGTCGGTGATTCTGGACGTTGACTCTGTGAAGCTGAAGGAGTCGCGAAGACTTCTCCTCGAGGGCTCTGATCTGGAGCACCTGCTGGTGAAATGGCTGACTGAGATTCTCTACCTTTACGATGGAGAAAGCTTTGCTGGGGGTCGATTTCAGATTTCGGAGTTGAGCCCGCAACACTTGAGCGCAACGGTCACAGGCGATAGCTTTTCAGAGAAAAACCACACGACGCGCCTTGACGTGAAGGCCATTACATATCATCAATTATCTGTGGAACAGAATGACGAAGGCGGGCGAGTTCGTGTGTTCCTGGACATTTAGGATTGTTGGCCTGGCAGTGGGGCGGTGGTTGGTTGTGAAAAACCTGACAGCCGACGGCGAACGGATCGGGAGTTGCGAAAGAATTCGTGGAAAGAGCCGCCTGAAGGTATGCGCGACTCCAATGATTCGTGGGGGAGTAGCGAGCACTCTTGAGGCCTGATGCCCAGGCCCAGCTTTAGGGAGCCTAGAAACCCACAGTTCGACCGGGTTCCGACCGATTGCGAAACTTCTTATCCCTTGACAAGGGCGCCCCGAGGGGGCGTGGCTTCTCTGTAACTCGAGGGCGCCAGGGTCGCTTGCTATCCGCAAGTGTCACACCGATGCTAAGAAAGATTGACGATTTCCGTTACCTCATTCCCTTGAGCTACAAAAAAGGAATGCAAGTCGAGGGATTGATCTATGCAAATGACAACCTCATCCGCCAGATTGAAAGGGATCAGACTCTCGATCAGGTCGCGAACGTCGCGACAATGCCGGGATTGGCCGGACGTTCGCTGGCAATGCCTGACGCCCATCAAGGCTACGGTTTCTGTATCGGCGGAGTAGCGGCGGCAGATCTGGAACAGGGTGTAGTTTCGGCTGGAGGCGTCGGCTTTGACATTAATTGTGGGGTCCGGTTGCTGGCCTCACCCTGGAACGAAGAAGCGGTTCGTCCCAAGCTGGAGCCATTGCTGAACCAACTGTTCCGGGACATTCCTTGTGGAACAGGACGCCGTGGACTTCTCGATATGAAAAGAGCTGACCTAGATGCGGTCCTGGAAAACGGAGCTCAATGGGCGGTCAAACAAGGCTACGGGCATGCGGAGGATATCGCTCACGTTGAGGACTTCGGCAGAATCGAAGGCGCTGATCCTTCGAAAGTCAGTCCCCGGGCCAAAGAGCGGGGACACGACCAGTTGGGGACCCTCGGCTCTGGAAATCATTTTCTCGAGATCCAAGTCGTCGAGGAGCTCTTCGACGTCCCCTTGGCGGAAGGCTTCGGGTTGCACCTGGGTCAGGTGGTCGTCCTGGTGCACAGCGGTTCGCGCGGGCTAGGCCACCAGGTTTGCACCGACTATCTGGACGTCATGCAAGGCGCCATGAAACGCTATAACATTTCGGTCGTCGACCGGCAGCTGGCCTGTGTTCCCGTCAGCTCTGCAGAAGGTCGGGAGTACCTGGCTGCGATGGCCGCGGCGGCCAACTTCGCTTTTGCCAACCGTCAGATGATCACCCACTGGACGCGTCAGGCGTTCGGACGCATTCTCGGAGCTGCAGGACTGAAGATTGTTTACGATGTCTGCCACAATATCGCCAAGCGCGAAGAGCACCAAATTGGTTCCGTCCGGAAGGAAGTACTCGTGCACCGCAAGGGAGCCACGCGCGCATTTCCGTCCGGGCACGCAGCCTTACCTCCGGAACTGCGCAAGCTGGGGCAACCCGTGCTGATTCCCGGCAGTATGGGGACCTGTTCGTATGTGCTCGTCGGAGCCGAACAAGCCATGAAAGAGACGTTCGGCTCTTGCTGTCATGGCGCCGGGCGAGCCAAGAGCCGTACCCAGGCTAAGCGCGAGACGACGCCCGAGCAGTTGCTCCAAGAGTTGAAAGGGAAAGGGATTTTGGTGAAAGGCCAAACCCGTGCCGGTCTGACCGAAGAGAAGCCGGATGCGTACAAGGATGTTAGCCAAGTGGTAGACGTCGTTCACAACGCCGGGCTTGCCCGTAAAGTCGCCAAGCTGCGGCCCATCGCGGTGATGAAAGGGTGAACCGAGAGGCGCATGTCTGCATGCCCAAATTCGGAGTTCGAAGGCGGCGTTGGGAATCATGGGTAGTCAGTGATTCGGTGTCCATTGTTCGCGCTTTTTCGGGTCGGACGACCGGCTGCCCGCGCCTCTTCCGCAAAAGAGGTGGGTAACGTGTTCGCTCCTTCCGGCCGTTCAGCAAGATGCAGATCCTCTTTCGCTGCCACCACTGTTTTGCCGAGTGTCGCGCCAGCCCTTCCCGGGACACAGGAGTCGTGGTGTGTCCTGCCTGCCGCAAACAGCAGGTGCTTCGTTACACCGAGGCTCAGAAGACGCAAAACACCGTGGATTCGTGCGCGGTGTGTCAACGGCAGGATTTCTATATCCGAGACGAAGCCCGTAAAGTTTGGGGATTCGTTTATCTTCTGGTTGGCTTGGGCGCCGCGTATCTTACCTACGGTGCCAGTCTGGTTTTGGGCGGGTTTGGCTTTTACTGGCACTTTTGGAAGTATCCCAAACTCACGGTGTGCTACCACTGCTATGCCAAGTATCGCAACTGCGTCATGAATCCGAAACATCAGGAATACGATCTGGAAAAGATGGAAACGTTGGAAAAGGCGATCCGCAACGATCGTACCTATAGAGACTTTCGATAGATGACCGGCATTTTGTTGGAGCTGCTTCGCATCTGCTGGACCTTTCGAGACCGCAAATGGTATCAGCACCCACCTTTTCTACCTCTCCCTCCCAGGAAATATTTGGAGTGGCGAATTGAAACCGCCTATGGCGACAAAAGTTTCAAAAACTTGAGCTGGCAGGACATTGTGGCCTATGCCCGCTGGCATCGGGCCATGCGGCTGGATCGTCGCAATCCGGTCGTCAAGAATGACATCTGGGATTGAACCTCACGTGTGGTAACATTTCCGAGAGGAATTGAGAGGCCCGTGTAGTCGGTGCTTGAGCGTGAGGGAGCAGCAGGAGCGTAAGACTGCTTTCTTGCCGCCTCGAGCCTGACACAATCAAGCACGGTGGCTGGAACAAGGGTGAACACAGGATGCGGATGACTGCAGAAATTGAGGAAACCTATCTCCGCATGCGCGAGAAGCTCAGGGACGTTGTTCCTGACTTTGAGCTGCGCTACAAAGCTGAGTTGGTGCTTGAGATCAATCGTCTGAAAGCCGAGCGCGGTGCGGTGATCTTGGGACATAACTACATGGAGCCCGCTCTCTACCATACCATTCCGGACTTCACTGGCGACTCCCTTGAATTGAGCCGAAAGGCAGCAGAAACCGACAAAGACCCAATTGTGTTCTGCGGCGTCCGCTTCATGGCCGAGACTGCCAAGATTCTCAATCCCGAAAGGACAGTGCTGCTGCCTTCCCTCAAAGCTGGCTGCTCGCTCGCAGCGAGCATCACCGCGGAAGATGTCCGGCAACTCAGGTCGCGCTATCCCGGAGTTCCGGTTGTCACCTACGTCAATACCTATGCGGATGTGAAGGCCGAAAGTGATGTGTGTTGTACTTCGGGCAACGCCGTGGCTGTTGTCGAGTCTCTCAAATCGAAGACCGTTATTTTTCTTCCTGATGAATACCTGGCCAAGAATGTCGCTCGAGAGACGGGAAAGCACATCATTTTTCCAATGAGTCCTGTGAGTTTACCGAGTGCTGATTCGCCGCTGGACTATGCAATGATCGGCTGGCATGGGAAGTGCGAGGTGCACGAGAAATTCACGGTCGAGGATGTCGAACGAGTCCGACAGCAGTTTCCGGATGTGGTTGTTTTGGCTCATCCGGAGTGTCCACCGGAAGTGGTAGCCGCTGTCGACTTTTCGGGCAGCACGTCGGCGATGATCAAGTATGTCGCTACGACCCGCGCCCCGCGCTATCTGCTGCTCACTGAGTGCAGCATGGGCGACAATATCGCAGCCGAGAATCCGGAAAAAGAGATGCTGCGACTCTGCAGCGTCCGCTGCCCGCATATGAATCAGATTACTTTGGAAGATACTTTGCATTCTCTTCGGGACAACCAGCACATCATCGACGTGCCGCAAGACATCAGTGTCCGGGCAAGGGGAGCGGTCGAACGAATGCTACAAATTGGTTGAGGCTGCCACAGCAGGAGTGGAGAATCGGTCGCAGCTTGTGCAGATGAACGCAGATCCGGAAACGCAGACGGTGACCTATTCTCTGTGTCTCTATGAATGCGTCGCCCGACCAAGTCTCTCATGACGAAAATTCTACTCACCGGCGGTGCCGGGTTTATCGGCTCCCATCTTGCCGAGCGACTGCTCACCTCAGGCCACGAACTCACCATTGTCGACGAGTTGAACGATTTTTACTCGCCCGAGATCAAACGCCGCAATCTCGCTGAGGTCCGGGCCCGAGGAGCTTTCGATTTTGTCGAAGCCGACATTGGCGATCTCGCTCGGTTGAAAGACCTTTTCGAGCGGCAGCGGCCGGAAACCCTTATCCATCTTGCGGCTCGCGCTGGCGTTCGTCCATCCCTGGAACAGCCGCTGCTCTATGAGCGAACGAATATCCTTGGCACGCTGAATCTCCTGGAACTAGCTCGCCAGTTCGCGGTTTCGAAGTTCATTTTTGGGTCCTCGAGCTCCGTCTATGGCTCTACCAGTCAGCTACCGTTTTCCGAGGACGAGGCCAACCCGAACCCCATCTCTCCCTATGGTGTGACCAAGCTGGCCGGGGAAAAACTCTGCTACTGTTACTCCCGGCTTTATCCGTTGGCAGCGATTTGCCTTCGGTTCTTTACCGTTTACGGGCCCAGGCAACGTCCTGACCTGGCGATCCACAAGTTTGCTCGGTTGATTAACGAGGGCCGGGAAGTCCCGAGGTTTGGGGACGGAAACTCGCTACGCGACTACACCTACGTCGACGACGTCGTGGATGGGATTCTGGCGACGCTCCATTTGGAGACGCGCTTCGAAGTCTTCAATCTGGGAAATTCTCATCCGGTTTCCTTGACTCAAATGATCCAGATGCTCGAAGAGAAGTTGGGCAAGCGGGCCCGAGTTACGGCGCACACTGCTCAGCCCGGAGATATGCCATTTACCCACGCTGATTTGAGCAAAGCGCGGCGTCTGCTCGGTTACGCGCCTAAGGTCCCCTTCAGCGAAGGACTCTCCCGCTTTGTGTCCTGGTTCAGAGGCACCACGGACCTGCGTTAGCCACAGAGGCACGGAGGCTGGGAGAGAAAGCTCTTTCGTGGGCTTGTTCATTCCGCCTCTCTCCTTCCTAATGCGTTTGTCTGTGTAACCTGCGTCCCCATCCCCTAACTCTCCGCGACTCTCTGGCTTTTTTGGCTCTCCTCCCATTGTCGCTCTCGGTGATTTTTGTATAATATGTCGCTTCGATTTGACTCGTTCTGAACGCATCAGGAGGTTGTGGGATGGGCGTGGATGTAGACATCAAAGCCATTCACGAAAAGGTCAAGCTCGAAAGCGCGTTTGTGGAGCGCCTGAAGCGCGAGGTACAGAAGGTCATTGTCGGTCAGGAATACATGATCGACCGCATGCTGATAGGCCTGCTTTGCCAGGGGCATCTACTGTTGGAAGGCGTTCCGGGACTGGCGAAGACCTTGACCGTGAAAACCCTGGCTAGCGCTATTCAGACTGCCTTTCGGCGGATACAGTTCACTCCAGATCTTTTACCGGCTGATCTGGTGGGCACCATGATTTTCGATCAGAAGCGTGGGGAGTTTGTGCCGCACCAAGGCCCCATTTTTTCGAACATTATCCTTGCCGACGAAATCAACCGCGCCCCGGCCAAGGTGCAAAGCGCTCTGCTGGAGGCCATGCAGGAACGTCAGGTGAGCATTGGCAACACGACGTTCAAGCTGGACGATCCGTTTCTGGTGATGGCTACCCAGAATCCGATTGAGCAGGAAGGCACCTATCCGCTGCCAGAGGCTCAAGTGGACCGGTTCATGTTGAAGCTGCTGGTCACCTATCCAAACAAAAGGGAAGAAAAACAAATTCTGGAACGCATGACCGAGTCCAGCGAGATTGCGGTTGACCCTGTAATCCAGCCCGTCGATATTCGCAGGGCTCGAGAGGTGGTGAGTCAGGTCTACATGGATGAAAAGGTGAAGGACTACATCATCGACCTGGTCTTTGCCACGCGTAAGCCGGAGGAATACCATCTGGAGGCGAAGGATCTCATTCAGTATGGTGCCTCGCCGCGAGCAAGCATCTTTTTGGCGAAGACCGCCAAAGCCCATGCCTTCTTGAGCGGACGAGGGTATGTCACACCAGAAGATGTGAAATCCGTGGGATTGGATGTGCTCCGGCATCGCGTTATCCTGACATATGAGGCGGAAGCTGAGAACGTGACACCGGAAGAAGTGATTAAACGAGTGTTCGACAAAGTTGTAGTACCTTAAGGAAAGGCTGAGGGAAAAGGCGAAAGGATCGTAACCCGCCTCCAGGAACCGAGAAAGACAAGTCACTGCTGTTTCATGCTGTCCAAGGAACTCCTGCAGAAAGTCAAACACATTGAAATTCGGACAAGCCGCCTGGTTAATGAGGCTCTGGGTGGCGAATACCACTCTGTGTTCAAGGGGCAGGGCATGGAGTTCGATGAGGTGCGTGCCTATCAATACGGCGACGATATGCGCAGCATCGACTGGAACGTGTCTGCGCGGCAAGGACACCTTTATGTCAAGCGCTACGTCGAAGAGCGGGAGTTAACCGTCATGCTCCTGGTGGATCTGAGCGCGTCGAAAGATTTCGGCACGGTGCGGCGACTAAAAAACGAACTGGCCGCCGAGCTTGCAGCGCTCCTGGCGTTTTCGGCGATTCAGAACAACGACCGGGTCGGAGCCCTCATCTTTACCAACGTCGTCGAGAAATACATCCCTCCCAAGAAGGGTCGAAAACACGTGCTGCGCGTTGTCCGTGAGGTCCTGGCCTATGAGCCGATTCATCGTCAGACTTCCATCGAAACAGCCATCCGGTATCTGAACAATGTCCTGAGAAAGAAGTCGGTTGTCTTTCTGATCTCAGACTTTTTCGATCAGGGTTATGAGAAATCGCTGCGTGTGGCCAACCAGCGGCACGATCTGGTTGCGCTGCCTATCAATGACCCTCGGGACACGGACTTGCCGGACGTCGGCATTCTTCAAATGCTCGACCCCGAGACTGGCGAAATGTTGTGGGTAGATACCTCGCTGAAGAGGATTCGGGATCAGTATCGGAAACTGGCCATGGGGTTTGTTGAGGCGCGTAATCGAGTTTTCCTAAGAAACCGGATCGAGTTCGTAGACATCTATACCCATCAACCTTACGATGTGCCGCTGGTGAAATTTTTTCGCCAGCGTGCCCAGCGGCTGCGGTAAGGACTTGCATGAGAAGGATATCGCCATCGAGGCACAGGAATACCATGGCGAAACCGTGTGTCTTTGTGTCTTGGTGGTTTCTTCTGTTGGCTTGCTGCTGTTCGACGCTAGCGGCGTCACAGCCAAAGGTGCAAATGAAGACCTCAGTCGACGCCACCGCCATCACAATCGGGGATGTTCTAACGCTGAAGCTTGAGGTCCGGCGTCCGGAGTCGCTGAAGCTTGCCTTCCCGTCAATTGGCCCTAAGCTTGGGGAATGGGTAGTGCGGGGATCAAATCGTCTGCCTCCAAGTGCCGCCGACGGTGGTGGTCTAGTGGACGAGGTCTTGGCGCTGCAACTCACTATTTACAAAACCGGCGAGTTTGAGATTCCCGGAATCGAGATCGAGGCAGTCCAACCGGGCGGCGAAAAATCTATCCTGAGCTCGGAGCCCGTCAAAATCAAGGTCGAGTCGGTGCTGACTGGAAATCAGGATACTCTGAAAGATCTTAAGCCACAGGCAGAGATTGCGACAGACTATAAGCCACTCCTGCTTTTTCTGGCAGCACTGGGGTCGGCGGCTTACTTGATCTACCGGCTGGTCCAGCGCTTGAAACACCGCCGAAGGGCTCTGCCGGCTATCCCCCAAGATAGGCGTACGGCCGAGGAGATTGCCCGGCAAGCAATCCGGCAGTTGTTGGCCAGAAAGCTCATCGAGCAAGGCTACCTGAAAGAGTTCTATCTGGAACTTTCCGAAATCATTAAGCGGTTTCTAGGTTCGAAGATGGGCATCCCGTCGCTCGAAAGGACGACTGAGGAGTTCACGGACGAACTGCGCCAGACCACGATTCAGGCAGGGCACTATCGGATGATCCGACAATTCCTCGACGATTGTGACCTGGTGAAGTTTGCCAAGTATCGGCCAGGGGCTGAAGAAATCCAGCAGATTATCGCCCGCTCGAACGAGATCATCGACGCCGTGGTAGTGGAGTCTCCGGCCGAGCCGATTCTGGAGGTGGCCCGGTGAGCTGGATAGCGGAGCTTTCCCGCCTGAGATTTTCGGATCCTTGGTATCTTTCGTTGCTGCTCCTGATTCCGTTGATTCTTGCGCGCCGCGTCTGGATACAGAAGAAAGTTCATGGCGGCCTGCTGTTCCCCCAGGTTGGTCTGGCTCGGCAGCTGGGAAGCAGCTGGACACTTCAAGTCCGCAAGTATCTTCTTCCCTTCAAGCTTCTCGGCCTTGGTCTGCTGATTCTGGCTTTTGCCCGGCCGCAGCTGGGTTCAGCGGAAGAGGACATTCTGACGGAGGGAGTCGATATCATGCTGTCTATTGACGTCTCCGGGAGCATGGCCGCAGAAGACTTTCGTCCCAAGAATCGACTTGTTGTGGCCAAGCAGGTTGTTCAAGACTTTGTGAAGGGCCGCAAGAGCGACCGCATCGGCTTGGTGATCTTTGCCGGGCGGAGCTTCACCAAGTGCCCGCTGACAATCGACTACGGCGTTTTGCTCAGGCAAATTGAGGATGTGCAGCTCGGCATGATCGAAGACGGAACAGCGATCGGCAGCGGTCTGGCGAACGCCGTCAATCGGCTGCGCGCGTCCAAGGCGAAAAGCCGCGTGATTATTTTACTCACCGACGGAGTGAACAACAGCGGTGAAGTCGATCCCCTGACGGCTGCGGAACTGGCTCGCAGCCAAGGCGTCAAGGTCTATACTGTTGGTGTGGGCCGCGAAGGGGTCGCTCCATTTCCGGTGAATGACCCGGTTTTTGGCCAGCGCTACGTGGATGTGGAGGTGCAGATCGATGAGACGTCACTTCAGAAAATCGCTGGTGTCACTGGAGGCCAATATTTCCGGGCGGTCGACAAGGATTCGCTCGAGAGGATTTTCAGAACCATCGATGGCCTGGAGAAGTCGAAGATCAGTGTGAAGTCTTATACGCATTACAATGAAGTTTTCGCGTACTTTCTGTGGCCGGGTCTAGGTCTGATTCTGACGGAGTCGATCTTATCGCACTCGCGCTTTCGGAAACTGCCGTAGCGGCGCGCCACAAAGAGGTGGAGGTTGACCAGCTTGGCGGCGATGGGATCGATTGATAGTCCCGTCGTAAGGACGATCCACTGGGGCACGGAGTAAGGTTCAATGCACATCGCTGACGCGCAGTATCTGCATCTGTTCTGGTTGATTCCCATCCTGGGAGTCTTCTACGGGTGGGCGTTTCGCCAGAAACGGAGGGCAATGCGGCGATTCGCCGAGGACGCACTAGCCGAACAGTTGGTACGAGGGGTGGGGCAGGCCAAGCAGAAGTTGAGAGTTGTCCTTTTCCTCGTGTTTCTAGTCTTCGCATTTCTGGCACTGATTCGCCCGCAGTGGGGTACAAAACTGGAAACGGTGAAGCGTGCCGGCGTTGACATTGTGATTGCACTCGACACTTCGTTGAGTATGGAGACGCAGGATGTGGTGCCAGGTCGATTGGAAAAAGCCAAGCACGAGATTCGTTCGTTAGTGGACGCCTTGCAGGGTGACCGTGTTGGCCTGGTGGTTTTTGCCGGGACCAGCCTGGTGAGCTGCCCGTTGACCATTGACCAGAACGCCGTCAAACTGTTTCTCGACATCGTGGATACCCAGGTGGTGCCCAGGCCGGGAAGCAACATAGGCGACGCCATCCGGAGCGCTGCCGAAGCGTTTGACGCGAAGGATCGCAGTCACAAGGTCATGATCCTCGTGACCGACGGCGAGAGCCTGGAGGGTGATCCTCTGGCGGCGGCAAGAGAGGCTGAGCAGGCGGGTATCGTGATTTACTCCATTGGCGTTGGCACAGGCTCGGGCGAACCCATTCCCATACGCGACGAGCGAGGCAGCGTCATTGGCTACAAGAAGGATGAGGATGGCAGTGTGGTCGTCAGCCGGCTGGACGAGGCCACTCTCCGCGAGATCTCCAGCATCACCGGCGGCCAGTATTATCGGGCAACTCCCGGCGAGGATGAGGTTGGAAAGATTTATCAGGCTGTTTCTCAGATGGACAAGAAGGAGTTTGAGTCGAAGATCTATTTGACCTATGTTGATCGTTTCCAAATTCCACTGGGCATTGCATTGTTCTTTATCTTCGTGGAGTCGCTAATTTCGGACGCTAAACCGGCGAAGAGCGGAGAAAGCTGGTTGGCCAGTCTGTTGCGGCGGGCAAGATGGAATCGAGCAGAGGCGAGGTCAACAATCACGCTGGAGGAAACCCGTCGGGAAGCGACTGTGAAAGGGTGACCAGGCACTCATCGAAGGGTCCCTTGCGAAGGTATCAGGAGGGGTTGTGATTTCAATGTCATTGGTAACCCAGGCTGTAAGGTTTTGCCTGACCCGCCTGAGAAGCAAGCCAGCCCTGGCATCCAGAGAAAGCCTGGGGCTGAAGTCAACGTCGCGGTTCCTGCGCCTTAGTGGTGTGATTTTTCCGCTCCTCGTTGGCACCCTCACCATGGGTCAAGTCTGGCATGACAAAGTATCGCGAAAGAATGCCGAAGGCAATAGGTTGTACGGGCAGAAAAACTATTCAGGAGCAACCCAAAAATATGTCGAGGCCAAGGACGGGAAGCATCACGAACAGGAACTCGCCTACAACCTGGCCAATGCCCTTTACCAGCAGAAAAAGTATCCGGAGGCGCTTCAGGAACTGGAAAAGGCGACATCGAATGACAACTTGTCGTTGAATCAGAAGGTCTATTTCAACCGAGGGAACACTTTTTTCCAGATGGGAAAATACCCTGAGGCAATTGAGTCCTACAAGAAAGCATTGGAACTTAGTCCGGGCGACAGGGAAACTAAATACAACCTCGAACTGGCTCTCAAAAAGCTGCAGGAAAACCCGCAGGAGCAACAGAAGAATTCACAGAAGCAAGATCAGAAGCAAAACGAGAAACAAGACCAGAAGCAGTCCGGTCAAGATCAGAAAGACCAGAATTCTGAACAGCAGAAGCAACAGCCATCTCAGCCCAAAGACCCGGAGCAAAAAAACGCCGATTCAAAGGAGCAGCCGAGGCAGAATCAGAATAGCCAGCCACCCAAGCCGCAGCAAGCGGGCATGGATCCGAAGGAAGCTTTGAGAATCCTGGATGCGCTTAACCAGCAGGAGAAGCAGGAGCAGCGCAAACAGGCCTTGAAAATTCAGCGCCAACGAGGTTCCGGCAAAGATTGGTGAATCACATGAAAGTCTCGGGTTTCAAAATTCGGATTTTGAATCTCCTGCCCCGAAGGGGGCTGCGCCTCTTTGGTGAGGGGGGAGAGTTCTTTACGTCCCGCTGTACGAGGGAGGGGTTACGGGGTTGTGCCTGCTCGCTGCGATTAGTCGCGTTCTGCCTCTGGTCCTTGGCCTTCTTCTCAATTTGGACGCCGGTAGCTCTTGCCCAAGACGTGTCGGTGACGGCCGAGCTATCGCCTAACCCGGCGGGAGTGGATGAAGAGGTAGCCCTCACGATCAGCGTCAGTGGCGCTGACGGCGGGTCGGAACGTCCCCAACTGCCGAAGATCAGTGGATTGAAACTCGTGGGCGGACCTTCAGTCTCCACACAGTTTCAATTGGTCAACGGCCAAGCCTCGTCATCGCAAAGCTTCACCTATGTGTTGCTGCCCGAAAAAGAGGGCGTTGTGAAAGTGCCGCCGATAGCCGTTCGCGTGGGCGCCAAGAGATACCAGACCGAGGAAATCACTTTAAGAGTCGTCAAGGAGTCAAGTGGACAGGATCACAGGCCGCGCAGGAGAAGTCCATTTTCGGTTTTTGACGACATGGGATTGGACGAAGACAGTCCTCTTCGCGACCGCACGCCGCGCCGTGCTGAGGTCCTCACGGTGGCCGACGTGGACAAACGATCTGTCTTCGTAGGTGAACAAATCACCCTGACATACAAGATCCTGACTCAGCTGCCCATCACTCAGGTCGAAACCAAAGAGATTCCTTCGCTCAGCGGTTTCTGGGTCGAAGAGATTGAGATTCCCAAGAATCCATCAGCCAATAACCGCGTTGTTAATGGAAAACAGTATGCAGAGTATGTCATCAAGAAACAGGCACTGTTTCCCACTAAAGACGGCACACTGCAGATTCCGTCCTCAACGTTTGCCCTGGTGGTGAGAATCAGCAGCGGTGGCTTTTTCTCCTTTGGCGCCCAGGAACAGGTCTTTCGCAAGACCGATCCAATTTCGATCACTGCAAACGCGCTTCCCACCGAAGGTAAACCCTTGAACTTCAGCGGGGCTGTCGGTAGCTTCAAACTGGAGTCGACTATCGATAAAACCACGGCTGAGACCGGTGATGCCATCAATCTAAAGGTCACCCTTTCGGGAACGGGAAACCTGAAAACGATTACTGAATTCGCATTACCTGAGTTGCCGGGCTTCAAGATCTACTCGTCCAAGAGTAGCGACAACCTGGCTGTTCGTAACGACCTGCTGCAGGGGTCGAAATCCTGGCAGTATGTCATCATTCCTCAAGCTCCTGGCAAGGAGCTGATCCCTGCGTTGAAGTTCCCTTACTTCTCTCCGTCTGCGAAGCAATATCGTGAGGCTCAGGCTTCTAGTTTGGAAGTGGCTGTTCTAAAGGGAAAGGGCGTGCCGCTGGGGGAAGCAAGCCAAACAGCCGTCTCGCAACAAGGCATTGTTAAGCGGGGAACCGACATCAACTACATCAAAGTGGGCTCCGGACCGCTGCGAGACCGTTCCCGGCGGCTCTATGAATCCGTTTGGGTCTATGTTGGTTTGGTGTTACCGCTCCTCTTTAACGGAGGGCTGCTGGTCTACAGCAGCCGGCAGGCACGGTTGCGGCAGGATGTCACGGGGTTTCGCTCGCGCCGTGCTGGAAAAATAGCCGAAAGGCGTCTGGCTGAAGCACAGAAGTGTCTCAAGAACCAGCAGTACAGCCAGTTTCACAGCATACTGGAATCGTCCATTACGGGATACCTGAGCGACAAGTTCAATCTCCCCCAGATCGAGGTCACCACTCAACAGATCAAGCGGTTCATGGAAGAACGGAACTTGAATTCGAATCTCGCTGAAGACGTCGGCGCGCTTCTGGAGGAGTGCAACTTCGCTCGCTACGCGCCGGTGCAGACCAGTCGGAACAACCTTGAAGCGCTCTACGAAAGAGCGAGAAGCGCGATCATTCGCATCGAAAAAGAATCAGAGCCGCGACGATAACCGGGAGACATGCCAGGACCAGCCGGGCTGGACGTGGGTAACAAGGCCAGAACTGAATGAACCCATGTATCAGGTTTCATAAATGCGCTGACGTATTGCCTGCGTTTTCTACGGCTGTGCCGCCTGATGTGCGGAAAGTCTCTGACTTTGCGCTCCCGACCTTCCGTTTGATGGGGCTGCGCCCCGCGCCGCGGGCACAGCCCGCAGCAGGGCTCACACTGCTGGCGGAAGGGCTCAGCCTTTCCGCACATCTCATGGCGAAGCCGCAGGCTGTGGAAACGTGACCGAACCAATGAAACGCCACAAGGCTAGGAAGACCGTCTGGGCTTTTGCCTTCCTGCCGCAAGAGTCGCGGCTGTCCTGTCTGCTGAGGGAGACAGTCAGAATAGGCTTCGCACTCCTCTGGTTGCCAGGAACTCTCGCCTGGGCGCAAGCATTGGACGTTCGTCAGCTTTTTGAAGCTGGTAACCAGTCTTATGCTCAGGGGAACTTCAAAACTGCCATCGAACAGTACGAGAGGATTGTCCAGATACCTTTTGCCAATGAGTTGGTGTACTACAATCTAGGGAATGCTTACTTCAAAGATGGCCAGCTGGGAAGGGCCATTTTGTATTACGAGAAAGCCCGCCAGCTTTCGCCAAGAGATCGCGAGATTGAGGCCAACCTTGGTTTTGCGAAGACGCGCATTTCCGACAAAGTCGAGAAGCCACCGGAAGGTTTTCTGGTCACGCAGTTGAGGCGACTGCTCAACCTGCTGCCGCTGGACGTGGAAACCTTATTGGCTGTGGCCTGCTTTGTGGCGGCCAACGGCTGCTTCACCCTCTTTGTCCTGGGATCGTCGCCGTCGTTTTCACGGCTCGCTCTGTACGCTTCACTCGCCTTGCTGGCGTTTTTCCTGATTTTGGGAACTTCCAATTTGATCCGCATTTACCAGACAGAAACGACTCGTGAGGGTGTGGTTGTCACCGACAAGGTTGATGTTCTCAGTGGACCATCGACGGACAACCCGACTCTGTTTTCCATTCACGAAGGATTGAAAGTTCGAATCGAGAATGAGGTGCAGGACTGGCTCCAGATCAGCCTGGAAAATGGCTGGAACGGGTGGGTCAAGAAAGGGACGCTGGGGGTGATTTGATACATGAAAAGTGAAAAGCAGGCAATGACGGCCCCACCTCTCAAACCAAACCATTGCATTGCCCTCTCCTCTTCCGCTCATGCCGGCAGTGTCAGCCTAGCTATACAGCCACCTCCATTGCTCCGGTTCTCAAGAGTCAGGCTCCCTCCGTGAGCTTCGGCGATCTGCCGGCTAAGGACGAGACCGATGCCAGAGCCCCCCGGTTTGGTCGTAAAGAACGGAACGAACAGATTGGCCGTGTCGGAGAGGCCGGGCCCCTCGTCTCTAACCCACACTTCCAGGTGAGCTCCCCTCTTGTCCCAGCCAAGGATGACTTTTCCGCCGGTTTCCAGGCTGGCGTCGGTGGCATTACGCAAAAGATTGATTAGCAACTGATCAAGTTGATCGCTGTCGGCCTGAATGGTCAGCGCAGGCCCCTCTTCCAGCTCTATCTTCACTCGGGTTTCAAGCCCTACGGCCCGGCGGATCCAGGAACTCACTTCCATCGGTTGCAGCTTCGGCTGGGGCAAGCGGGCCAGTTGGGCGTAAGCTTGCATGAAACGGCTGAGGGCTTCGGCGCGAGCAGCGATCACAGCCACGCCCCTGCGCAGGTCGTCTTCCCAGTCGGGCTCGCGCTGGTCACGCTGTATAAGGTGCTCCAGGCTACCCGCAATCGATTTGATCGGAGCGAGCGAGTTGTTGAGCTCGTGCCCCAGGACTCGAAGCAGTCGCTGCCAGGCCTGACGTTCCTCTTCCCGCAGGGCGCGACTCAGATCAGCCAATAAAAGCAATTGATGCGGCATGCCGCGTTCCCGAAAGGTACTGCGGCGCACAGCCCAGCGGCCCATGCCGCCGGGGAAACTAAGCGAGACGGTCGTGGCAACCTCTCCTTGCAGGCACGTGGCCAATCCCAGATCCGACGCGGTTCTTCCCACCAGGCGTTCCGATGGCGCTGCCAGAAGCCGTTCTCCAGCCCGATTCATCAATCGCAGCTTTTGCTCAGCATCGAAGGTAAACACGGCCACGTCAATCTCCGCCATGACGGTGCGAAGCAAAGTCGTGGCATCCACCGCGCCGAGGCGCTGCTCGCGCAGCGTTTGGCCCAGCGCATTCACTTCGAGCATGACCTGACCGAGTGCATCGTTAACTTGGGCTCCGCGGCCGCGGATTGAGTAATCTTCCTCGCGGAGGGCCGCCAGCAGGTTCGACAACGTCTGGAGCGGCATGACCACACGTTGGCGTACCGCAAAGGCATATCCCAGCCAGAACACCACGATGAACAGGGAGAACGTCCACTGAGTTCTGGCCGAAAACTCTCCAGTCCAAAGCAAAAGCAAGGCGGCGAGACTTCCTGGAAGCCCTGCCAGAAGCGTCATCAGAAGGATGCGTTGCTCATGAGTCAATTTTCGATTTTGGATTTTGGGTTTTGGATTGGCGCCGGATAGTCGCAAGCGTTTGCTAGCTCCTGATCGGCAAGGCGGCACTCACTTTCGTGCGCGCAATGTCTTGATTGAAGCAACGGTCATCGCAAGAATTTCGTTGACCTCAGCCATAAGAGCAGTCAGGCGCTCCAGAGAAACGGTACCCGTTTCAGTCAAGAGCTCCATCCAATAGAGCGTTTCATCAGCTTCTTCCTCGACGATAGAGAGTTTGGAAAGAACGTCGGCAACAGATTTTCCTCGGCACGCAGCTCGGTAGTTTGCACCGATAGAGGTTCCGGAACGAAGCAGCTGCTTACCCAGGACGTCGGCAAGGCGATCCTTCGGCAGAGCTGTGACCAATGCGATGATACTGAGCGCGACCTGTTTCGTTCTCTTCTTGAACTCTTCTTCGTTCATGGAGACAACAGGGATTCTGATTGGCAGTGCAAAATCTAAAATCCAAAATCCGAAATCCAAAACCGTCACAGTCCATAACGCTGCAGCCGGCGATAGAGCGCGCTACGGCTCAGCCCGAGGGCGTCAGCGGCGCGGCTGACGTTGCCTTCAAAGCGGGCCAAGGCCTTTTGAATGAGTATGCGCTCCACTTCTTCCAGGCTCATCTCATCCAGTCGCGAGGTCGGCTCGCGGCCTGGATTGAGTCCTAGATCGACAGCGCGGACCTTGTCGCTCTGCGTCATCAGAACCGCACGCTCCACCGAGTGATCGAGCTCACGGACGTTGCCGGGCCAGGGATGGCTGAGCAACCGTTGCAACGCGGCATCTTCAAAGCCCTGGAGATGCTTTCGATAGCGCCGGGCATGCTGATTGAGAAAGTGCATAGCGAGAAGCGGAATATCTTCGCGGCGCTCGCGCAGCGGCGGCAGCCGGATTTCGATGGTGTTGAGACGGAAAAGAAGATCCTGACGAAAACGGCCAGCGGCGACTTCGTCATTCAAGCTGGCGTTGGTGGCTGTGAGAATCCGCACATCGACGCTGTGCGTGCGAGAAGAGCCGACTCGCTCGTATTCGCCGGTTTCCAGCACACGCAGGAGTTTGGCCTGCAAGTTGAGGGAGATATTGGCAATCTCGTCGAGAAACAGTGTGGCTCCATCGGCCAGTTCAAAACGGCCCACCCGGTCGGTCTTGGCATCGGTGAAGGCGCCTTTGACGTGACCGAACAGCTCACTCTCAAAGATTCCTTCGGAAAGACCACCCGCATTGACCGTCACCAAAGGCTTTGACACCCGGTTGGAGACGGCGTGCAGTGCCTTGGCGACCAGTCCTTTACCAGTACCGTTTTCTCCGGTAATTAAGACGTTGGCGTCGGAGGGACCGACACGGGCAATGAGCTCACGCACCGGTCGCATGGCGGCGGACTCGGCAACCATCGTGGGCTGAGCCTCGTCGCGCAGCAGCCGGTTTTCAGCCTCCAGCTTGCGGCCCTGCCGCAAAGCCCGGCCCAGCTCAATCTGGGTGCGCAGAATGCTCAGTAAGCGGGCATTCTCCCAGGGCTTCTGCACGAAGTCCCGCGCACCACGGCGGATCGCCTCGACAGCCAGATCCACGCTGCCCCATGCCGTCATGACCACCACGGGCAGGGCGCTGTCCAAAGCCTGCAAGCGTTTCAGCAGGTCGAGACCCTCGCGTCCGGAGGTTGTGTCGCGCGCGTAGTTCAGGTCGATCAGAGCGACATCGAAATCTTTCGAGCCAATGGCCTGCTGGGTCGCCGCCGGTGAACCAACAGCTTCAATCTGATAGCCTTCGCTCTTCAGCAGCAATCTCAGCGCCTCCAGCACATCAGGTTGATCGTCAGCAATGAGGATTCTCGGTGTAGTCGGGGGTTGAGATCTCAATGTTTGTACTTATCCCAATGAGAAACGTGGACCAAGGTACCTTCGAAACGATGGGGACTGATCTTGGACAAGGACGTGTGACTGATGGCGGCCCTTCGCGGAACGCCAACCTTCAGGACCGGCTAAGCCCAGCCCATGCGCTGTTTCAAAGCAGTGATGTGCGCGAGATGGTGCCGGCCATGCCAGTCGTAGAGGCCTAGCTGTGTATCAAGCGTCAGAACGCCGAGCTCTGGATGCAGGAAGGTTCGGCTGAAGTCCTGTGGAGAAAGCGATCGCAGCAGCAAGGTCCAACGCTCATGAAGCGCATCGAGCAGAGTCAGTGACGCTTCAATGGGCGCTGTTCGAGCATCAGCCAGTTCCGCCCACTGCTTTTCATCATAGGGCTTGATCGTCGGCTGGTCCTCGGTCAAAGCCAGTCGGAAACGCACGTAGGCGTTCATGTGGCTGTCGGGCAGATGATGGACCACCTGCCGGACGGTCCAGCCCCCCGGGCGATAAGGCGTGTCAAGCCGCTGCTGCGGGAGTCCTTGAACAGCGCGACGCAGGTTGGCCGGCAAATTGGCAAGGCCCTGAATCAACTCCTGCCGGCGAGTCTCCTTGATCTCGGTTTCTTTTTGGAACTTTCCAATGGGGTAACGCAAATCGGGTGCATTCATTGGGTCTCCTCGCCACTGCTGGGGAAGGTTGTTACGCTCGCATTCAGTTGCGACATTCACAGATCAATTCGATGGAGAGGACAACGGATTTTCAATGTCGAGCACAATCTTCCACTGGCCATCCTGGCGCTTCCAGATCCGTACATAGTTACCGGACGCTACTAGATTCTCGTGTCCTCCATCGGGGATGAACTGCGACGTGCCGTAGGTGTAACCGAGATCGAGGCTTGCCGAAACATCCGACTTCTCTGGCTGGAAGTTGAGCCGACCGGTTTTCTGGGAGAGGGCAGCAAAGACTTCCCTCTTGCCGATCGTCGGAAAGGCCTTCATCCGGAGGAGTCTGGCATCTTCTGCCAGGTATCGAAGGTAAACTTGAGCGGCTCCTTTCTCGACGACGGCGCGGCCCAGTTCTCGGTCGATTTTCAGGAGAGTCCCGCGCTCGGACTCAAGCTCCACTCGCCGGTTTGACTTTGCGGGCTTCGCTGCGTCGCCCTTCGGAGCCACGACACCTTTGATGGGTGCGGCCGGTGGATGATGCGTGATTCCCTGATCGAGAACAACTTTCCAGCTTCCGTCTTCCTGTTTCCGCCAAACCGTGACGTATTGACCGTACGCTGAGGGTTTGTCTTGAGGATCATTCTTCCGAATCTCCCAGGGACCCGTGGTATAGCCGAGATCGCCAGCCTGAGCGACATCGGCAAACGCTGGTTCCCAGGCTAGCAAGTCCGGAGGTGACGGGTGTTCCTCAATCCACTTCCTGCCAGGCACAGGGTTTGGGCGGAAGAGAATGGAATCTTGCGCCAAAAAGGCGAGGAACGCCTCGCGTGTGCCTTTGGTTGCGGAGGCCCTGGCAAACGCCCGTTCGGCTTCAATCAAGGAATCCCAGTCCGATTTGGAGTCAGAGGCCCGTGACAGGCAAAGCGATCCCCAGATGAAAAGAATGACAGCTGCTGACGTGCCCTTTGGCATCACATTCTCCCAGTTGGTCGGCATCAACGAAGGGAACAGAGGATCGACGAGGGACAGGCAGCGCCGGAAGTCCAGTGTTTTCTCAAGGTCGCTGGCCCGTTGATATTCCTTCGCGCACTGCGTGAATTTGTCCTGCCCTTTGTCACTCAGTGATCTAGCTTCAGTACTTTCGTCAGCCAGACAGCCCGATCGGCTCTGGCCTCGTCATTCAGGGCATGATCGACATCATACCACTTCAGCTCCTTAGGATCACTGGCAGCCTGATAGAAGAGGGAAGCATCTTCCCGTGAAACAAACTGGTCGCGGCGGGCACTCTGAAACAGCAGAGCCGCCGGCGTTGCATGCGCGACATATTCGTCCGGATCAATGGCCGTCATCATCTGGAGGTAAGCCATAAAACGCTGCTGACGCCGCAACTGATCGGCTCCCGGCTCCTGGAGGGTGTAAAGCAAACTGGTGAGTCTTGCGGCGCCGCCCATCAGCACGAACGCTTTGATCCGCTTCTCCACTCCAGCCAAAACTCCACCCACGATGGCTCCGTAGCTGTACCCCACAAATCCAATTCGTTTGCCATCGACGTCGCTTCGTGAGGACAGCAGGTCGACTCCGCGACGAAGATCCACCACACACTGAATGATTGCATCCCGGTCCTTCTCCGTGAAGGTGAAGAGAGGAATCTGTTCCGGTGCCGGACGGACAAAGGGCGCATCAACCAGAAGGCAAACAACGCCTTTACGAGAGAACCCCAGCGCCTCGTCGAGAAAATAGAGGCTAGCGGCTTTGCCATCAGCGGGATGCATGAACAGCAGCCCTGGGAAATGCCCCCTGCCGGGTGGAACCAAAAGCGATGCCGGCACGGTCCCACCTTTCGGGCTGAGGTAGGTTAAACGATGCAGTTTGATCCCGTCGCGCTCTTCAACGCTCTCCTCCTTCAGGCCGAGTGGAGCGTTTCGCGAGTACGCATAGAGCTTGGCTAGTTCCCGGAAAGGAGCGGGTGGAGCCGTCACGGTCTGAAGAAGTGCTGCGACGAGAGTGATATGAATCGACATGTCTTTGTCACGGGTGGGATCGGTCGGCCAGTTTAGACCGGGCCACCGAGAGATTTTGTCGAGTTAATCGTGACTGGTCAATGCAATCTGGCTAAGTGATTGAGGATAAAGCTCAAAGTGTGCCGTGCAGCGGGATCGGTGCTGACAGTGCAGGCCGTATCGGCAGGTGATCTCGGAGCCCAAACGCCTAGGCATTGCGCCTGCCCAAGAAATGTCTTTGAATCGAGATTTTTTTTGATCTTCTTGGCGCCGATTTTTCGCAGTAGTAGATGAAGGGGGAATCAGGACCATGAACAGGACCATGAACAATGGAATCAAAGAGACGACGGCGCAGCGACGAGGGGAATCGCAGCCCGACCAAACAGCTTTGAACCGGCAAACCTTTACTTACGACGCCAACGGCGTCCGGTGGCTTCAGGTTAGCTGCCACGAGTTTCTGTCCAACACCATTGACCTCCGGGTCGTGCTGTTCCAGTCAGACGAATGCGCGTGACCGCGCCCGCGCTTTCTCCTTTGGCCTGAGAATGTGTATCATGACGGCCCATGTTCAAGTCTGAAGGTCCTGTTACCCACAAGCTGCTTGTTTTCCTGCTGATTTCCCAAAGCCTCTTATCTTCACCAAATGCCTTGAGCCAGGAATGGCGCCACTACGGTGGCGACCTGGCAGCAACCAAGTATTCTTCTCTCGCCGAGATTAGTCGCCAGAACGTGCATCAGCTGAAGGTCGCCTGGACCTATCACACTGGAGACATCAGTGACGGCACCACCAACCCAGTCCGCTCTGCCTTCGAATGTACTCCTCTCGTCATTGACGGCGTCATGTACCTGACGACTCCGTTTTCGCGAGTCATTGCGCTGGAAGCCGAAACCGGCAAGCCAATCTGGACCTTTGACCCTGATCTCAATAAGCGACAGCCCTACAACCTGTTCATCAATCGTGGCGTGGCGTTTTGGGAACGAGGGCAAGCCAGGCGAATCTTTCTCGGGACGCTCGATGGACGGCTGTTTTGCCTCGACGCAGCCACTGGGAAGCCGGTCGCCAGTTTCGGGAGCAACGGACTTGTAAACCTCAGAGTGGGGGTGGCAGACCAGTTTCCGGAACGTCAGTACGGAATGACTTCGCCGCCGGTAGTATATCGGGACCTGGTTATTTGTGGCTCGCTGGTTCCAGATGGCCTGCCTCACGGTCCTAGTGGTGATGTTCGGGCCTTCGACGCGCTCACGGGAAAGCTGATTTGGCGATTTCACACTGTGCCCAAGCCCGGCGAGTTCGGCCATGACACCTGGGAAGAGGATTCCTGGAAAGACCGCGGCGGCACGAATGTCTGGTCTTTGATGAGCTGCGACGAGGAAAGAGGCATGGTCTTTCTGCCGCTCACTTCGCCTTCGCCGGACCGCTACGGCGGGGAACGGAAAGGACAGAATCTCTTTGGGGATTCTTTGGTGGCTCTCGATGCGCGTACGGGAAAACGGCTCTGGCATTATCAGATCGTTCATCACAACTTGTGGGATTGGGACTTGCCTGCGCAGCCCAATCTGGTGACTCTGAATCGAGAGGGGAAACAAGTTCCGGCAATAGCGCAGGCGACGAAGATGGGATTTCTATTCGTCTTTGACCGCCTAACGGGCAAGCCACTGTTTGATGTTGAGGAGCGCCCGGTTCCCGCAAGTGATGTTCCGGGCGAAGAGGCTTGGCCAACTCAGCCCTTTCCAGTAAGACCACCCTCTGTAGCGCGCCAGAGCATGACGCTTGAAGAACTCACAACCGTAACACCGGAATCACGGGCCGAATGTTTGAGGATCGTCGAAAATGCCAGGTTCGGAAAAATGTACCAGCCACAAGGACTCGACTACACGATCCTCTTTCCCGGCACAAACGGTGGCCCGAACTGGGGAGGCGCTTCCTACGATCCTGTTTCCAACACACTGTTTGTAAATTCGATGGATGTGGGTCAAGTCCTGAACATGGTGAAAGCCCCCGAAGGCAAACTGTCGTACCGGCCTCGTGGCATTCCGAACGGGCGGTTTTGGGACTCGAACCAGTATCCCTGCCAACAACCGCCCTGGGGAACACTGACAGCGATCAACCTGGATACGGGCGAGTTTCGCTGGCGCGCCACCCTCGGGGTGGTCGATGAATTGCTAGCTCGCGGCATTCCACCAACGGGCACTTCAAACCTCGGAGGATCCATTGTGACTGCAGGCGGGCTGGTCTTCATTGCAGCCACGAACGACAGCCGTTTCAGGGCATTCGACAAAGACACTGGAAAGGAACTTTGGGTGTCTCGACTGCCCGCCAGCGGGCATGCCACTCCGATGACATTCAGGGGGAAACGAACTGGAAAGCAGTTTGTCGTGATTGCAGCGGGTGGCGGGAACAAATACAACAAGGCCTTCAGCGACGCCCTGCTCGCATTTGCCTTACCGTGAAGAGCGATCAAGATCGAGAGTCCAACATCGAAAGGTCCACGGTCCAGGAGTCCGCCAAGCCAACCCGTCCACGGTCGAGTCCAAAAGAAGTGTGAGGCAGGCTTTCGGCCCGTCAGTTGGCCCGACTTTCCAGTCGCTTCAGCGGATTGGCTCAGAAGCTTGCCAAATCGTGGGTTTCAGCGGGCCGGAAAGCCTGCTGAACTGGCAGGCTCGAAAACCCTGCCCCGCATGCTGGATCGCGATTTCTTCACAACTCTGGGCGCCAAGGCCAGGTAGAAAACGGGGACTGAATTGTCGTCCTTTGCGGTGCCAGATATCGCCCCCTTTGGGCTTCGGGGTTGCGCCGTTCCGTTTCGTTCTCCAGGTAAGACTGCACTTCCAGACGCTTGCCATCGGTTGTGACCGTGACAGCCCCATGACGGTCTGTCCGGAAAACAGCTATCCTCCGCTGCTTGAGACGCTCGACAACCTCCAGATGCGGATGTCCAAAGGGACTGTGTTCCGCCACCGAGATGACGGCCCAAAGCGGGTTGATCCGGTCCAGGAATTCCGGCAGCGTCGACGATCTGCTGCCATGATGAGCCACTTTCAAGAGATCTGAAGCCAAAGGTACCTCTTCCTTCAGCATCTGCGCCTCGACTCGCCTTTCTACGTCTCCCGTAAGAAGAAACTTGCGATCCTTCAACCGCAGTCGAAAGGCCAGAGAGTCGTTGTTTGTGGGAACTCTGTCCATTCCGGCGCTCTTGATCGGGTTGAAAAACTCGAGCTTGCCGGAGTGGAAGCCGATTGAATCGCCAGCTGCGAAGCTCCGGATGGGAACCGATTTGCGAAGACTGTTCTTGAGGAGATTCAAATAGTCCGGGACTAGCGGATTCTGGCCGACCCACAACTCTCCTACCTCGAAGTTGTTCAACACTGCCTCCAATCCTGACATGTGATCCTGATGGGCGTGCGTGAGCACAACAGCATCAAGCTTGCGCACGCCCAGCGACCAGAGGAAAGGCGATACCACTTGCTCTCCGACGTCGAAACGTTCTTCTTCAAAATGTTCACCGAAGGAGTGTCCCAGCAGGCCGCCTCCATCGATCATGAGGTTGGCCTGATCCGGGAAGCTGACAAAGATGCTGTCTCCCTGGCGAACATCCAAGAAAGTCAATTGGAGAAGACCTTGAGGGGTTCGCGGCGAAAACGGAAAGGCCAGCAGCAATGCAAGCGCGCCGGCTGCTAATCCAGCCCAAACGTAACGGATGCGCTTGGAAAATGGCACTAAAGCCAAACTCAAGCAGACGAAGTAAAGAGCACAAAGCCAGAAGGGTGGTGTTGGCAGGCGAAAGTTACCCCAGGCCGAGTCAGAGAAGACTTCTACCACGCTGAGAAGACCCTGGACCAGGACTGCGCAGCATTTCGCTAGCAGCCATTCAAACGGCAGCCTGATGAAAGAGAAGAGTAACTGCAAAAATCCGAGTGGGACCAGGCAACCGACCAGAGGAACGGCAAGCAAGTTCAAGAAGGGGGAGACCGGTGAAACCCGGTGAAAATAGATGACCATCAAGACGGCAAATATGACCTGAATGGACATAGAGACGATCAAGAGTTCGGCCAAATAAAGAATGGCTCGAAGTGGAAATGTCACACAATACCCCGCTACGTTAAAGGGATCGTTTCGGAGGAACGCCTGGAGGGCTTCAATCTTAAGGCGAAGCCAGATGCGAAGATCGGCAAGGTAAGGCGCACCAGGGGAATCGAACGCGGGATCTTGCAGCTGGCCCAACGACTCCCGCCACGGCTGCGTGATGGCAGCAAGCAAGGGCAGTGCGATCAGGGCAATCGCCAGGACCGCCAGAAAAGACAATTGAAAGCCGGCATCGAACAGCCAGAACGGATCGAGCCAGAGTAGGCTACCTGCCGCCAGCGAAAGCGAGTTCAGGAGGTTACGATCACGATCAAACTGAAGCACCCACAGGAAGACACACGCCATCACGGTCGCTCGCACGATGGAAGGCTGGGCTTCAGTGATGGCACTGTACAACACCAGTCCGGCGATTGTGAACAGAATCACGACCACGCGCGGAAAGCGGATGACTTTGAAAAATCCGTAGAGGAACATGGCCATCACAGCCACGTGCTGGCCCGAGATAACCAGCACATGATACAGGCCTGTCGCCCGAAACTGCTCCTCAACTTGTGGGCTAAGCGCCTGCTTGTCTCCCAGTAGCAGGGCCTTCATTACCGGAAGCACTGCTTCAGATCCCGCGAAAGATGCCTCAAGTTCTGCCAGCAGGTTGCGGCGCAATCTCTGGATTTGGCGAATCCAAAGACTGCCTTCACCCGCAGACAGCTGCGTGATCAATAGCGCATTCTTGATCGTCCCGACCAGTGCCACGTCCTGGCGTTCCAGATAGGCCACGTAGTCAAACTGTCCAGGGTTGTTGAAGTTTTTCGGCAAGCGCAGGTTCGCCAGAACTTCAACGTAGTCGCCGGGGCTGAGCAGTGGCTGTTTGGGTGGCCTCTCACCCTTCTGGTAATAGAGGGCCAATCGAACTTTGCCCTGCGCCGAAAAAGTCGAGAAGCGGTTCTCGATCTGTTTGACGGAGAGCTCGATTTGTTCGCCAATGCCCCTGGAAATGGAGCCTTTCGAGCAGATGCCCGTGATGCGGCACGGCTCGTCCAGGTCAAGCTTTCCTGCCAGGGCCAGTGTTTTCAGATGTTGGGGAGGATAACTGGCCTGGTGAATCGACGGAACCAGCAAGCCGAAGACTCAAGAACGTCGCTACAGACAACCAGCAGGCGAGACATGACTGCCGCCGGTAATGGGCAACCCATGCAGTCGTCAAACAGGTCGCCACCACGAAGAATAGCAGTGGAATCGACGTGTGAACCCAGCGGCTCAGCAGGATGCCGACGCAAAAAGCCACGGTGATAGGGAAGAGCGGGCTTGGCACGGATTGGATTCAGGAAAGCAGGAAACGAATTCGCTAGAGATATCTTACGATTTGTGCCGATCAGGCACAATCAGTAATTGCTTGGGACAAGGTCTTGTGCGGGGCGGCCAGGCCCATTGTTTGGCCACAAAACCACAGAAACTATTCCGTAAACAAGCGCGACTATTGCTGGATTCGCGTGTTGAAGGTAGCAGTCTGCAAATCATGGAGGCTGAATGAGAAAGGCGATCGCCATCGGGCTCTCTTGGATTTTTCAATTGGCTGGATCCGCCTGCCTGCTGGCACTCAGCTATACCGCCGCTCGGGATCAGGTCGGGTTCGCAGCCAAACAGAGGGCGGGCTCGGACTTGGCATTGAGCGAACGTCAACGGGCCGTTCACCTCCTGAACCGGGCCGGGTTTGGACCCAGGCCGGGCGATGTTGAGAAGGTGCAGCAAATGGGAGTTGAGCGATACCTGGAATCGCAGCTTCATCCCTCTAAGATTGACGACCCTTTGGTTGAGGCCAAGTTGAAGAGTCTAAGAACACTCACAATGAGTTCCGCGGAGCTGATAGCGAATTATCCACGTCCAAGGCAAAATCCCAATCTGGGGGAACAGAGGGCGCTGGGCGAGAAGTCCGGAGGAGATCTGGCAGAGCCGGAAGACCGCCGGAAGATGAAGTCGATGGGTTTGAATGGCCCGCGACGAGTGATCGGAGAATTAGCCCAGGCCAAAATCTTGCGTGCCGTCTACAGCGAGCGTCAGCTCTACGAGGTGATGGTCGATTTCTGGGCCAACCACTTCAATGTGTTTGCCGCCAAAGGAGCCAACAAATGGCTCACTACGGCGTATGACCGAGACGTCATTCGCCCCCACGCCCTGGGCAAATTCAAAGACCTGCTGGCCGCGACCGCCAAAAGTCCAGCCATGCTGTTTTACCTCGACAATTGGATGAGTGTCGGTCCCAATGTCACTCTGGACTTCGCGAACATGCAGGAATCGCGCCGACAGGACGAAGGACTGACAGGCCGGAAGGGCTTCGGCTCTTTCTGGCGTCTCGGACGAAAAGACCCCACGATGGATCAAGACGTCGCGCGGCAGTTACAGAAGAAAATCGAGCCAGGGTAAACAGAGACGCGGGTTGAATGAGAACTATGCGCGCGAGCTGATGGAATTGCACACGCTGGGCGTCGACGGTGGCTACACCCAGAAGGACATTACCGAAGTGGCACGTTGCTTTACCGGCTGGACTATCGCCCGGCCAAGGCAGGGCGGGGAATTCTTCTTCGCCAGATTCCTACACGATGATGAGGAAAAGAGGGTCCTCGGTCACAACATCAAGGCAGGGGGTGGCTATTCGGGATGGCGAGTTTGTGCTCGACGTTTTAGTTCGTCATCCCTCAACTGCCAAGTTCATTGCTGCGAAACTGGTGCGACGTTTCGTTGCTGACGAGCCTCCGCCATCTTTGGTGAATCGGGTGGCCGAAGTCTTCCGCAAGACCGACGGCGACATTGCAGCCATGCTGCGAGGGATCTTTACTTCGCCGGAGTTCAATTCGCCAGAGGTTTACCGCGCCAAGGTCAAGACGCCGTTTGAACTTGTCGTCAGCGCCATTCGAGCGGTCGGAGCAGAGACCAATGGCGGATTTCCGATCCTGAAAGCCGTGGCTGAAATGGGTGAGCCCTTGTTCCTTTGCCAGCCGCCCACCGGTTATGCTGACACGGCCGACGCTTGGGTCAACACAGGGGCTCTTCTCCAGCGTCTGAACTTTGGTTTGGCTTTGGCGGGAAACCGGTTGCCGGGCACTCGTGCAAATCTCGCTCAATTCTCCGAAGGCACAGCGGGAAACGACAGAGGAGATCTGGTGAAGCGTCTGGGAGAGGTGATTCTGCAGGGCGATATCAGCGACCAGACACTCGCTGCCCTCCAGAGGCAGATGGAAGTGACCGGCGGCAAGGAGGAAAGGCTTTTTCCCAGGCGAGGGCTCGCTGGGCCCCGCAAAGATTGCTGGCCTTCTGCTGGGGTCGCCCGAGTTTCAGCGGCAGTGACCAAAAGGGTAGATCAAACCGCCACGGCGGGAAGGGTAGAGAGGGCATGTGTTTGAAAGCGCCCCGGATCCGTGACAACCGCAGTTCACTCCATGGGTGGAATGCTATGAAGATCAACCGGCGAGTCTTTCTCAAGAGCGGCGGACTTTCACTCCTCGGACTGGGCGCAGTGCCGCCCTTCCTGCAGCGGCTGGCCTTCTCTAACACCTCAGGAAACAAAAAGATTCTCATCACAATCTTTCAGCGTGGCGCCGCGGACGCCTTGAATATCGTGGTGCCCTTCGGCGAGAAGCTTTATTTCAACATGCGGCCCTCCATCGCGATTCCCCAACCCAGGCAGGGCGATTCGACTTCTGCTCTGGATCTGGACGGATTCTTTGGGTTTCACCCGTCGCTTCAACCCATCAAGCCCATCTATGATCAGGGCAAGTTGGCCGTGATTCACGCCGTGGGATCTCCCGACAGCACGCGTTCTCATTTCGATGCCCAGGACTTCATGGAATCCGGCACACCCGGGATCAAAAGCACTACGGATGGCTGGCTGAACCGCCACCTGCAGACGAAGGCCGGCTTCAACGAAACTCCGTTCCGTGGCTGTCGCCATGAGCAGCCAGCTGCCGCGAACTCTGCGAGGAACGGCGCCAGCCCTGGCTTTGAGCAATTTGAATGATTTCGATCTGCGCGCTGGAGGCCAGAGTAGTGCCGTGAAGGCCAGTTTCGAGTCGATGTACGACCAGTCGGTTGATGCGGTGTTGGGTGGAGCCGGTAACGAGGCGTTCGAGGCCGTCAGGTTCCTGAAGAAGGCGAACCCGTCACAATACCAGCCGGCCATTGGAGTTCAATATCCCCGAAGCCAGTTTGGCAACAGCCTCCGGCAATTGGCCCAGATGATCAAAGCGAACGTGGGGTTGGAAGTCGCCTTTGTCGAATCCAACGGGTGGGACCACCACGCCGCCGAAGGTGGCGTCCAGGGTCAGCTCGCAACGCGTCTGTTAGACTTGGCCAAAGGTCTGGCGGCTTTCTATCTGGACCTGGAGAACCGGATGGACGACATTGTCATCCTCACCATGTCGGAGTTCGGCCGTACGGCTCGGGAAAATGGCAACCGCGGAACGGACCACGGCCATGCCACCAGCATGTTTGTGCTCGGCGGTCCCGTGCGGGGCGGAAAGGTCTACGGGCAATGGCCCGGCCTCGATGCCGGGCAACTGTTTGAAGGCCGCGACTTGGCGCTGACCACGGATTTTCGGGCAGTGGTCGGCGAGATCGTTGTGAAGCATCTAGGCAACGCCAACCTCAAGACCATCTTTCCCAGCTATTCAGCCAAGCCGGAAGAGTTCAGGCGATTCCTGCTTTGAAAATCGTCCCTCGTCGGCGTCCTGGCTCTCGATTGAGAGCCGACCACGATGACGAGACAAAGGCACTTTCATCCTTGGTGGTGCGGCGTATCGGCACTACCAGCTCCTATCACGCTCTCAAGGCTTTCAACGGAGCGGCGAGAGCTGACCAAATTTCAAGCGTTGAATAGCAAGACCTGGAACCCTCCTGCCTGCACTAGTCCGCTGCTCCCTCTGGTATGCAATGACCGGGAACCCCCGTGTTGTCGAGCTACCTGTAGTGAGCTGACGCGTAGGCCGCTCATGAACAGCGCTGCCAAATTCGTTGCCGGGCAAGGCGCGCTACTGTCAAAACCTCTTGCGTATTTTGGCCTGAACAGAATGGCCGCCGTTCTGGTTGCGTACCGCGCTCAACGAGTATTTGCGGGTTACCTGATATTCGACCTGGACGGCCTGACCCTGAGCTGTTGTGACGTCGGTAGCAAAGGTGAAAAACAAATTCTTGGTCACGCGCTGCTGGATTGCCAGACGCGCACCAGGATTGTTCTGGCTTCCACCAATCTGTGGATCGATCGTCAGCGAAGTAATGCCGGCCAGCTTTCCCAGCCGACTGCTGGCCTGCCCCGCCAACTGCCCCGCCACTACAGATTGCGGCGTGCTGGGGCTGGCGGCAGCAGCCTCTGTCGTCTTACCCGTAAGCAGCAGGTTGATCACATCAACGGGTGGAAGCGGTGGGTCCGATGTGTAGTTGGTGCGCAAGCGGTCGATCGGACCCATAAAGCTCAGGCTGATGTCGAACTGGTCGACGGTCGTAGTTGCTAACAGATTCACGATAGGTTCGGTACGTGTGGGATTCACGAACTGGATCACTCCGTTTTGCACCTGGTAGCGCCGGTCGTTGAAGAAGAGCTCCCCGCCGGTAATATTCGTTCGACCCAGGATGACAGGCTCAGCCGCCGTTCCCCGCACCTGGAGGTCGGCTGAACCCTGCACACTCAGCTGGCTGCTGGATAGACCCATTTCCTGTGTCGACTTCACAGCCACATCCAGTTTGATATTCTGGGCCATTCCTGCGCTGGGGGCGGAGGAAGGTCCGGTGAACTGATCGGCAAAGGTTGCGAGATCGAATGACTCGGTAAACGAAAGCCGATCAATCAGCACTTGCCCGGTCAGCACGGCCGACTCGGGAGTTCCGTTCAGGGCCAGGTCGCTGTTCAACATAGCCCTGACTCCGTCCGGATAGCGCAAACGAACCTCCTTGGCCGACAGCCCAACGTTGAATCGAGGTGCAGACTGATAAACAACCGAGCCTTGAGCCGTGACAGTGCCGCCTCCAGTCTCGGCTGTGAAGGTTTTGATATCGACACGATCCTTCTGAACTTCAAACCGGCATTGACTTTCTCCGCGCCGAGCGGTGCGTCCGGCGCTTGAAAAGCCCCGTTGACAACCTGGACAACTCCGTGAATGTCAGGACGGGCACGAGTGCCCTGAGCACCGACATCCAGCTTGACCTGACCAGAACTCTCCAAAGCAGGATTCAGCATTCGAAGAATCTGAAGGTCAACATTGCCCGTGGCCGTTGCTCGCAGGGTCCCGTCGCCCGCAACCGGAATGACCGCCTTCAGTTGAAGATCGGTCCCGGTGCCCTTCAGCTCAGCCCGCTCCAGCGTCACAGTTCCGTCGCGGTAGTCAATTCGAATCGGCGAAGCGTTCGCAATCTGTGCGGATTGATAGCCCAAGCTGAATGTCGGGATCTCGAGGTGAGCCTCAAGCCGTTCGGGGTGTTTCAAAGGACCCTTGAGCCAGCCATGCAGCTCAGTTTCTCCGCGGATGTCTCGGCCACGCTCAGGCAAATAGGTGGCCAAGAAAGGTCCAAGCTGGACGGCTCGGGTGTCGATGTTCGCCGTTGCATCATAGTCCGGATTCAGATTCACCGTTCCCCGAGCCTGGATGTAGGCACCCGAGACACTGGAATCGAGGTTGAAGGTTGCTTGTTGCTGAGCAAGTCCGGCCCGAAGTTTCAACCCGTCGAGTACCTTCTGATGCAATTGCAGCTTCGGAGCCTCGACGGTCGCTTCGAGTTGTGGCGCTTCAGCGTGCCTTGACCTCGGGCAGAAACCCTCACAACCCCGCCCACTTGCAAATTGCGGGTGCGGACAGCATCGAGCTTCTCAAGGTGTATGCCCGGAAAATCGACTTGAGCTTCGTATCCCTTCTCTTTGGGGTAGAAGGAGGCTCTGGCGGTGCCTGATCCCGCAGGAGTGTCCAGATTCACGGTCGAGCGAATGGCGTTCCCGGTTCCCTCAAGCTGGAGTGAAAGGTCCTTAATCGGTTGATCCCAGGCGCGAGCCTCCGACAGCCGCACCGATCCCCGCCCGACTGGGTTCGTCTGCGATCCTTCCAGCGAGAGGTTGGCCGACAGGATCCCGGTTATCGGGTACTGCAGATTCGCTACCTGCTGGATGTCGGCCACGGGCAGCCTGTTGGTGGCGACCTGCAGTCGGACCGGATTTTCGGGCGCATACGACCAGTTCCTCAGCCCCACTGTGATGTCAAATTCAACGCGGCCTTGGGAACTTGTCTGGAGCTGGCCCTGTCGCAAAGCGATGCCGCCGGCGCGGAGGTCGAGCTGAGTCCGAAGACTACGCAAAGTCGTGCGCTGGTACCGAAGGTTCTCTCCACCGAGTTGTCCGGTCAAGCGAGGCTCTTTGATGGGCCCCTGAAGTTGGCCGTTGAATGAAACGGATCCTCCCAGGCCCAGCGGTTCAGGGGGGTTTGCTGCAGGCTGAGCTTGCCCTTGAGCCGATCCCCGGACGACGAGGGCGAGCAGATCCACTTCCCGCAAATCGTCTGACCGGGCTTGTATCCCAAGGCTGGACCGACTGCCTAGAGAACCTTCGAGGGTAAGATTAGTGTGCGGCGTGCGGAGGTAGGTGCGCCGCAGCGATATGACATCGCTGTCGCCATCATACGCCAGGTGCACGGCTCCGTTCAAAGGAATGGCACTTCGGCCACCAGCGGTCCTCTGCTCCACTGGCGCCTGAGCAGTAATCGCGGCATCTGAGCTGACTTGAAGGGCTTGCATGCTACCGCGCCAGGATGCCTTGACCGTTCCGTCTAGACGCCCGGTGATCGCCGCAAGTTCCGCCGGTCCTGCGCGTAAGGCAGCACTCATGGCTGCCAGTGAAATGCCACGCACCGTTCCTTCAACCCGGGCCTCCGGCTTGTCAGCTAGATGGCGCATCGCCAGATTGGCGGCCATGTGACCGCCCAACGCCTCAGCCTGCACGTTCGACACTTCGAAAGCACCGCGGTCCAGGCGATATTCTCCTCTTAGAGACCGAACGCTAGCGCGTGCTTCCGGTAGATCGATTGCCAACTCCGGGCTGTCGATTCGCCCGTCGATAGACAGGCTGTCCAGCAAGGATTTCCCGGCATCACTCCTGTAACGGACGGTTCCCTTTGTGGTGACGTGTCCCTTGGGCAAGAGTTTGTTCTTGAGAAGCTTACCCAGCTCGTCGGTGGAGGCGACGGCTTGGTAGGAGCCTTCCACGGAAGGATTGATGTAGTCCCGCAAGCGTGCACTTGCCATAACTCGCAGGGGAGCACTCGTTAGCTCCATCGAGCTCAGGGTGAATCCGGAGGGAGCCGCATTGAATCGTGCCTGAAAATCGTGCTGCAGAGGATTGAAGTCGCCAAACTCAACCCGACCTTCGCGATAGCTTAACGTGCCATCGTAGCCTGTCTTTGAAGGGTCGATCGAAACTTGCGCCTGAAGATCGCGAACCTGAGCAGCCAAAGGTATCTGGCGGTCGTTGTAATAGATTTCGCCCCGATTGAGAACCAAGTGGCCAATTCCCAGATCGAAGATATTGACAGGTTTACTCCCCGTCGGTCGTGGTTGTGTCTGGGGTATGTTCGTCTGCCCTCGCTTGTCAATCGACAGACGTACGACGGGTTGATCGATCACGATTTCCTGCACATCGATCTTCCGGCTCCAGATCGATGCAATGTTGACGGCTACGCCCAGACGGTCAGCCTGGAATAGTGGCGCTAGAGGATCGGATTCCGTACCATGCAACACGATACGATAGAGGTCGGCACGCAGTCCCCACAAGCGGATAGCATAGTCACCAATTTCAACACGTCCCCCAGTGGCCTGCTGGGCATGCTCGATGATTGTTGCGAGAACATACTGGTGGAAGGTGCGGCTCCGCACGACCAGGATGCCAGCAGCCAAGACTACCACCAGCGCTAGAAATGCTACCAAGCTAAAACGGAAAATTCGGTTATGTCTCACGGTTTACCTCCTAAGCGAGGCATGCGCCTTAGCCCGAAACCATCGATTGGCGATCTTAGAGTCCCGCTTTCACGCGGCACGCTAAAGCGTGAGCTCTGAACTTGCAGTGCGGGCTAAGGCTAGAACGACTGCCCAAGGGTGACAAAGATCTGGGTGGCCTTGAGCCCAGTAACTGGGTTCAAGTTTCGGCCGATATCAATCCGGACTGGGCCGACCGGCGTTTGATAACGGATGCCGAAGCCGACCGTGTTACTGTAGTCATTGAACAAACGCCTGAAGTTAATTCGGTCGTACACATTGCCGCCGTCGTAGAAGATCACGCCTCCCAGCCCTTTCTTGAGCGGTATCGGGAAGCGAGCCTCCGAATTAAGGATGAAGAGCTGTTGACCGCCGACCGGGACACGAATCTGCGCCGTACAAGTAGAGGGGTCATTTTCTTCGGTGCAAAGAGTGGCTACCCCTTGTGGTCCCGCGCCATTCAGCGGAAAGCCTCGCAAACTGTCAGATCCGCCAGAGAAGAACCGCTGGCTGACCGGAACGTGGCTTCCGGCGAATGACTTGACCACCCCCAGGCGGACGCTGTTCGCCCATACCAGCCAAGGTTTGACCTGACGGTAGTAGGCGGCTTGTCCAAAGAGGCGGACAACGTTGTGGCTGGAACCGAAGAGCTTCGGGCCAACGCTGAAGTCGATGGTCTGGAAAGCGCCTTTGTGAGCATCGAGCGGCTTATCGCGCGTGTCGCGCACGAAGGAAACGGACGGCATGGAGGATCTCACTGATTGATCTTCAGGCGGGATGAAGTTCTGAATGAGCAGGTGAGTGAGTGCCGTACGCTGATAGGTGTAGCGAAATTGCAGCCGCTTCGTCTTGGCAGCGTCCAGGATTCTTTCAATTTGAAATGACCCCTGGCCCAATCGTGCGGTGAAGAGCGGATTCTGCGTGGTCCGTTCAACCGAGAAGCTCCACAGGCCGTTCCAATTTAGACCGCGAAATTGCGGATGCAGGTACGTGAAAGAGGCGCGCTGGTCCAGTCTTGAGAGGAACGTTGCGATGGAAGCAGTCTCCCCACGTCCGCGCAAGTTGAGCCGGCTGTACTCAATGGAACCGAGGGGACTGAACACGTTTTTCTGGATGACCTGAAAAGAAGGAGGCAGACTGACCGTCGGCAGGCCCGGCAAAACCACGACTCCGCTAGAGAGACTGGCACTCAGTGGCGTGTACTCAAAACCGAAACCGTAAGCCAAGGAATTGCGTTTTGCCTCATGGACCTTCACCAGCACTTCTTCTTGATTCTGGTCCGTGATCGGCTTTCGGGGTATGACGGCGGCCCAGTCAAAAGGCCCCAGATTGAAGAGGTTGCTTTCCGACTCCAGCAATTTCCCTTGGCTCAGTGGGGCTCCCGGCGTGAGATCGGTGTTGCGCCGAACAAAACTCTGCCTGGTATGCTGGCCACCCAAATAGGCCACTTGACCAATGCGAGCCTGTGGTCCTTCCTCGATGAGGTAAGTCACCAAGACGCGACGAGAATTGTCGGCGAGAGGTTTGACCGTCGATTTGAAGTTTGCATTTAGGTATCCCAGATTCAGGTAACTCGCGACGATCTGATTTCGATCCTGGTCGAGTCGCGACCGGGAATATGGCTGCCCCGGCTTCAAATTGAGACCGCCAGGAGCCAAAGCGGCGACGGTTTGGGTCTTGTTCCCCTCGACCTGGAGCGACTCAACCAGCGTTGGTTCGCCTTCGACGATTTTGAAGTTCACCTCAATCTGAGACTCGTGGTCAATGACCTCCGGCTCCACATGAACGTCCGCAAATCCGGCATTGCGATAAAAAGCTTCCAGATTGTTGACGCTGCGTTTGAGGAGATCCTGATCGAATTTGCCGCGCGAAAAGAAGCGACCCTTCTGAATCACCACCTGCTCCAACAGATCGTCTTCATCGAGATGGCGATTGCCAGTTATGCTAGCGCTCGTTACACGATGCCGTTCTCCCTTTTGGATGTGATAGACCACCGATAGCTGAGAGGGCTCCTCCCGAACGTCAGCTTGCACCTTTGCGTTGAAATAGCCCTTGCTCTGAAAGTGAGCGACAAGGTTCCGTTCGCCTTCTTCCACCAGGTCTCGGTCAAACGCGTTTTCCTCGTAAAGTGGGATCCTTTTCCGCTGGGTTCGCTTCCAGACGCGGGCGCCTGCGACCCCGACCGACACCGCAGGACCCAGCGTCACCTGAAAAGTGACATCGGCTCGATTCGTTTCGGGATCATAGTTCGGCGGCTCCAGACGGACCTCATTCGCTAGCCGGTTCTCTTTGCGGAGGTTGTTACGGATGAAACTGGTGGCCGCCTGGAGCCGCTCCGGGTCGTATGGTTTACCCTCTTTCAGCGAGGCTCCCTTAAGGCGGGCCCCAAACGAGCGAAGCGCACGCTCAAGGCGTGCGGCTTCCTCAGGCGGAGGGCCGGTTACTCCTACGCGTCCGAATTTCGCTCGCTTGTTCAAGGTTACGTGGAAAACCACGTCCGCCAGCTGACGAGCATCATCAAGCTTAGTTTCGCTTTCGAGTTGAGCGGCGAAGTATCCGTTGTTGGCGAAAAACCGTTGCAGGGCCGCTTCCGCAGCCTTCACCCGACTCTCATCGTAGGGTTCTTGATGAGGGTAGTTAACAACCTGGAGGAGCCGAGGATAACTGAAAGTTTCGAGGGCGCCGGGGAAGTTGATCATGCCGACGTACCACACGGGTTGCATGACAAACATGACCCGGAGACCTGTAGCCTCTGGTGTGACCTCCACGTCAATCTTGCTAAACTGTCCCGTCTGCTGAAGTGCCGCCACAGTGCTCTGCACCTTGTCCGCGGAGTATGCTTCTCCCTCCTTTTGCAGAGCCAACGGACGCAAAGCCTCAACATCCACGCCGGGCCTGGCCACGAGCTTCACGACTGCGACCTTCTGACCTTCGTAGGAAATCTGCTCGTTGGATTGCTGCGCGTTAAGCACGGGCGTCAGACAGCGGAAGGTCGGTAGAAGCACAGCCAAAATGAGCCATCCCGACAAGGAGCTGTTTCTTGTTCCACGGACGCCCGCGGTCGGAGTGCTGTGATGGCCAAAGAATACGTCCAGCGCGGTGCGCAAGGCAGCCGTGATAGCCTGAGTTTCTCGAAACAGCTTGGCGGCGCCCACCTCGAATGATTTGCCTATCCTCTCCAGCCGCGTGAGCACATCGTCAATCACCCGGTCAACCCGCCCGATCTGTTTCTGGGAAACCTCGGCAGCTTCGTTCACTAAGCCCTTCATGTGCTCGCTGACTTCAACGGCGTTGTTAACAGAGCGCTTGAGATTGTCCACGAGCTCTCGCGCCACGGTGCTGTATTGCTGGAGAACTGGGCGTTGTGACTCCGCCCGTCGTTCGATTTCCTTCACCTTGGCGCAAACTCTCCATACGGCGTAACAAAGAGCTACTAGCTGTATCGTGGCCGATATAGCTGTGGCCACCACAAAAAAGATGAACCAAATTTGAAGATCACGGTCCATTTCAGTTCGCCTCGCTGCTGCGGGCTAAGCTTGGACGCTTCAACAATGCTTCCGACTGGTAGTGCCTCTCTGCCCCCTGCGATCTGCTGAAAGGGAGGCCCGGTTACCGCCGTGGCGAAAGAGAGTTACGGGCAGCTGCTACGGCCTTTCGTACGGTGGCAACAGCCCCGTTCGCTCTATCCCCGAGAGGAGGCATTGGCCCAACTCTTGAGCCGTGTTTCTTCGCGTAGATCTGCGTGAATTCGGCCCCCAAAAGCAAAATCTGTGCTGAGTAGTAAATCCAAACGAGCACAATGACCAGGGACGCCGCAGCGCCGTATGCTGACACCATGGTCGACCTACCCAGATACAACCCAATCAGCATCTTGCCAGTGGTGAAGAGCAGCGACGTAACTGCCGCGCCGATCCAGACATCACTCCAGGCAACCTTCGTGTCGGGCAGAACTTTAAAGATCATGGCAAAAAGCAGCGTAGTGACACCGAACGAGAGCAACGAATTGACGGATTCGAACAAAAACGCAGGGGCAGGAAGGACTTGTCCCATGAACTTCCCCAGGATGGCCAGCGCGGCACTCAAAGCGAGTGACAGCAGCAGTAGGAAACCAGTACCCAGGACAAGCCCGAACGACAAGAAACGCTTTCTCATCGTGGAGGCTACAAAACCTTCTGAACGCGGCTCAACTTTCCAGATGTTGTTGAGGGCTTCCTGAAGTGCAACAAAGGCGCCGGATGCGCCCAGCAATACCGTTCCGAGGCCCATGATGCCCGCGATCGTGCCAAGTGCGGGGCGATTGGCACTCTGAATGACAGTTTGAATCGCCGCAGCCCCCGTGTGACCCACCCAGGCTTGGATTTGCCGCAGGAGTTCACCCTCCGCCGCTTCTCGTCCGAACACGATGCCGGCAATTGCGGTCGCGACGATGAAAACCGGAGCAAGGGAAAAAATGGTGTAAAAAGCCAGCGCTGCACCTAAGCTCGGAGCGTTATCGGCCATCCATGCACAGCACGCCTCTTTGAGGAGTGCCCAAGCAGTTCTTGGATTTGCCGCTGCGGGCAGGGAATCCAGAATCTTCCAGCGCCCCGCCGGGCTAATATGAAGTGAGCTATAGACTCGCCCGAGCCGCATGGTCTTCCCACTGGAGGGCGAAGGACAAGGGTGGCGCTACTCAGGAAGGAAAAACTTCCGGGACAACGGGTTAGCAGCTACATCCGCTTGCTGATGCTCCTTGTTGATTCGCCAACACGTTTCATCATCAGACTTCGATTGAGGGATCACTGAACGATATCCGCCATTCTTTCCTGAATCTTCCTGCGGTGAGCCCAACCACTGAAAAACACTGCGTTTGTGGAGGTCAATCAAACCACTGAAGTCAACCTCAACATTAGCGGTGAACGAATCGCCAGGATGTGCAAGATTGCACGGCATAACAAAGAATGAAGATCTGCCCGCAGAATTTGTATGGACACCGCCAGCGTCGAAGAGGAGCAGCAGGGTGCTTGACTTCCTGACTTCGCCCTAACACCTCAAAACTCTCGTAGCAGGCTCTCTGCCAATTCGTTAGCTTTCAGAGGATTTCGGCGCGGTGCTATGACTTGCCAGTACGCTGCTGTTCAACGTGTGCTGCTCAGCAGGCACTACGAATCGGCACGATGGAATATTTTGCCGCAGCTATGTAAATACTGCTAAGCCGCTTGACTAAAGAATCTGAATTAGCACTTCTGGCCGGAAGTTGGGCATCTACGGAGGAGACGCGATCCTGTCGGCTCCGTAATGCGTTTCGACACATCCAAAAGGGGATTCCGCTCACCCAAGCCTCCACGCTTGATCTAGGCCAACCCGCACGTGCAAGTTAGTGGTGGCTCGCTCCGCATTCTCAAAAAGCTTTACTAGATTGAAAGGAACGTGCTGGGGACTACAGGATAATGGAATGGCGAGCAACGATAGGGGGCTTTGCTCCAGGGCCCCTCGCCTGTCTCGCCATCAGTCAATTCACCAGCAATCTAAATGTAAGGAGGCCATCATGACTCTTTCAAGTAATTCAATTAGAAAGATAACTGGGCTTGGCTGTCTTCTGAGTGTTCTTCCAGTGGCCCTTTGGGCAAAGGATTTCTGGGAAGAAAAACCATTCACTTCCTGGAGTCAGAAGGAAGCCTTGCGGATTCTTTCAGATTCCCCGTGGGGGAAAATTCAACACATAACCCTGCCGAGCAGCGAATGGGATCTTGGCGGAGTCACGACCCCGAGTGGCAACGTTCCACCTCCAATAAGTTCGCCACAGGGTGGCGCAGTCGGGCGAACTGGTGACGTCCAAGGAGATCCCTCCTCGGGCCGCAATGCCCCAGGAGCACGAGTTCCCGGCGCCTACGGCGAAGAGCCTGGAAGCGTCAGCAGGTCGGTACCGTTCCAAGTGACGTGGTATTCCTCGGCTAAGGTCCGCCAGGCCATAGGCAGACTTGGGCAACTGGCGGGAGGTGTTTCCACCGAGCAAATCAATTCCTTTGTCCAACAACCGGTAGAAAACTACATCATCGCCGTCTCAGGCCAGTTGATGAAGCCATTAGAGCAGACCACTCTTGAAAGTCTAAAAGGCAAGACTTTCCTCATTTCAAAGAAGGTTAAGAACAAAAAACTAGAGCTGAAGGAGTACGTCCCTCCCAAAGATAGGAAGGACGGATTGGCGCTCTTCACTTTTCCACGCGAACTCGAAGGGAAACCGTCACTGGACGCCGCAGACGAGGAAGTACAATTTGTAGCCGAACCGGCTGGAGTTCAGATCAAAACCACCTTCAAACTGTCCAAGATGATGACCGACGGAAAGCTGGATATCTGAAGCGAAGATGAGTTGAGATGCGCTGACAGAAGTGTTCTCTGGTCCGCTGGGTAGGAACGGCACGGGTTCAAGAGAAGCATGCAGAAGAAAATGCTGGAGATAGCTGTAGAGCGCTGGAGCAGCCCAGACTCCAGCCTATTCGTATCGCAACGCTTCCATTGGGCTGACCGAAGTGGCTCTCCTGGCTGGAAGAGCACCGGCTCCAATGGAGACGAGCGCAACGAGAGCGGCCGCGGCAGCGATGGTGGTCGCTTCTTCCTTCAAGGCGGATACCGGCTGGGCACCGCTGGCCTGTAAAGCAGGTGCGAGACCGAACATCAAACCAGTCACCAGAGCGACCGCCACCGTAAACAGGAAGACCCGCGGATTTACGGCAGAACTTAAGTCAACACCAGCGACATCCTGTGGGAGATTAGCGCATGGGTCACTGTTGGGGCAAGGAGAAGACCCAGCGCTCCGCCGAGGGCAAGAATGCCGCTTTGTACAATTCGTCTTACCCCTTCTCGTCTGCGCGGCAGGGCCCCGGCGAGAAAGCCTGCGCCGTGGCTACAAAGGCCGTGGGGCATTCGCTCCAATGTCTCCCATAACTCGCGCAGAGTCGGAATTTCCCGTTTGCATCTCTTCACCCTTATGGTAGTATCCCGCCGTCTTGATCCTGAATTCGAATAGCTTCGACAATTCTTGCACGTTAAAATACAGATCTGGCAAGCTTCGTAGGTTGCGCTGATGATCCTGCAGTTCGCCAACGTCCTGGTCTTTCTGACAGTGGGGGCTTTGTTTCTGGCCGTCAGTTTACTTCTCTCTAGCCTCGTGCGTCCCTCGAAGTACAGTGCAGAAAAGCTGATCCCATATGAATGCGGCGAGAATCCTGTTGGCAGCCCATGGATTCAGTTCAACATCCGCTTTTACGTGTTTGCTCTCATCTTTATTGTCTTTGATGTGGAAGTGGCCTTCCTCCTTCCTTGGGCGGTCGTGTTCAAGAAGCTGGGCCTCTTTGCCTTCATCGAAGGTTTGATCTTTATCGCTATCCTCGCTGTGGGGCTTGCTTATGTCTGGGCCAAGGGGGACCTCCAGTGGGTCCGGCCGGAGGAGCGTGAACTCGGTAAGTGAGTTGTCGACGCTTGAGTTTTGCCGTCTTCAGACGTTGCTGACAGTCTTCCATGATAGATCATGAGTCTACTCGAGAATCGGTTTAACCCCAATTTCATTGTCACCACTGTGGACAGCCTGTTCAATTGGGCTCGAGCGTCGGCTCTCTGGCCGATGACATTTGGGCTGGCCTGCTGTGCCATCGAAATGATGGCCACCGGCGCTTCCCGGTTTGACTGGGAGCGCTTTGGATTGATTCCGCGTGCGACGCCGCGGCAGGCGGATTTGATGATTGTGGCGGGCACCGTGACACTCAAGATGGCGACTCGTGTCAAGCGGCTCTACGAACAGATGGCTGAGCCGAAGTATGTGATTTCCATGGGGAGCTGTGCCAACAACGGAGGCCCCTACTGGAAGCACGGGTACCACGTATTGAACGGAGTCGATCTGGTCATTCCCGTAGACGTCTATGTACCGGGATGTCCGCCGCGGCCCGAAGCTCTCCTCTTTGGCATCATGAAGCTGCAAGAAAAGATCATGCAGCAGCGCCTGCTGCGCAAAAAGGGGGCCGCCTGATCGATGAAGACGGCTCCGGAGATCCTCCAGGTCCTCGAAGACAAATTCCCTGGCAAAATTATCAAGTCTGAGAGGGGCGGGATTGACCCCTATGCGGTGGTCGAGCCGGGCGCCCTCGTGGAGATTTGTGTCTTTCTCAAGGATAATCCAGCTCTCGCCTTTGATAGCTTGATGTGCCTGAGTGGCGTGGACTACAAAGGGCTCAAGGGCGAACCGGAGCGAATTGAAGTGGTGTATCACCTCTTCTCAATGCAGCATCGTCACACCATTGTGCTGAAGGTGCAACTGCCTCGGGAAAACCCATCGGTAGCGACTGTGGAAACCATTTGGGCTATTGCCAACTGGCATGAGCGTGAGGCCTACGATATGTTCGGGATCCGTTTCGAAGGGCACAGCGACCTAAGGCGCATCCTTTGTCCCGACGACTGGGAGGGATACCCTCTCCGTAAGGACTATGAACAGCCGGAAACCTATCGCGGCATGCCCGCCCGGGCAGCGAAGCAGTTTGTAGAAATGGCGAACGAAGGGCTTGAGGTTGGGACGAACCCGTTCAAGGCAGGATAGTCTGGGCCGAGCGGGAATTGGCCATCAACCATGAATGGGAATAGTGGAAGAGTGGTGGGAGGGTGGCCATCAACCTCCGACCGTGATTCCACGGTTCCCGCATTCCAAGTTCATTCTTCCGAATGTTCCTTGTTGGGTTTCGTATAGGAGCCATCCATGCAGGTTGAAGCCTACGAAGGCGAAGAGATGATTCTCAACATGGGGCCGCAGCACCCCAGTACTCACGGTGTGCTGAGGCTGGAGCTGGAAACCGATGGCGAGGTCGTCAAGCGGATTGTCCCGCACATTGGGTATCTCCACCGCTGTTTTGAGAAGCATGCCGAGAACGTCGACTATCCGGGTGTCATTCCATACGCTGATCGAATGGATTACGTCGCTTCGATGAACAACAGCCTCGGGTACGCCCTGGCCGTGGAGAAGCTGATGGGAATCCAGACCAACGAGCGGGTCAAGACCATTCGGGTGATCGTGGCGGAACTCAACCGGATTGCCAGCCACCTCCTTTCGATTGGCACCTACGCCATGGACATTGGCGCTTATACGCCCTTCCTCCATTGCTTTCGCGAGCGGGAAAAGATTCTGGATCTATTCGAATGGATCTGCGGCGCTCGCCTGCTCTACAACTACAACTGGGTTGGCGGCTTATCTCATGATCTTCCTGAAGGTTTTGTGGAAAAGACGCGCCAGTTCCTGAAAGAGTTTGAGCCCGTCATCGTCGAGGAAAACAATTTGCTGTCTTTCAACAAGATCTTTATCGAGCGCACTGCCAATGTGGGCGTGCTCAGCAAAGAGATGGCATTGTCCTACAACGTAACAGGACCCAACCTGCGGGGCTCAGGCGTTCAGTGGGATTTGCGGAAGGACTTGCCGTATTGCGGTTACGAGACCTACTCCTTCGAAGTGCCCGTGGGTCTGGGGAAGTTTGGCCCACTGGGATCATGTTGGGATCGATACTACGTTCGTGTTCGCGAAATGGAAGAGAGTATCAAGATCACACGTCAGGCGCTGGACCGCTTACCGGAGGGAGATGTCCAGGAACACGTTCCTAAGAGAGTGAAGCCGCCCAAGGGCGAGGTCTTCGGCCGTTCAGAGACCCCACGAGGCGAGCTGGGGTATTACATCATTAGCGACGGTGGCAACAATCCATTTCGGGTAAAGGTAAAATCTCCCTGCTTCACAGCGCTCAGTGTGCTGCCCGAGATCGCCAAGGGGCAGATGGTCGCTGACATCATCGCGGTCATCGGCAGCATCGACATTGTCATGGGTGAATTGGACCGATGAGCCCATTGCTGACTGGCGCTTGCCGATGCGGGTTCCCTAGCCAAGGGGTTCACGATCGTTGCCCCTGTTTCCTTTGGGCAATCGTCAGCCGGAAGCTTGGCTCATGAACTCAGAAGTTGGCGGACATTGCTGCCGATCGGACTCCCGTTGGGGCGAGCCGAAAGGATTAGCAGAGAGCTGCCGTTAGCTTGATGAACTGATCAGTAGGTCGGCACTCGGAAATCGCCAAACGGAATTCCTATGGAAGCCCTGCTGAAGTACTTATCTGAGAATATCTCAGGCTACACTCAGTTGCCCCTGTTTGTTCAGTATCTGGTGCCAATGCTGCTGGCCTGTATCCTTTGCTTGGCGCTGGCCGCCCTGTTCGGACTGGTAGCGGTTTGGGTGGAACGCAAGGTGGCCGCCCATATGCAGGACCGACTGGGCCCAATGAGAGTGGGCGGTTGGCATGGTTGGGCCCAGACGCTGGCAGACGGCGTCAAACTGCTGCTGAAAGAAGACATTATTCCGGCGGAGGCAGATAAGCCGCTTTTCAAGCTGGCGCCGATGGTTGTGTTTCTTGGTGGTTTTGCCTCGCTGCTGGTGCTGCCCTTCGGGCAACACGTCATTGTCACCGACCTGAACATCGGTGTGTTGTACGTGGTCGCGATCTCATCCTTTGCCGTGGTGGGTATTATCATGGCGGGATGGGCCTCCAACAACAAATACGCCCTCTTCGGCGGCATGCGCGCAGCGGCGCAGATTGTGAGTTATGAGATCCCGGCTGTCCTGGCCATTCTCACGGTGGTCATTCCGGTAGGCAGCCTAAGCATGCAGGAGATTGTGAAGGCTCAGCAGGGCGGATGGCTGGGGATCGGTAATTGGTTTGTCTTTAAGCCCATCACCTTCATTGCCTTTTTCGTCTACTATCTGGCCTCGCTGGCCGAGGTCAATCGGACACCCTTTGACATTCCGGAGGCAGAGTCTGAGCTGGTTGCTGGCTACCATACCGAGTACAGCGGCATGCGCTTTGCTTTTTTCATGTTGGCCGAGTATCTGAACATGTTTGTCGTAAGCGCGGTGGCCACGACCCTGTTCCTCGGAGGATGGAACAGCCCGGTGCTGGCTGGTCCCGTGGCCTTTATGCTCAAGGCTGTAGCTCTGGTGTTTGTTCAAATGTGGTTACGCTGGACCTTGCCCCGGCTGCGTGTCGATCAGCTAATGTACGTAAGCTGGAAAGTCCTGCTACCCGCCTCCTTCGTGCTGGTGATCGGTGCCGGAGCTTTGGCTGTGCTGTAAGCAGGTCCCCAGTCTTGGCACGCTCCCAAACGGGGCTTGGCGAGCAAGAAGGCCTTTCATTCTGACTCCTGGCTCCTGACTTCCTGTCGCGACCCTGCGATTCGGTCGCTTGCGGAGCACCCAGGGATATCAAGGGCGCCACCCTTGATAACGTTGTTGGGATGACTCAATTCTCAATTGGAGCGCTCGAATGCAGTATTTCAAGGATATTTACGATGCTGTCGTCACGGTGCTGAAAGGTATGATCATTACCTGGAAGCATCTGTTCACCCGCGCCTGCACGATGCAGTATCCGGACCAACGGTGGGTCCTGCCCGAACGGTCGCGCATGCGACTCTTTAACAAAATCGAGGACTGCATCGGTTGTGGACAGTGTGTGCGTGCCTGTCCGGTAGATTGCATTTACATGACCACGGAGAAAAGGACCAAGGATGAAGCCCCCGTCTTTGCCTCCGATGGGACACCCATCAAGCTGCGGGTGACGCAGTTTGACATTGACATGTCGCTTTGCTGTTACTGCAACCTTTGTACGTATCCCTGTCCGACCCATTGCTTGGTCATGACTCCTGAGTATGAATTCGCTGTATACACCAAGCAGGATTTTCTCTATCGGTTCGCCAAAGATCAGCCTTTGGCTCCACCGAAACCTGCGCACCATGAACCGGCTCCAGCGAAGGCATGAATTTGAAGATGGACCGCGTTCGCCTACGCCAAAGCCAGGGGGATGTCGCTTCTGCCAGGTCGAAGGAGAACGTATCCCATTCGGAGATCATCGGTGAACTTCGCAGACCTTATCTTCTTCATCATAGCCCTCGTTACCGTCGGCTCGGCTGCCGTTGTCGTACTTTCTCGTAGCCTGATCTATTCGGCATTCGCACTCCTGTTTACCTTTTTCGGCGTGGCCAGTATCTACATCCTCCTAGGCGCTGATTTTCTGGCAGGCACCCAGGTGTTGATCTATGTGGGTGGCATCCTTGTCCTGCTGTTGTTTGGCGTGATGCTGACCCACCGGCTCTACAACCTCAATCTTAAGACGGAGACCTTTCAACTCGTCCCGGGAATACTGATTGCTTTTGCTGTGTTTGTGTCTTTAGCTCTAGCGGCGGTGAATACCAAGTGGAAGTTCGTGACGGACAAGCAGGTTCAGCCGACCACGGACACGATCGGAACGCTTTTCATGACTGAGTATCTGCTGCCGTTTGAGGTTGCTTCCATTCTTCTGCTGGTGGCACTCATCGGTGCGGCGATGCTGGTACGGAGGAGGACCGACGTTTGATTACTCTGCAACACTACCTTTTGGTTAGTGCGGCGCTGTTTTCTCTCGGCATTTTTGGCGTCTTGACTCGCAAGAATGCAGTGAACGTTCTCATGGGGATCGAACTGATCCTCAACTCCGCCAATATCAATCTGGTAGCGTTCTCCCGCTACAGCTCGAACAGCATAGATGGCCAGATGTTCGCCATTTTCGTGATTGTCGTCGCGGCGGCGGAAGTGGCCGTGGCTCTCGCCATTGTGCTCACCATGTATCGGCTGCTGAAAACAGTGAGCCTCGATCAGGCCGACACGCTCAAACGATAGCCGGCTCGAAGAGCGCTCCCGAAAACCTGACAGTCTAGGAATGACGGACTGCTGGGCGAACACCAGCATTTCAACCTCTCCACAATCTTGGAGGTCTCCGTGAGTCTCGACAACCTTCAAAGCCTTCGCTTCTTTCTTCCTGAACTGACACTGACGGTGGCGATTCTGGTTGTCATTCTCTGCGACATTTCTGTGAAGAATTTGAGGAACGTCTTGAATCCGCTGCTCACGATTGCTTCACTCTTAGTCGCACTCTATTTCACATTGCAGCTGAATCAGGCCAGCGCGGCGACCTTATTTCAAGGCATGGTAGCGCTGGACAGCTTTGCCCAATTCTTCAAAGTATTCTTGATTCTGGCTGGGTTGTTGGTCGTGCTGAGTTCCTTGCAGGCCGACGAACTCTCATCAGTGCATCAAGGCGAGTTTTTCGCGCTGCTCCTGTCGGTGACCCTGGGCATGATACTTATGGCCAATTCCATCAACCTGGCCATGCTCTATTTGTCGCTGGAACTGGTCTCGCTCACCTCTTACATCATGGCGGGTTACTTAAAGACCGACCGACTGTCGAATGAAGCTTCGTTGAAATATATCCTGTTTGGAGCCATCTCTACCGGATCCATGCTCTACGGCTTTTCCTTGATTTACGGAATGACCGGCAGTCTGAATCTTTACGCGATTCGCGACACGTTGCTCAGCCAGGGCGCTGAAGGTTTCAACCAGTTCACGATCCTGCTTATCCTGGTTCTGACTCTGGCTGGCTTCGGCTTCAAGACTGCTGCTGTTCCTTTCCACTTTTGGTGCCCGGACGTCTACGCGGGCGCGCCGACTCCGGTGACGGCTTTTCTCTCGGTTGCACCCAAGGCTGCCGGCTTTGCCATCCTGGTGCGCTTCTTCTTCAGCGGCATGAGCCAAGCGGAGGGAAATCAATGGGGACTGGTGGGAGGCATTAACTGGCCACTGGTGTTGATTGGAGTGTCCGTATTGACAATGACCTGGGGGAATATCGCGGCATTGACCCAAAACAACCTCAAACGGATGCTGGCCTACTCCAGCATCGCCCATGCCGGTTACATCCTCATGGGCTCTGTGGTGTTGACCGGCGACGGCTTGAGGTCCATGCTGGTCTATATGTTTGTTTACCTCTTCATGAACCTGGGCGCCTTTCTCGTTGTCACCATTGTTTACAATAGCGACAAGACCTTCGATGTTGAAGACTACAAGGGCATGTTCCAGCGGGCTCCCTTCCTGTGCGTTGCCATGAGCGTCTTCATGCTCTCGCTCATTGGCATTCCCCCCTTCGCGGGCTTCCTGGGTAAGCTGTATGTCTTCGGTTCCGTCATTGACAAGGGACTTTACTGGTTTGCCGTTGTCGGAACACTTAATGCGGCCCTTGCAGCTTTCTACTATATGCGGGTGGTGAAGGCGATGATAATCGAAGAAGGCGACGGCAAGACAGCCCCTCTTCAGGTCTCTTTCTTCAACCGGGCGCTGCTGATGGTTCTCCTCATTCCCAATATTCTCCTTCCTGTGTTCTGGAATCCAATTGATCGCTGGACGGCTGCCTCGGTTAGATTGTTCAGTGGGATCTAACCAGGGACTTTCAGGGCGCGCGCCGACGAAAGCAAGCCGCAATCCAGAAGACCTGCGTAACTTAGTACTTAGTACTCCATTTCATAAATACACTAACGCAACTTCGAGCTGCCAGCGGAGAAGGGTGGAGCGAGCGCTCCGGCGCACGCTTGAACGCGCGCGGGAGCGCGCGTTCCACCCACTAGACGGCCGGACCGCTGAAAATACGTGAGCGTATTTGTGAAACGGAGCACTTAACTTAGCAGCTAAAAGTTATACCGTTCTCTCAAGACCCTTGCCCGATCGCGGCTCAACGGCACGCAGGTGCGACCGGGGTCGTTGAGATAGACATCGTAGACGCCGCTTTGAGCCGGGACGATCTCTTTGATCCGATTCAGATTGATGATCGTCGAGCGGTGGGTTCGGAAGAACATGTGCTCATCAAGAATGCCTTCCATTTCTGCTAGCGAGTAACTGGCCCAGTACTCACCGGTTTGAGTTACGACGATCGTCACTCCCTGTTCGGACTTCAAGTAATGAATGTCGCCCGGGTTCATGAGAACAATCTTGCGGCCACGGCGCAGCGGGATGTGAGGCAGACTCTGTTTGGGCTTTTCCAGATGAAGGATGAACTGGCGGATCTTCTCGTACTCCTCCGCGGCGACTCGGCCCTTCTCCACGACCTTATCAATGGTGAGTTTCAACCGGTTCTCATCAATCGGCTTCAGTAGGTAGTCAATGGCATTGACTTCAAACGCCTTGACAGCATACTGGTCAAACGCCGTAACGAAGACGACTTGCGGTTTGGGACTGATTGTGAGGGCTCGCAGGACTTCGAAGCCGTTGAGCCCCGGCATCTGGATGTCGAGGAACACGAGATCGGGCTTCTTGGCCTCGATCTTCTCAATGGCTTGAAGGCCGTCAGTTGCTTCATCGACTACCTCGATGTGCTGGTAGGGCTTCAACAGCTTCTTCAACGAGACTCGGGAGAGTTTCTCATCATCGACGATCAGCGACCGGATGATTTGCATAGTTCGTACCCACCTGAATCAACACACAAGAGCTGGCTGCGACAAACTTATCTTAAACGATGAGTGGCTCCAGAAAGGAAGACAATCAGCAAGGCTCCTTCTTCTCCTGTTCAAAGCTACGGCGTGTCCCGGTGGGGATTACCGCAATTCACGGAACGCGCAAGGGGCTCAGCGAGGACACGGATGAACACAGGTGAACACGGAACCAGTCCGGTCGCCAAGAATCAATCTGGGGCTCTCCGTGCAACCTGGAAGTTTTCTTGTGACCGGGCACGGTCTTGCGAAGCCAATCTTGGGCGCCGGCCCTTTGACTGCTCTGTGTTCTCAAGTGGTTGAGTTCAAGTACAACGAGCAGACACAACGTTGGCAGGTTGGATTCGTTTCCACATCCAGGCTCTTCCTGAAGAGCAGTGCCTCACTGTTGTTGACGATCTCGACCAGAGGCTGGTTTCGGATGTTGCCCACCGCTCTGTGGAAAAAACAGGGCCGCACGGTTCCATCGGCCTCCACCACCGCTGAAACCCAGGGGGCATTGCACCTTGGCGCGGCGGGCTCAACAACGCCGCACTGCGCTTTGAAATGACGGACGATGCGCCTCAGCTTTTCCGGGCTTTCCAGAATGAATCCAGACTCGATTTCGGAGGCATGTTCTTGAATCAGATGCTCAATCTCGTTCTCAAGGTCGATGATGTCTTCTTTGGGGACAGCCACTTTCTCTCGATCCCGTTCGTTCCAGCTTTCAGGGTGGTTAAAGGCTGTCGAGGTAACATCGGCGGCCAGATAGGAGATGGAGTCGAAGCCTGCCGACCTGGCTGTTTCTAACGTCTGTCGCAGATAGCGAAAATTGGCGCGCTGAACAGTTGTTCGGCAGGAGAAGGGATAGTCCGGTTTATGCCGGCGGACTTCCTCCATTCCCAGCACGAGTTTCCTAAAGGCTCCCGTTACGCGCCGGATCGCGTCGTGGACAGACTCGGGACCATCCAGCGAAAGAATCGAGTCATCGGTGTGCCGAGCCACCTGAGCCGAGAAGTCGCTTAGCCTCTGTCCGGTCGAGAGGAGGGTTACGCGAATGCCGGCGGTTCGCAAGAGGCCGGTCAATGCAAACAGGTTGGAGTGGAGGAGTGGTTCACCTCCAGAAAAAACAACCCACGAGACACATAGCTCTTTCAAAGATGCCATGTGTTGTTGCAGTTGCTCCTCGGAAATCTCGCGAGCCTTCAAATCCTTCCAGATGTCGCACATGAGGCAGCGGCAGTCGCAGCCGCTGTGCGGCATCACAACCAGGACGGGAAGATGATTGATCCAATGGGGATTCGAGTGAAAGGACGGCTGGTTTTCTTTCCGAAATACACGCTGTTCCATTCGCAAGACATTCCGTTCGCGTCGATTTGCGCTCATTCGCGCTTCTCTCAAGACGGCTCGAGGCGGACCTGCTGAGTCTGAAGCGCAGCGAATTCTACGTCAATTAATTTTCAAGACAAGCTTTCCGAATTGCTCTGCCCCTTCCATGCGACGATGGGCCGCAGGGGCTTCAGCCAGCGGGAAAATGCGGTCCATAACAGGGCGCAACCCACCTTCTCCGTAGAGCCTGAGAGCCTGGCCGAACTCGTTGGCGGTACCCATGGTCGAGCCGAGCACATTGAGTTGCTTCCAGAAGATTCGCCTGATCTCAACCTGTTTGGCGGGTCCAGTCGTGGCGCCATAGGTTACAATCGTCGCTCCAGGCCGCGCGATCTCAATAGCCTTCTCAAACGTTTCTCCTCCCACGCTGTCGATGATCACCTGTGGACCGTGACCGTCGCAAAGAGTCAAAATTTCCTTGCCCCAGTCCTGGGTTCGGTAGTTGGCTCCGCCGGTAGCGCCCATCTCGTGCGCTCGGGCCAGTTTCTCGTCGCTACCGGAAGTCACGAGCACGCGGGCCCCGAGTTTCAAGGCAATCTGCAGCACGAAGGAGGAAACACCGCCTCCGATTCCAGTGATCAGCACAGTTTCCCCAGGTTTCACTTGCGCCCGTGTGACAACAGCGCGATAGGCCGTGAGCGAAGCGAGCGGAATGGCAGCAGCTTGCTCGAAAGACAACGTTGTGGGCTTCGGGAAGACCTGGCTGGCAGGTACCTTGAGGAGCTCTGCATAAGTTCCATCGTCGGGCAGTCCCAGAATCTTGAACTCTGGTCCAGGCACTCGTTCGTCTGGTCCCCAGTTTATCGCTGGATAGATCACAACGGCTTGTCCCTTCAAAGCAGGATCGACAGAAGTTCCAACCTCGACGACTTCACCGGCGCCATCCGAGCCAAGGATAACTGGCAATTGGATCCCAGCGTAACGCCCCTGGCGTATCCAAGCGTCTCGATGGTTTAGAGCCGAGGCCCGCAACCGGACGAGCACGTCGTGAGGGCCAGGTCGCGGATCAGGGATTTCCTCCAGCCGTAGCTTGTCCGGGTCTCCCAGTTCTCTGAGGATGATGGCTTTCATAGGAGTCACTCATGTCGCCACGCGGCTCGACGAGGGCCGAAAGTATCATCGTCGTTCTGGTCGTCGCACTCAGCTTTTGCGTCGAGGAGGACAGTCACGGCGACAACAAGGAGATTGTCATTTTTGAAACGCATAAAGTCCGGCAACGGTCAAGTTCACCATCTTGGTCTCCGAGTTCTTGGGCTCCTTCAGCACAAGTCGTAGGGTGTGAGAACCCGGCCCCAGATCAAGGTTGTGCCAGAGACTCTCGGTCAGGCGCGACTCGTGGTCTTTAACGGTAAACATCGAAGTGTCAATCTCGCCTTGGGGTTTACCGTCGAGGTAGACATCTACGCGCCCACCTGCAGTGTCCCATCTTCCAACCAGCACCGCACCCGTTCCACTGAACCGGCAGACGACTTCTGATCCTGGGTTCGAAGTCTGCTTGCCCACCGTGCCGAACTTAACTGTCAGAGGGTCGGAAAACTCCCTCCAGTCGCCGCTCCAGGTCCAGGCCTTTTCTTCACGCAAAACGAAGGCTTGGCCTTTGGGTAGCCATTGTTCAAGCCTGGCTTCTTTAGGCGCCTGGTAAGGAATGAGCAATTCGGTTTCGGTGACCCTGCCGCCACTCTCCAGCACTGCCTTCCGAGCTAGACTGATAGAACTCTCGACGATCGTATTGAACGTATAATCGGTGTAGGAGAACTTCTTGTCTGCGATGGCGGCAATCCCGTGCTTCCAAAGTTCGGGAATGGCCTCGTAGCCGATCATGGTTCCCAGGATACCGCCTGCGCTTGCGGGATTACAGTCGGAGTCCTGGCCACAGCGGGCAGCGATTTCGATGGTTTGAGAGAAGTCACCGCGCCCATAGAGAAGGCCAATCACGACGTAGGCACCATTCAGCTTCGCATCGATGTTGAAGTTGTTCAACACACCCCGAGGACAGAACCAGTCCTTGTGATTCCATTTCGATTCGACCTTTTCCCAAGTTCGCTTCCAGTTGCTAGGATACTGCCGATGCCAGATGAGGATGTCTCGGATCAAACGGCTGTACTGGCTTTCCGCAGGAAGAACTTTCAAGGCCTTGATCACAACCTCTCCAGGATTCCTTTCAAAAAAGGCCTGGCCGTACATCGCCGAGACAAGCATGCCACCATACACGCCGTCGCCGTAGTTCATGATGTGGCCGACGCGGTCGCACAACTCGTTGGAGAGGCGAGGCAGACCAGGAGTGATGAGACCAATAAAGTCGCTTTCGATCTGAAAATCAATGTCGTCGGCGTGAATGTTGTACTCGGGATGCCCAGATTGCGGTGCTTCGATTCCGCGCCTCAGGTTCTCGCGAGCCGCAAGATTCGCATGCCAAAGCCGGTATTTCGAATTAGCGAAAGCCTGGGCGAACTGTTGCTGAGAAGCCTTGAGACCACGCTCTTCAAGGACCTGATTGAACGTCATATCCACGTACAAGTCATCCTGATCCAGAGCATTGGAAATCCTATCCGGCGACCATTGAAGTTCGTCCTCGATGATTCTGGCGTTGTATTTGAATTCCGTCGGGGCACCGTAGGCCACGCCGATCATCTGACCCGCCCAGCCACCTCTGATCTTGTTGCTCAGGTCTTTGACGCTAAGCCTTCTGGGCGGACGTTCTTCAGCGGAGAGGATGGGAAACATAAACAGCAAAGCGAAGGCGAGGCACAATGAGTGACGGCCCAAGCGCTTCGTCATAGTGGGATGAATGTTAAGACCTGCCGGGACGCTCCACGACGTGGGAGCCGGTAGAAGGCTCCTGAACGGGCGTGGCAACCTCTTGTCGGCTCTTCGAGCCTGAGCTTGGCGAAGGATTGAAACAGGGTTTTTGAAGACAGGTCACCGTTGCAATGGAACGGACCGCTTAGCCACAGGGGACGGAGGAGCAATGAAGGACTTCAAGGAGCAATGCTTCCAAAATGCCACCGGGCATTCTCCCTGCCTCGGCACGTCGTGGCTGGCCTGGAGATCCGCTCAATAGCAAGGCTAACTTGTCTTCCGGTACTCCTTCAGGAACCCTTCGAACATCACTCGGTGAGCTTCTTCCGAGGAAAGCAGCCGGACAGCGAGGTCTTGGCTGACATAGTCCTGTCCCTCACACAGGCGAATGATCTTGTTGTACTGCGTGATAGCGCCTTCCTCCGCCTCAATAACACCTTCGATTACGCTGATCACGTCGGTGGTATCTGTGGGAGGTTGCAGGGCCTTCTGCCCGAAACTGAGCGACAGAGAACCTGGAACGAACCCGTTCAGCTGTTTGATTCTCTCTCCCAGTTGCCGGGCATGCATTAGCTCTTCGTTGATGTCGGCCGCCAGCGCTTTCTTAATTTCCTCGGCGCGCACGCCATCGAGGTTAATCGAGTTAGCCAGATAGTTGGTCACTGTTTCCAGTTCCATGTGGTAAGACTTCTTTAGCTCTTCGATGATGGTATTTCGACTGGCTTTCGCCATGAGGCTGGTCCTCCTTCTTGGATCAGTCGGCACAATGCCGAATTGAATTGAAAACCTGGCTTCAAACGCTCTGATTCTACGGATTGCAAAGGGAGAAGACAATCCGAATGTATTCGCATGAATGCAGATGCGGCCACGGTGCTCTCGATTGTGCGTGGGGATGAACAAGGCAGGGAACGAGTCATCGGGATGAAGATTCTGTAGGCTGGAAGTTGACTCACGACTTCAATCGAGCGATCGAACAGGCTACAAAAGCCAAAATTATCTCGATGCCTTCACGATCGGCTTCACCAGCAGCGCACGACAATCTGGTGAGGTCATTGCTGAGCCGCCGTGGTTATCAGCGTCCTGACCGGGTCTGCGGATTCCCGAGCACGCAGCGCCTCACCATCCGTCTGAGCTTCCCGGTTTCTTAGTCGATTGCTGCTCATCGCTTTCTGGAGGCTTCGCCTCCTCGCTCGTCGCGTTCATCCCGTGTCCGTTGGCCAGGTCTTTCTCAACAGTCCTTCCGAGATAATAGGCAAACCAGTTCCCACCCTTTGTGCACATCTTTTCGATGCCGTCAAGATTGGACTCCACTTGCTGTTCAAACTCTCGCAGAGATCGTGTCAGCAGGTCTACGACGGCCTTGTCGACATACTGAGACTTCAATGCGGGCTCGTAAGTTTTCCTTAAGTCGTCGATCGCCTGACGGATGTTCTCGGTGAATCTAACGCCCAAACGCATCAAGTCTTCGCAGCCTTCCAAGAACTTCTGGATATCCTCTTCACTGAGTCTTCGGATTTCCATTGCTCACCCACTTTCGTCTGGAATGGTCCTGCAAAACAGCGCGACACAACCAAACAGCATGCGAGGTGGCCCGGGAAAATCCATGATTATCTGGCATCTCGCGGCGCCGTTCGGACTTGCACTTGCCGCTGGGCACTTTTGCGGAGCACCTCCGGAACATTCTTGTTGCGAGCCAAAGCGCGAAGGTCGTTGGTGAGAATGCGATTCAACAACCCCAACGAGGTCGCAATGGGGGTTCTCGCATTCTTCGCCAGGTTGTGGATGACCGTGTAATTCTTGGCGAACTCTCGCTTGGCGCCAACGGCTCTCAACACCTCCTGAGACACATTTTTCATTAAGGCGATCGCCTCCACCTCGCTGTCGCTGAGCTTAGGACTATCCAGCACAGCGGCGGACACAATGCGATTCGCATCTCGAATCAAGATGATCCGTTCCTCGCGGTTACCTTTGAGGGCCGTCTGCACCCGCTCGGAAACGGTCATTCGGGCGATCTTCTGAATGGTGGATAACCTCTCTTCTTCTTGCATTTCGTCGAACGATTCATAACCGTCATCGGCCAGACTCTGGACCGTGAGCGAGGCGGGATCTTCTCCGTCACGTAGCTCCTCGCTGTAGACGGTGAGAGCCGTGCTCTCTTTCGCCGGCTCACTCCCATCGGTGCTTTCAGCGAGGATTCCCTCCTCGACCCTGGTTCGATGGATGGGTATAAAGGTGTTACGCTTCTCAAAAAACTCTTCCCGGATTTCCTTCAATCGCCGCGTGAGGTCCGGTGTCTGGTTGGGATTGCCTTCGAGCGCATCCAGTATGAACGGCGAGCGCAGTAGGCGCATCAGGTTGATCAGAATGACTTCCATCAAGCTGGCATCTACTTGTGCGGCAAGCGAGGCGATCGTGGAGTCAGGTGTCGTTTTGTTCTGGATCAGCGCTTCCAGCAACTCCAGTGAACGAAACGGCGGCTGGCCGAAGTATTCCAAAACTTCTACGGGTGCCGTGTTGCTTTCAGCAATGCGTTTCAAGAGGTCGTCGCTGTATTCATTGGCCAGCGTTTGCCTGGCCGTTTCGCGGACCTCTTCTTCGGGATCGTTCCGCAGGTAGACCAGAATTCCCAACAACTCTTCCTGCCCGACCGGTAGGACACCCCGTGCAGCAGACTGCCGCACGGCCAAAGGCACTCCGCCTTCTCTTAATTTAGAAAGGATCGATTGAGTCATGGGATCTTCGGCGCTAGATACTGCTGGTAGTTCTCGGCCGAAATGTCGATAGTCCTAACCTCGCCGCTCTTGCCCAAGCTCGCCAGTGCTCGCCCGCTTACCAGGAGCTTCACTCCCCCAGCATTGCCAACAACCAGGGTGAGCTTCGACTGAAGCGGGAAATTCTTTGATTGTTGCGAGTTCATCAGGCCGGAAAAAAGAGATCTCTCACCAGAGCTCACTGAAAGCCAGGACTGATCGATGACCTGGACGGTGAGTTCCAGAGGGGTTCCGGGCGGGAGTTGCTCGCGGCCTCTTGACGGATCACCCGGCTTCCTGTCGAGTTCTCCCAGTACCTTCAGAGTAGAGCCTGAAGCCGCCGGCCCTGAAGGCCGTGTACCGCCTTCGCCCGTCGGGCGAGGCGCACCAGGAGAGGACGGCGAAGATCCCCCAGAAACCTGCGAGCCAGCCACTGGAGTCCGGCCGGCGGTTGTAGAAGTGGAGGGAGAAATGGAGGGTTCGACGGTATTGCTCTCACTGAAGAACCAGTACACTCCGCCGCAGACGGCCAAAAGCAACAGCCCGGCGAAAACCAACGCCCAGGATCGCTGATTCGCGGTGACTGTTATGCTCGGCCCGCCGGTTGGCTTTTCCGCATATGCAGCGGGTGGGCTGATTTCAAATTGAAGAGCGTATTCGTGGAGGATCTGCTCTTCGTTCATCCCCAGATACTTGGCGTAACTCTTGACAAACGACTTGCGGAAGATGCCACTCGGCAAAATATCGAATCGGTCAGTTTCGATCGATTTCAGGAGGCGGACGCTGATTTTCGTGGCTTTGGAAATCTCATCAAGCGTGATTCCTCGCAATTCTCTTTCGCGCTTCAGATTGGCGCCGAAGGTCACTGACTATCTCCTCCGTAAACCCTTAATATTATGGACCTGCCAAAAGGCTTGTCAAGAAATCGGCGGCACAGGGTGCAACGATAAGTGAAAGACAGGCTCGCCGTAGGGTTATCGGCAGGATCGGCGGTCAGTACTCCAAGGTCAGGGCTTGCGGCACGATAGCATGTCGTTTGTCACCCTTGATTGGACCAGGCGGTGTCGAGAGGATTGGTGGGTAGATACGCATCCGGACGGCGGCAACATCAGCGAACCCGCGAATGTGCCAGGGCAAGGCCCCGGCTAACTCATAGATGCGAGGAGCTAAAGCTTCGAAGTGATTGCTGTCCTTGAGTCCTTCCTCGTCAAGCCGATGGAATTGACGCGCATGATCGTGTAGTCAATAGAAAGTGGTGAATTGGGCGCCGGTTGCGCACAGGTTTGTCCAATGGCGCTTCGACGTTGATCCCAGCTTGCTCGACAACTTGTCTGGCGACTTTTCTCATGGGATACTCTCTTTTTGTCGAGGTTGCATGAAGGTTAAGAACAAACTGAGCATGGTCCTCGCAAGACTAGACAGCTCCGAACGGTCCGCGGGGACACTGCCCGCTCCGAGTGAACTTGAGGAACATCGAGCCACTCGAGGTCCGCAACGGTCACAGACGAAATGATAAGGTTTTCGGTTATTGGATTCGTAGCGGGCCGCCTGGATTCCTGTGGAGGAAGGCATGCTTGAATTATTGTTTCTCCCCTTTAGGATCCTCGGATTTCTGCTCTTCCTGCCGTTCCGAATCCTGGGCTTTGTGGTTTTCTTCCCTCTGAAACTCATCTTCTTTGTCCTTTCCATTCTCTTGCTCATAGCCATGATTCCGGCAGCGTTACTGATTCTCCCCCTTATCTTGATCGCCGTGCCCATTCTCCTGTGCATTGGGCTTTGCAAACTGGCATTCGACTGAAGGATCCTGATGGGCGCTGATACGTCGAACTCAAAATACGATGCGGTCTTGATCGTGTCTTTCGGGGGGCCCGAGGGCAAGGAGGAGGTGATACCTTTTCTTCAAAACGTCCTGCGTGGCACGAACATTCCGGCGTCACGAATGAAGGAAGTCGCGCACCATTACGAACTGTTCGGCGGCGTGAGTCCCATCAACGCCCAGAATCGCGCTCTGATCGCAGCTTTGAAGGCGGAGCTGGAAGCATACGGTCCTAGGCTGCCGGTCTATTGGGGAAACCGCAACTGGCATCCCCTTCTGCTTGATACCGTTCGACAGATGCGGAAAGATGGCGTTCGGCGTGCACTGGCCTTTGTCACTTCGGCTTACAGCTCCTATTCTGGATGTCGGCAGTACCGTGAAGACATTCTGCGCGCCCAAGAAGCTGTGGGCGCCGGAGCGCCCCAGTTTGACAAGCTCAGGGCTTTCTATAATCATCCCGGGTTTGTCGAACCTAACATCGAGAATTTGTTGCGAGCCCTCGAAAAGATTCCAGAGGCCCGTCGCTCTCAGGCACGCATTGTGTTTACTGCTCATAGTATTCCGGTCTCAATGGCTGCTACTTGTCCCTATGTTGCTCAGCTCCAGGAGACTTGCACACTGGTGGCTGCCGGGGCAGGTTGCGAAAACTGGCGGCTGGTCTACCAGAGCCGGAGCGGCCCGCCCAGCCAAGCATGGCTCGAGCCGGATATCATTGATCATCTGATGGAATTGAAGGAAAGAAGGGCGAAGGATGTGATGATTGCACCCATTGGCTTCATCTCAGACCATATGGAGGTTCTTTATGACCTCGACACAGAAGCGCACCGCCATTGTGAGAAAATCGGTCTAAATATGGTCCGTGCTGCGACCGTGGGCACACACCCGGCCTTCGTGCGCATGATCCGTGAATTGATCCTGGAGAGGACGACCTCCAATTTCATGCGACGCTTTCTCGGGACGTTCGGGCCGAGCCACGATGTCTGTCCGGCAGATTGTTGTTTGGCGGGGGCAGGAAGGCCAGGAAGCGCCTAGGCGCGACGGCCGTCTGGCTTTCAGCAATGCGCTTGGCTGTGCGGCAATGCTTGCCCCTTCGCCTGAAGCCGTCTCAAAATTTCCCGATAGACCGCGTGTAGCAAGTCGCTCTCTTCAAAGAGAAGAGCAAGCGACCGCTACCCCTACGGGCGGGGCAGGAGCACGTTTCAGGCGGCGCCCGAGGTGGGCGTCTGGGGGCCCCGCATTCGGACGGCCGGCACCCATGAGAGCCCGGAGGGAGCCGTTCGACTCATTTTCAGCCAGAGGAGAACTGTGGACTACAACTATCACATCATTGCCAAGATGGTCGATCATTGTTTGGTCAATCCTCTTACAGGCGAGAGGAGAGAGTAAACAATGCCCCTCTCCATTCACGATCTTCGGAATCGCGGTCTTGTTTTCTGAATGCCCGGCCAACGAAAACACTAGCGTTGACTGGCCGATGCACAGTGGGGATACGGTGAGCAACTACTACTCCCGGCTTAACCAGATCAACTGGTAAGAGTGTCGTCATTCGGCACTGTATTGCTTTCGTTGGAATCATTCGAAGAGAGAAGGAATGCACCCAAGATACCCAAGATGGTACTGCCGCCTGACCTTAGCCTTTGTGATTCTCGGTTTCAGCTGTAGCCTGGAGGCGGCTCCAGGCTTCGCAGTTTTCAACGTCAAGGAATACGGAGCCACAGGGAAAAAGGATGACGATGCGCTTCCGGCTATACAGAGAGCCATCGACGCGTGTGCCTCAGCCGGCGGCGGCATGGTCTACTTGCCGCCGGGCGAGTACACCTCGGGTCAGATCCGTCTGCGAAGCCATGTCCGCTTCCACCTCGAAGCCGGTGCGACCCTGTTTGCTTCCACCGACAGCAGCCAGTACCAAAGAGGGCATTGGGCTGCCTTGATCTATGGAGAAGATCTTGAGAACATCAGCATCGAGGGGCGCGGAACACTCGATGGCCAGAGTGAATATTCGTGGCGGCTGGACGACCTGGATGATGCGTACATCCGCGAAAACGCCTCGATGATGAAAGCGCTGGGCCGAGCGCTGATGCGGCCCTTTCCAAAAGGATTTCCAGCTGAGACAGTTTTTCCCAGGATGGTCTTGCTGCTGAGATGTAAGGATGTCCGTATCTCCGGACTCTCATTCGTCCGCTCTCGCAGCTGGAACATTCATCCGTATGCGTGCGAGCGGCTGGTGATTGATGGAGTGTATATTCACAGCAGCTTGAAGGAAGGCGTGTGGGCCGACGGAATTGATCCCGACGGCTGCAAGGATGTGCGCATCAGCAACAGCACCGTTGAAACAGGTGACGATGCGCTGGTGTTCTATTCCTCGGACGCTTATGGTCCACCGCAGCCGTGCGAGTACATTACGGTGACGAACTGCCGCCTCTCTTCGGCCTCCAGCGCACTGAAATTTGTCGACGGCAACCTGACCAGTATTCGCAAAGTCGTCGTCGACAACTGCATCATTGCAAGTTCGAACCGTGGCATCGCCTTCATGGTCTTCAATAAAGGTTATGTGAGTGATGTCGTGCTCTCCAATCTTACGGTGGAGACTCAAGCGTTCGACTGGTATTGGTGGGGCGACGGCGACCCCATTCACTTCAACATCAAGCGCCTCAGCGAAATTGATCCCAAGCGCTCCAGGGATCAAGATCCGCCGATGGGGGCGATCCGAAACGTGTTGCTTCGCAACATCATTGCCCGTGGCAAAGGATCGTCGATGATCAGCGGCCATGCAGAAAGCTGGCTGGAGAACGTCAGCTTAGAGAACGTCAGGCTTTTTCTCTCTGCCGATCCGGATTCCCCACTGCAAAAAGCTGTCCACGCCATGAGGTTCCGTTGGGCGCGTGATCTGAAACTCAAAGATGTGGAAGTGATCTGGGACAAGCCTGAGTCGGACAAATGGCAGAGCGCTCTTTACCTGGAGGATATTCGAGGCCTTGAAGTCGACGGTTTCGCTGGCAGACCTGCCAAATCAGACAGTGAGATTCCCGCGATCGCCTTGAGTCAGGTGGAAGACGCTGTAATCCGCAACGCAAGGGTGCGGGAGGGCACTACGGTCTTTCTGGAGGTCAGCGGCGAGAGGAGCCAGGGTATTGTCCTTCATGGCAATGACCTGCGGCGGGCACGGATCCCTTACCGGGTCAAACCTCAGGCAAGAAAAAGCGCCGTTCACATGGGTAACAACGTTGTCTCTGGAAAATGAACAGAGACACGGCTTGTGTGGCGGAAGAGAAAGTAACGAGCTGGCCTAACCATGGGTGTGGTCCAGGTTTGGCTTCCTAAGCCCGTAGTTTGCTTTCCACTATCAGCACGCCTGGTATCCGCATCCGCTTTCCGCATTGGATCCCAACACAGGGCGTTTGCTGCTAGCCCATCTTCACGGATCAACCGCAAGTATTCGGATGGGGATGCCTGACTGTGCAGCACCTGCCTGGGCAGCTATCCAGTGACTTGTGAGAACCCTGTCAATGGTGTGCGTCGTTACCAAATCGTGGGATTGAGGTCGTGAATGAGGATCGTTCTCTTCGTTGCTCTATGCTCCGCAAACTTGCTGGCAAGAGACAAGTATTCGTGGTGGGAAAGCTTCGGGGGTGGACCAGAAAACATCCATTACTCGTCGCTGAAGCAGATAAACAAGGGAAACGTCCATCAACTCAAAATTGCATGGACGTTTGACAGTGGCGACGCGTTCGAGGAGTCCAACATCCAGTGCAATCCTATTGTCGTGGATGGCGTTCTCTATGCAACGACGCCGACGCTCCGCGTGATCTCCCTAAACGCAGCCACTCATTACGACAGCAAATTTCGCGCCTTCGACAAACTGACAGGCAAGCTGCTCTGGGAGACAATTCTGCCCTTCGCCGGGAATGCCACGCCTGCAACGTATCAAGTCAAGGGCCGCCAGTATGTGGTTATTGCTGCCGGAGGAGGGAGGGGGAGACCTTCAGGTGCGAAATACATCGCCTTCACACTCCCATGACTCCTGAGCCAAGCTAGAGTCTGAACTCTGCTGTCGTCCTTGACTCAAAGCTCAGGCCTCCCACAAGGAGTAGATGGCCGGCTCAGTTACGCCACCGGAATACCACCACCAGAAACAGAGGCAAGGCTCTGCTTGCCAGGCAGCAAGTGCCGCGGCCGCCGAAGTATTGCTCTTTCTCCTTTCGTGTTACGCTTTCGCACCGGTCGCTTCGCGATGAGGCAATGCTCGACCTTTCGCCTGGAACCGCCTCAAGAGCTCTTGATGGACCGGCCGGCGCAGTCGCGCTTTCAGTATTTCGCGGTCTTCCCGATGAAAGGTTCGGGTGTGACAGATGCTACGGTTATGGCCAACTGGCGGACTCACGATCCTCGGATTCGCGATTTTCTTTCTGAATGCCCAGCCAGAAAAAAGCGTAAACGTTGACTGGCCAATGCACGGTGGGGATGCGGCGGGCAGCCACTATTCCCGGCTTAACCAGATCAACACACAGAATGTCCACAAACTGGAGCCGGCTTGGATGTACCACACGAGAGACAAGCGCGACGACAGCCGTTCGCAGATTCAGTGCAATCCGATCATCATCGAGGGTATTCTATATGGGACTTCGCCCCAACTGAAGGTTTTCGCCCTCAATGCGGCCACAGGGCAGAATCTGTGGACCTTTGATCCTTTTGCCGCGGGAGCCGACAAGGGCGCCTTCGGGGTAAATCGTGGCGTCGTCTACTGGAGGAGTGGAGTCGATCAGCGAATCCTTTTCACGGCGGGCCAGAGTCTTTTCGCCTTGGATGCCAAGACCGGGAAGCTGATGCCCGAATTTGGAAACAATGGCGCAGTCGATTTGCGGGAGGGGTTAGGCCGTGACGTGAAGAAGCTCTTTGTCGGTTGCAGAACACCCGGGGCCATTTACCGCGACCTGCTCATACTCGGCTCCGCTGTTTCAGAAGGGCCGGGACCCGCAGCTCCTGGACATATTCGGGCTTACGATGTTCGAACGGGAAAGATTCGCTGGATATTCCACACCATCCCGCATCCGGGCGAATTTGGCTACGATACCTGGCCGCCGGATGCCTGGAAACGCAGGGGTGGAGCCAATGCCTGGAGTGGTGTCACGGTTGATGAGGAGCGCGAGATGGTGTTTCTTCCAACCGGCTCCGCCTCTTTTGACTTCTGGGGTGGCAACCGCAAAGGTGCCAACCTGTTTGCCAATTGCGTTCTGGCGCTGAAGGCCGACACCGGGGAGCGGGTTTGGCACTATCAGGTCGTCCATCATGATCTCTGGGACCGCGACTTGCCAGCCGCTCCTAACCTCGTGACGGTGACCCGCAATGGACGGCAGATCGATGCTGTTGCGCAGATTACGAAGTCTGGCCACGTTTTTGTTCTGGATCGAAAAACCGGAAAGCCGCTGTTTCCCGTGGAAGAGCGCTCCGTGCCAGCCTCGGATCTGAAAGGGGAATCCAGCTGGCCGACCCAGCCGCTTCCTTTGAAGCCGCCACCGTTTTCGCGGCAAGCCTTCACTGAAGAAGAGGCGACAACCCTTTCTCCTGGGGCACGGGCCTATGTCTTGGAGCGTTTGCGGAAGGTTAGAACCGGGCAACCCTTCATCCCGCCCAGCGTGGCAGGCACGATTGTCTTTCCAGGGTTCGACGGAGGAGGAGAGTGGGGTGGCGCGGCGTTTGATTCAACCAGCAGCCTGCTTTATATCAACGGCAACGAGATGCCCTGGATTCTGACGATGGTTGAGATATCGCCTGAAGCAAGATCAGGGCACATTTCGCTGGGACAGAAGGTGTACAACCAGCTTTGTGCCGGCTGCCACGGCGCCGATCGTGAAGGCGATCCCCAGCAGGTGTATCCCAATCTCAGGGAGATCAACAAACGAATGTCCAAGCAACACGTAACAAAACTTATCGAAGGCGGCAAAGGAATGATGCCATCGTTTGGTTTTCTCGCCAGCTCGGAGAAAGAGGCTCTCGTCAATTTCCTTTTCGGCCTCGCTATTCCAGACGGCCCCGTGCCTGCGAGGAAGGCAACGAAAGAAAAAGTAGAGGCAGACATCCCGTACACCCATACCGGTTACAATCGCTTTTTCGATCCCGAAGGCTACCCGGCGGTGAAGCCTCCTTGGGGTACACTCAACGCCATCAATCTCAACGAAGGAACCATTGAGTGGAGGGCTGTTCTGGGAGAGATTCCAGAACTGACCCGCCGCGGCATTGTCCCCACCGGAACCGAGAATTATGGAGGGCCGGTCGTTACCGATGGCGGGCTTCTCTTTATCGGAGCGACGAAAGACGAGAAGTTTCGTGCCTTCGACAAGAAGACGGGCAGTGTGTTGTGGGAGACAACGCTCCCTGCTGGTGGTTACGCCACACCCGCCACCTACATGGTCAATGGCAAACAGTTCGTTGTCATCGCTGCAGGCGGCGGCAAGATGGGCACGCCCTCGGGAGATGCCTACGTGGCCTTTGCGCTCCCGGACAGGTGAGCAAGCTCAGGGTCCGACGGCGGTGAGAAGGGCGCCAGTCGATGCCGCGGGTTTGGTTTCGTAGGGTTCCAGGAATACCAGAGAAGAAACTAAAATGGTCCCGCCTGCGGCCTCCAGGATTCTAGGTCTCACAGTTTTCAATGTCATGGAATTTGGAAGCTAAAACGGGAAGCAGATTCTGGAATTCAACCCTGGCCTCACTTTGCTATTCCTTGCGTTTTCCGAAGTGCCGGTCGGCAAAATCGAGATAGTGCTTCCAGTCGAGGCTGGTGACATCGTGCTTCCCACGCCGGATGTGGTAACCGATGGTGCTTTGAACCGAACTGTCCAGGGCTGGCATGTCGTCGGCTTGCAGGCCATCGGTTCCCAGCAAACGGTAAACCGGACTCGCCGCTTTGGCAGCAAGGAACTCTCCGCGCGGGTCAGCCCAGAGGTCTTCTTGGGCACTGGCCACATAGACTGGTCTGGGAGCGATTAACGCGATAAGCATATGCTGATCGACTGGCAGGTCTTCCTCGCGGTCGTTATACTGCTTGAAGTTAGTGCAGAACCAATGTGGAAAGCTCGTATTGATCCGCTGAACGGTTTCGCCGAATTTCCTCTTGCTGAGCGCGGCGCCACCGCAGCCTGAATTGTTGGAGATCACCATTGCGAAGCGCTCGTCCTGGGCGCCAGCCCAGAGTGCCGCTTTTCCCAGCCGTGAATGGCCTATCACCGCAACGCGCCGGGCATCGATTGTCTTGTCAGATTCCAGGTAATCCAAAGCCCGACTCAGCCCCCAGGCCCAGGCTCCGATCGCCCCCCAGTCATCTGCGGCGGGACGGGTCTGTCCGTTCCTGTAGAACAGCGGATGTACGCCGTTTTGAAAGCCATCGTCAAAGTCCGGATCAAGGTCGCCGTAGTAAATCGTGACGAGAGCGTAACCGCGCTTCAAGATCATCTCGAGCTGCCAGCGGCTGCTCTGTGTGCCTCGCGACGCTTCCGTAGCACGGTTGTTGACGATACCGGACTCCTCATTGTTGCGAATCCAGGACTCTGTGAGAGCGATACCCGGATCAGAATGAATCGTCTGGTTCCCGAAAAAGTTGAGCCCAAGGAAGACCGGGACGGGCTTGCTTGCCTTGTTCGGCAGATAGATGAGCATGTCCATCTTGGGTCCAGCCGGATCGGCACTGAAGCGAACCGCGACTTGCCTTCGAGTCGCCAGCCCGTTCAAGGCGTTTGGTTCGACTTCATTGACGTGAAAACGCATCGCCGCGGCCTTGGCGGGTGTCTTGCCATAGACTTGTGTTTCAAAGAGACGCAGGATCTGAGGCCGCCGTCGGGCTTTCCAGCTTCGCGCATCAGTGACCTTCGTCGCATCCAGCATGACCAGAGGATCGGGCAACGTGTACGGCGGAACTTTGGCCTCGTCGTAATTAGTTTCATCGGGAGCAGACTGACCTGCTACGGCGGTGGTCAACGGGCAAACTATGAGCATGAGGACTGTCGTGCCGAGGATGTGAAGAATCATGGCTGCTCCTGAGCGTGAAGATGGTCGTTATTGTACACGAAGTCGCGTTTTTGAGAGTCGCGGGAGTCAGAGGGCGACGGGCGTCGATAGAAATCACTTCTGCCGCCCGGATTTCAACTGGGAAGAGGAACCCGCCTTTCTACACTACTACTATTTCTTGGTCTTCAGAAACGTGTCATAAAGACTCAATGAGCTAAGGAGAACTGGCCTAGCCTGACCTGTGCTTTAACAGTATAATTCCGACTGGAGCAGGTCTGACGGTCGCTGGCTCGGTTCTTCGGGACCGAGCGGGAGGAAAGTCCGAACTCCGCAGGGTAGTGTGCCCCGTAACGCGGGGGGCTCTTGGCGGGACTCCCGTTCCGACGAGAGTACGGAAAGTGCAACAGAAAAAATACCGCCAGAAAGACAGCGGCCAGCTCTCGGCCGTCAGCCAACCTTCATAAGCTCCACAAGGCTGGTTGGGCTGAAACTCTCGAGCTGCTGAGGCCTCGCGGCTGGCATGCGGATGGCTGACCGCTGTCTTTCTGGTAAGGGTGAAATGGTGCGGTAAGAGCGCACCGGTTGTTTAGCGATAAGCAAGCCTGGCAAACCCCACACGGAGCAAGTCCAAATAGGGATGGAGGCGTGACCCGCGCTGTTTGACATCCGGGTAGGATGCTGGAACTGAGAGGCAACTTTCAGGCTAGAGGAATGACCGTCACCTTGCTCGACCTTCCTCGTTAGGTTGTTCAGGGGACAGAATTCGGCTTACAGACCTGCTCTACTTTCTTTTGAAGAAGCCTCGCAAGGGGCCATTTTGGTTATTTTTTTTCTCGCCGGCGCTCACCAAGGCATCGAGAGCAATGCGGGCGTTGCTGTCGCCGGGAGAGATTTGGAGTGCTTGTTTGAACTGATTCTCCGCGCGCTTCTGCATGCCGGCCTCTTTGTAAAGGAGGCCCAGACCGACGTAGTAGTCCGCAACGAACTGATCCAGCGAGATAGCCTTCAGGAAATGTTCTTCAGCCTCGCGACGCCATTTCGCGTTTTTTGAGAGCGCCATGGCGAGCCAGTAGCGGTAACGCGCATTCTCGGGCTCTATCCTCACGGATTGCCGGAAGGCTTGAATCGCGCTCCAATAATCCTGTTGATCGTAGTAGCCCCGCCCCTGGCGGTAATTCAGTTCGCTCAGCTTCTGTTGAGGCGCCTGTCCAGGCGGGCAAGCGGCAGCCGGCTTCTCGGCCGTGCGAGCGGGCGATTCCAGACGGAAGGTCTTGGCGTCGTAGCTGCCGCGCGTGGCCGGTACTTTCAATGTGTCGTACGCCTGCGAAAGCGTGGAGAAAATCGTGTCTAACGCATCCTTCAGATCGCCTTCTGTAGTTTGATGATAACGGTCCGGATGGTACTTCTTAGCGAGAGCATAGTATGACTTTTTGATCTCATCGTGCGAGGCGGTCACCGAGACACTAAGCACTTCGTAATAGTTCCTGGTCTTTGCTTTGTCGAGCATCAGAAAGACATCCGAGCGCACTTCCGTCAGGTCTTCTTCCTTGGTCTCCCGGTCATCGTTACTGGCAACCGGCCGATAGCTGGGTGCCGAGGTAGACCGATAGGCTCGCGAGGCTGCCGGCGGGCTCGGCATCGCCTGCTGAGTGGTTGGCTGCACGAATTCCACAATCCCTACGGAAAGAAATCCGTACAGTATCTTTTGTGTCATTTCCAAGCCCAACGGAGAGAGCTGAAGAATCTCGGAGATGCGTGCCGAAGATTCGATGCGACTCAAGATGAAGGCCTCATCGGGCCTCAGAAAGATTTCTCCGGCCCTGGCTTCGAATTGGGGTGCGAGCCGAATCAAGCGATCCGGTCCCTTCAATCCTCTGTGAATGACGTCCGGATTCGTCAATCGGCGGATCCCTTCGAAGATCAGATTGGGCACGGTCAAGTGTAAGCTTGCAGTGCCGTTCGGTCGATACTCCCCAGGCTTGAACTCAAAACTGCCAGAGTTCCAGTTGAATAGACCGTAGACGATTTCTTGAGCGTGCAGTGTCCGGAAATCCGACAGCTCGCTGGGTGCGACCAGTTTCATCTCGAGGAGAGCGTCAAGCAGAACTGAGGAAGACTTCCCCGCCTGGGTGGCAGCGTCCAATTGATCGGGTGAGAGTTTTCCGATGCGAAGCAGGAATTCGCCCAAATCTTCGGCAGGATCGTTGCTGCGAGCGTCTCCGCACACTCCCTGGTCGAAGATAAGCTCCTTGGTAATGCCTTGACGTCGAACCAGCAGAGTTCCGCACTGTGAACTCTGGTGAATAGCTCGGAGCGGTTCTGAGATTCCTTTTTCGGAGAGATCGCCTATCATGAGGGCTATGCAGCATTCTAATGAAGAGCCACGCGGACGCCGATCAGCATCCGTTATCGGCATTCGACTCTGAACACATTATCGAAGGGCTAGTTGTGTTAGCGTATCGGGGCTTGCACATCAAAGGAGACGGGCGATTATGGCAGTCTATCTGGTGACAGGCGGAGCTGGCTTCATCGGCTCAAATATTGTTGAGGAACTCCTGAAACAGGGCGCCAAGGTCAGAATCATCGACAATTTTGCCACAGGGAGAAAGGAAAACCTGGACCCATTCAAGAGCAAGGTTGATTTTCGGGAAGTTGATATCTGCGATCTGGGAAGTCTAAAAACAGCGGTTCGAGGCGCGGATTTTGTCCTGCATCAAGCGGCAATTCCCTCCGTGCCCAAGTCTGTGATTGATCCCATCACCTCCCACAATTCCGACTTGACGGGCACGTTGCATGTCCTATGGGCCGCTAAAGAGGCCGGCGTGAAGCGAGTTGTTTACGCAGCCTCTTCCTCAGCTTACGGGGACAGTCCCCAGCTTCCAAAACAGGAGGACATGCCATCAAAACCGATTTCACCCTACGGACTGATGAAATATGTCGGCGAAGAATATTGCCGGCTATTCTCGCAGCTTTACGGGCTGGAAACTGTGTCGCTGCGCTATTTCAACGTGTTTGGACCCAGGCAAGACCCTTCCTCGCAGTATTCCGGAGTGCTCTCCCGATTCATCACGGTGATGCTCGCAGGCGAAAGGCCGGTGATCTTTGGTGACGGTGAGCAAAGCCGTGACTTCACTTATGTCTCAAACGTCGTCCAAGGTAATCTTCTCGCCTGCCACGCGTCTAATACTGCCGGCCAGATGTACAACTTGGCCTGTGGGCGCAGCATTAACCTGAACGAAGTGGTTGGCATGTTGAATCGAATTCTCAAAACGGATCTCAGGCCCGTTTACGACGCTCCGCGTGTCGGTGACATCAAGCATTCCCTTGCCGAAATCTCCCGGGCGGCCGCTGACTTGAACTACTTCGCCAGCGATTCAGTTTGAGGAAGGACTGCGCATGACCGTGGAATGGTATCGAAAACAGCGATAGACCTCTCTCAGTCGATAGAAGGACACGAAGAACACAATGAGAGTAAATGTTCGATAGAGCTGAACTGGGTAGATCAGTAGCTCCTGAGCTTGGGTCGTGACCTTAAATCGGCATCCCGATCAGAACCACCTCGCAGGACTTAACTCGCAGCTTCGGCCCGTACCCCGTCGAATCGAATCAACCCCGGGCGGCATAATAGCCCCTGCGGGCTTTGACCTTGAGGTTCCTTCGGTCGGTCTCTATCTTGATGGAACGGAATGAGCCGTCGCGAGTTGGATTGGACGACCGGTAAGCCAAGGAATACTGGCTGCGCAATTCAGCGCTGATGCCCTGGAAGCTCGCGGAGAGATCCTCGGCCTTGAAGGGGAAAAATGCGCGGCCGCCGGTATCTTCAGCCAGTCGCTTGAGAACTTTGTCAGCCTTGGGGGCCGTCAGGCCGAAGAACCCGCTGGAGTTTGTGCTGATCGAATAGATGGAAACGTCCGACTTTTGAGCCATCTCCAGCGTTCCACTCAGAGTTTCCAGACTGAGATTGTCATCTCCGTCGCTGATGAGAATCATGATCTTCCTGCCGGTCTCCGCTTTGAGCTTCTCCTGACAAGTCAGGTAAATGGCGTCAAACATCTTGGTACCCCCTCCTGGTCGGACCTGCCGGATAGCCTTGGCCAGCACTTCAGGGTTATCACTGAAGTCCTGAATCAATTCAATTGCTGAATCAAAAGTAATCAAAAGAGCTTTGTCCTTCTTAGGGCGAAGTGTCCGGTAGAGAAAATCAATGGCGGCTTCCTGTTCAAATTTGAATCGATCCCGGATACTGGAGCTGGTATCGATCAATACAGCAATGGTCAACGGCAGTTCGGTCTCGCGAGTGAAGTTTGTGATCGCTTGTGGTTTGTTGTCTTCGTAGATTTTCAGGTTCTCTCTTCCCAGATCAGTTACCAGCGTGCCTTTTCGGTCGGTGACCGTAAACAGGACATTCACCAGATCGACGTGAACGACCAGGTTGTCAGGACTGGCTTCCGGTTTTTGCGCCTTGTTGTCAAGCACGTTCGTCTGGGAGCGATAATTGTCCAACGGGAATAGACTCAAGGCCGCAACAAGTGCCCAAGCGAATCTAGAAAGCTGCAGAACTCTCATTTTCATCGAAATTCCTCCTGGATTCATTCTAGCCTCTACTCCCCCACAACCAAACGGGTCGTGCACGGTTTCTCGGAGTGAAGTCAGCGAGTCTCGTCGCCTTTGAGAAGCGAGGCTGCCTCCTCTGGGGACAACGCATTCAATAGACGCTCTTGAGCCGACGGTGGAAGGTGCCGAAAGACGACGGCACCTCGTTCGAGCGGGAGACTCCGCAGCACGGCGATCCGATCGGAGGTCATGAGATTCGTCATCAGCTCCCCTAGGTTATCGTCCGTCCACTCCTCCAGCATCTGGCGAAGCATAACAATGTTGCGTTCTCGAATGACTTGTTTGATGTTAGGCCAGAGCCGGTGGACTGGCATTTGATTCCTTTCGGAGAAGAGCCCAGACACCTTATCGAACGTTGGGTCTTTCAAGGTAACGAGATCAGCTAATCAGCTAAGCCTAAACTCCGCCATCTTTTCGTAGAGCAGCCTTCTCTGGATTCCTAGGATTCGAGCCGCTTCCGCTTTGTTGCCTTTTGCTTCTTCAAGAGCCGACTGCAACAAGTGAACCTCGACCTCCCGAATGACGTTCCAGTACCCCTCGCGATAAGGGAGCTGAGCCAGCCAGCCCGATGGAGTATTCGGCGTTCGCTGGTTGAGATGGATGCATTCGGGAGTGATCACGCCGCCTGGTGCAAGGACAATCGCCCGCGTCATCACATTTTCCAACTCTCGAATGTTGCCAGGCCAGTCGTGAGCCATAATCCGCTCCAGCGCATCCTGGCGGATGGTGACCGGTCGCTCGGAGCGGCTGATGAAGCGCTGCACCAGCAGTGGGATGTCGCCTCGTCGCTCACGAAGCGGCGGAAGCGGAATTGTCACAACGTTCAAGCGGTAGTAAAGGTCTTCGCGAAAGCGGCCGGTAGCCACAGCTTGGTTGAGATCCTGGGAGGTCGCCGTAATGAGGCGGAAGTCGATTGTAACCGGAACGCTACTACCGAGTCGCTCGATGGTACGTTCCTGGACGGCTCGCAGGAGTTTGACCTGCAGTGTAACTGGAAGTTCCGCAACTTCATCGAGGAAGAGCGAGCCCTTTTGGGCCTGTTCGAATCGCCCGATCCTTTGGGAGAGAGCATGGGTAAAGGCTCCCTTCTCGTGACCGAACAGCTCTGCTTCGAGCAGGCTGTCAGGAATCGCAGCGCAGTTCACTTTGACCATGGGTCCGTTGGAGCGTGGGCTGAACTCGTGGATCGCGTTGGCAACCAATTCCTTGCCGGTTCCCGATTCTCCGACAATCAGAACTGTCGCATCGGAATTGGCAACGCGGCCAATGATTTTGTAAACCTCCTGCATCGCCAGACTGTGACCCACCATGCCCGGAATGTTGGGCGCCTCAGGTACGCTCTTGCGAAGGGTCCGTACTTCCTTCTCAAGTTTTCGGTACTGGAGGGCCCTTTGAATCAGCAGGATCAAGTGTTCGTCGTTGATGGGTTTCGAGATGTAATCGAACGCTCCATACTGTGTGGCTCGAATGGCATTGCTGCTGGTGGTCTCAGCCGTCATCACGATCACGCCGGAATCGCAATGACCGGCTCGGAGCTTCTGCAAAAGCGTGAGGCCGTCCAAATCGGGAAGCCGAATATCAAGCAGGATTAGGTCCGGTTTCTGCTGCAAAGTCAGCTTCAGTCCCTCCTCTGCTGTTTGGGCTTTCATGATTTCGTAGCCCTCGTCGGCAAGGAGCAGCGAGAGAGCCTGAAGCGCTGTCTTCTCGTCCTCTACAATCAAGATGCGCTCTTTCATGCTACTCCTCCTGCTGGCAAAAGCACACGGAACCGGGCCCCACGAACCCCTTTGTCCGACTCGATCGTCGCTCCCATCTTCTCGAGAAGCGTTTTGGTCACGGCAAGGCCCAGACCGGTGCCGCTGGGCTTTGTCGTGTAGAACGCCTCGAAGAGCCGTTCTTGCTGTTCCGAAGTGAGGCCTGGACCGCTGTCCTCGACACGGATTTCCACCTGGCCATCCGCCGAGCTCAGCGAAAGCCCTACCTCTCCGTTCTGCCCTGAGGCGTCAATGGCGTTCAACAGAAGGTTCATCAGCGCCTGCTGCAGATAGTTTCCATCGATCAGAGCCTCGCATTCGCCGGGTGCCGTGACTTGAATCTTGACGCCATGCTCTTCGGCGTGCGGTTTCACCAAGGCCAACGTTCTTTCAAGCACCGGCTGGACAGGCTGCCTCCGTAGCTTCTCAGGCTCATCGGCGCCAAAAACCAAGAGACTCTTTAGCAAGGCATCCAGTCGGTCGATCTCGCTCGTAATCAACGTAATCGTCTCAGAAGCGGCTGCTTGACCATGGAAGCGCTTGGCCAGCAACCGGGTGCTCAACCGAATGCTGTTGAGTGGATTGCGGATTTCGTGGGCAATACCAGCCACCACCCGTCCCATTACCCGGAGACGATCTTCCCGCCGCAAGTCCGCCTCCAGCCTCTGCCGGCTTTCCGCCATGGTGTTAATGGCCCGAACGATGGTTCGGAGCTCGTGGTTTTGGTCAGGCAACCGGTAGTGAACGTCGGTGCGAAGCCTTTCCAGGCCTGCCTGAATTACTCCGAAACCTCGCTGCAGGCTGAAGCTCAAACGCAGCACGGCGCCTATGGCCATCAACGAGATCCCCACTACGATCACCAGGAGCAAACGTTTGTTGAGCTCGCTCGAGTCGCTGAAATTGAAGATGCGGCGCAAACTCCAAGCTGACAAGCTCGTCTGCCGGGTTTGCGGAGACCGCCACAAGAACCAGATCTTTGCCATCCTGCACGACGCGGTTGGCGACACCCCCGCTGCGCCGGCTTTCTGCCAAAGCCGCCAAAACCTCTTGACGTTCAAGTGGAGGCTGGCGAAGAGCGCTTTCCGGCTCGGTGTAAGTTGGAAAGCTGTGTCCCACAACCTCGTCATTCCAGAGGAAACCTCCTTCGATATCCGGATAGGAGCGCAGCACCTCATACGACACCCGGCGTAACTCTCCGTCCACATTCTCCGAAACGGAAGTCTTTCCACTACTCCTCCAAGTCCGCGAAGACTGCAGAGTTCAGCTACCGCATTGGTCAGTGTCTTATTTGTTTCGCTGATGACCACCGACCGCAAGTTTCGCGCCAAGTCTGCAGCCAGGAGTCCAGTCAGAAGCACTGCGACCAGAGCTGTAACCAGCAACCACGTTTGGAGTCTCTGTGCGGCAATAATCCTTGGAAAGTGCATTTGGCTCTCTACACGGTAATACGCAAATCGGCTGCCAGTTTTACTACTGCATTACGCTGAACTACCAAGGCCATGAAAAGCAAACTGTGAAGAAAGCGTACAACTCGCGTACGAATTTAACTCATCCTCAGCACGAAAGGGGCGTTGATCGACTAGCCCAGTATGGCCAGTTCAACACTGCCGTTGAACTTTTCATATCTGTAAATGACATGACAGGATCGAAGCGGTCAGCAGCTGGTCTTCAACTGGCTTGAGGAGCGGTTTCCTGTCCAGGAACCAAGACTTCAGCATCCTGGAGAAAGACAAGGCCTTCCTTGATCATCGGCATCAGATGAGGCAGCACTTCGCGGATCTTCTCTTCGCTATCGACCGCCTCGACCATTACCGGCTTCTCGTCAGAAACCCCAAAGAGGCCCTTGCGATGAATGCGGCCGTGGGCGCCATATCCCATGATCCCACTCCAAACCGTAGCGCCGGCGACATGATTCCGGTGAAAGAGCCGGACAATGGCCTCATACAGCCGTTCTCCTTCCCAAGTATCAGTGTCTTCGACGACGACCCGGAGCGACTTATATTTGGATCCAGTCATCACGCCAACCTCCTTTGATCCTCGCTAACTTCGATGACGGTTCTCGGTTTCAGGGGAGAAAGACCCACAGCAGCAGCCCAACGCCGAACCCATGCTGAACCTCATCCGCCCACCTTGGTTTTGCGGCGCCCTGCGACATAGTACAAGCTGGGCAGAACGAACAGAGTAAGCAGCAGAGTGGACAGCAACCCGCCGACGATCACGGTTGCGAGAGGCCGCTGCACGTCGGACCCAATGCCGGTCGCCGTGGCGGCCGGAATCATGCCCAGCAATGCCACCAGAATCAGCAGAATTGCGGGCCGCACCTGCGCTCGGGCGCCTTCGACAACGGCTTGTTCCAAGGATACACCCAGTTCCACACGCCGCCGGGTAATTTCAGAGATGTAAAGCAGGCCACTCATCACGGCAACCCCGAACAAAGTGACGAAGCCGACAGCCGCAGACACGCTAAAACTAATGCCGCGTAAGTAGAGCGCAATGATACCTCCGACCAGCGAGAACGGAACATTGAGCAGCACCAGGCTGGCGTCGCGCACGGAACCGAAGGCCGTGAACAGTAGCCCGAAGATGATGGCAACCGTAATTGGAATGATCACCTGGAGCCGTTTGCGCGCTCGTTCCAGGTTCTCAAACTGCCCGCCCCATACCACTTGATAGCCGTCCGGAAGCTTTACCTCGCTGGCAAACCTATTCTGCGCTTCATCGACAAAACCGGCTTGATCGCGGCCACGAATGTTCGTGCGCACCGTTATCGCTCGCTTGTTTTCTCGACGCGCGATGATGGTTGCACCGTTTCGAACCTCTATCTCGGCGAGCTGGGAAAGAGGGATACGACTCCCGCCGGCGGCAGGGACCAGGAGGTTGCCGATGGCAGTAGCGTCGGACCTTGCTTCGGAAATATACCGTGCCGTGATATCGAAGCGCCTCTCTCCTTCGAAAACCGTACCGACGGCGCGCCCGCCGATGGCAAGCTCGATCATGTCTTCGATGTCACTCATTTTGATTCCGTAGCGCGCGGCTTCCTGTCGCTTGATGCGAATCCGGAGCTGTGGCTGGTCCGCTTCCTGTTCAATGGAAACGTCCGCTGCCCCGCGGATCTGCCGCACGATGTCAAGCGTTTGAGTAGCCAGCCGGCGCAGCTCGCCCAGGTCCTGGCCGCTGATGATCACGGCCAGATCGGCCGACGAACCGGTGGCGATCTCGGTGGAGGTGTCGATGATAGGTTGTGTGAAGTTGAAGGTGCTGCCGGGAATTTCGGACCGAAGTTTCCGCGACAGCTCCTCCACCAAGTCGGCCTTCCTCTTGCCCCGCGGCCAGGTGTTGTATGGATGCATTTCGATCAGCAGCTCGTTTCGATTCGGTCCGAAAGGGTCCGTTCCCGAGTCATTGCGCCCTGACTGCGACATGACCATTTTCACTTCCGAAGACTGCCTGATGATGGAGCGCATCGCCTCGGCGGTCTCGGCAGATTTAGCAAGCGAAATACCGGGGGCCAGGTTAGCGCGAATCCAGATCACACCTTCGTCGAGTTGGGGCAGAAATTCTGTTCCTACCAGCGGTGCGATCGAGAGGGCCCCGGCTACAATCGCGAGTCCGGAAAGCACCACCCACTTTGCCCGCGGGATCGTCCATCGAATCACTTCTTCGTAACGGTTGAAAACCCAGGCCAGCAGAGGGTTTTCCCAGTGCTTGGCTCCGCGGCGGAACAAGTAGGTGGCCAGCGCTGGGATGAGCGTCAGCGTCAACAGCAGCGACCCGATGAGCGCATAACAGACGGTGAACGCCATGGGAGTAAACAGCCGCCGCTCGACGCGCTCGAGAGTGAACAGTGGAATGTAAGCACAGATGATGATCAGCAGCGAGAAAAAGATGGGCCGTTCGATCTCCAGTGCCGCATCGCGAATCGTTTCGAACGGTCCCCTCGGCGAGGATTGGTTCATCTCGCGCTCCGAGAGCCTGTGGACGATGTGCTCCACCATGACCAGTGTCCCATCCACGATGATGCCAAAATCCAGAGCCCCGATGCTCAACAGGTTCCCCGGAATGCCCTGGAAGTACACACAGGTAAAAGCGAACAGGAGTGAAAGGGGAATGGTTATCGCCGTCAGCACTGCTGCCTTGACACTGCCGAAGGTAAACAGCAGCAGTGTCACCACGATCGCCAGCGCTTCGGTCAGGGTGCGCCCCACGGTGTAAAGCGTGTTGTTCACCAGGTCTGTGCGGTCGTGAATGGGAACGATCTGCACGCCGCTGGGAAGCTGCGTGCGGTTGAGCTCGGCGACAGCTTCCTTGATGAGCGACAGCACCTCGCTCGGGTTCTCCCACCGGCGCATCAACACGATTCCTTCGGCCCCACCGGAGGTCTCGTTGACCCCAAAAAAGCCTGTCTGAGGCGCAGCGCCAATCGTCACGCGACCGATATCGCGGATGAAAATTGGGACGCCTCCGGCGGATGTGACGAGAACGTTCCCCAGATCGTCCACCGACTGGATCAGGCCCACACCGCGAACCACAAGCGCCTGCTGGCGGTTATCCAGCAGAGATCCTCCCGCGTTGCGATTGTTGGCATTCACGGCCTCCGCGATCTGGGCAACCGAAAGCTTGTATTTTTCCAGTTTGTACGGGTCGATCTCGATCTGATACTGCTTGACCAGGCCACCAAACGAGACGACGTCCGCAACTCCCGCTACTTGCAACAGCCGCGGCACCACCACCCAGTCCTGGATTTCCCGCAGTCCCATGCTATCGTAGCCTTCCCCTTCGAGCTTATAGCGATAAAACTCGCTGATACCGCTCGAGAGCGGGCCTAGGGTTGGCGTCACACCCTCGGGAAGCTCGGCATCACGAAGCTTTTCCAGAACCAACTGCCGCGCAAAATAGTCGTCCGTTCCGTCAGCGAAGGTCAACTCGACCACTGCCAGGCCGAAGATGATGCGGGACCGCCGGGAAATGACATTGGGGACATTATTCAAGGCACGCTCGATCGGAATCGCGACCTGTTGCTCCACTTCTTCGGCGGCGTGGCCAGGGAAGAGCGTGATCACCACGACTCCGGTGTCGGAGATATCTGGATACGCTTCGATTTTCAATCGGCGGAAGGACCAGATACCCAAGAAGATCAAGGCGCCGGCCAGCAAGAGCGTGATGAAGCGTTGTCTCAACGCGAAGCGGAGAAGTCTCCCGATCATGACGCTGCGACCCTATTCTCTTGGGGGATTGAAATGGCCCTTGGACAGTGCCGCCCGTGCAGTCGGCGTTCAGCGATCAAAGTGCTGCACCCTTCAGCAACATGACGCCGTCTACCACAACGCGATCTCCGCGGCTGATCCCGCTCTCAATAGCAATGCGATCTGGCCCCTGCCACACGATCGTCACTGGCACTTCCTGGAATTGACCGGGGCCGCGCTCGACGTAGACGACATTTCGCCCCTCCTGCTGCAGCAGGGCCGACTTGGGAATGACGATAGCGGCTTGTTTGCCATGGGAATGCCGGATCGTGGCGAACATCTCGGGCCGGAAGCGGCCGTTCTTATTGCTCAGCTCGGCTCGAACCTTGACGGTGCGGGTTTGCGGGTCCAGCAGGTCACCAATCTGCTTCACGCGGCCAGTGAAGGTCTCACCCGGGTAAGCCGCTAAAGCGATCTCGACCGGCTCTCCCAGCTGAATGAGACGAATGGAATTCTCTGGGACGTCGGCAGCCACCCACACAGTGCTCAAGTCCGCCAGGGTCAGCACCGGAGCAGCCGTGTCATTTCGATACTCCCCTGCGGCAGCCGAGACCTCCACAACTTTTCCCGAGACCGGGGCTCGTAGCGTGATGGACTGGTCCTGAGCTACCCGGTTCGAGCCCCAGTAGCCGAAGTTTTCGCAGCGCCTCATCGCGCGAAGCGAGCGCCTGTTCGAGCGAGGCTTCGCTGTGGGCAACGACCGTTTCCGCGGCGAGGACCTCCTTTTGAGCCACAGCTCGATTCGAAAGGAGGTCTCGCACGCGCGCGAGGTCTGCTTGAGCCTTGGCCAGGGCGACTTTGGCCTGAGACACATTGGCCTCGCCTTGCCGCAGCGCCGATTGCACTGCGGAAACTTCCGGACTTTCCAAACTCAGGATAGGTTGTCCTTGCTGAACCCGATCACCCAGCCCGACTTGAAGCTGACGAATCCGGCCAGGTACTGGCAATGAAACTCGCGAAACATGGCTTGGATTCAATTCGACTTTGCCCGGTGCAATCAGCTCGGCGGTGGGAACTTCCACGTTTTCTACAGCCGCAACTCGAATTCTTGTCAACTGCGGTGAGTCGGGGGCCAGCTGCACGATGTTTCCAGACCGCGTGGCTGCTTTGGTTGATCGGACGGGTTCTTCTGCCTTGGCGGGCTTCTCTGAGGATCTGCCACACGCCGACAAAAGGAAAAGAGGAAGAAAGAAAACATAAAGAACGGTCCTCATTGACTCTTCCCTCCAGAAGGCGTGGTCCCCGTTGCAGCGTCTACGCTGTAGAGACTGCGAGCAAAATCGCCCTGCGCCTGGTTGTGAGCCTGGACGGTTTCGTTGTAAGCACGCTGCGCATCTAGGAACTCAAGGAACGTGGCTTCACCCCGCCGGTAGGAATACTCGGTGACTTGGCGCACGTCCTTGGCCTTTAGCAGCAGGGATTCCTCGATCCGGCTGAGCGTCGTCCTCGCATTTTGGTATTGGAGATAGGCGATATCCACTTCGTTCTCGATCGTCGTTTCGAGGGCGCGGATCCTCGCTTCTACCTGCAATCGCTCTTGCTGGGCGCGGGCGATCTCGCCCTGGTTTCGGTTGTGTAGCGGCAAGGGGATCGAGAAGAAGAAACCCATCGAATTGCCGGCGTCGAGACTAGGCACCCATTGACGATTTACGGCCGCTCCTACGGTGTAGTCGATCTTGCCCTGGGCCAGTTGAAGCCGCAACTCGGCCTGTGATCTGGCTTGATCCTGCCGCTGAGCCAACACATCCGGCCGCTGCGCGAAGGCTCGCTCGCGCAAGGCCTCCAGCGAAAGAGACGTCTCGTCTCTGCGCATCTCCCCGATTGCATCCACGAGCCGGTCGCCGCGTCGCCGCCCTACCAACAACTGCAGCCGAGCGCGTGCCGTCTGGAGCCGAAGTTCGGCTTGCCGGACCGTATTCTCGAACTGCAGTTGGGCCACCTGCGACCGAATTAATTCCACTTCAGCCAGGTCGCCACTCTTGACCCGGCTGCTGTTGACACGGACGATTTCTTCGAATGTTTTCAGGTTCTCAACTGCCAGCGCCACATCAGCTTTGGCCTGCAATACGTCGACAAAGCCGCTTTGAACGTCGACGATCAGCGTCCGAGTCGCATTGAGAAGCTCAAACTGTGAGATGGTCTTGCTAGCCTCAGCAACCGCCATACGTTCTCGGCGCTTCCCACCTCTCTCCAGAACGAAGTCAACGCGTGCCCCAGCCTCGCTAGGCCCGGCAGCGTTCGTAGCTGGGTCAAAGCCTGTTCCAAGGATGTCGAAGTAGTTCCCCCAGACGCTCAGAACCGGATTGGGGCGGAGTTTGGCGGTAACGATTTGTGCGTCGGCGATTGGAATCTTATAGTGCTCGGCAAACAGGTCGAGATTCCTGTCGATAGCCTCGGCTACAGCTTGCCCGATCGCCAGGGGTTCCAACTCGCGGGACTCCTGTGCCTGAGCTTGCGCCAAGCAGGGAGCTGTGGAGACCATCCAGCAAAGGACTAGTAGTCTTTGAGGCGTGTTACTTCTCAGAAGTGCCATAACGCCGTGCTTTGCAAGAACGGTGCCACACAGAGACTCCCCTCCTGCATTGGATCGTTGGAAGCGGTCTGACAGAGCACGCGTCAAATACGTACACTAATCGTTCGGTTTTCGGACGCTGCTTTGTGTGTCGCTACAGGGGAGAGAGGCAACAGCGACAGGGTGCGCAGACCAATTCTTTGGCTGACGGATTGCCTTTCGCTCGTCAGAGTTAATGGTCTAGCCAGCAAGGTGTATCGTTGGGCACTATTGGGAATTGCGGACGATCGGTTGACTCCAATTGAGGGGCGTGCCCTGTTACGCGACGCCAAGCCCGACGGGACGACTGATCTGAGAGTCACCTTTGCTTCGATTTTTCAGGAAACCGAACCTGGCAGCAGCCGCCAAGTGAGCGGATCAATGTCAGAACCAGCGCATAAATGCCACTGACTGAGGGAATCCTATGGTCATTCATCGATTTTGGCTTTCGCCCAACGTCAAGCAGGTGATCCGCTCAGGAGACCTTGTGACGCTGGACGCAGTCTTGAAGAGTCGAACCCCGAACGACTTGGCGGATCTGATGACAGATCTGCTCCCATCAGAACAGCTCATTGTGTTCAGGCGTCTGCCTCGCAACGTGGCTGTCCATACCTTTCAGTATTTGCTTCCAAGCGTACAGGAACGCCTGCTCAAAGCAATAAGTCCCGAAGAAGCGGCTGAAATCTTGAACGCAATGTCGCCTGACGACCGCACCATGCTGCTGGAGAAGCTGCCTGACCCGGCGTCTCAGGAGGTTTTGCAGCTACTGACTCCCGATGAACGTGCGGTAGCTGTCTCGCTGCTTGAGTATCCGCAGGATAGTGTCGGTCGTTTGATGACCCCAGACTATGTCTCCGTCCGCGAGCACTGGTCCGTGCAGCAGGTCCTCGATTACATTCGCACCCACGGGCATGACAGTGAAACGCTCAACCACGTCTACGTGGTGGATGAGAAGAGAACTCTGATTGATGACATCCGTATGCGGCAGTTCCTGTTGTCTGGGCTGACGGATCGTGTTTCTGACCTGATGGATCACCAGTTTGTGGCTTTGCGCGCTACCGACAGCCAGGAAGCGGCGGTCGCGGTCTTTAGGCGTGAAGATCGTACGGCCTTGCCCGTTATCGATGAGCAAGGAAAGCTCGTGGGCATTGTCACTATTGATGATGTCCTGGATGTGGCGGAGGAACAAGCGACTGCAGATATTCAGAAGATCGGCGGTATGGAAGCGCTTGATGAGCCCTACATGGAAATATCCTTGCTACGGATGGTGAGGAAGAGGGCCGGCTGGCTGGTTCTGCTCTTCCTCGGTGAGACGTTGACAGCCACTGCCATGGGCTTTTTTGAAAAGGAAATCGAGAGGGCTGTTGTCTTGGCTCTTTTCATCCCTTTGATTATTTCCAGCGGAGGAAACTCAGGATCACAAGCATCAACACTCGTGATTCGCTCCCTGGCACTTAGTGAAGTAGCTCTCCGCGATTGGTGGAAGGTCATGCGCAGAGAAATCTTGTCGGGGTTAGCTTTGGGATCTGTGCTTGGCTCGATCGGGTTCCTTCGAATCACACTCTGGTCTGCGTTTTCGGATGTCTACGGTCCACATTGGTTGGGGGTCGCATTGACCGTCGCCCTCGCGCTGATCGGCGTCGTGCTTTGGGGCACCCTGGCCGGATCGATGCTGCCGTTTGCTCTGCGCCGCTTGGGTTTCGATCCGGCAACCTCCTCCGCCCCGTTCGTGGCCACGCTGGTGGACGTGACCGGCTTGATAATCTATTTCAGCATTGCTGCCGTCATTTTGAGAGATTCACTCCTGCGGTGATCCATTCATAGCAGATCTGAGTGATGGCCAGTGGCTAAGGGAAGAGCAGACGAGAATGGATCGCTCATACTCGTTGCTGCTCGATAGGATCTTTGCTTCTTCTTTGCAGTAGTCGCGCTCTTGTCTCGCATTTGCCTCGTCCAGAGCCTATAATGCGCCGAGTTGTTGCCAATCGCACAAACGAAAGGTCGGTCCGTGGCTAACACTATCGATATTTCGGCAGCCGTTTCTCAGCCTTCCTCGGAAGAGCGCAGCCTAGTTGACCGTCTATTGAGCCCCTTCGCCAAGGTTCTTCCCGGCGAGGGAACGACAGTGCTGCTATTCATGCTGAATATGTTCCTGGTGTTGACGGCCTACTCGATTCTCAAGCCCGTTCGGGAGGCGCTCATTCTGAAAGGAGGGGGCGCGGAGATCAAGAGTTATGCGGGAGCCGCCATAGCGTTCCTGCTTCTTTTTATCGTCCCAGCCTACGGCCGGTTTGCCAGCCGCGTGAAACGCATCTGGCTGATCAACGGCATGACACTGTTCTTCATTTCGAATCTGATTCTTTTTTACTTTCTGGCTCTGGCCCAAATACCGCTGGGGGTCGTCTTCTTCCTTTGGATTGGCATCTTCAATCTGATGCTCACTGCCCAGTTCTGGGCTTTCGCGAACGACGTTTACACGGAGGAGCAGGGCAAGCGTTTGTTTGCGATTGTCGGCTTTGGCAGTTCGCTGGGGGCTGTCCTTGGGGCAAGGGCGGCTGGCTGGCTGTTTCAGCCTTTAGGTGCTTACTTGATGATGCTCGTGGGTGCAGGGCTCCTGGCTGTTGCCATGTTTGTCTGTAACACGATTAATCAGCGGGAGAGGCAACGGATTTCGAAGGGTTCCACAAAGCAGTCGGCGGGCAGTCAGGCTCAGTCTTTTGAGGATCCGTTGGGGAAAGCGGGCGGATTTCAACTGGTCATACGGAACAACTACCTGTTGCTCATTGCCTTCATGATGCTGGTGCTCAATCTGGTCAACACCACCGGTGAATTCATCCTGGGAAAGACGGTCTCGCGTTTAGTCACTGAGATGGTCGCGAGTGGTCAAACCGGCGGACTGAGTGAAGAGCAAATGATCGGAACGTTTTATGCCAACTACCAGTTCTGGGTTAACCTCCTGAGCGCGCTTCTTCAATTATTCGTTGTTTCACGGGTTCTCACATATGTGGGCGTTCGGGGTGCGCTTTTCTTCCTTCCACTGATCGCCCTGGGCAGCTACACGGTGATGGCCTTCTTCCCGCTGCTCGCTTTTATCCGCATTGGCAAGATTCTGGAAAACAGCACCGATTACTCCATCCAAAACACCACGCGCCAGGCGCTCTTCTTGCCAACCAGCCGTGAAGCCAAATACAAAGCCAAGACCGCGATCGACAGTTTCTTCTGGAGAACGGGGGATGCGCTTTCGGCCCTTCTGGTGTTTATCGGGAGCCAGTTGGTTTTCAGCATCCAGTCGTTTGCCCTCGCCAACATCGTTCTTGTAGTCCTTTGGCTCTTGCTGGTCATTGGAATAGCGCGGGAGCACAAAAAGATCTCGGCACTACACGCCTGAGCTAGATCATGGCTCTCCTTGAATTGAGGAGTAGAGCTGCTTTCCTAACCTCAGAGCCATCTGAACCGGTGAAGGGTAAGCGACAAATTTTGTGGCGAACCGCAAAAGGAAAGAGATCAGTGCCACAGGCTAGTGGCTTATGAGAGTTTGCTGCGGCTCTCAATTGACCCCTCGCCCAAGGGGCTATAATTGAAACGTTGGTTTTGTTTTCGCCCTTTTTTTGATCGCTGCCAAAAATATAAGCATGACCAAGCAGATCGTCTTGAGTTTCCCTCGAGGTACTGCCATGCGGAAAGACAATAGTCGAACCTACTCTTTCTCGCTTGCTTATCCTTTTGCTATGGCGCTTATTTGCCTGGTGCCGGTCTGTCGTTTCTTTGCACAAAACTCACCCACCTCTCCGAATCCTCAGGCCCCAGCGAATAGCATGCCCTCAGTCAAAGTGGATGTGGATTTGGTTCTGGTCAATGCTACGGTGACAGACCCGAGCAACCGGTTCGTCACGGGTCTGGAAAAAGATCATTTCAAAATTTTTGAAGACAAGGTGGAGCAGAAAGTCTCGCAGTTCAGCACTGAAGACCTCCCGGTTTCTATCGGACTGCTTTTTGATGTCAGCAGCAGCATGAGCGACAAGATCACCAGAGCCAAGGAGGCTGCGGTTGCGTTCCTGAAGACCACCAATCCCGAGGATGAGTTCTTCCTCCTGACCTTCGCTGATCAGCCCAAAGTCGTGGAGGAGTTCACTTCGGATGTCAGCGAGATTCAGAACCGGTTGGCCTTTGCACGCGCCAAGGGGTCCACTACTCTGTACGACGCAGTTTACTTGGCCTTAGAGAAAATGAAGCATGGTCATAATCCCAAAAAGGCCATACTGCTGATCACGGATGGCGAGGACACGCGCAGCCGCTATTCTCTAGTGAACGTTCGCAACGCGGTGAAAGAGTCCGACACGCAAATGTACGCGATCGGCATTGTGGATTCTTATTATTCTGATTTTTCCCAGGGACGCAGCGGCCGTGCTGTGCTGGAAGAAATGACCGAGATCACCGGCGGGAAGGCATACTTTCCGAACTCCGTTTACGAACTCGAAGACATTTGTGTGAAGATTGCTCTCGAACTCAAGAATCAATATGTCCTGGGGTATTCGTCAACCAACCCTGCCAAAGACGGCCGGTGGCGCAAAATCAAAGTGAAGCTGAATCCACCAAAAGGCCTGCCAGCCTTGTCCGTGCGCTCCAAAACCGGCTACTACGCACCGCAAAGTTGAAGAGAGTCGGAACGCCATTTGCCAGTGCTTGGCTTTCGCGACGGGATGACTCGCGGCTGGCCTTTCAGCACAATTCTTGGTTCATACAGCTCTGCAACATGGTAAGACCTGACCACAGCCTGCCGATCTTGTTGAGCCTGCTGTTTCTTTTCAGCAGCTTTGCTCAGATTGGTGATTTTCAAAGTCCCGGTTCCCGTAAGCGCGGTATTCGCAACGGAGGCCTCCCACAGAACGCCATCAACAAGACGGCGCCGAAAGGCGCTTTCACCTTTGCCCGGCTCGTTTATGAAGGCGGCTGGGGGCCCAACAACTGGACCACGGATGCTCCCAAAGCAGATGTAACGTTCGTTGCTGGCATCAAACGGCTGACCAACATCAACGTGACAAATTCACCCTTCTTCATTCCGCTCACCTCGCGGGAAATTTTCAACTACCCGTTCCTTTATGCCGTGGAAGTGGGCTACATGGAGCTTTCGCAGGGAGAAGCGGATATCCTCAAGGAGTATCTTCTCCGGGGTGGATTCCTAGTTGTGGACGACTTCCACGGAACCGAAGAGTGGGCCAATTTTGAAGAGCAGATCCGCAAGGCCTTCCCCGACTGTAAGATTGAAGAGATCCCTCTCTCACATCCAATTTTTCACTGCTTTTTTGATGTGGGGGAACTGTTTCAAATTCCGGGTCTTCAGATGCTCTACACAGGGAGGCCCTATGAAAGAGATGGGTATGTCGCACACTTCCGCGGGATTTTCGACGACCGTGGACGCCTGATGGTGATGATCAATTTCAACTCAGATCTGGGCGATGCCTGGGAATGGGCCGATGTGCCTTACTATCCGGAGAAGTACTCTTCTGCGGCCTATCGCCTGGGAATCAACTACATTGTCTATTCAATGACGCACTAGCTCTTCATGGGTTGCGCCTGGGTGCTTGCCTGCCCGAAGAGTAGCCTTCCCTTGCGCGAACCCTGTGGGTGGGATTGGCGACGCGAACTTCAATCCTGTGAAATTCTTTGCTGGCTGGGGCTCGTTTGGGATAGTAGGCGAGATAGTATTGAGTGCGAAGCTCATCGCCGATGCTGACATAGGAAGAACTCAGAGACTCCGCCGAAGCAATTTTGAAGAACCTGCCCCCGGTTCTCTCCGTCAAAAAAATCATCGTGTGCTCCCCGGCAAGGTTACGCCCAGGTTCACTCTTGATGGGTTGAACTACCAGAGCGTAGGCAACGGCCTCTGAGTCTTGAGCCCTTCTCAGACACTCGTTGAGCGAAACACCACTCGTCGTGTCCGTTCCATCAGAGATCACCACGATCACTTTTCGTCCCTCCTGGCTGGAGAGGCTCTCAGCTGCGAGAAAGATAGCATCGTATAGAGAAGTGCCGCCGCCCGGCTTGATCGACCGAATGGCCCGCTCGAGCGCCGGCAAACGGCCAGAGAATTTCTGAAGCTGCTGTACATCCTCTGAAACCTGAAATATCGAAACGCGATCAATCGGACGGATCACGGAGTGCAAGAAGTCGATAGCAGCCTCTTGCTGCGTCTTCAACTCCGTGGCAATGCTGGCCGAGCTGTCAAACAACAAGCAGAGTCGCAACGGCTGATCGGCTTCCCTGGCAAACAGGGCGATGTCCTGGAGCTGGCCGTCCTCATAGACTTGAAAGTGCTCCTGCCTCAAACCGGTGACCAAAGCGCCTTCGGTCGTGGTCACTGTGGCCAGCACTCCGACGAGATCAACACTGACAGTCAGCTTGAAGTCGTCGTTCTTGCCAGCCGTGGATTGCCCGAAGAGTGGCACGGTGAAGAGAAGAAGCAATAGGGGACACAAGGAAATGCCAGTACTCGAAACGTTCATCACTTCACACAGTTTCAGACAGCGTCCAAGGCATAGGCTCAGCTGCAGGCGACTCCTGACCACAGGCTGGGATGAAATGTCTTCCCAATAAGTTGCAGGTCACATCGGGAGGATTCGCGTTTTGGGCGGACACCTCAGTCCTTGGGCACAAAATAACTGGTACGATAACGAACTCGATAACTTGGATTCTTAACCTCCACGCGGATTCTTCGCATGGTGCCGTCGCGGTCAGCGTTTCTTGAGTAGTACGCCAGACTGAAGGTGTTGCGCAACTCATGCGCGACCTTTGCGTACTCCTCAGCCAGATCAGACAGATCAGCAACCAGGAAAATCTTTCCGCCAGTCTCTTCGGTTAGCGCCTGCAAGCGCTCGGTCTGAATCTGATAAACTTCTTCCAGAACTGACAGGCTGAACTTGGCATTTTCAACATAGGAAGCCAGATCGGAGTTCCTTTTGTCTGCCTTCTTGTTGCCAGCGTTCTTGATGAAATCCTCCAACAGGTCCTTTTGACTTCCCTTGTTGAGGATCGTGACCGGATAGAACACGACATCCAACTGAGCTAGCAATCGGCGCAGATCTTCGAATTTTGTCCTGCTGGAGTTCTCCATACCATCACTCAACAGGATAACGGCCTTGCGACCACCTCCTGTCTTTTGCAGCCGCTTCGCGGCTTCAGTAACTCCGTCATAGATACGTGATCCTCCCTTCACGGCAGTCTCAATCCGATCGATCGCCTGCTTGAGTTTTTTGCGATTGCTTGTGAAATCCTGTATGGCTCTAATCGAGGAGTTTATTTCTGAAATAGCGATCCGATCCGATGGGCGCAACTGATCAGTAAAGTTGCGAGCCGCCTTCTTGATCAGACTCAAGCTGGAGCGTGTGCTGATGCTGGTATCCAGAGCAAGTACCAGATGAAATGGGGCCTCGACCGGCAAAAAGTGGGATACCTCTTGCTCCACATCGTCTTCGTAAACTGCAAAGTCTTCCTTCCTCAAAGCAGTGACGTTGGCCCCCTTCTCGTCCACGACGGCAACATTAAGAATCACCAGGTCGACGTTGACCTTGAGGGAAAAGGGTTTTTCGTCTGGCTTCTGGCTCGCCGACGAGAGCAACGCGGACAGGCCAGTGCCTGCCAATACCCCAATGCCTGTCAGCAAATGCTTCCAAATAGGCCTTCGCCACATCATGCGTCGGTCACTCTATTCTTTCAATCGTTACATCCGCCTTGGTTAGCGACTTTAGAGGGTCAAGCTCGCTTGTGATCCTACCGACAACGTTCACAGGACTTGCCGGACGGCACTCACTCCCCACGCTTGCAGGAGTCGGTCCCCAGAAGATGCAAAGAGCGCTGCCCAGGGGGCCAATAGGCCAGAGCGCCCTTTTCCACCACTTCCTGCGGTTTCTCCGGTTGGCATTTCACTGGCACTGAAAAGTAGATCTCATCGCCCCAGAAGTTTCCCGAGGCCGAGATCGGAAGGGCGTTCAGGATTGCCTCTGCGGTCTTGGAACCATTGAGTTCACCCTGGAACTCGACACCACTGATAGTGATCTTAACCTTCCGGCTTGTGCTAGACATGACTGGACTCCTCCGGCGGAGGGAGGGATTCCGCGGCTTGGTCACGGCGTTGACTCAGTTTCAGAATTCGAGTCTCATTGGGTGACTTGCGTCAATCCCGTCTAATCCGCGAAATTGACCCTCTAACCAAAGAAAAATTCGACCCAAGACATTCTAATTGTAAATTTGCTATTGCAACCGCTATTTTCTAAGGGTATATTCGATCCACTACGTTTCAGTCGTTCGCCCGTTTCTCATGTTACTTCGGTTCATTAGTCGATGTTCACGACTCGCCTTTCTTGGCATTGCTCATTGCACACGGTAATCCGTTAACGGAATCGTGATGGGCGCGATCGGCAGTTCTGGTCCCCTCTCCAAACGGCGCCTGACGTGAATGTAGAAATTCATCTTAACGACGTTCGAAGGATGGTTCCATTTCCAGGGAGGAGAAATCCCGATGCCACACCAAACTCGTTGCAACATGATTCACGTCAGAAACACTGCGATGTTCCTCACGTTCCTGTGGACAGTGCTGGCGGGACGGTCAGATTCGCTGTGGGGCCAATCGTTCCGAGAGACGACCAGCACCGGAGATACTTCGACGAGCCCGGTCGAAAAACGACCCCAGGATAGCCTGATTGTGGGTGTGAATCTGGACGCTGTTTCCATCCTAGTCACAGCCCGGAATACCAAGGGGGACTATATCTCCAACCTCAAGTCCGGCGATTTTCAGGTGCTGGAAGATGGGGACGAACAGCCTATCAGTCTCTTTAAGCAGGATACGGTTCCGGTGAATGTCGTCTTTCTCGTCGATGCCAGCTACAGCGTGACCGACGTGCTGCCAGGCATCCTGGACGCCGCTGTAACCTTCGCGGGCCATCTGCGGAAGGGTGACAAGTATTCGGTGGTCATCTTTGCTCACAAACCCATCAAGATTCTGGACTGGACGGATGACCTCCATTCGATGGAGAACATTCTTAAGAACGTGAAGACCTTCGGCAAAACCGCCCTGTACGATTCGATGGAATTTGTGATGGATGAGATGTTCGAGAAGGTTCAGGGCAAAAAAGCCATGATCGTGCTCAGTGATGGCGTCGACAATTCGAGCACCAAGTCTCTGGCAAGGGTCATGAAACTGGCCGGTGAAAGGGAAGTCACCGTCTATCCCATCATTCATTCATTCCCCCAGTCTCAGCACTTCCGCGAGATGGCCAAGAACAACCGGATCAAACTGAAGAACGTCAGCAAGTACTTCCTGTCTTACATTGACGCCCAGAATGAATTTCTCGATTTGGTTGCCAGAAATGGCGGGCGCATCATCTTCTCTGCCGGGTATGCTGATCTGAAGAACATCTACGATGTGTTGGTGGAAGAACTGAAGAACCAGTACTCTCTCTCTTATGTGCCCCAGCTCAGGAAGCGCACGGAAAAGGACTTCAAGGAGGTTACTGTCAGGTTGCGCGAGCGGCCAGGTGACGTCTTTGTCCGGCTGGGCTACATTCAGGAATAATGAGCAGAGTCGGTTCCGTCTGGAGGGGTGCATCCTCTCCCCTGCACCCCTAACGAACTGCCCCCATCCTTTCGGTCCTCATCCTCTTCGCCAAAAAGGTCACCACCCCACGGCCACATCACTTTGCCATATAACTTTTTCCGGGTTCCCTTGCTCAAGTTGTATTTTTTCCACAAGACAACTGGTTTCGGTCCTGGCGTTGGTGTCTAACTGATTGGAAAGAAACGTTGCTAGTGGTGATGGTATCCTTATTGCTGTGATGGGGTCACCTGGCTTTGATTGGGAGGCCTATCTTCTCGCTAAGTAGTTCCCTCCCATCAAAAATCCCTCCCTATTGATTGGAAAAGAAACTAACTCTACTCATTTCAGAGGTAGGTACTCAGATTGAAGCCAGGTATAAGAGAACTGCATCGAGAGGCAGTGACTCGCGTCACAGCGGGTCCTGCTGCGCTGAGATCTGAACAAGCTCCGGTCCTCATTTGAGGCATTGTTTTCAACACGTAAAACAGCGCCGCGGCGATGATGTTTTGCTTTCGTATGATCTTCATAAGATCCTTCTCATTTTGATCGTTGCCATTCATTCATCGTTTGGGGCTGATGACTCGTAGTTTTGTCCTAAAAAATGAACGGCTGTAACCGTCAAGCTACAGCCGTTCCTGTTGAGCCCTCGCGTAACTATTTCCTGACCTGGATAGTCACCTTATTGAGCGTGCCTTTGAACTTTGGCGAAGTGCCATAGTCCGTTACAGGTGTGCCGTCGTCAGTACCAACGTCCGCAAGGTCATCCACAGAGAAAACTCCAGGCTGCGTTTTTGCGATCCGCCCTTCGCCGACCTTGGTCCCATCGATACTCATCGTCCCCATTCCCCCCGCGCCGAGACCGCCATCGGATTTGAAGTCATAAACGATGGTGTGTTTGCCCGGCGTCAGAGCCTGCGACGACGCAACGACAAATTTTTCCAGCCCAAGATAGTTATAAGTGAACGTCGGCCTGCCCTTGTTTATGTGAAATGCGAATCCGCCGAACCTGCCACCCTGGCAGACAATGACTCCGCTGGCGCCGTCCTCGACATCCGCCGTCATCGTATAAGACTTGCCGGGCGTGGCGATGAAAATATCGACGCCCATGCCTTTCATCCCGGGACCGAGCGTCATGGAATCCCGGCCTTCCATTACCGTCGGCCTGCCGACAAGCTCGGCATTGGTCCTTTCCAGCAGCCGGTCGTCGATCGGCAGCACGTGATATTTCTCAGCTTCCTGCATAAACAAGGCCTGTAGTTCTTTCAGCTTGTCAGGATTTTGGGCCGCGACGTTCGTCGACAAGCTGAAATCGTTGGCGGAGTTGTAAAGGTCCCAGGGATCTTCTGCCAGGCCCTGTAATGGTTTTTGCTGCCACGCCGGCCTATGGATGGTTCGTGCATACCAGCCGTCGCTGTAGATCGCGCGGTTACCGAACATTTCGAAATATTGAACCGTGTGTGTCTCTTTAGCATTGCCACCAGCAAAGGTGTAGACCAGGCTCTTTCCTTCAATCGGATCCTGCTGAATACCATTAACCATCTTCGGCGCCGGGACTTTGCAGGCATCAAAAACTGTCGGGGCAATATCGATGACATGTCCAAACTGCGACCGGACTTCACCCTTGGCCGTAATACCCTTCGGCCAACTGATGACCATGCCGTTGCGGGTACCACCAAAGTCTGACGCAACCTGCTTGGTCCAGGAGAATGGAGTATCCATCGCCACGGCCCATCCGGCCGCATAGTGGGGATAGGTGCTTGGACCGCCCCAATCGTTATAGTGCTTGTTCATGTCCGCTACGGTTTCCGGAATGCCGTTGAAATAGGACATTTCGTTGTACATCCCGTACATTTGGCCCTCGGCGCTCGCGCCGTTGTCGCCAACGATGTAAATGAACAAAGTGTTGTCGGCCTGGCCCACTTCTTCAATGGCATTGTGGAGTCTGCCGATTTCATGATCCGTATGCTCGGCGAAGCCTGCGTAGGTTTCCATCTGGCGTGCGAACAGCTTCTTCTCGTCGGCTGAGAGCGCGTCCCAGTCTTTGATGTCTTTCGGTTTCGGCGCCAGCCTGGTATCAGCTGGAACAATGCCGAGTTTCTTTTGGCGTTCGAGAGTTTCCTCTCTAACTTTGTCCCAGCCCTGATCGAACTTGCCCTTATACTTGTCACGCCATTCGGCCGGGACGTGGTGCGGAGCATGAGTGGCGCCGGGCGCGAAGTACATAAAGAATGGCTTGCCGGGGCTTAATGATTCTTGAAACTTCATCCACGAAATGGCCTGGTTGGTCATGTCGGTGGTGAAATGATATTTGGGGTCTTGCGGCAGTTCGACCTGCGCAGTTCCGTCGTAGACCAGCGGAGCATACTGGTTCGTTTCGCCGCCGATAAAACCGTAGAATTTCTCGAAACCGGAATGGATCGGCCAGCGGTCGTACGGCCCCGCAGCCGATATCTCCCAGGGCGGCGTCTCGTGGTACTTACCAAATGCCGCGGTGCTGAATCCATTTTGTCGCAGGACTTCCGCCATAGTCGTTATCGACTGAGGTCTTACGCCGTTATTGCCGGGAAATGCAGTCGAGGTTTCCATGATTGAGCCGGCGTTGTTGCTGTGATGGTTATACCCGGTGAGCAGGGCAACGCGTGTCGGGGAACACAATGCCGTCGTATGGAAGCGATTGTATTTAAGTCCGGTGGCGGCGATCCTTTCCAGTATCGGCATGTTGATCGGTCCGCCAAAGGTGCTGGAGGCGCCAAAGCCGATGTCGTCGATCAAGACTACGACCACGTTCGGGGCGCCCTCCGGTGCTTTCACCTCGAAGCGGTCGGGTGCCTTTGCATTGCGGGCGTCCAGTTCCTTGTAGGTCTGTCTGGCTGGTTCCTTGATCGGCAAAATAGTGCGATCCAATTTACCGGGTGAACTGGACGCGGTTTTCTCCGCCTGCTGACTACAGCCGCACATGAAAGCCGCTATCGTGGTGAGCACCAGAGATGCGATCCAGGTGCTGTATCTTGTCAACATTCTTGTCTCCTTTTACTGGTGTCTCAGTAATTCTTCTGAATCTTGAGTCCTTCTGTCCTCGGCTGAAATACCCGTCCTGTTTCTACTCTGTTAATGACATCGAGAGCTTATGATGAAAAGACCGCGTGGCGAACCTGTCATAAATCAGGCCGTCAAGAATTGCAGCCGCTTGCTATTGAGGTTCGCAAATTGTAGTGACACTTTGACGGGCTGGATCTGAAAAGGGATCGTTACGAGCATCGGTCCCCCCTCGCCCCAGAAGCTGTGAAAAAATTCGCCCGGTGGGGGCACCGGGCCTCCAACAGCGCTCACAACTCCTTGCGAATCATTGGAGGCGGCGTGCCCTCACGCCGTGTTTTCCCCCAATTTCGAATTTTTTCACAGCTCCCCTTCCAATTGCCAAATCATTCATCTCGAAACCTCCAAGTCCGTTTCAGTCGGCCTTCACCCAAGTTTTGTCGGGACTGTACTCCTTTATTTCACCGGCAACCTTGGCCGTATCCGAGCCGAGGTCCTTTTCAAAAACAACTCCATCCCGACTGACAAGGAAAGTCATCACCCCGCTGGCTCCATACTCGGCCGGGAAGGCGATCATCGCAAAACCGTCGCGCATTTCGCCGTTGACGAGGTAATTCTTCGCGCCGCCTCTTGCGTTTGCACCCTGTGCGGTAAGGATTCGGAAGTAATAGCCGCGAAACGGGTTCGGTTTGTCGGTACTACGCTTGTAGCCTTCAGCGGCAGCTTCTGCAGCCAGATCGCCTAGTGGGCTGGGCTCTTGGCCTTCTTCGACCTTCCAATAGAGGCCATTCTGCTTGCCGGGTTCGCTGACGAACTTTTGTGCGAAGGCGCCGGCCGGTTTACCGTCATGGCCCGTTTGCGCGTACTCCTTTTGCGCGTCGACGAACTCCAGGCACGTGCGGATTGTGGCGAGTTCGTTGCGCCCAATGCGCCGGTTGCGAAGTTCTTGAAGACCCTGCGCCGTCTCGAACTTCCACCCGCTGGCTCCCCGAGTCAGAGGGATTGGGAAGGGCCATTCTTCGCTTCCAATGAGCAGCGTCTTCTTGGTCGAATTTCCCAGAAGCCGGGCACGTTCGTGGTAGGCGGCAAGGAACAAGCCGCGGCCATTGCGGTCGGCGGCTTCGTTATCCGAGGATGCGACTTCGCGAACCTCGGCTCCAAAAATGGAGAGCAGTTTCTGCTTGTCGTCCGCTTTCAGGGCGTCAACCATGGCGACGACGGCATCTTCCGCCGTCGGAAAAGTTTCCTGAGCCGGTTTCTGCCCCCACACGCGTGGGGTCCCTAGAATCAGAATCGCGGCCAGCACATATAGGCGGGTTCTCGTTTTAGTATTCATGATCTCTCCTTTCACCTTTAGCGCCGGCTGCGTCCGCCGCCACCCGATGAACTGCGACTACCGCGGGAACTTGCTTGCCGCTCTGCACTGGCATTTTGGTAGCCGGAAAATGCGCTGGTGCGCGAACCGCTTTCCATTTGTTTCGCGGGACTCGGACTTGCCGAAGTAGAACTCGTGCTACGTCCACGCGAAGCGGAGTTCGAGGTACTCGCGGCAGGCCGCGCCTCTCGCGTAGCCGCGGTGTTCTGCGCGGGAGCTGTCGCTCGTGTGGATGTCGCAGTGGTCGGCCGCGGTGTGCGATTGTTCACCGTATTCTGTCGGTTCACGTTGTTGACGTTCACGTTGTTGACGTTCACATTCCGGTTGACGTTGACGTTCACGTTGCTGGAGCGCGGCGCATACACGTTGGCCGGCGCGCGATAGCCATTGACAGGTCGCGCGTAGGGATAGCGCGCCCCCGGTGGCACGCGCCATGCTCCGCCACGAACCACCACGGTGTTGGTGTGCCAGCCACAACCCCAGGCACCCCAACCGGAGTAGCCGTAGTGATCGTTTGACATGGCTGCGCCGAGAATGATGCCGGCCGTGAACCCGATCAATCCCGCTGCCACAGCATCCCCGCTGCTGCTACTTTGTTGCTGGGGTGGCGGTGGCGGAGTGGTGTAGACCGTTTGCGGGTTGTATTGCGGCACATACACAACCTGAGGGTTGGCGGGCTGAATCACAATCACCTGCTGTCCGCTGGAGGTTTCGGTTTTCACTTCCTGCTGAGGAGTGGTTTTCAGGTTACCCACCTTTTTCGCCTGTTCGCGCAAGCGCTGCGCCGACGCCAGCACGGCTTTCTGATCGCTCAAGAACGCCTTGCCGAGTTCGGTGGTCCATGGTTTATTGTCTTCCAGCAGCTTGAGCACGTCGGGAAACAGCACAATCGCCACAAAGCTGGCGTCGAAGCCTGCCTGCTCCGCAGCCTGCTGCAGGTCGCTCCCCTGTAACTTGCTGTTTTTCTTCAGCCACTCGCTCACCTCGTGCACCTGGTCCGGGCTGCTGGCACAGGCGAGGGTCTGCGCCAGCAGTGCATCCGGATAAAGTGCAATGGGCGCCAGCAGTTTGTCCATCGCCTGTTGATCCGCGGTGCCACTCTGAGGCGGCCCGGCCGGCTCACCCAATGTTGTGTAGGGAGTGAAGACCATCGCCAGCACCAACGTTACTGCCACAATCTGTCTGCTCATTGCGTTTCCTCCTTTCAGAAACCTACAACTTGTACTGCTGCGAATCCGATATTGAAAATGTTTCGCTAAGCGCCTCATGGTCTTCTCCTATTGAAGATCCAGTTTGATTTGATCCGCATTACATGACTTCCACCGTCACCTTCTTCAGTGTGCCGGTGAACTTGAACGGAGGCTTGTAGGTCGGCGACTTTGGCGTGCCCCAGTCCTCACCCACATCGAAAGTGTCGTCCGTCGAGAAGGCGACCGGCACCGTTTTCGCGATCTTGAGTCCTTCTGCCCTCGGCAGAGATACCCGTCCTGGTTCTACTTTGCTAATGACATTAAGACTTTTATGACGAAAAGACCTCGCGGCGAAACTGCCATAATTTACAGGGCCGTCAAAAATTGCAGCCGCTTTCTAATGAGGTTTGCAAATTATAGTGACACCTTGACGAGCTGGATCTGAAAAGGGATCGTTACGAGGAGCTCCCGGCCGCTCCGAATATCCTTCGTCGAAGCGGGATTGCGCGAGAGACATCATTGGCATTAGGATCAAAATGCCGAGCGCGGCGGCGATGAGTTTTGTTTTCATGGTTTTGTTTTGTGGATTGTTAAGCCTTGATTGCGGACAAAGATTTTGTGTTCGCTTCACCGACTCGATGTCCGGCAGCTTCCATGTGCCGTCGAACAATCCCTCCTTCGGGCTGTAGGAGTGGAACATCGGGTAGAAGCCTTTGCCAGGAACCGTCTCGATCCAGTTGCTCTCCCAGCCCCGCAGCGATAAGTTTTGGCGTGGGTGTGGTTTTCACTTGGCTCCTTACTTTTCTTAATCACGATTTCGGTTTGTTTCCGTTGGCTGTCTTTGACGCGGATTGGATACAGCGAAAGCCGACATGATTGCTGGCGGTGCGGACCTCGCCCTTCCCGCGCGTGCCGACCATGTAGCGGGTGCAATACTGGTCCGTGCAAAGAAACGAGCCCCCGCGATGCACGCGCTTTTTTTCGGTTGGCTCGGCCGGGTCATACGGTGACTCCGGGCCTTGCGGGTTGCGCGCCACGCCGCCCGCCAACTTATCCCGCGCGTAAGTGTCGGGGCGATACCAATCGCTGACCCACTCCCAGACGTTACCCGCCACGTCGTAAAGGCCATAGGCGTTCGGGGAAAATTGCGCCACGGGTGCGATGCCCTTGAAACCATCCTCGCCCGTGTCGCCGTTCTCCAACGGGAAGCGGCCCTGATAAATGTTCGCCACGAGTTTCCCGCCTGGTTTCAACTCGTCGCCCCACGCATACAACTTGCCCGCCGCGCCGCCGCGCGCAGCGAATTCCCACTCCGCTTCGGTCGGCAACCGCTTGCCCGCCCACTTCGCGTACGCTGCGGCGTCTTCGTAAGCGATTTGCACCACGGGATATTTCTCGCGGCCTTTGAGGCTGCTGCCCGGGCCGGTGGGATGCCGCCAGTCCGCGCCGGGGAGGTAGCTCCACCACTGAAAATAATTGTTCAGCGGCACCGGCTGCGGCGTGGGTTTGAAAACCGTTGAGCCAGCGACCAGATTCTCCGGCGGTGCGGTCGGGAATTCCTCTTTCGTAGGTTTCTGCTCGGCAACCGTAACGTAGCCAGTCGCCTTCACGAATTTCTCAAACTGCTCGTTCGTCACCTCCGTCGCGTCCATCCAGAAGCCGTCCACATAAACGCGATGGATAGGTTGTGCGTCGCGCGTCACCCCGGCCAGACTACACAAGGCCTCGCCGGAATCGTCGCTGCCCATCGAAAACTCGCCGCCGGGAACCCACACCATGCCTTCAGGTGCAGGTCGCGGCGGCGGGAGTTTGTTCTCTATGGTCGGAAGAAACGAGGATGGCCGAGGTGTCTCGGCCATCCTCGTCGGATTGGAGCGCCTCGCCTGAAACACCAGTGCCGCGAGTATGGCCCCGAAGGCCGCTGCGATGCCCCACCTCCATACGCTTCGCGTATGCCACTGGGCCGTCTTAGGCTTGGCAGATTGTAAACGCCGCTTACTCATTTGTGGGGGTGTTACTGCTTACTCGCGCGATCACTGGCCGCTGGTGCCTGCCCGTTGGAGACTTTGCCAGCACTTGATCCAACGAGAAGCTGCCTACTTTTTGGCTCGGCGGGTAGTCCTTGAAGGTGGCAATGAACTTCCCGACGTATTCCTGCGCGGGTACAAGCAGGAACACGCGGTCAATCCGCCAGTGCTTGTAGTCCATGCCGACATGGTCGGCCACCTCGAACGGATCGCTCCGAAGGTTGAAGAGCTTGGGCAGGCGCAATGTCACGAAGGGTTCCTGCCAGACATCGAAGCCGTGAGCGCGCTGCTCCGCGAAGACGAGTTTCCAATTGTCGTAACGCAGCGCCACCAGCGAGCCGTCGTCGCTCCAATAGAAGAACTCCTTGCGCGGGCTAGGTGACTTCCCGGCCAGCGCGTCGGTGATGTTGTAGCCGTCCAGGTGAACCTTGAAGGTCTTGTCGCCAACTTTCATGCCCTTGAGCAGTTTCTCCTTCACGGTCGCGTCGCCCGCGGCGGCCATGAGCGTCGGGATCATGTCTTCATGGGAGAAGATGTCGTTGAGCACTGTGCCGGGCTTGATGACGCCGGGCCAGCGGATGGCGCAGGGCACGCGGTAGCCGCCCTCCCAGTTCTCGTTCTTCTCGCCGCGGAAGGGCGACGTGCCACCATCGGGCCAGGACATTTTCTCCGCGCCGTTGTCGGTGGAATACATCACGATGGTGTTCTCCTCCAAGCCTAGCTCCTTGAGCTTGTCCAGAAGCTGCCCGATGTGCCCGTCGTGCTCGACCATGCCGTCGGGATAAACGCCCAGGCCGGTCTTGCCTTTACTCTCCTTCTTGAGGTGCGTGAAGATGTGCATGCGAGTGGAGTTCCACCAGAGGAAGAACGGCTTGTCGGCCTTCTTGGCCTTCTCGAGATAGTCCAGGGAGAGCTTGGTGACTTCCTCGTCAATCGTCTCCATGCGCTTGATGGTGAGCGGTCCGGTGCTCTCGATCTTCTGTGTGCCGTCCGGGTTCGCCCAGGTGTGGATCACGCCGCGCGTGCCGTATTTCTTGCGCATCGCAGGATCTTTGAAGTAGTCCTCGTTTTCCGGCTCCTGCTCCGCGTTGAGGTGGTAGAGCGAGCCGAAGAACTCGTCAAACCCGTGCGCGGTGGGCAAGTGCTCGTCGAGGTCGCCGAGGTGGTTCTTGCCGAACTGCGCGGTCATGTAGCCCTGGGCCTTGAGCAATTGCGCGAGCGTGACATCGCGTGCCTGCAAGCCTTCCTTCGCGCCCGGCAGGCCGACCTTGAGGTTGCCGGTGCGGAAGCCACTCTGGCCCGTGATGAATGCGGAGCGTCCGGCGGTGCAGCTTTGCTGCCCATACCAGTCGGTGAACAGCGCGCCTTCCTTCGCGATGCGGTCGATGTTCGGCGTCTTGTAACCCATCATGCCCTGGTTGTACGCGCTGATGTTCCAGTAGCCGATGTCGTCGCCCCAAACGACGAGGATGTTCGGCTTCTTCGCCTGCGCAAAGAGGCTGGCCGATGAGACCGCCAGCGCGAAAGCAACGACACCGATAAAGCGCTGCCATGCAGGCCACGGGATTGGTTTTGATGTGGTCATGGCCAATTGTGGCTTGATTTCAACTGAATGCCGGTAATGAGCGAACCCGGCGGCGATGAGTTTTGTCTTCATAGTCCTCCTTTGTGAATTTTAATCGTTGTTAGCGGATAAGACCTTCGCCCTCGGCTTACCAATTCGAAATCTCCCGGCTTCCAGCTCCGGTCGAACCGGGGCTGCAGCGGCGAGTAGAGCCGGAGGATCACGTTCCAGCCCTGCCCGGCCTGGTTTGTATCCAGTTGCCTTCCTGACCCGCACTGACAGGCGCGATCTTACCCCTCTCGTTCCTGATTCAAGATCGACTTGAATTCAGTTCCGCGAGTCTCACAGCAGTTTGGTGAAGACGCGGCTGACCAGCTCTTCAAAGGGAATCATGGTCAGCGTGAGCGGAAGATAAGGGAGCGCGATCGCGACGGCAAGAACCATCAATGACTGCCTGCTGAACGGGAACACCCGCATTTCCCGCAAGACGTCGTGCCCACCGGCCAGATCAGCCAGCGACTGGATGTCGGCGCTGCCCACCAGCGGCTCCCCTTCCGTCCGCGCCCCACGCAGCCACTTCTCACGAAAGTCATCCACGTATTGCATCGCCAGCAGGCCGTATTCGCGCGAGCCGGTGCGTTTTCCGCGAATAAGTGGCAATACGAAAAACGTGAGAGGCGCCAGCGCCACAACCATCAGCAGCACGACCACGCCGGCGATCTCCATCTGGAACGCCGGCAACTTCATGTCCTCGTGCCAGATCCGGCCGGCGATGAACCCCGCCAGGACAGTGGTATGCGCCAGCAGCACCGGGGTAAGCGCGAAAACGCTGTTGCCGATAAAGCCCAGCCCTCCAGCCCGGTCCGGGTGCAAGGGATTCAACCGCAGCGGCAGGCGCGACACGCGCCACAGAAAGATGTACCAAAGGATAAAGCGGAAATACCAGCGGAGGAGAATGAAACGGAACAGGTTGAGGCTCACGAAGGCGTACCAGAAGCCCGCCAGCGTGAGATGGTTGTCACCGGCCGGCCCGATCGTGGCGTACCAGGTGTTTGCCCGCAGGAGCATGTTCTCTCGCCAGAACCAGTAACCAAACGTGGCTGAACACACAATCAGAGCCACCTCGACTACCACTGAGTTGCGTAGGCGCATGGTCGAGGCGATGATCTGATCGAACCTGGAGCGATCCTCAGGTACAACAATACCGCGATCGATAAACTGGCGGATCGTGACTCGGATTCGCTGGTACACAAGAACTTCCGCGCCAATCAACAGCGGCAGAGCCAGCAGGAAACGGACATGTACTTCCAGGTCGACCAGGAAAGGCACCTTGAGGCCGGCGAAGGCGGTGCCTGAGGCGATCGAGAGGACAAGCAAGGGCAGCCACGTCACCACCGCAAAGGCAATGATGCGCCGCTCCACGAGATCAGCAGGCGGCCTAAGCAGCTGCATCCGCAGATACATCTGGTACAGCGGTCCTCCCAGAACGAGGGAGAAATCCTCGGCAGGCGTGGGAGTTGAGGCGCTACTGTTCATGGGTCTCGCTTCCTTTCACTGAGTTCGCCTGGGAAAAGCACGTGACAGGTTGGTTGAATTTGGTCCTCTTGACTCGCTATTTTTGCGATCCCGGAGGTGGTGATCTTGAATCTGGAGTCGATTCTGCTCCACCTTCAGGGGAAATAGAACTGTAAGGCAGCGCCCACGGCGTTGACGTGCTGCGGCGAGGAGACGGTGTCTCGCTGCCTCAAGTAGTAGCTTTCAAAGACAATGTGTCGCCCCAGGGAAACTTCTCCTCCCGCCGCATAGCGAAAGCGGTGAAACTTGTTAAACCTCCAGTCATAGAACGCCTCGGCGTGGCCGTATGGAGTGAGGTCCAGGCGTCCAACCTTAAACGTCCGTTCCAGCTTGAGCCGATTGCGGTAGCGAGGCCGGTAGTCTCCGTCGACGAACCGGAAGTCCACACGATTGCGATCCGCCAATAGCATGGAACCCGGGAGGGGAAAGCGCCAGTGATTCTCGATGGTCGGAGTGTGTTCGGTAAATGGGTCGGTGCTTCCGGAGGGAGTTCGGGAAAAGAGATAACCGGCCCGCAACATGAACGACTTGCTCCTGGCTACATCGGTGTGCCGTTGCAGCAGCCTCCGCCCGAACAGGGGTAACGTGTAGAAGTCCAAATGCCCACCAAGAGAGCCATCAGCATAGCTTTGTCGGTCGTCCAGTTTGGTGGCGCTATACAAAAAGAACAGGCGGGACTTCTCATTCAGTTTGAGATAGACATCCCACTCCGGCCAGAACTCGTTGCGGGTATCCTGCGCCTGCAGCCGGGCAGCCCAGAGAATAAGCAGCAGCCAGATGAGCATCCGCATCAGGGCGCCGGAGCAGGCAGAGAAGGATCGAAGGCACATGACGGATGTTCAACGGCTAACAGCTAAGCCTCCCGTCTCGGCGGTGGTGCAGGATACGGGTTATATGGTGCGCGGTCAATACATCTCGCGTTCTCTGTCCACCCAAAATAGAAATGTCCGGATAGCAAAGTAGAAATGTCCGGTCTGTGGATATCAGCAATCATCAGGGTTTCGCACAATCGCAGGCAGTTCAGGGGAGTTTGGGAACGGGGGAAGAGCACACCGGCTAGCACCGAACCGGAGCCTCGGGGGAAGTCAATTTGCTGAATTTCCTTGATGGCTGTGATGAAAAGCGGTGGATGCCGAGGTATTCCCCGTAGAGTACACCTTCGCTGAGCACGGCATAGGGATCGGCGTAGGCGAAGTCGGACAGCGGCACTTCCACTCCCTAGTCGGCGGCCAGCTTGTCAAGCGCTGCGTCCAGTGTAGGCGGTTGGGCGAACGTCGTATAGGTGTTTTCCTCCTTGTTGAGGACCGACAGGCGTTGCCCGTCGAACCAGGCGGCGCGGTACAATGTGTCCCCCTCTGCTTCGGCTGCCATCCGCCTGGGCTTCTCCACCAGCATGCGCCGCACATTGGTCAACTGCAAGCGTGGGGCTCGCTCAAACACCTCGTCGAAAGTCTCCTCAGCTTCGAAGGCGAATCGTGGGGTCGCAGCCAGCAGGGCGCACGTCTGCCGGAGCAATTGATCCGCACGCGGATCAATCCGCGGTTGCAGAGGTTTCGATGCCGGCGCCGACTCCGTCACGCCAGGTTCGGCTGCCGGCCCGGAGGCACCCGGCCCGGGTGCGGGCTGCTGAGACCGGCAGGCTGAGATGAAAACTGCCAAACCCAGGATTCCGGCCCAGCGGCCGCCCCTGGTGGTCGCTCTCCGCAGGACCGGCGGACCGGGGTTCAAGTACACAGGATGCTCCATATAGCCATTCTTTTGTCGCACACTAAAATCCACAGTCACGCGCGCGATCCTCACACGCCCAAAGGGGTCACCCCGTAACACCGCGCCAGATCATTGATAGCTGCCCGCAGTGCCGCCCAGTAGCGCTCGGGTTGTGTGCCGTATTTTCCGCGAACCATCACCTGGTTGACCCGGCGCGCCGATTCCATCACGTTTTCCATCTGCGCCCGCGTCTCCATGTAATTCGAAGTGGGATCGAATTTGCGGCGCAGCCGATTGGTTGAGCGATTCAGATCGCCCAGGGCGTCCTCCAACTCATCCTTAGTCCGCCCCGCCTGCTCTTTGCGCGCCTCTGTATTTCCCGAACTCGCTCCTCCGCGCCGCGTCCTGGTTCCGCTGCTCTGCCCCGACTGAGCCTGGTCCCGAGCGTTTTCCCCGCGTTTCTCCAGATAGTCGCGGAATTCATCCACGCCGTCTTCTACCTTGCGGATATGGTCCGACACCACTGCTTTCGTATATCTCCCCGCCTGCGCCTGCGCAAAGCCGGCGCTGAACAATATGATCGCGACGGTTGCCAACATCAGATCGCGTGCCACCGACAATGGCACTCCCGGGGCGCACAATTGTTGTTTCTGGTTCATAGTTCTTCTCCTTCCGTTGGTTATTGTCCGGCCTTCTTGTGCCCGGAATTGCTAGTCTTCACCTGAATCTCTTTGCTCTTCGCATTCAGTACCGTTTCCTTCGGGTAGTTCGTTCCGTCGGGCAAACTGTCGAAGCTCACCGCCAGTGTGACTGCGTCTTCCGGCTTCTCCAGGTAGGAAGCAACGTTGTAGCTCCGAATCTTCTTCGCCGCCGGGTCGAACCCGAGCGAGAGCTTGTCGCCTGCTTTGGCGTAATCCGTGAAGGTCAGCGCCGTCAGTCCCCCCTCAGCGCTCCGCTCGGGCGCAGCCTTGCCTGCCTTCGCGGCTGCCTGGATTTTGGCGGGATCGGGCGGTACATACTGGTGAACCAGCGCGACGACGTCCTGCATGTAGTCCTTCAACTCTCCCACTTTTTTCTGCACGACCTTTTCTTTCACGGCTCCCCCACCACGGCGGCCGCGCCGCCCTCCATCAGCCTGCTCCTTCTCTTGCTGGGGTGGCTCACCTCCAGCGATCGGTGTCTTTTGCACCTTGCCATCCGGGCCATAGTGGCATTCCTTCTGTTCCCGCTTCTTGACTTCCCCTTTCATGCTGATCTCGGTGGTTTCCGTCCAGGTGTACTGCTTCAGCGCCGCCTGGTTCTGGGCCAATGACTGCTTCAGAGCTGCCACCTTCTCCTGGATCATTTGCTGCTTGGCAGCAGCATCGGGCTGTTGAGCGGGCAGGGGCAAGCTCAGTAGCAGCAAGGCCGTCACGAAAGGAGCTCCGCACCTGGCGGCTGGCTCGGCGAAACGGCCCGCGACAAGTTGTCTCCGATTCTTTGTGTTCATTTTGATTCCTTTCTCTTGGTTTCAACGTCTGACTTTGCTGACTGCATGCGGACATCTTTTGCAACTGTTATCAAGCCGTCGAATGCAGGCAGGATGAGGCTCCACGCGGAACCTTCACGTTCTTCAGAGGTTTTCTTTCTTTTGACGTAGAATAGGCAGGCCAGTCCCGTCCTTGCGAGCCCCTCTTTCATGCGGGCACGTTGCTGCTCGGGCGTCACGCTGCTCTATTCTGCACAGCTCAGCCTTGCCGGTCAAGCTGTATAGGCTGGCAGGTTTCTTGTTCCTCGTATTGAATGCCCCAACCAGAAACTCCATCGAGCATCAGAAGCACGCTCGATTGGGCCGTTGGAAGACGAGAGTCCACACGGGTTTCTGGCCCGGCCGCCTTCCGTCGCTGTCGTTGATCGCCGCTCTGCCTTGTTCCTCAGAAAGCTTGGTACTGGAGACAGATATCGGCTGAGCGCGCGCCGCGATGATCGACAGGTGTGTGTCGTCAAAACTCCGTGAGGCAGCAAATTCAAGCAATTGACGCGGGCGCCGGAACGGACCCTATGCTATAAATCCGGTCCCATGATTGCATTTTTCAACGGTTTTCTCACCTGCCTCAGCGCATTCTTCCGTTCTCGCTACAATCTCAGTCTTGAGATCCTTGCCCTCCGTCAGCAGTTGGGCATACTCAAGCGAAAACAGCCTCATTTGGTTTCCCTCCGCCGCATGGGTGGCTTGCATCATCGATACGAATGGCAGCAGGCTGCCTGAAAAGGTCTGATCCTACAGAACCAGTCGAGCTGCCCCGGTTAATGTCTGCTGGCGCCGCGGAGACCCCAACTTGCTTGCTTCTCGACAAGTGTCCTGGACTGTTTCAGCACTTCAACTTCGCGCTAATTCTTCGATTCTAAGTGCACGAATCCCGGGCAATAGACTTTTGGCGACCGACAACCAGGAGAAAAAGGGCGAGTCACGGCATTAGTAGCACTTGTTTTGGGCACCCAGCTAGCTTAAGTAACCGTGAGCACGCGTGAGGAGGATAACCACAGAGGTGGAAGATAGGCTGGCGCAGTGGAAAGAGGTAAGACCTCATCACAAATCTGCACTCCCAATTCTTGGCGCATAAATTCTTGCCGTGCGCGCATACGAGACCAAATAGTTGGAAAGCGCTGGCTGAGTTCCTTCCTCAACGCCTCGTCAGCGAATACTACAGGATCTTCACAATTCATGGCCCAGCCGGGAGGCATAGGCACCGGGATGATATCGCATTGGAAAGCCATACCTGAAGCAATCGAGTCCGAGCTGTTATGGCGTATGGGCGTGTGCACCCATTCATCCAGACTAGTGAGGTGGCCGGGATTGAGCATAGGGCCTAAGCCTCCTTGGGCAAGTACCTCAGATACTTGTCCAAAAATAGTTTCGCCCGCCACTCCGAGGCGTACGGTTTGATACCATGTTGCAAGACCTCTGAAGTAGGGTATGGCGATTTTGCCAAGGAAGTCCGGCTCCTGCTCGTCAATTAGCCCAGCGCGGCAGCCAAGTCCTCCCCAAAAACCAACTGCAATAGTGGCTCCGTTTCCTCGCTCAATAACACGTGTGGTAGGGCTGCGCAGGCCGACAATCACATCGCGCCCAGAGGAGAACATAACATGGGCAGAGAGAGGTTCGCCCGAAAACCGCATGTTGGAGACCGCTTGCAGCTCAGTCATGCCCGGCCGCACTCCTCGCAGGACTTGTAATACTGCCAAAGTGGCTCTTGCGGCTGCCCATTCGAAGGCGGCTATCTGTTCAACCTCGTTACGAGCCCTTAAGCCATGGGTGGGATGCATGAGTACCCAGGTAGCGTCTACGATCGCATTCGGGTCTCCCACAAGTACTCGCAAACTATCAACAAGTAGAGCAGGGGCAAAGAAACCTGGGATATGTTCCATGGCTTCAAACGGTTCCAAATACTTCCAGCCGACGACCCCCACACTTTGGCCACGCTTAATGCCGGCATCACTGAGGATATCAAGAAGGTGAGGTGAAAGGCTTCGGTCCTGTCCCATGAGGCTGAAGGACTGGCAGAGCATGATGTTCAGTCTAAGGCTGACCATGCTGGCATATCCCAAGCCCTCGTTACCTACCAGGAGCATGCGGGTTTCATGGGGCCCTAGGAGCAATACTGCCTCTTCGAAACGTGGGTCGAAGTTAGTCAGGTAAGCCAGATTGGCGTAGTGTTCGCGATCACCATAGACCACCAGCCAATTGCAACCGGCTGCGGAGTATGCTTGTCGACATCGCTCCTCGTACAGACGTGCCGGTATCTCAGGTAATACCTGAGGCAACCCAAAATCGGGTAGTTTGAGCTCTCTCCATTCCACTCTCATCTCTTCTACTCCTTGTATCGTTTTGTCCATTGACGCTCCATTCCATCATTAGCCCGAATTCTTTGTCCACGCAAATCCACGAGCGTAGATCGCTTGTGCGCGCCCAATTGCTGACGGAGGGCACAAATCTCGAGACTGAGGTTGTACCGGGAACGGAAGAAGCCGCTGAGGCAGGTAAGAAACCCCAAGGGAAATGGCGTCATGGCACTGGTGTGGGTAGCCTAAACTCGGTCACGTTCATCATCGCTCGGATCGCTGTGTTTGACCAAAAACCTTCTACATCACGCCGCGCTTCAAGTATCCGATCCAGATAGCCGGGCTATCGGTTCGGATAGGATTCCGGCCCCCGGTGGACCTGCCGTTGGTGCGACCGGACGTGCCTCATGCTGCAGATCTGCTGCGATGCGAGAGATTTGCAACGAATCAACAACGGGATCTGGATTTGGCATAACGGTTGCACTCCTCGACCTGCTAGGCCAGGGTTCTGCAGCATTCGTGACGAAAGGCTTGAGCAGGTTGTACAACCAAGCGGCCCAGGTTCCTTCTTCAAATGTCACCTGGAGGTTTCCTCGGAGCCCTTGGACAAAATGCAAAATGGTCAGGGCCTCCGTCTCGAGGGTCGACTCTATCACCAGCTTGCCGGCGGAATTCATCACCGCGATCGAAATCGTTTCTTTGTGAGCGTCCATGCCGATGTACTTTGTGCTATCCATACGCGTGCTCCTTTCCATTAAGGGATGAGTTCAATCCTCAAACCCTACCTCAAAAAGGGGCGTTCTTTTAAAATGCGTGTTTACCAAAACCAAACCAAGGTGACGTATGACGGGCAAACCGGAAACTGAGACAGCGTCGACGGAAGTCCCAAGTATTTCTGACGGTGGATATCCATTACCCTCCAATTGGCATCTAATCTACCAGTTAGGATAAAAAGTCTCATTTGTTGAGCTTGTCATGACCTACCTTACTAAGGAGTAACCTGTGCCCATAGTTTGTTCCAAGTGCAAGAAATCCTTGACGGTTAAGGAATCCATTTTAAAGACGCATCAGTGCGGCCACACCAAACGCAAGGACCCTGCCACCATAATTCGAAAAACGAGCGACTATGTAAAAAGCCACTTCGCGGAGTTGATCGCTGCCGAAATGCGCAAGACTGTCGGCTAGTGAGCCCGCCCATCCGATGTAGGGTAGCTGTGCTGCTTTCCTTCCCGTCTTACTCGTTATCCTTTCCGATTTGAAGCGTGCTGGGGGCAATCTGCACTCCGGCACTTCGTTGGTCATGGGTCCTGCACTATGCCGCAGGCGGCGAAACTGGAACAGATCCAATTTCTGCTGGATCATGTTTCAGTACAAACGACGGAGAGCTACGTTGGCCTCAGCCCAATCAGACCAGACACTTCATCCCATCTTTCTCAACAATGGGATGGGAAAAGTCGAAGATCCCTAAAAACTCAATTCCTTCACACCTTCTACGGCGTTGGAACGGAGCTATTCTCCCTACCGGCTGCTCCCGGGCTGGAAGTTTCACCGCCGTTGTGTTCGTCACGCCGACTGAAAGACGAAAAGAAGGTTCTGAAGCCGACTTGCTTGGTCGCTCTCAGCGCGATGCCTGCTCCCGCCGTTGTTGCGCCTCGGCGCAGCCACTGCGCCATCTTCTCGTCGTTCGCAGCGTAATATGCCCAACCCTGGGCGGTAGCGCCCCAGCGATAATCGCGGATCGTCATGTCGATGCCGCGGTCGATGAGGAATTGCATGGCTTCGTAATTTTTGTGAAAGTGCGCCAGCTCATGCAGGATGCTGGCGGGCTCATGGGAGCTCCAGTTCGTGTTGATATCGGCCCCGTGCGCCGAGAAGAAAGTCGGCGATCTCGAAGTGGTTGTTGATGACCGCCCAGGCGAGCGCGGTGTCGAGAACCTGCTGCACACTGGGCTCGCCCCATTGCAGGTCCTTGCGGGCGGAGGCACTGTTGGCGGGAAAATGATTCGCGAGGTCGCCCAGTGCAGGCTTGCCCGCCGCGTCGAACCAGCGTCTCACGCGTGCGAAGTCCCCGTTCCCGGCTGCGTGTGGCAGATCGTCGGGCAGGGGCCAGATGCGCAGCAGCATCGGAAGCAGATGGGTCTTCGCATACGTGAACGCGAATCCAATGGCCTGCGATGGCGGCGGCACGCGACGGTGCAGCAGAGCGGGATCGAGATCAAGAAGAGCGGTAATGAAAGCTTCGCGATCGCGCAGCACCGCCCGCTCGATCAATCCGACCTGGAATTTCACGCATGCGTCTGCCAGCATCCATGCTTCGCGCCGCAATCCGTCGACAAAGGATGTCAGGTCGCCGTCGTTCACCGCGCGCACGACCTGTCGCATCACAAAAGCCTGCCAGGGCCCGGCAGGGTCGGCGTTGGTGAAGGTCGAGCTTGATTCCGTCGATGAAGTATTGGACAAATGCGGAACGTCCTGGCCCGCCATCGATCCGCCTTCCCAGCTCGGCGTCGAGCGTGATGGACCGATCCAACAGCAGCGCCGCTGCGGTCGCGTGCTGGAGATGGCAAGCACACATGAACGCTTCGTTCACCGCGGCAAGATCGTCGACATTCGTATCCAGACAGTGCGCGAACGCCATCGACGTCGCCGAGCGCGGCAAAGAACTTGAGCGATCGCGGAAGAAGGCCTCTGCGGTGGAAGAGATCGATCAACCCCCTTGCGCGGGAAGCGATGAGGCCATCGCATACCGACGGCGCGACGACTGCGCCGGCATCGATCAGGAGCTCGGCACATGCCGCGCGCGTGAAGTGCCTGCTCCCGGGCCGGGTCGAAGCTGTCGCCGTAGGATTCGGTAGCCATCCCGAGCAGCCCGCCGTCGTTTTCATCCGCCCTCCACGACAGTAGCGCCGGGTATTCCGCCAACAGCTGCCGCAGACCTTCGATGTCATTGTCATGGATGCGGCGGCGGGCTTGGGATACGGCCCACTCGAGTCCTCTGCCCAGGCGTTGCTTTACTTCTTTAACCAGGTCCTGCCAGCCTGGAAACCCATATTCGCGCGCCAGCACCAGCTGGGCATCACGCTGTGACAACGGCAGTTTGGCTTGCGGCAGCTGGGCACGCGCCCGGGCGATGGCTTCTGCATCGCCGGCAGCGATGCCGCGCGCCAGTTTCTTGGCTTGCTTGCGCAGGGATTCCAGGGAGGGACGAGCAGGAAGCTTTGATGTGGTCATGGCGATCTCCTTTCATGAGCGCCTGTGACCCGCTGATACAGGCTGAAAGAAGATTCAAAGCACGCTGTCTGAATCGAAGCAGGTGGGATTTGTTCCCTTGCCGCGGGCCGGGGGTGCCCTGTCGCACGCTGTCGCTAGTATCCGCGACTTGCAACGCCATTGTCAATCCGGGCAAGCGTACCAATTGCGAGAAGTGCTGGCCAGTTGACGTACCGCTGAACCACCGAAGCAGAAAGAACGTCGTGTCCGAGAGGACGGTCGGCTCCCCGGAAACTTCGAAAATGGCTGAAGGCCCTTCCAATCTTTCACACTACGAAAGCCTTAAGAAGCTCGGTGAAGGGCGGGTTGGACGTTACGGCGCTCGGACGGCCCTTGCCAAATCTGCACCTCTCTTGACCAACGTGCCATACTTCCTCAATGAAGGTCTGTTGCGCAGGCGAGGAGACGAAATTGTCAATTTTTAGGCCTTGCCTGCCACCCTCACATCCCGCGCAAGGGGATGCGACTGAAATGAGGCGCTCAAAGTTGCCACTGAGATGGACTGATGCCTTGGCCAGAGCCTTGAGTTCGCGAGACGAGCCTGGCTATCTTGTGGCATCCAGGTCAATGGACGAGACGGCCACCAGCCACAAATGCGACCGGCGACCTTAGTTATGGATGACGGTGATGGGAACTTCTCTCATTGCACCTGACGCGGTCCGAGCTCACTTGCGACGGCTGCTTTTAAGTCAACGGATCGCATCAGCCGACAGCATTGCTCGCCTACTCAAGTATACCGTCGAGAAGACGCTGGCCGGTGAGCCTGGGGAGCTAAAGGAATATACGCTGGGGATGGATGTGTTTGGCCGCGGTGAGGCATTCGACCCCAAAATTGACTCCATTGTGCGGGTACAAGCTCGAAAGCTTCGGGCTCGTCTGGAAGAGTACTACGCCGGGGAGGGCCTACTAGACCAGATTCGTATCGAATACCGGAAGGGTAGCTACGTACCAAGATTCATCATTGCAAGTCAGGCCAGCCATCCCGATCCTTCGTTGGCTGTACTTCCGTTCAACAATCTGGGAGCAGACAAGGAAGGCGATTACCTCAGCGACGGTCTCACGGAGGAACTCATTCTGGCGCTGTCGCGGATTCCAGGTCTACGTGTCGTCGCGCGGACGTCAACCTTTGCACTTCGGGGGAAATCCGAGGACGCCCGGGAGGTCGCGCAGCGGCTCAGGGTGCGCTACATCGTCGCCGGAAGCGTTCGGCAAGCTGGAGGACGATTGCGGGTATCGGCGGAGCTGGTCGAGGCTGAAAGCGGCTTCCAGATCTGGTCTGAGCGCTGGGAGCGTGCCCTTGGCGATGTCTTCCGGATTCAGGACGAGCTCTCGTCCGCAATTGCCTGCGCCTTGCGTACGCAACTTGCGCCTCGTCCCGTCTCAACTGACGACGTTGAAGCGTATCAGCTCTTCTTGAAGGGCCGTTACTACTGGTACCAGCGAACAGAGCACGGCTTCCATCGGGCTCTTGAACATTACGAACAGGCTCTGGCGCGTGACGTCGGCTTCGCCCGCGCCTGGGCTGCACTCGCCGACACTTACTTTCTTATGGCGATGCACGGGCTGGAGCCGCCTCTGACCTGCCTCAGGAAGGCTCAGGCAGCAGCGCGCCGGAGCCTTCAACTTGACCCGGGATCGGCCGAGACGCATGCGGCGTTGGGAGCCGTAAGCCTCTTCCTGGACCAGGACACGACGTCGGCCGATTCCCACTGGCAACAGGCGTTCCGATTGGATCCCAACTATGCTTTCGCCTGGCACGGCTACGGACTTTTCTTCCTTGGCTCGCAGAGGCGAACTGAGGAAGCACTGGCGGCGCTCCGCCACGCGGAGCAGCTCGATCCACTTTCCGCTCCCATTGCAAACGATCTCGCCTTTCTCCTCTACTGGGGACGCCGTTATGAACTGGCGATCGAACAATGCCGCCGAGCCATCGATTTGCACCCTTCTTTTTACCGTTCCTATCTATGCCTCGCACGCTGCCACGCAGCGCAAGGCAACCTGGCCGAAGCTGTGCAAGTCGCTCGGATGGCCATGCCGCTTCTGCAGGGGCGTGCTTTTTACACTTACCACCTGGCGACCCTCGGATTTTGCCTGGCCCGCATGGGTCAGGGCGACGAAGCCCGCGCTATTGACTCTCAGATGGACGAGATTGGCCGCCTTCACTACTACTCGAAGATTGATCGCGCTCTGATCAGCCTTGCCTTGGGCGATTTCGCCGCCGCGCAACACTGGATTGCGGTCGCCAAAGAAGAACACAATCCGTGGCTGCTGGTTTTACCCTGTGATCCGCTTTGGGAAGACAACATCGGAGCCACGCACTAACTTCGTCGTTAACCCCACGCTAACCCCTGCTCTCTTTCAAAACTGACCTATAGCGTTTGATACTGAGTCCACTGAAGAAGGACGCACCCGCTGGCTCGATCCGCGGGTGCGTCACGGGGAGGAATCAATGCTACTTGTCGTTGGCTCGACTGGCCTGCTAGGAAGTGAGATTTGCCGTCGCCTGCGCGAGCGAGGCAAAAGAGTTCGGGCGCTGGCGCGCAGGACGGCGGACCGTGGACGCCTCAAGACTCTCGAAGCCTCCGGCTGCCAAATGGCCTGGGGCGACTTGAAGGATGCCGCCAGCCTGGCGCAGGCCTGCATGGGCATTGAGGCGGTGATCTCCACCGCATCTTCGACCCTTTCGCGCCAGGAAGGAGACTCTATTGAAAGCGTGGACCGCTTGGGCCAGATTGCACTGGTTCAGGCGGCCAAGGTAGCTGGGGTGCAGCATTTCACGTTTTTCGGGTTGATGAAACAATACGGTGATAGCCCGTTGATTGACGCCAAGCTGGCCTTCGAGGAAGCGGTGGTTACCAGCGGAATGTTGTGGACGAATCTGGTAGGCAATTTCTTCATGGAGGTTTGGCTCAGCCCGCCGCTGGGTTTCGACTACGTCAACCACAAGGCAGTGATTTATGGCGACGGCCGGAACCCCAGCTCTTGGGTCTCTTACAGGGATATTGCCGAGATGGCAGTCCGAGCCCATGAAACCGATAAGGCCTGTAACCGGAGATTCATGGCCGGAGGGCCGGAGGCACTGAGTCCGCTCGACGTTGTGAAGATTTTCGAGCAGGCCTCCGGCAGAACTTTCCACGTAGAGCACATCGCCACAGATGTACTGCAAATGCAGTTTGAATCGGCCGTTGATCCGCTGGCCAAAACTTTTGCCGGCTTGCAGCTGGCCTATGCGCGAGGAGCGAAAATGGATATTGGGGATGCACTCGAAGTCTTCCCCATTCAACTGACTTCCGTCCGGGACTATGCTCGCACAGCGGCTAGTGCATGAGGAGCTCCTATGCGTGTAGTGAATGTCGGTTCGATAAGATGCTTCTTGTTGAAGGACGGTACCTTCCAATACCCCAAGGCGACTTTGGACTCCGAGCAAACCAGAGCAATCTTTGGCGACCTCCCCGACGAAGTTCCCATTCCGTACACGGCAATGCTTCTCGATAACGGCACTCAGCGGATCCTGCTTGACACAGGTGCCGGGCCGCTCGGGCCGTACACCGGCAGGTTGCAGTCGCAAATTCACGAAGCAGGCTACACGCCGGATCTGATTGATATGGTCTTCATCACGCATGCGCACGCAGATCACATCGGCGGCTTGCTGAACGAAGACGGCCGGTTCGCCTACCCGAACGCACGGCTCTTGATGGCCCGAGCTGAATGGGAGTTCTGGCTCTCGCTGTCGTTGAGCGGAAAACTCGGAACGGGCCAATTGATGGGGATTCCACCCCTGGAAGATCTCATGCATCAGTGGTTGAAACGCTACCTGTTCCCACTGGCTGACCGAGTCGAGCTCCTTGATGGTGAGCGGGAGATCTCTCGAGGCGTGAACGCCTTCGCTGCCCCCGGGCACACTCCTGGTCACATGGGAGTGGCACTTGCTTCTGGCGGCGAGCAGGCCCTGTATGTAGCCGATGCTTTCCTGCTGCCTGAGCAGGTGAAGTGTCCTGAGTGGAACTTGATTTTCGATACGGACCGACCAACCCTTGTTAACACGCGCAGACAGATCCTCGACCGGGCCTCTGCAGACCGCTGCAGAGTCATCGCATTCCACTTCCCTTCCGACGGCTTTGTGAGTCAACAGGGCAATGACTTCACGTGGGAACCCGCACACGAGAGTCAAGAAACTCCAAGCGACTGAGAAACCATAGCTTACAGCCCTCATCTTTTTGGTCCAATTCTCTTTTTTCAGGTTGTAATTGGTCAGCAGGATGAAGCCGGAGGGATGGCCAGAATCATCCCGCGCCGCACGTGGCGACGCGACGCCGCACATGCTCTAAGCAAATGGGTCATTGGATGTGTAGTCGGGTTATCGGAAACTGACCGCCCGAGCATCCAGACTGACGCGGTGCTGATTCTTGTCGGTTATGGTCGCTTGCCCCGACAATTCTAAGCTCGTTGATGACCTGCCAAATCCAGTTATCCTAATCTTTACCCCATGAGAAACGCCCAAACGAAGTGGCCGAGGCTACTCAGATTGGCACAGCAGTAGGGCGCTGAAACTATTGGTCAGTGGTGCGGCCTTGCCGGGCGGTTTGGCTCTCCAGGCCGTAGGGTCAAGATGTTCGATAAGAATCTGTTTATGCGATCATTGGCGGCAAAGATCTGGACTGAGTGTGAACCTTGTGTTGACGCCTGGTCACGGCTCCCTACTCCTTGACCTATAAAACTCCCGGGCGGTCGGCAACTCTTCCACAAACACGACGTTCGCAAGGTTTGCCCCTTGCTGCACGTGATCAGCCCTCGGCGTCCCGGCTCAATGCAGACGAGCGGATCTCATTTGCCGTGAAAGAAAGTGTCTATATGTTCGTGGACGGCAGCAGAACATTCCAAATACGAGAAATGTCCGCAGTCTTTCAACGTCACCATGCGGGCATTTGGAATCGCCTGAGTGATGTGATCAGCCGTAGTGGCGGGGATGAAGTCGTGGTCGCCATAAATGACTAGCGTCGGAATCCTAAGGCTCTTGAGCTTGGGAAGCAGGTCATACTCTGGCGAGGACCATGTGTCGTTCATGAGTCGGCTTTCTATGGCTCTCGCCTTGAGAATGCCCTCTTTGGTGAAGCTCGACCTGAAACTTGCGATAATCTTTTCAAAATCCGCCGGTCGCGCCAGAGCCGGCCTAAAATGGATCCGATAGTAGGCGGTGACCGCATCCGGATCGCCCTCCTTGTAAGCATCGGACTCTGCTATGGCTTTTTTTCGGTCCATGTCGACAGCCCGCTTCTCAAGCCATACCTTTCTGAGCTGTTTGTAGTGATCCGTGGACGCCGGTGCCGGATTCAGAAGGATCATGCAAGACACCCGCTGCGGGTACCGAAGCGCATATTCAAGGGCAAGCACGGTGCCCCAGGAGTGCCCCAGCAATACCACCGAATCGACGTTGTAATAATGTCTCACCGTCTCTAGATCTGCGATGTCGGATGCCAGTGTCACGTCCTCGGGCTGCACCCGATCAGCCGATCGGCCACGCCCCCGCTGGTCGTAGTAGATGAGGCGGTATGAATCGGACAGGCGATCCATCTCGGGCAGGAGATAGCTGTGGTCAAAATCGGGTCCACCATGGAGAATAATAATTGTGGTGCCCTGCCCGATTTCTCGGGAATACAGCTCCGCGCCCCCGACCGGGATGCGGCTCTCACGCGGTGCGGCGCTCCCGTCCCTTTCAATCGCAGCCGTGAAGTATGGAGGCAACCATGCGGCGTATGCGCACACGAAGACTGCGAGGAGTGGCGTAACAGGTGGTGCTCTCATCCTGTATCCTCAACTCGTGACAACGACGTCCAATCGAAGGCATCGGGCGGGACTGCGGCAACGAGAGCATCTCGCCAAGTTGGAGCCGTCTCAGCAGAAATCAGTTGACGAAGATTTTTGGGAATCCGCGGTCTGCCGATGGGTCGGGATTTCCACCGCCAGAACAACTTAAATCCTTGGCGATGCCATGCGGTGAAGGTCTCTGGTCGAACCGAAACTAAAGCTTCCTTCCAATCAAACAGTCTTGCCGCCAATGCCCTCGTCAGCCGGGTGCCATCGGTGGCCCGTCGAGGTCGAACTTGACGTTCCGGGTAGAGGGCCATCTGTTTGCGCAAGAGGAGATTCTCAGCCGCCGAGGCGCATTTAGATCGGAGGAGACTGCCCAGATATCGGATTGACTCCCTGGTGAGACGGTAAAGTGTCAACCCAGCGTGTAGGATGGATTCACATAGCATGGGTCCAGACTTCCACAACGGTGCTTTCAATTCAAGCGCTTATCGAACCTGGATAATATCTGCGTAGCACAGGCCTAACAACAATTGATGACGGCAGCACCGGAAGAGCAGCTGCAATAACACCCAGAATAAGGCGCTCGGGGCGGAATGGTTCGGAGATGGGCGGAGACATTCAAGGGCCGACGTTCGATTTCCCCAGGGCCAGGACCAACATTTTGCCGTCTGTGATCAACTCATCGCCGGTTGCGTTTTTCGTTCTCGTCGGAGCGCCGGGGCGGTCCACCAGTGCGTAACCGCTGCCCGCTCCTGCAAACAAGAGTTCATTCTTGATCCACTCTCGCTCCCGATCCGCCCGCGGATCAATCCGGTGAAACCATTTGGTGCCCTTGCCACCTGCGGCGATGCCGATATCGTGGGTTGCCGCGGCCACCCAGGTCTCCCGACCTTCATACAAAATTCCGGTTTGCTTCCAGATGCGCACGTGGTGTCGCTTGGAAATCGTGTTCAAAGTCTTCTGAAACACCATATCCGGTGGAGCCCCATTTAACGTTAGCAACGAAACCGGCGCCCGATCATAGCCGCTTTTCCTCAAGGCGGCTTGCAACTCTTCAAAAGCCGACTTCAGGCCCACGTCAGCAGCGGTCTTCCACCCAGCCGCCTGGAATGCTGCTTCCAGTTCCGGACGTGTGCCAATGAAAAACACATTGGTCAAGTCAGAAGGTATTTGGTGGGCTGCTTCCGTCCGCAAGGGCGCGGCCTGCACTAGGCGCTGAAGCCTTTCCTCGATGGCAAGAACCGGCCATTCTCGCCAAGGATCCTTTTTCTTCAGGAGCGATGGCTGGACAACCTGAATCATCAAATCCGTTCCTCCAAGAAAGGCAATCTCGCGCCGCAGGGAGGTGCCATAGGCTGTTCTCACGCCCCGCACGGCATGGCCCATGGCGGGATTGGCAATCCCGATGACCGTCATCGCAACGGACATCCTCTTTGAGGCGTGAGGCTGGATAATGCCACGGATTTCGTTGTTCTCGACCGTCTCACGGGCGTTGTCCACCGCGAGCACGCGCGCATATAAAGGCGATTTGCTACCATCCCGGTGGATGATATTGGACACATCCAGCACCAGACGTGGACGGCTGTACGTATCGGGGGCTTTCCGCGCGAATAACACAGTTCCATTGAGTTCCGTCCCTGGAGACAGCAGGATCTGCGAACCCTTCAGTACAGGAGACGTGACCACGGCTTCGACAGGATCACCAATCCGAGACCGGTCACTCCAAACGGGGGTCTTCAGTCGGACAGGAATCATCAGCCCGGCCGTCAAGTTCAACTCTTGCGTGGCACCGGTCGTGACTGGAGAGACTCCCTTGTTTTGGCTGCGAGCTTCCCTGGAAAACTGAACAAAGGCAGCAAAAGAGCCGCTGGTCGCGTCGTTTTCCAGCAGCAGCGTCTGCATTTCGAAGTTCGGAGAGTAGAGAAGGTAATCCAGCGCGGTATTGTTATACACGTCCTCGTGATTCACAGCCAGGCCGCGCGCAAGCAGTCCGTCAGCTATTTCTGTGTAAGCCGTCAGGATCTCGGGTTTTGTGGCATGACTCGAACCCATCACTGCCCAGTGCAGCGAAGTTCGTCCGGAGGAATCGATCGCTTTGACGTCCGAGCCTTTTTCGATCAGTTGACGAGCTTCAGCGAGTTTAGCCAGAGTTGGTTTTTCCTTGGTTTCCCGAGTTGCCTGATAAAGGGCCAGGATCAGGGGCGAGAAGCTGGAAGTATCGAAGTGAACCGAGGCGGGAGAGAGTTCGTCGCTCTCGGGCTCTTCTTCAGTCTCCTGAGCGCTGGTCTGCAAATCCTCCTGGCTTGGCGCGTCTGGAGTGCTTTGTGTTTGGCTTTGAGGAGGGCCCGCAGCCCGGTAGGCGTGCAGCTTTCCAACTGAAGCGCGCCCGACTGCCAAACACACAGAGAGCAGGGTGTACAGGACTATTCTCGTGGCCATCAGTTCTCCTATCAGAAGCCCATCAGAAGCTCGACCGTAAGTGAGGGCGTCCCCACCATCCACAAAACGAAAAGGGACGCGGGGAGCACCGTGTCCCTACCGAGTGTTTCTGGCCCACCGTATGGATCACTGCTTTCCACAAGTGGACCTGCCGGGTCACTCTTCTTGTTTACTTGCGAACGATGTGGCCCGCTTTGGCCGTTGCCACGGGCCGTTGCGCAAAGGGTCCTGAGGTGACCGGCTTTCCCTTGTAGTAGTAGCGGACGTTGCGCAGCCCCTGCTTGCGTTCGAGCTACGCCTGGTGGAGCTCAGGTCCGCTGCTCTCAGCTTCGGCGCTGCTCACCAGATCTGCGTCTTCGAGGTGAGCGGCGAGGACGGCTTGGTCGGCAGCCTCATCGGCTTGCCGAACCGCCAGCATGTCCGGTTCGTGAGGCGACAGGCCACCCACATACTCGGCCTGGGCGAAAGCGCACCCCTCCGAATCGCACAACTGCGCCATCAGCTTCTGGTCGTTTGCCGTGATCGTGCCGTTGCCGTCGAGATCACACTCGGCTCCGCAGGCGCTTTCGGCAACCTGCTTGCCCAGGTCGCGCCTCAGCATGTTGAGGCCGTGCCGATCCACCCGGTCGTCTTCGTTAAGGTCGCCCGGGGCTCGCCGCACCCGCACCACCAGGTGGGGCTACCACACTCGTTTGTTGAAGCACTGATTGGGGAGGCGGAAACACCGTCATGTGCGTGGGCGAAGCGAATGTCTCGGATCTGGTAGCGCTATGCTTGCATCAAGGCAGACTGGCAAAGGAAGGATGCATTTCAAGAGTCCTAGTACCCCGAGTTCGGGGCGGTCTATGATGCTGGTTTCGCTTTCTTTTTATCCGGCTGCGCCTTCGCTTCATCCCAGCGGTTTAACGCCTGCTTCCTGGCATCGAGTTGTAATTGCTTTTCAATGCCCTTGGCCTCCCGATGTTGTTGCATCGGAGCCATTGAACTCTCCTTTTGATGCCGCAGAGGACGCTTTTTTCGCATGGTCTGCGATTCTCCCTTCCTCGAAAACGGCTAGGGTGAGGCATTTTAAAACGAAGTCGCTTAGCTCAACCGACTCATGACCCTAAGAGCAGCGAGTTGAGACCCTCTTTCAGGGTCTCAACTTTACGAATGGAGACCTTCGACTAGATTTTTACCACCTCGGTAGCCTGCGGTCCTTTGGGACCCGTGGTGACTATGAACTCAACTGCCTGCCCTTCATTGAGGGACTTGTAACCTTCTTCTTGAATCGCGCTATGGTGGACAAATACATCAGCGGATCCAGAACTGCGCTGGATGAATCCATAGCCCTTCTCGTTGTTAAACCACTTCACTACACCTTGTTCTTTCATGCTTTTCTCTTTTCCTCACTGAAAAATATTGATATGCGGTTATCTCAGTTCCTGAGAGCTCCAGCTCACGGCATGACCGGGCAGCCTGCTGCCATCTCTCGAAAATGAAAAAGGCCACAGAGTCAGGGATTCTGTGGCCTCTTGATTTCTCTTGGGATCACAAGAACTGATCAACGCACTCTTAGCTTACCGTCCAATCAGACGTAACACAAGGAAATACTTTCAATTTCCGTCAACATTCCTTGCCGATTCACGCAATCACCGGCGTTCATCGCGTGATGTTCAAAAACGCGACCATGGACGGACTCCGGGATTCAGCGGAGCCGCGTTTCTGTTCACCGAATAGGACCCGAACTGGAATTGATAATGCCGAATTCGGCTGTAACATACTGCAACCGAGATCCCTATGGTAGGGCCGCAGGTGTTTTTTGCTCCAAGGGTTTGAGGTTCACAACTCCGGCACTGACTGTTTGATCAGCAAAACACGATCCAAGAGTTCGGCTACGTCTTCGTCGGAAAGCTGTACGAATCTTTCGTACCAATCGCCAATCGAACCCAAAGGTTCTGGAGTTATGCCGCAGATGATCTCGTCGACTTCCGATCTGAACCGGGTACAGGTTTCAGGCGCGGCTACCGGAACCGCGATGATGATCCGCGACGGTTCTTGTTTCCGTAGAGCCAACACTGCAGCCCTCATCGTAGTGCCCGTCGCCAGGCCATCATCAACCAAAATGACAGTTGCACCGAACACATTCAACACCGGGCGATTGCCGCGGTAAAGACGATCTTGCCTTTGCAGTTCTTCTTGTTCCTGGCGTGCTATTGAGTTGATGGTGGCTTCTGAAATGTTCAGGGCGGCCACGATGTCGTCGTTAATGATTTGTATACCCCCACTGGCAACGGCTCCCATCGCCTCTTCGCTTCCCGGCACCCGAAGCTTCCGCACCAGAAAGATATCGAGAAGGATATGGAGATCCTTGGCGACTTCATAGGCAACCGGCACGCCGCCTCTGGGTAGTGCGAGCACCATCGCTCCCGGACGCTCACGAAAGTGGGCTAACTTTGGCGCGAGAAAGCGGCCTGCCTCAAAGCGGTCGGAAAACGGCTTCATGGCGGTTCGTTCTCCAAAACACTGCCCTTATCCTCTTGAGTTTCGGACATGATTGTCAGTACTTGTCTTGCCCGCTTACCAAGCCCCGTGGCGACCCAGGGGGACAACTGACAATTGATTGCGACTCACACGGCAACGAGCAAGACGTCTGAGCCGTCCAAGTTCGCTTGATCGCAGCACTCCGCTGAGGCGTGATCCGCAATGTTCGCTGTGTGCTTCAAATTTGGGGGTTGCTAAAAGCATATGGTTCGCCCAGCTGTCCCAAGCAACCTCTTCCTTCCCTTCCAGCCAAGACGGAACCCTTGGAAAAGCGGACGAGTCGTCGGCTCGCAACGACTCGCCAGATTTCGGCGGTGGGATTGTCTTTTGGCCTCGCCGTGAGCAAGCTGTTCAGATTGACAGCAAACGCGCGAAAAAGGTGCGGTAGTGTTGCAGAGCCACGCGGAGATCTTCCGTTGAAACATTGTCACCCCGCTTGAACTGACCTTCGAGCTTGCTCTTTTCCTCCGCGAACACTTGTGCCAGACGTTGGATTGCCGCTGCCACGAGCGAATCGGCCTGTTCGACGGCCCGGCGCGGTTCGTCCACAAATTTCACTTGTACCGAATCCCAGCGAGACTGGAAATCATCGGTCTCGTCGGCTGAAAACAAAGGAGTCGTCTCTTCGGCTCGCTCTGCAGCACCGGGAACCGGTCGTCTTGCTTCTGTCTGCACAGCCGCTTCAGCCGGTGCTCGCAGAGTGCGTTCTCCTACCGAGGCTACGTCAGCCGTGTGCAAGCGTGGATCTTGCTCATTGAATTCCTTTCCATCCTCCACGGGAATCTGTCGTGCGCCGCGCCGTGATCTTTCCTCATCTTCGAAACGTGGGTTCATATCTTTCCTCCATTTCTTCCGCTTTCCTGATTCCTAATAGCTCTTCAAACAGTTCACGATAGCAAACGAAGGCTTGCCTTAACTCCTCCGTGCTCGCTGCATCGTGACGCTCCTTGGTAGCAATGTCATGGGCTGTACGGTATTTTGGGATGACTTGAGGGTGATCAACGGAAACGTCTCCCGCCCTCTCCTCAAAATCAGCTGGTGGATAACCTTTAGCTTGCAGCACGTCTTCCACGAGCTCGTCCGCCTCCCTAAGAGCCGTTCCTGGATTGTCTACGAAGTGAGCTTGGGCTTGATGCCAACGTTTCACGAACCGTTCCCGATCACGTTCAGCGAGACGTTGAAGGGACAAACGTCTCACTCGTTTTTCCCGGCGCTCTAAGAGCGCTTCAGCTTTTCGGCGATTCCCGGTTTCGCTAATCAAGTGCTCGTATTCCGAACCAAAGCGTGAACGGAGTCGAGAACTGCGCTGCCTTTGCAAATAAAGCCATGCAACTACACCTAGGACGATAACTGCCAGTCCCACAATCAACGCCAGTTCGTTGCCTTCCATGGTTTTCTCCTCCCCTTGACCTTGGCAAGTGATCCTGCACTCATTAAACCAGAAGAGGCGGTGGCGTAATTGGTTCCAACCGCCCAAGGCTCACGGTGGACCTTCATGATTTGGCCTTCACAAGTTTCCGCCCGACCCTTTGCTCGACTGATGCCACGTTTCGAGTCAACTTGTCGTGTTCGCCTTCCTCATCCTCGATCTTGATCAAAGTGACCACGTGGGCAGACTTGGCACGGACTCGGTTGTGGCAAAGGTGTATTAATTCCATCACCTCATTCCACTCTCCCTCTATACAGGTTCCTGAGGCCGTGAGCTGATAAGGGAGTCCAAATCCGTCCACAAGCTTGAGAACTTCGGCCAACTCATCGCTGATATGAGAGTCGCCACCGAGAGGTAAAATGCTTAGTTCAGCTAACATACTGCCCGGTGTCCGCTTCGGCTCTCGTATTCACCGGCTCCGGTCAACGTCACATGACCATCTTTCGTATCAACATCGATTTTCAAGGCATCGACCGCCTTATCGCTTGCAAACTTCATTTTTACCGCGGCCGTAATAGTCGCATCGCTGGTCTTTTCTCCCACCTTTTCTGCCACATCCTCCCATTGGCCTGAGAATGCTTTGGCGGAACGTCAGCTCCCATGAATTCCATCTCTCCGATGTTCATACGAGCGTGGAGGATAGGGTTTTACGAGCGGGGTGAAACGTCATTTGGATTCGGCTGCTGGCCGTGTCGCATCATCATCGTGATTTTTCCCCAGCAAGAAGCTCTTTGGCCGGTCGAATTACCCGCGAACTACGATTATTTGTGCTTTTTCTTGCCGCCCAGGATCCCACCGAGTGCATCACCGAGCCCCTCGGTTTGGGACTCGCCGCCTAAAACCTTTCTCAGTTCCGACTCAACCGCGCCGCCGACTATCCCCTCAACGTCGGGCAGAAATATTGGATCAGAGGCAGTACCCTGAATCGTAAACGGAATGCGGGCATCCTTGGACATGGTGCGTCCGGTCAGACCGCCCACAGCCGATGCGAGAGCACTCTGGGCGCTCAGCGTGGCGACCATCTTCAGATTAAGCTCGTTACTGGAGCTGATGGTTCCGCCACCGTTCAGCTGACCAATGGATGGCATCACCAGCTCGAGGTCAGTAGTCCGGATACCTTCCGGCGCCACGCGCACATCGGTGGTCAGCCTCTGAATGGAAGTATCGCCGGCCGCTTTCGGAATGCCCGAAAAGGTGGGGAGTGCTGCCATTTTGGACGCCATGTCGAAGCCATTAAGCTTGGCATCAAACAAGCCGACAAAGCCGGTAGTCACCAGCTTGTCGGCAGGGCCCTGAATGTTCAGAGTAGTGCTAAGAGTTCCCGTTTGCAGGGAAGACCCCTTCGGGAGAATGACTCCGAAGGCAGGGAGCGCCGCTTGCAAGTCTTGAACTGGCAGGTCCTTGCCGACCAGCTTCAGGTTAAGCACCGCAGACTCGCCGCGCCGGTCGAAGGTACCCGAGAGACGAGAAACCGCCTTGCCAATCTTCACGGTTCCCTGACTGAGTACGCCCGCGTTCTTCGGCAATTCGTAGTCGATGTTGAAATCCGCGTCTACAGGAACACCAGAAGCAGCTCCTCCCTTCATGAGCTGCAAGTGCTTCATCTTCACGCTACCTTGGGCACGCGCTCGTCCGTTGTTGGAGTGCAGCGTGTTACTGACATCCACGATGCCCCCGAGGCCTGCACCGGAATCGACAAAGCCGGTCTTCGCTAGATCAAGGCTGTTGACAGTGATTTTCATCTCAAGTGGGCTAAGTGAAACATCGGCCTGGTAGAGAGGTCCGAATTTCCCTTCCCCCTTGAAGTTGCCCCCGCCCTGTAGATTGGCAGTCAGCAGCACCGGGAACTGGGATCTTGGAGAGAGATTGGTGGCTTCCATGTGCACGTTATCGTAGACACTTTTCTTGTCGGACATCGTGGAACCAACAGTAACACGACCCTTCTCGAGCCTCAGCTTGTGGACTCTAAACTCCGGTACGGCGCTGCCCGATTCCGCAACCACCGCCCGTGAACTCGCGTCCGTAGCTGCTGTGGCCCGAGGGCTGGCACTAGCAGCTGTCGAGGGCTCAGGGTCTCCACCGGTGGCCAGAGTGGAAAAATTCCACTGTCCCTGCTTGTTGCGTATCAACATAACCTCCGGCCTCTCGATAGTGAGACCGGTGATGCTCAGGTTCTTTGACGTGAGCAGCGGCCATAGCTCGACGCCGATTTTGAGTGATTTGGCTGTCAGGAATGGCGATTTGGTGAAGCTAGGATCGTCGGAGATTGAAAGATTCTCGGCAGCAAGGTCACCAGTAAAAATCGAAAGACTCAGGTTTGCGACCTCAACCCTGCGACCCAGCGCCGATGAAAGCCGTTGTTCGATCATCGGCCGGAAGGAATTTGCATCCATAAAGAACGGAAGAGCGACGAGGACGAGTAGCAAAACGGCGATGGCGATAAGAATGTAGCGGAGTTTTCCTGGCACGACTGCACCTCCCTCCCTCAGAAAGAGATAAGAAGCGGGCCAACTCTTGGGAAACAGTTCCGAGACTCTTCACGTGCGATGTCACCTGTGATTTACAATTGGCCCAAAATTGGCCAAGTCGAATTCTGTTCTCATGAACAAGCTGGATCTGCGCCGGTCGATTGCTCATTGGCGGCAGAACCATGGACGCGCGCACAAGAGTTGAGAGGTCATTTCATCGCTCTCATGAATCCTGAGAGCGCCGGGCAGAAACCGTGTCATACCGATCTGGTCCTGGATAGTGATAGCTTCGAGTTTCCCGCGACCTGCTAAAACGATCGTATAGGTCTTGCCCGGTTCCCACTTCTGATTGGGAATTGTCGTGAGCACTTCCTTCTTTCCTTCGCGCCTGACTTCCAGAGTTCCTCTCATTGGCTGGACTTCCTTGTAGCCGGCCTCGGATCCGAAGTTCACACCATCAAAAATTGTCTTGTCCCGTCCCTTTGCGGCCACATCGACTTCCCCAGCATCGGCAGAAGCATTGATGACACGAACTCGAGCATGGTCTTGTGGGCCTGGAGTCAAGTCATCGTCCAGCACTCGGATGATAGCGTTTCCCGCGTCGTCCATCATGGCCATAACCGTGTAATGCCGTCCACCCATCAGCATTTCGCTGTTTTCGGCGAGCGGTTCCGTCGTCTTGCCTCCGACGGCACGGACACGAACCGTCAGCCGACCATCAGGGAGCTCGTTGTACGGTGTCACCGTTCTATAGCTAACGTTGCTAAAAGCAAGAGCTTTGTCGGCGTAAATGTCAACGCTCGGCCCTGTTGGCATCACGTGTACTACTCGTACCAACGCCTTGTCCCGTTTTGCAGACTGCTGTGCAGGAGGCGCTGCTGAGGATCCCTGCTCTGTCGTCGTTTGAACCGGCTGCTTTTGCTGAGCTTCACGACTGCATCCGATGAAGAGTGTTAACACCAGCATCAATATGCTTGAAGATCGAAGGTTTGAGAACATAGTCTCTCCTTTCTGATTGAAGTGAATTATGAAAGGTCGGAAAAGACAAATCTGGTCAGGATTGAACACCTCTAGATCTAACCAGATTTGCCGGCTTCACGAGATGGAGATATTAAAGAGATTCTTCGATTGTGACCTGCGGTCGGGGTGGAGCAGCGTGGGAAGGGGGAGCAAGGTGGTCCTGGCCTTCTTCAGGCTTTCTTACGCATTCCGGTTCCTTTTTACAAAAAGGGGCTGGGCCGCTTCCAACTCTACCTGCTCAACGAAGAAGTTGGCGCCTGGCTCGGTCGAGATTCGTATGTCCGCCTTGCCGTTCCTCTACAGAAGAAGCTCAAGCGTCGCGATCTTGAGCCTCGACGATCTGTCCCCCCAAGCCCTGCCAGGAAGTTACCTGGTGTGCTCAGCCGCGAGGAGGTGGACGCGACCGATTGATGCGACACTCGAGACTCATGCGCACGCCGGTCCCAAAGGGCACGCCTTAGGACGGCTCAATGCAAAACTTTAAAACCGGTTGAGCTCTTTTATTCTCTCGCGAACTTCCCCAGCATAAACGTCAACCTCCGAACTCGAGTAGCCGGCAGCTCTGAAGGCGTCCTTGATCTTCCTGGTCGGAAGCCGAGCCAGGAGCTTTCCAATCCAGCGGACATGGTCGCGAGGGATGTCCTGCACGATCTTTTGCATCGCAGTGCGCTCGACATAGTAAGGCACATGAACCGCCGACATGAAGAAAGGACGACTCTTCAGTACGAAATCCACTTTGGTCGAGGAAGCCTTTTTGATGAACTCCGATTGTGCGTAATCTTTCATATCGCCCTTCGACCGGGTAAAATTGCTACCCGTTTTGCCGAAAGTTCCTCCCAGATCGCTCACCAGGTAGCGATGTTCCCGCCCTCCTATTTCGAGGACGGTGTTATTGTCAGTTTTCAGATCCCAGTTGTTCATCAAGGCCATCATCACTCTCAGACCATTGAGTTCCTTAGTGCCCACGAAGGGATTGTCATCCCACTCCCAATTACCCACTTTCTTGGCCCCGTCAATGAATCGCTCCAAACGGGCACCCTTGACAACCCCGTCCTCGAGGAACTCTTGTCCTCTCTCCAGCTTCCTCAACCCTGCGACGCGCAGCTCTTTCAGGTAGTAGACTTCGTCGGCAAAGTAGCCGACTGCCCACAAGAGACGGGTTGCCGCTGTCTCCGGCTGGGCCTCCTCACCAAGCTTGACGATCCAGGTGACACCCTTTGAATCCTTGATCTTCAGTTTGGGGGTAGATCCTTCACGGTCCTCCTCGAGGAATATGAAAGGCCCGTGGGGCCTGTGATTTTCCCCTCCGGGACCATGAAACAGATCCAGCGCAGTTATATTTCTCGGTTGGGACCACAGCAACTGCGCAGTTGGACTGCTACCTTTTTTCGCATCCCCTCCAACTTTACTCGCTTTTTTGTCGCAGAAACCGGGGTCACCCAAAAGACAAGAAATCGCCAAAAAGCTGAGCATACACTTTAGGTTGGTCATGGAACCCCCTTTTTCCAACAGAATCGCTTTGACAACGGTGCAAGAACGTCTCCAAGACAGTCTCGATACAATTCCACATCGTACTATTGTTCCATTTGTAGCAAACTCGGCGACGTCGCTCCCTTCAATTGTTCGATATGAGTCCACCAGGACCACAAGCGTCAAGGTGCACCACCCGAGGGTACATGCTGATTATCGAGTGCATCCCTTGCTGGAATTCGGATGTCGTGGGTTTCAACCCGCTCCATCAGCATGAGTGGTCCAGCTCGGGGCGGATACCGCTTGCCTTTAATGCTAACCGCGGCCTCGCTTAGAAAACCCTTGAAGCGAATCGTGAAGAATGTTCTCAAGCATTTCGCAATGTCACCATCTCTGAGTCGAATCTCTGGATCGAACCCAAAGTGCCACGTCCTCGAAGTTATTGCAGCTCAATGAACAATGCAAAGAACCCGTAGAGTGGCAGCCCGATTGCAAAAATAACTAATGTGCGCAGCGAAAAGTCGGATGGCTGCCGCAGACAAAACGCTCGAGGTTTCAATGAGCGTTGATTGGAGGAGAAATTTTGCAAAGGAGGAACGTGAACGATGAGGAGGTTAAAAGAGATTGGAATGGCCTTGACCATGTTGCTCGCCCTGAGCGGTCTTGCAGTCGCCGCCCATGACAAAGATGACTATCATGGCGGATCGATTGAAGCCCGGCAGCATGGATATGAGCATGGCTACCGTGATGGGTTTCATCATGGACGCGAAGACCTTGAGCGCCGCGCTAGCTACAACTTTCGCACCGAAGACTACAAAGACGGTGAGCGGGGCTACGGAAAGTACATGGGAGACAAAGGAGATTACAAGAAAGGTTACCGCGAGGGCTACGAGGCGGGTTACGGAGATGCTTACTACTCGCGACCTGGGCGGTTTGCTGATATTTATGGCCGTCGGGATGACGATCGCTCTCGGGACCGCGATCGATACGATGATATCTATGAAAGGCGGCGTTGGGGGTATGCGGACGTTGCCAATGATATCGGCTACCGGGACGGGCTGCGCGCAGGCCGACAAGACCTGGACAGGCGTGAAGCCTTTGATCCGGATGATCACGATGACTATCGTGACGCTGACCACGGTTATCGTGACAGCTACGGCAGCAAAGATGCCTACCAGCGGGACTATCGTAATGGTTTTCTGCGGGGCTATCAGGATGGCTTTGGTCGCACGCGGTAGTCAAAGCTGGAGCCATCGGTGAAAGCTTCAGCTCACGGTCAACGTTCCAGATGCGTGCGCCCGCACTCTCGCGGCTTGGAAAGGTGGAAGCGGGACTCATCGGCGCATGCGGTGTACTGGCTATTTACCCATCGCGTGAACAATTTCTGGCTTCAACTCGAGAACCTGAATGGCCTTGGCTCTGGTTTCTTGTCGTAGGGATTGGCGAGCAAGCGGGGTCGTCAAAGCGAAAGCCGTCTAGAGAACTGGACGGACCTGCGTGACAGCTGGAGTATTCGCAGCACGAGCGGGACTTGCAGCACTCAGCTTCATCGCACTTGTTTTCGCTCTCTCCGTCAACTAGCGGCGGGTTAGCGAAGGCAGACCCCGACTCGCCCGCACAAATGAATACCTCCGAACGGGTTATTTGGTTTTCTTGCGAGGATATCATGGAACAAGCTGAAACAACTTGGACTCATGCAAACTGCGGCGGCACCATCCGACAAGACCCGCAAAAGCAATATTACGTATGTAACCGGTGCCATGCTGAGGGACCAAGTGTAATTAGCGCTGCCGACAAAGTTGAGGGAAAACCCGAAGAAGTTAACCTCTGTAATCCCAATGAATCCTTTTAGTCTTGTCGGCGCCACTCATCGTGGTTGGCTTCAAATCTAGAACAAATGCTTTTGTTAGAACAGGACCGTCCACAAAGAGTAGGCTTGCGGAGCAGCCATAAAACTGCTTTTGGTGCAAAAGAGAACAGCATTCTCCTGAGGGCTGTTGGAGACTGGGACCAGTAGAGAGCGGGTTTGAGTGTTGAGATGCAGAATCGCAAAGCAAAACAACTCAATGATTCAAAGCTCCGCTCTCTGCCCTTATGGTGTAGAGCGGCGCGGAAGTAGCTGGCATTTGCCCGACGAACGACCAGCTCGGTCAAAGCCGCCCGCTCTCACCACCCGCCCTAAAGCCACCTGTCCTACGCAAATATTGTCCGTGCCCGATAACCTCTTGCATTCAAAGTGTCCCTACAGGACTCTGGCCCCACGTTTCACAATACCTATGTGCGTGCCTTCTCGACTCTTTACTATCTCAATTTGGACTTCATCCGGTTCCTGCGCAGTCTCCTCCAGTCCCGCTCTACCTTGCCGCCGAGAATCTCTTCTGGCGGAAACAGCTGGCCCTCTACCAGGAACGTCAAGTTCGACCTCGGCGGCCCTCCGATGCCACGCGTCTCACGATGGTATTGGCGGCAAGACTGTTTGATTGGAAGAAAGCTTTAGTTTCGGTTCGACCAGAAATCTTCACCGCATGGCACCGCCGAGGTTTTAAATTGTTTTGGCGGTGGAAATCCCCAAGCCCGCATCGCCGCTGAACTCCTCGTCAAGCTTGGGATTAAGGTCTCACCTCGCACGATCCAGAATTATTTGCCGGAGGATGTGAAGGACGGTCGACGGCGGGCCGCTCCATCCCAACGCTGGACGACCTTTGTTCGCAATCATGCCAAGGGCATGCTGGCTTGTGATTTCTTCGTCTCCGTCACGGTCCACTTTCGGATGATCTATGTGTTTGTCCTGATGGAAGTGGTGATCTCCATCATCGCTACTCATGGTGTGAAGCAGCGTAGGAGGTTCGCTCCGCTAGTCTTCGCCCTTGCAATCTGCCATCGTCAAGCGAAGCGGTGGAAGCAACTCGCGTCGGACCAAAAGTCTGCCTCAGGGGTCACAGAGCGCAGGATCCTAAGGGCAGGGAAGCCTTAGGCCCGGGTCGCTACCTGCCGCTCGGAGACCGCTCATACGAAGCGGCGACGCCTTGGACACCCAGTCACTGCCGCGGACCCGGTATTGACTACACACAACCCCGTCCGGAAGGACTGGTCATATGATAGAGTTGGATTATGATGAAAACGACCGATAAGACCATCACAGCTACCGCGTTCAAAGCAAAGTGCTTGAAGATCTTGGATGATCTCTCACCTTCTGGACTGATCGTCACCAAGAAGGGTCGGCCGGTGGCCAAGGTCACTCCGATCCCCTCAGCAAATAATGAACAGCTCGTCGGTTCTATGAAGCATTTGATCAAGATCAAAGGCGATATCCTTTCAACTGGCGTCCGCTGGAATGCTCAATCTTGACACGCATACTCTTGTTTCGTTGCTCAGCGGCGATTTAACCCAACAGGAACACACCCTGGTGGTACATCAGAAGCTCGCGATTTCACATATCGTGCTATGGGAGTTGGCTAAGCTAGTGGAACTTGGTCGCTTGATCTTGGACATGGAGAGTTCGCCATTTCGCGCTTGTCTTCGCAACCTAGCGGTAGTTCCGGTTAGTGTAGAGATTGCTAGGCAGAGCACCCAACTGGATTTCGCCCCAGACCCTGCCGATGAGATCATTGCCGCGACGAGCGTTGTGGAAAGAATTCCTCTGCTCACAAGAGATAGGTGCATCTTGCGATCCAGGATCGTTCCTTTCCCGCAATTGAAGTAGTCGACGTAAGGTTCAAAAAAATGCGATCACCGACGCCCGACCTTCGGGCGGGTCTATTCGGCAAGGCGCGGCCGCGAGTTTCAGATAGGTCTTAAGCTCATATTCTAAATGGCAACTCAAGGAAGCCTATATGTCTCAAGGGAGCCAGCTTAGTCGCAGAGAATTCATCGAAAGGAGTGGAGCGGGAGTCGCGGCGATAACCGGGCTTGGTGCGGCCGACCTCCAGATCTCTTCGTCACCCAGTCAACCCCTGCCTATCCCTGACAAGGTCGTAGCACTGACTTTTGACGATGCCGTCAAGTCGCACCGCACGCTGGTAGCCCCGCTTTTGAAGGAGCTTGGGTTCGGGGCCACGTTCTTTGTGACGCACCTATGGATGAGTGATTCTGAGAATTTCATGAGCTGGCAGGAAATCGCCGAGATTCACCAAATGGGCTTTGAAATAGGGAATCACAGCTGGACACATGCAAACTTCTCCGTTCCTAAGCATGCCGCAAGGCTTCGCGGCGAGCTTGCATTGGTGGAGAATGAGCTGGAAAAGGTCGATGTTCCGCGCCCAATCAGCTTTGCCTATCCAGGCAATGTATTCGGCCCAGAGGAAGTGCAGGCGGTCATGGATCGGGGGTACAAGTTGGCACGCCGAGGAATGACTCCCGAAGTGGATTATGAATACGGCAAGAATCAAGTGGGGCCCATCTATGACCCTCGACGACATCATCCACTGCTGATTCCCTCTGCGGGAATTCCCGATCCCGCGTTTACGTTTGAGCATTTTCAGCGGATCGTCTCGCTTGTCAAAGTTGGCCAGATCGTCGTGTTGCAGTTTCATGGTGTTCCCGATCGCGCTCACCCTTGGTGCCATACTCCTCCCGAAAGCTTTCGGATGTACATGAACTTCCTTAAGGAGCAGCGCCATCGAGTCGTCGCGCTGCGGGATCTTCAGCCCTATTTGAATCCGCAAAAGCCACCCGCCGATCCTCATTTGAAGACAAGATTTCCGAAACCCAAGTATGGTCGCGTTGAGTTACCCACCGAAGTGGAGGTTACCCAGGCAGACATGCATTACTGGCTCAAAAATATGTTGTATGACCACAACTATTCTCTGGCCGAGGCGGCGCAGGTTTGCGGAATGGCTGAGAAGGAGATCGCAAGCAAGGTTTCTCAATTCGGGCTGTCCGAGAGCAAACCCGAGTCTCCGCTGAGTCTAAAACGGATTCGGGTGTTGCCCTATCCGGGCGTCCGGCACCCACGGATCGGCTTCCTGGATGGCGCTTACGATCCTCTGCGAGGGACAAAGGCCAGCGTTTTCCTTCCGTGGGATTCAACCAGCTACGTGGTGGTGGACCTTCCAGAAGCTATTTTCAGCAACCTGGGTTTGATTTTTCTAGCCCACACGCACATTCCGACTCTATGGAACAATCAGAACGAAGTCTTGGAAAATGTCGATTGGGATTTGAAGGAAGGGAACGGCATGAGCTTCCGCCGCACATTACCCAACGGCATTGTATTTGGCGCTTCCATTCAGTCGGTAGAACGGCGGGTTGAGATGGAACTCTGGCTGCGGAATGTCACTGATCGAGACCTGAGTGGTCTCACTTCGCAGATTTGCGTCATGTTCAAAGGCGCTCCCGAGTTCAACAGTCAGACGAATGAAAACAAAATCCTGCAGAAGCCTATAGCGACGGTACGATCAGCTAATGGTAACCGTTGGATCCTAACTGCCTGGCAGCAATGTGAGCGTGTGTGGGCGAATCCTCCCTGCCCATGCATGCACTCCGACCCTAAGTTGCCCGATTGTCCCTCCGGGCAGACCGTTCGTGTTAGAGGCCAACTCTGGTTCTACGAAGGACAAGACATCGAACGAGAACTGGAACGGTTTCGCTCTTCTCAATTGATTTAGTTTAAGCCGTAGACACCCTTTTCCCGGGCACTGGCGAGACGCTCCTCGCGAATCTTCTGAAAACTCTCAATCTCTTCCCTTGCGGTGCTTCCGTCATCAACTGTTGGTAGGATTAGGCTAAGATGTTGGTTTGCAATCGATTACAGTCAAATCTGAAGTTTGTCAATTCTCTCATTGGCCCAAAATCTGGAACAAACGTCTGCGTTAGAAGGGGATGAGGACAATTCACCAACAATTGATGACGGAAGCGCCGAAAGGAGTCGTTTGGGCAACTCTAGCCCATCAGCCTGGCAGCGAACTCATTCTGACCATGGACGTCAGTTAGGCTCTGATCCCGGCCCTGGTAGAAGTAGGTCAGTTTCTCGTGGTCCAATCCCATCAGGCGTAGCAGTGTAGCATTCACATCGTGAGCGTCGACGCGCATGTCTACAGCCTGCACGCCAAACTCATCTGTGGCGCCCAGAGCCTGGCCGCCCTTCACGCCGCCCCCAGCCATCCACATGGAGAATCCGTATGGATGGTGGTCGCGTCCGTTCTGGCCTTGACCCAGGGGAGTACGGCCGAACTCGCCGCTCCAAACGACGAGCGTGGAATCGAGCAATCCGCATCCCTTGAGATCCCGCAGGAGGCCTGCGATTGGCCGGTCGGATTTCCCGGCCATTTTTGTGTGCGACGCAATCAAGTCGGTGTGAGCCCCGTCCCAGTCGTCACCCAGCGTCGTCCCTGAATAGACCTGAATGAATCGAACACCCCGCTCAACGAGCCGCCGGGCCAGAAGGCACTTGCGACCAAAGTCATCGGTCAGCGGTTCGCCAATGCCGTAAAGAGCCTTTGTAACCGGCGACTCCTGGCTCAGGTCCACGGCTTCGGGCGCGGAACTCTGCATGCGAAAGGCCAGCTCGTAGGAAGCAATCCGGGCTTCCAACGTCGAGTCCCCGGGCCGTGTCGCTTGGTGCAGGCGGTCCATCTGGTCCACAAAATTCAGTGTGTCGCGTTGAGCGTCACCGTTAATGCCCGGAGGATTCTGGAGGTAGAGAATCGGGTTGTCACCGCTACGAAAAACCGTTCCTTGATAGACTGCGGGCAGAAATCCTGCACTGTAGGCCGATGGACCCGATTTCATCGAGCCTTCGGACATCACAACAAACGCCGGCAGATTCTGATTCTCAGTTCCCAGCCCGTAACTCACCCACGATGCCAGGCAGGGTCGGCCCGGAAACTGTGAACCTGTATTCCGTAGATAGATGGCAGGCGCGTGATCGAACACGTCGTGGTAGCAGCTCCGGATTACGGCGATGTCGTCGGCACAATCACGCACCTGCGGATACAGGTCAGAAACCAAGAGGCCGGACTTTCCACCCGGTCGGAACTGCCACGGGCTGCCCCGCAAGACTGCCTTGGTGGGATCGTGAATGAAACTGGTTTTGATCGTCTTTGCCAGTTCCACGGAAAGGGGCTGTCCGCTGTGTTTTGTCAGTTCCGGCTTGGGGTCGAAGGTGTCCACATGGCTGGCACCACCATGCATGAACAAGTAAATGATGCTTTTCGCTTTGGCCGGAAAATGAGGAGGTCTAGCCGCCAAAGGAGAGCCGGGAGAAGCTTCTAGGAGACTTGATAAGGCAACCAGGCCAAACCCGCAGCCGGATTTCGTTAGGAATTCTCTGCGATTCATTGAAGTTCCCCTTGCCTCTCAACACAACCAACTTTCTTTCCTTCGCTCGCGTGGCAACGAAGATGGCTGCGTTCGTCTTATGGGGGGCAGCACGTCTCTGACGTGACAGAAACCCCGATGTTACCGGATCACGATAATGCCTCAATTCATCCGACGCGTCCCAGACATCCCAGCAGACACCGTGTCCACCCGAGGAACTCACCACATCACCATGGGACACGGCCTGCAGGTTTCAACTTTGGCTTGGCCCACTCAGTCGACATACAAGAACTCATTCAGGTTCAGCAATCCACGTGTCAGTTCAGCAAAGGCGGCCTGTCGGGAGCCCAGACGTGCAGTCTGGCGGTCCACCAAGGACTGGGCGGCAGCGCGCTCGTTCTCGCTCGGATTGCGGTTCAGCACGCGTTGCCACGCATCCTCCACAGCCTCCACTCTTGAGGCCAGCACTCTTGCCTGATCCAGCATGAACGCGCTGTTAAGCAACGACAATGATTGAGGGGCTGTCGTGCTCTCGTTGCGACGGGAACAAGAGAGGATGCCATCAGGTGAGTCGAAAGCCTCAAACATCGGCTGCTGGAACGTCCGCCGCCTCAGCAGGTAGATGCTGCGGCGCGTGTGTTCCGCAGGATCTTCTGTAACAACCCAGGCATTCTCAGGTTTGCCAATGAGTCCGAATAGCTCTTCGGCTTCGAGAGGTGGCACGACCGGAATGCCTCCAGCCTTCAAACTCAGACTGCCGGTCACCTGCAACACCGCGTCTCGAATCTCTTCTGCCTGGAGGCGCCGCCGGTTCATATGCGAGAGCCAGACGTTGCCAGGATCGAGTTGTTTGGCTTTCTCTGACGCCACGGAGCTGCGGCGATACGCGTCGGAGGTCATGATCAGGCTGTGCATTGATTTCAAGGACCACTTGCGTTCCGCAAACTCTGTTGCGAGCCAGTCTAGCAGCTCGGGATGCGATGGTTTCCCGGCGCGCGTACCGAAGTCGCTCGGGGTCTTCAGCAGAGCTTGGCCGAAGTGATATTGCCACAAGCGATTGGCCATGACCCTGGCGAAGAGCGGGTTGTCGGCGTTTGCCAGCCACTCCGCCAGGGCTTTGCGCCGCCCCGTGGTCTTGGCATGCAGCAGCGGAGCGGGGATATCACCCCCACCCAGCGCTGTCGGAAAGCCTGGCCCGACTTCCTCACCCGGACTCTCCGGATTTCCCCGAAAGGCCACATAGGTGCGAGGCGCCTCGCGCCCCACATCGATAACGCCCGGAGCCATCGGTGGCGGCGCGTATCCGGCAAACATAGTCACAAGTCTCTTCTCGATGAGGTGGAGCCTCTGGGCATCGACCGCAGAAAGAGCAGCGCGAATTTCGTCGTCGGTGAGCTTCAACTCCTTCTCGGAATCGGTTACCAGGGCTTGCTGTTCGGGAGTGCGCCTTTCTTCCGGCAGGGCGATAGCAGCCTGAACATGGGCAGGCAGCTTTGCGATCTTCCCCTGGCGCATCTTCTCCCGGTAGGGCTTCTGAATACGGTCGATCTCCGCGCCGATCTGTCTTAGCTTGAATTCCCTGCTGTTCGCCGCGATGTCGTAGAAGCGTGCCATATTGTACTCGAGGAAGACACGGTCGTTAACGGCGGGCGCAAAGATCGCCTGCATCCGGTAGAAATCCCGCTGCGGAATCGGATCAAACTTGTGGTCATGACACCGTGCGCACCCCGTGGTCAAGCCTAGGAAGACAGTAGAAGTCGTGTCCACAAAATCAGTGAGCTTTTCAACGACGTTCAACTCCTCCACTTTGAAGAGCATGTCGCGGTTGGTGCCTACTCGGTAATAGCCCGTTCCAGTACGCGCCTCCGCATCATCCGGCCACAGCTGGTCGCCTGCGATTTGCTCCTTGACAAAACGGTCGTAGGGCTTGTCGTCGTTGAACGACTTGATCACGTAGTCGCGGTACCGCCAAGCCTCCAGCGTGTAAGGGTCTTGCTCAAATCCCGACGTATCCCCATAACGGACCAGGTCGAGCCAGTGGCGAGCCCACTTCTCCCCGTAACGAGGCGAAGCCAGCAGTGAATCAATCAAGCGCTCCCAAGCCTCCGGAGTCGCATCGTTGAGAAACGCCTTCGACTGTTCCGGAGAGGGCGGCAAACCGTGGAGATCGAAACATGCCCGCCGCAGCAGAGTGAGCTTGTCGGCCTCCGCGACTGGTTCAAGCCCTATGGCTTTCAGTCCCTGCGACACGAAAGCATCCACTGGATTTTTAACTCCGGAAATCTGGGGGACCTCGGGGCGCCGCGGCTTGGAAAAGGCCCACCACTGGGTGTTAGCAGCTTGTTTCTTCCCTTGCGGCCAGGTCGCACCTTTTTCGATCCACGCCCGCAGAATCTCGATTTCCTCGAAGGGCAATTTACCCGTCGGTGGCATCGCCAGCTTCTCACTGTGAGAGAGAACCTTGAATAGCAGGCTGTTAGCCGGGTCGCCAGGCTTGACTGCCGGACCACGGCCGCCGCCCTGCAGGATTTGCTCCCGCGTCAACATCCGCAAGCCCGACATCGCGACTTGCTCGCCATGACACGAAAGGCAGCGTTGCTCGATCACAGCCTGAGCCTGTTCAGCCAGCGTCTGGCTCATGACTGGGCGGGAACTACCCCCAATTGCCAGAAGCAGCAGCACGAGTGCCTTCATGCTCCGACTCTTTCTTCTCCTGCCACGAGTCTTGGTCGGCATGCGTTCAGTCCGCTTCTTCGCAACTCGAATGCAGAAACTTCCATTCTCGCCGCACAGCAAAACATTTCCGATCGTCTCGCCCGAGGCTAAGTTCGCATTTCGAAATGCCCCAAGCCAGCACTGGTTCACGACGTTACGCTACATCGGTTTGGTCAAAGTGGTCAAGAGCGCTAACCCTCCACCGCGTATTGTCAACTTGACGTCGTTGGAGTGAGGTTGGGGACGCCTTTGGCTGATCTTCGGATTCATCAGGCACATGTTACTCTGCCAAACCAGGAAGGAACAAGACCGTAAGAGGCGGTGGTTGACTGACGGCAGGGCGTAATGTTCAAAAACCGCCGCAAAGAAGCCTTGAAATTTTACGCTGGCAGCTGAATTGAAAGCCTCGGTGAATAGCAAGAAGTGAGTCCCTCAAAAAGTCACCATACCGCAAGCTTGTAGTGGGCCCGAATGACTGAATCAGCTGTCAGTAGGTAGTTCCGATACCAGGGAGTCAATCCGATTTCTAGGCAGTCTCCTTCGATTCTAAATGCGCCTAGGCGGCTGAGAATCTCTTCTTGTGCAAACAGCTGGCCCTCTACCAGGAACGTCAAGTTCGACCTCGACGAGCCACCGATGCCACGCGGCTCACCATGGTCTTAGCGGTAAGACTATTTGATTGGAAAGAAGCCTTGATTTCGGTTCGGCCAGAGACCTTTATTGGATGGCATCGCCAAGGTTTTAGATTGCTCTGGCGCTGGAAATCCCGACCCATTGGCAGACCGCGGATTCCCAAAAACCTTCGTCAACTGATTCTGACTATGGCCCGAGACAATCCGACCTGGGGGCAAGCGCGTATTGCGGCCGAGCTCGTGCTGAAGCTGGGAATTTAAGTGTCCCCTCGAACTGTCCAGACGTATTTGCTGGAGAAGCCGCCGGGCGGCCGACGGCCAGCGGTTCCATCCCAGCGCTGGATGACCTTCGTCCACAACCATGCCAAGGCCATGCTGGCCTGTGATTTCTTCGTCTCGGTTAGCGTCCGCTTTCGGGTCATGTATGTGTTTGTCCTCATGGAGGTGGGCACGCGACGACTTATCCATTTCAATATCACTTCCCATCCCATGGCAACGTGGACTTTGCAGCAGCTTCGGGAGGCGGTTGACAACGAACCGGGCTACCGATTTCTGATCCACGGATCGAGACAGCATCTACTCTGAGGAGTTGGACCTTGGGGTACGCGCCATGGGAGTGAGAATCCTGAAAACTCCGTTCCGATCGCCTCAAGCGAACTCACATTGCGAGCGGCTGGTGGGCAGCCTACGGCGAGATTGTCTCGATTTTCTGATTCCCATCAATCAGGGTCATCTCAGGGGAATTCTAAACGAGTGGAAAACCCACTTTGTCAGGCAAGGCCCCATGCGAGCTTGGGACCAGAACTTCCAGAGCCGGGAGATGGCCTGCCGGTGCCGCTGCAAAAACAACGACATCAGATTCCCGCGGGATATCGAGTGAACGCCAAGCCGATTCTGGGTGGTCTTCATCATGAGTATCGGCTGGAGAAGATCGCTGCCTGAGGCTGGAGGGCAAGGGAGCAGATGGAGGCCATCCTTCGCGAGGGCAGGAGTGTCTTCCGGCCGCGAAAGGAATCGACGACGCAGACGGATCGACATTCTCAGCTTTCCTCGTGGTTAGAGACAGCAGACACCGCCCTGTTTGGTTGCCAAAAGTGTTTTTGCGCACGACAAGTAGTTTGCGGCGCTGGACCACACCTGTGTTTACCAAATTGTCCACTTCCGGGCAAATCAGTCGGTTGGCCAGACCTTGGTGATTGCGCTCGCTGTGGCAGTGCGCCAGGAAGCTTTGAACAGCTGTCCGCAAAGACCTCTCGCCAATAAGGATCAGCCGCTCCAGACAGGATTCTTTGATACTGCGGACGAAGCGCTCGGCGTAAGCATTCAGGTTCGGTGATCGCGGAGGTAGTTTCACTGTCTTGACACCGACCTGCCAGCACCTTGACAAACTCGGTTGTAACAGCGGGTCTCGGTCGTGGATTAGGTAACCCTTGCCCCTGACCATACCCTCGTCGTCATCGGTCAGATTCCGAGCAATCTGGCTCATCCACAATCCATTCGCCGTTCGAGAAATCCCTCCGCTCTCGACCTTTCGTGTCGAGAGCTCCATGAAGAACAAGACGACGATGCAGAGCTGCAACCCGTACTGGGTCCACGCCTCGATTGTGAAGAAATCGGCAGCCACAATCCGTTCCCAGGGTCGAGTCAGAAACTCTTTCCACGTCGTCTTGCGGCCCCGCTCTGGCGCTGGCTCGATGCCGTGCCGCTCGAGAATCACTGCGATCGTGCCGCGGGCCATCTCGTGGCCCAGATTGGACAAGGCGCCCTGGATGCGCCGATAGCCCCAGTCCCGGTTCTGCTCGGCCATTCGGACCACCAAGGCCTCGATCACCCCGGCAGTGCGAGGTCTCCCCGGTTCGCGATGGCCACGGCCGTCAAACCGCAGCGCAATCAGCTTCTGCTAAGGCCAAAGGTCTGGGCCGGAAGCTGCTGGCGGAGATCGCCACCATCGTCACGCCCGAGACGTTGCTGGCTTGGCATGTAAAGGCTTTCGACTGTACTGGACTTGGAAGAGCCGTCCGCGACTCGGTCGACCGAAGATCAACGCTGAGGCGCGAAAGATAATCCAAGAGATGAGCCGGGCCAATCCACTCTGGGGAGCACCGCGAATCCACGGTGAACTGTTGAAGCTGGGCATCGACGTATCCCAAGCGACTGTCGCCAAGTACAAGGTGCGCATTCCGGGTCCGCCATCGCCATCCTGGCGAACCTTTCTCGACAATCACGTGTCGCCACTAGCTTCGGTGGACTTCTTCACTGTGCCCACAGTTTGGTTCGAGGTTCTCTTCGTTATTGTCGTTCTGGCACATGACCGTCGTCGCGTCCTCGCGACTGTCTCGACCACGTGATTGTCTTCGATCAAACATCGCTCCGCCGCATTCTTGGTTCCTACCTCGACTACGATCACAGATCGAGAACTCACCTTTCGCTCAACAAGGATGCTCCGGTTATGCGGCCGGAGCAGCCGGTCGGAAGAATTGTCGCCATCCCACAAGTCGGCGGGCTTCACCATCGATACGAACGACTGGCCGCTTGAGTGGCGAATGAATCTCACTCAGCATGTAGTTTCAGCGCTTGCGTTCAGCCACTATCTGTTTTCTTTCAAAATCCCATGTTTCTTGACCCTGCTAGCTAGAGCGGCGATCAGCAAGAAACGACGAGAGCAGCTTGGCCAGAAGCGGACCTGGACTCTAGCCTTCCAACGGTCCTAATAGGGGGTTTTGTTCTGATGCGCGATGGAGTTTTTGGTAGGGACAACACACAGCCAAGCCAGCAACGTCTCGGGCGTGACGATCGTGGCGATCTCCGCCAGAAGCTTCCGGCCCAGACCTTTGGCCTGAGCAGCCAATCGGCGCCGTTGGTCGTCATTGAGCCTCAATCGTCGCTCGCCAAGCTGTTCGCGAACAACCCGGTTCTCCTCGCGAAGGTAATCGATCATCAGTAGTTGGCGTTGATTCATCCATCCGGCAACAGCAATCAATAGGAAGCGAAACGGATCCAGGACTCTCGGCATATGTGTTTTCATTCTCGTGGCACTCAGAATCCTTAGTATACTCATGAACATGTAAATCAAGTGGATCCAGTTTTCGGACCATACGACCCCTATGGACGCGCTGGGCCGTTACCTTTTCGGCTTTGTGCCGCTGGAGAGTTACACCGTCGGGGCCAGCGACACCTCAGGGAACCGAGGGCGAACTCGAGCCGATCTACTTTTCAGTGGACCAATCTTCTCCGACTAATTCGGTTTTCATGAGACATACATAGTCTTCCCAGCATCACTCCCGGGGCAAACCTAGAAGATACGTGATGACTCCTTGAGTGAAATCTTTTTCGGCCTCCTTAGTGAATGGCGAAACACTCGGTTCGTAACCTCCCTCGGCGAAAGCCCTCTCGGTCGGAAGGTACCCAAGCCAGCCATTGCAGTATCCAAAGTAGAAGGTATAAGGGAACGGAGATTGGTTCCGTACGTTGATAGCGATCTCACAAAAGAGCTCCAACGGCGCCGCCCATACAACGATCTCGTTGTTGATCTTTAGAAAGCGCACTGGTACACGAACCACCGTCGTTCCCCCCCTGGTTACCCGAAGGTAATCTCCCAAGTCCTCGGCCCAACGCAATTCTGGCTTTCGAGGCGTCTCGATAATCCTTTCTCCTGTCCAGAGAGTCACCTCCCGGGTCGCGGGCCCCATCAATCGATTTGCTGCCAGTATTCTGTCGCCTAACAACACATTGAACTGGGTTATGTGACCACTCTTAAAATCCGGATAGACGCTGTAAATTGGAGCTACATTGCCAGCTGCACCGTTAATGTAAAGCATGGGCGCACCTAGCTTCTTCTCCACGTATTCCGCAACCATGCCCGGAGCATCCCCACTGATCTGAAGGTTCTTATCACCCAGCACGGTCCCGTGCATAGCATAGTTGGCGATCAAAGCGAGCAGCGATCCATCTGGCCGCTCCAGCCGAATGAGTCCGATCCGGCGGTCCACTGGGCCATCGGGATTCATTCCTAAAGAACTGCTTCCATCGACGTCCTTGGCACGCCGGTTGATATTCGCCATCGACATTCCAGTGCCCACCCCTAGCAGGGCTGGTTCCAATTTGGATCGTGCTTCTTTAATTCCTCGGATAAGTGCTTGTCTTACGCATTCGGAATATTCAGGGTCGTGGTCATGTAAGAATCTCTCAGGTAGGAATACCGACTCAAGTCCTGGAGGACCTACTTCGGGAGCCGAGTGAGTGTGGGTAAAGGTCCACCATACTTGCTTGGCTTTGATGCCCATATCTTTCTCTAATTCCTTAGAGACCCCATCGTACAAAGAAGGAGACACCAAGGCGAGATCAGTCGAGATAAGAAAAAACTGCATTCTTTCGTCATCCAGGACAACTATTCGGTGGTAAAGGTTGTCATGAACCCCCGCCGACTGCCTTGGGCCATAACCCAGCAGCCATTGGTTTTTCTCCGGAGTGATATTAACCTTGACACAGGAGGCGCGAAAGGTCGTAGGCGCTGCCTTAGCCACTCTCGCCTCAGCGAATGGCAGAACCATTAACCAAAGAGAAAGTTTCGCCACCATTCTCGACTTCTTCGTGGATATACTACCTGAGCCAGCGTTCCAATTTTTGGTCATAGTCTTACTTGGGCTTGCTTGCGAGTCGAGTAGCAGGAAGTCGATCTTCTGGAGAGGGAACACAACTCCGTACTACTATCCCTATATCACCAAGTATTTCTTTTAGGCAGCGAGAGTCACGCGGAGAGCAATATCCTGTTTAATCGAAGGCATTTCGAGTGTTATTTGCTTTCCGCCCTGAACTAAAAAACCAGGCGAGTACTCCCTACACCGCGTCAGGATACTATCCCTTCCTCACCAAGTGTTTCTGCAAAAATGCCACTACATAATCGAATGTCTCCGCAATTTTCGGATCCTTCATTCCCTTAGAATCGAATACATGTCCAAGGTTGTGCATTCTCATTAGCTTATGTTCAACGTGGTGGCGCTCCAATTCCTGCGACATGAGGACGGATTGTTCGAACGGAACATCGGTATCTCTATCGCCATGAAGCAGCAGTGTGGGAGGATAGGCTCCTGTAACATTGCGGACAGGGCAAAAGGGATCGAACTGCTTCGATTCCTTGTTCGGATCATAGCCGGTTACCTCCTTTGACCATAGGCCTTGTTGACGGCAGTAAAGGTAGAAGCGACGGCGTTTTTCATCGCGACTTCCCGAGATCACTGAACCGCCGACCGCTTGGTAGGCCTCGTCCTTCGGCACAGCCGGTTCCTTGCTGTAAAAGGGATCTGGCTGACTGTACCAATTCCCGGCAATATCACCGTAACCATAGAACGACACTAAGGCCTTAGGGCGCGGATTCACGCAGAAGCCGGCCATCAATGTGAGATACCCTCCCGCTGAATGCCCGATCACTGCGATCCGGTCGGGATCGATTCTAAAGAGTTCAGGGCCCTTCTCACGCATCCATTTGTAGGCGTCCTGAAGGTCTTCAATAATGAACTTAATTTTGGTTTCTGGAGCCAAACGATAGTCGATCGATACGACCGTGCAACCTAATTGCAAGTACCTTTTCAACTGTTCGACAGAAAGCATTTCACGGTCGCCCAGGATCAGCGCCCCGCCATGAATCCATAAGATGGCGGGACGTACCTGGTCGTCGGGAATCCTATAGACATCTGCCTGAATCCGGCAGTCCCCCACAACTTTGTACGAATAGCTCCGTTTAGAGAAGGCGAGGCCGCCGTCTTTCGCAGCGGCGCTCGCGTTTTCCTTGGTGCCTGGTGTATTCGTGCCATGAGAATCAGAAAGGCAGAGGAAGGCAAAGCATGTGAGTACCAAGCCGATCTTCCAAACGCCGTCAAGCATAGTTGTTCCTTATCAGGGAGAGATTAGCAGAACGTCATTGGATGGAAGTCGCTCTTGCTTAATCGGATCACCACCGTGGTAATGCGTCAGTTACGGGGGGATAGGGAGTTTGTCTTGGTAGCCACGGCGAGCGCCTCTCTCGCTGCGGGCTTTTCCAACCAGCGCACAAACCGACGACGAATTCAAAAGCCTTCTTCGTCGCTACCAATGCGCTATTGTCCCCCAGTAACTGAGCCACTACCCGTGGATGAAAAGTTTCCTTCGCCCCAGTGAAGCTATGGAAGAATGAGAGTTCGCTCCTCCAGGCAAGAAGTGTCCAGGGGAGCGTCCGCTCCACCCGGGTGGAACGAGTGCTCCGCGCGCGTTTTCGGCTTTGCGTTGGGGCCGGATGATGTCGCAGGCGGTCCTGAAACACCTTTTTCACACCTCCGGGTTACAGGAGTGGGCTGTCGCGAACGATGAGGCCCACTCCTGAAGGCTGAAGCCTTCTTTTCCTTTCGAGAGGAGAATTTCAGGGAGTTGTCCCTATCTGGAAACAGTCCATGGCGGCTTCATTGCCGGGCAGGATTCTGCAGAGCCTGTCAGCGCCCGTCGACGCGAGTTTCGATCACCGTCAGAGACTTCTGGATGTCTACGTCCCGCGGCTTAAGCTCAAGCGCCTGGCGAAGACGCGTCTCGCCGTTTTTCAGGTCGCCTGCGTTACAGTAGACTAAGCCTAGGCTCTTGAGGAGGTCACCGCGCAACGAGCACTCCCCGCACAACTCGAGCGCTTCCTGCAAATACTTGATGGCCTGCTGTAAATTGCCCTCCTTCGCGGAGTTCGCTGCTAGAACGGAGAGCATCTTCGCGCGGTCCGCGTACTGCGCCTTCTTCTTGACCGTCTGGACTCTCTCACGGTAGGCCTGAGCCGCTTGCGGATCCTGCTCGGCGAGCATTTGCGAGAGATGATAGAGAGCTTCGGCATGCTCCGGGTCGAGCTCCACAGCCGCTTTCCATTGAGCGATAGCCTCTTTCTTTCTTCCAAAGTACAGCAGATCATCGCCTATCAAATAGTGGCCCTCAGCATCCCGGGGGTCGATTTCGGTCAGTTTCCGAAACAATTGCAGAGAGCGGCTCCGATGACCGAGTTCCTTCTCGCTGATCCCCAGCAAGTAAAGAGCAGACGTGTCCTGGGGCGCAAGTCGCCATGCTATCTCGAGTTCCGGCTGAGCCTCCCCATAGCGGCGAAGCTCAAACAGAACACGGCCGCGGTTGTAGCGCATCTTGGGGGAGCGAGGCTCCAGGCGAACCGCCTCCGAGAAGGCGGCTAGCGCACCTTCGAGGTTCCGCTGGTCGGCTAAAGCCACTCCGACGTCGAAATGCGCCTCAGCCGAGCGTGGGTCAAGCGCAATGGCTTGGCGAAATGCTTCGAGCGCTTCTGTATTGCGACCCAGGCGTGTGAGAACCTTGCCGAGGGCTGTATGGATGCGCACATCTGTTGGCGAGAGGAGGACTGCACTGCGAATTTCCGGTTCCGCCTCCGTGAAGCGTTCCTCGGAGGCCATCACCATTCCCAGATTGAAATGAGCGTTGGCGCATTGCGGATCGCTTTCAGCTGCCATGCGGAAGAGCTTTTCTGCTTCCGGGTTTTTCCCCTGCTGGCTCGCCTGCAGGGCAGCTTGATACTGATTCTCGGCAGGGCCGCGACACGGTTTCATAGCCAATGAAGCAGCCAACAGAAAAAGCGAAACCATCACCTGCCCTCCGGCTCCTTCGGTATATTTTTTTGATAGTCCTTGAGCCTGCTGAAAATGGCGTCTTCCTGCCTTGCCAGATCCTTCCGTCCGGCCAAACGGTACAGCCGGCCCAGACGGTAGTGAACCGTTGGGCTGTCCGGATAGTGCAGCGTCGCCTGCCGCAGATAGCCAATGGCGTCGTCGACCCGCCCGAGTTCCTTTGCCGCAGTGGCGGCATCCAGAAGCGCCCACTCGGGTGGTTCCTTGGTCAGCGTGATCGGCCTAAGGTGTCGGCTCAACGCCTCGTACCGTTCCAAACGTAGGAGGCATTCGCTGATTCCCACTACCGCCCGTTCGTCGTCTGGCGCCGCGCGCTGTTCCAATTCGAACTCGAGTAGAGCCTTGTCCCAATCACCCCTTCGACGGTAGAGCAGAGCAAGATCATGGTGCACGCCGGAAGGAGCAGAAGATGATTGGATAAGCGACTCGTACTCGACGATGGCTTCTTCGTAGCGTCCCCGCGAAGCGAGCATCTCTGCATACAGCCGCCTCACCCCAACTTAACCCGGATAACGGCTCTTAGAGAGCCTAAAATCCTGCATGGCCTGCTCTCCGCACACCACGCCCAGCACGTAAAGCAGCGCTGGGTCAGTGGGATGCTTCAGCAGCAATTTGCCGAGCTCTTCGACCCCTGCGTCTACGCTTAGATAGGGCGCATTGCGAAGCGCGACGGCGAAGGCTCCACGCGCGTCCGGAGAGGAATTTTGCCGCGCGGTCTCAATTGCCCCCAAGTACTCTTTGTTGCCCGGCACCTTTTCGAGCAAACCCAGAAAGTGCTTCGAGGCCCGGAAGTTCGCTCTTGCCAGGTTGGCCAGGTTTTCATCTGCAGGCGGGACGGCGCGCTTCACCAGTTCCTTGTAAACCAGAACGGCATCGAGCGGCTCGCCGGCATCCAGATAACAGGGTCCAAGCACGGACAGGACATTCGAATCGGCGAAGTAGCGCTTGGCGCGCCGCAGAATCGGAATCGCATCGTCAAACTGCTGGAGCCTGCAATAGCTCAGGCCCAACAGTGCAAGTGTTCCGGGCAATTCTTTGACACGCAGGGCTCTTCGGAACACCTTGATGGCTTCCGACGACTTTCCCTGTAAATGAAGAGTGATGCCGAGGTTGCTGAGCACTTCCGGCGAGGACACTCCCGAGTCCGCGAGAGCGCGATAGAGTTCTTCAGCCCTTTGGTAGTCTCCCCGGTCGAGAGCCGTTTGAGCAGCCGACGGGTCGGGTGTCTGACCCATCCCGCGTGTCGCGAGGACCATCATGAGAAGAGGAATCTGCCAGGCTCGTCGTGCAACGGCGGAACCTAGCAGCGCTAACCGAAGATCCAACTAGAATGAACCTCCAATGGATCTAGTCTTACCAGATCAGCTTTGTCCCATACTGAATGATCCTCGCGGGGCGCGCGCTATTGATGACTCCGAAGGTCGGCGAATACACATTAGGGTCCGGATAGCCGAACTGCGTATGGTTAAACGCATTGAATGCTTCGATGCGGATCTGCCAGCGGAAGCGCTCTGTCAGTTTGATGTTCTTGAAGGCAGACAGGTCAAAGTTGGAGATTCCGGGGGCCTCTACCAGGTTCCGGCCGGAATTACCGAATCCGTCCTGGCCTGGAATGTCAATGGTCGGCTGGCTGAATACGGACGTGTTGAACCACTGCGTGCGCGATTTGTCGAAACCTTTGGTGGGGTCGCCGCTGACGTTGGCCCGGTTGCCGAAGGTTTGGTTGACACCACCAGGATCGATGGCATTGATCGAGAATGGGAATCCTGTTTGATAGGTGACGATGCCATTGATCTGCCAACCACCCAAGAGGATGTCGGCGGCTTTGCCGGTCGACCCCAGAAAGCGCTTGCCGCGCCCAACAGGTATTTCGTATACCAGACTGGTCACGAACCGATGAGTGGCGTCGTAGCTTCCCCGTGCATAATCGCGCCGATAGTCGCGGGGATTCATGACGCCGACCCAACCCGCCGAATCACCGGACACTCCCGCCGCCGCTGATTTGACATCCATATTTTTGGACCAGGTGTAGCCGGCGAGCAAGGTCATATCGCTTACCGAGCGTTCGACCTTCACGTTCATGGCGTGATAGTGGGAGTAATGGTCCCAAATGTGGTTCATCACGAGTCCGGCTCGCGGATACTGAGTCCTCTCCAACACCGTTGAGGGATTGGAAGAATCGTAGGGGTACGGCTGGTTGATGTTCTCGCGTCCCAGTAGACGCACGCCGTGCGAGCCGAGATAGTTGACGTCGATCTTCGTGTTCGAAGTCAGTTCCCGTTGAATCGAGAAACTCCACTGCTCGACGTAAGGATTAAGTCTCTTAGCTGGCTGGGTCCACAGGAAGCCGAGTTGGCCAGCTGCCGTAGCCGGCGAGGCCGGCGGTTGAGGCGCGAACGGTTGGGAAAGATCGAAGTAAATCCCATCGGCCGCCGCGGCGGTGTACCCCGTGCCGCCACTGCCCGGATAGCTGAACCCGGTCGCCTGCTCTTTCACTTCGGCTTGATCATAGAAGAAACCCGCGCCGGCGCGGATGACCGTCTTGTTGTCGCCAAACGGGCGGAACGCGATTCCGATCCGAGGCGCGAAGACGTTCTTGGGCACGGTGCCATAGGTGCGGCCGCCTGCATAAGTGAGTACATCACCTTGGAGATTCTTATCAAAGATCGTTTTGTCCGCGGCGATAAGTCCACCGCCACGGGTCTCATCCCACCAGCCCTGGTGATTCTGTTCTTCCAACGGAGCGAAATTGTAGTCATACCGCACACCCATCGTTACGGTGAGCCGCGGGCTGGCTTTCCACTCGTCCTGGAAATAGGGAGCAAGCCCCTTGTATATGAAGTTCAAATAGCCGCCGTTTTTTTCGCAGTCGGAGCACTGTCGGGTGATGAACCCGCTGGAGGAGTAACCGATCAGAAAATCCGCCATGGCATCGCCCGTTGTTGTGCCGTCGAACCTGTAGGATCCCGAGGTGAAGGCGCTGGTGTAGCTGGTGTAGTGGCGGAAATTAAAGCCCGTGCTGAAAGTGTGGGAGCCCCGAGTAATGGACAGACCGTCGGATATTTCCCAGGACGGCGCGGGGGCGAAGTTCGGAACATTGTTGGCGCCACCGATGGAGTCGAATCCATTGGCGAAACTAATATTTGGAAAGGCAGCGTCAGGCAGCCATTGTGCAATACCCGTGACCCCAAGAGACTCGATGGGGCGACTGGCTGGACTGCCGACGATGTTGGCCTCCGGTTTCAGCCATCCTACCCGGAACTGGTTCACCACGTTGGGGCTGAACGTATGAGTGTAGTGGCCCGAAATGTTGTGATTCGTCTGCACCTGGTGCGACTGACCCTCCTCGGTGGCCGGCGAACCGCCCTGGATTTGTTTAGCGGTGTATATGGTCTGACTGTAGCGGACGTAGAAGCTGTCTTTGGTTCCAAAGTTCTGGTCAACCCGGTAGTGTTGCTGGTGGGCGTCAATCGGGTTAGGGATGGAGAAAAAGTGATTCCCCTGGGCTGTGTTGGCGTTCGCCGGTTGAAAGAACGGCAGCGCCCCTTTGGCGAAGGTGGAGATGCGGTCCGGCGGAATCGTGTTGTTCTGAAATGGCTGATGCGTCAGGGGATCGATGATCGTCGTGCTGAACCTGCCCGCCAGCTCTTCCGGACCGGGAACCGTGACATAACCACTGTTGCCCTGGCGCGTGATCTGTTGTTCGTAGTCCGCGAAAAAGAACGTCCGGTTGCGTCCGTCGTACAGCTTAGGAATCCACACAGGACCGCCCAGCGTGAAACCGAATTGGTTTTGGTTCAGAGGTGTTATCTGGGACGGGTCAAAGAAGTTTCGCGCCGCGAGCGCGCTGTTGCGGCCGAAGTAAAAGGCGGTACCGTGCAATTCGTTAGTGCCGGACTTGAAGCTGATGTTGATCTGGTTTGCCGCGCCGCCAAACTCAGCCGAATAGGTACTGGTCTGCACTTTGAACTCTTGAAGGGCATCTAGCGACGGTACGATGGCCGGCGTTTGGTAATACGGGTCCATGTTAATCAAGCCATCGATTAGGAAGGAGTTGGAGGCCTGCCGGGAGCCACCCATGCTGAAGGCGTTGCCGACTCCTGCGCGGAACTCCCCTTGTTCCCCGCCAGTAACCACCGCGTTCGAATTGAGCAGCAGGAGTTGTGTGAAGTTGCGACCGTTGAGTGGCAGGTCGACCACTTGCTTGTTGCTGATTACTTGTCCGAGGGTGGTGCTGTCGGTATCGAGCGTCACACTACTGGCGGTGACGTCAATGACCTCCGTGACCTCGCCTACATCCATGGCAAAATCGACACGGGCCACCTGTTCGACATCCAGCTTGATGCCAGATTTGCTCGCGGTTCTAAAGCCTGCTAGCTTTGCGGTAACGCGATATTCACCCGGCAGTAAGAACACCACCGAGTAATTGCCTTCTTCGTTTGAGCGAGTTTCTCTATTGACCCCTGAAGCTACGTTGGTCACAGTGATCTCAGCACCCTGGACGACCGCGTTACTGGAGTCGGTAACTCTGCCTGTGATTCTAGCTGTGTTGGTCTGAGCCAACGCATTGGGCCCAGGGGCTGACCATAAGACAGCCAACAGCAAGGCAGCATTTCGATGGGCTCTTCTCATTTTATTCTCCTCGATAGGCCTTTCAATTTTGAGGGTGACAGCGATTGCATCCTATTTAGCGCAGGCTTCTCCCTTGGGATGTCGCAGGCTCAACCAAACTGCCGAGAACAGAAATATTTGCGTGAAAAGGCACTCTGTCAGCATTAGAAGGCCTTTGTCAAGCAAAAAACACTTCGACTCGGAAGCAGCGCAGAAGTTTCTTGCAAAGGCATCAGTAGCCAGTGCGCCGAGCCGTGGCTTTAGAGTTGAGGGCTCGGAAGCGGGAGTCACAGGCGACTGACCTTGCCGAGGCTCCTGCGGGGTGGCCGAGAGCAAGTTCGGCAATCGGGGTCGAGCTTTCAACAACGGACCCAGCATTTTCAAGCGTCTCGGATCGGGATCTCAGCGTTCGAGTCCGTCCATGCACAACTGGTACCGGCTGGTGGATGGATTGAAGGCAGCGGGGTACACGGCAAAGCTGGCCAACCCGAGTGCGATGCAGTACCAGGGGCTCAAGTACAGTGATGACCGAAGCGATGCGCGCTGGCTGGCTGAGATGTTGCGGCTGGTGATCTTGCCATCGGGTCCATTTACCCGGAAGCGCAACGACCGCTACGGGACTTGTTGCGCCAGCGGAGCTTTCTGGTCAGACAGGGCACCGGTCAACGGTTGCACGCCCAGCTAAAGGAGGCTATCGAAGATCCAAGCATGGAAGCCCACGGTTGCAGAACTTCACCTGCGCCGCCAGGCCGTCGAGGTCCAACTTGTTTTCTTCAGTGAATGGAGTCTATCAAGTGAGAGAGAAGCCAATTCTTTGGAGTTCTTCATCACGAGTATCGGCTGGAGAAGATCGCTGCCCGAGGTTTGAGATGGAGGCCATCTTTCCCGGGGGCAAGAGTGTCTTCCGAAGTCGCCGCAAACGGAACCGATGAATGAGACTGATCGACATTCTCAGCTTTCTTTGGCGTCTAGCGGTGGCGGACACTGCCCTGTTTGGCTCCCCAAAGTTTTTTGCGCACGACAGGAATTATTGCACGGGCGGACTATATCCCTTGATCGGTTTGGTCTCGATTGGCAGAGCTTCTTTCGCGTACAGTTTCTTGAGCAGGTCAGTGGTACGCGAATCCTTGGGAATGACACGTCCATCCGTTCGGACCGATCCTTCGAGAGCCAACGCGACCTCAACGACTTCCTGATTATCGGCCAGAATCAACGGCGTTTCACCGAGCGCATTCTTCTCTGCCAGCGGCACGCCCAACTCGGACAGATAGGGTATAACGTCAACGGCAAACGCGAGTGCCGCCAAGTGCATAATCGTCTGTTCCCTGCGCGGCAAAGCCTTGGCCTCCCTACGATCAGGAATCATGTCAGCGGGGTTGTATCGGAGTTTCAGGTCTGCGCCGCGCGCTACCATCTCTTTGGTTGCCTCAACATCGTTTGCGTCGACGGCAATAGTGAAAGGTGTGTGGCCGTCGCTTCTCATTAAATTAGGATTCCCGCCGTGATCCGCCAGCAGCCGAATCAGCTCGATGTTTCGCGAGGCGGCGGCGAAGTGAAGGGGTGAGGACCCTGGGGCCGCTGGATTGATTCTAAGCGCACCAATCGGTCCAGGAGTAGAATAATTGGCCTGGGCATTCGGATCGGCACCGGCGTCTAGTAGACGTTTGACCAAGGCCATAGCCTCCGCCTTGTCCGCCGTTGTCGTCTGAAGAAGCGGGCCACCAGCCCGACCGGGACCAGTAACCCTAAGCCCACTTCCCGTGTCTTTTTCGCTGCGGCTGCGGGCCCCGCCAGCGGCCGCGGCCGTGATGACTGCGGCGTGCAGCGGTGTGTAACCGGCCCCGTCGGCAACACCCACTTTGGCGCCACGATCCAAGAGGAAATTGGCCGTACGTATATCCGGTATAAACTCGGTGCTTCGGCCATCCTCGGTATGCCATTTGTAGAGCGCTAATAATAGCGGTGTCGTGCCGTCCGCTGATCTGTCGTTCACGTCCATTCCGGCGTCCAGCAGCAACTGTGTGGACTCGAAGTCTCGAGCGAGTACTGCGAAATGAAGCGCATTCTGGCCGCCTCTCTTGCTCGTGTAGTAGCCTTGGAAAGTCCATGGCACACCCGTTGCGCCGAGGGTGCGGAAAGGGGGTCCATAAATCGGCAACTTGACATCCCATTTTGTCGAAACAGCGTGCAGGTCAGCTTTGTGATTGAGCAGGAGGCGAACGATCTGCGGATGGCTGGCCGCCCACATCAACGCCGTCTGGCCGAACTTTTTCTCGCGCCCGTTCACTTCGGCGCCGTGGTCGAGCAGGAGTTTCACTACGTCGGTACGGCCCAGCCGCACCGCGGTCATCAGCGTCGTCTCTCCACTCTCCCGCGCCAAGTTTGGGTTAGCGCCCTTTTCCAAGAGCAACCGCACTATTGTGAACGAACCATTCTCGGTTGCGAGCGAGAGCGGACCCACTCCGTACTCGTTCACTAGGTTTACATCCGCACCCGCACTGAGGAGTAGCGAGACGATTTCTACATTGCTCCGCATCGCCGCCCACGCCAGCGCTGCAAATCCATCCTCGCTCACAGCATTTACATCGCCGCGTTGGGCCAGTAGTTTTGCCACTGCCCTGGTATCATCGTTGTAGGCAGCATCAATAAGGGAATAACGCAAGTTTGAGGAAGCAGCCTGGCCCCCACATACTCCCCATGACACGGTAACAAGAACCGCAACAAAGGCGGCTGATAAGCATTTCAGGTTTGGGCTCATCACTGCTACACCTCCAGCCGATTCAGCTTACCGGTGCTGTCACCCAGTTTTTCCGTCGGCACCCCGATCTTATCAAGCAACGTGAGATGGAGATTCGTCAACGGTGTTTCATTGCCGCCGTATTCGACATGCCGACCGCCGACGACCCTGCCGGCAGCACCGCCGGCGAGTACGATTGGTAGTCGACGCTGGCTGTGGACCGTCGGGTTACTCAAATCACTACCATACAAGATCAACGAGTGATCCAACAATGTCGCGTTACCTTCCTTCACTGCTTCCATCTTGCTTAGGAAATAAGCAAAGAGCTCCGATTGCAATGCGTTGATTCTGGATAGCGCGTCGAGCTTGTCCGGCTGATAATTGTGGTGAGACAGCTCATGATGCTGCATCGTTACGCCGATGTAGGGGTACGTCATATTCGACGCTTCTGCGTTATACATGAAGGTAAACACTCGCGTCAGATCTGCCTGAAAAGCCAACATGATGAGGTCGTACATCAGTTTGACGTGATCTGGCCAGTGGTCGGGCACACCAGCGGGCCGCGAAGCTTCGGGGAGATCAGGCAGCGGCTTATTCATCGCGATCTCGATGCGGCGCTCGACGTCGCGGATCGACTCGACATACTCGTCCAACTTGCGTCGATCGGCAGGGCCTACCCGCTGCTTCAGCTCTGCAAGTCGTCCTGCTACAGCATCCAAGAGGCTGCGATCCGCAGCCTGTCGTCTTGCAGAGGTACTGGGATCTACTTTTCCGCTATCCCCGAAGAGCCTTTCAAATACACGTCGTGGGTTCACTTCGAAGGGAAGGGGCTGCGTGTCCGATTTCCAGCAAACCCCCCCAGACGGCCCGAGCTCCTGGCCGCACAACTCGAGTGAGGCAAACTGGGTTTCTTTTCCAAGCACTTGGGCCGCAAGCTGATCTACCGACACCCCCACCTTTCGCGGTTTCTCTATCGGCTCGCAACCGGTCAGATAGGACGCGAGGGCACGATCATGAAAATCGGTCTTAGACCGATCAGGCGACGAAGTCAGACCGCTCAAGACTAGGAACTTGCGCCGATGGGGCGCCAACGGAAGCATCCCTTCATTTAGTTTGTACTCGGCACCCTCTCCGATGGGCCGCCACTTCGCTTCATTGACACCCAGCGAGTACTCGACAAATCCCAGGCGCCGTACTGGCGCAGCCGCCGTGAGACGCTCTGCTCGAAGTGCCGGAATCATCGCATCAAGCAGCGGTAGAGCCAGCGTCGTACCAGTTCCTCGGAGGAACGTTCGGCGAGACAGGTGCTTTCTGGTAATAATCATGATCCCTCCGATGTCTGACGCATCTGGAACGGTGCACTCCTCACGATGCCTTTGATCAGGTCTGAAAACTTATAGCGCCCAGGCTCGGCTTCCCGTACGATCTTGCGCACGGTAGGTTGGTCTTGGGCATCCAACTCTCGACCAAGTGCATAGGTCAGCAGTCTCGCAACAGTAGCCTCGACGAACTCGGCCGAGTGTCGCACCAGCAGATGGCGGAGGTTATTCGGCCCCGCTACGACTTCGCCGTTCGGCAACTGACCCGATGGGTCGATGGTGCCGCCTTCATCAGTTGTCCGCCATTTTCCGACCGCATCGAAGTTCTCGAGGGCAAAGCCGAGGGGATCCATACGTGCGTGACAGGAGGAACAAGCTGGGCTGGATCTATGACGCTCCACCTTTTGCCGCGTGGTAAGAGGCTTGCCATCAACGGCGCTTTCATCCAATGGCGGGACGCCGGGAGGCGGCGGCGGCGGCGGCGAATTCAACAGGTTCGTAAGAATCCAGTTGCCGCGTAGCACGGGGGAAGTCTTAGTGGTGTGCGAAGTCATCGTCAAGATGCTACCCTGCCCAAGAATACCGCCGCGCTCGCCGTGCTGCCTAAGGGAGACCCGCCGAAAGCCGGGACCCGACACATTGGAAATGCCATAATGTTTTGCCAGGCGTCCATTGAGGAACGTGTAGTCCGCCCCGATGAGATCCATGATGCTGACATCCTCGCGAAGCACGCTACGCAGAAATAATCGGGTTTCTTCCTCGAAGGCGACGCGGAGGCCGGCATCAAACTCCGGATAGATCTTGGGGTCCGGCTGCGCCTGTTCGAGTTCGTGAAGTTTGAGCCACTGCATTGCAAAATCGTCTACAAGCGTATCGCTGCGGGGATCAGCCAGCATCCGCTCTACCTGCCGGCTCAACAGAGCTGGACTTTCAAGCCTCCCACTGCGGGCCAGGGCCAGCAGATCATCGTCGGGAATTGTGCGCCAAAGAAAAAACGACAACCGCGTGGCTAATTCGAAGCCTGATAATTTCTGCACACTCCCGGCTAGTGCCCCAGGTTTGTCGAATTCGAGGCGGAACAGAAAGTCTGGCGCTATCAAAACTGCCGCGACCGCTTCAGAGATGGCCTCGTCAAAACGGCCATTCTGACGGGCAGAAGTGTAGGCCGCCATCAACCGTCTGGAATCTTCGGTGTTCAGATCGCGACGATAGGCACGTCGCGCGAGCCTCGTCAAGATTTCCGACGCACATCTCGTTTCCTCGGATTCGCCTTTGGGCAGACAAACGAAGAGCTTTTGCCGACTCGGAGTCGCGCCGGGTCCAACGGCGTCGTATGGACCAACAATTCCGACCTTTTCCAGAGTGGGCGGACCCGGCACAGTACCGAACGCGGCTTCTCCCGTGGTTGGTCCCTTAATTTCGAAAACTTTTAGACGGCGACCGTCGAGTAGAAATTCAATGGTGAACCTGACTGCGTCAGCCAACACGTCGACGGGCCCGCCAAGCGGTGCGCCCCCTGGCCCGCCGAGATTCGGACTTGGACCTTCCTGCTTTGCGAAATCATTCGGAAACGTCGCGATGAAAGTGTGAGATCCCGCCTTGACCGGTAACTGCAATTGAAAAAACCTCACCCCCTCAACGGACGATAACCCACTGCTTGTATCCAAGAACGCACGGAGCTGGTAGTCGCCATCGAAGGGGAAATAGTGGCGGATCAAAACCCCGCCGCGTGTACCGAAGGGCATCCCACGACCTTGCCATTCGGCCTGTGTTTTGGTGGCGCGAAATTCGTGGGCAATGGGCATCGAATCGCCCGTGCCCACGGCCAACCGGCTGATCTTGTGGGCTGTCTTTATGTTGCGCTCAAGCAGGAGCGGCGACATCGACAGTGCATCGCCTATATTGTCGAAACCCGCTGCCACACCGTCCGGAGGCAGGTCGGATGCAAAATCCTGATCAATCGCCAGGAGATCACGGATGGCGTTCGCGTATTCGGTGCGATTTAATCGGCGCACGACTGGCCTCCCCGCATAGGGCGCACGCTCGGCAGCCAGATCTAGATTACTAATTAGTTTACCGACGAACCCGGTGAGTACTGATGCATCGGGCCGAGGTCCTCCAGGCGGGGGCATCTCGCCGGATCGAATTTTGCGGATGACTTTTTCCCAAACATCTGGGTGAGCGGAGGCCCTGGTGGGATCGAGCCCCTGCAGAACCAGGCCTCCAGCCTTCCCCGTGGCGCTATGACATGCCAAACAGAATTGATTGACCAGCGCTTGCTGTTCAGGGACGGCTTCAGTAGGCGTCAACGGGGAGGTTTCACGGGCGACAACAGAGCCTGATTGGACAGCTACCGCGACGACGAGCAGAAGACTGAGAGCCGTCGCGCAACCCTTTGTGCTCAGGTTTGGAAATCTCGCGATCCTCGCCAAGGTTCATCCTTTCCTTGCGAACGAACCGGTTCCGCAACGCCCAACAACGTATGCCGGTCAAACCATCTGGTGTTCAGCTCGGAGCAGAAGAGCGGATGCCCGTTGGTGTTCACATCATAAAAAGTTGGCTTCGGGCTCGCTTGACTTTAAATCGGCGAAACCGTTAGTGTCAAGGTTGAAACCCGTAAGCTAAAAAGGCACAGTCCAGGGAAAAGCGCAACCTCTCCGCCTTTGACCGCGGTACTCCCGATTTCCGAAGTTGAAAGCTGGACCCTATCATAGTATGTCGATTCATCAAACGATTTGCACATAGAATGCTGCGAAATCGAACTTCTTCCAACGATGGATGACCGGTGCGGAATTGACTTTTGCGACACCTCCGGTGATGCGGTGCGACGGTTTCCAGCGGCACAGCAGCTGATGGTGGATGCAGCCTGACTCCTTCACGTTAGTGATCTCAGATGTCTTCTGGAGATTTACCAAATGCAGATTCAGCCATACGATCCCAAGCAACTTGCTGCTGTTGTTCGCCTTTCGCTTCGGGCATGGGCTCCAGTCTTTGATTCCATACAGAAGGTGATGGACTTTGACGTGTACCGAGAGTTCTATCCCGACTGGCGTATAAGTCAGCAAAATGCCGTCGAAGGAGTTTGTGCCGCGCACGACACAAAGGTGTGGGTTGCGATCGAAGCTGGTTCAACTGTCGGCTTTGTAGCTGTAAAGTTTCATTCCGAATCCAGCATGGGAGAAATCTACATGATCGCCGTCGATCCAGACCATCAACGCGGAGGGATCGGGACAGCTCTTACGGAGTTCGCCCTCGATCGGATGAGGGACGCTGAAATGTCAGTGGCTATGGTCGAGACCGGAGGCGATTCTGGCCACGCACCGGCGCGTCATACCTATGAGAAGATGGGGTTCAGTCTGTTGCCGATCGCCAGATATTTCAAGAAGTTGTAGGCTAAGAAGGGCTGGTTCAGGAGATGAAATCTCTCGACACCCCGGCGGACGCTGACGTTAAGGGAAATCTTCTCATCGCGGGAGCTTTTTGTGGCGTCTAAGAATGTCTTATTGGCGCTCTTCGAAACAGGCCGCCCGGTCAGTTTCCCTATTCGGGGAATGCGTCTGGCGGCCTAGCAACAATTGATGACGGAAGCACCTTCAGGAGAACACTCGTGGATCTTTCGCGCAGAGATTTTCTCGCCGTCGTGTCGGGGGCGGCTGCTGTCACAGTCGCCCGCAACGACGCGCATGCCGAGGAACTGCCCGTCACTCTTATCGTTCCCGAGGACGGAGGAACGCCGCGGGATCCCGGGCGCGTCCAACGCCTGGGACCAGCCGAGTTTCGCATCGTTGCTTCGGTGGAGGAAGGGCGCAGCCCGCTGACCCACGCCGTGTCGAGGATCGATCTGGTGGTCGCCAATTCCGGGCCGGAACGGGAGGTCGTGTTGCACCTCGACCTGTCGGGAGACGGCACGCGGACGAATTTCAACACGTCCCATTTCGGCGGCATGCCGGAGCGGGACTACGTGTACATGCAGGCGCCCGGCGAAGTGTGGCGGCGGGTGCAGGGGGCGACGGAAGGCTGGGTGGCCACGGTGCGATTCCCGGCGCGCCAGGGGCAAACGAAGATTGGACTCAGCCCCTGGTACACCTACGCCGATTATCTGCACTTCGTGAGTTCGCTTCCGGCCCATCCTCATTTGAGCAAGGCGATGATCGGCAAGAGCGATCAGGGACGCGAGCACTGGGAACTGACGATCACCGATCCCGCTGCCCCGCGGGAAGGAAAGCGCGCCGTCCTGTGGCACGCGCGGGAACACGCGTACGAATCGCTGTCGTCGCTGGCTGTAGAGGGTCTGGTCTCCTGGCTGCTTTCTCCGGCTGCGGATAAATACCGACGGGAGTACGTATTCAGCATCCAGCCGATGGTAAACATCGATGGCGTCGGCAGCGGGTACGAGTATCGCGGTGGATACGACTTCCCGGATCCACGCAAGACGGCATCGGGCCGCATCACGTTCGAAGGCGTCGCTCGCATTCGGCCGCAATACGTGATTGCGTGGCATAACTGGATAGCACCTCGTTCCATCGATGTGGTGTTCTTTACGTACGGCGAGAATGGTCAGAAGTCGCGACGTGCGTGGGATTCATTCACGCAGCGCTTTCCTTCTCCCAGGAACGTTGGTCATCAGTGGGACTCGCAACGGAATCCCAATGAGAAGAACTGGTACGGAAGAACGAACCTCCAGGACAACAACGTTCACCAGTACGCACTGAAGCACTACGGCACCAGCGTATGGGGCTGGGAGATGCCCTGGTGGAATCGCGATGAAGGCGACCCGCTCGCGTTCGCACGCCACATGGGTGCGGATTTCGGGCGGGCCTTCCTCGAAACGCTCGCCGAGTTGAAATCGGGGACGGAGCAGGTTACAGAGAGCGCACCGGTCGAGGTTCGGAGCCGCGAAACGCACGAGTTCGTAGTTCGCGGACGCAGCCATGTGGAGAATCCCCTCCGTGACGCATCGCTCGTGGGCGAGTTTGTCTCGCCGTCAGGCAAGGCGATCAGTGTGGAAGGATTCCATTGCGGCGGCGACACGTGGAAGCTGCGATTTGTTCCGGAGGAGGAGGGCGAATACCGGTATCTGTTGCGAGGCGAAGGCGTGTCGCTGTTCGCTCGGGGGCGGCTGATCGCCGGACCACCACGCGAACACGGGTTCCTCTCCATCCATCCGGAGAATCCGTACGCGTTTGCATATGCCGACGGCACTCCGTTCTTTCCGATGGGCGACACCTGTTACGGCCTGCATGACGATTCTCCGGTGACCCCGGAGCTGCGGCGTAAGTACCTCGAAGTCCGGCGAAGCCAGCGCTTCAATTTCGTGCGTATGAGTATAGGACACAGTGCGAAGCGTGCCGCTGCGGAGCAGAGGTTCTGGGCGTGGGGAGGCACGGCGGATCGTTGCGACCTCGACCGCATCAACCCGGAGTTCTTCGACAGCTTGGATGCAGTGTTGCGTGAGATGGCGGAACACGGCATGAATGCCGAACTGCTGCTGCTGAACTTCTACCGCCGCCCTTTCACAGACACGAAAACGTGGACTCCGGGACGCGAACGCATGTGGCTACGCTATGTGATCGCACGATGCGCTTCATATCGCAACATATTCCTGTGGACGCTCGCGAATGAGTATGAAACCCATCCGGACGGAAAGTACCGTCTCGATCGTCCGGGCGATGTCGAATGGGCCAAAACAACAGCGAAGATAGTTCGGCAGCTCGACCCTTACCTTCACCCGATCACCGTGCATCCTGTGGTTTCGTCCAGTTCGCGGGGGCCTTCTCCTCGGGACGAATTCGACGAGCCCTGGAGAATCGGGGGTCTGTTCGGCGATACCGAGGCGATTGACGTGCTTTCCCAACAAACCTCGGTAGTATACCGGACACGATGGGATGACCAGAAGCAGTTCTGGACGGGCGATGCAGCCGAAATCGAGCGGAGCATCGCGGCCGACCGGATCTACGGGAAGCCGGTGCTGAACACGGAGAACGGATATGAGTATCTCCCCGGCTACCCCAATAACCGCAGGCAGGTCTACGGCACCGACAGGGTTCGGATGGCATCGTGGCGCATTGTCTGTGCAGGCGGCTACTTTGCAGCGGGGTTCATCTCGACGCTGGCGCACAGCGACGTGTGGGATGCCATGGACCCACCACACCGCCATCCGTTTCTCGTCAAAGACTCCGGCGCGGCCGCGCAGCTGGCTGCGCTCTATGACTTCTTCGGCCAGCTGCCGTACTGGCGTATGGGTCCTCGTCCGGAACGTCTGCGGGGCAGCGGCCTGTGCCTTGCGGCCGAAGGCGAGGCGTATGTCGTGTATCTGCCTCACGGCGGCAAATGCCGCCTGACTCCGGAGCGGGCCGATACAGGCCTGGTCTACCGCTGGTTCAATCCGAGGAACGGCGAATTCCACGGCAGCACCCTGCCGCTCGAGCCTCGCCAGGAGCTCAACGCGCCTGACGAGGCGGACTGGGTTCTGCTGGCCCAGACGCGAGAAGCGAAGTAGCCCTCAATTCCAGCCTGCGCCGCGCGTCTTTGTTTTGAGACGGCAGAGCCACATGTCCGTCGTGATGTAGAAGGTGCTGCGTCGAGATCCCGTTGGGTCAAAAAAGTCGTAGGTAGTTGTTCTCTCTGCCTTGATGATTTCTTTCTTCATGATAATGAAGTTCGTATTGTTGAAGCGCTCGCTTCAAGGAAGACTCGCCGAAGAGAATCAACTTCGACAGGCACTCCTCTTTTGACCGACTTGACCCATCTCTCCGAAAAGGGGTTTAAATTGGGACTTCTGGCTGGCAATGGGATCGGTTTGACACTTCCCAATTCGATGATCCCATCAAAGGCCGCAGAATTTACTGTCTCGGTCATGCAGCAGATACTTGCAGTTTTCGAGGAAACCCCAGGTTTCCAAGGTCACGTTCCTGGCGATCTGCTGCATCCACTCTTCATGCGGATGAGGCGTCATCCCGGCCAGGCAGACCTTGCGGCTCTCCAGATGAATGAAAAAGAGAACATAGTAAGAGACCAATCCCTTCAGAGTGACAACTTCAACGGTGAAGAAGTCGGTCCCGGCTAGTACATCCAGATGAGTACGGATGAAGTCTTTCCAACTGGTCGTGTGCTTCCGCTTTGGGGCGGGAGGGACGTCATGACGACGGAGGATATTGCCGACGGTCTGGTCTGACAGCTTGTGGCCAAGGTTGGCCACGGCTCCCACAATCCGGTCGTAGCCCCAACTTGGATTCTCCTTGGCCATCCCTACGACCAGGCTTTCCATTTCCTCGTCAATCCTGGGCCGGCCCTGAGTTCGCCGCGCCTTCGATCCATCAAACTTGTTAGCGATCAACTTCCGGTACCAGCCCAGAATCGTGTCCGGTTTGGCCGCGGCAGCCACTTCCTCAAGAGCTTTGCGGCCTAGCCGATGACCGATCTCGGCCAGGGTGGTCCTCTCGGCATCAGAAAGGCGCAGTCTAGCCTTGATCTGTGCTTTCAGGATGCGGTTTTCAGCGACGAGATGTTCATTAAGTAACAGAAGTTCCTGGTCGACGGTTCCAGTGATGTAAGCCAACAGGCGAGGCCAATCCATTCCGATCCTCCCGCTCTCGCGTAATTAAGTCGAAATTGTAGGCGGTGTCAGAGTGAGGAGGAAAGGTAACTTGAGGGAGAAGAAAAGGGTTGTAAGCTATCGCAGGCCAATTCGTTCGAGTATTTTGACTATACGGGATTTCAAGTTTTATGAAAGAGTAGTCGGACGAGTCTTTGGGCAAGCGTGCTTCTACGGTCAGGTGATCAAGATGCGCAGGAACGATCGGGTCAAAATGTCTGATACCCTGACGCGTGCAGGTTGATCGCCGCCAGCAGCTGCGCGACCCCCCGGGGGCGAAGATACGCAGCGGCAAGCCACTGGAAGGACGCGCCAGAGCAGTCTTCCGGTTTTATACCGACTGACTTTCCGCTTTACTGCGCTCTTTTCTCTTCACACCTGCACTCGAAGGTTTCTTTGCATCGCTCGTGCTGATCTCGTCTTTGACGGTTTTGGCGCTGGTTGGCGCTGCGTGTTTGGTCTTTGCTTTACGCTTGGTAGCGGTATCAGAGACCGATGCCGCGCGGGATGACGATTTCTTCCCCGGTTTGACACTTGCTTTCGGCGAATCCTTGAGGCCGTTCCGGCCTGCCGATACGAACGAGAGTTGAAGCTCTTGCTCAACCAGTGATGAGACGATCTCATCTTCCGCCTGCAACCAGTTATTGAGAGCACCGCCAGGTCCGTCGCCGTGCCGCTGATAAATCTCAAAGGCGCGGAAAGCGATCCGCCCCCGAATTTCCTCGTCAGCCAACAGACGCGCGCGTACCTCTTCCTTCTGTTTTTGCAAATCGGCAATAGCAACCATGTCTTCGTCTCCTTCTTATGAATTCGGATTCATTGCGAGAGGGGGTCATTTCCATCGCTGATGCAGATTCACCCCAATCACTGATCGGGGGTGTTGAGGAAAAGGAGATGATAGAAGAGCGAGACAGTCAGTGATAACAGCGGGGTTTACGATGGCAGGTGCACAGACGTCTCAACTTCCCCAATGCTCTTTCGGCAGGACGCAGAATAAGGGGGTGACACTAGAGCGTCAAATCAATTTATCTAATCCAGCGGATAAGATTTCGAGCACCCTTGTGCAGAGAAGTTTGGCAAGCGGATTGTCAGGCGGAACCAACAGGAAAATGGCTTTCTTAATCACCTTACGCGATGTCAATGTCTCAGCGCCAATCGTAGGTCCATGGGCGATTTCGTACTATTGTTCAAAACAAGACATTTTCGATCGTCCTCTCTTGCGATCCTAGAGCCGAAGTTCATTTAACAATGCGCGGCGAGGACAAGGTGAAAAAAGGAAAGCTGAACCCCGATCGCTATAAGGTTGCGGGAGGAGCACCTGTAGACACAGGCACTGAGACCAGGAATGAAGAGGGGGCAACCCCAAGGCAAGAAAACCCCGCGTTGGGTAGCCGCATAATGGCTAAAACCAGAAGTGCAAGTTTCCGACGAGGGGCCATGCGAGAGAATTGGCAGGTCTCCCACAAGACGGGCAAACGATCAAGTGCCCAAAAAGCCCAGTCTACCCGGTATGGTACGGAGGCCGTGCCTGCTGCTCAACCAGTCGAAGGTGCCTTTGGAAAGCAACCGGCTTCAGAGGAATACGACGAGATTCCATAGCATCAGAAGCTCTAGTCTCGAATCTGTGGTATTTCGGACAACCAGCCACAGGAGAAGATTGCAGTGAGGCTGGAGAAAATCGTGAATCGTCGCACAAGGGAGCTGCAGTCTAGCACCCGTTCGGAGATCCTTGTCAGCATCGGGGCCGCTTTGCTCTTCGTTGTGGTGATGGTTTGGCGGTTTCCACCGGCTCAAAATCGTATCTGGAACTTGGATTGGGTGCCGTCGTCGTTTGGATCAGCCGAAAGCCGCGGCGAAATCAAAACCCACCCAGCCTGGCCCTAAGTTTCCTGGCTCTGAGCGTGGCCCGTGCTCCCCAACCATACCTGGATAGCCGATCGACACAGCCTCGTAGTCCCAGCCTTCAGCCAAACCGCGAACCGCCTCAACCATGCCCGCGGGTGTCAGTTCCTTATCAGAGCGCATCTTTCGCGTGCTGTCTGACCTGCGGCCAAAATCTTGACCTTGGATCCGCCAATGTCGATGGCCAATATTGAAGCGGGATGATCTCTATCAGCGCGCCCGCGCTGTTGCTTGTGGCTGGTAATTTTGTGAATGGTTGCCATCATTCAAAGTATGGTCATACCGGCACGCGGAACGATGACCTCCTACTTCTCAACCAGGAAAGAGATTTTGGTATTAACCCGATAGTGAGCAACCCTGCCATTTTCCACCGTCGCCTGCATGTTCTTAACGTAGACGTTTTTGATATCTCGCAGCGTTTTGGTTGCTTCTGCGACCGCTGTTTGAACAGCATCCTCCCAACTCCTTTCGGATTGGGCGATCAGCTCGATGACTTTGATGACGGCCATAGGGTCCTCCATCGAATCAAGATTCAAAATACATCCTGAAGTGGTAGCAGGGGGGAATACTGTGCAAAAGGAGACTAAGGCTGTTGTTAGCTGCCCAGTTAGGAGACCAGAGCTCTTTACCACCCTGTGCTCGTTGCGGTCTGTTCCTCAATCGCTACCGTTTCATTGTGAGAGTCAGGACCTGTTCAATTGTGAGCAGATTTATCCGGCGGTCTGCCTAAACGCACGATCGGGGTTGGAACTGACGTTGCCGCGAACCGCTTAAGTTGGTTGCCTGGAAAGGAACGGACCAGATCCGAGCCCCAAGATGCAAGTTGCGACCTTTTTTGAACAACGAGCATTGGAACGGCGCTCATCTCATCTGTTGCCAACAGATGAGATGGGGAGGGCGGGATGCAGTCCGCTTGTCCGAAATTTCTGAGACAGACCTTTCAGCAATTTGCGAATTGGTCCGTCAAATGGTGTCGCTGGGCCAAGGCCTACTATCTGAAACAACGAGGTCGCGGAAACCAGCACCAGGCGCCGATACGCGCTCTGGCCTATAAGTGGATTCGCATTATTTTCCGCTGCTGGAAAGAGCACATCCCGTACAACGACAGCCTTTACATAGATTCCTTAAGACGCCGCGGGTCCCCATTGGTTGAAGACATCGAAAAGCTGATCCTCCGGGCACGCAACGTCCCCGCCTGTGGAAAAGCTGTTCGCATACCGTGATCTTCACGCTTGATTTCCAACCTCAGATGTCTTTCATATTGCGTTAGGCGGCCCTTATGGCGAACTATCGCTATTGTAATGGTGGATCGCCGTGCCCCACCAACAGTGGGACGACGACTTTGGAAATTGGGCAAGATACCCTGTCTCTATCTGCTCGATCTGAAAGCCGCCTTGCTTGATCAGAGACGGAATGTCCCGGGTCAGATACAAGCCCTGGAACAACCACTGATGGACCGGCTCCAATCGCTTCTGCCAGCGTTGTACCGCCGGGTCGGGTGAGAGCCCAAGTTCAAAGAAGATGAGCTTGCCGTCTGGTCGTAAGACGCGGTCAAGGCCTCGAAGGGCCTCCACGATGCCCGGTATCGTGCATAACGTAAAGGTACTCACGACCGTGTCAACGATGGCAGCCTCCAATGGGAGACGTTCCCCCGGCAGGTCGAGAAATTCGACCTTCAGCTTCGTTCGATGTCGTTGCCTTTCGGCAAGCCGCCTCATTCCTGGGTTGGGTTCAAGCGCATAGAGTTTGTTCACTCTTGTCGGATCATAGTGAGGAAAATTCGCGCCGGAACCGACTCCGATCTCCAGGACTGTTCCCTGCGCCCAGGGGATGATCTGTCGTCGAACTTTCTGGATGGGTAGCGGATCGCCCAGCCTGTCCACTAGATAGGGATAGATATGATCTCTATAGAAGGGCACGGCGATTTCGTGTCAAGCCGACACGGCTAAGTTGCCGGGGCCGCCTGCAAGAACGTTGAACCGCAGGAAACCAGGATGGCGGCCCCGATCAACTTCAGCCGCAGACTGTGTGAAAACTCCTTGAGTCCAGGAGAAGGATAGCTAAAATGAGCGCCAAAGCCAATGAGAGTGGAGGCGCGCAGATGGGCTATATCGGTGGAGAAAGCCGGAATCAGCGATACCTGCTACCGGAGACGATAGACGACTACATTGGCGAAGACAATCCGGTGCGATTTGTCGACGCCTTTGTGGAGAAGCTCGATCTGGAACAGCTGGGCTTCGAGCGTGCAGTGGCTGCCGAGACCGGACGACCCGGCTATGATCCTGGGGATTTGCTGCCGCTCTACCTGTATGGCTACCTGAACCGGATTCGTTCGAGCCGTCGACTGGAGCGGGAAGCGGGGCGGAACCTGGAGCTGATGTGGTTGCTGAGGAGGCTACGGCCGGACTTCAAGACCATTGCTGATTTCCGCAGGGACAATGGGCGAGCGATCCAACAAGTCTGCCGAGAGTTCACGCTGGTCTGCAAGGATTTAGATCTGTTTGGGCGAGAACTGGTGGCCATCGACGGGAGCCAGTTCGGGGCGGTCAACAGCCCGAGCCAGAACTTCAGTCCCAAGCGGCTCGAGCAACGGATCGCGGACATCGACACCCAGATTGCAGCGTACCTGAACCAGTTGGACCGTCAGGACCGTGAGGAAGCGAGCAGCGAGACGGGCAAGCCGGAAGAGTTTCAAGACAAGCTGCGACGCTGGCAAGAGCGCAAGCAACGCTATCAGAGCTACCAGCAACAACTCGAGCAGAGCGGAGAAAAGCAGATCTCGCTGACCGATCCCGACAGCCGACGCATGTCGAGGGGACAGGGCAGCCAGGGTGGGCTACAACGTGCAGCTGGGGTGGATGAGAAGCACAAGCTGATTGTCGAGCATGAGGTGACCAACGCGGTCACCGACCAGGACCAACTGACTCCCATGGCGGAGCGGGCCAAGGCGGCGTTGGGAGTTGAGAAGCTCGAGGTGGTGGCCGACATGGGGTACTACGACGGGGCCGAAGTCAAGAAGTGCGAAGCGCAAGGCATCACCGTCTACATTCCCAAACCTTACACCTCGGCCAACACCAAGCTGGGCCTGTTTGGGAAAGAGCGATTCCACTACGACAGGGAGAAAGACGTTTACCACTGCCCGGCGGGCCAGGAATTGACGTATCGATTTGGAACGGTCGAGAAAGGCCGGGCCATTCGTTACTACTCGACTTCCGCTTGCGGCGGCTGCGCGCTCAAGCCCCAGTGCAGGCGAAACCAAGATAATCGACGGATCACCCGTTGGGAGTATGAAGAGGTGCTGGAGCGGATGCAACGGCGGGTAAACCAACAACCCGAAAAGATGCGGAAGCGCCAGCAACTAGTCGAGCATCCGTTCGGGACCATGAAGCGCTGGATGGAGCAAGGCTACTTTTTGATGCGGCGCAAAGAGAAAGTGGCAACGGAAATGAGCCTGACGGTGCTGGCCTACAATCTGAAACGGGTGTTGAACCTCGTCGGAACTCAGAAACTGATCGCCGCACTGGCTTAGCCGGGAGCGACCCGCGAGTCCAGCTCAAGAAGCGCGACAAAGGCAATGACAGCGACCACTGAGTTCTGAGTGGAGGAATTCCACCCGCACCGGTTCGGGCAACGGTAAGCCTCTGGCAGCTCATCACAAGCCCTACTTCCGCTGGCCCAAGCAAAAGCCCAGGACAACTTTCGCTCCTTCCGTTCCAGGCACGGCAGCGCGCGACGATCAAGGTTGGATTTGAGGTGGCGCCCGGTCCTCCACTCCATCCGCTCCGCTTGCCTTGGGCAACTCCCTCATGTTGATGGATACGATCGGCTCGGCGTTAGGTCCGGTAGTACGGAGACGGATCATCCAGGACCACAAGTCCCAAGGCACCTGTGACCAGTCCCAGCAAGGAATACTCGAACCTCTCACCGACCCGATGTCAAGCGATTGATAAATAGGTCTCGATCTCTTCCGTGCATCCCGGCGATCAACGCAACAGGCTGGGTTGCAGCAATAACAGGGAACAGGATGCCCGCTTGAGATCCTAGTCGCTCCATAAGCCCACTTTTGAGGTCCAGCTTCCCCCAACTTGAGCTTCCTTCTGCAGCAGTATCATCCCAGGCCAGCAAAATCTTTCCATCTGAACTCGCCGTCGCTGTCGCGTGCTTGCCGAGTTTCAAGTCCTCGTCGAGATATTTACGGGACGAAAAAGAAATACCGTGATCGTTCGAGATGGCATAGTACAGACCTGGTCGTTCTCCTCCGCCCGTAAACCAGATGACTCCGACACGATCCTGCTTGTCGATGACCAAAGCGGGCCCTGCCACAGGGCAGGCATTCACATCCCACTGATCCTCGCTGACGGTGTTCGTCTGAAACGACCTACCTCCATCGGTTGATCGCGCAAGGATGATGTCCCGATACATTGGGCCTTCTTGAGGGACAGTTCGATACGACAAGAACAAAGTTCCGGCCGAATCGATCTGCAGATTGGTTCGACAGCATTCACAAACGTTTGACAGGATCTTCATATTGGGAGAGAACCTGCTCCCCTCGTCTTTGGAAACGCTCATCCAGATCTCTGTACCACGCGCTGCGGAGGCCTTCTGTCGTTCATCAATCCAGGTTACATAGACCCATCCGCGCCGATCCACAGCCATGGACTGAAACGCATGACCTGCTGGATTCCCCTGCCAATCCGAATTGATACTCTTTGCGGGTGAGAACGTCTTGCCACGATCTAGTGAGCGGGCGAATCTAATATTCCCTTTCCATCGCCCCCGCTCATTCGCCCAGCAGACATATATCTGCCCGTTCGACGCCGCTACTACCTTGGGAGGATTTTCATTGCGCACCGTAGCATCGCCAGGTTGATCATTCACTCGGACCGGCGCCGAAAATTGAAGACCGTCGCTTGACGTCCGCAGGATTACGTTAG
>CAVVYL010000034.1:0-111399 GCA_963752385.1 uncultured Acidimicrobiia bacterium | reverse complement strand
CCAAGGAGCAGACGTTATCGTGCCGAACTCAAATCTGGTGGCCAATCAGTTCATCAACTGGACCTACTTGGATACTGTGAAGCGAATTGACCTCAAAGTTATGGTGGCTCGCAACACAGAGCCGGAGCGCATGCTGAAACTGCTGTCGGATGTGGCCCGCACAGCTTCGCGAGTGGAAAAAGACCCTGCACCTGTGGCTTTGTTCCGCGGATTCGGCGAGAGCGGGCTCAGTTTCGAACTGCAATACTGGGTACAAGCGAAGACTCCTCCGGAAGTCGAGAGTAGTGTGGCTTTGGCTGTCGCCGCTGAGTTGCGCAAGGCCGGCATCGAAGTCCCGATTCCGCAGCGCGATCTGTACTTAAAGTCTGTCGCTTCAGAGATGACGCCTGAGGCTGCAGAAGACGACTCCCATTTGAGGAACGAAGAAACACGCGAAAAGCAGCTTTGGAAGTGATCCGGAAAGGGCTAAATCATCGAAAGGAGAACAACCCCCTTCTGAATATTAATCTTGAGCTAGAAAGCCCGCCGCCGCACTTGAAAGAGCGATCGGCAACAAAGGAGAAGGAATCGGTGAAGCCGGAGAAAGGGGTGGCATGGTGGGGCTTTTCCTAGTTTTTGTTTTGCTTGGCGCAACTCAGGCCTGGGCGCAAGGAGGGACGGTGAATTCGACTGCTACTGCTCCGCAAGGGGCAGCGGAGCCAGCCCAGGAGTCGCGCGAAGCCGTACTGGCGGACCGACAAGCGGAAAATCCAAGTCAGCTCATCCACCCCAGCCAAACAAAGCAGAAAAATATGTTCGCAAGCTTGAAGGGATTTTCCTGGAAGATCGCGCGGGATTCTATCCCTTTTTTGCCAGTGTTTACCATGGAGGTGGTTTGACGGCGGGTGCAGGCTACCGCCGATACTATGGCGATAACACCTTCTGGGACCTGAAAGGTCTGTACTCAGTCGAGAACTACAAGAAGATTGAACTTGCAACGGAGTCCAGGGATCACCTCGGTAAGCGGCTTTCCTTTGGGAGCCGGCTGGGCTGGCGGGACGCGACGCAAGTGAACTACAACGGGTTGGGAGTGCAGTCTAGGCCGGAGGATCGGTCCAATTTTCGCTTCCAGGAAGCCTATGCGGATGGACACCTCACTTACCGTCCGGTTCGATGGGTACCTTTGACAGGAAGTGTCGCTTTTGAACACTACAACACCAGGGAAGGGCAGGGGCCAACACCCTCGATTGAAAGGCTCTACACGCCGGCAACTGCGCCCGGTTTGGGCGCCGACCCTGCCTATCTGCACACGCAGTTAGCGGCAGGCATTGACTGGCGCCAGTCTCGTGGGTATACGCGCAAGGGTGGTCTTTATGAGGTTACCTTTCACGACTATCACAATACCAACAGCGCTGGGGCATACAGTTTCAAACGGTTAGATGGAAATTTGATTCAGCACTTACCCCTACTGCGGGAGACGTGGGTTGTGTCGCTGCGAGGCCGGGTAGAAACGACGCTGAACGACAATGATCTGGTGCCTTACTTCTTAATGCCCGCCCTGGGGAGTGGCAGGACCCTGCGAGCTTTCCACAGCGATCGTTTCCGCGATCGGCACAGTCTCTTGATGACCGCCGAGTTCCGCTGGATACCGAATCCATGGGGTCTGGATATGGCGCTGTTTTATGATGCCGGCAAGGTCACCAGCCGGCGCAGTGACCTTAACCTCAAGAGTTTGAAAAGCGATATCGGGATCGGTGCCCGCTTTCATGGACCTTTTTCAACGCCATTGCGCCTGGAATTCGCGGTTGGCAATGAAGGCTGGAATCTGGTGATCTCCAGTGACGCCGTATTCTGAGAGCGGTCAGCAGTCAGCTCAATGGGAGCCCAAGTGGAGTGTTGCGACTCAGCTGATCGTTGAAAGCCGACGGCGAGAGTCTGAAGCGGTATCATGCGGAGTTCAAGTCAAACAGAGTTGGGTTGCCGACGCGTGATGTTGATCGCTCTCGTGCTCCTGCTGGTTTCGGCGGTAGCGCTGGGAGCCTCGGGCCCGAAGTTCTACAAGGATGATCCCATCGCAGTAGAACCGGAGACTCAGGACGCCTCCGGAGTCGTCTACCGGAAGATTAACTTGTTTTATGATCTGATGCGGAACCAGTTCACGCCAGCCGGGAGACCCTGCGGGGCCCCGAGCCCAAAATGTCAATACCGATCGACGAAGTTCCGGATTCCAGCTGGTTTACCAACCGCATCCTGGCACGCCCGGTGAGTATCGAGGAAGCGGTTCGTGGCGCGACCAGCGGTAAGGGGCCGGCCCCAGGCAAATGGACGGTGACGGACGCCAAGACGGAAGGGGACGCTCCGGGATTTACCGTTCGCGACAGCGCCGGGGAAACCTGGTTTTTGGCGTTTGACCCCAAGAGCAATCCGGAGGCGAGCTACCGCGCCGCTGTAGTCGCCAGCCGGATTTTCTGGACCCTGGGTTACTTTCAGGCAGAATACTACATCAGCGAATTGCGCAGGGAACAACTGGTTGTGGATCCGCAGGCAACCTTTACACCGCCTTCAGAAAGAAAGCGGCCCATGAGGCTTAAGGATCTTGAGCCCGTGTTTGACAGGGTCGCGCGGAAGCCTGATGGCTCGTACCGAGTCCTGGCAAGCCGGCTGTTGCCGGGCAAGATTCTGGGCGGGTTCAAGTACCACGATACGCGGTCCGATGATCCCAATGACATAGTCCCTCATGAGCACCGGCGAGAGCTGCGAGCCCTGAAGGTGTTTGGCGCCTGGACGAACCTGGTGGACATGAAGGCCCTCAACACGATGGACACGCTCATCACAGAAAACGGCCAAGCTCGCGTGCGCCACTACCTGCTGGATGTCGGCTCCACCTTTGGCATCGGGGCCAACGGGCCGCGAGATTGGACCGAGGGGTATGAGTACCTGTTCGATGGCGACAAAATGACCAAGCGATTGGTAAGCCTTGGGTTGTATTTCCAGCCCTGGCAAACGATTCCCTACGAGGAATATTCTGCCATCGGGAGGTTTGAAGGCGATCAATTTAACCCGGAAGCCTGGAGATCACGCGTGCCAGCTGGAGCGGTCCTGCGGGCTCGCGACGATGATAATTTCTGGGCGGCTCGGCGCGTGATGGCATTCAGCGACGAACTGATCCGCGCGATCGTCAAGACGGGGCAATACAGCGACCCGGTAGCAGAAGAACACATGGCCGAGGTGCTCATCAAGCGACGCAACAAAATCGGCCAGGTTTACTTGTCGCGACTCACTCCTTTGGTCAATTTCTCACTGAATGCCTCGGGAGTCTTGACGTTCGAAAATGCAGCGGCGAAGGCGGCAGGCGCAGCAAAAGCGACACCCTCGTATCTGGCGTTGTGGTCCACTTTCGACAACCAAACCGGAGCCACCAGTGCGCTCGGCGAAACCAAGAGCTCGAGCGATCAAATTGTCGCCCCGACGAGCTTGCCCAAGTCGCCAGGGAGCTTCGTTTTGGCGACAATTCGAGCCAGCGAGGAGTCGGAACCATCCTCGGGAAACCCGGTACAAGTTTACTTTCGTCGTCTGGACCAAGGCTGGAAACTGGTGGGAGTGGAACGAATGAGGGACGACTCCCCGCCAACGGTTGATCGCGAGTGAGGCATGGCATTGCCTGGTCGGGGAGCAACCGCCAAGGGCCAAGGGACAGATCCAAGCGACGACCAGCGAGGAACCCCTAAGTTGGCCGTTGCGTGCTTAGAATTCTTCGTGGGTCCAGGTTCGCCCCGGAGTGTGAAGCGTCGCGATTATCTCTGGCACACAGTTCTAGTCAGCCGCCTAGGTGGCCAGTTCACACTCTGCTCGACGGATCACTGTTGCTCGTCGCCTAGGTTACTCCTAATGGGAGGTCGCAATGACTGGATCGAATAATCCCTTTAAGCAATTCATGAACATCCGTCGTGAGGAACTGCCGCAGATCCTGCTGATGTTTTCCTACTTTTTTCTGGTGATCACCAGCTTCTGGATTCTGAAGCCGCTCAAGAAGAGTCTTTTTGTTCAATTTTATCGGGATACCGGATTTCACTTTTGGAACCTGTCTCTGGACGCAGCTCAAGCAGAGTTGATTGCCAAAGTGGCTAACATGTTTGTGGCCCTGCTGGCAGCCACCGTGTTTGCCTACATGGCTCAATGGTTCCGGCGACAGCAGCTCACATATGTCTTCTCCGGATTCATCCTGGCCTGTTACCTTTACTTTATTTGGACCATCCATGAGCCTAGAGGCCACACGGTATGGTGGTTTTATTTGTTTGGGGACCTTTACAGCACCCTCATGGTGGCCACCTTTTTTGCCTTCCTCAACGACAGCGTCAATCCCGAAAAAGCCAAGCGAATCTACGGTCTGATTGGCCTCGGAGGTGTGGCCGGAGGAGCCTTGGGTTCCTCGACCGTAGCTGCCAAGATCAGCGACTTGACCATGCAGCATTGGCTGTGGATCTGTTCAGTGGTAGCTTTGCTTATCGTGGGGATCGCGGCGGCCGCCGGCAAGGTCTTCGCCCGCGACCTTCCACCTTCCCCTGAAACAAAGAAGCCTGACACTCGAAGTGACGAACACCCGGCAACTGCCGGTGCCCGCTTGGTGTTTCAATCGCGCTACCTGATGGCGATCGTGGCGATTGTCGGGCTCTATGAGATGGTCTCCACGATCATGGATTTTCAGTTCACCTCCACAGTGGCTCATTATCTGCAAGGCCCTGCCATCGGCGTTCATTTCTCGCGTGTTTTTGCCTTCACGAATTGGGTAGCTTTGTTCGTCCAGTTCTTCTTCGCCAGCTTCGTCATGACCCGATTTGGAGTGGGAACGGCCCTCCTTTTCCTGCCGGTGGCCGCGTTGATGGGTTCGACGGCATTTGTCGTGGCGCCACTGCTGTTGGTCGGAAGCTTCCTCAATACGGCGGATAACGGCTTCAGCTACTCCATCAACCAGTCGGCCAAAGAAGTCCTCTATGTTCCCACGACCCCTGACGAGAAGTACAAAGCCAAGGCATTCATCGACATGTTCATCCAACGGTTCGCCAAGGCCCTGGCCGTCGGACTGAGCCTGCTGATCACTTACTTCTTTAGAGGCTTTGAAAGCATCCGCTGGCTTTCTCTGGGCACTGTTCTCATCCTGGCGGTGTGGATTGTGATCGCTCGCTACGCCGGGAGGGAATTTCACAGGCTGACTTCTCACGACCGAGAGCTGCAACCTGTCGGCAAGGTGGCGTCCAGGTGATGCTCCAGAGATGGACGCCATCACTCGCAACAGCTGGCCCGAGCTATCGTCGTCGATGAAGATGAGGGGGATCGCCCGGACTGAGGAGTGGCGCCGGCTTCCGGCGCGCTCGGCGGCTTGGTACACTGGCCCCATGTCCAGCCGGTTAGTGAATACTGTTTCTTCAGGTCGCGGTAAACAACCGCCTCCGACCTCTTCGAGGTTCCGTCAACTTTCACCTTCAAGCACAGCCTGTAGTTCACTCCGGAGACAACTTGCCGTTGCGCATGCACAATCGACGTCAGCACGATCGTCTTGCCAAACTTCCGTCCCTTTTCGCCGACGGCGAACTTGGCTGCTGATACTGTCTCAGGGTCATCATTTGAAACAAGACGATACCCACCTGGACGCTGCGCCATGGCGTCAGTCGCCTGGCCGAGCACGGCTAGGCCCAGGATAGAAAGTATTGGAATCATGCGTATCGTTCTCATCCTCTGAACCCTCCTTGGTGCTCCATTTCAAAAACCACGGCCACGCAGTTTCGAGATGCTGAGACCCTAATCTCCCAGTGTGCTTCCATATCGGCGTCTTCTAGGAAGGTGTCGGTCGAAACGAGGGGAATTATACCTCAGTCTAGCTGTCGACTGGGAGACGCGTGTTGCCGAACACAAGGCTGAGAAAGACCAGGGACCTTTACAGATGGATGATTGAGCAAGACTGGAGGAGAGCAATAAATCAAAGTGAACCAGTCGAGCCTCAACCAAAGCCCTGCTTCTCGCGTCGAGCAGGGAGCGACCGTTTGCAGGCGAGTTTCGAGACAAAGTGAATATTGAGATTCAGAGCAAGGTCCGCTGGCGGCATCCGGCTGCTTTGCGTATGAACAAATTTGTCGGTCACTCCTACGAATTATTGTAAATCCTCAATCGGTGCACTATAATTCAAGCTATAGCTGTAAGTAGTTGATCTGTATATCATAGAGATCAATCTGGATCAGGTTCTTCCATGTTAACTTCGAGTGTACTGGTTGTGGTGTTTCTCTTGGGACTTTTCCAGGTTGCTCCCTGGACTGACGAGCGTCCGGGGTTTAGAAGATTTAGGAGAGGTCATGGATACCGTTGTGACTTTTGCGCTTGTAGCAGCAATCGCTTTGATCATTGTGCTGGCTGTGATGCTTATCAAAGCCAAGCAAGTGTTGAGTTCGTTGAAGGCAGCAGAACAGACTGCTCAGAAAATTATTGCGGATTCCAAACGAGAAGCCGAGACCATCAAGAAGGAGGCCTTGCTCGAGGCCAAAGACAAGGTTCTCAGCCTGCGGAGCGAGGTCGAAAAGCAAACGAAGGACCGAAAGCTGGAAGTGCAAAGCTTGGAAAAGAGGCTTGGGCAGCGTGAGGAGCTTCTGGAAAAGAAGGACCACTCGCTGAACCAAAAGGAGCGAGAGCTCGCTCAAAGAGAAAAGCGCTTTGGCGAACAGGAGTATGCCTTAGCCTTGGACGAAAAGAAGGTTAGGGACCTGATCTACGAGCAAAAGCGACACTTGGAACTCATTTCAGGAATGACTGCCGAAGAAGCCAAGCGGCAACTAGCTAAGCAGATTGAAGCAGACTCGCGCCGCGAAGCTGTGGCGATCATGAAGCGAATTGATGAGGAACTCCGCCAGAGCGCCCAGGAGCAGGCTAAAGAAATCATCGCCATGAGCATTCAGCGTTGCGCTGGGGAACACGTCGTGGAATCCGCGGTCTCGGTGGTGGATCTTCCCAATGACGAAATGAAGGGCCGGATTATCGGCCGCGAAGGCCGGAATATCCGGGCTCTGGAGGTGGCGACGGGAGTGGATTTGATTGTGGACGACACCCCTGAAGCCATTATCGTTTCCGGATTCGATCCCATTCGTCGAGAAATTGCCAAAATGTCCATCGAGAAGCTGATTTCCGACGGCCGAATTCATCCGGCGCGAATAGAAGAAGTTGTGGAAAAGGTCAAGAAAGAACTGGATGAAAAAATTGTCAAAGAAGGTGAAGCGGCGGCTCTGGAAGTGGGAATTCACGACCTGCATCCGGAGATCATTCGTCTGTTGGGCCGGTTGAGGTACCGCACAAGCTACGGCCAGAACGTGCTAAGCCACTCCAAGGAGGTGGCCTTTCTAGCGGGCATGATGGCGTCCGAGTTGCGGGTCAACGTGGCAGTAGCCAAACGAGCCGGTTTGTTACACGACATCGGCAAAGCCATCGACCGAGAGGTTGAGGGCACACACATCCAACTGGGCGTCCAGGTGGCACGACGATGTGGTGAGTCCGAAGGTGTCATCCATGCAATGGAAGCTCATCATTTCGACGTGGACTTCCGGACGGTGGAGGCCCAGTTGGTTCAGGCTGCGGATGCATTGTCGGCAGCCCGTCCCGGAGCCAGGCGAGAGATTCTGGAAACTTACGTCAAGCGCCTGGAGAAATTGGAAAATCTGGCGGATTCGTTTGAAGGCGTGTCGAAATGTTATGCGCTTCAGGCAGGGCGCGAAATCCGCATCATGGTCGAAAGCGACAAGGTCAGCGACGAACAGGCCTTCTGCCTGACGCGAGATATTGCCCGCAAGATTGAGAGTGAGCTGCAATATCCAGGACAGATCAAGGTGACCGTCATCCGAGAGATGCGAGTCGTAGACTATGCTCGGTAGGCGGTAGTTTCAGGTGCTTGGGGGACAGACGGCCATTCTATCGTCGTGAAACCGACCATCAGGAGACGGCCGATAACTCCTAGCACCTGGTGTTTGTGGTGTTTTGAACTTCCCCTTTCGGTCTCTGTGGGTTTCTGTGTTTCTGTAAGGCGCTCACCGCTTGCCAATCCGGTAGATCCTATCCTTCAAATCCTGTCATTGAAAGTGTGTCGGCTTCATGAGAATCCTTTTTGTCGGCGACATTGTCGGACGACCGGGCCGGGATGTGCTAAAGAATCACTTGATCAATATTCTCGAAACGCGAGGCATTGATCTATGTATCGCCAACGCTGAAAACGCGGCTTCTGGAAATGGCCTTACGCCTCGATTGGGCGACGAATTGCTCGGTCTGAATATTGACGTCCTGACATCGGGCAACCACATTTTTGATAAGAAGGAAGTCCTGCCTTACTTCGACCAGGAACCTCGCCTGTTGCGGCCAGCCAACTATCCGCCCTCGGCTCCCGGAAGGGGGCTTTGGACAGGAAGGACCCGAAATGGCGTCTCCTGCGCGGTGATCAACCTGCAGGGCCGGGTGTTCATGCCTTCGATTGATTGCCCTTTTCGAACTTGCGAGCATCTGTTGGCTTCTTTGGAGCGGGAGATCAAGGTAGTCTTTGTCGATTTCCACGCGGAGGCGACGGCGGAGAAGCAGGCGATGGGGTGGTATTTCGATGGCAGGATCTCGGTCCTGGTTGGCACTCATACACACGTGGCAACAGCTGACGAACGAGTGCTGCCTGGGGGCACCGCCTACATCACCGATGTGGGGATGACCGGTCCGCACGACTCGATCATTGGCGTCAGCAAGGATATCATTCTGCCCAAGTTTCTGAGCCAGATGCCGACCAAATTCGAAACCGCAACGGGCGATGTGCGCATCAACGCGATCGAAGCAGAAGTAAACCCGGAAACAGGCCGGGCGTTGAGCATCGAGAGATTCTGCATGCGAGTCCAGGAAAACTGATTGCTTGCCGGTTGATCGGACTTACTCATAGTCGCGTTCGGCAATCTGCAAATGGGTAATTGGTGCTTGGAGCCTTGCTGCTGGGTGGCTGCTGTTTGAATTAGTTCGAATTCTGATCATGAAAGGGACTCTTGAATGTTTGACCAACTTTCTCAACGACTGCAAAAGATCTTTAAGAACCTTCGTGGCGAAGGCAAGCTGACGGCCGAGCATGTCGAAGAAGCGCTGAAAGAGATTCGCATGGCTCTGCTCGAGGCCGACGTGAACTTCCGAGTGGTCAAACAGTTCGTTGAGTCCGTCAAAACGAAGGCACTCGGTGAGGAAGTTTTGATGAGTCTCACGCCAGGGCAGCATGTGATCAAGATTGTCCGTGACGAACTGGTGGAAATGTTAGGTGGCGACTCAGCCAAGTTGAACTTCTCTCAAAAGCGTCCCAACGTCTTTCTGATAGTCGGTCTTCAAGGATCGGGAAAGACAACCTCCGCCGGAAAGCTGGCGCGCTGGCTGAACCGCAACGGCCATCGCTCGTACCTGCTGTCCATCGATGTCTATCGCCCTGCCGCCCGGGAACAGCTCGCCATCTTGGCCAAGGATTTGAATGTACCCGTCTATCCGGGTGTTGGGGCGGACGATCCCCTGAAGCTCTGCCGGGAGGCAGTCCGCGAGGCTGAGAATTCGGGCTGTGACGTGCTGCTGATCGACACGGCGGGACGGTTGCATATCGACGAGCAATTGATGCTGGAACTCAAACAGGTGAAGCAGTTGGTGAATCCGGCAGAAATTCTCTTCGTTGCGGATGCGATGACTGGGCAGGATGCCGTCAAGAGTGCTCAGGAATTCCACGATCAACTGGGTCTCACCGGCGTACTGCTCACGAAGATGGACGGCGACGCTCGGGGCGGTGCGGCCCTGTCCATCAAAGCCGTCACGGGGCAACCCATCAAGTTTGTGGGTGTCGGAGAGAAGACGGATGCGTTGGAACTGTTCTATCCGGACCGGCTCGTGTCGCGAATTCTCGGAATGGGCGACGTGCTTTCGCTGATCGAAAGGGCCGAGGAAGCCATCGATCACGAGAAGGCCGTCGAGTTCGAAAAGAAACTTCGGGAAGACTCTTTTACTCTGGAAGATTTCCGTGACCAGTTGCGCCAAATGCGGAAGCTCGGGCCGCTGGAACAGATTCTGGGCATGTTGCCGCAAGTTGGGCTATTCAAGGACCTGAATAAGGTCAAAGTGGACGAGAAAGAACTGTTACATATCGAGGCCATTATTAACTCGATGACCCCGAGGGAAAGGGCGCATCATCAGATCATCAATGGCAGTCGGAGGAAACGAATCGCTCGCGGCAGCGGTACCTCCGTTCAGAAAGTCAATCAGCTCCTGAAACAGTACGTTCAGGCCCGCAAGATGATGAAGCAGGTCAGCAGCGGAATGATGGGAAAGCTCGGGCGGATGAAGCTTCCAACGATGTGACAGCGACATGAAGGCCCCTTTTTCGGATTAGAAATTCAGAACCCCAAACATGAGCGGACAGAAGACATGATGCCTTGACATCAGGCGGATGATGCTGTGATGCCGTCCATACATACCACCGTCTGTGTTGACGACGAACTCCTCCTTACACGCACCTATCCCACTCTCACCGAGTTTCGCCACAATACGATATTGAGAGAAGCTGGGAGATGATACTCTCGGCCCGACAGTAGCGTCAGTTGGGGTTTTTCAGCTCACTCTCAAGCGAACCATTTGGAACCGCCGGCCACGATTGCCGATCAAACGCCCCACGGTTTTCATCGCTCCTCCACGACCCATTCTTAAGCTGATCGTCCGAAAACGATTCACTGTCGTGAGCCATCTTTTGTGCCATCTTTTGCAGGCATGAAATCCGTCTGAAGGTTCTTTCTCATTCTTTCCTTCACCGGCCAGTTGGCCCGTTGCCGTCTTTAGGTGTAGTGCCCAGACCCGCGCCGTGTGCGGGTCTGCGGTTGTTTGCGCCTATCCGCTGTTAGAGAACGGACACTGGAGAGTAATCCTCTCCCCCTTGCGAAGCGCATAAGGGGGAGATTAAGAGGGGGTGCAATCCCCTGTGACCCCCTGCCGCAAAAACGCGGCGAAGCTTTCTCAAAGCTTCGATTCCCTTGGAAGAGGGGGACAAAATGTAAGAACTCCAGCCGCAGACCGGCAGAAAACGCCGGTCTGCGCTACACGGCTCTGGCAGCATCTCAATTTTTCTGCGCCATGCGCCGCGCCAGCTCCTGGGTCCAATTGACCACGACGTGGATCCTGTTGGAGGCGACGTCCTGGTGCAGATCCTTCACCATCAGGAAGCGCTGGCCATCCGGCGTTGCATCGTAATTGAACGAGGTCACGCCCGGGGCGCCACAACTTGAACTCATCCCGTGGGAATAGTGGCCTTGCCAGAGCAGCCGCGGCCGGCCGGCCGTTAAGGAGGGCTGAGTGCGCACCTCGACCACCATCATCTTGTCACCGTCGCGGTAGTACAGCTCGCCGCCAGCGCGGCGCCAGAGCGGGTCGCTGCCACCGTCAGTGGAGAGCTGGATCTTGGGACCCGGACCGGGGAACGGCTGTACGTAGACTTCGGCGCGCCCGGATTCGCTAGAACAATAGGCCACCCACTTGCCATCGGGGGAAAACTTCGGCGAGCCTTCGAAAAAGCGGGTGTGCGCCAACGGAATCGGCTTGCGCTCGCCCTTCAGCGGCAGAACGAGAACGTCGAACCGCGTTTCCGGAAAAATGTCGACGTAGGCAATGTGGTTGCCATCTGGAGACCAGGAAACCACGCTCTGAAGCCCTTGGTATCGAGCAGCCTCTCCTCCGGGGCGCTTCGGTCGGCGGGCATCGACCACATGGTCATCGCCGCCGAGCTTCCAGGAGCGGAAACCAATCCGCTTGCCATCCGGGCTCCAGACCGGGGCATGGCTCAACCCGTCCAGGGTCATCTTGGTGAGCACACCGCGCGCGAAGTCGTAGAGGTAGAAATCGTGGCTGGGACCTTCGATTTCCAAAGCCAGTTGCTTGCCATCCGGCGAGAGGTGAGGGTATAGGTACGATCTCGGCGGCAAAGGCAGTGGAGTTTCCTTTCCCTGGCGGTCCACCCAGACCAGTTGGCGCTCGCCGCCCTCAGCGACGCCGGGAACGTAGGCCAGGGTCCCCGTCTCGGACAGCGTGTAGTAAGCCGCTCCAGTGTTGCGGCTCATCAGCACGCCTTCAACCACGGCCACCGGCGGGCCGGTGACTTCGAGTCTCTTCAGGTCCAGCGGCACGGCGTACAGATTGCCGGAGCGCGCATAGAGCAGATGGCCGGTGGGCGAATAGCGCGGGCAGGTGCCACCCTCAACAACGGTTTTGCGTTTGCCAGTGTCGAGCGACTGGACGACGATCCGCGCCTCGTCAAAAGAGCTCATCGTGGTTTCCACGGCGGTGTAAACCAACTGCTTGCCGCCAGGCAGCATCTGCGCGTAGCGGTGATTCTGTTCGTTCCTGGAAGCATCGAGTTCGGTAACCGGCTGGGCTTCACCTCCCGTGATTGGCGTCTTGACGATGCCGGACCGCGTTCCGGGCGTCCAGTAGAGATAGCCGTCGGTTCCCCAAAAGCCGCGGTTCATCCAGTCGGAAGAGGTAATCGTGAGCGGCGCGCCACCACTGAGCGCGGCCCGCCGGATGGTCCCGGAGGGCTCATCGATGAAGCAGACCCATTGGCTGTCGGGCGAAAACACCGGCGCGCCGCCCGTGACGGACGATGGCGTTTTTGGTTCGAGCTGATCCAGCATCCGAAGTTGAGGCGAAAAGCCGCCGGTTTTGGCGGGAACTATGTAGATACAGGGTGCGGCCATTCGGAGAGATTTCCATTGACGGGTTAAAACTGGCCACGATGCGCTGGCCGGGGTCCAGTTGGATGCTAAAGCGGGTGACCGGCTGCTCCACTGCAGCCCGGCCCCAGATCTGCCAGGCAGCGAAGGCGAGCTGATCCCAACGCTAACGCGACCGAGGCGGCGGCTACTATCAGCGGCTTTTTGCCGGAGCCCGCCGTTGCCGGAGCCGACCGCGTCGACTTTCGGATTCCGAGAGACTCCTCAAGTTCGATCCGCGCGTCGCCAATATCCCGCAGCCGGCAGTGCGCCTCCTTTTCGAGGCACCGTCGCAGCAGCCAGCGCACATTCTCGGTTGTCATCGGGGGCAGCTTGCCCCACTCGGGCTCCTCCTTCAAAATGGCCGCCACCGTGTCGGTGACAGTCTCCCTTCCAAACGGGGACCGCCCCGTCAACAACTCATACACCACACAGCCGAACGCCCAGATGTCGGTCTCCTTGTCCACCTCCCTCCCCCGCGACTGCTCCGGGCTCATGTAGGCCGGCGTTCCGACGATCATCCCCGTTTCCGTCCAGCTCTCCGTCACCGTCGCAGCCTCGGATAGATCGACTCCAACTCCCTCCCCAGCCCATGCCCTCGCCAACCCGAAGTCCAGCACTTTGACTTTCCCCTCCGGGGTGACCTTCACGTTTGCGGGCTTCAAATCGCGATGGACAATCCGCTTCTCATGCGCCGCCTCCAGTGCCTCTGCCATCTGCAGGGCGATGCGCTGAGTCTCCTCCAACTTCAGCGCTCCTTTTGCAAGCCGCTCGGCCAGCGTGGCTCCCTGTACCAGTTCCATCACAAGCACCTGCTTGCCCTGCCACTCTTCCAGCCCATAGATCGCGGCGATGTTCGGATGATTCAGCGCCGCCAGCATGCGCGCTTCGCGCTCAAAGCGGCTCATCCGCTCCGCGTCTGCCGCAAACTCTGTCGGCAAGACCTTCAGTGCCACCTCCCGGCGTAGCTTCTGGTCACGGGCCCGGTAGACTTCGCCCATCCCGCCCCGTCCCAGCAGCGCAACAATCTCGTAGGAGCCCAACTGTTTTCCAATCATTAGTTCTGTTTGAGTTTCCATCATTCCCTTGGCAGCCCACTGGGCCGCCACCTCCAAGGCTGGCGTTTCAAGGAAATCTGCAGCCTGACCTTGACACAGCAGCGATTCGACTTCCCGGAGCAGCTCTTTATCTCCAGCGCAGGCTTTGTTCAGAAAGGCGGCCCGCTGGCTCGGTTCACACTCAAGCGCCGCATTAAGCAGCTTCTCAACTTGCCGAAGACGTTCAGGCGTCATAAATGCAGTGACAAGTGATGAGTGACGAGTGACAAAACTACTGACGGACTGAGAGTTTTCTACGCAGCGCGTTGAGCATTTTCCGCAGCTCTGAAATAAGCTCGAAAGCCTCCTGGACTTGTACCGGGCCGCAATAGCCCAACTCAACTGCAATGGTGAGCTGAGTCTCCAATTCAGCAACCGAGCCTTCTGCGTGAGAAACAAACTGAACGAACTCACCGGTGGTGTGGCGGGCCGTCACTGCAGCAGGTCTTCGATGTGGTAGATCATCTCTTTGCGGCTGTAGGCGGCAATTTCGACAATGCCGGTGTCCATGCGGATGGCATCCTCCGGACAGGCTTCGACACAAAAACCGCAGAAGACACAGACACCCATGTCAATATCGAATCGCTGAGGGTACTTTTCAATGTGAGGATCGGGGTGCTCCCCGGCCACGATATAGATGCAGCGGGCCGGACAAGCAGTCTCGCACATCATGCAGGCCACACAGCGCGGTGAACCATCTTCACGTTTGGTCAGACGATGGCGACTGCGGTAACGAGGAGAAAAGGGCCGGCGTTCCTCAGGGTACTGGAAGGTGACCGCGCCTTTCTCAATGCGGTTGAAACCGAGCTGACGTGCCAAATGCTTTCCCATGTTGCCGAAGAAATGCCGGCTGGTCAGCCACAATCCTTTGAAAACTTCGAACAGGTAGAGGCGCTCTTTAAAAGTCAGTTCACGGCGGTTCATGTGAGAAGATCTCTATCTACCAAGGGCGAAATTCGATTGGCCAGGTCACCCTCTGGAGTTCGCAGCTCATCCTTCAATCGAATGCCAGAATCACCAGTGCTGTGACCAGCAGGTTCACAATCGACAACGGGAAGAGCATTTGCCAGCCGAGGCGCATCAATTGGTCATAGCGGAAGCGCGGCAACGTCCAGCGCACCAGCAGCAAGAACCAGCAGAAGAAAAAAACCTTGGCGCTGTAGGATAGAATCTGCAGCAGTGAGACTAGCAGCGGAGGCACGCCAAGGAAGGCGCCGCCTGGGAAATGGAAGCCATCCTGCAGCAGGTAAGGTACCTGCCAGCCACCGAAGAACAGTGTTGTCACTAGAGCTGAAATGAGCACCGTCTCCACGAAATCGGTCAGCATGAACAAACCGAACTTCATGCTGCTATACTCGACGAAGAATCCGATGATCTCTGATTCCCCTTCGGGGAGATCGAATGGCACGCGCTTGGTCTCGGCGATGCCCGCCACTAAGAACAGGACAAAACCGATGGGTTGGACCAGGACACCCCACTTGGGAATAATGCCCCACAACAGTTCTCCTTGAGCCTTGACGATTTCCTGCAGGCTCATCGACTCAAAAATCATCAGAACACCGAGGACGGTTGCGCCGATCGTGACCTCGTAGGAAAACATCTGGGAACTACCGCGCATGCCACCCAGGAAAGCGTAGTTGTTGTTGGAAGACCAGCCCGCCAGCACCACGCCGTAGACCCCGAGAGACACGACTGCAAAGATGAACAGGACGCCGACGTTCAGGTCGATAATCTGAAGCGGAATTTCCCGGCCGAACAGAGTAATGGTATTACCAAACGGAATGGCCGCGAATCCCACCAGAGCGAAGAATGCAGCCACAAAGGGAGCCAAAGTGTGCAGGAAGGGCCTTCCTTGCTCGGGTACGAAGTCTTCCTTGGCAAACATCTTCAGCCCATCCGCGAGGATCTGGAACAAGCCGAACAGACGGAATCCGAAGATTGAAGCCCGATTGGCGCCAATGCGGTCTTGCATCACAGCGCTTTGTTTTCGCTCCATCCAGGTGAGGATCGCGGCCAGGTTCAACACACCAAGGAGGACTGCCAGAACCTTTGCTAGTTCGATACTGATGGTCGTGAGCATGAATTCTCAAGTCAGCTACAGAGGCAGAGCGCGGCCTCTGTGACGCTGTTCTTCTCAAGCCTGGACCTTCGAAGGGTCGATGATTGTGACGCCCTGGTCACCGATCTTCTGATAGGTCAAGCCGTCAAACTCGACTACGCTCTGCGCCAGCTCTTCAAAGACTTCCGCGGCGGAATCGTAGGAGTAATCGAACCCTGAAGCCCTTGCCAACCTGTTCATGATCTGCCAGGGAGGCAGGGACTCTCCCAGCGGTTCGACGGCCGGATCAATCTTCTGGACGCGGCCTTCGAAGTTGGTAAACGTCCCTTCGACTTCGGCGTAGGTGGCGGCGGGAAGCACCAGGTTTGCCAGGGAACTGGTCGCGTTCTCATTGCTGCCCTGATAGATAACGAATTCAAACTGGCCGATGAACTTGCGAGCCTGGTCTTCTCCCAACTTCCTAATCAGATCCTGTTCACAAACGTAAAGCAGTTTGAAGCCTTGGTTGCCGGGGGATTCGATGAGCTGAGGCAAGCTGAATCCGCCCTCTTCCAGCAGAATGGCTTCAGCGCCGCGTGTATTGGGGTTACGGTCGGCCTGGAGCAGGAAGGAGTCGCCCGCCGTGGCGTTACGATCGGGCACGCGAAAGTCGATCTGCACACAGGCCCAGGTCAAAACCGAAGAACTTGCGCATCAGGAAGAGGTCTTCATTGGTCAGTTGTGGGGACGCGATCACAACTACGGAATTCAGTCGGGCCTTCTTAGCCTCCATCAAACGTGAGACCACTTCCCGGATGGCATCATTCCAGTGCAGTGGCTCGAATTCGTTGCTCTTCTTGATCTGTGGCTGAACCAGGCGGGATGGGTCGTCGATGAACTTGTAGCTATAGCGCCCCTCGTCGCACATCCACCATTGGTTGACGTTCTTGTTGAACCGGGGCTTCAACCGCATGACACGACGCCCCTCACCATGATGAGGCCGCTGGCGGTTGGCTTCTACCGTTATGTTACAGCCCCGACTACAGCCGTTGCACACCGAGTTGGTTTTGCTGAGATACCAGACCCGGCACTGGAAACGGAAGTCACGATCAGTGAGCGCGCCCACAGGGCAGATGTCCACGACATTGCCGGAGTAGTTATTGTCGAGAATCTTATCCGGCAAGAGCCGAATCTCGGACTCCCCACCGCGATTGAAAATCCCGATCTCGTTGCTGCGGGAAACCTCCCGTACAAATCGGACGCAGCGGGAACAAAGCACACAGCGCTCGGTGTCGAGGATGACGTGGGGACCAATCACTTCGGCTTTGTGCCGCTTGATCTTGTTCTCATTCATGCGGCTGTCGTAGAGGCCGAACTTCATATAGTATTCCTGCAGATAGCACTCGCCCGCCTGATCGCACACCGGACAATCCAGCGGATGATTGATCAGCAAAAACTCCAGCACACCGCTGACTGCGTCCTGCACTTTCTCGGAATTCGTGGTGACGACCATACCGTCTGTAACGCGCGTATTGCAAGCTGGCTGCAGCTTGGGCATCTTCTCGATTTCCACGAGACACATGCGACAGGAACCAGCAATGCTGAGACCAGGATGATAACAGTAGCGGGGAATTTCAATCCCTAGCTGCCCGGCCGCCTCGATGATCGTGGTCCCGTCTGGAACGCTGATGCTTTCCTGATTGATGGTGATCTTCGGCATAGCTTCAGAATCTATTCAGATGTTACCCGCGTTCTCTCAAGCTTTCAGCGGTCAGCACTCGGCTTTCAGCAGACTCAATGACAAAGCAAGCACATTCCGGGATCCAGCTTTACGGCTGGGACCGACCGACTGGCGGCTGCACGCTGAGGACTGCTCAAACTGCTGCCATCACGTCACAGCACTTGTGCTTGACGTGATATTCGAATTCGTGCCGAAATTTTTGGATGTAGCTGCGCACGGGCATGGCGGCAGCGTCGGAGAGGGCGCAGATGGTAGTACCCATCATGTTGAACGCGATGTCGAGCAAGTGTTCCAGGTCTTCCTGCCTGGCTTCTCCGTCGTGAACGCGCTGTAGCGTCTTTTTCAGCCAAGTTGTTCCCTCGCGGCAGGGAGTGCATTGTCCGCAGGACTCGTGAGCGTAGAACTTTGCGATGCGCAGTAGTGCCTTCACCATGCAGGTGTCTTCGTTCATGACGACAACGCCGCCGGAACCCAACAGCGAACCGACGGCAGCGACCGAATCGAAGTCCATTTTGACGTCGATCTCGTCGGCAGTTAGTACGGGAACAGAGCTACCTCCGGGAATCACCGCTTTCAACTTCTTGCCGTCCCTGATTCCGCCGGAAACATCGTAGATGATGGTTCGGAGTGGCGTGCCCATTGGGAGTTCGTAGGTACCGGGTCGATTGACATGACCGCTCACGCAAAATAACCGGGTGCCTCCATTCTTCGGGGGCCCCAGTGAGGCATACCAGTCGCCGCCGTTTTGAATGATCGCGACCACAGCGGCCAGGGTTTCTACGTTGTTGACCACGGTAGGGCAACCATAGAGTCCCGAAACTGCTGGAAAGGGGGGTTTCAAGCGCGGCCAACCCTTCTTGCCCTCGAGCGATTCGAGAAGGCCGGTTTCCTCTCCGCAGATGTAAGCTCCAGCGCCGCGATGGAGATAGACATCCAGATCGTAGCCGGAGCCCAGGATGTTTTTTCCCAGGTAGCCCTGCCGGTAGGCGTCCTCAATGGCCTTCTTCAAGATCATGGCCTGATCGTAATACTCACCGCGAATGTAGAGGTAACAGGCATGGGCGCCAATGGCATAGCTCGAGATAGCAATGCCTTCCATCAGCAGGAAAGGATGTCTTTCAATAATGACCCGATCCTTACAGGTGCCAGGCTCGCTCTCGTCGGAGTTCACCACCATGTACTTGGGCTTGTCGATGTTCTTGGGAATAAAACTCCATTTCATCCCGGTGGGGAAGCCGGCGCCACCACGTCCGCGTAGCCCAGACTTCTTCACTTCTTCAGTGACCTGATCGGGCTTCATCGCCAGAAGGGCTTTCTTCAGCGATTGGTAACCACCGACCCGGAGATAGTCGTCCACAGTCAGCAGTTTCCGTTCTTGCACATCCTTCAGGAGTACGAGTTCAGACATGTTTTGGGTCGTGGGTTCGAATATTCAGACGGCCGCAGAGGCACAGAGAAAACTGAAGGCAGTTATTGGGAACCCAAGTAGCAGAAAGGCTGCAACGAAGTGTTTCGTTTCATTGAGTATCGGTTACGTATTCAGGAAATACGTTAGCGTACTCTGCCGGCTGCCTCCAACCTACCGGTCCAACTCGCCGGCGATCATGTTGACAGATCCGAAAGTTGGCACCATATCGGCGACCATATAACCTTCCAGGATTTTGTGGAGGCCGGACATGAGGGCAAAACAAGGAGCGCGCACTCTCACTCGGTATGGCCGGTCAGTGCCGTCGCTGACAACATAAAAGCCAAGTTCACCGTTGGCGCCTTCCACGGCGGCGTAAGCCTCGCCTTTCGGAGGACGAATCCCCTGACCGTCCATGATCAGCATGAAGTGATTCATCAACCCCTCGATATTCCCATAGGTTTCCCTTTTGGCCGGAAGCACAGCCCTTTTCTCCTTTGCCTGCACCTGGCGATACATCGCGTCCTCCAGCCCTTCCAGGTTCGGCGAAAGCTGCACTAGAGTTTCCAAGATTCCGCGCGTTTGACCTACCTTGGCGCGGTCAACCATGTCGCGGGCTTCAATTGCTTTGCCGGTGGCGTCAACGCTAACGGCTCCGCCCGGGAGTATGGCCAGTGCCTGTTCGGCAATCCGCAGACTCTGCTCCATCTCCTTCATGCGAACATAATAGCGGTCCAGGTTATCCCCAACCTCGCCCAGAGGCACATCAAACTTGAGCCGGTCGTACACCAAGTACGGTTGATCACGCCGCAGATCCAGATCGATTCCCACAGAGCGGGCCATCGGTCCTGCGAAGCCGTAGGCAATGGCATCTTCTCTGGAAATGACGCCGACTCCTTTCATGCGATCGACAAAAATGCGATTGCGCGAAAGTAGCTTGTCGACTTCCACGAGGACTTCCCGTACCTTCTTGAAGGTTGTCCGCGCCTTCTCGCTAAAACCTTCGGGAAGGTCACCGCTCAGACCACCGACCCGACCATAAGAAATCGTCAGGCGGGCGCCGGTAACGTCTTCGATCAGCTCCCAGAGATATTCACGGGCCTTGATCATATACAGAAAGACGGTCATGGCACCGACCTCCATGGCCGAGGCGCCAACACATGTGAGGTGGTCGGTCACGCGGGAGATTTCGCTCATGATCACCCGGATGAACCTGCAGCGCTCGGTGATCTCAATTCCCATGAGCTTCTCGACAGCCATGCAATAACCGAAATTGTTGATGAGTGGAGAGACATAATTTAGCCGGTCAGTGTAGGGAATGGCCTGATTGTAGCCACCTTCCTCGCAGCTCTTCTCGAAGCCCCGATGCAGGTAGCCGATCTCAACATCGGCCTTGACCACTGTTTCACCGTCAAGCTGGGTCACGATCCGAATGACGCCGTGCATCGCAGGGTGCGATGGACCCACATTGAGCAGCATGGAGCGCGCGGTGAGTTCTTTGACTTCCTCGTTGACTTCAATTGCCATAGCCTGAACCCGTTTTAGCCGATTAGCTTTTCGCCTTCGGTCGACTCATTTCCCGTCAACTCCAGAACGCGCTGAATGAGTTGCCGAACCAATCGTTTCTTTTGCACTGCGGTCTTGTCTTTCACGCTGATCTTTGCTCCAGCCATCATTTCGTGACCCCCTGCGGGTCCCAATTCTCCAACTGCCTTGCGAATCAGGCTGCCGGCGTCGTTGCTGCGGTCGATCGTCCGGGCCGAAATCAAAATATCTCCGTTGAAACCTCCAAAACTGAAACCCCAGGTGATCTTGTCCAGCCGCATCACCAGGTCGGCGACTTCCGCAACGATGTCAGGACTCCTGACATCTTCAATGTTTGCGATGACGACATCGTCATAGATGACACAGTGCTCCAACGCCGAATGGATGATCTTGAAATACTCCCGGCTAACCCGCGCGTTCTCGATGTTGGCCAGCAACTTCTGATCAACGTGGGGGTAGAGATAGTGCCGCAATCGAGCTTCGACTTTCCCGACTTCTCGCGCCAATCCTTCAGTTTCGCTCTTGATGGCGTAAAACAAGGCTGTGGCGAGGATTGGATCAATCTCAAGCTTTGAGGCGATGAGATACTCGGTGATGATCGAAGCCGTTACGTTATACCTGGGCTTGATTTCGCGGTACGAGACTCTTCGGCTGGCGGGTCTAAACGGATGGTGATCGAAGACGATATCGGGCACTCTCTCCGCAGGTAGGGCATTGTTGCCGGTCGAGGGTTGGGTGTCGACGAGAGCGATACAGGGATATTCTTGAAGAGAAATCCTGCTCATCGAGGACATCTTGATGCCGAGATGCTTGACCATCGCCCGATTCTCAGCCCGGCCGACAACGCCTGAGTACCCAATCAAAGACGGCTTCTTGGCCAGGTTCCAGAGAAGGTACTGAAGTCCAACGGCGCTGGCAATGGAATCAGGGTCTGGGTTGTCATGCATCAGGATGAGCACCTTCTCCTCATTCCTTACGGCGTTCACCAACAGATCTAACTTCCGTTGTATTTCTGAAATTGTCATAGAGAGATGACAGTAGTTTCAAACGTGGAAACTACTCCCACTGAAACGCACCCTTTCTCCAAGCGTAGACGTAACCCGCACCTAGCACTAGGATGAAGATCAAAATACTGATGAAACCGGGCCAACCCAACGACTTAAAGACTACAGCCCAAGGGAACAGAAACACTACTTCAATATCAAAGAGAATGAACAGCATCGCGATCAGGTAGAACCGGACAAAAAACCGCTCCGTGGGCAGCTGAATAGGCTGAAGGCCACATTCAAACGGCGAGTTTTTGATCTGGCTGGGTTTTTTGGGTCCTAACCGCGTGCTGAGGAAAATTATGGCTGCGACCGTAACACCGACCACGGCAAACATCAGTAGTAACGGGAAATAATGTCTCATCGGCTCGAAGCCGGTGTTCGACTTTTCAAGAATCTCGGGGAAAGTAGGACCTAAAACAGAAAAACCACCATCACGCTAAACAGATACATGATGGTGGTGTGAATGAAAAGCCAAATCTATTGTTTCAAGGACATTATCTGACTGACAGAAAGTCCTAACGGGATGCCTCTGACAGAAACCAACATGTTGAGTGGACTCAAATTCACCTCAAGATCTTCATTCGAGAAATTCTCCTACCCTTGGCTGTCAACGACACATCATAACCGACGCGAATTCCCTTTCGAATATCGTCGGTCCGGCATCCCATCGTGTCGACCTCTGGCAAAAAGAAAAAGATCTTTTCACCCTTGTCATTGGTGATAAAGCCATACCCTTTGTCGGGGAAGTAATTCGTAATTTCCCCTTCTGGATATCTCAGCTTCATGTCCTTGAGAGCTTTGACAAATTCGGAGTCTTTCATAGGCGTCACTCCTTGTCGAAAGCCCCCTTAGGTCAGAGAAGTCTGGCCCTGATAGCGGGAGCGTAGGTGTTGGGTTACAAAGAACTGACTGCTACTTCGAATGGAGAGCTGACCTTCTAAGAGTGGTCCTGGACAGAGAAGAAAGTCCAAAAAATCACTATTCTTAGAAACAACAAGTTACACTACAATCGACGCCTTAAAAGTACTCAAAACCTGCGGCTTCGTCAAGGTATATTTCGTCGCCCAGGCGGGTTCACTTGAGCCGAAAGATGCCTCTTTGGATCAAAGGAAAAAGGGTCGGGAGCGCCGAGCCGGTCCAGCTCTTCGTTGAAGGAAACAACATCCAGGCTGGCCCGGGCTCGTCAATTGCCTCAGAACGTGCGATTGGAGGAAAAGACCACTGGGTCACCCCCGCGTTCTTTGACATTCAGGTCAACGGGTTTGCCGGAGTTGACTTCAACACGACTGGCCTGCAGCCGGATGATTGCCGTTTGATTGTTTCGAAGCTCAGAGAAAAGGGGGTCGTTCTTTTCTGCCCAACCGTGATCACCCACTCCTTCGAGCATCAGTGGGCCTGCCTCAAAGCGATCGCTAGGGCTTGCCACGATTCGACCCTCTCGCAGTCGATCCCGTGCATCCATCTCGAAGGACCCTACCTTTCCCGAGAGGAGGGACCCAGAGGCGCCCATCCGGCAGAGCACATACGGAGAGCGGACTGGACTGAGTTTCTTCGGCTCCAAGACGCCGCTGAGGGAAGGATAGGGATGGTCACGGTAGCGCCGGAGGTTCCGGCGGCCCTCCGGTTGATCGAGAAACTCACTGAAGCGGGGATTGTCGTAGCCATCGGCCATACGGCTGCCGAACCCCAAATCATTCGGGACGCTATTCGAGCAGGAGCAAAAACCTCAACCCATTTGGGTAACGGCTCTCACGTCAGGATTCCGCGTCACCACAATTACATCTGGGAGCAGCTGGCTGCGGACGAGTTGCGCGCTAGCTTCATCGTGGACGGCCATCACCTGCCGCCTTCGGTAGTGAAATGCATGATCCGTGCCAAGGGCTGCCGGCGGAGTATTCTTACCAGCGATGCCATTTCGGCCGCGGGGATGCCGCCAGGAAACTACCGCCTCGGAAAAGTTGAGGTGGTTGTTCACCCGAACTACAAAGTCGAAAGGATCGATCTTGCGGGTACTGGCATCCTGGCGGGATCAGCGTTGGACCTGCTTCGTGGCGTGGAGAATGTGATCAACTTCGCCGGCGTTAGTCTGGCCGATGCGGTTGCGATGGCCTCTACGAATCCTGCCGAGTTGATGGGAATTTCAAGCCGGCTCGGCAGTATCGAGCCGGGATGCGAAGCGAATCTGCTAGTTTTTGAAAAACTTTCTTCGTCCCAGTCCCTCGATTTGAAATATGCGATTCAAGCTGGAGAGATTGTATTTGCGTCTGCCTGAAACGCTCGGACGCTGGGCCTGGTAGGGGCATCTCGTGATCCACATTGGTCGCCGGTTTCACATTCAAATCTCACTTACTATAATTTCTAGACGCCAAAACTGTATCGTCCTGCCTAGATGGAACTGTCCCAGTCAAGGCTGAATGCGACGGCCTATTTCCTGACCCTGATGGGTGTTACACTCCCACTGGTCAGCATTGCCCTCTCTCAGAGCTTTCTCGCTCTTTCGATAGCGGCGTTTGGCTGGGAACAGATCAGAACGCAAGGCTTTAGGCTTTCGTTTCCACCGATCCTATTGCCACTGCTGCTTTTCATGACGGCGACTCTCATCGCCTGGTTGTGCTCCCCCGAGCCTCAAATTGGTCTCGCGCCACTCAACAAGTTCTGGCTGTTCGCAATCATTGCGCTGGTGGCTAACCTGTTCGACCGGCAGCGCATCATGCAAGCCTACCAACTACTCTTTGTTCTCGGCGTTCTTGCGTCTCTCCAGGTTATTGGACAGTTCTTGATAGTATGGCGCATCACCACAGAAACACGTTTGACCGGATTTATGGGGCATTGGATGACACTGAGCGGAGGACTGATGCTCGCGTGTATCGTCGGTGCGGGCTATTTCTTATTCGCTATGCCCAAGTGGAGGCTGCTCTGGTTGGCGGGCCTGGCCATCATGGTTGCAGCGCTGTCACTGAGCCTGACTCGCAGTATCTGGATCGCGACCCTCGTGGGAGTGCTGGTTCTCCTTCTCATGCGGCATTTGCACTGGATGACCTTCGCGGTTGTGGGACTGGCACTCTGCGCTTTGCTACTGCTGGCTCCTGGGGTCATTCAGCGGAGGATTCAAAGCATTTGGGACACCAACGAGCCGTCCAACTATGCACGTCTTGCAATCTGGAAGGCCGGGGTGCGAATGGTGAAGCAGCATCCGTGGGTGGGCGTCGGTCCGCAGCGGGTTTCGAAGGTTTTTTATGACTATCATCCTTATCCTGAAGACCGCAAGCGCTCAGGGCTTCTATCCGGTCCATATGCATAACAACCTGCTCCAATTTGCTGCCGAGCGGGGAATTCCGTGCGCGCTCTTTTGGCTCTGGCTGATGCTCAAACTGGGCTGGGATCACTGGCGCAAGTTTCGCGCTGCGGCCATGGAAGTCGGCGAGCAGGCCATTCCCGCGATAGGTTTCACCGCGGTGGTAGCTTTCTTTTTGGCGGGACTCTTCGAGTTTAATTTCGGCGACTCTGAAGTCCTGATGGTTTTTCTTTTCCTGGTTTCTGCGCCCTACGCCGTCTCGTCTTCAGCAGAGAAGTAACCGCGACCCTAACCCGAGAACTTGAGCAACTTGTGAACTTGCTCGTCGCCAAGTCAGCTAGCATTGAGGCCGCGCAGACTGCCTCAGTTAAGGAGCAGCGACGCTCGCCGACTGCGCGCCATGATCAGGCGGCGAGGCACTCCTACGAGAAAGCGAAAGCGGTTTTCCTTCAGCCCTCGTCCGCTCTCCCCGAAAACGGGGCGAAGGGACTTCACAATGCAACGTTACTTTTCTACGTTTGCATTAGCGGGACAACAACGGCACCAGTTCCGTGGTCGTAGCCCTGGATTTGGCACGTCCGAGGTCTCGGGCATACTTGATGGCCCCCGGGGTTTTGTACTTCTCGACGTAAGCCCGGTCGACAGCGTCCTTCAAGCGGTCGCTCCTCGTGCGTACGGCGCGGACGGCGAGCTCGCGACCGGCGATCTGGACCGCGCCGTACGGGTCCTCGAGGAACGTCCGGTACCAGCTTCGTGGCTTTAGGCTCCACGACCGGACGAAAACGCGACCTTCGACCACTACAACCCAGATGCCAATAAAGCGGTGCGGCTGTTGGCCTGCTCGGATGCCCAAGATCTTGCTGTTGTGGATCGCAGCCACGATGTCGGCTGTGAAACGTCGTCGTGTCGCTTTCATGCGCATCCAATGTCTAGAGAGTCGCTCGCCGTCGCGCTTCTGGCAGTCCGGTAGGTGGTCCCATGCGGCTCTCCAGCATGCGCGAGGGTTGTCCGCGGCTTTTCCCTTCTCTAGGCCGATCTCCAGATACCCAGGCAGCGGCGAACCGCGACCAGTTGAGCGACGTGATAGGCGTTGTGGTCGGCCACCAGGAGCAGCTCGCGCAAGTAGGTCTGGCCGGTACCGTGCGGAATCCGTTCGAAGAGATCGACCGCGGCATCTCCAGCGAGCTGCTTCAGCTCCTCGCGGTCGCGGCGGAAGCTGGTGATGCTCTCCTCCCATGCTGCCTCGGTCGGCGGCAAGGCAGACTGTGGCCAGTAGTCTTCAGGTGTCAGCTCGACGTACGCCGGGTTGCGACAGAACTCGAGGATGTCCCGCTGGGCCAGTCGCAGATGCTCGATGAGCTGCCACGGCGAGTAGGGCAACCCCTTGGGAGCGACGCCCCGGAAGGCGGGGGCGATCCCATCTATTGCTGCGTCGAAGCTGACGTGTGCATCCTCCCAGTCGAGGATCCTAGCCAGATGTGCGCGCAGTGACTCGTCTCGATTCATGCTATTTTCGCTCCTTTCGTTGCTCCGGCGGCCCAACGACCTCGCCCAGGCGCGCCGCGCTTCTGCGGTTTGCGCGTGCGCACTGCGGCTAGGCGACGGGGAACTCGCGGAGCTCGTGCGCCCGGATCGCCGTGTAAATACACGGTTTCGAAATCGAGAGCGTTAGCGTACCATGCTCGTTGGTGTTTCATGTCGGCACCAAGACTGCCCGGAGGAATCTGACTCGCTCTTCGGTGTCCCTAACTTTGAAATCGGCGTACCCTAAGCATTCGGATTTTATGCTGAATAGTACGGGCAATCAACCGGCGCACTCCCTGCACTGACGAAATAACCGAGGCCAGCCCTGCACAGGTAATTGATAAGGACGTTCGCTCTCATGGCAAGACTTGTGGGCATTCTGTTGTTGGTTTTGTGTGCGCTTCCACACCTGGCTGCCGACATCCGTTCAAGACCTGTCCTCATCGCCCATCGAGGGGCGTCGGCGTATGCTCCCGAGCACACGCTTGAGGCCTATGCCCTGGCCATCCGCCAAGGGGCGGACTATGTCGAGCAAGACCTGCAGTTGACCAAAGATGGGGTTCTGATCTGTTCCCATGACGCCGATCTCTCGCGGACAACCAACGTGGCGGCTGTGTACCCGGACTCCGCCACGTTGCGAGATGTGGAGAGGACAGGGATTCCTAAGCAGGGATGGTATGCTGTCGATCTTACCCTGGCCCAAATCAAACGTCTGGATGCTGGTTCCTGGTTCAATCGGGCGAACCCGTTTGCCGCCAGCAAGAACCATGCAGGATTGAAAGTACCGACCCTGGAGGAGGCCATGGCCTTGATTGGCCCTCACTCCAAGCTCTATATCGAAATGAAGCATGTGCCCTTCTACGATTCGGTGGGAAAAGACATGGTGGGAGCGCTGGCGTCCGTTCTAAAGTCGCGCGACAAGTCGTCCGTTGCAGGTTCAGCAAGGAGATCAACCGGCTTACCACCGATTCTCATCCAGTCTTTTTCCAAGGCCAGCCTGCTCAGGTTGCGGGAGATCGCGCCCCAGTATCCAAGAGTACAGCTGCTGCCAATGGAAGAACCTGACCGGAGGATTGATACGATGCTGGTGACGGAGAGGCTGGCTCGGGAAATTGCTGAGTACGCTTATGGCGTAGGGCCGGCCAAGGAAATGCTGAAATCTGCGTCCGACGTCAGTGCCTTTCACCGTGTCGGTCTTAAAGTGCATCCCTACACATTTCGAGGCTCAACTGCGGCTTCCAAGCGGGAAGCTCTTAACAAGGTGGAAGCTAACGGAAAGAGCCTGCAGGAGAATATCGTCGAGGAGATTCGACATCTCGTTGAGTTTGGCATTGACGGCGGCTTCACGGACTATCCGGACCTGTGGAATGAGGCAGTCGCCGGTAATAAGACCCGCGCCAAGTTCTCAACCCTGAAATTCCCCGAACCCTTGTTCTCCTCGGGTGGCGTTTTGTCAGGGATACTGCAAGAAGTCCTTTGCAATCAACGAAGCAAGATTGGAAAACGGCAGAGTTCATCAGGAATTCACACGGGCATCATCCCATTTTCACAATTAGCACGTATCTTCTCTAGGTCTGGATCCAGAATGGTTTGAACTTCCAGGAGCCAGCCCAGATTTCAGCTTGACACTAAGCAGGCCGTCGTCGTAACGGAAGAGGTAGTGCTATGAATGCAGTCAGCGGGATGTACCCGGAAAGTCAGTCGGTCCCTTCCATGAAGACCCTCGCCAGGAGCATTCTGCTTGTAGATTCCGACCTCGACCTGCGACTCATGCTCAGGATGCTGCTGAGCGAAGAGGGACATGAGGTGCGCACCTGCGGAAGTTTGCGAGAAGCCCTGCAAGCGATCACCGAGCGAAGATTTGATTTCATCATCACGACCCATTCGGTCTCCGGCATTGACGGGCTCAGTCTTCTCGAGAGGATCAGACATCAGGATGCAAGCATTCCAGTTCTGATTATTTCAGCCCGGTACGAGTTAGAGCCCTACCTCATTGCCATGAACCTTGGCGTCCTCGACTATCTGACCAGCCCAATCGACTACACGGCCATTCAACGTTTAGTTCATGCCAGCTGAAGCGAGGGATCTCAGACCACCAAAAGAATGGGACAGACATAAGCTCTGACAATCAGGCCCAAAGAGGTTCTGTCTGGCCGGCTTGTTTTGTCCCCCAAGATTCCGTCCTCTCCGCGTTCATCCGGTCTCGTTTTGGATGATGTCGGCACGCTTTGTTGTCGCGGCCGAGACGACCTCGCGCCTTCAAGAGAGCCCAAATTCGCCAACCACTAGGGTGAACAAGTGGTTGAACTTGTTGTGTTCCGAATGCCTACTGACCGGTTCGCTTGCTCACAGGTCTGTCGCACATGCGCGACGGGTTTCGTTCCTTGACTTTGATTGCCTTCGCTTCATAATATGAGTTCAATATGGGAATTTGGAGTCTCTTGCATTGATCGTCGATACCGTCCTGAAAAAGATCTTTGGCAGTAAATACGAGCGCGATCTGAAAGCCGCTCAACCGCTTGTCCAAGAAATCTCTATCCTCGAACCCGCTCTCTCCAAGCTGTCCGATTCGGAACTCGTGGGCAAGACGCCGGAGTTCAAACAGCGGCTAGCCGATGGAGGAAGTCTGGAGGATCTGCTTCCAGAAGCATTTGCCGTCGTTCGTGAAGCTGGCAAGCGGGTCTTGCGCATGCGCCATTTCGATGTGCAGTTGATTGGCGGCATGGTCCTCCACCAAGGTAAGATTTCTGAAATGAAGACGGGCGAAGGAAAGACGCTGGTGGCCACGCTGCCTGTCTACCTGAACAGTTTGACCGGCCATGGGGTGCATGTCATCACGGTCAACGATTACTTGGCCCGCCGCGACGCCGAATGGATGGGGAAGCTTTACCGGTTTCTCGGCCTGTCGGTCGGCGTGATTCAGCACGACATGAATGACGATGAACGCCGCAGCGCCTACGCTTGCGATGTGACTTATGGAACCAACAACGAGTTCGGTTTCGACTACCTGCGCGACAACATGAAGTTCGATTTGGGAGATTGCGTGCAGCGAGGGCATCATTACGCCATTGTGGACGAGGTCGATTCGATTTTGATCGACGAAGCCCGGACGCCGTTGATCATTTCCGGTCCCGTCGAGAGCTCTCAGCAGAAGAACTATATTGCCATGCGTCCGCTGGCGGAACGGCTCCGCGAACAGCAGTCGCGCTTCATGAATCAGTGTATGCGGGAAGTCATGGAAAAGATCGGAGAGAATGGCGACTACTCGGACGAGATCCTCGAAAAGCTGCTACTGGTCAAACGGGGTGATCCGAAAAATCGGCAGTATCTGGATCTTTTGGTCAAACATCGCGACGTCAAAAAGAAAATCGACCAGGTCGAAGGGCAACTCATGTCGAACAAGCAGCTGTCTGAGTTCGACAACGAGCTCTACTGCTTTATCGACGAGAAGTCGCACAATGTGGAAATCACAGAGAAAGGACGAGAGTTTCTGGCCGGCGGGAAACTGGAGGATTTTATCATCCCAGATCCGGAAGATCCCAGCTACAACGAGGAGCGCTACGTCGAAGTTACGGAACGCATTCATACGATTCAGCAACTGGTGAAAGCCTATTGGCTTTACGAAAAGGACGTCCACTACGTCATCAACGACAACAAGGTGGTAATCGTTGACGAGTTTACCGGACGGCTGATGCCGGGCCGCCGCTGGAGCGACGGGCTTCACGAGGCTGTCGAGGCTAAGGAACGTGTCAAGATTGAGCGCGAAAACCAAACGCTGGCCACTATCACCTTCCAGAACTATTTCCGCATGTACAAGAAATTGGCTGGCATGACCGGTACCGCGGATACCGAGGCTGTGGAATTCAACAAGATTTACAACCTGGAAGTCGTTGTGGTTCCTCCTAACAAGCCAATGATCCGCAAAGATTACCCGGACATCGTGTACCGGACCGAGCGCGAGAAATTCAATGCGGTCGTAGAAGAGATCAAGGAACTCTACGCCACGGGAGCAGCCGACGCTCGTCGGCACGATCTCAATCGAAAAATCAGAACGGTTGAGCGGTATGCTTAAGAAGGCTGGGGTGAAGCATGTGGTGTTGAACGCCAAATACCACGAGAAGGAAGCGGAGATCGTTGCCCAGGCTGGACGCAAGGGGTCCGTGACGATAGCCACCAACATGGCCGGACGCGGAACCGACATCCTGCTGGGGGGTAATGCGGAGTTCCTAGCTAAAGAGCAGTTGCGGAAGAAGGGTGTTAGCCCCGACTTGGCGACGCAGCAGCAGTGGGAAGAGGCTTTCAACAAGATTCAACAGGACGTGCAAAGGGAGCATGAGGAAGTCATAGCGCTGGGCGGGCTGCACATCCTGGGTACAGAGCGGCATGAGTCTCGGCGTATCGACAACCAGCTGCGCGGCCGTTCGGGTCGCCAGGGCGACCCAGGAACCTCTCGGTTTTACTTGTCACTGGAAGATGATCTGATGAGGATCTTCGCCAGCGAAAAGGTATCGAGCATCATGCAGCGGCTCGGCATGGACGAAGGCGTGCCTATTGAGTCGCGTTTGATCACGAAGCGGATTGAAGCAGCTCAAAAGCAGGTAGAGGGCCATAACTTCACTATTCGCAAACACTTGCTGGAGTATGACGACGTCATGAACCAGCAGCGCAAGACGATCTACGGGCTTCGCAACAAATTCCTGGGAGAAACGGACCAGAAGGAATACCTGCTCGGTTTGACCGAAGATCTGATTGCTGACTTTGTCGCCCAGCATTGCAGTGCCGAGGTTAACCCGGAAGCGTGGAATGTGGACGGCTTACGGCATGCGGTGATGCACCAGTTTGGAATTGATGTTCTGCATGAAAAAATTAAGCCGGCTGAGCTGAACCAGGAAGAATTGCAGGAGGCTATCTCGCAAAAGGCCAAACAGCGCTACGAGAACAAAGAGGGGAAGATCGGCGCAGAAGCCATGCGGATGCACGAACGTGTCATCCTGCTGAATGTCCTCGACACGCACTGGAAAGACCATCTGTTGGCCATGGACCACTTGAAAGAGGGCATCGGCCTGCGAGGTTATGGGCAGAGGGATCCCCTGGTGGAATATAAAAAGGAGTCGTTCGAAACGTTTCAACAGATGATGAACAGCATTGAAGAGGAAAGCCTCCGATACCTCTATCTTCTCCAGCCTGTCGATGAGCAGGAGCGAGTTCAGGAGATGGAGCGCCGCCACCGGAAGCAGCAGCTGGTCCTCAATACCGCGGGGGATGCTGCTCCGGAAGCCCCCAAACCTGTCATCAAGGGACCCAAAGTCGGTCGGAACGAACCATGTCCTTGCGGTAGCGGGAAGAAATACAAGAGGTGTTGCGAACTGAAGCACGCCTAAGGATGCTGCGGGTCGAACCCAGGGGTTGTCCGAGTTTGGGATCAAAACAAACACAGGTTAATTCCTGCTCCCCTTTGTTAGTTTGTTAAGGAGAATTTCAGGGAGATGCCATGTCATTTGCCAACGTCCAGGAAGGCCTGACGTTTGACGATGTCTTGATCGTTCCGCAGAAGTCCGAGGTCCTGCCGGGCGAAGTTTCGACGGAAACGAACCTGACCCGCAATGTTAGACTCAACATTCCAGTCGTGAGTTCTGCGATGGATACGGTAACCGAGTCGCGCCTTGCCATCGCCATGGCACAACAAGGTGGCATTGGTTTTATCCACCGTAACCTTGCTCCGGACAAGCAGGCTTCTGAGGTCGACAAGGTGAAGCGCTCGGAAAGCGGCATGATTGTCGACCCGATCACCATGTCGCCGGAGAACCGCATTTCCGAGGCACTGGAAATGATGAAGCACTACAAGATCTCCGGCGTGCCGATCACAAAGAATGGGCGTCTGGTTGGGATTCTGACGAACCGGGATTTGCGTTTCGAGACCCGTTTGGATATGCCGATCTCCGAGGTCATGACCAGAGAGAACCTCATCACGGTTCCGGTAGGCACTACGTTGGAAGACGCTCACCAAATGCTACATCGGCATAAGGTCGAAAAGCTGCTGGTAGTCGACAAAGACTACATGCTCAAGGGACTCATTACGGTCAAAGACATCCAGAAAAAGATCCAATATCCGAACTCAGCCAAAGACAGTCAGGGCCGCCTCCTGGTAGGAGCGGCAATCGGCGTGACCGGCGACTTCTTGGAACGGGCCGAGGCTTTAGTCAAGGCCAAAGTGGATGTCATCGCCGTGGATACGGCTCACGGTCATTCCAAACGAGTTATGGAAACCGTGAAGCTGATCAAGAAGCGCTTTCCTGGGATTGAAGTGGTTGCGGGCAATGTGGCTACGGCCGAAGGCGTTGCCGACCTGATCCGCTGTGGCGCTGATGGCATCAAAATCGGGATTGGGCCCGGTTCGATCTGTACGACGCGAGTGATCTCCGGTGCCGGTGTGCCCCAGATTACGGCGATCATCGAATGTGCTCGAGTTGCCAAGGAGGCTGGTGTTCCACTGATTGCCGATGGGGGTATCAAGTTTTCAGGGGATATCACAAAGGCCATCGCTGCGGGTGCCGATACCGTCATGATTGGCAGCCTTTTTGCCGGCACCGATGAGAGCCCTGGGGAGATCGTACTGTTCCAGGGGCGCAGCTTCAAGTCCTATAGGGGAATGGGTTCGTTGGGTGCAATGCAGATGGGCAGCCGAGACCGCTACCAGATGGATGCTGAAACAAGCGAGCAGAAACTCGTGCCGGAAGGCATCGAGGGGCGAGTGCCCTACAAGGGCTCGCTAGCTGCGATGGTCACACAACTCGTCGGCGGCCTTAAGGCTGGCATGGGTTACTCGGGCTGTGCCAGCATCCAAGACCTCAAGACGAGAGCCAAATTCATCCGCATTACCGCGGCAGGCCTGAAAGAAAGCCACGTTCACGACGTCATTATCACCAAAGAGGCACCCAATTACCGGCTAGAGTAATCATATTGGCCGAAGCGGTTCCTTTCGTCGCCAGTCCGCCCAAAATCTGACCCATCATCAAGGGTTTTCCGAGCAGCAGAGTTTCAAGATAGCGGGAGCGAGGTTCGGTCTCGGTCCCTACTCCAAAGAGAGTCAACTCTGTGAGCTTAGCACGTCGCGTCGATCGAGCGGCGAGCCAACCTGAGCCCCCACCGTTTGCCCTCCGTCGGTGGCTGTCCCTCACCCGGCCATCGGTCATCCAGCCTCTCCCCACGGAAATTTTGTTCGATTTTTCCGAGGGCACACGGTGTTCTCCACTTCGGATCCCGGTCGCCGATTCGTTCGTCACAATGATCATGGATCGGTCTCAAACGTGCACCCCTAGGTGCTGAGTCGGGCCTCATTGCTGGCTTGTCGAAAAGCCTGTGAACTCAGGTATCAAGCTGAAGATGCGTGGCTTAGTGTGGCAAGATCTCCGAGACTGAATGATTCTAGGGCTGAATCCAATTCCATTCAGTTGACCAAAGGTGGAATCATCCTGCTAATGTGACCGTTCGTTCGCCTCGATAGGTGATTCAGATCTTTCGTCAAACCAATTCTGGGGTGTGTGGGAAAATTAACCTGGAATAAAACCAAGCCTTCTTCGGATTCGTATTAATAGTTGCAAGCTTTTTGGCAAGAATGTGCATCAGAGAAAATAAACAAAAGGGAAGAGGAGTTCAGATGATGAGGACCTCAAGATGAGCCCAGGAGAAGAGAAGGCCAGCTCCGGGCATTCTACAAGGAGGCATCATGGAGTTAAGAGATTGCAAGTTCTACTATGGCGGGCAAGACATGAATTTCGCAGTTTACTCCGACGACCTCTGCTGTGCCAGATATTTGGGTAGTATCCCGCTGCCGATCGCTCAAACTCGCGTGGATGTTTACGAAATTGAGCCTGGAGCCAATACCCAATGGGTCGTTGTCAAGCAGCGCGACGGTGACAAAGACAACTTGAAGCTCTTTGTAAGAAAAGGGGAAAGGTTCCTGGAGAATGAGTCCCAGCACCTCTCGAAGGCGCTCAAAGAACAGATCCTTCAGCGATTCCCAAAGCTGACTGCGGAGTTCAAGACCCCGTTAGCGGCGTAGATGGCAGCGATGGATGAGGTTGCTCAGTGTGCCTCAGAGCTATTGAGAGTGGCATTCTTGCGGGTTGAGGTTAGCGAGTTTCTTGCACTGCGCGAATCGAAAGAGCCCTTCGTGTTGAGAAGGGCTTTTTTATTTGGTGTGGCTTAGGCTATACTCTCGCGACTCTCAATCTAACTATCCCGGGAGAATTCAGATGCGTGTGAACAACTGTAACTCGGTGGATCCTCAACTTCCCAAAACCCACAATCCACGGCGAGACTGTATGAAAACGCTAGGGCTGGTGATCGCTGCCGCCGTTGCTGGCAAAAACTCGCTGCCGGAATCGCTCGCCCAGGATTCCGGTAAGAAGGCCGACGCTCCTAAGTCAGTGCAACTCCATATCTACATTGAAGTGAAGCCTGGCAAGGGGCCCGAACTGGAAAAGCTCTATCATTCCGCCTACGTACCTGCCATCAGGGTTCAGAATGGGTTTCTCTGGTCTCGAATGTTGCGCCACTACGATTCCAGCAACAAGTATGAGATCGACATCTCTTTCACCACAGAAAAGCAGCGAGCCACGTGGGCTCAGTCGAAGGAACATCAGGCCGCTTGGCCTAAGATTGAAGAAGTGAGTGCCAAGATCACCTGGCAAGGCTTCGATCAGCTGGCGTAGGGCCAAGCACGGGCGAACCATTCTTCGCTGTATCCCCGACCCAATTCCTTCGGCAACTCATTGTACGAAGGTCGTCTGAAGATCCTGCACAAGCCTCTCGAACGTATCGCGCGATAAGTTCGCGGGAGAAGACCGCCGCTGGCCGGAGGCGCGATCGAACTCATAATGATCCAGAACGAGCTCGCTCCCTCCCTTCAGAACAATTTCGAAGTAGTAAGCCCGGTCGTTCCGCTGCTGTGTAGCGCTGCTGCGCAGGAAGAGCGTCTGCTGGCCAATGTCATGCTCTAGGAGCTTGAAGCCTTCTGCCAGGTAGGTGAGTTTCTTGCTGATGGCTTCGGCTTGTTTTGCAATCGAGTTGGACGGAACAAACTTCGCTCTCAGCTTTAGCTGCGACAGCAGCAACCCGAGTTGATCCAAGGCTTGGATCTTGAAGCCCCAAACAAATGTGCCGGTTTCCATAGAAGAATCGAGCCGGTCTTCCTTCTTTGTGGCGATTGAATTCAAAAACTCCAAGATTTGCTGGGTATCAGTCATCACACCTCCCCAATAGACAAAGCTTTCGTGATCCGAGTCGCTCGTTACAAAACCCCACACGCCCGCCGGGCGAGGCAAAAGTTAGAGTCGCCTCTACTCTGCTAACTCCGTTCGGGCACCGCAGTCAATGCCTAATCCAAGCTGTTTGCAAGAGTTGCGGAGAGCATCATTGCCGGTCTCGCGAGAGGTCAACTGCTTGCGGATCGCAGCCTCGCCAAGCCGGGTGCTATGGTCCCAAATTTTTTTCCGACTGTTTTTCGCCGTCAAATTTCAAAAGCTTGGCTCGCCCCTCAACAACGGTTTCCAGATATACAGGCCGCGACCAAATCTTCTGAATGTTTGCCAGAGTGGCTTTGGCGTAATCGATCTTCAGGTCTATCCCTTCGTGCCGATGCTCAAGGTAAAGCTGGCCGCGGTTTTCGTAGTTCCCATCTCTGGCATAGATCAGAGGCTGTCCGAAGTTGGTTAGCGAGAACAACAACTGCTGCTTCACCTTCTTAAAGTCACGATCAGAAATGACATAGGCATTCTGATCCGGATCGAACTTGTACGCGAAGAGCTTTTGTTCGCGACAGAACTCTTCAGTCATGAAAGTGTCGATAAATGTGACATCGTTATAGATCCTTCGCACTTCGAAGATTTTCTCCCGGCCCAAGCCTAGCTTCCTATCCCAGTTCTTCTTCTCTTCGATACTGTCGCACTCTTCATATTCTTTCCCGAACTTGCCCTTGTTCCAACGGTCTTCGATATCTTTGAACAATTCCAGCCCAAGTTTGTAAGGATTGACCCGCGTGGGCTGAGTCGCCACGGTTCCCGAATGGTGGTCGGCGTAATCAATGAGTTCGGGGTCATTCAAGGCCCGTTGCGTCATGATGGTCGAATGCCAATAGGTTGCCCATCCTTCGTTCATGATCTTGGTTTGTCCCTGAGGTGCGAAGTAATAACTCTCTTCACGAACTAGTTCCAGAACATCGCGCTGCCAGTTTTCCAAAGGGGCATTTTCAACGAGAAACAGCAAGATATCCTTTTCTGGGTCTTCCGGAAAACTCCGTTTCTTCAGTCGCTCCTCGTCTAGCCTGCGCTGCTGATCCTGTAGGAACTCCTCTGGATTGATGTATTCATCCATGTAGTCCTTGCTCTTCATTTTCCTGACAGTCTGGTCATCTTCATCGTTCTCCATGCTTGAGGGGACTCGCCGGTTGCGCCGTTCGATGAACGGAGAATGCCGGTCGATCAGATCGTCAATCGATAGGCAGATGTCAATGAAACTTTCGACTTCAGAGTAGCCGTACTTGTCAACGTATTTGCGGACCTTGGTGGCATGGTTTGCCATTTCGTCCATCATCTTGCGATTGGTTTTCGAGAACCAAAAATTGTTCTTAAAAAAATCGCTGTGGCCGTAAACGTGGGCCATGACGATCTTCTGATCGACGTAGTTATTGCATTGGAGCAGATAGGCGTAGCAAGGGTCATTGTTGATAACCATCTCGTAGATCTTGTGCAGGCCGTAGGCGTAGCTCTTGCTCAGGCGTTCGTACTCCATCCCAAAACGCCAATGAGGATAACGGTTCGGGAAACCCATGAAGCTAGCCACCTCGTTGAGTTGCTTGAAGTCGAGGATCTCGAAAAACGTCTCAAAGAAGTCCAGACCATATTCCCTGGCGTAACCTTCAATCTTCTGACGGATGGTTTCGAGATCTGGGGGCAGATTCATACGGCAATTGTCCTTTCGAAGGGAAACAGCCGCCAAGCCATGATGGACTTATCGGTAGCGATCCGCAGACTGTACTCTCCGTCCCAGTCAAGCAAGGGGCGTCACTCTACCTGTCGCATGGCAAGTGTCGATGGGGCGCGACGACGTTTCTAGCGATCTGGGCATCGTGACCCTCCGCGACGCTTGTTTGGAATTCGGCGCCTACTTCCAGTCGTGAGTCGATTTCTATTTCCCTTTTCCCAGGAAATCCTTGATCGATCCGTAAATGTCATCCTTGCTCTGAATCTTTGACGTGACTAAGTTCTCCTGCGAATCGAAGTTCTCTTCCAGCTCGCGCAAGAATTCGCCGCTGCCATAGGCACTCTCCACCTGCCCGTAGCAAAAGAGATTCACTTTGTGCAGAAGTTCTTTTTCGAGAAGAGCCACGCACTTGTCGGTGTCACCCCCCGACCAATTGTCGCCGTCAGAAAAATGGAAGCCATAGAGGTTCCATTGCTCCAGGTCATATTCCTCGTCAATCATCTTATTGAAGTAATTATAGGCCGAAGAGATCATCGTACCGCCACTCTCACGAATGTGGTAAAAATGCTCCTCGTTCACCTCTCTGGCGACGGCGTCGTGGACGATGTAGCGGGTCACAAGCCCCTTGTATTGCGAACGCAGCCAGGTGTCGATCCAGAACGTTTCAATACGTACAATCTCCTTCTGTTCATCGCCCATCGAGCCGGAGACATCCATCATGTAGACAATGAGGGCGTTGCATTCCGGCGTCGGTTTCGTTTTCCAGGAGAGATAGCGCTTGTCTTCGCGGATAGGAAGAATGAGGGGATTGCGATGGTCGTACACCCCGGAAGTGATCTGGCGTTTCAGCGCCTCCTTGTAGGTGCGTTTGAAGTGGCGGAGGGATTCCGGGCCCGTGCGCCGCACCGCCGAGTATCGGTCCTTCTCGACCTGAAGTTTCTTGGTGCCCTTGGGCTGGATTTTGGGAAGTTCCAGCTCCTCGCCTAAAATCTGGGCCAGCTCTTCCAGTGTTATGTCCACCTCCAGTAGGTGCTCGCCCGGCAAGTTTCCCGCTTCGCCCGTCCCCTCGCCTTCATCCACAGCAATCGGCGTTCCCGCTTCGCCCTCGCCCTGTCCCACGCCACCCTGGCTATGCGGCGAGAAACGGAAAGTGGGGACATCGATCTGCGGAACCGGAATACTAATCAGGTCCTTTCCTTTTCGGCCAATGAGTTCTTCGTGTGAAATGTACTTTCTCAGATCTGCTTTGACCTTGCCACGAACAATCTGGCGGAAACGGTTATGATCCTGTTCGATTTTTAGGGCGGCCATGGATTTGGGTTAGCGCTTCGAGTCTCCTCTCGCGAAAATGCTCGCCACATAATTCAGAACATCGGTCGAGCAGATGTCACAGTATCCGTAATTTTTTACCATCCGACCTTTGACCACATCTATTTTCTCTTGGGTGTCCTTATCAACCACGTTGGCCACAAGGCTAGTGAGTTTGATGGAGTCTTTCTGGTCCTCAAAGAGCTTCAGTTCCAGTGCCTTAAAGAGGCGCTCGTTGGTTTTGTAGTTGAAGGTCCGTCCTTCGATAGCCAGAGCGCCAATGTAGTTCATGATCTCGCGCCGGAAATCGTCTTTGCGGCTTTCGGGGATTTCAATCTTTTCCTCAATTGCCCGCATCAACCTTTCGTCTGGTTCCTCGTCCTGCCCGGTATACTTGTTCTTCACTTTTTCCTTTTGCGTGTAGGCTTTGATGTTGTCGATGTAGTTGCTGCAGAGGCGGCTGATGGCTTCTTCATCAGCCGAGATCGCTCGCTGTACCTCGTTTTTCACAATGTCTTCGTACTCCTGCTTCACAACTGCTAGGAGCTCGCGAAACTTCTTGCGCTGTTCGTCGCCCTTGATTAGCGAGTGATGCTTCAGTCCGCTTTCCAGCTCATTCAGAACCATGAATGGATTGACGCAGCTGGTGAACTCGTTGCTGACCAGAGCATTGGAAACCTTGTCCTGAATGTATCGGGGCGAAATACCGTCCATGCCCTCGCGGACGGCTTCTTTTCGCAGTTCCTTGATACTGTCTTCAGTGTAGCCCGTGAGGGTCTTGCCGTCGTACAGTTTCAGTTTCTGCAACAGAGTCAGGTTGGCTTTCTTCGGTTCCTCGAGGCGCGTCAGCACCGCCCACATCGCTGCCATCTCGATGGTGTGAGGCGCAATGTGCTTGCCGCGAATCCTTTCCGGATTGAAGTCCTTCTGGTAAATCTTGATCTCTTCCGAAAGCTTGGTAATGTACGGGATATCAATCTTAACGGTGCGGTCTCGTAAGGCTTCCATGAACTCGTTGTTCTGCAACTTGCGATACTCGGGTTCATTTGTGTGGCCAACAATTACCTCGTCGATATCGGTTTGAGGGAACTTCTTGGGCTTGATCTTGTGTTCTTGAGAAGCGCCCAGAAGATCGTAGAGAAACGCCACATCCAGCTTAAGGACTTCGATGAATTCGATGATGCCACGATTTGCTACGTTAAATTCGCCATCGAAGTTGAACGCACGAGCGTCAGAATCGGAGCCGTAGATGGCGATCTTTCGATAATTAATGTCTCCTGTTAGCTCAGTTGAATCTTGGTTCTTTTCGTCCTTTGGCTGAAAGGTCCCGATGCCGATCCGGTCCTTCTCGGAAAGCACCAGCCTGCGGACCTTGACGTGCGAGACCACCTTGGACCAGTCCCCGTCGTACTTCTTGCTGAGTTCACGAAACATTTGGCGGCAAGCCGGACAGAGATCCCCTTCGATCATGATGGGGTAATCGGACTTGTTGTTCCGATTTAGCTCTTCCAGCACCTGTTCCCGGAACTCGATCGGGATCAAGTGGAATGGCTCCTCGTGCATTGGGCATGGCATGTCGTCACTGAAGCGCAACGTGTCTGGCTCATGATGTTGCTGATTAATCTGAGTCCAACTGAACGTATACAGAGCACCTTCCGGCGTCTTGGAGTATTCTTCCAGCCCTTTCTTGAGCAGGCGCACTAGGGTGCTCTTGGAACTACCCACCGGGCCGTGCAACAGCAAGACACGCCGTTCGGTACCGTAGCGGTGCGCCGCAGCCTTGAAGATATCCACCATCTTGGAGAGATGGATATCCAGCCCATAAACCGCATCCCGTCCGGCATTCGGCAGATCTTTGAAAAAGTTATAGCGGGTGATCTTTCGCTTGTATTCGGAGTATTCTTCTTTGCCGAAGGCCAGAATCATGTCATAGGCCCGCTGAAACGCCGTTCGAGTCACTTTGGGGTTATGCTGAACAAGTTCAACGTAGTCCTCGAAACTGCCTTCCCAATGCAGCTCGCGGAAATACGAGCTATCCTGCCCTTGGTGGATCAATGAAACAATGCTAGTTTTGGTTTCGGCCATAGATACCGTATCCTCCCGCCGCTGTGCACACATTGACCGCCTCCCGGCTATTTTCCAAAAGAGAGGGCGTGGTGCTCTAGTGAAAACAGGATAGGAGAGAGCAGTCAGCACTACGATTCAACAAAATCAATGTCGATTTTATTGAGAAAGAGCGGAACTTCGAAATGAGTGGGGCTTCAATGGATTCGTCTCAACTGCCTCCATTATACTATAGTTTGATTAAAGTAAAGTGCCTTTGGGATGCTTGCGCTCTTGCTGATTCTCTGGTTCGTCGGACAGGAGGTGTTCGAGTCTGACAGAGATGAAGACAGGAAGGATGATGATGCCTAGAATTTGTGGAAGGCGCGATCGGGAGGCTGGATTGGCGAAGTCTGGAGGGGAGCCCGCGAGGCTTGGCTGCTACGTTTCTCGCGTGTGGCAGACTCCGATGCGGGTCAGCGCGCGCTGGAGGCTGGCGGAGGCCCGGGCGAAATCGATGTCTGGGTTGTGCACGTCAGTGAGCCGCTTCTCCGCGCGCTCCTTAGCGGCCAAGGCGCGCTGCTCGTCGATCTCTTCGGCTTTCTCGGCAGTCTCGGCCAGAATGGTCACCTGGTCGGGCAACACTTCGCAGTATCCCCAAGCGACAGACAGATGGTGGGAAACCCTATCCTTCCGGTAAGAGAGCTCGCCAATCTGCAATTCAGTAATCAGCGGCGCATGTCCCGGCAGGATCCCTAGGTAGCCGTTTTTCCCCGGGACCTGAACTTCATCCACCTGTTCCTTGAGGATGAGACGGCTGGGAGTCACAATCTCCAGGTGAAGCTTGTCCATAATCGAAATCAGCCCTCGCGGGGCGGCGGGCCGCGCGCCAGACAGAGGGACCAACTGCGGACAGCCGGCTACGCCGCTGTCTTCATTTTTTCGGCCTGCTCGATGGTCTCGTCGATATTGCCAACCATATAGAACGCTTGCTCCGGAAGATCGTCGTGTTTCCCTTCGACGATTTCACGGAATCCGCGGATTGTATCACTCAGCGGCACATACTTCCCTTCGCGTCCAGTGAATGCCTCAGCCACAAAGAAGGGTTGGGAGAGGAAGAGTTGAATCTTGCGGGCTCGGGCCACGACGAGCTTGTCATCCTCAGACAGTTCGTCAATACCAAGGATGGCGATGATATCTTGCAGGTCCTTATATTTTTGCAGGACCTGCTTGACCGCACGAGCGGTATTGTAATGGTCGTCGCCAATGATGCGCGGATCGAGAATGCGTGAAGTCGAGGCTAGCGGGTCGACGGCTGGGTAGATTCCCATTTCCGAAATCTGCCGCGAAAGGTTGGTTGTCGCGTCGAGGTGAGCAAAGGCCGTGGCTGGCGCCGGGTCCGTATAATCGTCCGCGGGAACGTAGATGGCCTGCACCGAAGTGATCGACCCCTTTTTCGTTGAGGTAATTCGCTCTTGCAGTTCACCCATTTCGGTGGCCAGGTTCGGCTGGTAGCCCACGGCCGACGGCATGCGTCCTAGCAGTGCGGACACTTCAGACCCAGCCTGGGTAAACCGGAAGATATTATCAATGAACAGAAGCACGTCCTGTCCCTCTTCGTCGCGGAAGTACTCGGCAACGGTCAACCCTGTCAAGCCCACGCGCAGCCGGGCTCCTGGAGGCTCAGTCATCTGGCCATAGACCAGAGCAGTCTTGTTAATGACACCGGACTCCTTCATCTCCAGCCAGAGGTCATTGCCTTCACGGGTTCGTTCTCCCACTCCTGCAAACACCGAGAAGCCGCCGTGCTTGGTGGCAATGTTGTTGATCAGTTCCATGATGATGACGGTCTTGCCCACACCGGCGCCGCCGAACAGGCCTATCTTGCCGCCCCGCAGGTAGGGTTCGAGCAGGTCAATCACTTTGATACCGGTCTCGAACATTTCCAGGCTGGTATTCTGTTGCTCAAAGGTGGGGGCATCGCGATGAATGGGGTAGGTCTTGAAAACATTAACGGGCCCTTGTTCGTCGACGGGCTGTCCAATGACGTTGATGATACGGCCCAGCGTCCCACGGCCCACCGGCACTAAGATCGGAGCCCCAGTATCGATGGCCTTCATGCCCCGAACCAGGCCGTCAGTCGGCTGCATGGAGACTGTCTTCACTCGTCCTTCGCCTAGATGCTGCTGGACTTCAGTGATGATGTCGATGGGAGCGGGAACGTCGAATCCTTCGCTGGTGATCCGGACCGCCGTGTAGATCGGAGGGAGATTCTTTTCATCGAAGGCCACATCCACGACGGGGCCAATCACCTGAACCACTTTCCCGATGTTCATTTTCAAGCTCCAAGTATGAGCATTCAGCGATCGGCAGTCAGCCCTTCGTGCAGTCAAGCTGAGCGCTGACAGCTGAATGCGAGTGACTATCCTAACGCAGCTGCACCGCCGACAATCTCAATGATCTCTCTAGTAATACCTGCTTGCCGTATCCGGTTCATCGTCAATGTCAGGGAATCGATCAATTCGACTGCGTTTGTCGTGGCTGCATCCATGGCCGTCATGCGGGCTCCATGCTCAGCTGCTGCAGACTCCAACAAAGCCCGATAGACCTGAACTTCCACATGCCTGGGAATCAGGCTATTGAACAATTCACCTGCGGGTTGTTCGTAGATATAGTCGATCAGCGTCTCGTTGGAAGTCGTACTCAAGCGTCGAATCGGCAGCAACTGCTCGACTGCAATCCGCTGCTGGAAAGCCGATTTGAACTCGGCATAGACCAGGTAAACTACGTCCAGTTCCTTTTTGGCGAACTCCTCCATCAGCGGTCCGGAGATCTGCTTGGCATGGGAGTAGTCGAGCTTGGCAAAGATGTTGATGAATTGATGCACCAGAGGCACTGGCCGCTTGCGAAAAAATTCCCAAGCTTTGCGTCCTACACAATCCAGCGTCAGCTGCTCGAGCTGGTTCTTATGGATGAAATCTTGAGCCGCTTTGATAATGTTGCTGTTGAAGGCGCCGCAAAGTCCTTTGTCCGCCGTGATGACAACCAGCCGAGTACGTTCTTGCGGTCGCTCCTCCAAAAGGGGGTGCGGTTGACCTTCCGAGCGGGTGACGAGGCTGTTCAGAACCGAAAGGATCTTGTTAGCGTAAGGGCGGGCGCTGACTACGCGTTCATGAGCGCGCCGCAGTTTCGCAGCCGAGACCATCTTCATAGCCTTGGTGATCTGCTGCGTGTTTTTGACCGACCGGATTCGCCGGCGAATGTCTAGGACGTTGGGCATGACTTAGTGATGGCTGATGATGAGAGCTGGCCCGCGACCCTACCCGTCACTTATCACTCGCCGCTTAGGCATTCGGCGCTCGCTCTGCAACGAATCTCTCTTTAAACTCATCAAGAACTTTGTCCAGCTCGACCTTCAACGCGTCGTCCAGTTGCCTTTTATCGAGGATCCTCTTTCCAAGTTGGGGATGGCTCGTGTCCAGGAATCGCAACAGTCCTTGCTCGAACGGCAAACAATCGGCAACCTCCAGGGAATCGAGATAACCTTTCGTTGCAGCGTAAATCACGATCACCTGCTTTTCGACGGACAAGGGGGCGTACTGGCCTTGCTTGAGAATCTCGACCATTCGCGCGCCACGAGCCAGCTGGGCCTGTGAGATCTTGTCCAGATCGCTGCCGAACTGAGCAAAGGCGGCCAGGGAACGATATTGCGCCAATTCCAGGCGCAGCGACCCCGCGATCTGCCGCATAGCCTTGATCTGGGCATTGCCTCCGACACGCGAGACTGAGATGCCTACGTTGATGGCCGGACGGACGCCGGAGTGGAAAAGATCCGACTCCAAGTAGATCTGGCCGTCAGTGATGGAAATGACGTTCGTCGGAATATAAGCCGATACGTCGCCCGCCTGCGTTTCGATGACTGGCAGGGCTGTCAACGAACCGCCTCCACGCTGGTCATTGAGCTTGGCGGCTCTTTCAAGCAGGCGAGAGTGCAGGTAAAAGACATCTCCTGGAAAGGCTTCACGTCCAGGTGGGCGTCGCAGCAGCAAGGAAATCTCGCGATAGGCGGCGGCGTGTTTGGATAGGTCGTCATAGATGCAGAGCGTGTGCTTGCCGCGGTCGCGGAAGTATTCTCCAATGGCGCAACCGGCATAGGGAGCCAGGTACTGCAACGGTGCCGGATCGGAAGCCGAGGCGGAAACCACAATCGTGTAGGGCATGGCCTCATAGTCGATGAGCGTCTTGACGACCTGGGCGACGGTCGAGCGCTTCTGTCCAACCGCGACATAGATGCAAATGACGTCGCCACCCTTTTGATTGATGATCGTGTCGATGGCAACAGCAGTCTTTCCGGTTTGCCGGTCGCCGATGATCAACTCGCGCTGACCGCGGCCAATTGGGATCATTGAGTCAATCGCCTTCAAACCCGTTTGCAGCGGCTGTTTGACCGGTTCGCGGTCCACAATCCCGGGTGCAATGCGTTCCACTGGGTTAAGGGCCTCCGTTACAATGGGGCCTTTGCCGTCCACCGGTTGCCCCAATGCGTTCACCACGCGGCCAATCATGGCGTCACCCACCGGCACGGAAGCAATCTTCTTGGTGCGTTTGACCAAGTCGCCTTCCCTGATTTCACTCGCTTCTCCCAATAGGACCGAGCCAACCTGGTCTTCTTCCAGGTTAAGGGCCAAACCAGCGATGCCGTGAGGGAACTCAAGCAGTTCTCCCGACATCACTTTCTCCAAGCCGTGCACGCGGGCTATACCATCGCCTACCGAGATAACCGTTCCGACCTCACTGACCTCGACACTCGAGGCGTAATCTTCAATCTGCGCACGTATGATCTTGCTGATCTCTTCCGCTTTAATCTCCATGTTCTTCTCCGGAAAATTCGAGCGAGGGTTCAATCTGAACTTAAGCGGGCCTTCAGCGAGTTGAGCTGTTGCCGGATAGAACCATCGTAAATGGTGTCGCCCACACGAGTCACTACGCCGCCAATCAAGTCCGGGTTCTTTCCAAACTTCAAGAGCACCTTCTTGCCGGTCAGGGACGACAATTTTGCTTCCAGACGCGCCCGTGTATCAGCATCCAGCTCTCTGGCGGTGGTGATCTCTGCCTCAGCCACACCCAAACGATGGCGCAGCTCCTGGTCAAAGGCCTTTCGGATATCCGCGAAGTATCCCATCCGATGCTTGTCAATCAGGACTAGGATGAAGTTTGAGGTGGTTGGGCTGGGAGCCAACTTCTGCAGAATTTCCTTTGTTGCGGCCTGTTTCTTGGGGACTGGAATCGCAGGGTTGGAATAGAAGACCGCGAGTTCCTTTTGGTTGGCCAGCAGGTTTTCGAACTGAAGGAGTTCCTCGGCGACCTGTTCGTGCTGGTTGAGCTTGACGCTGACATCTGCCAGAGCTTTCGCATATCGATTAGCGATTACAGACAACTTAAAACCTCGGTCGTAAACTGACTGTGAGCCCTTTGTTCTGAATCTTACTCGTACCCCGGCACTTGCGCTACCGGCGTGCCTGTCGTCTTTTCCTTCGGCAAGCGATCTCTAATTCTTGGCGACTTCCAGCGAATCCAGGAACTGCAGTACCAGCCGCCTGTTTTCTTCTGAGCCCACCGATTTCTGGAGCCGCTCCTCCGCAAGCCGCACTGCCAGCTCCGCGATGTGGCTCTTCAGTTCCAGGCGAGCCGATTTCTTCATGCCTTCAATCTCGCGCTGAGCGAGCTCCAGTATCTTTTTGGCCTCGGCTTTCGCGCTTTCCAGAATGCGGGACCGTTCCTCTTCGGCCTCCCTGAGCGCCTGGGTTTTCAAGCTATGAATCTCCTCGTTCAAATGGACCAGGCGACTCTCAACCTCGCTCAACTGCTTCGTAGCCATCTCTTTGGCCGAACGCCCGTTCGCCAGCCCCTCCTGAATAGAGCGTGTCCTGGATTCCAGGAAGTCCTTCAGGGGTTTGCGCAAATACCAGCCCAGACCGCCAAAGAGAATAAGGAAGTTGCCCCACCTCCAAACCACGGCCAGCGCACTTTCACCATGGCCTTGCTCTCCATGCGTTTTGCCTGAACTGTTATGGCCAGCCCCGCTGGCGGTGCACTCCTGATCTGGACAGAGCAGGAAAGCTGCAGAGAGCAAGATGATTCCTGCTGCCCGGGGTCCTGTTGCCGCGGCTCTAGCGCAGAATGCTCTTAACGATTCCATCCGCGATATCCGTCACTTCCGCTTCGAGAGAGTTACGGGCTGCTGCCACGACCGATTGAACTTCCTGACGCGCCGAGCCGATCATCTGCTTGGCTTCCTGGCGACCTTGAGTCAAAATCTGTGCTCTTTGCTGCACAGCTTCGGCTCGAAACCCCTCTTGCTGGCGATAACTTTCCAGTCGGGCACTCTTCAGAGACTCCGCGTAAGCCTTCGCCTTCAGATCGGCCAAGGCGAGCCTTTCCCGAGCTTCCTGCTGGCTGCCGTGAATCGCGGCCTCCCGCGCATCTAAAATTTGGTTGACTGGGTCGAAAAAGGATTTCTTGAGAACGAAATAGAGGGCCCATACCATCACCACAATCAAAACCACAGAAAGATCTAAGGCCATCGCACTCATAGCGCCAACGAACTGCGTCCAGAAAATGCGCAGGATTTGCAGAGGGCAGGAGTCATCCCTCCTACGAAAGAATGAGAAAAGTATCACAATGTCCAAAATAGGGTCAAGCTGGTTTTGATTCAGTGGGCTGCTGGTTGTCTGTTACCGGCCAAACGTACGTGCCGCGTGCCTATCTACCAGCCGCGTCTGAGTCAAATGAGGCAAAACACGTTTGTGGGGATCTTGCAACCCCATGCTAAGATATCGTCCGTGCTTCTGCAGCCTCTGGGAGCTGCTTGAAACCAGAGAGATTGCTCGGGGAGTTACCATGAGAAACGTCGTCATTATCGGATCGGGTCCTGCCGGTTATACCGCCGCCATCTACACGGCTCGCGCAAACCTGAATCCGTTGCTAATTGAAGGGCTGCAGATTGGCGGGCAGCTCTCCATCACGACTGATGTCGAGAACTTCCCTGGATTCCCCGACGGAATCATGGGGCCGGACCTAATGGTGGCAATGAAAAATCAGGCGGCCCGCTTTGGCACCGATTTTCTGGCAGCCGTGGTAGCCAAGGCCGATTTCTCACAGAAGCCGTTCCGCCTCCGCGCAGATGACGGTGAGGTTGAGGCGAAAACAGTCATTATTTGCAGCGGGGCTTCAGCACGCTTGATTGGAATCGAGTCTGAAAGGAAGCTCATCGGTCACGGGGTTTCGACATGCGCGACTTGCGACGGCTATTTCTTTCGCGGCAAGGAAATCATAGTTGTTGGCGGGGGGGACTCAGCTATGGAAGAAGCGACGTTCTTGACCAAGTTCGCCAGCAAGGTCACTGTCGTTCATCGTCGCGACAAGCTGCGTGCATCGAAGATTATGCAAGACAGAGCCTTCAAGAATCCCAAGATTGACTTTGTCTGGAACACCGTCGTCGATGAGATCTATGACGTGCAGGCAAACAACGTCAAGGGAGTGGTGCTCCGGAACCTGAAAAACAACGAAGTCGTCGACTTCAAATGCGATGGGGTGTTCGTCGCCATAGGTCATGAACCGAACACGAAGATCTTTCAGGGGCAAATCGAGATGGATGGTAACGGGTATATTCTGACCCATGACGGGACGAAAACAAATGTTCCGGGAGTTTTCGCTGCGGGGGATGTACAAGATCATGTCTATCGTCAGGCCGTTTCCGCAGCCGGCTCCGGTTGCATGGCTGCCATGGACGCCGAACGTTTCCTGGAGGATTCTGAGCATTGATCCCTGCTTCAAGAGACCGGAGAGGTTACAGCGGTTACTTGCGACCGCGACCGCCGCGGCGCGACGGAGTGGCTGTCTCCAACTCGGTCCCCTCGTCAAGGCGAGCTGTGAAGAATCCAGGGCAGGCTTTCCGGCCACTCGTTAAGGATCTTCGAGCAGCCTCCCCAGAGTTGCTCAAAACCTTGTCAGTCGTGGCATTCAACGGGCCGGAAAGCCCGCTGAATCGGCAGGCTCAAAAGCCTCACTCTGGACGCGATTCTTTCAAAGGTAGAGGTTGACAGCGGGCGGGTCAATGGGAAGGGAACGCCGGCTGAAGGCCGTTTCCGCATTGAGCTCCTCAAGGAGACCTACCGATGTCCCCTTTCCCTACAAGCCAGCCCGCCAACAAGCCTCAGATTGAAGTTGCTGCCGCTATCATTCTCAAAGACGGCCAGCTATTGATTTCGCAGCGCGACGAGAAGTCGCACCTCTCGGGCTTTTGGGAGTTTCCTGGAGGAAAGCGAGAGCCCAATGAGTCGTTTGAGGATTGCGTTCTCCGAGAGATTCGCGAAGAACTCGACGTCGATGTCGCAGTCGAGTGTTACTTCGAAACGGTTCATTACGAGTACGCTGACAAAGTGGTCATTTTGAAGTTCTATTTTTGCCGCTACCTGGGAGGTGAAGCTCGTGCCTTAGGGTGCCGCCAATTCAAATGGGTTCCACTCTCGGAGCTGAGCCGCTACCAGTTCCCTGCAGCGAACGAGCCTGTTCTGCGCAAGCTCCTGCGGGTTGAGCAATTCCTTAGCTCTTAAGCAAGTTCCTCAAGACAAAATAGACGTTCTCCGGACGTTCGCGCAGACGCCTATAAAAATAGGGGAGCCAATGTGTTCCAAACGGGACGTACACCCGCATCGGGTATCCCTCGGCAGCAAGTTGCCGTTGCGTCTCGGGCCGGACGCCATACAACATCTGGAACTCAAACCGTTTCTTGTCCAACCCCTCCGATCGAACGAACTGCTTGACCCAGGAGATCAGAACATCATCGTGAGTCGCGATGGCCGGGTAGTTCCCGCGCTTTAGCAATTCGGCTGCGAGTTTCATGAAGTTTTTGCGAATCTCTGGCATCTGTTGAATCGCAAGACTGGGCGGTTCCTTGTAAGCGCCTTTGCAAAGGCGAACGGAAGCTCCGGCATCGATGAGCCGCTCGACGTCCGCCGCACTCCGATGTAGGTACGCCTGAATGACGACTCCAACGTTCTTGTACCTGTCATAAAGATCGTAGAAGACGGAGAGCGTCCTTTCAGTGTAGGCCGATCCTTCCATGTCGATGCGAACGAAGTTCTGACAGGAAGCTGCCTTCTGGCAAATCCGAACCAGGTTGGAAAAGCAGAGCTCCCTGCCGATATCAAGTCCCATCTGAGTGAGTTTGAGGGAAATACCGGACTGAATCTGCGTCCGGTCAATCCAATCCAGGGTCTCAAGGTAGCTGTTGGCTGCCGCTTCACCCGCTCTTGGTTCTGTAACATTTTCGCCTAGAAAATCCAAGGTGGCCGCGATGCCCTGCTGATTCAACGTGCGGACGGCAGCCACGGCCTGTTGAACGCTCTGACCTGAGACAAAGCGCTTGGCGAGAAAGAACAGCAGATGGTTTAGCACGTGAGCTCAGCAGGCCGAGAATGAGCTAGTTTTCCTTGCCAACAGTCTCGATGAAGTCCAGTACCTTCAATTCGATTTGATCGCGCACAGCGCGGTAGACTTGCACAGCCTGACCCACTGGATCAGCGATAAACCAATGGAGCTGGCGTATGCGGCGCGAGGGGAGCGGGACGGCACCAGCCAGGGCAACGTCAAGAACGATGACCCAGTCCACCCAATCGAGGCTTATCGCTGAAAGACCTTTGGATGTCTGCTGAGAAATGTCGATCCCCTTTTCCAGCATGACCTCGACCGTGTTGCGCATGATAATGCCGGCGGGACGCACTCCGGCGCTGCTCGCCTCCAGCAGACCCTTTCCATAGTAATTGGCAAAGCCCTCCGCCATTGGACTTCGGCAAGAGTTACCGACGCAGACAAAGAGAACACGAATCATAGAGACGGGAGAATTGAATCACCCCTTTTCAATCTTCTTCATTCGGCCACCATTTTGCGTTAAAAAGAGTGTGTCTGCACCATAATTTCACTGGACCATTCATGCGAATCGCCACTCTCAAAAAGATTGCAGGGCGTCTCTGTTGGGCTCTGGTGTTGGCCTCTGGTCTGTTTCCGTCCGAGGCGGGCGAGAGACGACTTCAGCCAAACGGGCGGCTCACTCTGCCGCTGGGATTGCCGGATGTGCTGCTGCCGACACTCGATCCCAGCGCTAGACGGAAAGCCGAGCTAGGCAAACAGTTATTCTTTGATCGGAGACTCTCCCAGAATGAAGTGTTGAGCTGCGCCAGCTGCCATATTCCCGAAAGAGCTTTCAGCGACAGTGTTGCGGTCAGCCGTGGAGTTCATGGCGCGACCGGAAAACGAAACACGCCGACGTTGCTGAACCTTGCATTGCAGCCGTATCAGTTCTGGGATGGCCGCTCCAGCTCGCTGGAGGACCAGGCATTGCGGCCGCTCGAGAATCCAGAGGAGATGGGGAGCCACATCGAAACAACCCTGGCAAGGTTGAATCGAATTCCATCGTATCAGAACGCCTTCCGGGCGGCATTTGATGCTGAGGCCACTCGCGAGAATCTGGCCCAAGCCTTGGCCAGTTTCGAAAGAACCATCCTTGCGGGAAATTCGCCCTACGACCGGCATGTGGCAGGAAAAAAGGAAGCGATGCATCCCAAGGCGATAGAAGGGTTGAAGCTATTTGACGGCAAAGGGCACTGCCATCTCTGTCACCAGGGTTCCAGCCTCAGTGACGGGCTTTTTCATAACCTGGGAGTCGGTTGGGACGGACAGAATTTTGCGGATCAAGGACGCTTCGGCGTCACGGGAATCACGAAAGATAAGGGAGCTTTCAAGACACCAACGCTGCGACAAATCGCTCAAACAGCGCCCTACATGCACGATGGAAGCCTTTCCACGCTGGAAGCGGTGGTGGAATTCTATGACCGCGGGGGCAAGCCCAACCCTCATCTCGATGCACGGATTCAGCCTCGGCGGCTCAGCGCCCAGGAAAAGGAAGCACTGGTCGAGTTCCTGAAATGCCTGACGGGCGACGTCACATTCTACTGATCAAAACGGAAGAGACTGCCAGGCCGTTGGCTGGTTAGACCGTTATGCGCGGTGAAAGAAGAATTTTGTGCTCGTCTTGGTGGAGCGAGCGCTCCTGCGCGGGCTTCCCAACGCGCGACGGGAGCGCGCTACCACGGATATCAAGGGCGGCCGGCCTTGACTAGTTAGTTCGTCTGCGTGGAACTTCTTTTGCTGGCCACGATCTTCCCGGCATTCACAAACAAAGCTCGGGCCTTCGGCAGGAGCTCGATGGCCTTGAGCACCTGTGTGTCTCCCTCCAGAAAAATCTTCTGGGCTTCTTCGAAGCCCGCATGGGAAAGAGTGTATTCATAGCGGAGCTGCCTCTTGATAAAGTCAAGGTTCTCCCGGAACTCCTCTTCCCGATAAGGCACCTGCTTTGAATCCAGGTACGTCTTGAACTCCTCAAGAAGTTTGTCCGTCACTTCAAGGGATGGCTTGTTCCTATCAGTGTGCGTGGCGTTGTAAGAGCGGATGAAAGTGAAGCAAGACGCGTTGGTAAGCAGCAGCGACTGAAACGTGCTAAAGGGTTGTGGCTCCGCCATGACGTCCGGCGTGATCCCACCGCCCCCATAGACCTCTCGGCCACTGTCGGTACGTTTGATTTCGGTGGGTTTATTCTCTTTGCCTTTCGCGTTGAAATAGTCGTAAAACGACTTCTTTGCGTAATCGCGCTGAATCAAGCGACCGCTCGGGGTGTACCACTTTGCGGTTGTCAGAGCAACTCCTGCGCCCTGACTTAACTCAAAGACCGACTGAACTAAACCCTTTCCGAAGCTCGTCTCACCGAGAATCAAGCCACGATCATGATCCTGAACTGCACCGGCCACGATTTCGGAAGCACTGGCACTATCCCTGTTGATCAGGACCACCATGGCATAGTTGCCGCCGGTTCCTTTAGGCGCTAAGTAACGCTGGTTTGCACTGGCCAGACGGCCCTTGGTTACTAGCACCGACTGCCCCATCTTCAAGAACTTGTCGGCCACGCCAATGGCTGCTTGCAGCGCGCCGCCAGGGTTCCCCCGCAGGTCAAGGAGCAAACCTTCCAGCTCAGGTCCGAGCTTCGTCAGACTCTCTTCGATTTCCCGCGCGGTCGTTTCCGTGAAGTTTTCGACGCGAATGTAGCCTACCCTTGGACGAAGATAGCATGCGACTGGAATGCTGTTCTGGTGGATCGCGTCGCGAACAAGGGCGAACTCGAGTAGATCAGCATTGCCTTCCCTCTGAACTGAGACATGAACTGAGGTCCCTCGAGGCCCTCGCAGCCGGTCTACGACCTGCTGGCGGGACAAGCCGACACTGATCCTTCCATCGATCTTGACAATGATATCGCCTGATCGGATACCAAGCCGGTGAGCAGGCGTTCCGGGCAAAGTGGTGATCACCGTGGGTTGGCCGTCGATGTTGGCCACGCTGATCCCGAGTCCATAGAAGTTTCCCCGCTGATCGTCTCGAAACAGCCGATAAGTCTTGGAATCAAGGAAATTGGAGTGCGGATCCAAAGTTTGCAACATCCCGCGAATCGAATCGTACAACATCTTTTCGGAATCGATTTCGTCAGCGTAGTTCTCTTCGGCGAGACTGAGAACCCGCGCGTAGGTCTTCAGGAGCTCGCCGATATCTTGAGAACTCGTCTTGGGAGTGGCTTGGACTCGGCTTCCCAAGAGTCCGACTGACAGACAACCAGCAAAGACTACAAGCAAGGCCCAAAACGAATGAGAACTGTATCTCCTCACGGGAGTCTCCTGGATCGCGGTAGTGGGTCAAACGGTAGCATCGGGTCCGGCGAATGTAAAGCGGATTTGCCCGGAAGAAGGCTTGCTCAGCTTACCTCAAGTTCCCATCCAAACCCGGGCCGGTCAGAAGGCCGCATGTAGATGCCTTCGGGACCGCGAGTGAGGTTGTTGTCTTCTTCGAATCGCCTGTAAACCTCCTTGGGTCCGCCGGGAGGAGGCATGAACATCTCGCACCAGGGGCTGTTTGCAGAGGCCAAGATATAGTGAGGCGCCCCGCCGCGCCAGCCGCCATGCGGGATAACAGGAATGTCGTACGCGGCTGCCAGGGCTCCAATGTGACGCAGTTCACTGAGTCCACCACACCAGTTCATGTCCGGCTGCCAGATGCTGGCGGCTTTGTATTCCAAAAGCAGACGAAATCCGTACCGCGTATATTCATGCTCGCCTGTGACGATGCGAGTCGACTGGACCTGCGCGTTCAATCGTCCGAAACCGGCGTAGTCATCCGGCGGCAGGCACTCTTCCATCCAGTAAACGCGGTAAGGTTCCAGCATCTCAGCGAACTCGACCGTGTACCGTTCCGTAAAGGCCATCCAGCAATCCAGCATGATTTCACCGTCGGGTCCTAGAAGTTCGCGTGTCCTCTTGACCAAATCGACATTCTTCTTCATCCCGTCACGTCCATCGGCTGGACCGTACGGTATGGCCAGTTTCAGCTTCTTGAATCCAAACTCGACGTGCTGCTCGATATCGTTCCCGGTACAGTACGTGGGGATGCGCTCCTTGGTTTGCCCGCCTAGAAGTTTGTAGACCGGCATCCCGAGCGCGTTACCGACGATGTCCCAAAGCGCTCCATCCACAGCGCTGATGGCATGCACCACCAGACCCTTGCGGCCGTAATACAAGGTGGAACGCCAAAGAATGTCCCAAAGCTGCTCGATGTTGAAAGGATCTTCTCCCAGCAGCAGCTTGGTCAGATGTTTTTCGATGACAAATCCAGCGCCCGCGCCTCCATAGCCGATGCCCCTTACTCCCTTGTCGGTTGTGATTTCGACAGCCTCCGGCCCCAGATCGTCCGCCATGAAAAGCGAGCGTTGGGGCTTGTATTTCGGATAGATCGACATAGGGTTGGCCACTTCCACGCCACCAGTCGACCAGGACCCCGGCGACGGCGTGTAGCTGGGCAGGGGCGGCTTGGGTTTCGGGCGCACCATGCGGACTCCCGTGATTTTCAACTGGCTCCTCTCGCTTTGAAACGGTAGGGGCGGAGGCAAAGACAAGGGATTGGCTTCAGAAAGCGAAACGGTTACTGAAGTGGCAGCAATGGGCACCAAGGCATAGGACTTCAGGAAGCGGCGTCGATCCATGATTTGACCTCCTCAGGAACATCGTGAACAAGCGTCTAAGCTCCTTCGTTTTTGGTCACTCTATACGGAGGTTGACGAGCATTCAAGAGGTCGACAGCGGCCCTGGCGTCACCTTGTTGCGAGGCACAACGCCCGCGGTCCACCTGAAGCCACCACGGCTGACCGAAGGTTCAATTCAGACGCCTCATTCACAGGAATCGCGTCAACAACGTGATACAGAGAAGTCTTAGCGATATCCAGAGGCTTGGATGCGGTAAAGGTCCGCGTACTGCCCGCCCTTGGCCAGGAGCGCTTCGTGCGTGCCTGACTCGACCACCCGCGAGCCAGCCAGCACTACGATGAAATCGGCCATCCGCACGGTGCTGAACCGGTGGGAAACAAGAATGGTAATGCGGCCGTCTGGCGCCTGCTGGCGGGCTGCGCCGGAGTGACCCTCGCGCGCCGCTGCCGCGTAACGCTCGAAGAGGGCGTGCTCAGTTTCGGCATCGAGCGCCGCCGTGGGCTCGTCCAACACTAGCAGCAACGGACACTCTCGCATGAATCCCCGGGCGAGCGCTAGCTTCTGCCACTGGCCGAAGCTGACCTCCACTCCATCAGGCCACGTGGGTCCTAGCTGCGTATCCAGGCCGGCGAGGAGCTGGTCCACGACATCAACCGCGCCGGCGCGATCGACGGCCGTCGCAACTGCCGACAGATCATCCTTGCGCGGCAGGTCACCGACGCCCACGGTGTGGCGCGCCCTGAACTCGAATCGAAAGAAATCCTGGAAGGCGCCGGCGAGGCGCGAACGCCAAATCTCTGGAGGCATTTGCGCAAGATCAACACCGTCGACTAGGATTCGGCCGCTCGTCGGCTGATACAGGCGACACAAGAGCTTTATCAGTGTTGTCTTGCCGGCGCCATTCTCTCCCACAATCGCGACGACGGAACCTGGGCCGAGATGCAAGTTCACGTCCTCGAGCACGAGTCTCTCCGTTCCAGGGTAGGAAAAGGACACGCGTTCAAAACGGACGCCATCTTTCAATCGCCCTGGCACGGGCGCATCGGCACCTTGCACCAACGAGGCGGCATAGTCCTCGAGCCACGCCAAGCCGTCTGGAACCATCGAGCCAAATGCCGCGCAGAAAGCCGATCTCGCCTACTGTGGCGCCGATGTAGGCGGAGAGCCTTGCGCCCGCAGCCAGCACCAGCAGCACATCGCCGGGCCTTGCCCGAAGCGACGGACACAACAAAAACCACGCCACCCACATAGGCAACTCCGAATATCGCCCACCCCACTGCATGCCACACGGCGCTGCGCTGGCGAGCCGCGGCTACGGGTATGTACCACCGTTCCCATGCTTCCCGGCGCCGCGACACTAGGCGAGGGCCGATTTGGGTCACGCGAACCTCTTTGCCTGGCGGAGCCGTAGTGGCGACCTCGAAGAGATGCCTCGCCAAGCGGTTGGCCGACGCAGCTTGTTCTTCCGCGGCGCGTTCCACGCCTGGGCGCCAGGTCGATGTGAGCACCGTCGGCAGCGCAAAGACGGCGAGCAACGCCAACGCCGGATGAATGGAACCGATCAGCGCCAGCGTCACTCCCAGGCGTAGGATCCAACCGCAGGTGGAAAAGACCGACATGTACATGTGGTCGAGCACGAAGATCTGGTTGCGCAGCACGGCCAACCGATCGAGGTATTCGGGGCGCTCGTGGTGCTCAATGGTGGCTACCGATGCCTGAAGCCTCGCGACGTGCGATTCAAGTGCAATGCCGACCTGATCACGAAAACGGCGCTGGGTTCGGTCGCTGATCACACGCAGAAACCAGGTGGCCACCGCCGACACCGCCAACCCCAGACTTGCAGCTACGACGAGTCCGCGTTTACCGCCGAGCACGCCATCGGAAAGAAGCTTGAGCCAGAGCGCCAGTAGCGCATCAGGCAGGGCCGCGAGCAGCGACAAGGCGAATGAAACGCTGAGGAGCCACGGCTCAGCCTCGTAGCCGCGCTTGAGGGCGCGCCACATGGAAGGCAAGGCAGGAGGCAGTTCCTTAGTCAAGGACATCGAGGTTCTCTTGGGAATCGGTTTCGTCGCCAAAACGCGACGCCTGCAGATCGAACATTGTCCGGTAGCGACCGCAGGCCGCCATCAATTGCTCGTGAGTTCCCAGCTCTACCACCCGGCCGTGTTCGAGGACGCAGATCCGATCGGCGTGGCGCACCGTAGAGAAGCGGTGCGAAATCAGGATCGTCGTGGAATGACGCGTAGCCGCCAGAATCCGATCGAAGATCTCAGCCTCGCCTCGCACATCAAGCTGCGCCGTAGGCTCGTCGAGTAGCACTAACCCAGCGCCGAGACGCACGGCGCAAAGCGCCCGCGCAAGCGCAATACGCTGCCACTGACCGCCAGACAGCTCCGTGCCGCCCGGGTAGCCGCGTGCCAGCACCGTATCGAGATCGGCCAGGCCCGAAGCACCCGCCTCGGCGAGTGCCGCCCTGACCACTTCGTCCGGAGCGCCGGCTGGAGCCACATTGTCGCGCAGTGGCAGCTCGAAGCGGATGAAGTCCTGAAATACGGCGGTCACACGTGAGCGCCAGCTGTCGAGCTCGAGGAGGCGGAGGTCGACGCCGTCCACCTCGATGGTGCCGTTCTGGGGATCGTAAAGCCGGCAAAGAAGCTTTGCGATTGTCGTCTTGCCGGCACCGTTCCTGCCGACGATAGCAAGCGACGATCCAGCAGGGATCACCAGATCGAAGTTCTCAAGCACTGCTTGACCCGTGGCTGGGTAGGCAAACGCGACTTGCCGAAAACGGACTTCGCGAGCCGGCATACCCGCGGCCACTCGACTACCCGGGACTAAAGCGCCTGCGGGATCCATGGCTTCCTGCAAACGCAACACCGCAGCGGCTGGTGCAGCGGCACCGTCGAGAGCCCACGACAGCCCCCCGAAGGCGATCATGCTCGTGCTCACCGCGGCGCTCGCAAAAGTCACGAGCCGACTAAGAGTGAGTCTGCCTTCGGCAGCGTCAGCGCCCAAAGACCAGAACACCATGAGATTCGCCGCCAGGACTAGCAGCAGGCTCCAGACCACTGGGCGCTCGCGCAGCCGCGTGGCTTGCCAGCGCAGCTCGAACAGACGACGCCGGCGCGACCGGAAGCCTTCGACAATCCAATCCCCCAGCCCGAACAGCCGCAGCTCCTTGGCCGCCGGGGGGTCGACTGCGAGCCTGTACGCATAGTCGGCATGGCGCTGGGCTTGGCGTACCTCGTCCGTGTTTCGGTCGCGCCAGACACCGGCCTCCTTTAGTAGCCAGTGTGTGGCGAGCCATGCGCCCGCCAGCAAGAGAGGCGCCCACCAAGCATAACCGGCGAGTACCACTGCCGAGGCAATACCGCCTATCATCTCTACTAACCCTCCAGCTATGAAATCCATCGAGATGGACATCGGCGGACCGCTGATGCCGAGATCGAAATCGCGGGCCATGGTGAGGTCGCTGGCGAGCTTGGGATTCTCGAGGTGCCCCATGCCCGGCGGGCGAACACAGGCGGTGGTAAGCTGGTCGTAGAGCCAGGCCGCCGTTCGGCTTCCAAGATTGGCACCGACGGCCTGATGAAGCGGCGCCAACACCTGAAGCAGCACGAACACAGTTCCGACCAGCCCCAGAGGCACCGCCAGATCGCCGCCCTGCTGGACCGCTCCCACGAGTCTACCTATGGCGATCGCGAAGAGTGCCGGCAGCAGCCCGCGCAGAATGAGCAGCGTCCACCAGGCGACAGTAAGCGCCGAGTCAGCCTTGGGCAGCACGCCGGCAAACTTCCACTCGTTACCCGCACGCAAGCGCTCGATCATGGTTGTCGCTCTCTATTATCTGGTTCTCGATTGTGAATCAGAAGGTGAAAACCTAGAAGGACGATCAAGACGAAAATGGTGACGACTCCAAAACGAGAAAGGAATCCTCATCGCGTCACGCGGACATTCTGATGGTTGCAGCTTCATTGGGGCAGCGTAGGCGAAGGCGACATCCTGTCAAGGACAATCTCACCTCTAGTTGCTAGTTCTCTGATTAGCAGGTAGAATCAGCTTCAAGTTTCCGGAAGCATCTTAGTTGATGCCCTCAGGCTTTGGCGTCAAGAAGAACGAAAGAAATAATGGGAACTCAGGAGGAACTCTCATGACAGAACCCGTCGAGAAGCTCTCGATTCGCAGGCTGATCCTTGTTCCGGCCGTCATCACCCTGGCTGTCACATTGCTGCGCCTGGTCGGCGAACTGCAGCGGTGGTCTCCGACGTTGTTTAGTCGAGAGGCTGGCGGCGCAGGCGCACTCGTCGGCATCGTTTGGTTGGTCCCGATATTCGGTATCTACTTCGCGATCCGATTGAATCGGGCAGGCCGAGGTCCGGCAAGTCGTGGGCGAGCCATTGGCTACGCACTGGTGGCTCTCGTGACCGCGTTCGTCCTTGGATTCGCAATTTCAAAGCTGTCGCCGTCAGTTGTGGCCAACATCGTATTGTTTAGCCTGGCTTCGGTTCTCTCGCTCTGGGTTGCCTATCGTGGCTGGCCGGAGCTGGGCAAAGTGGAAGTACTTTACGGCCTGGCGGCGCGGATCCCAGTGGCTATCGTGATGTTGATCGCGATGGCTGCCAACTGGGGCACCCACTACGAACTCGGGCCTCCCGGATTCCCCGAGATGGGCCTCGTTTCAAAGTGGTTTCTGATCGGGCTGCTGCCTCAGCTCTTTTTGTGGATCGCCTTCACCGTGATTGTAGGATCACTCTTCGGGAGCTTGGCGCTATTCTTTCAGAAGCGTCGCCAAGTCACTGATTCGGCAGCCCACGCTCGGCAGCCAAAGGACTCGGTGCACATGGGTAATGGTTAGACTTCGAGAGTGGTCAAGTCGGGAAGGAGCAAATCTCCACAGGCCGCTTAGAAATTTTCGCACCTCGCCTCCGCAGGATATCGGAGTCGGGAAGAGCGGCTCGTGAGGGCCTCGAGTACATCCGACGCCGCAGAAGCAGGCTTCTCGCCATTTGCAACGTTTTCCAGGATAGTGTGCCAAAAAGGATTCGGCTCGCTGGCGCAAACCACCAGCGGCTGACGAGCTAGCGCATTTCGTTTACGTAGGAGCGAAGTTTCGAAAGGCCAAAAAGAAAAAGCAGGAGAAGATTTCTCTTTTCCTGCCTTCGGTCGAATCAGATGGTTCCAGGTTTTGCTGAACTTGACGAGACGGCTACTACTGAGACGCACTCTCAAGTTCACTCTTTAGCAGGGTAATCTCCACGCGACGGTTGGCAGCTCGGCCTTCCTTCGTCTTGTTATCCTCTAGCTCCTTGGCCTCGCCTAAGCCCAAAATATACATCCGAAACAAAGGAAGCTGGTGCTGTTGTGCCAGATACCGCACCACGTTCTCTGAGCGCTTTTGGCTAAGATCCAAATTGTATGACTCGGGTCCGACGCTGTCTGTGAAACCCTGAATCTCCAGGACGTAGCCCTTCGAGTCCTTTACTTTGTCCGCAAGCTGATCCAGGCTCGCTTTGGCTTCATCACTCAATTCGGCCTGATTGAACTTGAAGGTGACGCTGGCATTCTCCACAGGCTTGTAACTGTCGATGTTGCCGATCTTCGAATTAATGCCAGACTCAACGCCGGAAATTTTCGTGTCCGCGCTCTTCGCCATTTGCTGAGCCTCTAAAGCCTTTCGGTCGGCTGCCGCGGCTTTCTCATCGACTTCGGTGGTCTTCGTTTGCACGCCCTGGATTCCAGCCTGGGCACGGGAATCCACATCCTTAATCGCATTCTCGTTCCGCTTGGTCACTTCGGTGAGTTCATCCACTCTTCCGCTGACCGGATCAACTTGCTTCTTGACATAGTTCTTGGTAGCGCAGCCCATTTCCGCAAAAAGACCGATGGCTGCGATTAGACACATCAGTAAGGTGTGCTTCCTGGCGATTGACATTGTCTCTCTCCTTAAGTTTAGGTTTGTGTTTGTCTTCAGGGTTCGGTTCGTACTATGTGGTTCCCTGCCGAGTGAACGCTCGAAACTCTACCGATTTCTGGATGGCCCTAAGAGCAAGGACAATTCCAAATCTAGCAGAAGTCCCGACCTAACTCAAGCCGGTTGATTCGATGTGGCCTTTTGCAATGCAAAACCGAACCAAATCCAGCTCATTCGGAAGGCTATCGAAAAAGTTACAAAAATGGCAGGATTTTTTTCAGAAGGCGTGTAGAAGATACTCAGCCCTCGAATCCCGGTGAGGGAGGACTGAATGAGAGGGACGGGACCTCAGCTCGACTGATAGACAGCCAGAATGTAATCGACCCTTTCTCGGGGTTTCGAATAAACGCGGTATTCCGGAGGAAGCCCTCTTTCTGGGTCGGGCTGGGTCAGAATGAAGTCTAAGATGCTTTCGATGGAGAAACCCATTTCTTTAGCCTTGCGGGCCGCTATGCCATCGGCCTCCTTCTCAAAACGCCGTCGGACCTCGGCCAAATTCGTTGGAGCTGAACCTTCTTCGGGCTTGTCCTGGTCAAACAAACGAATGTCGTGTTCCAGATAGGCATGCGCGTATTCGTGAGCGATGGCAAAGAAAATACGCCCTCGATCGGCAGCTTCCAAAAACGACCGGTCGACAATAATAATGCCGCCGCTGTTGGCCATTGCGTACTTACGGGTGCTGCCAATTGAAATGGAGAACTCACATTGAAACGAAAGGTTCAACCGCTCTTGGATCTCTTTGATTAACTGAAGCCTTTCGTGAGAAACGGTCCTGACGGACGCTGTCACCGCGGGAGCGAAGCTCATTACCAATAGCGCTCCAAGCCAAAGACATCGGTTTAGTTTCTTCATCGAGCCCCCTAAACTTCCGTCAGTCGGATTCTTCTATCGGCGGCACCGCAGAGAACAATTAGGGGCTTGCCATCCCCAACTGGAGTATTTTTGGTACGACCTAAGTCGTCCCTCTGGGCAACCATCCTGGCGAAACGGATTGGCCCTGGCTGGTCTTGGTTGAGTTCTCTCACGACGGGCAAGAAAAGAAATCGAACAGCGGGGCTGCTAAGCCTCTTCTTGTTCTTGCCTGATTTTCTTTTTCCCGAAGATCCAAGACACTAGTATTCCTACCAAGTATAGCAGGAGCATCGGTGTCGAGAATATCAACATGTTTGGAATATCGGACGTAGGGGTAAGAATGGAAGCGACAACGAAGATAATGAGGATGGCGTACCGGAGATTCCGGAGCAGGAATTTCGCATTAACGATGCCGAAGATTGTCAGAAAGAAGATGAGGACGGGTATTTGGAAGATCACGGCACAACCCAAGATGACTGTCAGGATCAAGTCCAGGTACTCGGTGATCGTCACCATGGGGGCAAAGTCGCTGCCGAGATTGATGAGAAACTTCAAGGACATGGGCAGTGCAATGTAGTAGGCAAAGGCACCGCCCAATATGAACAGAATGCTGGTCGAGACGATGAAGGGCAGGGCAAGCTTCTTCTCCCGGGCGTACAAGCCAGGCGAGATGAACAGCCAGAGTTGAGTCAACACCACGGGCGAGGCCAGAAAGACCCCGGCCAGCAATGCGACCTTCATGTAGATAGTGAACGGATCGGTGGGATTAGTGAAAACTAGCTTGGCGCCGCTAAGGCTCTGTTTGATGGGTACTGCCAGGAATGTATAAATTCTATCCGAGAATGCCCAGCAGGCCAGAAACCCGACGCCGATTGCCGAGATAGAAACGATGAGTCGCCGCCGAAGTTCGTCCAGATGGTCGAGAAACGACATCTTCGCCGACGACTCAAGCTCGTTATCGTCCAGGTCGTCAGTGTGCATCCACGTTTACTTCAGAACTCGAGCTGGTGCTGGATTTCGATTCTGGCTCGGCGCTGGGGCTTGCGGGCGTTTCTGCTTGGATGGTACTCACTTCTTCTTCGATGTTTGCTTCAGAGGCACGTCTGGAGTCGGATTTCGATCCTGGTGGGGTGTGGGAGCTTGCGGGCACGTCTGCTTCAATAGCACGCACCTCCTCTTCGATCGTGGACTTCAATTCGTTGGAAGCCCTCCGAAATTCTGCTAGCCCTTTGCCCAGCGATTTGCCGAGTTCGGGCAGTTTGCGAGGTCCGAAAACGATCAAAGCGACGACAAAAATAATGATCAATTCTGGAACTCCAATCGGGCCCATTTTCTCCCTCCGGTTAAGTTGGCATCATAGTGGAGAGAAGAACTCAAGTCAAGCAAGGCTTCTGGCCTGACCGCCGACAAAACTCCCGCCCGCGCCTCGGAAAGTGCCGACGCTGAGCCTTTCTTTCCAGACATCTGAAAAGCGCACTGACGGCTTGGAAGGGCGGCATCGAGATCTCAGAGGCACCATGTTGGCTGATCGCCATCGTTGGGAAATCGCCTTTACATGGAATTTTTCGAATGCTATAGTTCTTTCCAGTTTCCAGACCAGGACGGGAGAAGCCAGTGAAGAAAAATCATTCTTTGACGTATGCCTTAATCGTCATCGCCATTGCCTCTTTGGCAGGGGGGTTCTGGGGCAACCGTGTCCAAGCAACCTCGAAGGTATCCGAAGATTTCAACGAACTCCTTCGGACCTACTCTCAGGTTGTTAATCTTGCGGAAGAGAATTATGCCGACAGGATCGACGCACAGAAAACAATCTACGATTCCATCCGCGGGATGTTGAGGACCCTGGACCCACATTCAAACTTTTTCGACCCCAAGAGCTTTGCCCAGTTCCGGGAGGACCAGCGCGGCAACTTCTTCGGTCTCGGCATCACCATTGCCATCCGAAATGCTAAGCCGACTGTCATTTCCCCAATCCCAGGTACTCCAGCCTATCGGCTGGGAATCCGCTCTGGAGATATCATTGCAAGAATTGAAAAGGTTTCGACCGACGGATTAAGTATTCAAGACGTTGTCGAGAAATTGCGCGGACCAAGGGGAACCACGGTCAATATTTCGATCCAGCGTGAAGGCATCCCCGAGTTACTTGAATTCTCGATTGTTCGCGACGAGATCCCACACTACAGCATCCCGTTCACTTTCTTCATCCGTCCGAAAGTCGGCTACATCCGAATCGACACCTTTACCGAAACTACCGAGAAGGAGATTACCGACAGCCTGAAGAAATTGGGAACCGATCTGGAGGGTCTCATCCTGGATTTGCGAGGAAATCCGGGTGGGTACCTTCAGGCAGCCATCGCTGTAGCGGACAGGTTCCTGAAGAATGGCCAGGCTGTTTTGGTGACGAAGGGCCGCCTCAGCAGCGCGAATCACAGCTACCCGGCTCCGCGAGGCTCGGAGAATTCTGGCTACGCGATGGTCGTGTTAATCAACAGCGGCAGCGCGAGCGCTTCTGAGATTGTCGCAGGAGCGATTCAAGACCATGACCGCGGGCTGATCCTCGGAGAGACCAGCTTCGGCAAGGGCCTAGTCCAGACGGTCTTTCCTCTGAGTCAAGGCGCTGGAGTTTCTCTGACCACAGCCAAGTGGTATACCCCTAGCGGCCGATTGATTCAGCGGGACTACGAGCATAAGTCCTTTTATGACTACTATTACAGCAAGGGCAAAGAGACGCAGCCGACCGAAATCAAGCTGACCGACAGCGGTCGCGAGGTTTACGGAGGGGGCGGTATCACACCCGACATCAAGGTGGAGATTCCCAAACCTAACCGATTTCAGACGCTGCTCTTCAGCAAAGCGACTTTCTTCCGATTTGTTCGGTCATACAACGCGACCCACCAGGGTTTCGACAAGAACTTGGATGTGAGCGAGCCAATCCTGAACGACTTCCGCGGCTTTCTGACAAGCCTCAAGATCGACTTTGAAGAAGCAGACTTCGGCGCGAATCTGGACTTCATCAAACGCCAGATCCGCTACGAATACGTTCTCTCTCATTCCGGTCAGGAGGAGGCGCAAAAGGTGTTTCTAGAAGGCGATCCACAGGTGGCCAAGGCGCTGGAAGCTCTGCCACAGGCTAAAGCCCTGTTCCAGAGCGCCAAGAAGGCCTTAGCCAGCAAGAGATAGTTCTGGAAGAGTCCTCCAACTAGATCTTTATTCTTCATGGCCTGCAAGCTCTTTGCAGGCTATTTTTTTTCAGGCAAGGTGAGGCGCACGAGCCGAGCCTGAAGTGAAGCTCGAGGAGCGAGCTTGGCGGCGAACCGTTTCAAACTCGAGCCATCGGGTCCCAGAGAGGTGCGATGGATCAAGAACTATCGCTTCCTGACGGTCGCGGTAACGTAATTGCCTGAGAGCGTCATGAGGGCGGTGGCATGGCGCTCTCGGCTGCCTCGGGCAACCAACGAATGCAGAGGCACGCCTGACAGGCGGGCTTTCTCGCTTTGACTCTTCGCAGCTAACAATACGCCACCTACTTCCGAAACGAAGTAGTAAGGAGCCGTCGCTGTACAGGTTCGCTAGTCAGTTCCTTGAGAGCGTCGGCGGCAATCCAACGCGCCGCCTTTGAATCCAGTTTTTGAATGGCCTTGGCGCTTCGAATGGCAGCCCGATTCGATTTGCGATTCCGCTTCCCAATCTGTCGCAAGGCCCAGTTGACGGCTTTTTTCACGAAGTTCCGCTCGTCCCAGGATTCGCGCTCGATGCAGGAGAGAAATTCCAGCATTCGCGAGTCCGGCGCCTTCTTGTCGTGAAATGCCAGAGAAGCCATGAGCGCAAAGCCGGCTCGTTTTTCAAACTCCTTCGAGCGAGTGCTCCACTCCAGGGCTTTTGTCTGGGCGAGGTCGGTCTTGCCGAACAGATTGAAGCAGCAGGCATCGCAGATCGCCCACGAGTCGAGGTCCTCGACCCAGCGCTCCATCTGTCCTTCAGAAAACCTGGCGGGGTCAGCAACTAGACTCGCCAGGACGCGCGCTTCGTGGATTCCAGTTTTCCAAAGGTCCAGCGCCAGGCGATGCTCTCTACCAATCTGCCGGGCCATCCTTTTGAGCTCGGGCGTGGCAATGCCGTAGACCTTTTTCGGTCGAATACCGAAGCGAGCCATGCCTGCGACGTTCACAGGATCAGCCAGGGATTGCAGTCGCTTCAGAATTTGCTCAACAGGCGAACGACTCATGCCTTCAGCGTTGGCTGCCCTGCGGTGCCGACGCCCCCGATCTGGTCGCTGGTACGAAGTTTTGTTGCCGCCATCGCGGCCTCGGCTGCCACTCTGCAACGGACCATTTGTCACGTGTCACTCGTATCTCAGCGCCTCCATTGGATCGATCTTCGCTGCCCGACGAGCAGGTAAGTAACACGCGAACAGCGCGACGACAGCCGACAGGCCAGCCGCTCCCAGGAAAATCGAAGGGTCCCGACTGTCAACTCCGTAGAGCAAGCTCACCATGAACCGTGTCAGGCCGAGAGCTGCGACTATGCCGATTGATATGCCCGTCAACAGGAGCCTCACTCCCCTTCCGAGCACAAGCCTAACCACGTCGCCTGGCTTGGCTCCCAGGGCCATGCGAATACCGATCTCATGCGTACGCTGGGCCACCGAGTTCGAAATGACGCCGTAGATCCCCACCGCTGCTAGCATCAGGGCAACAGCGGCAAACAGACCTACCAGCACCACCGATGACCTGGGCCGCGAGAGTGATTCCGATGCCACCTGCTCCATGGTCCTGAAATAGGAAACGGGTTGGTTCTTGTCTACACCCAGAACTTCAAGGCGTACAGTGGTTGCCAGGCTCGGTAGGTCAGCGGACAAGCGCACAACCAAACTCATTAAGGATGAGGGACACTGCAGGTAGGGCAGATATAATTGAGGGAAGACCTCTCCAGAAATCCCATCTTCTTTGACCGATCCCACGACTCCTACGATGGTCCGCCAGGTATGGCTGATGTCGGCTCCCCAAGGGTTGTTTGCGTCTGGGGGATTGAGCCAAATCCGCTTGCCGATGGGATCGTCATCTCGCCAAAGGCGCCTAGCCAAGGTTTTATCAATGATTGCGACTTCGGGGCCCCCCCTGTCGTCTCGGTCCGTGAAATGTCGTCCCTTCAGCAGTGGAATGCCCATCGTACGAAAGTAGGCGGGCCCAATCACCGTGTAAGCGGTCAGAGGCGCTTGATCCAGGGTCGTCTCTGGCCGTCCTTCGATGACGAACGTCGTGTTCGTTCCCCACCCGCTCAAAGGAAGAAACGATATGGCGCTGGCGGACTCCACTCCCGGCAAAGCTTCAACCCGCTGCAGCACCTGTCGGTAGAAATTGGCAACGGCCTGTCCCTTACGATACGCAGTCTCGGGAAGCCAGATCTGCATCGTGAGCACGTTCTTCAAATTGAGGCCGCGATCCACGTTGTATAGACGAATGAAACTCGTAATCATTAGGCCCGCGCCAATGGCGAGTAGCAAAGCCAGAGCAATTTCGGAAACCACGAGCGAATCCAGCTTATGCCTGCTGCGTCGTCCGCCAGCACTCTCTCGAGTTTCCTTTAAGGTCTGATACTGGTTGGCCGCAGACGCTTTCAGAGCCGGGAGCAGTCCAAAAAAAATACCCGTAAGAAGTGAGAGTGCCAGGGTGAACACAAGCACCGTGATATCAAGACCGATCTCATCCTTCCGCGGGAAGTTCGCCGGACTTAAGACGACAAAGAGCTTGACTCCCAGAACAGCGACAGCCAGACCCGCCGCTCCGCCTAGCAGGCCTAGGAGGACGCTCTCAGTGAGGGCCTGTCGAACCAAACGGAAGCGGCTGGCACCCACAGCCAAGCGAATTGCGATTTCCTGCTGGCGGCCCGTTGAGCGGACGAGTAGCAGGTTGGCCACGTTAGCGCACGCGATCAACAGCACAAAGCCGACGGCGGTGACCAATAGAAGAAAGGTCGGGCCGAGGGCTTTGCTGTTTGCTTCGACCAGACTGAGAACCTTGACCCCGACGTCCTTATTCGTCTCCGGGTACTGTTGTGCCAATCGGCGGTTGATGGTGTCCATTTCCGCCGCGGCCTGGGCAAGGGTGACTTCCGAGTTGAGGCGTCCATACACGCTGACAGAGTGTTCCGCACGACTCAGCTGGCTGGGTTCAAGAGCCAAAGGCATCCAAAGTTCGAATTCGTCTCCCCGAAAGAAGCGCATGAAGCGGAACTCAGGAGGCAAAATCCCCACAATCGTGAAAGGCCTGTCGTCGATCGTCACCGTTTTCCCGATAGCGGTCGGATCGGAACCGAAGCGGCGCTGCCAAAGCCCGTGGGTCAGCAGGACCACCTGGTCGCGGCCTGGCTGTTCTTCATCAGCTAGGAAAGTTCGGCCCAGGGCAGCGCCTATGCCGAGGAGGTGGAAAAAGTTGGCCGAGGTCCGAACGCCCAGGACGTTCTCAGCTCCATCCGTTCCCGCAAGCGAGTGGAACCAGACGCGAAAGGCGGCAATTTCCTCGAAGACCTGATTTTGCTCTCTCCAATCCAGGAAGTCGGCGGGCGAGGGAGGGACCCAGTTCCAGCCCTTCTTCAAGTCGGTTTGATGGATAACTACCAGGCGATCGGGTTCCCGGTATGGCATCGGCCGAATCAGCACGGCGTTGACGACACTGAAAATCCCGGTGTTGGCGCCAATTCCCAGCGCCAGCGTAATCACGGCCACAGCTGTAAAGCCAGGGCTCTTGAGGAGCATGCGAATGGCATAACGAAGATCGTCAAGCATCGCGGTTTGGGTCGGTGGTTGAGGTTAATGAAGAATGCAAACGGTTCGACAATGCTTCAACGCCTTTTGGAATCCTGGGTGCGTCACGAGTCCCGAAGCCACTTGACCCAAGACGACTTTTTTCGAGCCAACAGGTCCAGCAGAGTTTCTCCGATACGCTGAAGCAACGAAGTGTTTGAATGATACGTTAGCCCCGTCAACTGTTTCAAGTCAGGAAGGAGAACACGGATTCGCTCGCGAAGTGGCCGTTGCCGCCTGTCACGTGTCATTGCGGAAATGCGGATTACGGAACCTACGACTGCCGATTCGCAATTTCGATTGAAGCCGATTCCGGCAGATTCGGTTGTACAGGCAGATCAACGACAGTTCTCGCTTTGAGGCTTCCTAGACCAACCTTTTCCTTTGGATCGGCCCAGGACTCGGTGCTATACTGTCCAACATGTTGGAAATAAAACTCGTTCTGTTGCTGATGTTCCTAGGCGTGTTGCACACTCGTCATCCATCGGCAATAGGCGAGGCCCTGCCTGAAGATCAAAAATCAAAAAACAAAAAATAGCAAATCGATATGGACGGATTTAGCCGCCAGGAACTGGCGATTCTCAAAAGACTCAACACTCCAGAAAAGATTCAAAGATTCATCGACGAAGACCTTGCCTATAACAAGGAAAAAGATGGAGAAACCTGCCGTTCACCCCGGCGGGCATTGCGCGACATGACCGGACATTGCTTCGAAGGCGGCCTCCTAGCGGTGGCCGCCTTGCGAGTGCATGGACACCCGCCTCTTGTGGTCGATCTGGAGGCGGTGCGAGATGATGATCACATCCTGGCTGTTTTCAAACAAAACAGTGGCTGGGGAGCTATTGGGAAGTCTAATTACGCTGGCCTCCGATTTCGTGAGCCGGTGTATCGGAATATACGCGAGCTCGCCATGTCCTACTTTGAGCACTACTACAATTTGAGAGCCGAAAAAACGCTTCGACGCTACTCTCAGCCGCTGAACCTGGCGCGCTTCGATAACAAGGGTTGGATGACAACCGAGGAGGATCTCTGGTGGCTGAACGACTATCTGTTGACCATCCACCATTGGCCTGTGTTGACCCGCGCGATGGAACACAGCCTCTCTAGAGTGGACCGGCGTTTGTATGAGGCCGGAAGGGTGGGGATGGTGTTTTGAGCGGCCTGCCGATGGCGCTCAAGCTGAGGGTATTAGACAACGACCGATCGAACACGGTGTTTGTTGGGTAGTTGTTGACGGCTGGCAGGTGGGTGCACTGACTGTGGTTCCATTTGTCTGGCTCAAGGCTTCTTCGCCCTCGCGTTGGGTCTCTGCGCCCTTTGTGTCTTGTCGTAGCGAGCCTCATGGCGCCTGCAGGTCGCTCAAGCCATGTCCATTACTCCCAGTCTGATTGCGGTCCCACGGATTAGAATACAGAACGCTCGAAGGCGTTTCTGAGAGGTCGGGTCGGCCTACACCGGAGGGGACAATCGCGAGGGTGGGCCCGCTAGCCGCGGTTAGTTATGATCGGCTGCCAAGAAGAAACGTGTCCTTTATGGCAATCACGCAAACGGACTTAGCCGTACTTCCAAGGTGCGGGGAGCCAGCGGGTTTGGAAACTGCGATCAGCGTGCCAATCCTACCCTGATTTGTTGTGTGCGTCGCGCCTGGGCTCGGTGGACTAGTTTGTCTTCCTGTGGGCTCTACAGGCATCTTGCATTTCGTTCAACCTCGGAATTCGGGTGGAAAGATGACAACCAGCACGCTTTCTGTGATTGTGCCTGTCTACAACGAACAGTTCCTCGTTCAGGCCAGTCTCAGCCGGCTCCGAGTCTTGGGCCAGTCGTCTCTCTTGCAGCGTATCAAGGTGATTGTGGTTGACGACGCCTCCAAAGATCAGACGCCGGTGATGATCGAATGCTTTCGGGAGTCGGTGCGAGCCGAAGAATGGTGCGGCAAGTTCGAATGGAAGTTTCTTCGACACGAGCACAATCAGGGCAAGGGAGCTGCGCTGCGGACTGGCTTGGAATATGCCGACACAGAACTCACCGTCTTTCACGATGCCGACCTGGAGTATCACCCGCGCGACCTCCTGAAGATGATTCCTCTTTTTGTTGAAGAAGACGCTGATGCCGTCTTTGGATCTCGATTTCTGGCGGGCGACTTCAGGCGCATTCTCTTCTTTCGCCACTCATTGGGTAACACCTTCCTCACCTTCCTTTGCGATCTCGTGTGCGACTTGAACCTCTCCGATATGGAGACCTGCTACAAGATGGTGCGGACTGACCTGCTGAGAAGCATTCCCCTCGAAAGCCGCGACTTTCGAATCGAACCAGAACTGACAATCAAGCTGGCCAAACGTGGGGCTCAACTGTTCGAAGTCCCAATCAGTTATTCGGGTCGCACCTATCAGGAAGGCAAGAAAATCAACTGGAAAGATGGGTTGCTTGCGTTGCTGGCCATTCTAAAGTTTGCCATTTCTGACCGCATCTACGTTGCCGACCAGCATGGAAGCGAGGTGCTGGCTCGTCTGAGCCGGGCGCCGCGCTTTACCCGATGGATGGCCGACGTGATTCGACCCTACGTGGGCGATAGAGTGCTGGAAATAGGGGCTGGCATCGGCAACCTGACCGTCAACCTCATCCCCCGGGACGTCTATTGGGCCACCGATGTCAATCCGACTACCTGAGAGATCAGCGCCACCTGAGGCAAACGCGTCCCTACTTGCGCACTGGCCTTCACTGACGTCACCAAACCGGAATCTTTCCCTGCGGATCAGCGGTTCGACACCGTCATCTGCCTGAACGTCGTCGAACACGTGGAGGACGATGTGGCGGCGCTCAAGAACATTCACAGTGTACTGCTGGAGGATGGGAAAGCGATCGTTCTGGTCCCTCACGGACCCGGCCTCTACGGAAGCCTCGACAAGGCGTTGGGCCATTTCCGCAGGTACACCCGCGAGGAGCTGCGCGCTGCCGCGGAACGGGCTGGCTTTCAGGTGATCAATGTCTTCGGATTTAACAAGGCCGGGGTGCCTGCCTGGTGGCTGAATGCACGACTGTTGAACCGCAAGACCTTTGCCTTATACCAAATCAAGATGTTGAATCTGCTTGTGCCGCTCTTTAGAAAGCTGGAGGCGTGGCTGCCGTTTCCCCACCTGTCCCTGATTGCCGTCCTAAAGAAGCCAGCCACCGAAACAGAAACACGGAAATAGCTGCCGACCAAGCACGCAACGGCTTATCCGGCATTGTGAAATTGCCCCAAATATTCACCTTGAACAGAGCGGATGAACACATCCACGTGTTTGACCAACGAAAAAGGGGTTGCGGCCTTTGGCGTGAGCCCAAGCCGTGCTCCTGGACGCTGTCATGGGGCCGTCATGTTTCCGCGAGCCATGATCGGTGAGAAGGATGGGAAAGCCCATCGGTACTGGTCTTGGTGGAAACGGTGCGAACATCCGATGCGGTCCTCGGCAACAGGCGCTGTGTTCTCTAGGGATTGAACGGCTCTGTGGAGGCGCGCTGGCAGATTTTGGCCAAGCTAACGCATTGCCGGAAACCCGCAATCGAGTTTTACAACCCCTGCTAAAACCAATATACTTCAGCGTTCCTGCGGGGTTGCTCGGTGCCCTGTGAGCTTGTGCGATCCAGCATCCTTAGGAGTGACAATGAAGCTAGCGAAGCGCGTCAGTCAGTTGTCCAGCTCACCCACCATGGCCGTGGCCGCGGAAGCAGCTCGATTGAAGGCTGAGGGCAAGGAAATTATCGATTTCAGCGTTGGAGAACCTGATTTTAACACGCCCGAAAACATCAAACTCAAAGCCCAAGATGCAATCACCAAGAACTTCACTCGTTACCCTCCAGCTGCAGGTATCAGCGACCTGCGCGAGGCCGTGAGGCTGAAGTACAAGAACGCATACGGTGTGGACTATTCCACAGCTGAAGTAGCCATCTCTTGTGGCGCCAAACACACGCTGTTCAACCTGGCTTTTGTCCTGTTTGAAGAAGGGGATGAGGTTCTGTTGCCGGTTCCTTACTGGGTGACTTTTCCAGAGCAGGTCAAGCTGGTCGGGGCCACTGTGGTCGAAGTGGACACGCATGAGCAGGACAACTTCATTTTGCGAGCTGCGGCCTTGAAGGCAAAGATCACGCCGCGCACGAAGGCCGTGATCGTGAATTCTCCTAACAATCCGACCGGCGCCGTGGTCCCGCCGGACGAAATGGAAAGGATCGTCGATCTGGCTGTCGCTAACAACCTGCTGATCATCTTTGACGAGTGTTACGAATACTTTGTGTTTGACGGCAACGTGCACACGTCGCCTGTGAAGTTTGCGAGCAAGGCGCGACACCTTTCAATACTCGTCAATACCGCTTCGAAGACCTACGCTATGACGGGCTGGCGCATCGGTTATCTTGTGGCACCTAAGGAAATTGTGAAGGCGGTCAACGACGTGCAAAGCCACAGCGCCAATGCCGCCTCAATTTCTCAAAAGGCAGCAGTGGAGTCGATTCTCGGCGCACAGGATTCCGTGAAATTGATGATCGCGGAGTACGAGCGGCGTCGAAAGTTCGTGGTGCACAAGCTGAACTCGATCAGGGGTCTGAGTTGTGCCAATCCGGGCGGCGCCTTTTACGCTTTTCCTAACGTCTCGCAGTTCTTCCGTGGCAGCATCCAAGACTCCATCCAGTTTTCCAGCGCCCTTCTACGCCAGGCCGGAGTCGCAGTTGTTCCCGGCTCCGCATTTGGGCGCGAGGGACATGTTCGCATCTCTTTTGCCACGAGCATGAAAAATTTGGAAGGGGGGCTGGATCGAATGGAGAAGGCGCTGGCTCGGATGTAAAAGGGAGTGTGCCCGCGAAGGCGACAACCGCGGGTGAAAGGGGCCGCTTTAGCCCGCCTGGCAATGGGCCTTGTGCTTTTTTTCTAGTCGCAAGAGTCAAGCGTCCTGCCGTGATGCCCTGTGAAAGATTCTGGTTGAAGCGAGAAGGCGAGCACTGACTGAGGCGTGGTGCTGATCCCGAAGCACAAGCCTACGGCACTGCGATCGGGAGGAAGGGCGGAGGTTTCAATCTGTCTGGAGTTTCCCTTCCAAACGAGGAATGTCAGAACCCTCGTCGGCCCACTTCATGCTACCTCATGAGTCGGACCCTAGATCAGTCGAAGGCTTCGCCAGGAGCTGGACAGCTTCTCGACGAAATCCTTCGCGTTATCCAAGAGCTCTTCCACTATCCTCACTGTGCCATTTTGCTGGTTGACGAAACTGGCCAACAGCTTTGCCTCCGAGCCTCTCGGGGCTATCGCAAACAAGTTCTTCGGGACTTCCGCATCGCGATCGGCAAAGAAGGTATCACTGGGTGGGTGGCAGCCCACAAGAAGCCTCTGGTTGTGCCTGATGTCCTGCACGATCCTCGCTATATTCAAGGAGTAGTCCGCGGTCGCTCCGAGGTCGCTGTTCCGTTGCTCATTGGCAAGCAGCTCATCGGAGTTCTCGACGTTGAGAGCGAGAAACCCAACGCCTTTTCCCGGCGGGACCTCCGCATCCTCTCCCTGTTTGCAGCCCAGGCAGCAGTCGCCATCCAAAACACTCGTCTCTACGACCAGGAGCGGAAAAAGTCGGCCCAACTCAGCCTGATTAACGACGTCAACAGGAAAATGGCCTCCTCGCTTGAACCGCAGCGACTTCTGCCGCAGCTGGTTAAATCGGTTCAAAAAAATTTCGACTATTATCACGTCATGATCCTGTTGAAGGAGGCGCCAGACGAGGTCGTGATGAAAGCTCAAGCGGGTGGTAGATCTTCGTTGATGCCCAAGGGGTACCGGCGGAAGATCGGGGAAGGCATCATCGGTCAGGTCGCCAAAACTGGGAAGAGCATTCTTTCGAATGATGTCTCCAAGGATCCGCGGTACGCGCGAGTCCGAAAACACACCAAGGCCGAGCTATGCGCCCCCATCAGGGCTGGCAGTGGTTTGCTGGGAGTGATCAACGTCGAGTCAGACCTGATAGGCGCCTTCGATGCCATCGATCGGGAGATTCTGGAGAACATGGCCGACCAGCTAGCCAATGTGATGAAGAACTCCCAAGTCTATCAGGAATGCAAACAGGCCAAGGACTACCTTCAAAAGCTGATCGAGAGTTCCAGTGACGCTGTCACTACAGCAGACAATCGGGGACGATTGATCTTCTGGAGCAAAGGGGCAGAAGAGATTTTTGGCTACCGAGCCTCAGAAGTCCTTGGCCAATCGGCAACACCGTTTTATGCCAAGGGCAAAGATGAAGCTCGCCGGATCATGGGACAGTTACTTCGAAAGGGCCGCCTGAAAAACATCGAAGTGGAATACCTGGGCAAGAATGGCAAGAAGATTTTTGCCAGCCTGTCGGCGTCCCTGTTGCGAGACGAAAAGGGCGAAGTCACCGGGTCTCTGGGAATCATTCGTGACATCACTGAGTTTCGTGTGCTGAGCCAGCAGCTCCTGCAGTCTGAACGGTTGGCAACCATTGGCAAGCTTTCGACGCAGATCGCTCACGAAATCATGAACCCGTTGTCCTCGATCAAAATGAACATCCGTATTTTGTCAAAGCGTGAAGGACTGTCACAGAACGACCGGCGCCGCCTTGAGATCGCGAACTTCGAAATTGATCACCTCGAAAAGATCCTTCAAGACATCTTCGATTACGCCAGGGCGCTTCAGCTGAATCTCTCAAAGGAGGATGTGAACGAGGTGCTCGACGAGTCCTTGCTTATGGTGCAAGACCGCCTCGAAGAGAAACAGGTCTCCGTAATCAAGAATTATCAACGCAAGCTTCCTCGAGTGACCTTGGATCTGGTTCGGATGATGCAGGTGTTTACCAATCTGTATCTGAACGCGATCCAGGCCGTCGCTCCCGGCGGAAAGTTGCGGGTGACTACCGGGCTCGATCAGAGGCAAGAAGGAAAGTTCCTGAGAGTCACTCTTACGGATAACGGACTCGGTATTTCGCCTGCGCAGCGCTCCTCAATCTTCGAGCCATTTTACACGACCAAGAGTGATGGCACTGGTCTTGGGTTGACCATTGTAAAAAAGATCGTCGAGCAACATGACGGAAGAATCGAGGTCGAAAGCAAGCTCGGCAAATATACGAGATTCAAAGTCCTCCTTCCTTTTAAGCCACTTATGAGGCCTCGTCCGCTCTGAAACAGCTTGGACTCGGAGGCGCTTCGGAGTGAACTAGAGCAGAAAGTCCTTCGTTAATAGAAACCATGCGAACCATCCTTGTCATCGACGATGACAAATCGATCTGCGAATCGCTCAGTCTCTACCTGACTGAGGAAGGGTACCAGGTCGAGACGGCCTTGTCCGGTGAAGAGGGACTCCGTAGGATTCAAGCCGAATCCTGGGACCTGATCATCCTGGACATCTTTCTCTCCGACGCGGATGGACTGGAAATTCTGCACAGCCTAAGAGAAAGAGCTCCCGATGCCAGTGTCATTATGATTACCGCATTTCACGACATGCCGACGACAGTGCGCGCCATGAAGCTCGGCGCGGTTGAATACATCCATAAGCCGATTGAAATTGACGAGCTTGACGCCGCCATCAAGCGGGCCTTGGTGCGCAAAGCCGATGGCCGGCAAGACGGCCGTGATTTTCTTCCGCTTTCGACCCACTTTCGGGATCGCGACATTGTAGGCAAAAGCAAGGTCATGAAAGAGATTTTCAAAATCATCGGCATCGTTTCCCAGAGCAAGACGACGGTCTTGATTGAAGGCGAGAGTGGCACGGGGAAAGAGCTCATTGCTCGCGCCATCCACGACCACACGGATCCTAGCAAGCCCTTCATCTCGATCAACTGTTCAGCTATTGTCGAAACGCTGCTCGAGAGCGAACTCTTCGGCCACGAAAAGGGCGCCTTCACGGGTGCCAGCTACAGGAAGTTAGGAAAGTTCGAGTTGGCTGATTCCGGGACCCTGTTGTTAGACGAGATCGGTGACATGTCGCTCAACATGCAGGTAAGGCTCTTGCGAGTAATGCAGGAGCGCGAGTTCGAGCGCGTCGGTGGCAGAGACAAAATCAAAACGGACGTCCGGATTATCGCGGCTACGAATAGGTCCATTGCTGATCTGGTCACTCAAGGCGTGTTTCGGGAAGATCTCTACTATCGGCTGAATGTCATTCGCATTGCAGTGCCTCCTCTGAGAGAACGCCGTGAAGACATCCCGCTGATGGTTGATCACTTGCTCCAGAAACTGAATCGTGAACTGCACAAGAAAATCACCCACCTTCAGACCCAGGCTCTGCGGATGCTGGCTTCGTTCGACTGGCCTGGGAATGTGCGCCAACTTGAGAATACCTTGCGGCGTGCCGTCGTCCATAATCATGGAGCCACGTTGACCACAGAGGTCGTTCAGGACGCCATGCAGGCACTGCCGAAACCCGGCGCGGAGTCTGCGTCTTCTCCAATAAAATTGCTTGACGAAGTTGAAAAAGAGCATATCCTAAACGCGCTTAAATTCGCCGGGGGTAACCGGGGCAGGGTTTGCCAGTTGCTGGGGATCTCCAGACCTACCTTGCAGCGGAAGATCCGCAAGTACCATATTCGTCTCTGATTCGGTGTCGATGTTAGATCTTCAGTCCAAAGAGGGGAGAGTGAAGGGCCCTGCGCAACCCAAGAAGAAAATCTCGGTTGGAATTCTTGGCGCCGGCACCGTTGGAGGCGGTCTGATCCGCCTGATTCAAGAGAGCTTTTTTCAGTACGCCCTCCCCATCGAGATCAAGCGGGTGGGCGTCAGGGACCCTCAGAAGCTGCGTCATTTCAGCCTTCCCAGCAACGTCCTCAGTAGCGACCTGAAGAGCATTGTGCAAGACCCTGAGATCGATGTCCTCGTCGAGGCGATCGGGGGACTTGAACCGGCTCGCAGTTATCTTGAAGCGGGATTGCGAGCTGGAAAGCATGTTGTCACGGCTAACAAGTACGTTGTCTCGGAGTGGGGGGATCAGCTTCACCAGTTGGCTGCCTCCAAGGGCTGTCACTTCTTATACGAAGCCAGCGTCGCCGGCTCTATTCCAATCGTCGAGATTCTGAAAGAGGGGGTCATTCCGGACAAGATCGATTCAGTTTACGCGATCCTGAATGCCACAACCAATTTCATCCTGACCCGGATGGCAGAATCGGGAGAAGATTTTCATGCCGCTCTCGCGAAAGCTCAGGAGCTGGGTTACTCGGAGCCAGACCCAAACTTTGATATCAGCGGCAAAGACGCCGGTCAGAAACTGTCCATCATCATCAGCATCCTGAAACATCAGCATTGTCACCCTGCCCAGATCGATATTCGAGGTATCGACTTCCTCACTCCATGGGATTTTGAGTTTGCTGCTGACCGCCACTGGGTCATCAAACCGCTCTCGATTTATGAAGAAGCCGGCGGCTTTGGTTTTGCTTGCGTGGAGCCGGTGTTTGTCCCGCAACGTTCGGTCTTTGCCAGCGCCCGCAACGAGTACAACGCACTGTGTTTCGCCTGCCGGAATATTGGACAACAGATCTTGATCGGCAAAGGGGCGGGTGAACTGCCTACCGCGAGCGCGTTGCTGAGCGATCTGAGAAAGATCGCGGAATCCCAAGAGACCAAGCCACGTAACCAGTGGTCACGACTTGCCACGCAAGGTGTCACGCATTTCCGGTCTTCGATCGAGAATCCCAAGTCATATCGCTTCTATGTAAACTGCTCTCCCCGGAATCAGGACAAACGCCGCAAGATCTACGAAACCTTTTCCATCGACTCAGAGCTCATCCAGGAACGAACCCTTTGTCACACCTGCAGCTTCGGACTTGCCGTCGTGACCAAAGCGATCCCACATTCTGAGCTGTTCCGAATTTTGGATTTGGTGCTGACCTTTGATCCCGAAGCTGGAATGTCGTGGGTGAGGATTCTGGAAGATCTTTAGAAGCATTCCTCTTTCAGCGACCCGAGTCAGCCCAGGCAATAGCTGAGTGCTCAATGCTGAACGCTGACAGCTGGTGTTCTATGAACATCGTCGTCCAGAAGTACGGTGGCACCTCGGTTGGTAACGTCAAAAAGATCAAATCCGTTGCCGATCGCATTCTGAAAAGTAAAGCCACGGGTGCCCATATGGTGGTTGTAGTCTCGGCTATGGGACACGCCACCGACCGGCTGATTGGCCTAGCGAAGGCAATCACCCGAAAAGCGTCCCGGCGAGAGATGGACATGTTGTTGTCCACGGGTGAGCAGGTCTCGATCGCGCTGCTGTCGATGGCCATCCAGGAGCGAGGCGCAAAGGCAATCTCAATGACTGGATTGCAGAGCGGAATCATGACTGACTGCAACTATTCGATGGCCAAGATCCAGTCCATCAAAGCCGACAGCATCCTGTCACAGCTGCGCCGCGAGCACGTTGTGATTGTGGCCGGGTTTCAAGGCGTCAGCAACGGATTTGAAATTACGACGCTGGGCCGCGGCGGATCCGATACCACGGCTTCCGCGCTGGCTGTGGCACTTAAGGCAAGATGCTGTGAGATCTATACCGATGTGGACGGCGTTTATACTACCGATCCAAACCTGGTGTCTGAGGCGACCAAACTGGACTACATCTCTTACGAAGAAATGGTGGAACTCGCCGGAGCGGGTGCTCAAGTGCTGCATCCCCGCTCGGTGGAGATTGCGATGAAATTCAGGGTGCCGATTGCTGTGCGGCCGAGCTACTCCGATGCGCCCGGCACCATCGTGACGGAGGCGTCGAAATTGGAAAACGTGGTGATCACCGGGGTCACGGGAAATAAGAACATTGCCAAGGTGGCTATCCGAGGCATCCCAGACCGGCCTGGGGTCGCGGCTCAGATATTTTCAGCCCTGGGAGAACAGGGGATCAATATCCGCCTTGTCATTCAAAGCGTCGCCGAAAATGGCTTGAACGACATTTCTCTTGTCGTCAACCGCGACTTTGTGCGGCAGGCGGTGGAAGTCTTGGAGGGACAGAAGACCAGCCTGAAGGCGCGCGACATTGTGCATCACGGCAAGCTGGCCGAAATCTCCATTGTCGGTTCCGGAATTGCGAGTACGCCAGGGGTAGCCGCCCGCATGTTCAAGGCTCTGGCGAAACAAGGGATCAACATCGACCTTATCAGCTCCTCTGAAGTGCGTATTACTTGTGTCATCGACGAAAAGCGGATCCCCGACGCGGCCCGCGCTCTGCATCAAGAGTTCAAGCTAGAAAAACTGAGGCGGGGCCTGGCCAAGAAATAGGCAGCTTCAGTCGCCGCCTTCATCCTCACCCATTATTCTTCCCTGGATTTGCCCGCCGCTGCACGAAAGTCCAGTGGTTGAGGCTCAATTCTTAAATCGTACCCGAACACTCAGGGCGTGAGCATCGAGGTTTTCGGACGCGGCGAATTTCTCAATGTAGGTGTGGTTTCGTCGAAGACCGGCCTCCGTGTACTTCACGAGACTTGTCTTTTTGAGGAAGTCGTAAACTCCCAGGGGCGAGGCAAAGCGGGCCGTGCCGGAAGTCGGCAGAACATGGTTGGGACCGGCGAAGTAATCGCCGACAGCTTCACAAGAGTAGGGACCAAAGAAAATTGCGCCGGCCGCATGGACTTTTTCGGAAAAAATCTCGGGTTCCTCCATGAGCAATTCCAGGTGTTCCGGAGCAATCCTGTTGACCGCTTCCGCTGCCTCATCCCAGTTCGCGCAGACGATCAGCGCGCCGAAATTTTGCAGTGCCGTGCGAACAATCTTCTGGCGGCTTAGGTTCTTGATCAGAGAGGCTAGGCTGATTTGTACGGCTAGCGCTAATTCTTTGGACGACACGAGGGCAATCGCACAAGCATTCTCGTCGTGTTCGGCTTGAGCCATCAAATCAGCCGCGATGAAGTCGGGATCGATGGAGTCGTCAGCTACCACAATGACTTCGCTCGGGCCCGCGATCATATCAATATCAACTGCCCCGAACACCTGGCGCTTTGCCGTCGCCACATAAATGTTTCCGGGGCCGACAACCTTGCTCACTTTCGGGATGCTTTCAGTTCCATACGCCAAAGCAGCGATGGCCTGTGCGCCTCCAACACCGTAGATTTCCCGGATGCCCAGCTCCAGGAAGACCGCAGCAATCACGGGATTCCGCTGAAACTGATGATATGGAGTGGTCACGACGATCTGCGGTACGCCCGCAATCTGCGCGGGAATGGCATTCATCAGCACACTCGAGGGATACGCTGCTGTGCCGCCGGGGACGTACAACCCAACCGACGGCAGCGGGCTGATGCGTTGGCCTAACCGAACTCCGTCGCCGGCCTCAAATTCCCAGGATCTTTCCAGTTGGTGAGCGTGAAAGCGCCGAATGTTTTCTTTCGCCAAGCGGATGACTTCACGCAACTCGGCGTCGACCTGGCTAGCGAGCACCCGGACTTCTTCTGGCGCGATTCGAAGACTCTTCAGATCAACCTTGTCAAACTCCCGCGTAAAGCGCAGCAGCGCGGCATCCCCTTGACGACGAACCTCCGCAATGATGCCCGAAACTTGAGCTTCGACCTCTACGTTCGGCTCGGAACGGCGATCGTCAATTCTCTGGAGATATCCGGCAATTTCGAGGCTGTTCCACGTGTAAACAGGGATCATCAGTCAACCAAGTAGCCGCTACCGAAACAACACGGGCGGCAAGCAAACCAGCCCATGGAGCCAAGAAGCCGCAGAGAGAACTTTGGATATTGCATCTTCGCAGATTTATTTCTCACGAGACCCATCGGTGTGGCGAACCAAAAAATCACGGCGTTCCATAACAAAGGCAAGGTGGCAGCGTTCATACCGATGATGAGAGTCGAAGTACTCAATCAGGGATAGGAACAGTCTTCCCCACTCCAATTCAGGTGTATGAGGTCGTTCGATGCATTCTTCGAGTTCAGCCCTTGTCGGCGACTTTCGACAACATCTGAATCAGTTCAGTGATGCCCCTGCGCTTAATTTGATAGGCGGCACGGTTTACGACCAGGCGAGCGGAAATCTCGAGGATGGGCTCGACGACCTCTAAGCCATTTTCCAACAGTGTTCGCCCTGATGACACCAGATCGACAATTCGATCTGATAACCCGAGCAACGGAGCGAGTTCAACACTCCCCGAAAGTGGGATGATCTCCACCGGAATTCCACGACGCGTGAAATACTCGGTCGTGATCCGCGGGTACTTCGTGGCGATCCGAACTGCAGAGAGCTGCTTGTAGTTCTGGCGAGCTGTTGCTTTCGGCGCCGCCACAACCATTCGGCAACAGCCGATGCGAAGGTCGAGGGGTTGGTGGATGTCGGCATTGGACTCGAGCAGAACATCCCGCCCAGCAATACCGGCATCCGCGATACCATACTCGACGTAAGTGGGAACATCGATGGGCTTGACCATGAAAAACTGAAACCGTCCGCTCGTATCCGGAGTAACGAGCCTTCGCGAAGGGATGTCGGAGTTCGCGATCTCGATGCCGGCCTTTTTCAGCAAAACCAGCGCCTCATCAAACAATCGACCCTTGGATAGCGCGATGGTGATGGTGCCTTTGGTCATAGGGGTTCGAGCTTCACTCGGCGGTCGAGACTTACTTAGCCGGAGTATCGCCAAAGCGCGAATCAGCTATGGAAGAATCCGGAATCCATTCAGGCTTCATACTTCCGGGATAGCCGCCCAGAACCGGAAGTGTCGATTGCTGACCACTGAGCGCCTGAAAGCTGCTGACTAGCTTTTTAGCGACATCAGGCGCTCCAAGCTGAACGAAAACCCAACGGATGGGAGGTCACAGCCAAAGTTTTTCAACAGATTGTCATAACGACCGCCGCCGCCAATTTCGAATCCAAGGCCCGGAACATAAATCTTGAAGATCGTCCCGGTGTAGTAGTCGAGGCCGCGCACTTCGCTTAGGTCAATGGTGAGGTGTTCGCCGATCTTATGCTTCTTGAGCTCGGCCACCAGGGCCGCGAGGTTGTCAAGCGCTTGAAGCGACTTTTCATTGGAAACCAACTGACGAGCCGCTTCCAAAGTGTCTGAGTTGCCGGTGAGACTCACCAGGGACAACAGGACATGCCGGCGTCGCTCAGAAAGCGCCAGACGCGCCAGCTCCGATTTCAGTGCTACCGTGTCTTTGAGATCGATCAGTGTCCTGATTCTCGTGACATCCTCCCGTGAGAAGCTGATCCGCTCAACGATTCCAGCGAAGTACCCAATCTCACCCAGGTTGATTTGAAACTCCTGGATACCGAGTTTTTTCAGTGATTCGACAGCGACTAGAATAACTTCGGCGTCTGACTTGACTCTTTCACCACCGATGTTTTCGACTCCAATCTGGAAGAACTCGCGCTGCCGCCCACCACGGGGCGCTTCATAGCGCAGCACTTCACCGCAATAACAAAGCCGCAAGGGCTTGGGTTGGTCGGCCAGCCGGGTCGCCGCAGACTTCGCCACCAGTGACGTAAACTCGGGCCGGAGCGCGAGGATATGCCCTTCACGATCGACGAACCGATAGAGTCTTTCCTCCAATTCTGCTCCCATGCCCTTGGTGAAGACATCGTAGTAGTCGAAAATGGGCGGGATAATCTCCTCGTAGTTCCAATGCTCAAAGACCGAAAAGATGGCGCGTTCCATGCGACGGCGCTTCTTGGCGGCCTTGCCAAACAGCAACTGGGTGCCCAGCGGAATCTGCGTTAGAGTCTTCATATTAAGGTTCGCCAAGGGGCTGAGGCCACAAATCCAAACCGGTAAGATGCATTGATACTCCCGACAGCGACTCTCGGATCAGGTTTCTCACCGTCAATCGGTTGTCTGATCTGTTTCGCTTCTACGAGACAAGCGGAAGATCCGTTAAGCGATGAGCCGGCGTAATCAAGTCTTTCGTGTTTTCAGGTGTTGTTAGAAGATCCTTCTTCCCTGATTATCAACCTGCAATTCGAACGGCCGCGAAGTGATGCCATGACGATTAAAGATTTCGGCGATGCGCCTGTAGATACTATCCAAATGGCCATCTGCAAAGGCAACCACGCTGGGGCCCGCGCCACTCAGGCAAACCCCCGCCAGACCGGGAATTTCCTCATCGTTCAGCTGAAGAATTTCCTCCAAACCTGGGATCAGCGGGGCACGACACGGCTGGTGGATTCTGTCCCGCATGGCTTCACGCAGAAAGTGAAACTCACTTGTGAGTAGTGCAGCCACGACCAGCGAGCTTCGCTGGATATTGAACACTGCATCGCGCAGCTCCAAACGTTGAGGAATGGCCGCTCGCGCTCTTTCCGTTTCAAGGCGAAATTCTGGCACCGTAAGCAGGATCTTCAGCTGAGATCCCATTGACGCGCGGAAGAGAGTAACCTGCTCGTTTTCGTTTACGCAACTCACCGTGAACCCACCAAAGCGGGCAGCCGTGAGATTGTCGGGGTGTCTTTCAAACTCGAAGGCATAACGAAAGAACTTCTCCTGCGAGAGTTCTCTCTCGGTAAGCGCCTCGAAACAGCCAAGGCCGCCAACAATGGCTGCGGCACTACTGCCGAGTCCGCGAGCAATTGGAATCTCGTTGGCGATCCTGAGTCCAACCTGCGGTAGCGGCAGTTCTTCACCTTCGTACACGCGCCGGACGACCTTCCAGAGGAGATTCTCCTCCCTCGCTGGCAACTCGGTTGCTCCTTCTCCTGTCAGAACCCATTCATTCCGAAAACCGGAAGAGGTCTCGATTTCGATCCGCAGGTAGAGCTGAAGTGCGAGTCCCAGGGCATCAAAACCGGCGCCTAAATTCGTGGTGCCGGCAGGAACTTGGACCACTCTCTTCATTGTCTGAGCTTTTCCAGGACAATTTCCCGCATCAACTCGCGAGGAGCCGGGCGGCCGGTCCAAAGCTCAAACTGCCGCGCTCCTTGAGCGACGAACATCTCGACGCCACTGATCACTGTTGCCCTGCTGCCGGCTTCGCGCATCAGGCGGGTTTCCAGTGGATTGTAGACCATGTCGAAAACATAACGATAACGGAGCGCTTGCCGTGGAATCGGAGTATCCTCGACGCCGGGAAACATCCCGACAGACGTGGCGTTGATCAGCAAGTCGCCCGGATACCGTTCCGCCCTGTCCAGAGTGTCGTAAGCGAAGCCCAGCGATTCTGCAAAGGCCCTGGCTTTATGCCCATCCCGGGCCAGGACCGTTACCGAACAGTTTTCCTGCTTCAAAACCCACGCTGCAGCCCGAGCGGCTCCGCCAGTGCCCAGAAGCGTCACGCAGCGTACCTTTTGTTTGAAGGGCTCCTGAAGGGCGTGGCGCACGCCGTCCACGTCCGTGTTGTAGGCCACGATCTGGTTTGCCTGCTTCACCAAAGTGTTGGCCGCGCCAGTCATCTTGACTGTCTCATCCAACACGTCCACAAAGTCCAGGATGCTTATCTTGTGAGGAATTGTGACGCTGAAACCTGCGAACTTCTTGAGATACGGTCCAAAGTTCGTCAGGTCCTGGATCGAAAACGGCAAGTAGCGCGCGTTCAAACCGATTTGACGGAACGCGGGGTTGTGAATGTGAGGAGACAGCGAATGGGTGACGGGGTAGCCAACGACCCCGTAAACCTGCGTTGACGGATTGGTTTGGTCGACGGCGTAGAGGTCCTTGAGCTCGTCCACCGTCAGCTGCCCGGGCGCACTCTCCTGCCCCTTCCGAACTGACCCGTAGGTACACCAAGAACCAAGGCCAGGGGCAAGAATGCGAGTCAACGTCCCTAGTTCCCCCATGGCTGTGACAATCGCAGGTTGCCGATCTTGCATGGCTCGTTCGGTGAGCTGGAGCAACCTAAAATTGTCCGCAAAACTCCTGGAGAAAGTGGCCACTTTAAGAATGCCTGCCTTCGTTGCCAGTAATCTGCGATAGATGAGATCTAAACTCTGCGGTGTCTCAGCGAAGTTATGGTAGGAGGCAATCCACCGGGGACTGGCACTCTCGAGTGGAGTCAGGTGGCCCCGCAAGTAGCTTTCGATCGTTTCAATTTCGAGATCAATGAACGATGCTCCCGCGCCCAGAAGCGAAGTGAGAATTTGCATCTGTTGGGTCTCGCTTCCGGTGAACTCGCCGCCGTTGGGTTTGCGGCGCAGCGTGAGGACAACAGGACGGTCCGCCCGGCGAATCCAGTAGCTGACGTTGGCAGGTGTCAGTTCGGAGGTCTTGAGATAATCGAGCCGCAGTTCGATGGCCCCAGCGCTCCGCTGAGCCAAAGAGATGGCCCGCTCGATTTCGGCGCCGCTCGATTCCCGAATCACCGCGCAAATCCCATTTCCAACCCGCTGCGTCGATCCCCAGTCCATTTATGCAATTGAATTTCAAGGAGTAAAGCTAAAGTGCGGCGGCTCTCATTCCGATAGAGGGGCTGCGGCAAAAACGGAAGTCTAACACAAGGCCAGTTGGCTGCCTAGCGCCTTAGCCGGGACCGGCTGCTGCTTGACAACGTTGAAGCCCTCTGGTTCGCGCCGTTTGCAGTGGGTCTTCAAGACGGCGATGCAAAACTCTAGACTAACGCCGGTACTCTGAGCGGAAGGATGGCAAGGTTCTCTAGTCGGGAAAGAGATGACGAGGTCGCCAACCGCCCTGCAGTCTTCAGGAGATGCGCAGTGAAAACAATCAACAAAGTATGCCTTTTGATGTTTGCAGTTTTCTTGCTGTTGACTTCAAGTTGGGGAGAAGCCTCCCCTCGGAAAGAAGCCTCCCCCAAGGCGCAGCCTGCCCAGGGCAATCCCCCTCGACCGCTGGCTCAACAACGTGACGGACACTGGTCGGCCAATGAACCGGCCACCACGGCGGAAGGATACGACATCCACGCCGTGAAGCGCGGGGATACCCTCTGGGAGATCAGCCGACAGTATCTGAAAGATCCATTTCTCTGGCCTCAGATCTGGGAAGTCAATTCAAACGTCGATAATCCGCATTGGATCTATCCAGGCGACCACATTCTGATCAAAAGAATAGCTGTGATGACTCAGCCTCCTTCGGAGTCCCTGGCGCCAACTGCGAGCGGAGAACCCAGTTCACAGACCCCTCCTCAACGCCGGTCAGCTGCCATTCCAGCTTCCACAGAAACGCCAGACCAATTGGTTCCGACAGCGCCCGCGACGCCGTCCGCACCGCCCCCGGTAGCAACCTACACAGATCTCTACTGTGCAGGATTTTTCAGCCCGGAATCCATCCAGTCTAGGGCTTCCGTTGTCGGCGGTGAAGAGTCTGAGAACAAATCCTTGTTCAGTGACCGTGATGTGCTTTACCTCAACCAAGGGTCCGCTTCTGGGATCAAGCCGGGTGACGAGCTTCAAGTCATACGACCGGTGACCGACTTTGCCAAATGGGGAACCGAGTTTGCAAAAGCCAAGTCAAAGGAGAGGTACGGGCACTACTATCAGGACGTCGGACGTTTGCGGGTGTTGCTGGCTCAGGAGAACTCGGCCACGGTTGAAGTCATCTTTGCATGTGAAGAAATCCACGTGAACGACCTGACGATTCCTGCAGAGCAGCGTCTATCTCCGTTGCAGCGGGGAGGCAGCTTCGATCGATTTGCGCCGCCAAGCGGCAAGACGACGGGCAGGATTTTCATGAGCAAAGAATTCCGTTCGCTCTTGAGCAGCGGCAACATTGTCTATGTTGACGTTGGGAGTAAGCAGAACGTCCAGGTAGGGGACTATTTCCGGGTGCTCCGGCACTTCCACAAGGACAGTGTGAGCCTGTTCAATCGCGCAGACTACAACCGCAACCGCGCAACCTTCGACAGCACGCGGAAAGTGATCGGCGAAGTTGTCATTCTGCGGGTAGAACCGAACGCCTCAACCGCTTTGATCACCTATAGCAACCAGGACATCTGGCTCGGAGACGGCGTCGAACTCGAGTGACGAGAATGGAGAGCGACGAAGCACCAATGGCAAAGGTGGATGGCTAACTCGGGATGCGACCCTGAGTCACGCGACCTTCGGTCTTCCGCATTGACCTTTGAGATTGGACCTTCGCATTCGTCAATTGCCTCCCATCTCCTCTCTAAACACGAGCGCGGTAAAAGACTCAATTCTGGCCCCTTCCTTCCACGCATCCATTGGCAATCCGGCCTTCCGGCAAACCTGTCGCAGAAACTGCTCGCGGTCCCAGCCGTGCTCGGTTGCAACTTGGGGCAGGAGCAGGCCACGCCTCCCTTTGTGATTCACGATGAGCCCATGAACTCCAATCTCAATTCTCTCCAAGGCATCGACGTCTTGCAGCGAAGAGAGCACCGAAATCTCGATTTGCACTTCTGCCAGCTCCGAGAGCGTCAGGGGCGGAAAGCGCGGGTCGACAGTGGCTGCGGATATCGCACAGTTTTGGGCCGTCTCATATAATGGCGAGATCGCCATCGGGACACCAATGCATCCGCGCAACTCGCCATGAGAGTGCAAGGTGACAAAGGCCCCGCGTTTCTCGAGCAGCTCCGGCAGCGAAGGACATTCGATTTGTCGCTGTCCTGTTTTCAGGTGAGTTTCCAGACAATTGCGGGAAAGCTTGAGGAGTTCGGCCTGGGCGAGTTCAGTGAGTTGGAACATCGCGCTGCCTCTTTTTGAGGACTATCAACTTCCGTCGTTGGCGCGCTTTCACTCGACTGTCCACTTGTTTCCAGAACTTCCTAAAATAGTCAACGGCAGAAACCAAAGCAAAGATCACCACCAGCCAAAGAGCAACTTTGCTGAACACGGTGAGCCAAGAAAACACATTGCGCAGGATTATGGCGGTTATGGCAACGACTTGCATCACCATCTTCATCTTGCCTAAGTCGGAGGCATCTATGGTGAAACCTTGAGAAGACGCAATACTCCGTAGGCCCGACACCGCAAACTCACGGCCAATGATGATGACTACCATCCAGGCCGGCACCCACTTCAATTCCACCAAAGAAATGAATGCAGCCGAAGTCAGGAGTTTGTCAGCCACAGGGTCTAGGAGAATCCCCAGTGTCGTCACCTGCCGGCGCTTCCGGGCCAGATAACCGTCAAAACAATCGGTAATGGACGCGGCCAGAAAGATCACGGTAGCTAAGTAAATTGAAACGCCTACTACCTCGCGGTCCGGATTGTAGACCCGCGTCAACAAGACGACCACCAGCAAGGGGACAGCAAAGATCCGGGATAATGTGAGGAAGTTTGGCAGATTCATTAGAGCTTGATGATTTTCGGACTCTTGATCCCACGCATAGCGTTGCGAGTGTCCAGTACCACCTTGGCTAATCGCTCGACCTTCGCATAATCAATATTGCTGTGGTTGGTAACAATCACCGCGCAGTCTGCTTCAGCCAAGCCCTCTTCGAGCGGTATCGACTGTATGGTGCCTCGTTCGAATTCGATCTTGGGAACGTAGGGATCGTGGTACATCACTTTGGCACCTCGGTTTCGCAGCAGTTGAATGACATCCAGCGAAGGTGACTCCCTCAGATCATCGATATCCTTTTTATAGCTCACTCCGATAATCAGAACTTTGGAGTTCTTTACCGATTTGCTGAACTCGTTGAGGGCGTCGTTAACCTTGTTCACGACGTAACGAGGCATGTCGGCATTGATCTCGCTCGCCAGCTCGATGAAGCGCGCCCGGTAGTTCAGGGTTTTCAGCTTCCAGGACAGATAGAGCGGGTCAATCGGAATGCAGTGCCCTCCCAAACCCGGACCGGGCTGAAACGGCATGAAACCGAACGGCTTTGTCGCAGCGGCTTCGATCACTTCCCAGACGTCGACTTTCAGCCGGTCGCACATGAGGGCCACCTCGTTCACGAGCCCAATATTCACGCTGCGAAACGTGTTCTCCAAAAGCTTGACCATCTCTGCGCAACGGGAGGAAGTAACAGGAACTACCTTTTCGATGAAGTTCTTATAGAGCCTCGAGGCGACTTCGAGGCACTGGGGAGTGACGCCGCCAATGACCTTGGGAGTATTGAAAGTATTGTAAACTGGATTTCCAGGATCGACACGTTCCGGCGAAAAAGCCAGGAAAAAGTCCCGTCCTACCTTAAATCCTGACTCTTCCAATTTCGGCAAAATCAACTCCTCTGTAGTGCCCGGATACGTCGTGCTTTCCAAGACGATGAGTTGATCCCTTCGCTGGTTTTCTGCAATGCGATCCACAGCGGAAACAACCATTGAAAGATCAGGATCTTTGGTCTTGCCTAAGGGTGTTGGAACACAAATGATGATGGCATCCAGTTCCTGAACTACGTTGAATTCTGTGACCGCCCGAAAGCGTTTGCCTCCGACGTGCTTGGCCACCGAGCTTGACGGGACGTCCGGAATGTAGGATTCACCGCCGTTGATTCTCTGTACCTTCGAGCTATCCACATCGATTCCCACTACTGGAATGCCTGCCTTGGCGATCTCAACAGCCAAGGGCAGACCAACATAGCCCATTCCAACGACACCAACGTGAACTTTCTTCTCGCCAATCTTTCTTAACAGCTCAGTCATATGCTCAACTTTCTAGACCCTGCTCGAAGTCATTCAGAGAGAGCAGTCGGGATCTTTCGAATTGCGAAGAAACGAGGCCCGATTATACCTTGAACACCAGGCAAAGCAAATTTGAAAGGCCGCGAGTGAGTGGATGTTTGCGGCTCGACTCACTTGCTACGGCTGAAGCTCCAGAACGGGTCCAAATCCCTCTCCCATTTGTTGGGAGAGGGTTCAACGGAAACATGTCCTCGGCGGTCTGAAATCGTTTTGACAGCAACTAATCCAATTAGTATCGCCGGCGACCTGAGACAGGAAACTCCCAGCCAGAGAAACGGAGAATAGCCTCTTCGTCAATTTCGTCAATTCGCCGTCTCCCCGCATCCCAACTGTCTCGCAACCGCTCTCGACTATTCTCTTCCTAGCCTTCCACCTCACCTGGCAGCTGCGGTCGCGCCAGGATCGAGTTGTATTCTTTGAGGCGAACCAGACCTGGCTTGGCGCCTCTGGGTTTAGAGACGAAGCGCTTCTGGGTGTAGTGGATTTCCACCTTGGGCGCGTTTCGCGCCTGGCTGAAATAGGCCGCCAGCTGGGCGGCCTCCAGCAATGACTGCTTGGGAGCAATCGGCAGCTTAGCGGGATTTCGCAAGACCACATGCGACCCACCGTAGCCGGCCACATGCAGCCAAAAATCATCGTTTCTGGCAATCTTGAGCGTCAGGACGTCGTTGTCCTTACTGCTCCTCCCAACCAGAATCTCCAACCCTTCTGACGAAACAAACGACTTGGCCACCTTGCGTCGAAGCGTCTCCGGATCGGCTGAACTGGACCCCACAGGCAGACTCGACTTGCCCACGACCCGTTGCTTTTTTGAAGTTCCTGAGCAGCTGCCGTGCTCCTCCAGATCATATCGCTGCCACTCATTTCGGCAGAAAGCTCCTGCAGTTGAGACTTCAGTAATTTAATCTCAGCTTCCAGCCTCTGCATTTTCGCACGCAGCAGCGGGACCGCCCGATTGGCCTTCTGGTAGGACTTACTATATCGGTTGGCATTCTGAATCAGCGAGGCTCGTGGGTCGAGTGGAATCTCAATATCAGTCAGCTGTGGATCAAACAGATTCACGACGTTGATCCTTTCAGTTCCCTTTGGCAACTTGCCCGGCTGAGCATAAAGCAGATCGGCGTAAAGCTTGAAAAGCTCTGCCTGCTGGCTACGAGCCAGATCCGCTCGCAGGTTTTCCTGCAAGCGCAACCGCTTTTTCAGAGTCGCCGACAGCGTGGTCAAAGTAGATCGCAGCTGGGTCTTGCCAGCGTCTCGTTCAAGTACTCGCCGGCACAACGTCCTGGACGCCTCATTCATCGAAGCGAAGGTCTCACATTCTTCGTGGGACAGGGACGGGAGCGCAATCGGCGAGATGACCCACTTGCCAGACCTTGGCAGCGCGGAACCGCCCGAACGTTCGAAAGCATAGATTCGCGGCGAGTAAGACCCTTGCCGAATCTGGTTCAGCAGAGCCTGCAATTCGACCCAGGCCTGTTTCGGAACGTTTCCGCTTCGCTGGGCGGTTTCACGAACGAAAAGCGGGCTCAGGCCGGAAACCTGTTTCCAGGCTGAAGCCTCGCTCTGGGTGGAGAACAATTCGAGAAATTGCTCCTGCCGGATCTTGTCCACCGGGTGACCGGCTTTCAGAGCAGGCGGCCGGTAAGAGGAACCCAGGGCGATTCTGCCCTCCCGACCTGGCGGAACAACAGCGATCACCAGCTGCTGGTCATCCAGCAAAAGGCCCCGGACTTTGTTGGGAATCAACTCCAGCACAAACGTGAACCTCTCCACGCGCTCCGAGAGACGGCAATTTTCGACCTCTAAGAAAACGACTCGATCGGCCAATTCCTTGCGTACCTGCCTGATCTTGCCGCCAACCAGATATTTTCGTAGAGTGAGAAGTTCGTCGGACGGGGACTGATCGGAAGGCCAATCCTCGTCGCTGATGAAGACCCCCGGGGCCGCCGGATGAAGCGACAAAACCAGACGATCGGTCACACTCGAACGCAGAGACAGGATGAGCGCTCGTCCCTCCACGCTTCTGATCTTCTGAATTGATTTGTTCAGGATGCGCGGCCGAAGTTCCTGAATGAGCGCTTCCAGACTCAGGTTATCCATCGGGCTCGTACCCCATTCCCTTTAGCATCCGATAGATCAGCGACACCGGCAATCCCACAACGTTGAAGTAGCAACCATCGATCCGCTCAATGAATCGAGCTCCCATCCCTTGAATGCCGTAGGCTCCGGCTTTGTCCAGTGGTTCACCCGACTTAACGTAAAGATCAATCTCTGAATCGGACAAGATGCTGAATTGCACGTGCGTGGAAGCAACGTCGACTCGTGAGTTCTCAGGATCCAGCAAGCAGATACCAGTTAGTACTTGGTGAATCCGGCCACTGAGTCTCCGAAGCATCCTGCGGGCTTCCTCTGCGGTTGTCGGCTTGCCGAGCATCTCACGACCACAGACAACAATTGTGTCGGCACCGAGAATGGTGGCGCCAGGATGAGACTTTTGGGCGGCCAGAGCCTTCTCTCGGGCCAGCCGCTGAACCAGAGTAACCGGCGACTCTCCAGGTTGGATGCTTTCGTCCACATCCCCGGAAACGGCCTCAAACTCCCGGATCAGTAGCTTGAATAGTTCCCTCCGCCTCGGGGAGGCTGAGGCCAATATCCAGCGGCAAGCCTTGGACATCTCTCCATTTCCTGGGATTCGCTTAGGGGTGGATCTGGTCTAAGCAGCGTCGCGCCGGGGAACGCAGCGATTGCCTCCACAAACTGTCGGGCTTGCTCCCAGGCGAATTGTGGTTTTGCGGAAACTCTTCCACGAAGTTATTGCCGAGCCCATGATATCTGATGTTAACCGCTGAGTTAACTGAGCGTCAAGCTGGAGTGGCCGGACAAAAACCCGTAGTATCTCAGCCCCTGCTGAAGCGTGCCACTGACATTCAGACGGTTGTCAGTAGCCGGACCGTAAGAAAGACTGGGAGTAAAAGCGTGGGGGGCGAGAAAATGTGCTTCGAGCGTATCAATAATTTCGAAGCAAACTCGAGCACTGAGGCAACCGCTGCAAACCTCACTCCCGGAACCTCGCAAGTGGTAACATCGGTGGTCACTAGGTTGATGCCTCACCATGATCAATCTTAGACCGCCGTGTGTTGGCAGCGCGGCGACCGTCGCCACCCAGAAGCACGTCCCGGCTGGCGCACTTTGGATTTCTAAATCACAAAGGTGGATACAACGATGAGCCCCGCTCCTGAGGCAAACCGAGTTAGCCACCTAACGCCCACGGCGATCAACCAGGTTCTGCAAGAGGTGCGACAACTTCAAACCCAGGGACGCACGCTTGTTTCCTTAATGCGCGGGCAGCCCGACACACCGACGCCTGCGCACATCGTCGAGGCAGCTCACAAGGCCTTGCGCGACGGACGCACTGCGTATCCCGACAATCGGGGCGAGCCTCACCTCCGCGAGGCAGTGGCAGAGAAACTTGCCCGCGACAATGAACTGAACTATGACCCGGCCAGGGAAATTCTGATCACGGACGGCGCCACCTGCGGGCTCAGCATCGCTTTGGCAGCGCTAGTGCAGCCCGGCGACGAGGTCCTGCTTCCCGATCCCATTTACGACGCCTACAATTCCCCCATTGCGCTTTGGGGCGGGCAACCGACACGTGTCCGTTCGACGATCCAAGATGGCCGTTTCGTCGTGAGTGTGACTGACCTGAAAAATAAGGTTAGATCGAACACCAAAGTCCTCCTGCTCAATAGCCCTTGGAACCCAGTCGGCACCGTCTTCACACGCTCTGAACTTCAGGAGCTACTTGAATTCGCTGTGACGCGCGACCTCCGTGTCATCAGCGACGAGATCTATGAATCACTGGTCTACGATGGGCGGAACCATGTGTCTCCAGCTGCCGTCTCTCCGGTGGCGCGAGAGCGCACCGTCGTAGTCAATAGTTTGTCAAAGACCTACGCCATGACCGGTTGGCGCGTGGGCTATTGTGCCGCGCCTCCCGAAATCATTCGGGCCATGTACCTCGTGCTTCAACAATTCAGCCGGGGACCGGCCACGTTCGTGCAGGACGCAGCGGCCTGTGCCTTGCGGTCAGACCAGGAGTGTGTCCGCAGAATGAGGAGTGAGTATGAGGAAAGGCGCAATCGGGTCGTAGGCCAGCTCCAAGGGATTCCTGGAGTCCAGCCACTTCCGTCTGAAGGCGGCTTGTTCGTGATGGTTGACGCTCGGCCGCTCGGGCTGCCCTCAGACGAATTGCGGCGCTTCCTTTTGCATGAGGCTGGCCTTGTGGTAATTCATGGCGCGGCCTACGGTCCCGGAGGAGAGGGAACACTTCGCGTGTCCTTTGCCGCTGGCGGAGAAACCCTGGACAAGGGCCTTCAAGCCCTGCGTGAAGGTCTATTACGCCTGGTGAGTGAGCGTCGAAGCGAGTTGAAAAGCTGAAACTCAAAGCCGGGCACCGTCAACCTAAATAACGAACGAGGAGAAGACAAAATGAGTTCAGGAAGAGGCCCCAAACGAAAGAATCCTGCCGACAATCTGCCTCGGTTGTCCAAAGAACGGCTTGAAGAGCTGGCGGAAGAGGCTACCATCGACGCTTACAACGAGTCTGAGCAGGCGTCAGGTTTCTTCACAATGATGGAAGACAACCTCAAGCTGCCGTTCGACACCGAGGTTCTGGGAGTTTCCGTAACCGTCGAGAAAGTGGACATGACGAACGACGACCAGATCGTTGCCATCTGCGCTCGAGCCGGCAAGAAGCAGGAGATCCCAATTCATTCGATTCCCTTGCCCTCGCCGCCGCCGGAAGGCTGGGAATGGATTGCCGCTTATCGTTACTGGAGGCGAGGCTTCGATTGAGCGAATACCAATACTACGAGCTTCGGGCGATCGACCGTCCACTGAGCAAGCGTGAGCTGGCGGAACTGGGTAGGCTATCGCGCTGGTGGTGGTGAGAAAAGGAAAAATCGCTCACCTTACGAAGGGACGAACTGAGTCTTGCGATAGGCCGCTAGCCTGGGCCAACGCTTTTTGGACTACTTCGCCTCTCACGCCGGTGAGGCGCTGGTTGAGGCCCTGGTAGAAAAAGGTGAGCCGTGTGTGATCCAGGCCCAGAAGATGGAGAATCGTTGCGTGGAGGTCGGAAATGTGGCAGCGTTCTTCGACGGCCTTGAAGCCCAGCTCATCCGTTGCGCCGATGGCTTGGCCTCCTTTCACTCCGGCACCCGACAACCACATGCTGAATCCGTAAGGATTGTGATCTCGACCCGGTTTCCCGACGCCTTCGCTGGTGGGGGTGCGGCCAAATTCTCCGCCCCAGATGACGAGCGTTTCGTCCCAAAGTCCAGTCCGTTTGAGGTCCGCCATCAATGCAGCTATGGGCTGATCAGTTTCACCGGCGTGGAGTTTGTGATTGTTGATGCAGTCATTGTGTCCGTCCCAGGTGTCCTCGATGTGCCCGCCGCCCGAGTAGAGCTGAACGAAACGCACTCCCTTTTCCAGCAGACGCCGAGTGATCAAACACTTCCGACCAAAGTCCGCCGTCAGCTTGTGGTTGAGCCCGTAAAGCTCTTTGGTCTTGGAGTCTTCCTTGTCGACGTCGACCACTTCAGCGGCGGTGGTCTGCATTCGATACGCCAGCTCGTATGAGTTGATTCGCGCCACCAGGTCCGAATCTCCTGGGCGGGACTCAAGATGCTGGCGGTTGAGGCGACCCAGAAGGTCCAGAGAGTGGCGTTGGGCGCGGTCAGACGTGCCGGGTGGTGTGGCTAAATCGAGCAACGGAACTCCCGTGCTTCGAAAGAGAGTTCCCTGGTAGGACGCAGGCATGTACCCTGCCGTCCAGTTGGAAGCGCTGCCAATCGGGCCTCCACGGGGGTCAGTCATGACGACAAAGGAGGGCAGATTCTCCTGTTGGCTGCCCAACCCGTAGCTGAGCCAGGCACCCAGACTCGGCTTTCCGATCAGCACGCTGCCGGTGTTCATCTGCAGGCAACCCGAGGCATGAGCCGCGGTGTCGGTGTAGAGCGAGCGAATCACACAAAGATCATCCGCAAACCTTGCAGTATGGGGAAAGAGACTGCTGATCTCCAGTCCGCTGCGGCCATGGCGTCGAAACTCAAAGGGCGACTGCATGAGATGGCCGACAGGTCTGCCGTTCGAGCCAACCTGTTCCACATCGCCCTTATAGGGTGTGCCATGAAAGTGGCTCAGCGCGGGTTTGGGATCAAAGGTGTCGACCTGACTGGGCGCGCCATTCATGAACAGGAACACGACTCGCTTGGCCTTCGCGGAAAAGTGCGGCTGGCGGGGAGTGAGCGGGTTCGACAAGTCGGCTGTCCTGGTGGAGGGAGCAGCCTGCAACACGCTGTTGAAAAATCCATCTCGAGAGAGCAGATCGAACAGTGCCAATCCGGCAAAACCTCCGCCCACTTCCCAAAGAAATTCCCGCCGTGTGCGACCGCAAGGGGTCTGGTTCGATGAAAATCTCGTCAGTTCAGGTCGCATAGCGATCTCCTAAGTAAGAAGCCACGCTCGAATGAGTGGCAGCTGCAGGCTGCCAGAGTGAGTTCCGACCCCCTGCCGCAAGAAGCGCGGCGTCCCCCTTGGTAAGTGGGACAAATAAAGGAATTGCAGGTCCCTGCGTCAGTCCGTATAAGCAAACTCATTCAAGTTGAAAATGACACGGCACAGTTGCTCCAACGCTTCACGGCGCGCGGTCTCGCGGTCGGCAGTCGAAGGTTCCGCGCGCTCTTTGAGTCGCTGCTCTGCCTCTCGCTCCAGAAACTCCAGCATCTCCGTCTTCTCACTGGCGCTGACAGGCCGACACAGAGCCATTAAGTAGGCACGCTCGACTTGCTGGCCCGCATCGAGTCCCGCTTCAACCTCAAGCCGACGGGCGAAGTGACGCGACTGACGGTTTACAAAGTCGCCGTTGAACAGGCTCAGGGCCTGAGGTGCAACACTCGTGACCTGACGGCTGGCTGCAGTTCTCGCCGTGTCGCAGAAATCAAGCACCTCAAACAAAGGGACGAGCAGTGATCTTTTGATGAAGGCGTAAATCGCACGACGCGAAGCGTCCGCTTCGTCGAATGGCTTCCAAATCTTGTCGGGATCGCTGTGGCCCTGCAGAGCAGCTTCCGGGACAAACGGATACATGCTTGGCCCATACATCTGCGAATTGAGCTGGCCGCTCACGATCAATGTGGAATCCCACATCGCTTCGACCTCCAAGCGGCGCGGCGAAACGCGCCAGAGGAATCGATTCTCTGGATCTTCCAGTCCATATCGTGGGTTCCAGCTCTTGGCCATTCGATAGGAATTGCTGGTCAGGATCAAGCGATGGAGTTTCTTGAGCGACCAGCCTTCCCAGACAAACCAATTTGAGAGCCAATCGAGCAGTTCGGGATGCGTCGGCCTTTCGCCCATGCGTCCAAAGTCGCTCGGCGTACGAACCAAGCCCTCTCCGAAATGGTGCTGCCAAACGCGGTTCACAATGACTCGAGCCGTCAAGGCGTTGTCAGGGCTGGCAATCCACTGGGCGAGGGTCAAACGACGCAAACTGGTTCGTTGTGGGGCAGGGAAGACAGGTTGTTGCTCTACCAGGACCGCCGGAATCCCAGGCGCGACTTCGGACCCCAGATTGGCAGCTTTCCCTCGAACGAGAACATGAGTCGGCGAAGGGGTGGCTTCTGGTTCGACCATGTAATAGCCGCGAGGCAGATCAGCCGTCAGACTCTGAGCTTGCTTGATTTTGTCTTTCAACGAGTCGATTTTCCGCTTCTCATCTGGCGGAGCCGCGGCGTCAATCAGCTCATCGAGCAAGACCGAGTGTTCTTTTACCAGCTTCCTTTGGGCCTCATCGCGCTTTGGCGGATCGGTAAGAAAGGCAGTGATTGCTTCAGCCGGCAGGGCCGAGGGCTTTGACTCAAGGATTTCCTTCCGGTGGGAGTCTCGAAGCTCGGCAAGTTGCTGGGTGAAGGTCTCAATCAGGCGATCCCGAGAAAGCTCCGCCTCCACTTCGAGGCGCCTCCCGATGGGCAGGTCCAGTTCAGTTCTACCCTTTCGAGGTCGCTGGAGTCCGTTGAAAATCGCCAGCATGCTGTAATAGTCGGTCTGAGTTAGAGGCTCGAACTTGTGATCGTGGCAGCGGGCACAACCGAGGGTAAGGCCGAGAAAGACTTGAGACGTGGTGCTCAGAATATCTTCAAGCTGATCGTAACGGTCTTCCTTGGGATCCGCAGGCTCGTCATCCCATGGCCCGAGCCGGTAGAAACCCGTAGCCGTCAGATTCTCGGCATTGGCATCCGGCAATTCATCACCCGCCAGCTGCTCCAGGATGAAGCGGTCGAAAGGCTTGTCGTCATTCAAGGAGCGGATGACGTAGTCCCGATATCGCCAGACGTGGGGTTTGATGGCATCACGCTCATAGCCGTTGGTCTCGGCGTATCGAACCAAGTCCAACCAATGCCGCGCCCAACGTTCGCCATAGCTAGAACGTGCGAGCAAGCCGGAGGCAACGCCGTCTAAGGCTTCCGGCGTCGGTGATTGCAAGAACGATTCCTGTTCGGCCAGAGATGGAGGCATTCCGATGACGTCGAGATAGAGGCGACGCAGCAAAACGCGGGGCTCGGCAGCTGGAGAGGGCGTCCAGCCTTTGCGTTCGAGCTTGGCCAAAACAAAGTTGTCAATGGGATTTCGCACCCACGCAGAGTTCCTCACTGGCGGCACAGCCGGGGCTTTCGCCGGCTTGAATGCCCAGTGGTCCAGGGCATCACGAGTCGATGGCTTTGGACCGGCGGCTTCCTCAGGCCAGGGTGCTCCCTCGTCAATCCACTGGGTCAGCAGCGCGATCTCTTCAGGGCGGAGCCTCTCGCCCGTGGGGGGCATGATTGTTTTCGGGTCAATTCCAGAGACATGATCGGATGAGCAGACTCTCCGAACTTTTCCCAGATACGATCGCAGGAACACCCGATTTGCCGCCTTTCAAGGCACTATGCCTCTGGTCCAAGCGCAGTCCGCTCATTTGGACTTCACTGCCATGACACGAAGTGCAACGTGCTTGAAAAATCGGCTGAACGTCGCGGACGAAGTCGACCGAACCTTTCGACTGGGCAAACAATTGAGTCGTTGCCGTCAGTATCCGGAATATCGAAACGACGCAAAGGGAACGAAACGGCATAAGACAAGCTACTTTCCTGGCTCACTTACCTGAGCCTTCAGCTCCGGATGGGAATCTCCCAACAAGCTTACCGAATCAAACCCCCTGCTCGCCAGCGCAAATTTCGGCATCCCGACAGAACCCTCAAGAGCGAAATCTGATGAGCACCAGTCGTCAGATTAGCCAGACTGCGAAGGCTTCGAGGCAAACCGACCTCGTGGGGCGACGATCGATTCCACCAATTGAGTGGGTTGAGTAACTGGGCGAGCCGGGCCAGACCTTTGCAGCCGTAGCTGGCCCCAGTTGATCCTAGTTGACCGACGAGTGAGTACTGTGAGATAGACCTCCTTACAGAACGAGCCGTTTTCGGAGGGCAACTGCCTTTGGGCGGTTACCGAGGCATCAATCAATGAAAATAAGACGTGGCTTAATCTCGATCTCGATTGCGATGTTCACGATCGCCGCTCTCGCCGAACACCTCTCCACCGGCCAAGAGTTGACGTCAACTACGCCCAAGGGACGCTGGTACAAAGGCAACACTCACACCCACACGCTGAACAGCGACGGTGATTCGACTCCCAATGAGGTCGTTACCTGGTATCGCGAGCACGGTTATCAGTTTCTGGTGCTCACAGACCATAACTTCCTCACTCAAGTCGAAGCTCTGAATGCCTTGCATGGGGCGGATGAAAAGTTCCTGGTTATGAAAGGCGAAGAGGTGACCGACTCCTTCTCCGGCAAGCCGATCCATGTTAATGGACTGAACGTCGCCCGCAAAGTTGATCCGCAAGGAGGAACCAGTGTTTTAGACACGCTTCAGCGCGACGTCGACGCGATTCGCGAGGCCACAGGAGTTCCCCACATCAACCATCCCAACTTTAACTGGGCCATCACGGCGGAAGAGCTTAAGCAGGTCCGCAACGACAAGCTGTTGGAGATCTATAATGGTCACCCGCGAGTCAACAACTTTGGCGGAAGCCAGCATGCTCCCCTGGAGCAGATGTGGGATGCCGTTCTCTCAAGTGGCAAGGTGATCTATGGAATTGCGGTGGACGACGCCCACCATTTCAAACGGCCGTGGGATCCCGACGCTTCCAGGCCAGGGCGCGGGTGGGTCGTTGTCAGGGCTGACCACCTCACCGCTGAGGCCATCCTGGAAGCCCTGGTACGTGGCGACTTCTATGCCTCAACCGGCGTGGAGCTCGAGGATATCATCAATACGACTGACCAAATCAAGATAGTCATTAAAGAGGAAGAAACCAGCGGCTACCGCGTCCAGTTCACCGGCAAGAATGGAAGCTTGCTCAAAGAGGTTGAGAGCAACCCGGCGATCTATTCTATCCGGGGTGACGAGGGCTACATCCGAGCCAAGGTGATCGAAGCCAACGGGAAGCTGGCCTGGACCCAGCCGGTCATGATTGGTTCCACTGCCTCGAAAGAGAGCCCGTGACGTTGGATCAAAGTTTGAAGTCGAAGAGAGATATTTCGACTCTGAGCCAGTAGAAGTTAGAGAGCATGAAGCCAAAGGCGCTCCTGAAATTGCCTTCACAGAAAGTTCCCTTCCTGAGTCTGTCTAAGAGCCTAGAGATAGTTTCTGCGACGTCTTTGCTGGGGCTGCCACGCACTGTTTGAAAGAGTATATTAGTGAGCTAGTAGTCCATGAGGACAGAAGTAGGGCAGCGGTAGCGATACGCGGGCTTCTCGCCAGACCCGGCTGCCTGTACCTCCTTTACTTTGGTGAAGCCGGCAGTAGGGAGTGTTTCAATGGAGATAGGGTTGACGAGCGTCAAGAAGGTGCTTGTTGGCTTGTTCCGACGTGCGGGGGGCGAGGAATCCACACAGCGTTTCCCGCAAAGACTATGAGGCCAGGTTGGAACGAGAAGTCGACTTCCTCAAGTCTTACGAGAATGTCCATGATCTTCCTCAGATCTTTCACTGTTGGTCTAACAAACACCTGGTCCCCAAGCTTCATTCATTCGGCTTCAACAACCCAAGGAATTCTTTGCCCTGTACATGACGCGTGTCTGTAAGAGGTTTCCGAACGAAACCTGTCGGTTTGTTAACATTGGGCCAGGCAACTGCGACCTGGATGTAGAGATTTGTGAAACGCTGCTGCAGTCCAACATCAAGAATTTTGTATCCGAGTGCTTGGACACATCAATGAGGACATGCTGAATCGCGGTAAAGCCCTTGCGTCAGCAAAAGGGCTTGCGGAGAGGATGATCTTCTCAAAGTCTGATATTAACTCGTGGCGCCCAGTGGGCCAGTACCATATCGTAGTTGCGATACAGTGCTTGCATCATTTTCTGGAGCTCGAAACGCTGTTTGCCAAGATCAAAGAGGCTTTGCACCCCGACGGCTATTTCGTTACACACGATATGATCTGGAGAAACGGCCATATGCGGTGGCCGGAGGCTCTAGAACTGGTCACTGAGTTGTGGAAGGAGCTACCGACTAAATACAAGTACAATTGTCTGCTAAAACGAGTGCAGCTGGAGTACGAAAACTGGGATTGTTCAACGGAGGGGTTTGAAGGAGTTAGATCTCAAGGCATTCTTCCCTGTTGACCAAGAGTTTTGGGTTCGATTTTTTCTTTGCTTTTGGGAATGTCATCGATATTTTCGTGGATCGATGTTTTGGCCACAATTTCGACCCAAACAATGAATGGGATAGAGAGTTCATCGACCGAGTTCATCATCTCGATGAAACAAAAATCGAGGCGGGCGCAATCAAGCCAACTCAGATGATGGCGGCCATGACAAAAAGTCTGTCTACTAAGACGACAGCCTATAAACACCTGACTCCCCAATTGTGCACGCGATGGCCTGAATGAACCCGGTTCTTGGGTGGAGACTCAGCCGGCCATGCTGCTTAAAGGAGATGAATGCTATGACGCTTGCCCATTTTATGTCTGCGCTGCGCGAACTCTCCAACGACATGCGGCGAAGGGAGCGGAGTTCTGGCAGTGGGCGATTCCGGGCTGTATCGTTGCTATGCCTTAGCCAAATGGTTGTTTGGGCACTGCCCTTTCTGTCCAATCGCGCAGGCGTCCAGGCTGAGGACTGGACGGAGTTTCGGGGGCCGACCGGCCAGGGGCATTCTCGCGAACGGAGCCTCCCCGTGACTTGGAGCGAGACGGAGAATGTGGATTGGAAAGTTCCCATCCCGGGAAAGGGATGGTCCTCGCCGGTTATCTTGGAGAATCAAATCTGGCTGACAACTGCCGAGGACGAGGGTCGTTCGTTACGTGCTATCTGCCTCGACCGGGAGACAGGGCGCATCGTTCACAACGTCGAAGTCTTTCAATTGGCGAACCCTGGAAGCGTTCACCAAAAGAATAGTCACGCCTCTCCCACGCCCATTCTGGAAGGGGACCGAATCTACCTGCACTTTGGTTCCCACGGTACTGCCTGCATCAGCCGTTCTGGTCAGATCGTCTGGAAGACGCAGGAACTCAAGTACTACCACGGCCATGGTCCAGGGGGCTCCCCGGTGCTCCTCGGGGATCTGTTGATTGTCAGCTGCGATGGCGGCGATGTCCAGTTCGTCGTTGCACTGGACAAGCGAACCGGCCGGATCCGCTGGAAGAGTCAGCGTAAAGGCTCTCAGGCTTACGCGACTCCATTAGCGGTTCAAGTGCAAGGTAAGGACCAGGTCGTCAGTCCGGGAGCTCATCGTGCCGTTTCCTATGACCCTCTTTCCGGGAGAGAAATTTGGTGGATCCGGTATGGCCAGGGCTACTCCAATGTCCCACGACCTGTTTACGGCCATGGCTTGGTTTTTATCTGCTCGGGATTTGAACAGGCCGTCCTCCTCGCAGTGCGTCCTGATGGCCAAGGAGACGTGACAGACACTCATGTTGCCTGGAGCCTGAAACGATCCGTTCCCTTGACGCCCTCGCCGTTACTGGTTGGTGACGAACTCTACCTGATCAGCGATAACGGAATTGCGTCCTGTCTGGACGCCAAAACCGGCAAGACCCATTGGCAGCGACGCCTCGGAGGCGACTACTCGGCCTCACCGATTCATGCGGATGGTCGTATTTACTTCCTCAGCGAGGAAGGCGAGTCCGTCGTAATCGAGCCCGCCAAGCAATTCAAGAAACTCGCTACCAATCGCCTCGATGGACGCACGCTGGCCTCTATGGCTGTTTCGGGCGAGGCAATATTCATTCGAAGCTCCACTCACGTCTATCGCCTAGAGAAATCGCCAAGTCGAGCCTCAACAGGGAAGCCTCTTCAATGATCGCAGTCCTCGATGGCAGACAGACCCCGCAGAACCGAGCGTCTTCTCTTCGTTTTGGTCCAGCGTGGCATCTAGCAGATCTGGCCCTGCCTGTTGCACTTCGTCATATACGAGCCCTAACGACTCAGCCTTAGAAGGGCGAGCCGGCCAAGCGAGGAAAGCCTCCACGAGCGAAACCCAAGAGCACTGACATATCGCTCCAGCCAGTTGTCACTTCGTTGAGAAGTCTCCGCTGCCGTCCTCGGAATGCTTCAGAGAAGGCTTGCAATGGCATTCTCCATGGTTCCGCGGCAAACGGGGCTGGAGCGCGCGCATCAACCTTGATTGTTTCCCCATCTTGAGCACAGTGTTTCCTAAGCCGCCGGAAGACTCCACCCACCCAAGCACTCTTTTGAGGAACGTGCCCAGGCTTAACTTCCAGTTTCTCAGAGCTCAGGTACAACTTCCCTGCCCGGTTCTTGAATGATCAGTTAACACGGCTGTAACACAAAGCTGGCATGCTTTGTATCTCCGATGTTGCATACGTTTGACGTGTCCTTGTGGCGCCAGACTGCGACGGCTCAAGGTTGCTCTTGTACACTACTTGCCGCGCTAAAAATGACACTTCTGTGACACTCGGCTGTCTTCTTTTGTTATGTTCCCATCGGGATACTTCAAACTGGCAAGTACTTTGTCGCTGAGAAGGCGCGCACGCGCGGAATGTGAGTGCGGCTCTGGCCCATTAGCCAGTGGTCAACCAGGCCAGCCTCACCGCACTAGCGCGCAAACCTCTCTGAGCTGATTTCGGGTGGGACGGCCAATGCTGATCTCGCTAACCTTTGCGGGACGCCTGCTTCTGAGGGTTTGCTCTTTCGACTCGGCTATGGAGAGCACCAATCCTGGTGTTTTCGTCAAGAATGAAGCCCATCCCTAGACATCTATCGAGGCGCAACCTTTTGCCGGTGACGTTAGTAGGCGCCTTGTTGCTAGCCCTTTGCGCGGTTGGAAAGGCTCAATCGACCGCGACCTTGCAAGGGAGGGTCGTGGATCCGGCCAGCGCCGTTGTGCCCGGCGTGAGAATTGTGGTGCGCAACCGGGAGACCGGGGTGGAACGGGCCGCGCAAAGCGACAGCGAAGGCAACTACCAGGTCGCGGCGCTGCCTGTCGGCATCTACCGTGTGGAACTCCGGGTCCCGGGGTTCCAGATGCAAGTCGTGGAGAGCCTAAACGTCGAGGTCGGACGGACGGTCGTGCAGGATTTTCAGCTCAAGGTCGGCGACCTCTCGCAGGAAATGGCCGTGACCTCCGACGGCAACCTGGTCGAGCGGACAACGGTATCCGTCGGCCATGTGATCGACCGGCGGATGGTTCAGGAGATCCCGCTCAATGGGCGCTACTTCCTCGATCTGGGGCTGCTCGTCCCGGGTTCGGTGACGCCTCCGCAGAACGGGTTCTCGGCCATACCCGTTCGCGGCAGCGGCTCTTTCGCCATCAACACCGCCGGCAACCGCGAGGAAACCGTCAACTATCGTGATCAACGGCATCACGCTCAACAACCTGTGGTTTAACTCGATCAACTTCCAGCCATCGATCAGCACTGTGCAGGAGTTCAAGGTGGACAACTCGACCTTCAGCGCCGAATACGGGCAAAATTCCGGCGCGGTCGTCAACATCGCCACGCGCTCCGGCGCCAACGAGTTCCACGGCGAGTTGTTCGAGTTCCTGCGCAACGATGCGCTCGACGCCCGCAACTTCTTCGAGTTCACTTCCAGTGAACCGCCGCCTTTCAAGCGCAACCAGTTCGGCGGGCATCTCGGTGGTCCCATCGTCAAGAACAGGACTTTCTTCTTCTTCTCTTACGAGGGTCTGCGCCATCGCCAGGGGCTCGACCTCAACAGCCTCGTCCTTAGCGACGCGGAGCGCGCGTCCGCGACCGACCCCGTGGTCGTGAAGTTGATCGAGCTGATCCCGCGAGCGAACTTCGTCGATTCATCGGGCACGCCGCGCTTCATCAGCTCGGCGACCGCGCCCGTTAACGTTGACCACTGGACGATAGACATCAGTCACAACCTGAGCGAGAACGACCGGCTGCACGGCTACTACGCCTTCCAGCGCCGGGACTTCCTCGAGCCCAGCCGGGAGGGCAACACCGTCCCCGGCTTCGGCAACACTCACCATTCGCTGCGGCATTTCTTTACGTTGAACGAGACACACACCTTCGGCCCCGCCCTGGTCAACGAGGCGCGCTTCGGCTTCAACCGCCTTTACGCCAACACCAAACCGAAGGCGCAACTCAACCCGGCCGACTTCGGCATACTGAATGGCATTAGCCAGCCCATCGGACTGCCGCAGATCAACATTGCCGGCGGCCTCAACTTCGGCGGGCCGTCAACCCTCCCGTCGGGACGCGGTGACACGACCTTTGTCGTCGCAGATACCGTGAGCTGCCTGTGTCGGGCGACACTCGCTCAAGCTCGGCGGCGAGTTCCGGCAATTTCTCAACAACATTTTCCGGCGCGGCACTGGCGCGTTCAACTTCCCCACCGTCGCCGCCTTCCTCGCCGGCACGGCCAACTCTTTCAGCGTGACACTCGGCAATCAATCGAGCAGCGTCGCGCAGGGCGCGCTCGGCTTCTTCGTGCAAGACAACTATAAGTTGCGGCCGAGCCTGACGCTCGAGCTTGGCCTGCGCTACGAGTGGAACATGACGCCGACCGAGCGCTACGACCGCTTCATTGTCTTCGACCCGCAGAGCGCCTCGCTGGTGCGCGTCGGCACACACATCGATGAAATCTACCACCAGAACAACAAGAACTTTCAGCCGCGCCTCGGCTTCGCGTGGGACCCGTTCGGGGACGGCAAGACGTCGGTGCGCGCCGCCTACGCGATCCTCGTGGACCAGCCCATGACGAGCGTGGTGACGGGCACGAGCGCGAATCCGCCGCTGGCCATCCCGCTCACCTTCACCGGCCCGATCCGCCTCGACAACGCCATCAACCTGGCCCGCGCCGCCGGACTTGCTCCCCAGACGGTCGACCACGGCTTCGATAACGCCTACCTGCAGTCGTGGAATTTGAATGTGCAGCGCGAACTGACGACCTGATCTCGCGCGTGATGGCCGGCTATTTCGGGTCAAAGGGGACGCACCTGATCCTCCGGCGCAACATCAACCAGCCGGTGAACGGCGTGCGCCCCTTCGCGGCGCTGTCAGAGTCGAGCCCGATCCTGCCGGGCACGCCGCTCGGCAACATCACGCAGGTCGAAGGCACGGGCAACTCGAGCTACAACGCGCTGTGGGTGACGGCGAACCAGCGGCTCGCGCGCGGCCTGCAATTCAACGCCTCCTACACGTGGTCGAAGTCGCTCGACTACAACTCGCTCAGCTTGCAGGGCATCGTCGTGCAGAACAGCTATGACCTGCGCGGCGACCGTGGCCTTTCGGATTTCGATGCGCGCCACCGCTTCGTCGTCAGCGCGATCTATGAATTGCCATTCCGCGGCAACCAGTTCGTCGAGGGCTGGCAGCTCGCCGCGATCGTCCAGGCGCAGAGCGGCAACCCGGTCAACATCGTCACCAGCAACAGCACGGTCAACGGCGTGGCCAACACGCTCCGGCCCGACGTGACTGGCCCGATTAACATCATCGGCAGTGTCGACCGTTGGTTCGATACCTCGGTCTTTACGCCTGTTGCACGCTTCGGCAGCCTGGGCCGCAACGTGGTCATCGGGCCGGGCTTTAACAACACGGACTTTTCGGTCATCAAGAACACCAAGCTTGGCGACAGGATGCGTGTGCAGTTCCGGGCGGAGTTCTTCGACCTCTTCAACCACGCGAACTTCGGCCAGCCGGGCAACGTCGTCGGCAGCCCGGCTTTTGGCCGGATCACCAACACGCGCTTCCCGACGGGTGAATCCGGCTCGTCGCGGCAGGTGCAGTTCGCCTTGAAACTGATTTTTTAGATGAGAGCCGGATGAAAGAAACAGGAGCTTTGGCCGTGCCTGAGAGATGCAATTAATTCAACTAATTATGGAACGCAGTGTGGCCCTGCGCCGCGTGCTGTCTCTGGGTTCCCTCTTGAGCGGGAAGCTGCGAAGAAATGCGGGAGGGCGAGGCTCCCGCCGAGCCGCTCGGGGGGAGCCTCGCCCTCTCACAGCGACGCTAATCGGAATTTCCCAAAGGCGTTGGGTGGGGTCGTGGTTCGACACAACCGCCCAACCCGTCTGGCTCCACGACCGCTGTCGCTACAGCCACCTCCCAGGAGGGGATTCTCCCGGAGTGCAAGCCATGAAGGCCGGTAAGAATTCGGCGAGAATGAGAATGAAGTTCATCAGACCAGCGACCTTGCTAGCCTGGGTAGTGTTGTTGTCGCTGTTGCCCTCATTCGGGCGCGCCCAGCGATCTACTGCGCCCAAAAGGGTGCTCGTACTCTACTGGTACGGTAAGGACTTCCCTGGCAATGCCAGGTTCGACCGGAGCTTTCAAGCAGCTCTGCAAGCAGCCCCGGCCGGGACCGTTGAATACTATCCCGAGTACCTGGAGACCGATCGGTTCCCCGGAGAGAACCAATCGCAGTTGTTGCATGATTACCTGCGGCGGAAGTATGCCGACCGGACGATCGATGTGGCAGTTGCCACTGCGGATGAATCGCTGGATTTCCTCCTCAAGTACCGCAAAGACCTCTTCCCACATACCCCGATTGTTTTCTCCGTGGCCCAGCGTCCCACGGCAGAACAACTCTCAGCGGGCCCTGGCCTCACTGGGCTCATTTTCCCCAAAACTGACACAAAAACCCTCGATCTGGCATTGAGGTTACATCCGGGAACGGAGCAGGTGTTCATCGTCAGCGGGACGCTTGAGCATGACAGGAGACTCGAGCGGCTGGCGAAGGAGGAGTTGCAGGGCTATGAAAGCAAAGTGCGATTCACCTACCTCACTGACTTAACACCGTCCGAATTGATTGTGGAAACGAAAAGTTTGCCGGAAAGGTCCATCATCCTCTACGTTTGGCAGCAGTCGGTGAATGAACAGGGCAAGGTTCTGGAGTCCGCAGATGTGCTCGCCTCGTTTGCCCAGTCCGCGTCGGTCCCGATTTACGGCATGTTCAGCCATAATGTCGGGGGAGGAATCATTGGGGGTTATGTTTATACCACCGAAGTCAGTGCTTCCAGGATGGCGGAGATCGCCTTACAGCTTGCAAACGGGGCGCGGGCACAAGACATACCGGTCGAGAACGCTCAGACTATCCCCACGTTCGACTGGCGCCAGCTCCAGCGTTGGGGCATCAGCGAAGATAAGTTGCCTCCAGGCAGTGATGTGCGCTTCAGACAACTGACCTTCTGGGAGCACTACAAGTGGCACGTTATCGGCGTCCTCTCGCTCTGCGTCATCGAGGCCCTGTTGATCCTTGCTCTGCTCGCTCAGCGGATCAGGCGCAGGCGTGTGGAAGAGGCGCTGCGGGAAAACCAGGAACGCCTGGCGCGAACGGAAGATTTCTCTTTGGTGATGGCCACCCACGTCGGTCTTGATGGCCGCTGGCTGCGAGTTCCACCTACTCTGTGTGAGCTAGTTGGATGTACCGAGGAAGAGCTGCGGGCAGGCTATTTCAAGGACGTCACTCATCCCGACGATTTCGAGGCAGAGTGGAACCAATGCCAGCGCCTGATCCGTGGCGAGATCAAGTCCTTTGATCTGGAGAAACGTTACCTTCACCAAGACGGACATAGTATCTGGGTTTACCTTAACTGCTCGATTGTCACGGATGCCAAGGGTAAGCCCGTCCATTTCCTGACTTACATAAGGGATATCACTCGGCGCAAGCGGGCCGAGGAGCAGCTCAACCTCCTGCAAACGATCACGTTGGACGTGGCAGCGGCCGGGGACCTCGCTTCGGCCTTGGAAGTGGTGCTGCGCCGCGTGTGTGAGAGGACGGGCTGGGTATTCGGGCAAGTCTGGTTCCCGCGTCAAGATGGAACTGTTCTCGACTGCGGCCCGGCGTGGTTCGGCAGCGCCTCTGGCCTGGAAGCATTCAGGGTCGCCTCCCAGAGGGTCACCTTCCCGCCGGGCGTCGGGCTGCCGGGCCGAGCCTGGTCGTCGCAACACCCGGCCTGGGTAGAGGATGTCACGCTGGACGCGAATTTCCCGCGGGCGGCAGTTGCCGAGGAAGTCGGGCTGAAAGCAGCGCTGGCGATTCCGATCCTGTCAGGGAAGGGGGTGATCGCGGTCCTTGAATTTTTCCTGCGCGAGCCGCAGCGTGAGGATGAGCGGCTGGTGAAGGTGATTGCGACGATCGCCGCGCAACTGGATCTGGTTATTGAGCGCAAGCTGGCCGAAGAGGCACTGCGGGACAGTGAAGAGGCGCTGCGCCAAAGTTATGAGCGAATTGAAGACCTCGCTGGCCGACTCATCGTTGCCCAGGAGGCAGAGCGCAAACACCTCGCCCGCGAATTGCATGATGACCTGAGCCAGCAGATCGCTGCTCTGGCCATCGGATTGGGCAAGCTGGAACGTCAGCTGGCCGGAGCAGACGGAGCCGTCCGCGCCCAGATCACGAAGCTCGAGGATCGAGTAGTCCGCCTGTCTGAACGGATTCGCCAGCTGTCTCACGAGCTGCACTCTGCGACGCTGGAACATGTTGGTCTAGCCGAGGCGTTGAGAACCTATTGCTCAGAGTTTGCTGCCCAGGAAGGCATCGCAGTCGATCTCGTCATTCAGGATAGCCCCGGCGCACTCTCAGACGATGCAGCACTGTGTCTGTACCGAGTGGCGCAGGAATCATTACGCAACATTGCCCGGCATTCAGGCGCAAAGAGTGCCGAAGTGACCCTGACCAGCGCTGGCAACATCCTTGAGCTACGAGTCTCAGACCGAGGTCGGGGCTTTGATCTGAAGCAGGCTGGCAGGCAGAGTGGCCTCGGACTGGTCAGTATGCAAGAACGGGTGAAGCTTTTGCACGGGAGCCTCGAAGTAAGGTCTCAGCCAGGCAGTGGGACTGCGTTGGCGGTGCATCTGCCATTGATCAACTCGTCCGACTCGGGAGCGAACCATGGAAAAAGTAAGAGTGCTGCCGGCTGAGGATCACACCATTGTGGCCGAAGACTTGAAGGGCCTTCTGAAGGATGAGGTCGAACGGGTCCACACGGTCGGCGATGGCCGCGCCCTCTTGCAGGCCGCCAAGCAAGTGAACCCGACGTGGCTAGCGCAGACGTTCGGGGCCCTCTTGAACGGTCGGGAAGCCGCTGGGCAGCTTAGGGGGAAGGTCACCTTAGTCGCCCAACCGCTTTACCGATTTTTGGTCAGGGAGCCTCGTAATTTTGCGAATGGTTTGACCTTCCGCCAGGTGGTAGCTTCGCTTCTGGGGAGCTTCATTCGATGTCCGCAGTGCTTTTGTAGATGCCAATCCTGGCGCAGTTCCTTAGTCGTCCCGAGACGAGGGCGGAAATAGCGAACGATGAACGATGTACTCTCAACTCCGTACGGATTGGCGGCATTCATCACCTTACTCTTGCTTCCCGACGCCGCTGCGACCGCGGCCCGGCTGTTCAAAGCGGTCAGGCGGAAAACCTTCCAAGGAGGCAGATTTCGAAGGCTTTATCTGTTGCTTGACCGGCGCCAAGAAAGAGCTGCGCGTCAAAGACAGCGAGTAGCATTTCGACGGAAACCTTGAAAGGATCGAGGTTGGCGTTCCAGCAGCGGCCAGTTTGACTATTGACAGCAAGTGTGAAGCTTCCCTGACAACCTGCACCATCGACCACAATTGGACGAGCATCCCATTGACACTGTTTACTCACCCCACCAAAATCAAGAGCGACCCGATGGACACAAGAAACTTGCAATGCGCTTAGGCTTGCACAAATACGGGCTGATGAAAAGCCTCACAGCGCAGAAGCGGGTCGGATTGCAAGAACCAGATTCGCGTAGCAAGCTAGCAGGGAGTGAAGTTTCATCAGAACCAACTAACCCCACCACATTTTCATAGTCCTCAAAGGAGGCAAGAAATGGACGCATCAACCAGAATGCAGCTG
>CAVVYL010000033.1:0-102130 GCA_963752385.1 uncultured Acidimicrobiia bacterium | reverse complement strand
GTGCTCCTGGCCGGAGCAGTCGCCTTCGTGCTGAGAGGTCGTGGCCCTGCGCTTGCCGGCGCCCAGATCGGCGCCCCACAAGCAGATGACGCGCGCGTTCTACTGGGGATTGTCCGCACTTGAAGTCGGCCTCCTGGACGATGCGCGGCAGCAGTTCACAAAGGCCACCACGATCGTTCCCGCGGAGCCCGCGGCGTGCCAATCTCGGCTTACCAGTTGCGTCCCGGCGAACTCGAAGCTGCAGCCGCGCCCGTCGAGCGCGCGTTGGCACTCGCGACCGACGACGTCGTGTTGTTGCTGGCAGCGAGGATGGAGGCGCCCGCGGGCGACTCGATGAAGCGGTCGTCCGGCTGCGTCGCGCCGTCGATCTCGATCCCGACGGTCTCCGCGCCCGGTTCGCCCTCGCCGACGAATTGCAACGCCTGAACACCGCCGAGGCCGATACCGAGGCGTTGCACTCCTCGATGAGATCATTCGACGCGCGCCAATAACCTGGCAGCGCTGATCGAACGCGCCAGGGTCGGGCCCGCCGCCGGATAAGGCCGATCTCCGCAGTTCCCTGGACGCGTTCGTCCACTATCGGCGTCGTGGCCGCAGCAGCCGCTCGACCAGTTCAAGGCCTTCGGGAGCGCGGTCGACAAAAAACGATTCGACGATGCGGCGCGCGCGACGACGTTCCTGCGGAATGTTCTGGCGCCCGTGCCCACGTTTCGCGAAAGCCTGACCGCTGTGCGGACGCCGACAGAGCTGATCGCCGAACCGTTCGATTGGTTTGTCGCCTACGCCGCCGCCCGCGCAACCGTCACCGGCGGACCCGTCGATCACCTTTACCGCAGATGCCGCTGATGACGATGCGGCGGCCACGCTGCTCTCGGTCTTTCCGACGATCGAAGACGCTCCCGTGCTGTTTGCGGCCGACGCCACGCGTCTGAAGCGGCTCGATGGATCCGGTGCTACGTGGCCACTCCCGTCGTAGTGGCGGGTCTTCAAACCCGCCGTCAGGAAACGCCCTCGTGGCGCTTGATTGGAATCATGACTTCCGCACCGACATTGTCATGGGCGGGAGCGGCGGATTGCGGGTGCTGCTCCAAGATGAAAAAGGCGGCTTCAGCGATGCCACCGCCAAAGTGTCTGCAGCGTCGCCGGTCTCTGACGCTCTCTTCGGCGTCTGGGCGGCCGATGTCGAGATGGACGGTGACATCGACGTGGTCGCGGCACCGGTCGAGGGGTCGCCGTTCGTACTGCGGAACAACGGTGACAGCACGTGGCGCAGGGTCGACCGTTCACGGGTAGCGGCGGTTCGCGGATTCGAGTGGGCCGACCTCGATCAGGACGCAGACCCCGATGCCGTGTTCCTGATCGCGCTGGCGCGCTGCAGGTGTTTTCCAATCGCCGGCCTCAGTTTGCCCGCGCGCCAGACGTCAAAGGGGTCGCTGCGCTCGTCGGGCTGACGGTCGCGGACATCAATGCTGACGGGGCGCTCGATGTCGTGGCACTGGAGTCGAGCGGAACCATTCGACGGATTTCGTGGCAAGGCACCGAGTGGCGAGCGACCGAGATCGCGAAGGGGCTGGTGCGGGCCGGCGCCGACCCGGGAACATACCGCCTCATTGCCGCCGATTTCGACAACAGTGGTGCACTCGATTTGCTTGCGGCGGGCGGCGGGACCTCGCTCATCTGGCTCGCGAACCAGGAGCATCGACTCGAGGCTCTGCCGATGGCTCCGGCCGCGCAAGCCTTTGCGGCCGTCGATCGGAATGGCGACGGTCGCCTTGATCTGGCGGCCGTCGCCATGGGCCGCCCCGTGTGGCTCATGGCCGGCGGCAGTACGTCCACGTATCACTGGAAGGTGATCCGGCCGCGCGGTCAGGCGACTGCCGGCGACCAGCGAATCAACTCCTTTGGCGTCGGCGGTGAGATCAGCGTGCGATCAGGTCTCACCGTTCAGACCCAGGTCATGTCCGGGACGCCCATTCACTTCGGTCTCGGGACGCGAACCGGCATCGACGTCGCGCGAATCGTCTGGCCGAACGGCAATGCGCAGGCCGAGTTCGGGACCGGCGTCGATGACGTGATCGTTGCCGAGCAGCGTCTCAAGGGCTCGTGCCCGTGGGTGTTCGCATGGGACGGCGAGCGAATGAGCTTTGTGACCGATTTCCTCTGGCGATCACCACTGGGACTCCGGATCAACGCACAGGACACGGCTGGGGTGAGCCAGACCGAGGATTGGGTCAGGATTGCGGGCGATCAGCTTCGGCCGCGAGATGGGGTCTACGACGTTCGTATCACCGCGGAACTCTGGGAGACGCACTTCTTCGATCACGTGTCGCTGCTTGTCGTCGACCATCCCGCCGACACGGAGATGTTCGTGGACGAACGCTTCCAGCCTGCGCGGCCGCCTGCTCTTGCTCCGCGCGTCATGCGACTGCTTGGCCCGGTCGCGACGCGCGCGCGACGAGGCCGGCCGCGACGTGACCGATGTGGTCGCCGCTCGCGACGGCCGATACCTGTCCACGTTTGCGAAAGGGCAGTATCAGGGAATCGCGCATGAGCACTTCGTTGAATTCGATCTGGGCAACGCTCTGGCGTCGATGGGCTGACTCTCGTCGCCAGCGGATGGATTTATCCGACCGATAGCAGCATCAACGTGGCGATTGGTCAGGGCGGAATCGTGAAGCCAAGCGGCCTATTGCTCGAAGCGTTGAACAGCCATGGGCAGTGGGTCGTCGTGAATCCCGATCTCGGGTTTCCCGCCGGTAAGAACAAGACGATGCTGATCGAGCTCAAGGGAGTCGGGGATGCCAAGCGGCTCAGGCTACGCACCAATCTCGAGATTTATTGGGACTCGCTGACGCTGGCGCAGGAGGTCGACGTTTCGCCTCGAACACGCAGGCTCTCTTTGGCGGATGCAGAACTGCGTTACCGCGGCTACTCGGAGACGACCTCGCTCAGGGGCGACGCGCCGGAGACACCGGACTACGCGCGGAAGGCCGGCGTGACGCAGCGATGGCGCGATCTGACCGGCTATCACACCAGGTTCGGTAATGTGAACGCACTATTGTCGGAGGTCGACGACCGTTATGTGATCATGAACGCTGGAGACGAGATGCGGCTGCGGTTCCCCGAGCAGCCGGCTCCTGAGTCGGGCTGGCGCCGTGATTTCGTGCTCATTGGCGACGGATGGGAGAAGGACGGCGACTACAACACCCGCTTTTCGCAGACCGTGCTTCCGCTGCCGTCTCACGACCGTCCCGCCTATGGAGAGGCCCGGCTCCGGGTAGTCTCGAGGACGATCCCGTCTATCAGCGTCACCGCGCGGACTGGGAGGAGTACCACACCCGGTGGGTGACGCCGAACGACTTCATCAGGGGACTGAGGACGCGACAGGCTGTGGCAGCGAAGCCGTGACAGACCGCCGACAACGCATCGCCTGGTTCGTCTGGGCATTCCTTCTCGTCGCATCGCTCGCTGCGGTCCGGGCGCTGAATCAGCGAGCGGTCGCCGCGCTGCCAGATGATGAAGGCGCCTCCGACATGCGCTTCGGATTCCGGCTCGAGGAATCCGCGAAGAAGCGAGGCGTCGACTTCGTCCACGAAGGACCGACTTTCGACGCCCGGCTCGACCACATCATGCCGCAGGTGGCGTCGACGGGCGCCGCCGTCGCGGTGGCCGATTTCGATCGCGACGGGTGGCAGGACTTCTACGTCACCAACAGCCGCGAGGGGAGTCTCAATCGCCTCTATCGCAACCAGGGTGACGGGACGTTCAAAGACGTCGCGCCGTCGGTCGGTCTTGCCGATGTCAACCGCCGCGAGACCGGTGTGTCGATGGGCGCGGTCTGGGGCGACTACGACAACGACGGGTGGGAGGACCTCCTCCTTTATCGGTACGGCCAGCCGGAGCTGTTTCGCAACGACGAGGGACGCAGGTTCGTTCCCGCGGGAACCGGGCTGCCTCGCTGGGTGAATGCCAACGCGGCAACGTGGCTGGACTACGACCGCGACGGCCGCCTCGATCTGTTCCTCGCCGGGTATTGGCCGGACGGTGTCGATCTCTGGAAGCTCGAGACCACGCGCATCATGCCAGAGAGCTTCGAGTATGCGAACAACGGCGGGCGCAAGTACCTGCTGCACAATCGCGGCAACGGCGTCTTCGAGGACGACGAGCGCGCTCGGCATCACCAGCCGGCGATGGACGCTCGCGGTGACGGCGGCAGATCTGTTCGGCACGGGATATCCCGATCTGTTCCTCTCGAACGATTACGGCGTGTCCGAGCTGTTTGCGAATCACGAAGGCAAGCGTTTCGAGGATGTCGCGGGCGAGACTGGCGTCGGCCGTGCGCCGAAGAGCGGGATGAATGCGTCGCTCGGCGATGTGTTCAATGATGGCCGCCTCTCGATTTACAAGACGAACATCTCCGAACCCGGCGTGCTCGTCCAGGGCAACGATCTCTGGGTGCCGAAGTCGGCAGGGCCGGGACGGTCAGAGTTCGAGAACATGGCGACGACAATGGGTGTCGATCTCGGCGGGTGGAGTTGGGGTGCGCAGTTCGGGGACCTCAACAACGATGGCACGCAGGACATCTATCTCGTCAACGGCTACATCTCCGCCGGCGAGCGAAGCAGTTACTGGTATGACTTCGCGGTCATCGCCGTCGGGCACAGCTCGATCATCGGCGATGCCGCCAACTGGCCGGCGATGAAAGGTCGAAGCCTGTCCGGCTATCAGCCCGGTGTGGATGGTGCTGGCCCTGATCCCGATGTATCTGACCTGCCCCGTAAGCCCGTTCACTTCGACGATGTCGCCGACGTTGATCGGGCGTTCAAACAGCAAGATGAGACCGGAAACAAAGTTGTTCAAAATGTTTTGCACTCCGAACCCGATTGCGAGACCGAAAGCGCCGGCGAGCACCGTGAAGCGGGTCAGGTCTAACCCAACGGAGGCCATCGCTACCAGGAAGCCGGCCAGCAGCAGGCAGTAGTGAACGATGGTGACAATGGCGTTGGGCAATCCGCGCTGCAGGGAAAAACGCGGCAACACGTCTTCCTGCAAGAAGAACCCTACGGTTCGAGAAAGAGCGTAGGACGCCAGCAGCACGATTCCGAAAGCGATCACATCCCCCAGCGTGAAGCCGAGGGCGCCAATGCTGATCTTCCTGCTGAGAACGGAACCAAGCCCTTTCACAACCTGATCCGCCACGCCGAAGCCGGCAAGCGTCGTCAGGGCCCACCAAACCACCAGCAGGCTGACAAACAGGCGGGTCACCCATTTGTATAAGACATCTCCGCGCAGGCGAATGGAAGCGAGCGACCGTGCCCAGCGGGTACGAATCAGCAACGAAAATAGCGCGCCTGCGATTCTCGCCAGCACGTAGAGCGAAATAGCGGAAAAAATGCTGCGGATCACGCCTCGGCTGAGCAGCTTGGAGAGCGCGAAAAGCCCCAGCAAATTGGCTACCAGCGCAGCCAGCAGCAACGCCAACGCCAGCCAGATAGCACGGATGACGAGGCGCGATACACGCCCTGCATCTGGAAACCTCCCGAGCCGCGATGCTCGCATGAGCCAGGCTGCCGTCGCAGTGATCGCGGCCAGGGCGAAAAGGGAGGTGAGTCTTTCCAGCAGAGGCACAGAAGCGAAAAAGCTCCAAAGACGGGCCAGTGCGAACGCGCCCGTAAACAAGTGCAAAAGCGGGCGGAAGGCAGCAGGAAACAGCGGCGGCACCACTAGCAAGAAAATGATGGAAGTCAACGAAACGAGAAGATGGCCCAGAAACGGAGGCGCCATCAAAGGCAACAACCATGACAGAAACCAGGCCGCCACGATCAGACTGACCCTTCCTGGGCGGTAAAGGAGCGAGGTGTCACCATGCCCGCTGCTCCCTTCCCGAATGCCGGACATTTTTTTCCCTAGCCGCTCGCTCAAGCTGCTGACCAGAAGAAAAATCACCGTCATGAGCAAGAGTGACGGCCACCCGACTTTGAGCAGCTCCCACGTCTGCAAAAGCCCTTTGGTTATTGCCTGACGAGTTTGTTCAACGAATGACGGACCGGCTAGCGGAACAGCCCAGATCTGCCACAGCGGGCGTTTGTCGGCTCGCAGAAGCGAATTGTTATACAACTCTTGCGCGTTACGAATCTTGTCCAGTGCGTCCGAAGCCAGCAGAGCCTGTCGCGCCAGCAAATTCTGGACGACCAGGCTGCTCCGCCTCTCTTTTTGAGCCAGCGCCAGCGTCTCTCTAATCTCAATCAGAGTGCTGTCGATCCGTTCAACAATAATTTCAGTCCCGACGACCTGCCGATACTGGCTGCGCGTCAGCTCCCACAGTTTCCTTTCGCCTTCGAGCTGGCCGATGTAGTTCTCAAGTTCCGTGAGCCGCCGGGTGAGGGGCTCAAGTTGACGCTGGAACTTCTTGTTCTGCTGCCGCCATTCCGCCTCCATGTCTCCTAGCTCTTCGATTGTCGGCGCTTCCTTGAGCGATGCATCCAGCTGCGCGGCTCTTTCAGTCAGATTCCTGCCAGTAACTTCCGACTCTTCAGCAATCTCCTTCAAGCCCTGGTCTTCAGACAGTCGGGACCTGATGGTGCGCAGCAAGCGATCCGAATTGTTGAGGCGGTCAGCCACCTCCGGCAGTGGGACGGCCAGCTCAGGGATGGGACTGGGGGACGTCGCAGGGGGCGCCTGAGGCTGCTGGCTCGTTTGCGGGGGAGCTTGCGGTGAACGACGAGGCTGTTTTGCCAGGCTCTGCGAAGGCGCCTGACCTGCTAGAAAAAGCATTGTGCCGGCCATTAGTAGAAATGGCCAGCACAGCCAAACCAAGGGACTGGTCTTGCGATACCGTGGCTCGTTTTGTGGCTTCAGTGGCATCATCGTCGCCGCTTCTCAACTGGGCTATTTTGGATCCTGGGCTTCGCTTTCAAGCATTACACTGCCGGCCTCGAGCGGAAACGATCGGCGAATTCTCAGCTCTCCTCATCATCGAATGCTTCCTGAAGCCAGGATGACATGAATCTCAATCAAGGGTAATCAAGGCCGTCCGCCCAAGGACACTCATTGCGTGTACTTGATGAGCAGGACTTCGTTGCCAGGCTCGTTGTAGACCAATTCGTCGACAATCTGCTTAGCGATCAGCATTCCAAACCCGCCCGGTCTCAAACCCTGCTCCGCACGCCGCTGCGCCTCGGCGAGATGCTCTTCCGGGCTGGTCGACTGCAGGACTTGCGCGAGATCGGCCCGGTCGAACCCATCCCCGGGATCCCGGAAGTGATACACGATGGCGCGCGAGGTTTGGGCCGCTGACACCTCCACGACCTTTTCCGGGTCGAAACCCGCGCCATGCTCCATCGCGTTGAGGAGCATCTCGCGAAACGCCGCCATGAGCCGGTCTCGCTCGTCTCCCGGAATATCGCTCCGATGCTCGCTCATGAACCGGACCAGACGCTCAGCAGTCAGCAAGCGGCAGGTCACCCGCAGCGTGATCCAGTTCGGCATGCCAGAGACCACTTGAATCGCGTCACTCCAGTCCTCGGCGGCAAAAGCCGATGCAATCATGTCGGCAATTTCCCTCCAGTCGAACGGTGCGCTGAAGCAGGCAAACACCTTGGCTCGGATGGCCGCAATGACGTCTGCAGGCGCCGCCGCGGGGGCCAGCAGGATCATTTTCAGACCCGGACGAGTCGTGGAAAGCTCCGCCACCAACGCCAGGTCTTCTCGAAAGGGTGTGGCCGGATCCGTCACGACAACGTCGATAGCACGCTGGCGCAGACGTTTCACCGCTTCGACGGCGCCAGCGCACGTCTCGAAATCAGCGCCTGCCAGTACCTTTGCCCCGCCTAGGCCCCCGACGACTTCCTTCGCGTGCGGCTCGTTGCCGGCGATGATCAGAACTCTTCGCAAAATAGGCAACATAGCTGTGACCGGCACCTCAGCCGGCCAGGTTCACTTGCGGCGGACGAAGTTCGGAATCGGTCGAAATTCATCCGCCTTCTCTGGTTTTGTACCGCTGGTGCGGAGGGGACGGCCAGCACGGGAAGGGTGTTCTCATTGTCTCGCGCCATTCTGTCTCCTGACTCCTGTCTCCTCAAAGCCCTGCTTGCTTGGCTTTCTGCCTTTCCGTTATCTCGTCCATCGCCAGGCGATAGGCGATGTAATACTTGTAAATGTTGCTCACGTAGGTCACGGTCTCGCGTCCGATGCGTTGAGAAGCGATGCGCTCGACATTGTTGAACCAGAGGTTCGGGTTAAGGCCGCGTTTTTTGGCTTCCTCGCGCAACTGCCGAATACGGGCGGGTCCGGCATTGTAGGACGCAAAGGCAAACAACCCTTTGTTGATCCTGTCCATGGGTTCGTCCTTGAAGTACTGGTCCATCATGAAGCGGATGTACTTCACGCCGGCATGGATGTTGGGCTCGAGCTGCCGGATATCGCCAACTTTCAACTCCTTGCCGGTCGCCGGCATCACCTGCATGATGCCGACGGCGCCCACCGGGCTTTTCACGCTATGGTCGAGGCGCGATTCCTGGTATCCCTGGGCCGCCATCAGCAGCCAGTCCAAATCGTATTGTTGCCCATACTTGCGAAACAACTCCACGACCGCACGAAACCGTTTCATGTCGTCGGTGGCCATTGCGTTCTTGGCAAACTTGGTACTCTGAAGATAGCGCTGCAACACGATGTTACCGAAGGCAGTGCCACGGCCAGCCTTCTTCACGAAGGCATCCAGTTCGGCCTTCAGCTTAGGGCTGTCCTTCCGGATGGCAGGCGCGATCGACGCGCCAGTGCGCAGCGCAACACCATCATGAAGCGTGAGGTTCGGAAAGATCTGCTTCCAGAACGACGCAAGATAGTCGTCCACGACCACTATCTTGACGAGCCCGGCGTTCACCATTTCCAGCAAGTCCTCGTCCTCAAGCGCTTCCGGGGCCACCTTAAGCACAACCTCTTTCTTGCCTTTGCCCTTAAGCTGTTCGTTGAGCTTGCCGAGGCTTTCGTAGTAGGCGCTCGACTGGCGGACGAAGACCTGCTGCCCGGCCAAGTCGTCGAGGCTTGCGATGTTGGGCGCTCCGGGCCCGGTCACCACAATTTCGTTGACGTTGGTGAAGCTCGGCGCGGTGAAATCGACCATCTTCTCTCGTTCAGGCGTGACGGTGAGCGCGGCCGAGACAACGTCGCCCCGGCCCTCAATAAGGGCCGGCAACAACTCATCGCGTGTCGTTGGCACGAATACAACGTGAACCCGGAGGTTACCAGTCTTCAGCCGGGTGTTGAGGTCCTCTTCGAACTTCTTCCCGAACTCGTAGGCGATGCCTCGCTGCTCCCCTTCGTCGATGAAGTACTGCGTCTTGCTGTAGGGCACCAGTACCCGAATCACTCGCCTCTGGATCATTCCGTCCAGATCGCCCGTCCAACGTGGGATGACAGAACGCCCTGGCTGCGGATCCGTCCCTTGGGCTGTCTCCGCAGACGGAGGCGCTGGTGCACTCTCTTTTGACGGCTCTCCCGGGTCCTGCCTGCCGCAACCCGAAATGCTGGTGAGCAAGACACCCAGCACCAGCAGCCGCTTGGGCCAGTTAGGTAACCCATTCCAAGTGCTACTTTGTGCTTCTGCATACGGCTTCATGGACAGAACTACCTCCTCAATGGGATCTCGACAGGGAAGATTTTTCAAGCTTTGCCAATACGGATGCAATTGCGAAAGCGAGCTGAAGCACGGCTGAAACAGGCTTTCCCAGCATTCCGAGTGTCAGCCGTTTTTCTAGTTTCCTCTTGTCTCGAGCCCGGTCCTGTGGCTGTTAATTCACTCGAGAAGGTGCTCATAGGCGTGTGATGCTTGGCTTCAAGGCTTAACACCCACTCCGGGTGCGCGCCCGGCGTTTCTTTGGCGGTTAAGCCGATCATCACTCTGGTTTTGGTAGGCAGCGGAGCAAGTGAATTGGACAATTCAAGAAGACCCTGTTATGGGTAGCAGGATAAGCAAGAACAAGGGCAGATGCAAGTCAAATGCTCTGGGGCAGGCGCCGAATGGCTCCGTTGCTGGTTAGGGAGCCGAGCCCAGTCTGTTTGATAGGAGCTGCCCGCGCCGCCTTCGACGGCACCACAAAAGGGGTGAAAACGGAGCATCGCAGGCTAGGGAAGCGGGAAACGGAGATGAGTGGGTGGGCTACTTCCGTGCGTCCTTTCGGACACAAACTCCCGGACTGCAAAACGACGGGGCTCTCGACGCCGACGTCGTGAGTTGTTTCCACATACCAAGAGGAGCACGATGACCGCTGAACCTCGCGGTCATCGTGGCTGCCAGAGGATAAGCTGAAGGGTCAAATCAGGCGCCGCAGGGCTCGCAATCCGAATCCTGCCGCCGTCAAGAACACACCGAGTAACCCGATGAGAGGCAGCGAACTTGCTGTTTTGGGCAAGCTGGCCGGAGCTGGCTCAGGGGCCGGCGCTGCCGCCGCGACGGCCTTTGGTGCTGGCGCAGGTTCTTCAATGAGCAGCACGCCCACCTGTGGCGGGGTTGGAGGCGGAGGCGGCGCTGTGCCTGTGACATCTCGCCTCTGGCTGACAACGACCTCAGGCGTAGATGTTACAACCGTGGCCGAGACGTTCATACCCTTCCGCAAGTCAAAGACAGTCTTCTCCTGGCCATCGATGTTGAACTTGGTCCCATCCGGAACCTTGTATTGCTTGTTTTCGCCGCTCGGCAGCGTCAGAATCACGTTGTTTCCGCTGGCATGCCATACCTTTCCGCTGACAGTTCTCGTGGTCGTTACGGTCCGTGGGGTGGTTGTCGTCGTAATCGTCCGTTGCAGCTTCATCCCGGGCTTCAGATCCTTAATTGTTATTGTCTTCCCATCAACTACTGCTGTGGCTCCCGGGGCAACGGTAACATGCTTGACCTCGCCGCTCTCCATCTTCACGACCACCTCGTTGCCAGAGACGTAAACCACTTCTCCCCTCGCCACTTCTGTCTTAACCTCTTGGGCCCAGCCTTGCGTCACGAAAACGACGCAGGCCAACAACATCAACCATCTGACTAATGAGGGTTTCATTTTCCTCCTCCTTGTTGCTACATTTATTGTTGAGTTTGGTGAGTCTACTGAGCGGATCCAAATGCACTGCCCTGCTGACTTCTTCGTTGTCAAGAGCTGCCGGGCCTCTCCTAAGCACGGTCGCCATACTTCCAAACCATCCGATGCAGACCTGGTGAGGACACAACAGTCGAATTTGGCACGACGCACTGACTCTATAACCGTGGCACTGGAATAGTCAAGAGGAACTTCTGCTGGATATCAGCTAAATTTGTGTGTATCCCTACTCGGTGGGTGTTCGGAAGCCACCAACCTGTTCGTAGTCCCGTGGCGAAGATCGGTTCCTCCGGTCAGAGCGGGGGGTCACATCCGAGGCCCAATACACGGAACCGCCAGGGACGCAAACAGTGCCAAGAGCTTGCCGGATGAGGCGTAGAAGGACTCGCTCGGCCATCTGGATCTAAGACCCCCGGCTTGAGATTCTCAGATTCCAAAAGGGCAGCCCGGAGTCCCCTTTGCGTTCTTGGCGCGCTTGGCGTTTCAAACAAAGGCATACCTGACTGAACTCGGAACTTCGTCGGCAGCTGGCCCCTCCTATCCCATTCGACCACCTTTGGGGGCTGGCTTCCGTAGTTCGCTAAACAACTACCCTTGTCCCTTCTGTTCCCTCCAGCCTTCCAGCAAGCCCAGGCGCAGGAATTCCAGCTTGCAACGACGGACGACATCGCTCTGCATCATCGGTTCGTACCGGTGGTCATAGACGTACGCCTTGATGCGAAGCGTCACGAACGGCGTTTCGGAGTAGCGGTCGATCAGCAGGACACTGATTGGCTTGGCGAGATAAGTATAGGGAGAGATGACGGCAACTTCTCTTCCGATTCGCAGCACCTGCGTGGGATCAATATCTGGTGGCAGGAAAACATCAGTTACGACCTGACAGTCCGGCACGCCCGAGTTGGCATTGAAGGTCTTGCAAGTCAGGATGTCAGCGTTCGGGATCGTGACACGCGTGTCGTCAGGAGTAGTCAGCTTGGTGCTCCGCAAACCAATCTGGCCAATCTCGCCATAAGCCTCTCCAATCCTGACCCGGTCGCCGATCTGGTAGGGGCGATCGGCGAGAATTACCAGCCCGCCAATCAAATTCTTGATCAAGTCTTGAGCGCCGAGGCCGACAGCCAGCGCGGCCGAGCCGATGGCAGCCAGGAACGCATCCTGGCTTGGAGCCAGAATTTGGACTGCGAAAATCAGAGCGCTGAACCATAGCAAGATGCGCACACCCGGCTCGAGGAACAGGATCATGAACCGCATGTGCGGTTGCCGGTCGCTGATCGCCTTAAACAGCTTCGCCAGATACCTGAGAAGCAACCAGACCAGCCCAAGGGTCACTGATATGATTGCGAGATTCGTGAAGTTGATCTTTTGAAAGATGTTGGTCTGTATCTGAGCCAACAGTCCTAGATAGCTCGCGTCAACCCTGTCCATCACTATCCTCCCCGCAGAATTCGTCTTCGTTGTCGTCGTGCTCGTGCTCGGCATCGCTTTGGCGCCGAGGGCAACGATTGTTTCCTCGCTTCACAGCAGATTGGCGCGGTGAAGCGTGTCCTGAACAAAGTGGCGCGCTTCCGGCCGAATGCGGATGCCAGGATGCACTGGGTCGTGTTCCAGAATCTCCAGCTCCAGCAATCGACCCAGCCGGACCCGGCTGGTCTCGACCGGCTCGCAGAAAACTTGAGCCAGTTCGCCTTCGGTCAGCGAACCATGCTGCTGCAGCGCCACCAGCGTGAAGCAGTCCATTTGCGCCAATTCGGCGCGAAGGCCACTATAGTCAGGAGCCAGAGGTTGCCCCAGCTCCACCACACCCGCCTCCACATTCTCGATGCAGTCTTGCCAGAGCTTGAATGCCGAGCGAAACACTCCGCTCGACTGCTCGTAGAGCGCCTCGAAGAACAACCGCTGGGCGTCCCGCTGGAGGCCCAGCCAGCTTCGTATACGGCTCATGCGAGGATCCTCCGGAGGAGGCGGAGCAAACTTCAGCCGAAGACCCGACAGATTATGGCGCTGGAGAATCACCGTGGCCAAATCATCCTGCTTCACCGACATCGCATTGATCCGGTGGGAAAAGAAGCGGCCTAGATCGACCGCAACATCCAGGTACTGGAAAGAGCGATCGTTCAACGACAAGATCCACAACGTCGAACGGCAGGTTGGATGAATGATCTCCAGCAAAGTGCGAAGGCCTTCAAACCCGCGCGCCGTTCTGAGGAAGGTACGCTCGAGTTCCTCCAGAATGACGACCCGCTGGCCCTCAGCTAAGGCTGACTCCAGACTCGCCTGTCCGGGGATCTGTAAGAGTTCCCGTAGGAAAGCTTGTATTTGTTCTGGGGTTGTCAGCCTTTGGCTGAAGCTCCCAACCACGAGGCGGCGGTCGGCAAGAACACTCGACCGGGCACAATTCAGCAGGCTTGTTTTACCGCTCCCTCGAGCACCGACCAGCAGGATCGCGGCGAATTGGCCCGATTCCCATCCTTGCAGAGCCTCCCCGAAATTACGCAGTTCTTCCTCTCGACCAATCAGGAAGCGGGGGTCCTCTATCGGATCCAACCGAAAAAGGCGCCGATAGAGGGGTGGCAGCTCGCGGCCGGCCACCTTCACCTGCAGCACTTCTTTGAGGTGGGCCCGCCGGATGACGGGCTTCAGCGCCGGTCGAGCTGGCAGCCTCCATCCAATCTTCACCAAGAAACGGTCCAGAGAACCGCGGGCCAGGCTCTCAAGCCGTCTGGAGCCCATTTGCAGATATTCGGCCAGCTGATTCAGCGCTCGCCGGCCACGCAGCCGCGTCAAGTGAGCCAACAAACCAACACGGCTGACCTCCATTTCGGAGTGAGTCTCCAGAAAGACGCCCGCCAAGGATTCCACCTCTTTCCGATCCAGGAGATCGAGGTCTACCGTGGCCCTGGCTTGTTCCTCAAGGAGACTTCTTGCGTTGACGACGGCCTCGACAAGCAGGTCTTTGTCTTGAATCTCTCCCGACTTGGCGGACTCGATTCCGTACTCCACGACTTCGCGTGCATGCTCCATTTCTCGTGCAATGACGAAGTCTGTTTCTGTAATCCCGGCGATGGCTTCAGCCAAAACAGGCTTGCCAAAATTCTCCACAGCAAATGAGAAGACCTTTTGAGGTTCGACTGATCTGGAGACCCGTCGCACCAGTGGCAAGCGCCATCGGGTCGCGGGGATTTCGACTGTTTCCGGCAACCAGGATTGGCAGGCCTCAGAGAGCCCTTCCGCCCATTGGTCCACCTGCTCTTTCAGGCCGCGCATGGGCGCACCCAATCTGGGAGGGTCGAACTGAAGGGAGGCTCCTGGTCCTGTGTCCAGCTGGCGGAGCATTCCTTCCAACCCATGTTTCAGCTCTTCGTGCTGGCGACGGAGGGAATTCAGGCTGCCGGCAGTAATCTCCACGGCCTGGCTCTCAAGACGGTGAATCCGTAACTCCAAATCGAGTACGGCTGCAAGAGCCCGCTGCTGCTTCGCCCAGAAGGAGAGGTTCTTCTGATGCAGCCTTTCGGAGAGCTTACTCGCCCGGGCTTGGCCGGGACGAGAGCCCCCACTGCCGCGGTAGATCGCCCGGGCCAAGCGCCTGGAACTGTCTCCTACCCAGGTCTGGTACTCTTCCAGTAACTTGAACGCCTGAATCTGCATAGCCGAGCTCCTCTGCACCCAGCGGTCCCAGTCAACCTTCAGCTCCTGAGTCTCAGACTTCACCTCCAGCAAATCATTGATCATAAGTGCCCGGTAGATGTGCCAAGGCTCACGCAATGCGAAGCAGGCTTCGGCCAGAAGCAACTGGAATGAAGCATCCAGCCGGGATCGCCCCCACACCTCGCGATGCAGGTGATTCACGAGCATGCTGCGAAGGGGCAGCTTCTGGCCACGGCTTCGCCAACTGGCCAATGAATCCACCCAGGTGGCGGCGAACGAACTCCCGACCAGACTCAGGAATCGCCTCCCTGTACAGGGCACGGAATCCGGAAGAGGGCGCACCAACTCCTCGATTGAAGCCCAGTCTTCCTCGATGGCAGATAAAACTCGCCGAACGGGGCGTCTGCCCTGATATTGGCTCAAGGGACCCTCCAGCAAATCTCCCCCTGCCTGGCGTTCCCTACCCCACACGGCTTCAAACGACCCAGCTTCCAAAGTGCGGCCCTGCCAGGCGGTGAACGTCTCACGAACCAAAGTCAGCAGAGCCGACGCGTCGTTCCAGGCGCCTGCCAGTTCGTCAAGAAATCCCTGTTCCCGCCGCTGAAGCGCCTCTAAGAAGAGTTGCCATTCTGCTTTCAGAAGTTCTTTCATAGGTTCGATCGGCAAGGTCATTACGAAGAGACCCTATTCTAGATGGAAGAACCGTTTCCGGGAACGCTCTTTTCAGGCTGAAGGCTTGAGACTTGAGGCCTGAGGCTTGAGACTTGAGGCCTGAGACTTGAGATGTCGAGTCTCGGGACTGGGGAGTTAGACTCGGAACTTGGGATTGAACGCGGGAAGCCGAGTTTATAGCTTTGGGCTTGGGTGGAGGGTTGAGGATTGCGGGGCAAGAACCAGCGAGGCACAGCTCAACCTCAGGTCCAAGCCTCAAGCCTCAGGTCTCAAGCCTCAGGTCTCAAGCCTCAGGTCTCAAGCCTCAGGTCTCAAGCCTACCTATACCAAGGTATAATCCGTCGATACCAAGGGACAATAGCCAGCCTCGTCCGGCGCGGCTATCATTACTCGTTCCGGCCGGTGCCGCCGCACTGGAAGGGGGTTGCTCAAGTGGCGACTCAAGGGGCAGGCAAAGGGGAGGAGGTTTCTCTTTCAACCAAACTCGCTCTCGATCGAACCCGTCTCGCTCATGACCGCACTCTCCTGGCTTGGGTCAGGACAGCGACGTCGCTGATTAGCTTTGGCTTCACCATCTACAAATTCTTCCAGTACCTGCGCGAAAAGGGTGAGAGCGGCGGTGAGCGGTACCTGATCGGGCCGCGAGGATTTGCGCTGGCGATGATTTCCATCGGGCTATTGGCGCTGTTGATCGCCACGCTTCAGCACCGACGGGACATGAGGGCCATGAGGGAAGACTATCCCGGCGTCCCTTATTCGCTGGCAACGGTGCTTGCAGCCTTGATTTCAGTTCTCGGAATCCTGGCCTTGATCTCGGTGGTCTTTCGGCACTGACCGATTGCAGACTGTGAGATGTGGATTGCGGCATGTGGCTTGGCCCAAGGTGGCGTTGAGAAGCGCCTGTGGGAATGGCTCTACGAGAAGATGAGTGCGACGATTCCATATGAGAGCGAGCTGTTCCGAGGCGGGCCGCCCTTCTGGTTGCAGAAGTGGCTGCACCTCATCAGGCCGAATGACCCTAAGATTGGCAAGCGGGTTACTGTGGTGGTGTTACTCGGATGGGTGCCTCTGCTTGTGTTGGCGGTCGTGCAGGGTCTTGCCTGGCGCGGTGGAACCGAGGGGTCGTTCCTGGTCGATTTCGCCGTCCACGCGCGTTCTCTGGTGGCGGCACCGCTGTTTATCATCGCGGAGTCGTTCTGCATCCCTCGACTGGGGGCCATTGCCCGCCACTTTCTGGAAGCAGAGCTGGTGGCCGGACCAGACCGCGCCCGCTTTGACGACGCTGTCACCTCCAGCCGCCGGCTGCTCGACTCGCCGTCGGCAGAGCTGATGGCTGTTATCGCCGCCTTCGGGTTGGTTGCCGCTTTGATGCTTTCCTCCCCGCACGAGGAATTTCTGGCCTGGCAGCGGCCGGTAAACGGCCATACCCTTTCTCTGGCCGGTTGGTGGCACGTCGTCGTGAGTCTGCCGTGGTTGCTCGTCCTGTTTTTTGGCTGGCTTTGGCGTATTCTCGTTTGGGGCCGGTTCCTGTGGCTGATGTCGCGTCTTGACCTGCAACTGATCGCGGCCCACCCGGATCTTGCGGGCGGGCTCAAGTTTGTCGGTACCTCGATCCGCGTGTACGCACCGCTCGGTCTCGCGTTGGCAACGGTGGTGGCCGGTGGGGTCGCCAATCGCGTCGTGCACCAGGGGTCTACGCTGCTCGAGTTCGGGTTCCTTGTCGCAGGTCTGGTTATCTTGGTGCTTTTCCTGTTCGTAGGACCACTTGTGGTGTTCAGCCGCAATCTGCGCCATTTGAAGCTACGCGGCGTGTTTGAGTACGGGCGGCTGGCCGATGACGTGGGACGTGAGTTCGAGCGGAAGTGGCTCAACCGCGGGGGAGGTATCGATGCAAGCGCACTGGACGTGCCGGATTTTCATCCACCACCGACCTTTACCAGATTGTCTCCAATGTGCGTGAATTGAAGGAACTCCCGTTCGATCTGATCCAGTTGCGCAGTCTAATCATCGCAGTGCTCCTCCCGTTTGTTCCGGTTGCGCTGGCGGCCGTGCCCCTCAGAACGATACTGGAGACTGTGACGAAGCTGCTGCTATGATTTGGGAACTGAGGAGGCTTCTTGAGGTTGAATACTAACCCGAGTTCGGAAGTTGGCCAGCGACCCGGCAAGGCTGCCAGCGCCAGCGTAGTAGCAGACGTTCTTAGCTGCCTTCTTAGCTGCCTTTGTTCCCCTTTTTGCGAGCCACCTGCCGATGGAGACAGGTCCGCCGGCGGTCTGAGGTCGCCAGCTTGCCTACGATCTAGCAAAGACTATCTCTAAAGGAGTAAGATAACTACATCATCAATCAAGGAGGATGATCATGAAAGGTGCACGCATCGTTGTAACTCTCGCTTCCCTGCTGCTGGTGGCCGGCAGCGCCTTGGCGCAGAAGGTCACTAACGATTGGGACAAGGCGAGGGACTTCTCGAAATACAAAACTTACGCCTGGGTGAAAGGAACGCCCGCCAAAAGCCAGCTGAATGACGAGCGGATCACCCGTGCCATTGAGGCGCAACTGGCCGCCAAGGGTTTGCAGAAGGTCGAGTCCGGCGGTAATCCGGATCTCGTGGTTGCCTACCACGCCGCCGTTGGCGAAGAAGCCCAGTTCAATACCATGAATACAGGAGGGTGGGGATATGGGGCCGGCTGGGGTTATGGCTATGGTGGTGGCGGGATGAGCACTACTACGGTCACCAAGATTCTGACAGGCCAACTGGTTGTGGACTTGGGCGATGTGAAGGACAAGAAGCTCATCTGGCGCGGGACCGCGAGCGACACACTCAGCAGCAACCCCAACCCTGAGAAGAGCGAGAAGAAGCTCAACAAAGCGGTGGAGAAGCTCTTCAAGAAGTACCCGCCTCCGGTGAAGAAGTAGGCCGGGCGGCTGTCCAGCTCCATGGGATTCCCCTCCTGGGTGCTCTCGATCGCTTGAATCCAGTCTGCTCTGCGGATTGGTCCCCCTTTTTGGCAAGGGGGACGCCGCGCTGTTCGCGGCAGGGGGTCGAACACCGAAGCGAAACGAGAACACGATTTTCGTTCGGGCCGCACAACGATATTGAACCCTTAGCGCAGACCAGCCGTTCCTTTGGCAGGTCTGCGGCAGTTTTGGGGCCTCGAGACGAGAAGCGGCAGACCGGCATGAACAGCGGGTCTGCGCTGCATCACCTTCCTCCTCAGTGGTGTCATTTGGTTACAAGAACGGCCCCCACCGTTGTCAAAAAAATGCGTAGGTAGAGGTCACTGTCCCTCTGACCTCGGCGACAGCAGCTTGTCCAACAGTCATGTGTGCCCCCACCGCGCCAGATAAACCAAGGTATCCAGACCTATACGCGGGTACAAGGCGGCGGATACGAACGGACAATTCCCCCACCACCCCGCACCGATGGGTTAGCCTTCATCGCGGCGAGTCGCGCGGTGATTCCAGCAGTGCCACTGTGGAATGCGGAACTCGGAATGCGGATTTCGGAATGGGGAACCCGGAGTGCGAAGCGTGCATTTCAAGGATAAGAGAATCGAAGAACTAGCAATTGTCATTCCGTACTCTGCATTCCGAAATCCGCATTCCGAAATCGGGCCTTGTAAGAAAGGGAGGAAGCTATGAGCGACCTGGTTGACATCGGCCTATCAAAACAAGATCCGAGCGAGGCGGAGCGCGCACCAAGCCCTGGGCCTCCGCCATTTGAAAACATGGTGTGGATACCGGGGGGCACCTTCATGATGGGGTCGAACGAGCACTACCGAGAAGAAGCTCCCGCTCATCAAGCCACCGTGGACGGCTTCTGGATGGACAAATACGCGGTGACCAATGCTGAGTTTGCCCGCTTCGTGCAGGCGACTGGATACGTCACATTTTGTGAGAAGCCGCCCAACCCGGACGACTACCCGGGCGCCAAGCCGGAAATGATCGTGGCGGCTTCCATGCTCTTCCGCAAGCCCAGCCAGCGCGTCGATCTGCGCAACCACTACAACTGGTGGACGTGGGTACCCGGCGCCAACTGGCGCCACCCCGATGGGCCCGGCAGCTCCATCAAGGGACGTGATCGCAGCCCAGTGGTCCACGTCGCTTTCGAAGACGTCGAAGCCTATGCAAAGTGGGCAGGAAAAGAGCTGCCAACAGAGGCCGAATGGGAGTTTGCCGCGCGCGGCGGGCTGGAGGGAGCGGCCTACGCCTGGGGCAATGAGTTCTCCCCTGGGGGTAAGCTGCTGGCCAACACCTGGCAAGGCGAATTTCCTATCGAGAACCTGAAGTTGGACGGATTCGAAGGGATTGCGCCTGTGGGTTCCTTTCCTCCCAACGGCTACGGCCTCCATGAAGTGACGGGCAACGTCTGGGAGTGGACCACCGACTGGTACGAGGATCACCACCAGGTCGAGCAGTCGTGCTGCGCCAACCACAACCCCAGGGGGGGAGACCGCGAGAAGAGCTATGACCCCTGCTCTCCAGAGATCAAGATTCCCCGCAAGGTGATGAAGGGCGGCTCCTACCTGTGCGCGCCCGAACTACTGCCGGCGCTACCGCCCGGCGGCACGTATGGCCCAGCCGATCGATACTTCGACCGGTCATCTGGGATTCCGCTGCATCGTCCGCGTGCGGAACTAACTCCAGGGAAGTGGAACGCGGAGAGAAGCCGGCCACGAAGAAGTCGGCTCCGTGTCTGACGGTCTACCTCGATCTCTAGTTTGATTGCTGCAGGTTAAGTTCACAAAACGGCCAAATCGCCGGAAGAACCGCAAGGAACGCAAAGAGCCCAAGAGAATTATCTGACCCGAAACGAGTGCTCCCTTTCGAACGGGTCCGGTTTTATGCCCTTGGCCTTGCTGGCGTCCTTGGCGCTTCAATGCCGTTTCCCCCCGGTGTATGAGGTTGCTCCCTGAGCTAGGTGAAACGTAGGGATATACACCGCCGTAGCTCTCCCTCTCGGGGCGAGAGAAACCGAAGGTTTCAGTTCTTCACAGCTTCAAGACGACTCCCTGTGTTTCCGCATGTCTGCGTTGGTTTCGAGAATTCTTTCGAAGATTGAAGGGTTGGCCCTTAGTCCATCCGAATGAATGACTCCAGCAGCCGAAACTCAAGCGAGAAAGTGAGGTCAGAAATTCATGTACCCGCCGGTAGTGACTGACTCGGTGACCAAGGCACTCTTCTCTGCTCGATCACTTCTGGCGCCCTCCAGTCCCCTCTGCTCAAGGGGAACACCAAGCATTGTCTTGGTGCTGGTTCATGTTCTTCGCTCCAGTGACAAGTGCTCAAGAAAAGCCAGAGCCTCTCCCCGCTGGCCCGCACACACAGTATCCTGCACCCCACCCGGCAACAGCGGATGAGGAAGACCGGTTCCCTGATGTCGAGTTCGTGGCTTCCAGTAAATTTGGCAGCTTTAGTTACCTGCAGCCGGTGTACCGCGGCCTGAATTTCGAGGGTCACTACTTCGATATGGAAGATAGGGACGCGGGGGTTGTCAACGGGAGCTGGACTTTCCAACTGAGAGAGGGCATCAAGCTCTCGCCCGGGGGGTGTGCTACGAAAATAAGAAAGACCCTGCCGGCGCGCCCTTGCAAGTGGGGACAACTGTAGAATAGAAACTCGAGTTGGCGGCGGGAAAATGCCCGGTGAGGGAACTCTGTGCAGTGGGCGCAGAGAGCCGGTTATCCGATGAGTGGGTTGCGGACGGTAAGTCCCGTGAAACGACTGAAATCCCGGTCTGCCGTCCAGAGTTCTCGCACGCCATGCAGTCGACACAATGAGGCAACCAGCGCGTCGTGAACTTGCGGACCGACGACCCGATCATCTTTCAACGCCGCGCGAAGCTCAAGCCAATAGCGTCGACCTCCGACAGGATCGTGAGGCTGGAGCCTCGAGCCAAGCTTCTACCTGTTCAATGGCCAAGTCGAGACAATCGGACGATTGTAAACCCGAGGGTGAGTCACCATTGCGAGAAACTCGTGAAGACACGGCTAGGGGATCGCCCAGGACAGTCGACCCTCCGCGAGTTGGGCAACACTGGCGTAGGCTTTGTCGTGCCAAGGTGGGTCTTCCCGGTGGGCGTACCCAAGCAAGTGGGTACCGATGGCAATCATGCCCCGTGGCTTTCATAGACGCGGAGGTTTCCCGACGGCGAGGATTTGCTTGAGGTTTCTATCAGATTGGAACAGGATCAGGCGGCAACGGCGAGGAGGGCATTCGAAAGCCATCTCCGCGGGCTTGGCCTCGACCCGGCCCAAGCTCAGAAAACCAACACCCGAATAGCTCTCAGGCGTCTGGCGCAGACGCTGAAGCCGGCTGGATAGCCTCATCACTCATCACTATTACTCTCTTTGAAAGGAGAAAACTCATGTTTCTGTTTAGGACACTACGCACCGCGGTGCTCACAGCCCTTATGTTCGTAGTGATCACCGCCACCATGATGATCACAGCGGCGTCTGCCGCACAAGAGGAGATGAAGTCGATCAAGGAAACTGAGTCCGTCACGGTGAAGGCCACGATCGAAGCGATCGACAAGGCCACCCGGATGGTCACCCTCAAGGGCCCAAAAGGCAACTCAGTGGCCCTCCACGCGGACGAGAGCGTCAAACGCTTTAACGACCTGAAGGTCGGCGACGAGGTCACGGCGACGTATTCCGAATCGGTGGCTGTGAGCGTCCGCAAGCCCGGCGAGGCGGCGCCGGCCAAGAAGACCGAATCGGTCACCGCGCGCCCAGGAAAACCGGGTGCCACCGCCACCGTGCAGCAAACCATCACCGTTAGCGTCGAGGAAATCGACCGCCCGGCAAAGACGGTGACGGTCAAGGGCCCGGAGGGCGGGGTGCATACTTTCCGCGTGCGTGACTTGAAGAACCTGCAGGGCGTCAAGGTCGGCGACAAGGTGGACATCAGCTTTACGCAGGCGCTGTTGCTGAAGGTAGACCCGCCGGCGCCGAAGTAGACCCACGAAGGACACGAAGAGACACCCCAGGTTGGTCGGAAAGAATTCTTCCCATCCACGTTGCACAGCTGTTGACTTACCTCAAACTGAGCGGCTTGTCTTTGGGATTGATTATCAACTGGAACGTGATCTGGCTCCGCGACGGCATCCAGCGAGTGGTCCGAAACCATCCTGAGGAACTGACCAGCGGATAGAGTCGACAATTCTTTCTTAGCGCCCTTGGCGTTCTTGGCGGTTGGGTCTCTAAATCAGAGAAACCCCTGGCCAGCAGGTTAGCGCTTATGGGGTAACGCCCTTGACTAGGCATCGCTAAAGGATCGGAGGTTATGTCATGGACCTGGCAACACTGATACCCCTTGCGCTGAAAACAAGCATCGTATTCATTGTTTTCGGTCTCGCGCTCAACGCGAGCCTGGATGACGCTTTATATCTGTTTCGACGACCGCGGGAACTCGTTCGCTCGTTGCTATCGATGAACGTCATTATGCCGCTCTTCGCGGCAGCGATCGCGGCCCTTTTCGAGCTACACCCAGCCGCGAAGATCGCTCTTCTCGTGCTGGCGGTATCGCCCGTTCCGCCCATCCTTCCGAAGAAGGAGATCAAGGCGGGAGGGGGCTCGTCCTACGCGTTCGGACTGCTCGTCGCGGCGGCGCTGCTCGCGATCGTCGTGGTGCCCATCAGCGTGGAGTTGCTGGGGCGAGCTTTCGCGAGAACACTTGACATCGCGCCTGCCACCGTCGCGCAGCTCGTCTTGATCACGGTGTTCATACCGCTGGCCGCGGGAATTGCAGTCCGGCATTTTGCACCGGCATTTGCTGAGCGGATCGCGAAGCCGCTGTCCCTGGCAGCCGTGTTGCTGCTCGTCGTCAGCGTCCTTCCCATATTGTTTACAGCGTGGCCGGCAATCACATCCCTGATCGGCGACGGGACGATCCTCGCGATCGCCGCGTTTGTCGTCGTCGGGCTTGCAGCCGGTCATCTGCTCGGCGGGCCTGACCCGGAGGACCGGACTGTCCTCGCGCTGTCGACGGCATCGCGACACCCTGGCGTCGCAATGGCGATCGTCAGCGCCAACTTCCCGGGGCAGAAGCTCGTGCTCGCAGCTGTATTGCTGTATCTGATCGTGAACGCGGTCGTGTCGCTTCCGTACCTGAATTGGCGTAAGCGCCAGCACGCCGCAATCGCCGGCGCGGTCAAAAGCTGAAAGGATGGGCCCCGGCCTGCCGCACTCAAAGGAGGACCGATCATGACATCAACTCGCAAGCCGTCCGAAGGCACCCGCAGCACACCTACGGTCGCAGGGGTCGCCGGAGTCGAGATCAAAGTGACCATCCGCGGTGATCAAGAGCTCAAGGGGATCAGGGTACTGGAACTCAACGAGGATTCAGCGGAGGTCCGCGTCATCTATTTCTACGATACGCCCAATCTGGATTTGTTCAATGCAGGCGTCGTGCTTCGAGCCCGCCTGGTCAAAGGGGACAATGACGACTCGACGGTCAAAATCCGTCCCGTTGAACCCGCTGAGGTGCCTCAAAACTGGTCCGAACTGCCCGGTTTCAAGATAGAGGCCGACAGCACGGGAGATCGCGTGGTTTGCTCGGCGTCGCTTACAACCGTGCAAAAACGCGACGAGATCGACGATGTGGCCAAGGGGAAGCGCCCAATCCAAAAACTCTACTCGCCGGATCAGGAGCGCTTCTTAAGTCAGTTCACCACGCACCCTGTTGACTTCGCCGCGCTCAAGGTCCTGGGTCCAATCCGAGTGCTGCGCTGGAAAACGAAACATAAGAGATTCGAGCACGAGTTGACCATGGAAGAGTGGAGGCTTCCCGACGGCGAGGACTTGCTTGAGGTTTCGATCAAAGTGGAACCGGACCGGGCGGCAACTGCTAGGAAAGCATTCGAAAACCATCTGCGCGAACTTGGCCTCGACCCCGCCGGCACTCAGGAAACTAAGACCCGAACAGCCCTTGAGCGCCTGGCGCGGACGCTGAAGCGGGCTGGATAGCCCTTGTCCTGGCAGCTTGGCCTGGACGAGCCAGAATGCAAGACCCGGGGAACGCCGGAAGGAACCACGGATAACCGCCCGACCGCCGGCCCCGAAATAGATTACCCAAGAAGGGCACGAAGAGACACCAAGGCTGCTTCGGAGCCTCATTAAACCCGCGAAGATCATGAGCGAACCTGCCTTTTTGTGCGGGTTCTCTGGCTTCTCCGGCATTGACCGCCCAAAGCCGCAGACTCCGAGACCAGGAGTCTGCGCTACCCCGCCTCGGCTGTAATCAATTCAAAAGGGCAGGAGACAAAGATGACGATTCACGTGCAACGCTCGCTGCTCAGGCTTCTCGCCCTCCTCGGCGCGATCTCAATCGCGCCAGCCGACTTGCAGGCTCAGTATCTCGGGCTGAATCTGCGTGGCGATGTGGGTGTGAAGTGCTGTTTCAAGGAGGCTGATCCATGGAGGAGCTGTTCAAAGAGTTCGCCGGTTCCATTGCGCTCAGCGTCGAGATCGTTGCCGTATTGATCATCGCATTTGGCGCCGTTGAGGCGTTCGTCGGAATACTTGGGCTCGTGTTCCGAAAACCGACTCACGGCCAACGGAAGGAGGTGTGGAGGCGCTTCGGGGTCTGGCTGCTGCTCGGGCTCGAATTCGAGCTGGCGTCGGACATCATCCGGACTGTGATCTCGCCGACCTGGATCGACCTGGGGCAACTGGGAGCGATCGCGGTCATTCCGAACGTTTCTGAACTACTTTCTGGAGAAGGATCTCGAGAAGTCCGAGGAACCGAAGGACGCGGCGGCAGCGGGACAGGCAGCTGAATAGCCGCTGAGACCGCAGCCCTTCGTGGTAGGGCTACCCAATCCGGCGACACGATTTCTCACCCATTCATCCGCGATCCCACAGATGAATCGGCGTATGCAGACTCTCGCAAGACTCCGACCTTCCGACGTAACCTCGTCCCATTCCCAAATCTTCCTTCCTGCGACTCGTAGATTTACGAGTTCCAGTGGCGGCGATTGCACGTGAGAATCAGAAGAGCGTTGGTTCCGTCCTGGGAGCGCACGTACCCTCGTCCCACCCGCCAATTGAAGCTAATTACCCAGGTAAGAGAAACGTCTACGAAAGGAGAAAACTCCGTGACAAGGAATGGACCTCTCTGGTCAATCATCCTGCTGGCTTGTTTCATCAGTACTGCCATGCTCGGTCGTAGTTGGCCAGTCCGCCGCACAGAAGTCCGCTGGCCCGCAGACTGGCATTTGCGTCTTCTATAGCGACCAATTCCAGGGCCGACCGGTAGCGAGTAGGGAGAAATATGACAAGAATAGCATGAGCGCTGCCCATAAGACCCTCCCCTTTGGCACGATGGTCAAAGTGACTAATCTGAAGAACAACAAGAGCGTCGTCGTGCGCATCAATGACCGTGGCCCGCATGGATCGAAGGACAAAATCATTGAAGTCACCCGTCGGGCAGCCGAGGAACTCGATATGATCAAGGATGGCAAGGCCAAGGTTCAGATCGAGGTGGTCAAAGCCGGAACAAATTGACCGCCCGGGCGAGCTCGAAACACTTTCGCTTCACAAAACAAACGAGTAAAATCCCTTGTGCGCAACCTTGGATTTCACCCCATTTTTTGAGGGGTGGCTTGAAATCCGGTGTGGGGGTAAACTAAGATAGAAGTTCTCTTCTCGGGAAAGATGGGGCCCTAGAATGGACCCACGGTGAGAGAACCGGAGGTGGATCGCAAACCTCGGTCTCGAGCGAAGCCAACCGGCGTAAAGTACCCATCGGCGTAAAAGTAAAAGGAGATTTGACCATGAGGATCCTTAACCGATCCCTGTTTACCGTGATTGTGTGGTTCGCAGCATTGGTTGCACGACCTTCCCTGGCGCAGACGGCGGCACCGGCACAGTCGGACCGTGCCGGGGAGATCATGGCGTTAACCTATCCTGAAGGAAAGACCGTATCGGTCAAGTTCCAGGGAACCACCCGTTTGCCCGAGGCCAAGGGCGAGGCTAAGGTGGAACGCAAAAAAGGTGCGACGGAAATTGAAATTGAGCTCGATGAAATGAGACCTGCGATTCTGTTTGGCGGGGACTTCAACACCTATGTGTTCTGGACGGTTTCGCCTGAGGGCTATGTGAGCAATGTGGGTGAGTTTGTCCTCGACGGAAACCGCGGCAAGCTGAATGTGACCACCCGTCTTGAGACCTTCGGAATGGTTGTGACTGCCGAGCCTCACTTCCTGGTTCGAAGCCCCAGCCGGTTTGTGGTCCTGGAGAATAGCAGCAAAGAGAAGCTGGATGCCTCGATCCAGACCTCTCAAATCCGCTACCAGGGCCACGAAGCTGAGTACAAATTCCAGCGCGAGTCGCTGCCCAAGAATCTGGAAGCCACTAGCGAAATGAGGTCGGACGTGTCACAGGCCCAGAAAGCTGTCGAACTGGCGGAACGGTCCCAGGCCGAGAAGTACTCGCTCGTGAAACTGACAGAAGCGCGACTGTTACTGCGCAAGACCGAGGAGGCCGTGCGCGGCCGGCTGGACAAGAAAGAGATCACCAATCTGGGCAAGGAAACGGTCCGGCTCGGATATCAGGCTCAAACCGAGGCGGAGCAGGCCCAGGTCGATGAAAGGAAGCGCGCCCAGGAAGCGGAACAGCAGCGGTTGACTGCCGAAGCCGCAGAAGCCACTCGCCGAGCTGCTGAGGAGGCAGCCAAACGTGAAGAAGACGCGCGTCGCGCTGCGGCGGAAGTCGAAGCGCGCACGGAGGCTGCCCAACGAGCGGAGGCCGCGGCGGCCAAAGCCACTCAGGAGCGCGAGGAGGCCAGGAAGCGCATGCAAGAGGCGCTGGGCCGGATCGCAGAGACGCGGGACAGCGCCCGCGGACTCATCGTCAACCTGCCCGACATTCTGTTTGACACCGCCAAGTCTACTCTGCAACCGCAAGCGCGAGAAGTCATCAGCCGCATCGCGGGCATTCTCATGGTGCAGCCGGGGCTCAGCCTCAAAATTGAAGGTCATACCGACAGCGTAGGAAGCGACGAATACAACACGACTTTGTCCCAGCACCGCGCCGAGTCGGTGAAAGAATATCTGGCGCAAGCGGGCGTCAAGCAGGAAATAATAACCACTCAAGGCCTTGGCGAAACGACGCCTGTGGCCGATAACAACACGGCTGACGGACGGCAGAAAAATCGCCGCGTAGAAATCATCATCGACGACTCGGCCCTTGCCAACCGGTGACCCACGGCCATGGCCGGATTGTGCCCGTGACAGGTATTCCCACCTGTCACGGAACTGCTCTCGCGTTCTGTCTCACACACATGACAGAACGTACGCCCTGTGCGTGCCCCCAGGATTTTGTGTCTTCCAAGAACCCGTAGTCCGCGTCTCGCCCCGCCCAAGTCTTTCTTGATGCCGATCCCCTGGTTTGACCGCGGCAGGACCCTGAAGTACAAAGACCCATAGAGACCATTCGACTCGAGGCGCCTTCTCCAGACGTCGCAACTGCAGTCCGAGCGCCGTTTGCCCATTGCGGCCGCTGACCCACACACCTCAGAGCCCACCTGTGAATTAATCGACCCCATCAAAGAAAGCACGCAGAGGAAGTGTCATCGTCACTCGCAATGCTCTCTTGAGAATCATCTCCCCTCCTTGGCAAGGAGGGGATCAAGGGGAGGTCTTACTCGCGCGGTCTTGGAAGCTGCGGACCGATTTTCATCGAACGTGGCGCCGCAACGCAGCATGAAAAACTCCTCAGGCGATCTTAGTGGGCGATCCCCTTGACGCGCGCCCGACCAAGAGATACAGTCAAACTCAGTCTCAAGAGAGATCGAGATTCGAGTCATGCCGCAGGGGACTTTTACATACGCCACTTGGCTGGGCGCTCGCCGCCACGAATCCGGGAACGTGGCCGTGGTTCCTCGGCGTCAGTGTTTGTCCGGCGTCCCAGGGCTCGTCGCGGGGCTGCGAACCTCCTTGCTGATTGCGCTTTTGCTGTCACCGTTTCGCTTGCCTGGGACCTATGCCAAGTCGAGCTCGCACGCGAGTCTGAAAGCGATTCGAGTGCAGCCCGAAGACATCCGACTAGCTTCACCGGGAAGCTCTCAACAGTTCATCGTCCTGGCCACGAATCGCGATGGAACAAAAACAGACGTGACCTCGTCTTGCCGAATCAGATCGTCCCAGCCTCAAGTCGTCACCGTCGACTTGGAGAAACATCGGTTGCTAGGCAAAAGTGCAGGCAGTGCTGAAATCCAGGTGAGCCTGGGACAACTGAGTAGCCTGTCTGTGGTGAAGGTGAGCGATCAGACAACCGAGATGACGGTACGCTTCGTTCCCGACGTGATCTCCATTCTCACTACGAAGGGTTGTAATGGTTCGAGCTGTCACGGTTCCCCCGCGGGTCAGAACGGGTTCAAGTTGTCATTGTTCGGATACGACGCTGAGGCGGACTACCAAATGATCGTGAAGGCCCACGAAGGCCGCCGGATCAATCTCGATGACCCGGAACAGAGCTTGGTGCTTTCCAAGCCATCGTTTACGGTCCCGCACGGTGGCGGGCAGGTGCTGCCGACCGAAGGTGAGGAATACCACACGATTCTCAGCTGGCTCAAGCAAGGAGCAAAGCGGGACTCAGGCGGCGTGCAACTGGGCAGACTTGAATTGTTTCCCAGCCAGCAGATTCTGGTCGGCGCCGGAAGCAGGCAGCGCCTGGTTGCGATCGGACGACTCTCCGACGGCACCACTCGTGACATGACCCGCGAAGTTCGCTTTCTCGTCGCCGATGACTCGGTCGGGAAGTTGGCCTCGCCAGGAGAAATGACTGCCGTCGCCCCGGGATTGACTACAGTAATGGCTCGGGCCATGGGGCAAGTAGCCACCGCGCAAATCGGTGTGATCCTGTCGCGAGCTTCCTCCGACTATCCGGTTTGCCAGGCCAACAACTTCGTCGATGACTTGGTCTTTTCCAAGATGAAACAGATGAACGTCGCTCCGTATCCCCTGAGTTCTGACCGGGAATTTGTACGGCGCGTCTTCCTGGATGCCATCGGAATCCTGCCCACCCCGGCGGAAGTCCAAACCTTTGTCGAGGAGACCCGAAACGACAAACGGGCTCGGCTGGTTGATTCCCTCCTGAATCGACCGGAATATGTCTCCCACTGGACCGTGAAGTTCGAGGATTGGTTTCGAAACTGCCAACTCAATTCGCAGGGCCGCTCCATGGGGACCTTCAAAGATTGGACCCGCGAATGGATCGCCGCAGATCAGCCTTACGACGCGGTCGTTCGCCAGCTGCTGACGAGCCAAGGGGACACCACCCTAAACCCGGCGGCGAATTTCTGGCACCCAGCGACCGACTTCATGCTCAAGAAGTTCAGCGTGAACAAGGTGGTTCCCACGGTGAGCCGCCTGTTTTTGGGCGTTCGCATGGAGTGCGCGGAATGCCACAACCACCCATTGGAGAATCTTACTCAGGACGACTTCTATGGTCTGGCCGCATTCTTTGCTCGGCTTCGAGTGAAGCACGGCTACGGGGAATACCGGCGCACCTGGTTTCTGGAGGATAGCGGCGAGGTGGAGCATCCGATTTCCAAAAGCCCGGCAGCGATGAAGTTCCTTGAAGGCGCTATGCCTCAGGTGAAAGGCGAAACCGACCGCCGGAGCCTGCTGGCCGAATGGATCGTCGATCCAAAGAATCCTTACTTCGCTCGGGCGACGGTGAATCGCATCTGGCATGAGTACTTCGGAGTGGGCATTGTGGAACCGTTCGACGACTTCCGCTCAACCAACTTGCCCACTAATCCAGAGTTGTTGGACGGCCTCGCCAGGCATTTCGTGGAGAGTCACTATCGCTTCAAACCGTTGCACCGTGTCATTCTTAATTCGCGGGCCTACCAACTCTCTTCGAAAGGCCCGTCAGAGAGAGCGCAGCCCAGCTCGCTTGAGCGGCTGCTCTTCGCTCGATACTCTCCTCGAAAGCTGCCGGCCGAGGTGTTCCTGGATTCCATTGGTCAAGTTACCGGAATTGCCCACAGCTTCCGCGGGTATCCGCCTGGCACTTCGTCAAAAGACATCTACATTCCTGACGGACCTGATTATTTTCTCACGACTTTCGGATTCCCGCGGCGTGACGTGCTTTCCGATCGCACCAAAACCCCGACGCTGAGCCAGGCGCTTCACCTGATGAACGGGGAGGTGCTTGGCGAGAAGATCCAGTCAGAAGGAAACGTTTTGGGTCAGTTGACGGCAAAGAATGTGGATAACGCTGGCATCGTCGACCAGATTTTCGAACGAGCCTACGCGCGGCCGCCAACCGCGAAGGAACTCGACATTGTCCTCGTTCACGTCACCTCTGAGTTAGCCGCTGGCCGCAACCGCCGCCAGGCTTTCGAAAGTGTCTTGTGGTCAGTCATTAACTCGAAGGAGTTTCAACTCAATCACTGACGGAGGAAGCATGCTCACCTTGCACCGTTGCCTGAAAGCTGGGTGCAGCCGTCGCGACTTCATGGCGATCGGAGCTTTGGCGTTTGGAGGCCTCAATCTCCCCAAGTTGCTGGCCGCCGGCCGTCCCAGGCGAGAGATCTCTTGTATTGTGATCTTCCAGAATGGCGGGGCGAGTCAGTTGGACACCTTCGACCCCAAGCCCGAGGCTCCGCTGGATATCCGTGGCAGCTTCAAACCGATCCCGACGTCGGTCCCAGGAATTCACATCTCGGAGCTCCTTCCCCGCACTGCCAAAGCGATGAAGCAGTTTGCCATCATCCGGTCGATGCATTCGAACGAAGCCATTCACGAACGCGCCCGTCAATATGTCTTCAGCGGCTCGGCGCCCCGTAACGAACTCATCCATCCAAGCTACGGCGCAGTCATTTCCAAAGAGCTGGGACCGAAGAATGGTCTCCCGCCGTTTGTGGTGATCCCGGAAAAGGACCTGTCGGCCGAAGCGGGTTTCCTCGGGCCATCCTACGATCCTTTTGTGACGGGCAACCCCAATACGAAGACGTTCTCGGTGAAAGACCTGACGTTGCCGTCGGGAATCACTGTCGATGAGGCACGTAGCCGAGCCCAGTTGCTGTCTGCTCTGGATGGGGAGTTCAAGAGGATTGAGCAGTCTCCTCTCCTGGAAAGCATGGACGAGTTCTATCAAAAGGCTTTTGACTTGATCTCCTCGCCCGCTGCCAAGAAAGCCTTCAACCTGGAGGAAGAACCGGCTGAGTTGAGAGATGCCTACGGACGCACCTCTACGGGTCAAGGTGCCTTGCTGGCACGCCGGCTGATTGAATCAGGAGTTCGTCTGGCTACGGTCTTCCAGGGCGGCTACGATACTCATGTCGAGAACGAGAGGCTGGGCAAGCCCGTGATAACCGAGTTTGATCAGGCGTTCTCGACGCTTCTCGACGACTTGAACGGGCGCGGCTTACTGGAGACCACGCTCGTCCTGGTCATTGGAGACTTCGGACGCACCCCCAAGGTCAATTTTTCCGGAGGCCGTGATCACTGGCCGCGAGGCTTCTCAGTGGCTCTCGCCGGCGCAGGAGTTCAGGGAGGTCGAGTCATTGGAAAGACCGACCAGCATGCCAGTGAACCGGCAGACCGGCCCGTGTCTATCGAAGATCTCGGGGCCACGGTTTACAAGGCACTGGGCATTGACTACACCAAGGCCTATCACGCCAACGGCCGACCCATTGCAATCATCAAAGACGGCAAACCGATCGACGAGTTGTTTGCTTGAGCATCCGAACAAGGATTCTCAGATGAAACCTCTCCTGTCGCTAGGCATAGCGTTTCTGGCGGCATCCAGCCTCAACTCCACTCTGGCCGGCGTTCCGAGTCCGAAGATTACACGCATCTACCCGCTGGGTGGCCAACGCGGGACTTCAGTCGCCGTCGAAATCTTAGGTCAGTTCCTGGCGAACGCCAGACAGGTCGAATTCGACTGCCGCGATCTGACTTGGATTCAAACCACGCATGCCAGTTCCTCCAAACTGACTGGCACTCTATCGATTTCGCCTCAGGCCCCGCTGGGACCCCATATTCTTCGTGCGGCCACGCTGGAAGGCTATTCGACCTCCGCCATCTTCAATGTCGGACAATTCCCTTCCAGATTGGAGGCTGAACCCAACGACCGCACAGACCAGGCACAGGCCATCGAGTCATTGCCCATCGAAATCCAGGGACGCATGGACGGCGCCGCTGACATCGATCAGTATTCCCTTCGGGTGCGCGCTGGCGAGCGCTGGACTTTTGACTTGCGCTCCATCGAACATGGCTCGGCTCTTGAAGCCAAGATGTTTCTGTTCGATGCGTCCGGGACACGTCTGGCGTATAACGACGACCGCAATGACTTCGACGAGACTCCATTGCTCGACTACACGTTCACCCGCGACGGGACCTACCTCCTCAAGCTGGATCAATATCGTGGCCCGCGCGGTTTCAACTTTGGAAAGAACTGCGCCTACATTCTGCGCATTTCGGCCTTGCCGCAGATCGACTATGCCTCCTCGCCAGCCGGGCTCGGCCTTGGCCGCACCACCACGCTGAAGCTCGGTGGCAGCGCTCTCGAAAGCCTGCAGAATGTTTACCTAACGGAACTAAGGCAGGCTGAGTACTCGAGAATGACCTATCCTTACACCACGCCCATTCACTTCCGCTCTGATCCGCCTACGGCTGAGGGTGTCGCTCGCATCGAAGGCCAAGTTGTCAGCCGCAGTCAGGATGCGGCTCAAGTGAGCGTTCCATGTTCCCTCCTGACGCCCGGACTGGCTTGTGGAGGTTGTGGGGTGTCAGTTCAATCGGGACTTCCGATGGAGTTCTGGTCGAAATTGCCGACCTGAAGGAGTACACCGAACTGAGTAGTCAGGAAGCCGATTGGCGGCAGGGAGAATTTGTCATCAATGGCGAACTGACGCGGTCGGGAGAGGCAGACGTCTATCGGCTTGGTGGTGCCGCCGGCAAGCCGCTTCACTTCTGGACCTTGGCGGCCCAGATCGGAGGCTCTCATCTCGATAGTGTCTTGATATTGCGCGACGCCTCTGGTAACAGGCTCGCAGAAGATGACGATGTCGTGGCGGGTCAAGGCACGCTGATCGGCAACCCCGACAGCAGCCTCTTTTTCACACCACAGCACGACGGTCCTCTCTTCCTTACAGTCAAGGACCGAACGGGCCGCGGCGGTCCCAGCTACCCGTATCGTCTGAAGGTCAAAAGCGAGCGCCCCGGCTTCCAGTTGTTCACCACTCCGGAAAACTTCACCGTCGCTCGAGGGGATTCAGCGCAGCTCAAGGTCCATCTGGTCCGCGAAAAGGGCTTCGAGGGAGAGGTCACGGTCTGGTTTGAAGACCTGCCGCCCGGCGTCGAAGCTCCACAGAACAAGTTCCGGGCCGACCAGCTCTTCGAACCCAATGCCGACGGCGCTGACATGATTATTCCCGAGCTGACGTTTCAGATTCAGGTTCCCGAAACTCTTCCAATTGGAGACTACCGATTGCGTATTCTTGGCGTGGCGACCGCAGAAGAAGGGAACACCGATCGGAGAGTTGTTCAGGCACAGGCCACTCTCTTGATCGGTCCGCTGTTGGACCTCTGGAACTTCATCAGGCGCCCACTACCCCAGGTTTCCATGACGGTCTGTGAACCCCTCCCAGCCCATCTTGAGCCCGTGAGTGGGACTCTAAGCGTGAAAAGGAAGGAATCGGCTACCCTGCTGGTGAGGGCATCGGGTCTCAGCGAAAAGGCTTCGATACAACTGGTGAACCTTCCCTCCGGCGTAAGCTACCAGCTGACGGGACGCCAAGGCGACCAGCTAACCTTCCTTCTGGAAGCCTCTCCCGATGCGTCCTTAGGCTCGTTCGACATTTCTGCAGAAGCGGAGTTGAACCGTCGGCGCGTAACCACGCCGGCCATCACTCTTTCGGTCTTGGCTGCAAACTCGCTTGCCCTGGACGCGCGGTAGTCATCAGTGGCCTTGGCTCCAGAAGGCGGTGTGTGACAGACTCTCGTTCTCGTCGTTTTCTCTTAGTGCAACCCGCACCGACCCGCCTGCCGCAAACAGCGCGGCGTCGTGGGTGGAGCGGGCGCTCCTGCGCACGCTTGTTCAACGCGCACCGGAGGACAGCGGTCCCACGCGCGCGTTCCACCCGGGATATCAAGGGCGGCGGATCTTGGCTAGTCCTACTGCCTAAGGGGCAGAGGTCCAACGCCATCCAGCCAAAGTTCAATCTCGTCTGATCTGCGTTCATCCGTGGCTAACTGAACTCTGTGTGCGTACTGTGTCTCGTTGGCCTGAATGGTTACCGCTTGTTGGCCGATGCCATGTCACGGAAGGATTTCAGGATTCACGCAGAACCGAGGTGGTTCTCCTCGCAGGACGGCCACGATGTCCGTGGCCATCGGGTAGATGCGGCAAGCGTTTATTCAATCTGCGTGACCTGATAGAGCGGGGGCAGTCCTTGGGTAATTCGCTCCAGATTTTCCACGACAGCCTGCGCGCGGCGGCGGGACGTGCCGAAGGTGACTCCTGCAACGTGTGGGGTGGCCACGAGGTTGGGTAGTTGCAGCAGCGGATGACTCGGATCCACGGGCTCCTTGGGAAATACATCCAGCCCGGCGCCTCGAATCCGCCCGGATTTCAAGGCGTCAGCCAGCGCCCCCTCGTCAACGATCTCACCCCGAGCCACATTGATAACGACAGCGGTCGACTTCATTTTTTCCAAGGCTGAACGGTTGATCATATGACGCGTCTTCGAAGTCAACGGCATGTGGAGAGACAGATAGTCACACTGCTCGAGTACCTGGGGCAGATCCGCCGGGCTGCCATAAAAAGCGAGGCCGCACTCTTCCCGCACGGCATCCGAAATCTTGACGATGTCGATAGCCAGGATTTTCATACCCAGAACTTTCGCTCGCTTGGCCAGTTCCCGGCCACTGGCGCCTAGTCCGAGCAGTCCGAGAGTCTTTCCCGACAGCTCTTCATTCATGGGATTGGCACAGGATTTGCTGGCGAATGCTGTTTTGAGTTTCAACCATCCTCTTGGCGAACAGAAGCATTAGGAAGAGCGCATGCTCCGCCAGCGCAATCGCACTGAACTGTCCGGGTGTGTTCGCGAGAGGGATGCCCTGTTCAAGGATGTAGCCGACATCGGTATGGTCGAGACCCGTACCCAGAACCTGCCAGAGTTTCACTCCAGCTTCACGACTTGCACTGATCAATTCACGCGTTCCGTGCATTCCTCCCTGGTCAACGACGACACTAACTCCCTCCAATTGCTCTGCCAGAGGCTTGCCCGGATCGAAGAGCTGGATGGGCCATCTTCCCGCTGCAATCTCCAGGACATCGTCGTACCATGGGTGCAGCATTGTGGGTGTACCGAGAAAGAGAACCTTCACGTCAACTGACTCCTTCAGGTCTGATTTGGTTTCCCTTGCGTGGAACGGTGACAGGACGAACCTCTCACTTGTAGGCTTCCGCTCCAGGAGTATCGCGCTTGAATGCCGCCAGCCCGGCCTTTGCGGCGTCTGCCAGCATCATATAGTCCGTGCTGTAGCTGATCATTCGGAAGCCTTGAGACTGCCGCCTTTGCAACTGGTCGGGGTTCATGGCGTGAATGCCAATCGCGACACTCGATTGCTTTCCGACCTCCAGCATGCGTTCAATAATCCGCTCGACCTCCGCGTGAGGCTGCTTCATGGGATCCAATCCCAACGACAGACAAAGATCAAAAGGACCGAGAAACAACGCGTCCACCCCGGGGACGGCAGCAATGGCTTCCAGGTTTTCTGTTGCTTCCCTCGTCTCCACAATCAGGACGACCAGCAGGTTTTCATTGGCGCGATAGAAATAATCGCGGCTGTCGAACATGTAGTTGGCTGCCCGGAGGGGACCGAATCCGCGTGTACCCTCCGGAGGATAGCGAGTTGCTCGCACGATGGCCATGGCTTCGTTGGCGCTTCTGACCATAGGAATGACAATCCCCATAGCTCCTATGTCCACGGCCCGCTGAATGAAGATGGGGTCGCCGCAAGGCAACCGGACTAAGGGAACCGCCTCAGTGCCCTTGATCGCCATCAGCATGTGTTCCACCTGGCTTGTGTCCAGCGCGCTATGCTCGGTTTCAATTACCAGCCAGTCAAAGCCCGCATGCGACAGGAGTTCGGCGACATTCGGACTGCCAAGGCCGAGGAAGCAGCCCAGCGTTGACTGCCCGGCTTTCAGTTTTTCACGAGCAACGTTGGCTCTCATCAGGACTCCTCAACAGGCTGGTAGAAGAGTGGTTACGGATTCACCACGTTCTGCGGTTGATTCCTGAGGAAACACGCCACGTTCGCAACGGCGATCTCCATCAAACGTGATCGAGCTTCCTTGGTCGCCCAGGCGATATGAGGTGTGACAATACAATTCTTGGCTGTCAGCAAAGGATTCTCGTCCAGTGGAGGCTCGACGGAAAGGACATCCAACCCGGCACCGGCAATCCGACCAGCATTCAGGGCAGCTGCCAGATCCTGATCAACCACCAATGGCCCCCTTGAGGTATTGATCAGGAACGCGCTACGTTTCATGGTTGCCAACCGACTGGCGTCCATCAACCCTTGAGTCTCAGGCAGCAAAGGACAATGCAAGCTGACCACATCGGACTCGGCCAGCAAGGTTTCGAGAGTTGTGAGCTGCACTCCCTCGACCGCAACCGGAAACTGATCGACGGCGATCACACGCATGCCTAAGGCAGCAGCGATGCGTGCGACCTGCCGGCCGATGCGTCCCAAACCGACAATCCCCATGACTTTCCCCTCCAGCTCGATCAGGGGGGTCAGCCAGAAACACCAGTCTGGGCTGCGTGACCACTGGCCGTCGCGCACCGCATCGTGGTGTCGTCTTACGTTGTGACAGAGTTCCAAGAGTAGGGCGAAGGCAAACTGCGCCACGGACGCCGTGCCATAGGTGGGAATATTCGTCACGACGATGCCTGATTCCCTGGCAGCACCGATGTCCACACAGTTGTATCCCGTAGCGAGAACCCCCACATATCTGAGTTGAGGCAGCCGCCGAAGCGTTTCTGAGCTGAGCGGCGTTTTGTTAGTCAGGACCAGTTCTGCACCGGCCGCACGCTCCACAATGTGAGGTCCCTCCGTCCGATCGTAGATCTCAACCTTGCCGAGTCTCTTCAGACCCTCCCAGGAGAGATCTCCCGGATTCAAGGCGTACCCATCGAGTACAACAATCTTCATAGTTTTCACCCCAGGCAACCCTACACGAGCTTTGCCCTGAACCAATCTTGGGATCCCATACCGCACTGAGTTCTTGAACTACGGATTGCAAAACCTCTCCGGCGCTGCGCGGGCCACGGCTACTTAACCCATTCCGACCTCTGGAATTGTTTGTGACTGGCCCAAGATAGTCTCAAACGCCCGCCTACCGCATGTGCAGTTCCCCCTTCCGGTAAGCACGCAGAAAGTTCTTGCAGTTCCGATCCTTCCCCAAGAGCATCTCTTCGGCTAGCTGGAACCCACGCGAGTGACGGTCAATGGAGAAGACCGTTTCCAAGTCACTGGCAACCGGATCGATGATGCCACTGTCGGCACCAGCTGCCACTGCCAGAATGATAAACACGTCATTGATCAAATGGCGACAGGGCAACCCGAAGGAAACATTGCTGAGTCCCCCTGTGATGTGGATCTCGGGACCATAGTTCTCACGCAGCCGGCGAATGGCTTGCAGACAGTGGTTGCCGAACTGGCTTTCGACTGAGATGGGGAAGACCAACGCATCGACGAAGATGTCCTGAATCGCAATGCCCTTGGCCAGCGCAGCATCCACGATTCGGGAGGCGTTGACCACCCGTTCTTCGTCATTCTGGGGCATCCCTTTATCTCCGGCAGCCGTAACAATTACGAGAATGTTGTGCTGCTTGGCCAGATCGAGCGCTTCCAGGCGCTCCAACGACGCGGAGTTCAGCAGGGCTCGCCGGGCCTTTCCATCGCAGCTCTCCAGCCCTGCTCGAATAATCTCGACATTGGACGAGTCGATCGACAGTGGGAGTGAGGACATTCCCTCCACGGTTCGCACCAGCCATTGCATGGCGCCCTTTTGCTCCTCGAGCTTCAACGAGATCTCGTCGACGTTCAAGTCCAGAAAGTCTGCACCGGCTCGCTCCTGGCGACGCACCATCGTCCGGAGATATTCCACTGCCTCGCGGGCCACAGACTCCTGGCCTGCCATGGCCGTCCGGACAGCGATCTTGACGTGCTTCACACGCCCCTCTTCGTAATCCTGGGTACGTCGTGCCTCCTCCGGAATGGGCAAATAGCGCGTGGACCCATCTGACCCAGCAAAGATCACGGACTCCACTCCTGCGGGAGTGGTCCCAACGCGCTTACCGTTCCGGAGCACCACACGCGTAGTGTGGATGTTCTCGCCAATGATGATGAAGTCCTTCGCAAGCCCTTTAACCTTCATGGAATCCTCTCATGACCTTCCCCCTCATCCATCTTCTTAGGTGTGTGAGCAAAGGCCCGCTCCATTTCTCTAGCTCCTGATTGTGGCGCGACGAGATTCGCGATCGGTCCTGCCGTAAGAAACGCGGCGCTTGCCAAGGGACAAATCCCTCGTCACCGTCGCGCTAGTCGTCGGCTCAATTGCCAAGGACGACGAAGGTGCGTATCCGCGGTGGGGCTCATCCACGGGAAATCAACGTCGGGCATTCCGCCCCACACCCTGGATCCCGCATTCGGCATTCCCCAAATCGCGAACCCTCAAGCTCGGAGCTGCGCGGCTGCAACGGGTGCCAGGATGGTGGGCATGGGCTTGAACTGGCAACCTTCGACGAAGACTTCAAAGAAATCGCCCGTCGTTTCCAGCTCGACGTGCTCAATCCGCTTCACCAAATTCTCGATCGACTGCCGTTTGCGCCTCGAGAGCAGCACTTCCTTCGCACCTTGAATAGAAGCATTGCCGATCTTCACGATACGGTCTTCAGGCACCGGCGCCAGGAAACCGATCTCGATGGCGTTGCGGACGTTCACGTAATTGGCAAATCCTCCCGCTAGGTACAGCTTCGTGATGTCTCGCGGGTTAACGCCAAACTGGCGCAACACGATAAACTGCCCACAATAATTGGCTGCCTTGGCTTGAGCCAGGTTGCTGGCATCTTCGCGAGACAGTGTGATGCCCTGCTCGGGCACAACAGGTATCTCATAAAGCTTGTTGGCGAAGACCCCTTTGGGCGTCATGCGGCCGCTGCGGCGCAGCTCCGCCAGCAGATCGATGAGACCTGACCCGCAAATACCTTGCGGTTTGACGCCGCCAATCGTTTCAAAGGCGAAGCGGCCGTCAGTCAGTCGGATGGATTCGATGGCTCCGTCGTAACCTGGCATCCCATACTTGATTAGCCCTCCTTCAAAGGCCGGACCTGCCGGGCAGGAAGCGCTCAGCAACCTCCCGGCGTGACCTACCACCACCTCTGTGTTGGTCCCCACGTCGACAAGCATCACCACATCGCGTTGCGACTCCATGTCAATGGCCACCAGGTCCGCAGCGGTATCGGCGCCCACGTGACTCGCTACCAGCGGCAGTCCATAGACCCTGGCCTTTGGGTTGGCGTGAATCCCGAGACGCCGGGCCTCCTCCCACAGGGTCGTGGACGGGCGTTTGCCTTCGAGGTACTCATGTTCGACGATCGACTTGTAGGGGCGCTGGCCGATGCTCTGGACGTCAAGTCTGAAGAAAAGATCGCGCATCGTCGAGTTACCGGCGACGACGATCTCGTAGATTTCCTGCCGCGTAAAGTTCAGCCGCCGGCTCATCTCGCGGATTGCCTGGTTGAGTGCGTTGATGACCGACTTGTGCAGTTCGCCCCGAAATGGGCCGCCATCATAGGAAATACGATGCATCACGTCGCTGCCGCCGAAACGCTGCGGATTTTCAAAGGAGCTGACACAGACGCTTTCGCCGGTTTCCAGATTGACGAGTTCCACAACGATGGTCGTGGTTCCCAGATCGACGGCCAGTCCATAGAGATGCCCGCGGAAGCGATCGATAGGCTCGCCGTCACAGAGGACCTCTTCGCCCTTGCAAGTGACCGGCGGATCCACCTCCAACGGCCTTTCTCGGCTCTCAGTGAGGATCTTGGGACGGCGGCGCAGCAAAGCGAAGCGGACATCGATCTTCGAATTTTCGACCCATGCCTGGCAAGCCAGCCGGTAACGGTCGCGGAGGAACGATTCCGCATCGCAGCGCGGGCTTAGGGCGTCCATGCCCTGCTGGATCTCCACGACACACTCGTGGCAGATGCCTGTTCGTCCACACGATGTCGGTACCTGGACTCTGAGCTCATCCGCATAATCAAAGACTGTTTTGCCTTCGACCAGGTCAAGGCTTTGGTTGTCGTGTGAAATCGTGGCCATAACCGAGGAGGGCCGAGATCCAAGGGCAACGGTCAAGGCTAAGGGTCAAAACAAAGACGGCAAATCCGCTGTTGACCCTCGAGTCTTTCGTGACCCTTCTTTCACTCAAGATTCCCAGGCTTTGCGATAGTTGAGCTTGTCGTCTCCGGCGCACACCGGGAGCCCACCTTGGGCGACCGGCTTTCGCTTGTTGCGGCACCCAAAGTGAGCGGTACACTCGTCGAAGCGGTTTTTGTAGGGACAGCGCTGGGTGGACTGATTTGGGCATGCGCGACGATGGACGCAAACAGCTCGTTGATCTGATCCAGCCGCTTCTGAAACTCTTCTCTGCTGATCTTCTGCACGGCGCAAATCCTTTCTCAGGATTTGACAGCAACACCCAGGAGGCTCTTGGCTAAGGCGACGCAGGCCAGGGCGTCCTTTCCGTAGCCGTCCGCCCCCATGTCGTCGGCAAAATCCTGGGTCACCGGGGCGCCACCCACCATGATTTTCACTTGATCGCGAAGGTCTGCATCAATGAAGGCTTCTATGGTCTTGCCCATGTTCGGCATCGTCGTCGTCAACAAGGCCGACATTCCCAACAGAGGCGCCTTTGTTTCTTCGACAGCCTCGATGAACCTGTCCGGAGACGTGTCGACTCCCAGGTCATGCACGACGAAACCCGATCCTCGCAGCATCATGATGCACAGGTTCTTGCCGATGTCATGAAGATCGCCTTTGACTGTCCCCATGATCACCGTTCCTACGGGTTCAATTCCAGAGGCTGAAAGAATGGGCTCGATGTGCACCATTCCAGCCTTCATAGCCCGAGCGCAGGCCAATACCTCAGGCACAAAGATGAAATTCTGACGAAACTTGATGCCTACAATCCCCATGCCGGCAATCAATCCGTAATCCATCACTTCCACGGCCTCAATGCCGGAATCCAGAGCCTGCCGGGTCAACTGATCGACGGTCTCGTTATCCCCTTCTATCAAGGCGGCCGCAATCACCTGCATCTCCGGGCGGGCTCTGGCGAAAATGTTGATCGTCCGCTCTCGCTCCTCTGGCCGCTCGATGAACTCTTCGATTTCCTGGCGGATGAATTCATTACTAACATTGCTGATTTCTGCCATCGCTACCTCACAAGACTCCTTGTTTCCAGCCAACGGTCCGCCCGGGCAGTACCTTCTGCCCTGCGTGGCGCGCACCTGGCGCACTTTGTCAGGTGTGCGAGACCGAACGCAGACATCACCAAAAGCGGGACGCCTGCGCCACCCAGTGATAACTGAACCGAGTAATACTAGTTGTCAGCCGTGTTTTGCTTGTGCCAGTCCCTGACGGCCTTAGGAATCTCTTTCAGGTTCTCAAGGGCCGTTTGGAGCGGGATGGCACATTCGGGGCCAACCAGTTGCACGCCCGCGTCCAGGTTCTTATGAACTTCTTTGCGGACCTCCTCAGGCCCCTTCGAGAACAGCGTCTCCGGGTTGTTGATGTTACCCACCAGCGATGTCCGGCCGCGCATGATGCGTACAGATTCCACCGGATCATTCTTGGAGTCGTAGTGAAACGCTGCCATACCGGTTTGGGCAATGTATTCCATGCGGTCTTCCGTTTTGCCGCAGATGTGGAGAATGAGGGGAACGGGCAGCTTCTCAGCAAACTCAATGTGAAGGTCCCGCAGGTAGCGCGCGTAATACTCACCGCTCACCAGATCGCCAGTGGCATGGTCCGGGAGGGTGAGAGCATCGGCGCCGGCGTCGATCTGAGCCAAACCAAACTGAATCGTCACTTCCTTGAGCTTCTCGAGGCAGGCTTTGGTCTTTCCAGGGTTGTCGAGCGACATTAACAGAAAGGGTTCGACCCCGAAGCAGTGATATCCCAGCGACCAGGGCCCCATCGTTTTGCCAATGATTGCCACTTCATTGCCGAACTGCTTGCGCAGGATTTGGATGGCTTCGATCACGCAGCGGATGTCCGGGTGGGTGAGGAGGTTCGAGGGGATCTGAATGTCGGTCACATCCTGAAAAATCGGCTCTCGCATCTTGACCGTCGGCCAATTGTCTTTCTGTTCCCACTGGATTTTGCAGCCCATCGCGGAAGACTCCTGAATGATGGTAAACACCGGCATGATGCTGTCGAATCCCAGCTCCGTATGGCCGGTGGCTGCCAGGCGAGCCATCAACTCAGGAACCCGGTTGGCGTCGGGGAAGGGTGCATCCACGAGATCCATTAACTCCACTGTCGCTACCGAAGTCGGGTTGCACACGGGCGTGCGGTCCACAGGCTCTCGGCGCAAGGCGGCCAGCACTCGCTGGCGGCTAGTCATGGGACCGACGATTTGTGTTTCCATGAAGACTCCTCCTTGCTCCGTCTAGGCGCTTTTTGCTGCCGAAGTTCAAGACACGGTCAAAAATTGTCCGCTCTCTCCGGTTTGTGGAGAGAGGGTGAACGCTTGAGAGGCGTTCACAGGGCCATGTGAGGGATCCGTTGCTGGTGGCGCCGCGGCGTTCGCTGGTGTGAGGTCGCCCAGTACAACTGAAACCAGAAAGCCCGCAACCTACTTCTGGGCGCTGGGCGCAGAAAGGATCCCGCGTGATGCCGCCATTTCCTGTTCCCGCAGCACTGCTCGCACGTTCAAGGCCCTCACCAGCAGCAAGCCGACCAGGGCATCGTGTGCCTGCCCGCACTCAAACACAACCCGGTCGCCGGCAGGCTCCGCACCCAGCATCTGGCCGAGTTTCACTAACCCGTTCGCGATCGCAGCAACCCGGCTTACTTTGTCCTGCTCGTCACCATCAGCTGTCAGAAGGTACGCCCCGCTGCCCTGGCTGGTCACGGTAACGGTTCTACCCGACTTCTTGTCCAAAATCCAGAGCGGCCGAGATTGGACGGGAAGGCTCGGATCCAGCTTGCAGGCTTCCAGAAACACCCTGCGGACCGCCAGTAGATGGCCAGCACCGCAAGGGAAACGGACCCTGCTCGCTTCCCCGGGAAGGGTCTCCAACCCGCCAAGGGTCGTCATCGCGCGGGCGACAGCAGTGAGCCGTTCACGCACGCCTTGCTTACCGCTGTAGCTGTGAACCAGAAATACAGGTCCGCTGCTACTCTCTTGCCGGTACAGCCCCATCGAGATGTTGTGGAAATGCGGGTCCATCGAAACCAGCTCGATACGGCGCCCCAGATCGGTCGTAACGCCCACTACGAAGCCCTCCCAGATTAATTCCTCTGGCGTCGGCACGTCTATTCCACGACGACGCGAAACGGTGCGCTATCGTGGCGGTCACCTGAACCGGGGATTTCTGCTTGACCCTGCCAAAAAAACTCAGCTAGTATCTCCCACGTATCAGGTTGTCTGACATTCAGCCCAAAGCTTAGTCGAGGACATCGTGCTTGTAAAGCTCTTTTTCAATCCGGAGTCATCCTCGGCTGGACAGGGGCACGCCTGTGAGGCCCGCTGCCAGCGGATCGCAGGCTGGACGCCTGTGCTCTCAGGGGAGCTGTGAAAATTGCTATAGCGGCGGTCTGCGACCGCTGAAGTCCTTCGTCTGCAACGCGCGAAGGCGACGCCCTTAGAGCGCCACTACAATAGCTTCAGGCGTGTACCCCCAAGGGTGTCGGTTTAGCTTTGCCAGGCCGGTGACTGAGGCATCCTATTCGCAACGCACAAGAGGCGATGAATCCAAGAGCATCCAGGGCAGACAGTTCTGCCGGCGAGGCCATGCGCCCCGTCCATCGGAATTCGCTGAGCGACGAGATCGTGGAACAGATCATCGATCTGATTTCGCGCGGGGTTCTGAAGCCGGGAGAACGCTTACCTTCAGAGAAGGAGCTGTGCCGGCGATTTGGAGTCGGTCGCACCACGATTCGCGAGGCATTGCGCTCTTTGGCTGTGATGGGGATTCTGGATGGAAGAGTGGGGGAAGGGACCTTCGTCTCGGCGGACAATCGGAAATACCTGGAGAAGGCGCTGCAACGGGGCTTGTTGATTGACCGGAAAGATGTGAATGATCTGGTCGAAACGCGCCTGATGCTTGAATCCCAAACAGCCTACGCGGCAGCCGCTAGAGCGACAGAGGAGAACCTCCAGGAAATGGCAGAAGCACTGGAAGGAATGCAACGATCACTCGATCTTCCCGAGCAGTACCTCGAGCATGACCTTCGCTTCCATCTGGCAATCGCCCGGGCCACGCAAAACCCGATTCTCTACAATCTTCTCAGCATGACTCGTGGGTACCTGCAGACCTGGATCAGCGAAAGCCTGTCAAAGCCGTCACCACGCAAGATGCGTGCCCGCGCCGAATCGTCCGTCCGAGAACATCAAAGAATTCTTCAGGCGCTGCGCAAGCACAGACCCGAAGATGCTCGTCAGGCCATGACGGATCACATTCTTTCCAGCAGCTTAGACTTTCAAGCTCATGTCGAAGGAAAGTCCGCCAGCCGACCCTCATCCAATGAGTCGTGAGGTTCGATGCGGGATTTGCGTTTCACAAGATCGTCGCTGAGGAGTTGACCCGTGACGCAAACAGCCAAGTTATTGGTCTCCTGCCCTGACCGTCACGGACTCGTGGCCAGAATTTCCGATTTCATCTTTCGCAACGGTGGCAACATTCTCCACTTCGACCAGCATACCGACGTGCAAGCGGGCATCTTCCTGGCTCGCATGGAGTGGGACTTGGAGGGCTTTCAGATTCCTCGTGAGAGGATCGCTGACTGCTTTCAAGGCATCGCCCTGGAATGCGGTATGGAGTTCAAACTGATCTTCAGCGACCACGTGCCCAAAGTAGCCATCCTGGTTTCCAAGTTGCTCCATTGCCTTCACGACTTGTTGCTGAGGCAACAGGCTGGGGAACTTCAAGCAGAGGTGGCTCTCATCATTAGTAACCATGAAGAAGCGGCAGAGATTGCCAGGTCATTCGGAGTTCGGTTCAAGCACCTACCTATCACCGCTGACAATAAGACCGAACAGGAGGCAGCAGAGATCAGAGAGATCCAGTCTACAGGTGTTGAGCTGATCGTGCTGGCTCGTTACATGCAGATACTGAGTGACCAGTTCGTGGCAACTTTTCCGAACCGCATCATTAACATCCACCATTCTTTTCTGCCCGCCTTTGTGGGCGCCCAGCCCTATCACCAGGCGTTTGCGCGAGGAGTTAAGCTCATTGGGGCAACCGGTCACTACGTGACCTCAGAGCTGGACGACGGACCCATCATCGAGCAGGAGATCATCAGGGTCAGCCATCGAGACTCCGTGGAAGACCTGATTCGCAAAGGACGCGACCTGGAGAAAGTCGTTCTGGCTCGGTCGGTCCGTCTGCATCTCATGCACAAAATCCTGACATACGGGAACAAGACGGTAGTTTTTGACTGACGCCTGGTTTCCCAGTACGATGTGGCCAGCGATATTGCTGGGCAGCACAATCTCTCCCGCTCGACAGGCGACCGAAGTCCAGCTCCATGGTGGTTCGCTTAGCCAATGGGCTTCGCCCGCGGGTATCATTCCAAGCACTGGGCAAAGCGTTGCATGTCCGGGCGTCACTCCAGGTCGCGCCCGCGGCACTCAGAACGGACCGTTCGAGGAGGTTGCTATACGACGGGACCGCATCGACAGAAGCTTAAGTTTCAGGCCATGCGAAACTAAGCACAATGCCAATGGAAAACGCATGAGTCCGACGGCAAATGATCACGGAGAGTATGAAGGCCAGGCCGCTCTCTATGCGGCTGGAGCTCTTTCGGCGTCTGATGCACTTGCCTTTGAGACTCATGCAGCGGATTGCGCCCTCTGCGCTCAGGAATTCCACTCTCTGCAACCAGTGATCCGGACACTGGGCAGCCTGGCTGCCAAGGCCCCTCCGCCTCAGCTTCGGCAGCGCCTTCTGGACCATGTCAACCGAGGTCCTCACTCGACCCAGGTTTGGCGGCAGTGGACGGCCGATCCTCATCCTCAAGCCTTCTCAATCCTTCGGGCTAGCGAAGGGCTGTGGGAGGAGACGGCAATCCCCGGTATCTCGGTACGACGGCTGTCGGTCGATATGGACCGCAGGTGCGCGACCATGCTGGTTCGAATGACCGCGGGCGCGAACTACCCCTCACACCGGCATGCCGCCGCCGAGGAATGCCTGGTGCTGGAAGGCGATCTGATTGTTGGCGATGACGTGTTACGCGCGGGAGATTTCCAACGCGCGGAGGCGCGTTCTGTCCACCCACCGCAGTCCACCCGAGCCGGGTGCCTCCTCTATATTCTTTCTTCGCTCGAAGACGAACTGTTGGAAGCGTAGGCAGCGGAAGCTCCACCCCTTGACGCTCGCCTCAGCCCAGCGCGATTTCGAAAGCATTCACCGAATGATCTCATCAGAAACGGGGCAGGACCACCAGGCTTTGCCTGCGATCGGCGCAGGCTCGAATACCAAGGAACGACATGCGGCAAGTTGAAGCTAACCTGAATCGTGAAGTCGACGCATTCTCTCGCGAAATGCTGGGAATTTTTCAACGCCATCAGCTCAAGCGTCAAACCACAATCGACATCAATTCGCTTTCGCTCGAACAGGCTTATCAGGTGCAGGATCGCTATGTGGCTGCCCGACTCTCCCTTGGTGAACGTGTTGTCGGCTGGAAAGTTGGATGCACCAGCAAGGCCATCCGGGAGCAGTTCGGCTTGGCTCAGCCCATATGCGCGCGCCTGCTGAAGCCACACGTCCATGAAGATGACGCTCATTTCCTGGTTTCTGACTTCATCAATTGTGCCGTTGAACCAGAAATGGTCTTCCACATCGGTACCGATCTGTTGGCCACGATGGACGACGTCGCGCTGATGAATTCCATTGTCGCTGTTTCCCCTGGAATTGAGCTGCACAATTACCGCTTCTGGTACGGCAAACCCAGCTCGCAGGAATTGATTGCCTCCAACGGCATTCATGCCGCCCTGGTGGTTGGACGGCAGCGTCCACTATTGCCCGACACAGATCTCGCTCTGGAAAGAGTAGAGCTTTTCGTCAACGGCGGGCTTGCGGCTTGGGGAATCGGGACCGAGATCATGGGAGGCCCTTTCAATTCTCTGCGGTGGCTGATCCGGCACCTTGCGAATAGAGGGGATCGAGTTCGTGCCGGCGATCTGGTCATACCTGGGTCCGCAGTGAGGCTCGTTAGCGTCACCGCTGGCGATACAGTCGAAGCCAGCTTCACAGGCTTTGGCAGGTGCCGAGCTCGCTTCCGAGGCATTTCAGGTAACCAACAGGTTAAGACTCCTCCGGAGGCGAAAAACGACTGAGCCACGCCCGACGGCCCCGGATCGAGGCTCTACGCCGAGCTGGTCTCTGCAGCAGTGAATGCCGCACGCGGAGGAGGAGATCCTGTAGTGACGGGCGAGGAAGGGCTTCACGTTCTCAAGTCGATCTTTGCGCTTTGTCCGCGCAGCCGAAATCGGATCGACTCAAGTCGCAGGTTAGACCAGGCGGTTCCTTCTTGCATCGGGACTGTTGAATTACGGTCGGGCTTGAAGCAGCCTAGCCATGACCTTCAAATCGCTAGTGGGCAACTGGCAGACGTAGTTGGCGCAGACGTAAGCGGTGGCTTTGCCGCCGAACATCTTCACAGACCGAATGAAATCCACCCGCTGGCCCAGGAAGCGCTGGCCTTCGCCGCCGTCCGCCAGCATGAGGACTTTGTTTGGGAGGTATTGTTGATGCACCGCGTGCAACATCTGCCGGGTGTCTTCGCTGTCGCGAGTGCCGGCAACGATGATCTGCTTAGGCTCGTCGAGATCAAAGTCAAGTGCAACCAACATGTGGGGCAGGGCTGACGGCGCCGACTTGAGTTGCGCTGCAAACGCGCGGAGAGTTTGTTTTGCTTTCGCTTGCCAGTCCTTCGCGTTGAGCAAGTGGGCCAGCCGCAGAAGATTGAGAGCTGCGACGGAATTAGGCGCCGGTTCCGCCCCATCGTAGTCCTCTTTCATCCGCAGCAGTATGGCTGGATCTCTCCCAGTGGTATCGAAGTAGCCTCCCTGCTTGGAATCCCAAAAGAGAGAGTCCTGCGTGTTCTGTAGCTCAGTGGCCCAGGCCAGCCAGCGCGGTTCAAAGGTGGCCTCATAGAGATCAATCAGCGCCTGAATCGCGAAGGCGTAGTCGCTGAGGAACCCACTGGCCTTGCCCGTGCCTTGCCTGTATGACCTCCGTAGCGTATGGTTGCGTGAGTCATAAAGCTCGCTCTGCAAAAACTGAGCCGCGTCTGCAGCCGTCTGGGCGTAGGAGGGTTCGCTCAAGACCTGGCTCGCCCGCGCGAAAGCCGAGATCATGAGACCGTTCCAGGCGGTGATGATCTTGTCATCCAGGAGCGGTCGAGGTCGCTTAGCGCGAAGCTTCAACAAGCTCTGCCGGCCTCCTGCCAAGATTTCGTGAGCCTTTATCTCCGACAGCTGGAATGCCTTGGCTGTTTCGGAGAGCGACTGCCGCTCAATCAAGATATTCTTACCCGTGAATTCACCGTGAGGATCGCTGCCTTCCGGCGCATTTCCTTGGGGTTTAACCCCATAGTGGGCGTTGAACACTTTGGCTCTCTCCTCGCCCAAGGCCTGGACGATCTGCTCGCGCCTCCACACATAAAACGCGCCCTCCGCGTGTTCCGGCTTGCCATGCTCGAGCAGGCTGTCCGCATCCTCGGCCGAATAGAAACCGCCCTGGTGACTCCGCAGATCGCGCCGGACGTACTGAAAAATATCGCGTGCCACTTCGGCAAAGAAGCGATCGTGGGTGATCTGGTAGGCCTCCAGGTAAGCGACCGCTAATTGGGCTTGGTCATAGAGCATCTTCTCGAAATGAGGGACGTGCCAGTACGCATCGACTGAATACCGGTGAAAGCCGCCACCCAGTTGGTCGTGTATTCCGCCTTGAGCCATTTTCCTAAGAGTGAATAAGCTCATCTGTAGGGCGTCCTGGGCATTCTTCGGATTTCGACCCTCACGGGCGTAAACGCGGAACAGGAAGTGGAGGCTGACCGGCCGCGGGAACTTAGGTGCGTCGCCAAAACCGCCGAGGGTCTTGTCGAAGCGGACGGCGAGTTGCTGGAAACCTTGGGACAGGAGTGCCTGGCTCAAGTCGCCGTCTTGACTGACTGAAGAGCGCGCAGTATGTTTCCGGAGATCGGTCATGATTTGCTCTGCCTGCCCCACGACGCGTTCCCGGTCCTTCTCCCACAGCTCGGCGACTCGAAGAAGGATCGACCGGAAGCCTGGATGCCCCGCGCGATCATCTGGAGCATAGTAGGTTCCACCCACAAACGGCTTGAGATCTGGCGTGAGCCACACGTTCATGGGCCAGCCCCCTCCCCCAGTGCTGGCCTGGACGAAAGTCATATAGACGCTGTCGACATCGGGGCGCTCCTCCCGGTCTACCTTGATGCTGACGAAGTGCTCATTCAGGATCCTGGCGATCTCGGGATTTGCAAATGATTCCCGTTCCATCACGTGACACCAGTGACAAGTCGAATAACCCACCGAGAGAAAGATTGGCTTGTTTTCCCGGCGAGCTTTTTCGAAAGCCTCTTCTCCCCAGGGGTACCAATCTACAGGATTGTGGGCGTGTTGGAGAAGATAAGGAGATCTTTCGTGAATCAGGCGATTGCCAGGTTGACTGGCTGCTGCCACGGAATCTTTTTCTTGAGATACGTTGGCTTGCCCCCGCGACTTCTGAAAGACCGTCATCAGGAGAAACACTCCAGCGAAGGACAGGCCAAGGGTGACAATCAGGATGGGTCTCTTCATCATTTGAGGTGACTCGCCTCAAGCCAAGGAAGAGAGGGAAGGCGAGAGAAATTTGAGTCCCGTCGGGATCTCCTCTCCGTCGCAGAAAGGCAACAGGTGGGAAGCGAGCCGTCTCTCCGGCCACCAAACCCCAATTCTGCTCCAGCAACTCGGGTGGTGTAAACAGGTATCACTTCACTGGCCTCGACCTCAGCGAGACTGGCCTCTGCCGGGCCCCAGGGCGGACAGAAGACCGTCGTCAGAGCGCTGGTGCCCTGGGTGGCAGTGCGTGGGGTAAATTTTCTGCATCGCATCGCGATTTAATCATGCCTAACTAACTCTCCTTTATCCGTTCCCGTGGCAATCACAACGGATAGCCTTGTATCCTGTTTGATAGCTTATTCCTTCCCCTTCGGAGGCTTTGCCAGGTCCAAAATTCCCGACGTGGCAACCCGTATCTTCTAACCTAAATCGGATCAAAGCCTTTCCGCTCATCTTTGGGTCTCTCGTGACCGTGCTGACTATGGCAGGTCGGATGCTTTTGTATAGATAGGGACGAGCAGAGCTCGACCCAGCAGGAGGTCACGAGGATGGTTACACAAGCTGCTACCAAGTTAAAGAATGGTTGTAGAAACCCGTCCAGCTCGCATGGCGTCTTACTTCGGGCTCCACGTCGAGGTTGTTGAGGAAATGAAGAGCTACAGCCTGATCAGCTACCGCAATCGGGAGATCATCGTGACCACTGAGGACCTGTTAGTGGCAAACCTCGAGTCATAGCCTCTGAGACGTATCGAAGCCACGAACCATGCTTGCGATTGCAGTCCGGAAGGCTGACGAAGACGTTCACTCCAACGGAGCAACGCGAATGCAAACGAAGCAAGTCCTGGTCATCGAAGCCGCCCTGCTCCTCCTGGTTTTGATAGGCGCGGCAATTGTCGGCTCCTGGTGAATCGTGTTGTGCGAGGCGCTCTGCCCGTTGTCTGACCAAACGCGCCGAGTGTGCTCTTTGGGGTCCACAACCTCGACGATTTGGGATGACAAATGCGCTAAAGTAAATCAGCATGAAGTAGGCGAGTGGGCGCAATGAACAAAGTTTGGGAACCATAGTTTCAATGTGCACTTCCTTGAAGCTCTCCCCGACCGCGATAGTTCCAAGGTCAAACAGCCTGTTCAACCTGAAACGTTATGCGCCACTGTCTCACTGCGTTTCAACCCTCTGCATTCTGCCGCACCTCAGTGTTGACTCGACACAAATTCGCTGGGTGCTTCGGTTAGTTCTCTGGCTCTGTCTACTGAGATGCGACATGTTTGGCCAGTCGCAAGCCGTCAACGGAGTCATCGAAGGCACGATTGTCGATGCCAGTGGAGCGAGCCTTCCGGATGTTAGGGTTGTCATCAAGCATCAGGACACCGGCCTGGAGAGGCAATTGGAAACCGACAAGGCCGGTCGCTTTCGAGCGACACTGTTGCCTCTGGGCAATTATGAGGTGGCGGCCCGGCACCCAGGCTTCGCACCCAGCCGACGAGCGGGAGTCGTATTGGAACTCGCTCAAACTCTGAACGTCGACCTTAGGCTGAGCGTCGAGGGAGTTGGGTTGAAAGAGAATCTTCTCACCAAGACTTCGTCATTGGAAACAGAGCGCAAACAGCCCAGCACGAGGCTTAATGAACGATTCATTAACAGTCTTCCGGTGAGTGGTCGGAAGTTTCTGGACCTGGGTGTGATGGTTCCGGGAGCCACTGAGTTTGGCGAGCGCGACACCCTCGCAACCGCGGATTTTGCCGGGGTGAATCATTTTTTCAGCGACATACTCGTCGATGGAACGGATGCTTATCAGGCGTGGACCCACTTGCCGCGGGGCACCAATCTGGTTCCCTTTGAATTCAGTCAGGATGCCATCCGGGAATTCCAGGTGCTCAGCAGCAGCTTCACAGCAGAATTTGGCCGGTCGGCCGGCGGCCTGATGAATGTCATTACCAAGTCCGGGACGAATCTCTGGCATGGAGATGCCTTCTATTTCATTACGGGAAGTTCCTTGAACGCGACGCCCCGTTTTGCACCGCAAGAGCCTGACAGCTCGCAGCAACAATTTGGCGGCGTCCTTGGAGGACCGATCAAGAAAGATCGACTCTTTTTCTTTGGGAGTTATGATCAACAGATTCGCTCCGACCCCGTGGCGGTGACCTCAGGCACGGTCTTGAACGAATTCGACAGCGTCCTGGCTTCAGTCACCAACAGCGAGGAGCGGCAGCGATTACTTGAAGCCAGAGATTTCATTAGCTCCCAGATTGGCAACCTCGATCGAGATTTCGATCAATTCAGCCTTCTTGGGAAGACGGATTGGCAAATCAACCAGCGTCACAACGTGAGCGCACGCTTTAACCACCAAGAGTTTGAAGCGATCAACGTTCCCGCAAACGTCTTTGAAATACCGGCGGCAACCACAACGGCGTCGCCGAGCAACAACGGAAGGGTCACGGTCAAAAACAATTCCCTCGCTCTTCAAGTCGGTTCCATTTTTTCCTCTCATGTGGTGAATGAAGCGCGTTTCCAGTTTGCCTTCGGAGACGAACGGACGAGTCCCAATGCACCGGGGCCACAGGTTCGCATCGGCTCGGAAAGCGGCGGCTTCGTCTTTGGGGGATCAGAGAATCAGCCCGTCTCGCTGGACGAGCACCGATTGCAATGGCTCGACAACGTGACGGTCCTCAGAGGCAGGCATGAGATCAAGACTGGCTTTGACATCAACCGTGTTTCGGATGGCAGTTTCTTTCTACGAGCTTTGAACGGATCGTATCGATTTAACGACCTGCGGGACTTCGCGAACGGACGCTACCTTACCTACCTCCAGGGATTTGGCATTCCGAGCGTGGACGTCGTCAATGGATACTACAACTTTTTTGTCCAGGACAATTTCAGAGTTACTCCGCGTTTCAGTCTCAACTTGGGGTTTCGTTACGAACTGCAGCATCTGCAGCAGCCCACGGTGACGAATCCCGAATTCCCGCAAACCCAACAGCCCACCAGCGACGACAGGAACAACTTCGCCCCCCGCTTCGGGTTTGCCTGGGCCCCCGACGGACAGAAGACCGTCGTCAGGGGAAACTATGGCGTCTACTACGCGCCATTGCCCATTCAGGTCAACGGGGCGGCTCTAACGAACAATGGGGTCTACCAAGCCTCAAGGCTGTACAGAGGTCCAGCGGATCCCATGGGGGCAACACCGGGAGCGCCGAACTACCCGGAAGTGCGGCCAGCGGATTTGAGCCTGCAGTCACCCTCACCGGGAGCACGCATCGCAGCCTTCAGCCCGGATCTCGCCCATCCTTACGTCCAGCATTTCAACGTTGAAATCGAAAGGGAGCTCGCCACGGGTCTAACTCTTTCCTCCGGATGGCTCTTCACTAAGGGAACGCGGCTGCGCAGAAATGACGACCTCAATCTGTTTCCGCCAGTATCTGAAGCTGTCGAAGTGAGAGATAGTCGAATGAATTTCTTTGGATCCGTTACGATACCCTCCTTCGGAGGCCCGGCATCGAGACCGTTCCCATTCTTTGACCAGATAACCGAGTTCAAGTTTGATCACGCTTCCTCTTACCACTCATTTTTCGTGCAAGCGAACAAGCGGTACAGCCGCGGATTTCAATTCCTGGCAAACTACACGCTGTCCAAACTGATCGAGAGCGGTTTCACGCCAGGGAATGCTGTCGACTGTTGCGCTAGTGAGAACCCTTTTGATCCACGGGACGAACGGGGGCTCGGACGAAGAGATCAAACCCATCGCTTTAACTTTGCGGCTGTGTGGGACACGCCCAGACTGGCGACAGACAATTTCCTGGCGAAGTACCTGCTAAATGCATGGCAGTTGAGTCCCATAGTCAAGGTGGGAAATGGCCGTCCGTACACGGCTACCGTTACCGGAGACCTGGGCGGCGACGTGAATCGCAACCGAGATCCGCTCGACCGAGCTCCTTTTTTTGGCCGGAACACGTTCCGCGGTCCAGGTTACGCAGCGGTCGACCTCAGAGTTCAAAGGACTGCTCGCTTCGATAACGGAAAATCCATCGGGTTCATCGTCGAATTCTTCAATCTGTTTAACCGCGGGAATTTCCTGCGTCCTTACACTGACTACTACAGATTGATCGAAATCGCTGGTGGTCCAAACCGGCTAGAAGGCCCTCTGCCCACGTTTGGGCAGGAATACAACGCGCTTCGTTCCCGGGAAATCCAGTTCGCTGTGAGATTCTCCTTTTGAGGGAAAAGGGTAACGGGCTGGCACAATGCTACTGCTGCAGCCGTTTTCGCGCTGGCCCACCTTGCTGCCCAGAAAGTTCACAGAACGGCCAAATTCGGCGGAGGAACCGCAAAGAGCGCCAAGAATTGTTTGGTCCGAAACGAGTGTGCCCTTTCGATGATTCAGGGATAGCTCGGTCTTGGTTTCACGGTCTTGGCGTCCTTGGCAGTTCAATCCCATCTCCCTCGGCGGCATGGCGTCGCTCGCTACCAGCTAGGGCGACGGCTCGCCGGGAGGCTCGCCCTCCCCATTTCCACCGCTCCCCCTCGCGCGCGTTCGGGCGGCGTTGTGCTGCTGCCAAGCGCTGGAGTCGACCTCTGGATTTTCAGTTGACTTCTGACTTTCTGGCTGCAGCCGCCCTCTGGGAGATGAGGCGATATCCCAAGTCTGACGCCTCCTTCTCCAGCACCGCCAGCCGGGACCGACCGACCTCCGGTTTACCTCCAACCAACTCGGTTTCGCCCAAAGCCAGTCGAGCTTCCAGTTGAAAGCGAAGCAAGCCCGCCCTACGCGACTCAGCTAGGGCATCTTCGAGTGTCTTGATGGCTTGGTTACTCTTGCCTAGCGCCGCCTGAATGGAGGCGCCGGCCAGAGCGACAGAGATCTGAAGGCCACGGTTGTGGCTCGTCTTCGATAGAAAACGGGCGTGGTTAATCTCATTCTGAGCTTCTACAGGCTTTCCCTGTCCCAGCAGAGATCGCGCCAGTGCGACTCGAGCGGCGGCTTCATCGCCGGTACGTTCCTCTGCTTGGAACTCTTCAAGGGACAACCGACACAAGTCCTCAGCCTCCTTGAAACGTTTCCCTTGAAGCAACAGGAGGGCTATTGAAACTTGGCTTTCAGCGACGCCTCCCTTTTCGCTCAGTTCCTTTCTGATATTCAAAGCCTCCTTATGTTTCTCACTGGCACCTTTGAGATCCCCGTCCAAGCCCAGGAGGTCTCCCAAATTGGCGAGCTTTGAGGCGGTCGAACTTCGATTGCCGATCTGGCGAAAGATCGTTAATGATTCCTGATAATGAGCCCTCGCTTGACCGAGGTTCCCCTCCTCGGACATGACATCTCCCAAATTCCCCAGAACAGTCGCGACGGCGTTGCGATTGTCTTGCGCGCGAAAGATCGAGAGAGCTTCCTGATAGATCTTCTTGGCCTCAGCCAACAGCCCCTGCTCACCAAGCAGGTTTGCCAGGTTGTTCAACGTGATGGCCTCATTCGCGTTGTCACCGATCTCACGATAGGTTTTGAGAGCTTCTTGATAGTTCTGCCTGGCCCTGGCCAAGTCTCCTTGTCGTCGCAGGAGGATCGCAGTGGAAGTCAGAACCGCAGCGACTCCCTTCTTATTTCCAATTTGCTGATAGGTGGCAAGCGCCTCTTCAAACGACCGCCCTGCATTGGCCAGATCCCCCTGGTCGCTAAGAACCACACCTTGGTTCATCACTGCGTTGGCAACACCCCATCGGTCTCCGGCGGCTGCGTACAGCTGTTTGGCCTTCTGAAAGGAAGTCAGCGCCAGGCTGAGGTTTCCCAGTTTCCAATGGGCTTGTCCCTGGAGAAGATGTCCCTGAGCCACCAGGCTCCTGGCACCCTTCGACTCCCCACTGGTCACCGCCCGGGCTGCTGCCTGCTGAGACCGTTTGAAATCAGAAAGAGCGCTGGCTGCGAGCGCTTCTGCCAGGTCAATTCGCAGATCCTCGCGAGCGGGCGGAGGCATCTGCCGCAACAAGCCAATCGTCGTCAGGGCCCCATTTCCGTCTCCGGAAGAAGTCTGGGCTGTCGCGAGATGCAGGCCATAGTCTAGGTTGTCTGGAAAAAAATTGAAAAGCGCTTTGTAGAGCTCGACTGCTTTTGGCCAGTTACGCGCGATCACGCGGTACCTGGCCTCCACTGCAAGGCGCTGCTCTCGCGGCAGCCGCCCGGCCAGATCAAACGCCCTCTTGGCTTCCTGGCTCGCTTTCCCGTCGTGGCCTAGGGTGGACCAGGCAGCCGCAAGGCCCGAGTGTGCGAGGGCATGGTTAGGCTCCAACGACAACGCCCTTTCGATCATCTGCCGTGCGGCCTGAGCATCGAAGAGGCGAAGTTTGGCCAGGCCTTGCGAGTAGAGACGAACTGCCTCGGGGTTCGATGGCAACGAAGCCCTGATCCCCTCGCTCTCGCTGGGCGACACTTCGCCAACGCCCAGTTTTCCACGCAGTCCGGCACCAGCACGAGAAATGAGATCAAGCAGCTGCGCCTCCGTCCCCTGCTCACTCACCAGTGCTAACGTCTCGCCAGCGACGGCGTCTTGGAGACGCAAGTCGAGTCGAATCGCTTTCTGGCGGGAGTCACCGACAGCCAGGTATGAACCAAGAACCACGAGGTCTGCGCCCAGATTGTTTCGGATGCGATCCAATGTCTCTTTCCCATAGCTCTCCGCGTCTGGCAAGGCCAGGTCGGTCCTCATTCGAGCAATGTTTTCGCTCGGAATGGCCCGCAGTTGTCCGCCGGCAGCCAGTTCCGTCGTGAGAGACTCACTGAAGGCGGTCGAGATGTAATCCGAGTCCGAGTGCCCGGAGATATTCTTGAATCCCAGGACGGCGATGGCTCGACGCGGCGGGATCGAAACCGCTGTTGTACTCGGTTTGGGTGTTTGAACTGGAGGGTGTTGAACCCATAGTTGTCGCCCCGTCAGAGCCAGCAGAACGGTTAGGACACCCACCTACAGCCACAATCGCCCAACGTCTGGACCGAGGCCGGAGTGTGACTGGCACGGCTGTCGTCGTCCTAAGCTGTCGCAGATCATCAGCCAGTTCTTTGGCCGACTGATACCTGAGCTCCGGCTGTTTCTCCAGCAGCTTCAAAATGATCTGTTGCAGCGCTGGCGAGACGTGAGGATTCAGTTCGCGAGGTGGCGCAGGTGTCCGGTGCAGGATGGCATCTATCAGCCGAGCTTCATTTGTCTCGACATAAGGCCTCCGGCCAGCCGCCAGCTCATAGAGCACAACCCCAAGCGAGTACAGATCCGATCGGACATCAATCGTGTCACCCAGTACCTGTTCTGGGGACATATACGGAATGGTCCCGGCAACGCCCACAATCTCAGAGAGGGCTCGAGTGCGGCCGGGATCCTCGACGGGAGGCATCAGGAGGGCCAAACCAAAGTCAAGGATTTTCACCAGCCCCCTAGGGGTGACCATGATATTGCTGGATTTCAAGTCGCGGTGGACTATTCCCCGGTCGTGGGCCTCTTCCAGGGCACTTGCGATTTGAAGAGCGATTTCGATGACCTCTTGTTCGGCGACGGTGCCAGACAAGAGTCTTTGGGACAACGTCTGGCCGGCGACCAACTCCATCACCAGCCAGTCCACTGCTCCTTCGCTGTCGAAATCGTAAACTGTGGCTATGTTGGGATGGTTTAACTGCGAGAGGGCCAACGCTTCTTTGCGAAATCTGCGGCGGGTGATTTCATCGGTGGGCGCGCCAGTTGCGAGAACCTTCAGGGCCACGTCGCGGTCTAATTTGCCGTCGCGAGCTCGGTAGACAATACCCATTCCCCCCGAACCGATCTCCTCGAGGACGTGATATTGGCCCAGCGTTCGACCGATCATCTCATTGCTTGACTCTGGATGTTGGAACAATCCCAGCAGATCCGGCCTGACAAAATGCTCAGCTGCTCGAGATCTACAAGCTACGGTGACAGTCTGAGCCCGTGTTCACCGGCAGTGCTATCCCGGAGGCCAGGCCATGGAACGACCGCCGAGGAGGTGAAGGTGGAGGTGGAAGACGGACTGTCCGGCGTCAGGCCCGGTGTTGATGACGGTGCGGTACCCGGATTGGGCAGTGCCCTTCTGTTGAGCAATCTGGCGTGCCACGAAAGCCAGGTGCCCAACAGCCTTCTCATCTTCCTCTGTCATGGAGTTGATCGACTCAATGTGTTTCTTGGGAATGACGAGAACATGAACCGGCGCCTTGGGATTGATATCTTCGAATGCCAGACAGGTGTCGTCCTCGAAGACAACCCGGGTTGGAATTTCTTTGCTGACAAATCTGCAAAACAGACAGTTCGACATCTTTCATTCTCCTTGCCAGCTCGAAGAAGGGACACAGATGAACGTGGAGGATATGGATTTCTAGAGATTCGCGTTGATTCGCGGCCAACTACTGCTCGGTGATTCCGGTGCGCCTTGTGGTTTCTGGCTCGTCCTGGTTAGGACAGGACTCCGACCGATGTGCAAGTCCGACTATGTTCACAAACAGGTCTCAGCGTCTTAGCGGTTCGCAACTGTACTTCCCCGATTACCTTTTCGACGCGACCACGACCCTCGGAATGCCGTTATAGTCTTCGCAGACCGTTTCGAGCCGCCAGGTAAGATCGAAAAGCCCGACGACTGCGTCTCTCATAGAATAACCGATTTCCATGATGAGATGGCCGCCCGGCCTAAGGCAACGATGCGCTTCAGGCACGAGTCGGGAACAAACGCCGAGACCGGAGGGACCTCCTACCAAGGCCATACGAGGTTCCCAGTCTCTGACTTCCTGCTGCAGGGCGGGAAGCTCGTTCTCGGCCACATACGGAGGATTGGACAAGACACAATCGATCGTTCCTTCAGTGTTCTGATCTCGGAGGGGCGACAACAGGTCGCCCTGGAGAAAGTGAATTCTTTCAGCAACACCATGCCGAGCCGCATTTCGAGCGGCAACGTCGAGCGCTGCGGCCGAAAGGTCAACAGCCCAAAGCCGGGCCCCAGGCAGCGCAACCGCCACCGAGACCGCGATGCAGCCGGACCCTGTGCCTACATCGACTATCCAAGGATTGCCGCTTGAGACTCTTCGCAGCGCCTCCTCCACCACCAACTCAGTTTCCGGGCGAGGGATCAAAACATCTTGGGTCACTGCAAAGTCCAAACCTCGAAACTCCTGGCTGCCCAGCAGGTATTGCAGCGGCATGCCCTCGGAACGGGCCTGCACTTTCGCAAAGAACCGCTCCAAGCGAGGATCATCGACCGTGTCGTGAAAGTGGGCCAACAGGTAAGTCCGGTCAACCCCGAACTCGAAAGCCAGCAGCCGTTCGGCGTCCAGCCTCGGATTTCCGGCGACAGCATGATCCAGAAGCTGGGTGGCCTGGGCTACGGCTTCAAACACTTTCATGCGCAGTGCTTAGGCTGGCGATCAGGAAGCGACAGTCACTTCATTCTTCAACTTCTCTGCCTGGAAGTGGGTAACGAGAGCATCGATCACATGGCCAATGTCGCCTTCCATAATGCGATCGAGCTGATGAAGGGTCAGACCGATGCGGTGATCGGTCAAACGATTCTGGGGAAAATTGTAGGTTCGGATTTTCTCGCTGCGGTCGCCGGTGCCCACCTGAGACTTGCGGTCCTGGGCGATCGCACTACGTTGCTCTTCCAGGGCGAGATCGTAAAGCCGGGAGCGCAGCACTCTCAGTGCCTTTGCCTTGTTCTTGATCTGCGATTTCTCGTCCTGGCATGAGACCACCAGGCCAGTTGGCAGGTGAGTAATGCGCACCGCGGAATAGGTGGTGTTGACCGATTGGCCACCTGGCCCGGAGGAACAAAAAGTATCAACGCGCAGGTCCTTTTCGTTGATTTCAATTTCAACGTCATCGGCTTCGGGCAAGACCGCGACGGTCACGGCCGATGTGTGCACGCGCCCGCTGCCTTCGGTGGCTGGGACTCGCTGTACACGATGGACACCGCTCTCATATTTCAACCGGCTATACACATTCTTGCCTTCGACAATGGCGATGACCTCCTTCAGACCGCCTACACCCGATGCACTCGACGAAATCACGTCGATCCGCCATCCCTGCGATTCCGCAAACCGGGAATACATGCGAAAGATTTCTTGCGTAAAGAGTGTGGCTTCGTCCCCACCCGTGCCCGCTCGAACTTCCAGCAGCACGTTTTTCTCGTCATGGGGATCTTTGGGAATGAGGAGGACTTTGAGTTCCTCTTCCACACGGGCGATTCGCTCCTCCAAGCTGGCCAATTCGTCCTGCGCCAATTTTCTGAGCTCTTCGTCGGAAGCGCTGTCGATACTCATCTGCTTGGCATCAGCGATTTCGGTTTTCAGTTGCTTGTATTCGCGGAATTTGTCGACAACGGGAGTCAAGTCACTGTGCGTCTTGGCATGCTTTTGATACTTGGCGGCTTCTGCCAGCACCACAGGATCGCTGATAAGGCGGGTGATTTCTTCGTACTTCGCTTCGAGCTGCTCGAGTTTTTCAAACATTCAGATTGCAGCCAGCCGTGGTTCGGTTTTCTCCAGCGCGAGCGCCTCGTCCAACGCCCGGATAGCAATTTCCAATTGAGCGTCGTCGGGCTCCTGGGTCGTCACTCGTTGCAGCCAGAGCCCAGGACGGGTCATCCAGCTCAACATAACACTGTCTCGCAGTGCCGCAAAACGAATGATCTCATACGAAACTCCAGCAATCACGGGAATCAATACAATTCGGGACAGCAACTTCAAGGCAAGCGATTCAAAAGGGATTAGCGCATAAATCAAAGCGCTAATCAACATCACGACCATTAAGAAGCTTGTTCCGCAGCGAGGATGAAAGGTCGAATACTTACGGGCATTCGCAACTGTGAGTGTCTCCCGCGCCTCGTAGGTAAACACCACTTTGTGCTCGGCGCCGTGGTATTCGAAGATTCTGCGGATGTCTCGAATTCGAGAGACCAGAAAAATGTAAAGGAGAAAGATGCCCAGCCGGATCACCCCATCGGCTAAGTTGAACAAGAAGCGACCCTGAAAGACGGAGAACTGAGACTGAAGCCAGCTGGCGAAGAGCAGCGGGAAAAGCTTGAACAGCACGATGAAGAACGTGAGCGCAACTAAGACATTGAAAGCCATCATTCCAGCAGTGATTTCCCTTGGCTTGGATGGATTCGACCCTTCTGAGCCGGACGATTTCGTATCAGTAAGGTTGCCAATAATCTGTTCAGTAGAGAACTTAAGGGCTCGGATACCCAAAGTGAAGGCCTGCCCTAACGTCTTCATCCCGCGGAAAACGGGGTAGCGCCAAAATGACTTGTAGTCTACACGGGGCAGGTAGTCTTTCTTAACCGCGATCGTGCCGTCAGGTTTTCGAACAGCAATGGAATAAGACCTCGGGGAACGCATCATCACGCCTTCAAAGACTGCTTGCCCTCCAACTAGCACCTCCTCGCCTGCCTTTAGCAAAAAAAGTGTGAAATTTGTGATCCACAGTTTTAGGTTCCATATCAACCAACTCATAGATTCTCAATTCTCCTTGCGGCTTTTAGCTCAGTGGCATATTCAGACAGGAGCACGCCACTCAGCTTGCAACGGGCTCTTTTCCCTTGATGCTGTACTTTCGATTGAAACGCTCCACCCGGCCTGCTGTATCGATAAGCTTTTGTTTTCCCGTGAAAAACGGGTGACACTTGGAACAGATTTCCAGGCGGATGTCGCCTCCCTTAGTCGAACGCGTCCTAAAGACCTCTCCGCAGGCGCAGGAGACGGTCACTTCTACATATTTCGGATGAATGTTGGCTTTCATAAACGGATCCTCGATTGACATGCCCCGCACATCGGTGCCCAAAAACCACAAATTATAAGGTGAGGCAATACCAACTGGCAAGGTCAAAAGCTCCGAACACTCGGCTCTGATTTTCAGGTTGACATGCTTTTTTTCGTTTCGCTATATTGACCCTGAGTGTGAAACCACTGGCAACAAAAGGACTTCGAAAGCGGCGGGTTGATATCTCCCCGAAAAATCTACCCCGATTCCTCAACGTCATTTTAAGGTTATCGTCTCAACGACCGAATTCAGCGGCCGAGATTGACCGAATCCAACCTTAAAAAGATCGCGCTATCAAAGGTGCTAGATTTTGCCGGATGCGCTGGCCGCTAGTTTCACTTGGTGACCAAGTTCCCAAATCGGCGAAATTGTTGTCCTCATCCGTCCACCCGTCAGGCTGAGGTACTCGACAAGGACACTTCCGCTGTCGGAGGCCGAGGTCGCTAGTCTCTGACGGTTGTTGCCGAAACGGATTCTGCTTTCTGCGGTAGTCTAGCTGTGCCAATGGAGGATCGCATTTGGCTTGCTCGTTCGACTACAACCGAGGGCATCGAGTCGCAATCAGCTCAGAGCTCACCAGATTCCCGTGAACGGCACATCGATTCCCTAAAGGTTCTCACGGATGACATTCTGTCAACGTCGTCTACAGCTCACTTCGGGAGGTTGAGCAATGTCACGCGGAGAAGATGTTTCCCCTGACCAGCACGCTAATTCTGACTCGCTCCAGAGTGCAGAAGCGGACCGCCCGGCCGTAGGCGGCGCCTCGAATGCGGAGGGCGTCGTCGGAGCTTACGAGCAGTTACTGGATCAGTAAAGGGGGTCCGGGATGCCTTCTGAAGGCGAAGTTGTCAGAGGGAAAGTGCTGAAAATTACTGCAACGAACGTGCTGGTGGACGTCGGCTTCAAATCCGAGGGTGTGATTCCCCTGGCAGAATTCCTACGCCCTGATGGATCCGTTGACGTCAAACCTGGGGACAAGGTTGACGTCCTAATCGAGTTCGCAGAAAACCAGCGGGAGCACATTGTGCTGTCCCGCGAGAAGGCGGAACAGATCAGCGTTTGGGACCAAATTGAAAAAGCCTTTCTGGATCAGAGGCTTGTGAGCGGAGTCGTGATCGACTGTGTCAAGGGTGGCCTCTCGGTGGATATCGGAGTTAGGGCATTCCTGCCCGGCTCGCAGGCTGACCTCCGGCCGGTCAAGAATCTGGACGGCTTCAGGGGCATGAGGGTTGAATGCAAAGTCATCAAAATCAACAAGCGGCGCGGCAACATAGTGCTTTCCCGAAGGATCGTGCTAGAGGAGCAATTGAACCAGCGCCGACAGGCCGTGTTGCAGGGCTTGGAAGAGGGTACTGTGGTTCAGGGCGTCGTAAAAAACATGACTGATTACGGAGTCTTCGTTGACCTCGGCGGTGTGGACGGATTACTGCACATTACCGATATTGCCTGGGGCCGCTTAAACCACCCATCGCAAGCCTTTTCGATCGGGCAGCCGATCTCGGTCATGGTTCTGAAATTTGACCGGGCCCGCGAACGAGTCTCGTTGGGTTATAAGCAGTTGCGACCCGATCCCTGGTTGAACATGTCCGAGAGGTACACGATTGGCTCGAGGGTTAAAGGAAGGATCGTCAGCTTGGTCGATTACGGCGTCTTCCTCGAAATTGAAGAGGGGGTCGAAGGGTTAGTGCACGTCTCGGAGTTGTCATGGGGCAGACGCACCAAATCGCCTACCCGTCTTTTCTCAATCGGGGAAACCCTCGAAGCGGTTGTTCTCGACATCCATCCTCAAGAGCGGCGGATCTCGCTGGGCGTGAGGCAATTGAGGCCTGATCCCTGGACCACTCTGGCACAGACCTGTTCGCTAGGCACAGTGGTTCAAGGAACGGTTAGGAACTTGACTGACTTCGGAGCGTTCGTCGAAGTGGCTGAAGGCATTGATGGTTTGGTTCACGTTTCCGATCTCTCCTGGGTCCGCAAGATCAAACACCCTTCGGAGGTGCTGAGGAAAGGCCAGCAAGTTAGGGCACTGGTGCTTCATATCGATCCGGCCAGCCACCGGCTATCGTTGGGAATAAAGCAGCTCCAACCAGATGCCTGGAAGGCCTTCTTTTTCGCGCACAGCGTGGGGGAGAGTATCCAGGGAAAGGTTACCCGCTCAACTTCCTTTGGCGTCTTTGTCGAGTTAGAGGGCGGAATCGAGGGACTCTGTCATCATTCTCAGATCGAGGGATTCGAGAGCGGCTCGGGAGCTTTGCCGGCCGGGGAAGTCCGCGATTTCAAGATCATCAGACTGCAGCCGCAAGAGAAAAAGATTGGGCTCAGTCTGAAGGCTAGTCACTCGGCGGAGCCAGCAGCCGCGCCAATTGCCGCAATTGGGATGGCTATTGCCCAGACAGCTTCAGGGACCGCTGCTGGGTGTCAGGGGCCTGAGAGTGCGGAAAGGGGCTCCAAGAGCTCCTAATTGGGGTCGAAATGGCCGATACGTTGGACTGATTCCTCCGATACTCGTCAGCACACTGATGACTACAAAGCAGAAACGAGTGTTTGCACCAGCAGCGTCGGTTATCGCCAAGTGTGTAACTAGGGAGAGCTACTCAAATGGGGCCAGCCACACTGAAAAGCATTGAGTCAAAGAGTTGCGAGTTGAAAGCTGCTGGATCCCCCGTTTACGGGCTAACGCCCCGCGGAAAAAAAGTATTTGCAAAACCTCGTGGATGATATGTACATTCAATTTGTTGAAGTTGTTGCGGAAGTAAGAAAGCTCGATTTCCACGAGGCTAAATCTTTCTCAGGCGTGCGCGCCTATGCCGGGGAAGGATACCGAAACAGTCTGATGGACAATGCCAGGGACTCTAGAGGTCGCCGTCAAGACGACAGCCGAAATGGCGATCAGCTGTGAACCGCCGCTTGTCCATCCTCCAAGGGCCGCAAGCCTGCTCGATTGGTCCTCGGCGATCAGTTGAGCCTGTTGCCGGTTCCTTCGATCATAATGAAACAAGGAAGAAAACGCTACTTCCTGCAACCAGCAGAGCATCTCTGCCTTCTCTACTACACCAGTCAAGGGATCCGTACTTGCCACTTTCTCGAACCTCTTGCAAATCGACACCAAATGACCCTGAACAGGTAACAGATATGAATAAGGAGTAGCCATGACGAAAGCAGACCTGATCGATGAAGTCTCAAAGGTAACGGAACTCAGCCGGAAGGATTCGGAAGTGATCGTGGAAACGCTCTTCGACAGCATCATCAAGGCCCTCAAGACCGGGGATAAGTTGGAAGTCCGTGGATTTGGCAGTTTCCGGATTCGAGAACGCAAAGCCCGTCAAGGGCGGAACCCGAAAACCGGAGAGAAAGTCAGTGTTCCCGAGAAAAAGGTCCCTTATTTCAAGCCCAGCAAGGAGCTTAAGGACCTTATCAATGCGCCCAGTACCGGCGCCCCGGCCAGCTAGCATGGATTATTTATGGACTCCCTGGAGGTATCAGTACATCAGCAATATCAAGAATGTAGTTCGCTGCGTGTTCTGTATCGATTCCTCACCAGAGCATGACGAAGAGAACTTTGTCCTTTTCCGAGGAAAGCTGAACTTTGTTATTCTTAACATCTTTCCCTACACCACCGGTCATTTGCTGGTAGCTCCCTATGAGCACACCTCCAATTTTCAAACCTGCTCGCCTGAGCAATCTGGAGAGATGCTCGAGCTCGCTAAGCGCGGCCAGTTGGCTATAGAAGAGACCTATCAGCCTGATGGATTCAACTTGGGAATGAATCTGGGGCGCTGCGCGGGTGCCGGCGTGGAACATCATCTGCACTTGCACATCGTCCCGCGCTGGGTCGGTGACTCTAATTTCATGACGATCATCGGGGAAAGCCGCGTCCTGCCGGAAGCCCTCGAAACCACGTACCAAAAGCTCAGGCGATTCCTTTCTTAGTCTCCTCCAGCCTCACTTCATTTTCAGACACTCATCAAAATTTAGCCTAGTTTCATATTCGAGCTAAACTTGGACTAGAGAACTGGCGATAAGTTTCGAAGTTCTGTTTTGTACTAGCGAGAACTGATCCAGTGATAATAGAGTACAAAGTCGAACCGAGGGCTAGTCGCTTCTCAGTGTCAAAACCGTAATTCAATTCTACTCTACAAGTAGCACGTTCTTGTAATCGTAGTTTTTGGCTCCATGTTTCACACCGTCACTGCCCAGGATTTCGGACTCAAGATCCTGAATAGTTTGCGTTGTGGCATTCTTTCGGTGGATCTCCACCGGCGGATCACTGCCATTAACGAAATCGCTATTAGGATCTTTGAGTTAAATAATGAAAACTACGTGGGCAGGCACGTGGACGAGGTCTTGCGTGAGCAGCAGTCACTGCTCTTGACACTGAACGATGCCTGTCAAATGAAGAACTTGCCTAGCCGTGCGGAACTGGATTTGAGACTCGGCGACGGTAAGAATCGGACGGTTGGCTACACCATCTCCTTTGTCAAAGACGATGCGGGCAACGTGGAGGGCATCTCCATTTTTTTTAAGGACCTGACACTGGTCGAGCAGCTAAACGAACAGGAAAAACTGAAAGACCGGCTGGCGGCACTGGGGCAAATGGCTGCTGGATTGGCCCACGAGATCCGAAATCCGCTCGCAGCGATTGAGCTGACCGCCAGCCTGATCAAACGGAAGATGCTTGACCAGCCGACCCATACGGCCCAACTTGAGTCCATTCAGTCTGAAGTCAGAAAACTCAACAAGATCGTTACCGATTGTCTAGAGTTTGTGCGGCCGGTCAAGGTGAGTCCCGAAAGAGTGGACCTTCCATCGTTGCTGGATGAGTCGCTGGCAACGGTGCTCTCCACAGTCGACCGGGACAGCATTGAGATCGTGAAGAACTACCTCGAAACGCCAGCCGTGCCCGTCGACTACAACCAGATGAAACAGGTGTTTGTCAACATCTTGGTAAACGCTTTACAAGCCCTGGGCGAGCCAGGAACGATCAAGATCTCATGCGGCCCTTCCACGTTTTTCCAGAGAAACAGGCCTTATGCCAATAGCGGTTTTTCCGAAAAGAATCTCAGCCGTCAGGTCGATTTGGCACCGTACGCCTGGGTCAAGATCGTCGACAACGGACAAGGGATACCTGAAGAAATCTTGAGCAAGATCTTCTACCCGTTCTTTACAACTAAGGAGAAGGGATCGGGAATTGGGCTGGCCATCGCTCAGAAGATCATCGACAGCCATCACGGCAGTATTGATGTGGAGAGCGAAGTTGGCCGCGGAACCACGTTCACTATCAAGTTGCCGCAGTGAGACATCAGCCTCGCCTGCGGATCCGACAGAACCGAACTAGCTAGAAGAAGGATCGACCAACACCGAGGGCCTCTTCAAAGTTTCAGCACTCAGGTAGAGCGAATCAAGTCAAGGAAGCATTCGAAATCATGGGGAAGATCCTAGTCGTTGAAGACAATGATGTATTGAGAAGCAGTGTGGTGCAGGCGCTCGTCGAAACTGGTCACGTCATCACTGAGGTGGGAGACGGTGAGGAAGCCACCGAGCGCCTGCAGCAAGAGAGCTACGATGTCGTTCTGACCGACATGCGCATGCCCAAGAGGAGCGGCCTGGAAGTCTTGCGCTTTGCCAAGCAGGTCAACGACCTGACCGTCGTCATCATGATGACCGCCTTCGCAACAATCGAAAGTGCCGTAGAGGCGATGAAGAATGGCGCCTACGACTACATCCAGAAGCCATTCGAACTTGAAGAACTGGAAGTGAAGATCAATCGCGCCTTAGAGTATCGGCGAGATACTGGTGTTCTGCAGATCCTGCGCAGTCAAAGCAGCATCTCGCTGGAACACAACAACATTGTCGGAAGCAGCCCTCAGATCCGGAAAATTTTCGAGATCATCAAAAAGATCGCAAAGAGCAACGCCTCAATTCTCATCACCGGAGAAACCGGGACCGGCAAAGAGCTGATTGCTTCGCTGGCCCACTACAACAGCCTTCGAGCCAAGCAAAGCTTCGTGAAAGTGAACTGCGCCGCCCTGCAGGAGAATCTTCTTGAAAGCGAATTATTCGGGCACGAGAAAGGTGCCTTCACCAGCGCTGACCGGCAGCGCATCGGGCGATTCGAGCAGGCGAATGGCGGAACACTATTTCTGGATGAAATCGGGGATATGAGCGCAGGCACTCAGGCCAAAGTCTTGCGCGTCCTGCAGGAGCAGGAGTTTGAACGCCTCGGCGGCATGAAAACGATTAAGGTAGATGTGCGAATCATTGCAGCCACGAACAAGAATCTGAAGGAAGCCATCGCGAACAACAAGTTCCGCGAAGACTTATACTATCGCCTAAATACGGTCTCTATTGAAACGCCGGCCTTGCGTGAACGTAAGGAGGATGTTCTTCCTCTGGCCAATTTCTTCGCGAAGAAGTACAGCGACGAGCTTAAGAAGAGCATTACCGGCTTCACGCCGCAAGCGGTGAAATACCTTAACAGGCACAACTGGCCGGGCAACATCCGTGAGCTTCAAAACGCCATCGAGCGTGCCGTGCTCATGGCCGAATCAAACCTCATCGGCGTGGAAGATCTTTCCCTCAGTCCTGGAAACGGAGACGCATCGTCGATTGACGCAATCGGAATCAAGATTCCCCCCGCGGGCATCAAGCTGGATGATCTCGAGCGGACCACGATTGTCGAAGCCCTCAAGATGACCAACTGGGTTCAGAAAGATGCCGCCGAATTGCTGGGAGTCAGCCGCCGCGTTCTCAACTACAAGGTCAAAATTCATAACATCACACACGATCGTTGGCGGCGGAAGCCGGAAAAAAACTAAGTAAAGCAGAGCCCGGTGCGCAGGGACATACCTGCCTTTTCGCCGATCCGAGATATCAATTCTCCGGCTCTCGGGAACGAAGCACTACATCAGGGCTATACGGATGTTTGGCCCTTTGCTGGCAACCTTTTAGCTTTCTCTGTCTGGAATCCATCCTGCTTTCAGCCACATCCCGCGTCCGGTCATCATGGTCTGGGGATGTGGTGTTCTTGGTATGACAATCCGCAGTTCCGCGAACCGCGCTAAACCCCATCGGCCATGGCCGCTATCGGTGCACCAGCGGTTGACGCCCTCAATCAACGCGTTCAGCATGCTTGCGATCTCTTCGGCCTTCTCGACAAGCCGGCCGAATCGCCTGTCCGTCTTCCCGCCCCTCGCATCTTCGGAGAGCCTTTCGTTCACTTGAAGCGCTTCTCCAGTTTCCTCAATGAAGGTTCGGAGCACGGGTGCGAGCAGACTCTGCCGGGACACAAGGGAGTCTGATTCTCTGTCAATCGAACCTGCTGGTGGGCAAGCTGAGTCTGCTCGGGGACCAACCGGGCCCCGTTCAACAGCAAACTGTGCCTGTTGCTCAAGAATTCGAAAGTCTTTTGAGTATCCATACTCTCACTATCGGGCGATCACCGGAATTTTGGCATGCCGCTGGCCCCACCACGCTACAATCACCGCAGCTTTCCTCGGAGCCGACCGTAACCCATTGAGCACACAGCCCAAAAACCACGATTGAATTCTTCGCCCTGAATCGGAATATTTCCATTCTCTTGGCCGCCCTGGTCGGGATGGGCTTCGCCGAAGAACTGTGGATGCGTTTCCTGTCGAAATACTTGGAGACCCTGGGTGCCGCGGTTTGGGCCATCGGACTATTCGATGCTATCAAAACTTGGATTGGTGCTGTCTACGCCTACCCAGGCGGTATCGTAACCGATCGCTGGGGACACCGCCGTGCACTGTGCTTCTTCACGCTCGTGAGCCTCGCAGGTTACATGCTGCTGCTCATTATCCCGCATTGGACCGGGGTACTAGCTGCTTCGTTCCTGTTTCTGGCCTGGAGCAGCCTTTCGCTGCCCGCTATGTTTTCGTTGGTCGGATCGAGCCTCACGGCCAACAAGTACGCCATGGGAATCGGCGTACAAGCCACGGTGAAGCGAGTTCCCATCATCATCGCACCCATTGCCGGAGGCATCTTGATTGATCGCCATGGCGTCGTTGAGGGTACCCGAATAGGAATTGGGATCGCCGTGCTGCTAGCCATCCTCACACTGGGTCTCCAGCGGCAGATCCGGGAGCCCCGAAGTTCAACAGCCATCCGCCCACGGCTGACTTTCCGGAAGTCAGTTCAGAACTTCGATCCAGCACTCAGACGGCTCCTCCTTTCCGACATCCTGGTCCGCTTCTGCGAGCGTATTCCGTACGCCTGGGTCGTCCTGTACTCAATGAATGAGGTTGGTGTGAATGCCACGCAGTTCGGCCTGCTGACCGGCGTTGAGATGGTAACGGCGATGGCCTGCCTGATCCCAGTAGCGTACCTTTCAGATAGATACGGTCGTGAACCGTTCATTGTCGCGACGTTCATCTTCTTTACGCTATTCCCCATCTCTATGTTATTTGCAAATAGCTTCGCCGGACTAGTGGTGGCGTTTGCCATCCGCGGCCTAAAGGAATTTGGAGAACCCGCCCGAAAATCGCTCATCATCCAGCTTGCACCCGAACCTGCGAGGGGACAGACTGTTGGGGCCTACTACCTGGTTCGCGACTGTTTGGCGACCTTCGCCGCTTTCCTGGGAGCAGCCCTTTGGAAGCTCAGTCCACAGGCCAATTTCATGGGCGCCGCTGTTGTGGGCGCAGCAGGAACCTTGCTCTACGTTTGGACGGTGCAACATCGGCGCGATCGTCTCCGTTCGTAGATTCCTTGTGGCTGCGGCAATCAACCCGGCAACTGCGACCTGGTTTTGTCGAACCGCTCGATCACTTGGCGGCAGTAGTGCAGCCTTCAGGACCCACTCCTGGAGTCTGCTGCACAACGGCAGAGGGCTCCGGATTTCTTTGTCATAGCTGCGATCAGGCTTCTGAATGAGAACCGGGAACAGTTTACGGCTTCGAACATGGGCTGATCATTGAGGGTAGCATCCAGGGCTATGGTCAGCATGCCTTCCGTTTCAAGTCTGAGCGTTCACGTTCGCTGATCATCATTCGCGATGCGTCGGGGGAGAGGCACACTTGAGAAGCGGCACACCTTGCATCGCCGCTTCAGCGGGGCTCTCAAGAGAGTGGCGCGAGCAGCTAAGCTTGAAAACGTCCGGCAAATTCACTAAGATCGCGGTGTCGTGGCTGAATTCCCGACGTTCCAGATCTGACCTCGGAAATACCCGCAAGCCGTGATTCTCCCGGAATCGAGCTCCACTCATCAATGACGAGAGAGATCATTCTTAGCCCGGAAGTTCTCCAGCAGGTCGACAAAATCAAAGAGACTGACATCGTTGTGGGTGTACCGAGCTATAACAACGCCAGGACGATCGGGCATGTCATTCGAGCCGTGAATGCTGGACTGGCGAAGTACTTTCCAGAGCATCGCTCCATCATCGTGAACTCCGATGGCGGCTCTAAAGACGAAACGGTGGTGGTGGTCAATCAGAGCGTCATCGAAGATCCGCGAATGATTATGCTTTCGCACTCACTGCATCCGATTCACAGGATCATCACACCCTACCAGGGAACTCCCGGTAAGGGCAGCGCTTTTCGGACAATTTTTCAGATTGCCGAGAGCGTGAACGCCAAAGCCTGCGCGGTTGTGGATTCTGACTTGCGCAGCATAACTCCCGAGTGGATCGAACTCCTGGTGAAGCCAGTGCTGCTGGAAGGGTACGATTATGTTTCGCCGTTCTATTTGAGACACAAATACGACGGCACCATCACGAACAGCATCATCTATCCGCTCACGCGTTCCTTGTACGGAAAGCGCATCCGCCAGCCCATCGGAGGCGACTTCGGTTTTTCGGGAAAGTTGGCCTCCCACTACCTGACCAAAGACGTTTGGCATACCGATGTGGCCCGTTATGGGATTGACATCTGGATGACTACCACTGCCCTTGCGGAAGGCTACAACGTCTGCCAATCATTCTTGGGCGCTAAGATTCACGATGCCAAAGACCCCGGCAGTGACCTTAGCGCCATGCTGACACAAGTGGTCGGCGCCGTGTTCAACTTGATGGAGACCTATCAGAATGTTTGGTTTTCGGTGAGAGGTTCGGAGCCAACTCCGATCTACGGATTTAGATTCGATGTCGGGCTGGAGCCCGTAAACGTCAACGTGGAGCGGATGGTGAACGCATTCAAGCAGGGGGTAGTCGACCTCTCGACCATCTGGGAGACGTTTCTCTCGGCGGAAGTTCTGGATGGCCTGCGGAAACAGGCAACAGCCAGTCTCACAGAGTTCCACGTTTACGACGCTCTGTGGGTTAAGACCGTGGTTGAATTTGCAGTGGCTCATTTCAAGAATCGTATGGATCGCGACCACTTGATCAAGTCCATGACTCCACTTTACCTCGGGCGCACCGCCTCCTTTGTCCTCGAGACACAAAACAGCACGGCCGCTGATGTGGAGAACCGCATCGAGTTGCTTTGCCTGGAATATGAGACCCTGAAGCCCTATTTGATTGAGAAGTGGAGAAGCTGAACTGACTGCGGATTGCCGCTCTCGGGTTGCGGATTGAAGACCTATGGAATCTAAGCTTACCTTCTGTGACGAGTTCACCAGCGAAACCAAGAATCTAACTGTGGGGGTGCCCGATTTGGCAATTTCAGTCCGCAATTCAAGAATCCGCAATCCGCAACTAGAAGAGGAGGGTTTCCATGCGCGATTTTTTGGAAGTGGCTGTCCTGGACCCGATGCGCCGGCTTTACGAGCAGCTCGTTCTGTTTGTCCCTAGGCTGATGGGCGTGATTGTCCTGTTTTTTCTCGGATTGATTCTCGGTTGGCTCGCCTACAAGTTCGTGCGCAGAAGCCTGATGGCCGTGAATTTTGACAAGCTCTGCTTTCAGCTCGGGTTTACTGCGGTCCTGGAAAAAGGAAACATTCGAAAACCCGCGTCCGAACTTTTCGCTTCTGGCATTTACTGGCTTATTGTCATTACCTTCTTCATGATTGGCCTGAGAACTCTGGACGAAGCCGTCATGTCCCAAGTCTTCGCGCGTTTTTTCTCCTACCTACCCAATCTCATCATATCGATCTTCATTTTCATCACCGGCTTCATCTTCAGCAAGTTCATCGCTCGCAGCGTTCTGATAGGAGCCGTGAACGCCCAGATCCGTTCAGCCAAGCTGCTAAGCATCTCGGTCGATTTGCTGATCATGGTCTTCACGCTTTCGCTGGCACTGGAGCAGTTGGGTATAGGCAAGACAACCATTGTGGCCACCTTTTCGATTCTCTTTGGCGGTATCGTCTTGGGCCTCGCGATCGCCTTTGGTTTCGGCGGCCGTCACCTGGCGCAGGAATTTCTGGAACGGCGTCTCGGAAGGAAGGCTGGCAAGGAAACAGAGGAAGAAGAACGGTTCTTGCATTTGTAAGGTTCAAAGGTTGCCCATGACTCAACGCCCCAGGATCCTGGTCGCTCCAAACGCATTCAAAGAGAGTTTGACCGCCATGGAGGCGGCAGATGCTCTGGCCAATGGCATTCAGAGAATTTTGCCTCGCGCCAAGATCATCAAAATCCCGATCGCCGATGGCGGCGATGGCACACTGGAAGCGGTGGTTGCCGGAACCCGGGGCCGAATCTTTGAGGCGCGTGTAACAGGCCCACTGGGCGGCCGAATCACGGCGGAATACGGCATCACCGGCGACGGCAAGACCGCCATCATCGAAATGTCACGGGCTTCCGGTTTAGCTTTGGTCCCGCCCAAGCAAAGAAACCCCATGGTCACGAATAGCGTGGGTACCGGACAATTGATCCTGGCGGCATTGAACCGGGGGGCAGGCCACATCCTGCTTGGCATTGGGGGAAGTGCGACGGTGGATGGCGGGATCGGAGCTCTGCAGGCGTTGGGTGTCCGATTCCTGGATCGCCGCGGCAAACCGGTCGGGCATGGCGGCAATGGCTTGCTGGCTATCGAGAGTATTGATATGAGCCGCATACCTCCCCTGTTGAGAGGAGTCCGGATTCAAGTGGCCTGTGATGTGGACAATCCCATGGTTGGACCCAAAGGTGCCGCGGCCGTATTTGGTCCTCAAAAAGGAGCTACGGCCGCGATGGTCAAGCAGCTCGACAAGGGGTTGGGGAAGCTCGCAGACCTCATTGAGAAGACCACCGGTAGCCGGATTGCCCGGGTTGCCGGAACCGGCGCCGCTGGCGGGATTTCCGGCAGCTTGCTGGGTCTGTTGGGCGCGCAGTTGCAGCCTGGAAGCAAGCTGGTTTTCGATCTGCTTAAGGTCAGACAAGCGCTTTCCAAGGTCGATTGGGTGATCACCGGTGAAGGCCAAATCGATTTTCAAACGCAGTTTGGAAAAGGTCCGGGCATGCTGGCGAAGTTGGCTGCCCAGCGTCGAGTCCGGGTCGTTGGCGTTGCGGGGGCCATCGCCGATGATGTGGACGGCTTGTTCGGGCAGGGTTTCACCGCTCTGTTCAGCATCGTGAATCGTCCCATGGATCTCGCTACTGCCATGCGCGAAGCGCCACACCTAGTGCGGCGTGCAGCCGAGCAAGTGGCTCGGCTCATCCTGGCGGTCAGCAGAGGCGGGCCGTGATGACCTGATGGCCATCTCCCGCAAACGCGGCGATGGTGGCTGTTCCGTCGTATCCTGCCTGGCTCAGGAACTCGGCACGCTCCGTCACGCTCCGTCATAGGTAAGGCGACCATCAACGACATTGCGCAAAGCGCAGCTGTCGCAGCGGAGTCTTCGAGATGTACGACCAGGGTTTTGCCGAGGAATTGATTCAACCTGGAAACGGAAACATGATCCAACCTAGCGCGAGGGCAACGCCTAGGAAGGTGAAAAACACGACAACGCCGTACCTAACCCGCTCGCGAGTCGTGTCTTTAGAGGTGAGGGAAAAAACGATCGAGACGCAGAAGGCGAAAATCGTGAGCGCCCGGAAATGGGGGAGTTCCATACTCCTTATTTCTTTCTGCCGACAGCGATGTCGAAGGCATTCAGGACGACAAGCAGGTTGAGTAGTCCGGCGACGGCAAGAAAAGTGTTTCCGTATTCGAAAGATTGATTCTGTGGATTCCCTCCACCATACCCCCAATTCCTGGCCAATAGGTAGGGTAAGCCATTACTCACGTCTGCAAAAAAATAGAGCATGGCGATGAACTCGCTTGCGTCCAAACCGTGAAGCCTTCCCTCCACGGCCAACCCCAGACAGAACAAGGACAGGATCGCGAAAGCGAAGAGCAAGGCCCGAATCCACTTCCCGAGGATGAGATGACCTAACCCGGGAAGCATCAGCGCCCCGGCCACTACGACGGCAGTCTTAAGTTTGCTCAGGTTCATAGTGCTTGAGTTCTACGGTGTTGCTGCCATTCACGGGGCTCGTGGCTCTCGGGGGATCTCTCGTTCTCCAGGCGTTTGAGCCAATGGCTTAAGGGCGACGCGAGAGTCACCTCGACAGGCGCGTGGAAAAGCCTGGCCCGCTTTCTGACAGCTCCCCCTGGCTACTGGGACCCGAGGGAGTCCCACCTCTACTCTCAACTGGACAAATGCAGCGTACCCTCCAAGATCGACAGAAAGTCTCGAAACCTTCGCTCACTACAGTTTCCGACGTCAACAACCTTTCTCCTCGAGGATAGTCCCGAACGTATCCTCACACACGACTTGGGCACGTCGAGCTCTTGGGCAATGACCTCGATCAAAGCCTTGTTCGCCTTACCGTTAATCGGAGGAGCAGCCAAGCGCACCTTCAGACAATCTCCTTCGACACCGACGACTGAAGTTCGCGAAGCTCCTGGCTGCACTTTCACCGAGAAGGAGATTCCCGTCTTGTTAGATGAGACGCTAAACACGGCCAGCAACCGACAATCGACAAATCGTCAAGCGAAAATGCTAGGTCTACCTAGTCCCGAAAATCGCCGTCCCGACGCGCACCAGCGTCGCCCCTTCCTCGATGGCGACAGGGAAATCATGGCTCATACCCATGGAAAGTTCGGTCATGGAAACATTGCCGGGCTTTTGGCTTCCGATCTGTTCAGCCAGCATGCGCAAACGGGCAAAGTAGGGGCGTACCCTCTCGGGGTCCTCAAGGTACGGCGGAACCGTCATTAGACCCCGAACGGACAAACGTTTGAACTCCGCAAGCTGCCAAATGAACTCCACCGCCTGTTCCGCCTGAATTCCTGATTTTGTGTGCTCTTTGCCAAGGTTGACCTGTACGAGAACAGGCAGCATCTTGTCCAACCGCTCGCAGGCCCGGTCAAGCCTGGTGGCCAGGTCAAGATTGTCCAATGTCTCAATCCAATCAAAAATCTCAGCCGCCTTGTTCGCTTTGTTCTTCTGAAGCGAACCAATCAAATGCAGCCCGTTCGTCCGGCTCTGGAGCTGCGATGCTTTCGCCGCCGCCTCTTGAACCTTGTTCTCTCCAAGATCGGTGACACCCGCATCGAGGGCTTCAATAATCCGATCGACTGCTACAGTCTTACAGACGGCAACCAGCCGGACCGAGTTTGCCGGGCGCCCGGCTCTGCCCGCCGCTCGCTCCATCGCTTCCAGAACAGCCTGGACATTCGATTTAACTTTAACAGTCGTCTGCAGGGTCATCGCTTGCATGGCGCTTAGTCTCAGGCGCAGCCGCCAGTCCTTCCTCGACTCTCCCGCGCTCAAGGCGGTCAAATCTTACATCATGTCAAGCCGGTTTTTCAAAAGCGGACATCTAAAGGCGTGCGTCGACCAACTCGTAGCATACCCCGACCTAGCCTTCGGTATCGCTGATCTTTTCCCTTCCCCGCGCCTGGATTTTCTTCTATTCTTCATTGCCTACCCTTTGCTGAACCCGCATGAATGCGAATATCCAGCGTGTCGGAGTCATTGCCAAGCCTAAACTGAATTCGATCGCCGGGGTCGTTCAGAAGCTTATGAACTGGTGTGCGGATCGCCAGATTCAGGTTCTTCTAGATCTGGACACTGCCGCCCTTGCCGGCCAGGGGCAGGGCGGAATTGAGCGCGCAAAGCTGGTGCCACAATGCGATTTGTTGATTGTGTTGGGTGGTGACGGAACGCTGCTCTCCGTCGCTAGGATCATGGATTCCTATCCGGTGCCAATTCTGGCCGCTAATTTCGGTAGCCTCGGCTTCCTCACCGAAATCACACTGGAAGAGACATTCCCCACGCTGGAGAACGTGTTGGCCGGCACGGCCACGAGCCAGAAGCGTATGATGATCGATGTCTCGGTGATCCGGGAAGGCCAGTGTTTTGCGGCTTACCGGGCCTTGAATGATGCCGTGCTCACGAAAGGTGCGCTCGCCCGAATCATTGACATCGATGTGAGGATCGACAATAACTTTGTTGCCACCTACAAAGCTGACGGGCTCATCGTTTCCACGCCCACCGGCTCTACAGCGTACGCACTCTCAGCGGGAGGACCAGTGGTCTACCCAACACTCGGCGCCATGTTGGTAACACCCATCGCCTCTCATACGCTCACCTTTCGCGCGGTGGTTGTTCCCGACACGGTTGCCGTGGAAATGAGCCTGAAAGCTACTCAGGAATCCATATACCTTACCGTGGATGGGCAAGTGGGGCTGCCGCTCAAAGGCGAGGATCGAATCTACGTTCGCAAGTCTTCCAGCACGCTTGAATTGATTGAATCGAGTAATCAAAACTTCTTCGATATTCTCCGCCGCAAGCTCAAGTGGGGCGAACGATGAGATTGCCGATTGACGATTTTCGACTAGTGATTGAAGGGCAGGTGGCGAAGCACTCTCTTGATCGGAACACCTTGACAGTGCCTCCTCACCGGGAGCGCGCATTACCCAATGGGCAATCGTCAATCGGTAGTCGGGAGTCTTTCTTCAAGCAGGTCTATGCCGTCGTCCGCAGCATTCCCCGCGGTACCGTGCTTACATATGGCCAGATTGCAGTGCTGCTAGGCACCCCTACGATGGCGCGCCAGGTGGGCTGGGCTATGCATGGTTGCCCGAAAGGCCTGCCTTGGCAGCGGGTCGTCGGCGCCGGCGGAAGGCTCTTGATCAACTCCCTGTCAAAGGGCGGAGGCTCCCTCTTGCAGCGCCACCTGCTCGAATTGGAAGGGGTGCGCTTTAACGGCAAACTAGTAGACATGAGTCGCCACCAATATGTTCCGCCAAAGCTGAAACGACTCAATCGCAAAAAGAAGGTTGTTGGTCAAAAGACTCGAACCAAGCACAAGTAGCAACGGGTCTTCCTGCTGTGCGCGCATCAGCGGGGAAAATCTCCAGGCAACAAACTATGGGCAGGGATGCCTTTTGCTTTCTGTGGTTTTCGCAGGGTGGGAGTAGCAAGAACCTGTCAGCCCGGTGGTCCGACGTTGCTTACTGCCGCCGGATCTTCAAGATGGCTGCAGATCTCCCATGGCTGATTTCAGCTCATTAAGTTTGGGCTTGCAGAAATTCCCAAAAAGTGCTTCACTAGGCTTGCCCCGTCGCCCTAGATTTCACATCAGAGTAGTTTCTCTTGCAGTTTCCTATATCGACTTCTCTCGGTAGTCGTGAGAGAAGCCTTTCTCAGTAGGTAACAAGTCAAAGCACGACGGGGCACCACTTTCCCAGAACCAGCGATTGAGCACCGGTGGGCAACCGACAATTCCCGCAAGGTGCTGATTTTCTGGAAGACATCGAGCAGGGTGGTTAACACGAACACGTTTTGGCATTGGTTGTGGACCTTCCCTAGCGCACTATCAATTCTGCAATAATCCGCTTGCATTCGCCTGAGATCTGCGATTGAATAGCACACTTATAAAACTTCGATAGGAGGAAATTCATGAGAAGCAAAGTCGCCGTGTTGCTAACCTTGTCTCTGGTCTTCGCCTTCAGTCTCGCCCTGATGGCGGATCACCACAAACACACGGGTTGGATTACAGATACCAAGTGTGGGGCTAACGGAGCCAAGGCCGAGCACAAGGAATGCGCCTTGAAGTGTGCTGAGGGCGGGCAGAAGCTGGTTCTCTATAGCCCCTCCGACAAGAAGACCTATGCTCTGGACAATCAAACACTGGCGAAAGAGCATGTCGGCCATGAGGTTGTGGTTGAGGGTGAGTCGGACAAAGCCGGGAATATCAAGGTAAAGAGTATCGCAATGGCAAAGTAAGTCGTTGTCATCGCCACACCCAGGTTCGGAAAGCAGAGGATGAGCTCCTCTGCTTTTTTTTTGGAGATTTCGGGATTGAAATCTTGGGCGCCTGCCGCTTTGGTTGGTAGGTAGAGTCTCGAGCGAGTGCCTGTCCAAGCCAGGTATCCGTTCGGTGATGTAGACCAGATTGCTTGACAGTGACTGGAGACCAGACTGAATCCCGAGTAAGCCTAGGATGTCGATTCGCTCCGAGTGTCGCCTGATCCCGCTATGCTTCTCCCGCCGTCCAGTTACAACTCTGTCCCAGCAAGAAATGGTCTGAAGTGGTTTCCACTCCCCTCTAATTCGCGAGCAACCTCTCGACAGAGGAATGCTTCCCACTTTCTGAGTCTCAGAAACAGCTTAGCTTTTGAAACTGTCTAGTTTCTTAACCAGAGAAAGGAGCATCCCTATGAAACGAATGCTAGGCATAGCAGCTATGGCTTTGGGCTTGGTGGCCACCGGAGCCTTCCTCTCCACCTTTATCCAGAACCCGTTTGCAAGTAGTAGCCCCCAGACATTGAGCACGTACCCGTCTGACCAAACTCCAGTCCTCGTGAACACGGCTGGAGCGCAGATTTCAGTCCTTCCTTCAGCCACGAATGACGGCCGAGTCAACCCCGTGGTGATCAATGTAGGCACAGGAACCACTTCGAAGGTCCTTGACAACGGACAGGCGCGACCGAGGCCCGCGGTCTACCGACCCCGACCCACACCCACTACGCAAGCTGGCTACGAACCCACAATTCATGCTCAAGAGGTCGTTATGGCCAACGAAGAACCCGTCAGCGTCGAACCCAAGCAGAGAACTTGGCAAGAGGAGGCTTTAATCATTGGAGGTAGTGCCGCTGCGGGCGCCGGCATAGGAGCATTGGCTAGCGGTAAGAAAGGTGCCGTGATTGGAGCTGCTTCCGGAGGGGTGGCGGGATTAGTCTACGATCTGGCAACAAGAAAGAAGTAGTTTCAGTTCGCGTGGGAGCGCCCCCGAGCCGAATTCCGCCTGGGCCACGCTCCCCTTCTTGCCTGCTCAAGGATAGAAATGGGCAATCGAACGTCGGAGTACAAATCGCTCATTTACCTACTCTGTCCTTTGAAACGTCCAGGAGCGCCTGGATGTTGGGGGAGGGTGAGGTCTGTCCCTCCCCAAGATATCCAACCTTCTGCTTAGCCGCATCAATCCGCTTCTCCAGTTCCGTGACTGTCAAATCTTCTGGCCGATCTAGAGTTTCTGCAGGAAAGAGGGCTTTGGAATACAACGGGTAGGCCTCTGCCCGCAGGTGGGCAAGCATCTGATGGGCTCGCCTCGTCTTGCGTTCGTGTCGCAGCATTTCGATGTTGATTGGGGCCACCACGATACGCTCGCCAGGGCCGGGTGAGGCCTGCGTCAGTATCCGTCCGTCGTAATCGACGACCATGCTGCCGCCAGGCCATGAAAACGGCGGATAGTGCTTCAGACTGGCACCCTGGTTAGCGGCTACCACGTACGCCAGGTTTTCTAAGGCGCGACAGCGATTGACTACAGTCCACCAATCCATCGGCCTGGTACTGCCAAAGGGATCCATGTAAGCAGAGACTCTGATCAGAATTTCCGCCCCATTTGCTGTTAGTTGGCGCAGCGGTTCCGGAAAGAGCCAGTCGTAACAAATGGCGACGCCAATGTTGCCAATCGGTGTCCTTGCAACAGGAAACAACTCTTCGTTGTAACCTTTCAGATCATGGGGACTGGTATGCACCTCCCAGGGGATCCAAGGATTCACTTTCCGATACCGATAAGCGATGCCTTCGGGGCCTATCAGACAGGTCGTATTGAAAACGGCATTCGGCCATTTCGGGTCCTCTTCCAGCATTGTGCCGGTTTGAATGTAGAGCTCGTACTCTCTCGCCTTGACCCCGATCTTTTCGGTATGTTCGTTAGGAATGCGTATGGCGAGTTTTTCCCGCAGCTCCTTCAATGTTAGATAGGTAGGCGCTGCATGGGCGAATTCGGGAAAGACGATCAGTTTCACTGGCATGAATGGAGCATAACCCACGACGGCATGCTCGATCATCTGGAGCATACGCCGCGTGTTCCGCTTCATTTCAGCTCGGTTGAGCGGATTGGGCTGATCAGTTTGACAGGCCGCAGCGTAGTATTTCAAACAGTCCTCCATCCCGTTGTCCTTTCAGAGGCGCCGCAGGATCGATAATCGCATTGAAGATGGAGGACAAAGGATGGAAGGTTACAGTCCTCAAACCTCAATCTTCGATGCTCGGCTCTCGATCGCCAGTTTCGCAATTGTCCATATGATCTTCGCGCCAGCTTTGACACTGCCTGAAATCGTGCCGGACACCTTGGACTTGCCGACGCGTCTGCGGTAACTCACAGGGACTTCCACAACTCTCAGTCCGTGCTGCAACGCCTTAACTTGCATCTCTACCGTCCAACCATAGTTCGAGTCTTGCATATTGAGTCGCTTCAAAGCTTCGGTGCGAATGGCGCGGAAGGGACCGAGATCGGTGTAGGTGAAACCATAGATCCAGCGAATCAGCCGCGTCGAAAGCCAATTCCCAAAGCGCTGTTGAGGTTTCAGCGAACCCTTTTCGCACATGCCCAACACCCGTGATCCGATGACCATATCGACTTTCTGTTCCTGGATCACCGAGAGCAACTCACGCAGTTCGCCAGGATAGTCGCTATAGTCCCCATCGACAAACACAACGACTTCTGCCTCCTTCGGCAGATTCGCTGTCCCAGCCAGACAGGCGTTGCCGTAGCCTCGCCTGGGCTCAGACACCACCGTAGCCCCACTAGCTCTGGCCACCTCTGCGGTCTTGTCGGTGCTTCCATTGTCGGCGACGATCACCCATCGAACCACATCCTTCGGGAGGTCACGGATAACACAGCCGACAGATTGTTCTTCGTTGAACGCTGGAATGATGACAGCAGTTTTTAGAACAATCATGAATGCTGGCACGCTCAGGAGGTAAAGACCCTCTATCTTAGCATGTGACGAGAGCCAGAGCCTGACTGCTTTACGAATGTGATTCTATGTTAGAGAATGGGGTTGGTTGTTCGGAAGGATCGGATTCCTCGCATGAATCGATGACTAAGAACCGGTCTGAAGACCCTGCCTATTGAGCTGCCCGCAGGGATCCACACCTGATGCGGCTCGGTTCGTCATTCCCAGAAAAACACGTCATCCGTGAAAACCGAGAATGTGAACCCAGCCCGGATTCCGGCTGGCGCTGAGGGGCATTGCCTTGAGCAAAGCGGCTTCTCTGACCTTGGACACCCAGGTGCCGAAGGAGCCGAAAGGAAGCGCACTTCCCTTGGCGGCTTCGTGTTATTCTGCCGCTTGATTCTTCACAATTGATGGGCTATCCCGATCATCCATCCTGAGGAGTGACTATGAATAAATGTCTGAGGTCCACTGCCATTCCTTCTCTGCTCCTGCTCTTGGCGCTGCCTTTGCCGGCGCAGGTTTTCATCTTCAGCCGCGAGCAAATGGTCAAGTATACCTCCAAAAACCCTTACGAACGTTTCCCAGACGGACGCCCAAAAGTTCCCGACGCCATCTTGGAAAAAGTCAAGGAACTCACCGCTGAGGAAGCCTGGGCAGTTTTGAATGAGGCCAAATACACAAACCAGTATGAAGGCGGGTTTCGACTGTTACATCCAGGCCGGAAGCTGGTTGGCCGTGTGGTGACCGCCCAATTCATGCCTTCACGTCCGGATCTGGCAGAAGTGGCCGACGCGGATGCCAAAGAGAGTGGCATGACGAAAGCCAATAACCAGCGAGTCATCGATTTGTTGCAGCGCGGTGACGTCGTGGTCGTCGACCTTTTCGGCAAGATCGAAAGTGGCACCTTCGTGGGCGACAACCTTGCCACAGCCATTTTCTCTGCTACCGGCACTGGTTTTGTCGTGGATGGCGGAATCCGCGACCTGGAAGGAATCTTCCCGTTGGACGTGGCGGCCTACTTTCGCGGAGTCCATCCGACGCCGGTCTCTAACGTCATGCTTACCGGCATCAACATCCCGATCCGCATCGGCAACGCCACAGTTATGCCCGGAGACGTCGTCCTCGGCGACCGGGAAGGCGTCTACTTCATTCCCCCTCACCTGGTGGAAGAAGTGCTGAAGAAAGCCGCGGAGACCCATATTCATGACGAGTGGACCAAGGACAAATTCCTAACGGGAAAATACAAGTCCAGTGAACTTTACCCGACGCCGACGGATTCAGAGTTGAAGAAAGAGTACGAGGAATACAAGAGGAGGAAACTAGGCAGGTAGGAATTCGCGGGCAATCGCGGAGGTTCCGCTGTGCCATAAGGGCGGTCTAAGGTGGATCGCTAAGACGCGCGCCTTACCGGCCGAGCGGCTCTTTCTTGTTTGCCTTGGCGCGGCTCTTTCGTGGGCGCAAAACCCGCGCTCCGTGAGCAGCTTGAGTGGGTGGGTCGGATTGACTTTTCTCAAGGTTCATGCGAATATCCCGTGGCGTTGATGTGTTGTGCTATTTAGATTCGTGGGTTCGGACAATTCAAGACTTGTCGCGCCCGCCACCTGATTCCCATCCAAGCAATGAGTCTCCAAAAGGAATATGTTCAGTACATTTCCAAGCGCGTCGTCGATGAACTCCTCAAGCGCGAAATGGTTGAAGTTCGAGATGTTCCTGCTCTGAAGGAAAGGATCAGGGCGGTAATGGAGGGGGAATTGAACATCGAGGATCAGATCAACGAAGAAGTTCGAAATCTTTTGAAGGACTATACCGATGAAATGCGCCGAACCGGCGTCTCTTATCAGGAAATGTTCAAGGTGGTAAAGAGCAAGCTGGTCAAAGACAAGAAAGTGGTCCTATAGCGAGTAATGCGTCTCAGTCGAGAAAAAGTCAACAAGCTCTCACATGTAATCATTGACGAGCTCGTAAAGTTGGAAGACATTGACTTCATCGAAGATCGCAACACGATCCGCCTGGAAGTCGTCAAGATCCTGAACGAGGAGCTGAAGAGAGAGGAAGAACTCGACAAGGAAGCTCGAAGGAAGATTGAGTCTCAGAAGAGATCGGTCCCGGAAGGCAGCCTCGAGTGGGATATCCTGTATCGGAAGTATTACGCAGAGGAAGTGAAGAAGCTCTAGGCAGCAGATCAACCACTCCAGCAAACAGAAAAGGCAGCGACTTCTCGCTGCCTTTTTGCTTGTTGAGCAACTTGCTCCCCGATGCCTGGCTCAGCTTCGGGAAGGAGCTATTGCCGCCGCTTCAGCGTTGGCCGCTCATCTTCACTGGTTGTGGGTTCATCGGAGGCATCTTCCGTCTCGCCGCTAGTGCGACGCTTCAGGGAAGGTCGGTTCGACTTCTCGCCTTCAGCGGGTCGCTTGCGGTTTTCGAACGCAACCAGCTTCGTCTTGATCTTATCGAACTCGGAAGTGTTGATCACATACTGCTCAGCTTCCGGAAGAATCGTGGCGATGTTTGCTTGGGTCTTCTCGATGCGATCGGCTGTGGGCGGATGCGTGGAGAAGGCCTTTGCTAACTTTCCGGGCTTCTTCTTCTCCTGTGCCTGGATCTTTTCGAAGAAGGAGACGAAAGCCGTCGGATCGTAACCTGTCCTGTAGACGTACTGAAGTCCGAGGAAGTCAGCCTCGGTTTCAGCACCACGGCTGAATTGCAGAAACTTCAACGGAATCAGGAATCCCGCCGCCTGGTACAAGCCATAGCCCAAGCCTCCTCCCAGGAAAATCAAGGGCAGCGTTGCATAGTTTGCGATCGTTCCCTTGGTGTATTGTTCGGTTCCATGACGGGCCGCGACATGAGCAATTTCATGAGCCATCACTCCTGCGAGTTCGGACTCTTCGTCTGCCGAGGTGATCAAGCCGGAGTTTACGTAAAAGAACCCTCCGGGCAGCGCAAAGGCGTTGATGTCGTCAGAGTCCACGACCTTAATCGTGAACGGCACCTTCGCATCCGAGTTCCGAACGAGGTTCTGACCGAGTCGGCTCACATATTCATTGATCTCCGGATCGTCGATGAGTTTGACTTGCCGCTCAATCTCCTGGGCAAGGGATTTGCCAAGGGCAATCTCCTTTTCAAGCGATATCATGTTCCAATTGCCCTTGTTGACATCACGGTTCCCAACCTCGTCTACGTTGGAGTTCTTCTTCTTGTCAGCAGCAAAAAGAAACCCGCTTGGCGAAAGGGAAAGGGCATAAATCAAAACGATGGCCACCCACCTTTTCGTTCGTTTCATCTTGGAGTACTCCTTCGTGGCGCAAGCCACATCCCTTGCCTTATCCTAACATCAGTTCATCATTATTTCTAGTGATACCGTTTTTCCGAAGCGCCTCGACAACCGCATAGGCTGGAGGCCTATCCAGCTCGGCATCCGGTTACTCATTGTCTGCTTTAACTTTGACACGCGGCGGTGGTTCCACTTTCTCGACGAACGCAGAAGCGCCGCACCGCCTTTGGACGACCTGTGTCGTTCAGCGGCCGAGCATCGGCGAGACTGGCACTCGAGTACCCGAAAAGGTTCGGTGAAACGCGACTCACCTGGATCGGCAGCTCCCCTCCGAGATTGCGCTTGTCAGAATACTTTGGAAGGCATCGCCCTGGCCGCGAACGAATTAGAGGTGCAACGCGGTGATAAGGTTGTCTCATTGGAGGGAGAATTTCCAGCGAAAAACCTATCTCTGGAGGAAGCTGTAGCATCGGGAGTGGAGCTGAACTTGGTTCCAAAGCGGAACGCCACGTAGACCCCCAGGAACTGTTTGACCGTCTCGACAACTGCGCCGGTGTGTCGAAGATTGACGGGCTCCTAGTTTCCTGCCGAAAACCAGAAGCAAAAAGGTCTAATCCAATCCGGCGCTTCGCCGATCATTACGCTTGCATCAACTTGCAAGGCCTCGACGAGTTTCTAACTCTTTCAAAATATCCCACCAGGTACTTACCGATCATGAACGTGAAGAAAGTGTCCACAGGCCAAATGTGGAGGAATGAACAGACCGGAGACGTATTCGTGGTGACTTCGCTCTACAAGGATGTGTTGGCTTCCTTTGCCACGCTGCGCAACCCGGCAGCTAACGAGGGCAGACGGGCCAAGATCACGAAAACTGAGAACGGGGAATGCCTCGTCGGCTTCACACTCGCAGACTTGGTTTAGCCCGGCTACGGTGTTCCGAGAATCTTGATTCAGTTAGCGGCGCAGATAAGTCGTAGTAGCAAGCGCCGTCGAAGAGTCGCTAGTCTCCTCCCAAATGCAGCCGTTGTTAGCTTAAGCGGCAATTATTTCTTGCTTTTACGCTTGGCGGCCTTGGGAAGGCGTCCTTTGCGTGGAGCTGGCTTGGGTGCCTTGACGACTTTGGCAAGGGGTGTGGCGGGCTTTGCCTTGGTAGTGCCTGACCGGAAGATGGGCTTATCCCGTCTTAGAGCAGAAGCCACCTTGGATTTCAGCACGCCCTTCTTTTCCGCAACGATGATCAGATCCATACCGTTGGGATCATAATCTTCAAAGTTGAAGTTGCGGTAGCAGGTGAATCTTGCGAGGCCCACTGATTTGAGCGTGGATTCCAGGTCCTTTTTCAGGTAAGGATGGATTTGGGTAGTCTGCACGCTGGACTCCCAACGGTTCTCATGCCAGCGAAACTTGACAACGCTCAAGTTCAGCGACTTCGGCAGGAAGTCCAGGAGCCGGAAGAAAATGGTCTCCTCGGTCCCGTTTCTCGATCCGGTTGGCGGCGCAAAACGCGCCTGGTGTTTGAGGATGTAATCGTAGTTGCGACTCTGTAGGACAAATAAGCCACCAGGATTCAGGCACTTATAAGCTTCCTCAAACGTCTTCTTCAAATCCTGACCCGATTTCAGGTGAGAAACCGTATCCCCCAAGCAGGTAATCAGGTCAAAGCCCTCAGAGAAGCGCTTTGACATCATGGTGAAATCGCCCAGGATGTACTCGACCGTCACCCCGCACGTGACCGAGTTAGCCCTCGCCTTTTCAATCATTTTCGGACTGGCGTCAATGCCCACAGCATCCAGACCAAGACGCCGCAGCATGATCACGTGAAAGCCGGTGCTGCAAGCGACATCCAAAGAACTCTTTAATTTATAGTCACTTACAAGCTTCTTAAAAAACATGCCTTCGGCCCCGATCCGAGCCGGCCAGGAAATCATTTGGTCGTAAGAATCGCTCAGTCGCTCGAAAAACTCCAGCTGGGATAGGACGTCTGGTTTCATCAATTCTCAAGTAAAAGAGAACGAAATAGCTTCCAACATCATTAATATGTGGAATTTAAATTAAAGTTGGGAACTCTGCAAGGAAAAACGGTGAAAACGTGAAGGGCTGGAAGGCCTAATGAGAGGAGGCTGGCTGTTTCAGTCGTGAAGCTTCCTTCCAGGTATACGCGATTCGATGGATAACCGTCAGATTTGAAAAGAACGCCATCACCCAGAGCACTAGAGCCATCCGGTCCGTCAGGGCTCCTAAGATCATCAGCACCAGCCGCTCGGGTCGCTCCATGAATCCAACCTTACACTTCGGAATTAGCGACTCGGCCCGGGCTCGAGTGTAACTGGTCATGACTGCGCCCATCAGAACGATCCCAGAAAGAAGCGTGTAGCTAAGTCGTTGAGCTTTCGAATAGTAAATCATCAGACCAAGAAACATCGCGATATCGGAATAGCGGTCTAGCACTGAATCGAAAAAGGCACCGAACTCTGTAACGCTATTGGTTGTTCGAGCGACCCGGCCATCCAGCATGTCGAAGACCCCCGCCAACATGATTACCAAACCAGCCTGCCAGAACTTGCCGCGAGCGAGGCAGACGGCAGCCATGATGGTGATGAGAAAACCGAGGAAGGTCAAGAGATTCGGGTTAATTCTGAGGGCAGCCATCGCCGCAACGATGAGATCCAGAATCGCTCTGCAGATCTTGCCAATGAACTGACTCAACATAAGCTAGTCAACAGTAGATTCCGGCTGGTCATGGATAGTGGTCAGCTTGAGGATTTCAAACTCTTTCAGGCCACCCGGAGTGGCAATCTTCACCGTATCGCCCTCCTGGCGATTCAACAAGCCCTTTCCAATCGGCGAAGTCGTGGAAATGAGTCCTTTCTGAAGGTCGGACTCTTCCACCGACACAAGCTTGTAGGTGATTTCCGCACTCTTCTGAATGTCATAGAGAACCAGCGTCGATCCGTAAGAAGCCCGATCTTTCGGAATCTTGTCGAAGTTGATCATGGCGACGTCGGCCAACCGCTTTCGAAGATGAGCCAGCTTCGCGTTTAGGATCTCCTGACGCTGCTTGGCGGATTGATACTCAGCGTTCTCGCTCAAGTCTCCAAGGGCCCTGGCCCGCTTGAGTTCCTGGGGCAAATCCTTCTTCAATTCATATTCGATAACTCGAATCTCGTCTTCTAATTTCTTCTTGATCTGAATGGTCATGCTCGAACCCTTCAAGAATGACGGCTCAATATAGCGGATCGAGATCATAGTCTCAATCGGCGAATATGTCAAAGCCGGCTGCCACAAGGAAGCCGCGGTAGGCGGGTTTGAGCTCCCTGCGAGCGAGCACTTTCCTGTTGAATCGAGATTGCACTTCAACTACATTCCTACAACACAGTGACACTTGGCACAAGCGTGGGACCGCTGGAGAGCAAGCGGAAATGAGCGAGAAGAAGACGATTGTGGTCATTGACAACGAACGACCCATGTTGGAACTGGCTCGAATGATTCTTGAACGCGCCGGCTATCAAGTGATCGATGCCATGAACGGTGAGGAAGGCCTTCAGAAAGCCCTGGAATACCGACCCGACTTGATCCTGATGGATTTCATGATGCCTGTCCTGAACGGAATCGATGCCTTTCATCAACTTGTCAAGAACTCGGCCTACAGGGAAATTCGAGACACGCCGGTCATCATGCTTACGGCGAGAGCTATGGACGAGCCACATCGCAAGGAGCTGCTCGCAATGGGTTTGGCGGCCTATCTGGTTAAGCCGTTCGGGCACCGCGAACTCGTCAATGTTATCGACAATGTCTTCCTAAGCCACGAACTGAAACTGGAAAACCGGCGGCTACAGCAAGAGTTGCAAGACTCCTTCCATGAGACTGTGAATCTGCTCATTAACTTGCTCGCCATGCGGGATCCGGACACGCAACTGCATTCCTTGATGGTTGTTTCCCTCACCGAGAAAGTCTGTCGCAAGCTCAGTATCAATGGGGAGGATCGCTTCCACATCAAGCTGGCAGCTCTGCTGCACGACATCGGCAAGATCAGCATTCCCGAAGAGATCCTGTCCAAGCCCGAGAGCCTCAGTCCTGATGAGTCCGTCCGCATGCATCAACACATCCACTATGGCTATCATGCCCTGAGCGGCATCAGGCGCCTCTCAACTGCTCGGGAACTGATGTTTCATCATCACGAAAACTATGACGGCAGCGGCTATCCTCGCGGACTGAAGGGAGAGGAAATTCCCATCGGCGCGCGGATCGTCGCCGTCGTGGATGCTTTCGACGCCATGACTTCGGATCGGCCTTACAGGAAGAATCTTGGAATCACGGAAGCTCTGCGCCGCCTGCGTGAGGCCAAGTCCAAACAGTTCGATCCCGCGGTGGTCGATGCCCTGATCGAGTGCGTTCGGCAGGACGATCTGTCTTCGGCCCGAGCTGTCTAGAACAGGCCAAACTTGATTCGAAGAAACTTTTTTGGGTCTTGACGGAAATCGTAGAGCAGCTTAACGAGCTCAGCCGAAGCGCTGTTCAGATTTGTATAGAGTGCCGGGTCGACCATCAGCTTTCCAACGGTGCCTTCGCCTTGATTTATCCTGTCCGCCACGGCTGAAAACTTGGCCAGACTGTCCCGGAACTGAGCGTAAAGCGCATCGTCTTTGGAAAGCTTGCCCAGGAACCCCTCTCCGTTCTCCATGCGTTGCGCTACCACGTTAAATCTCGCCAGAAGCGTGTCTGCCTTCTGAAAGACCGCCGGATCGTTGACGAACTTTCCAAGAGTTCCGTCGCCTTTCTCGATCTTGGCTGCGACCTTCTCGACACGTGTCAAGGTGCCGTTCAGCCGGTCGTAGAGTTCGCGCTCCGAGATGAGGCGCCCGATTGATCCTTGGCCCATTTTGATCTCGTTGAGCAGGGTCTGGGCTTCCTCCACGGTCAGGTTGATCTTGTTGAACATGCTGGGGTCGTTGATGAACTTGCCGATGGTGCCCTGTCCCACGTCGATTTTGGCGGTGATCTGATTGATCTTCGTCACCAGATCCCCAAGGTTGGCAACCAGGTCGTTGCTGTTCTGGATGATTCGCTTGATGTCAGCTTGGGAGGAGCCTTTCACTTCGCCGCCTGGGGGGATGGGTTTCGCCCCGGGCAAGCCTCTCGAAATGTCGATGTATTTGTCTCCTAGCAAGCCAATGGACCCCAACGATGCAACCGAAGTTTCACCAACCATCGGGGCATAACGCTTCTCGACCTGCATGACTACTTCGACTGCCCGAGCGGGATCGGTGGAGCTGGTAATATTCACCGCCGAAACATTGCCCACTTCAATGCCAGCCAGCCAGACCAGTGATCCCTTCCGAAGACCCTCAGCGCTGGCGAGGTACGTCTTGAGCTCATATTTGGCGGTGAAGAATCCCGCGCCGCCACTAATCAGAACGATGGCCACGGTGAGAATGGTAAAGCTGAAAATCACTAGAATTCCCACTCTCAGTTCAGACCAAGCCAGTCGTTTTCGTGCCATAGCTCCTCCTCATGAAAACCTAGTGTCCGATGCATGGGCTACGTTCATTTCTGCCAGAAGACTCGGAGAGTGAACAGGCGGAAGCGCGTTTGATCTGAGCTAAGCCAGAAACTGCTGAATGTACTCGTCCTGGCTTCGCCGGATTGCTTCATCAAACCCATCGAAAATGATTTCACCTTCCCTCAGCATCAACAGGCGAGTATTGATGAGACAAAGATTGCCTTCCTCTTCCCTCCGGTAACGGAGCCAGCCATCGTGGTGCGTGAGGTATTGGTTTGACATTGTGGAGACGTCTTTCAAACGGTGGGTAACAAACACCGAGCTCACTCCTTCGAGGTCTCGCAGCTTAATCACTAGCTCGTTAATTGTTCTCGCTGTCAGAGGGTCCAGCCCAGCGGTGGGTTCATCATAGAGCATGATCTTCGGCCCCCCCACCAGGGCCCGTGCAATAGCTGCCCGCCGTCGCATCCCGCCCGATAGTTCCGCCGGCATTTTGTCGATGGCTTCCTCCAGTTCCACGAAGCCCAAGGTCATCTTGACGATGGCCAGGATCTCCTCCTCTTCTAACTCCCCTTGTTCGTGCAGGCGGTAGGCAACGTTGTCGGCGACTGAAAGCGAATCAAACAGCGCCCCCTCTTGAAAGACCATCCCAATCTTCTGGCGCACGCTCATCAAATCGCTTTCCCGATAGCGCGAGATATTCTCGCCATCCACCCAGATTTCGCCATCGTCCGGCTTCTCCAACCCGAGAATCAATTTCAGGATTGTCGACTTTCCAGAGCCACTTCCACCCAGGATGATCTTGGTCTCACCGCGCCGCACCGTAAAGGAAATCTTGTTGAGGATTAAGGCATCGTCGTAGTACTTAACCACGTCTTTGAGTACAATGGCAGGCGTAAGACGGTGATGGTTCGGATCAACCATGTTCAAATGAAGGTGAGCAGTAGGCGGGTGATGAAGAAGTCCGAGACAAAAATCAGGATCATGGATGTCACGACCGACTGCGTGGTTGATCGTCCCACACCTTGAGTCCCTCCGTAAGTTCTCAATCCGCAGTAGCAACCCACCACGGCGATGATGAAACCGAAGACCGGAGGCTTAATGAGTCCTTGCACTAGGTCGGAATAGGTCAACCTGTCATAGGCGGACGTGAGGTAGAGCGTTGGGCTGATCCCCAAAAGGAAATAGCCGACGAAGAAGCCGCCTAAGACACCCACCAGATCACAGATAATCGTTAGCACAGGGACCATCGTGATCGAAGCGAAGACACGAGGGGTCACGAGTTTCTTGCTCGGGTCCGTGCCTAAGGCGCGCATCGCGTTAATTTGCTCGCTAACCAGCATTGATCCCAGCTCAGAGGCAATCCCTGATCCAACCCGCCCAGCAACCACTACCGCGGTCAACACGGGCCCGAGCTCCCGGACCAGCGACACTGACACCAGTTGCCCTGTGTATCCCACCGCGCCAAACGAGGACAGCGTATTCGAGGTTTGCAGAGCGAGGACGGCTCCGGTAAAGAATCCGGTGAGCATCGTAATCACAAGGGAACCCACCCCGATAATGTCCATCTGTTCAAAGGTTTCGCGAAGATACAGCGGTCTACGGAACAGATTGAGCAGCGACCGGATACCTAGGATGGTCAGGTTTTGGACCTCCAGCACCGTTTCCTGGAAGCCGGTCGCCTGCTTGCCTGTGAGCGTTTCCATAGATCAGTGTCGGCTCAAAAAGGGAACAGGACGTTTTGAGACTTCTTTGACAGCCTGTTTTTCATTCGGCGAGATTTACTGCGAAGAGGCGGTACCAGTGGCGCGTTCGGTCTTCGCCTCGTGCTTTTCAGCTTCGTAGATTGGCAAGCGAAAGGAGAATGTCGCTCCTAATCCCAACTGACTCTCACACGACAGCTCTCCACCCAGCCTGTCAACTAATTCCTTGGCTACTGCGAGCCCATAACCCATTGTGGGTTCACCTGCGGTGGGTACCGGAGTGAGTCGTACGCCGCGCTGGTACAGTTTCGCCTGGTCTTGCTCGCTCAGTCCCGGTCCTTCATCACCCACGCTGCAGACGATGCTGGTTCCCTCGCCCCTGACTTGAACCCAGACCCGTTTCCCAGGTTCGGAATACTTCACTGCATTGGAAAGAAGATTGTCCAGAACAGCCGCCACCGCAGCTAGGTCGGTCCAAGCCGATGGAATGTCCTCCCCCGAGCTGAAGAGAATGGAGATCTGCTTGCGATCCGCCAAGCGTTGGTAGAATTCACAGGCTGTTTGTGCGAGAGCCCCCAGGTCAGCTTTTCGCAGGAGGAGCTGCGCGTCTCCAGTCCCGGAGTTACTCATCAAACGGGAGACGATATGTGTCATCAGTTTGTTGACTTGGAGCAGCCCTTCGAGCCGCAAGCCGACCTGCGGATCAGGATAGTCTTTCAACGAAACCAAGAGCAGCTCCGACGTCGCACGGTTGACAGTCAGATAATTGTTCAAGGCATGGGCAATAAAAGCAATAGTGCGTGAATCGACTGCCGGCAACAGTTCAAGGTTCGAAAGCGCCGTTTCCAATTCCGCTCTTGCTTGTTGAATCGAGGCAAGGACTTGGTTTCTGGGGCTTGTCATTTTGCCAGTTCCTTCTCAGTCTTCGCCAGGTTGTGCCTACCTTAAGCCGGTCCAGTGTGCCGTTGGAGCGGAAGCCGCAAACTCTACGGGTTTTGGCCGGGATCATCGTGGAACGAATTGGTTTTGGGACGCGCCGGGCATACCAAGGCAAGTATAGGGGATGGAGGAAGTCAGGCGCAATCTTGATTCATGCTGATAAATCGTAGCTCCACTGTGGCAAGCCTCATGCCACTCGGATCGCAGATGATGAGTGATGAGTCGATCAACTTCTCTTCGCGCAACGAAGGAGAGGAGAGGTGGAAGGAAACCGCCGAACACTGCAGGGAAGGCTCGCCATTGCGTTCCGGTTGATAGGAACCTGTACTGGGGCCACTCCCCATGTTGCCCGAATCCTGTCACAGCGTCATGGACCTGGTCACGCGTTTTGTGCGGCCTGTCTGGCTGCCTTGTGTGGAATATTCACCAGCAGCAATATCACGTCATACTGGCTAGTCTCGCCTGTCTGCGGCAGCCGATGAGGCCTACCATCGCTCTGAACTGATCCGCGAACAATCGGCGCTGCGGAGTGCGAAGAGCGGTACCGGAGCGTCGTAGAGACCCAGACAGAACTGATTTCCGTTACTTCGTCGAAAGTTGCTACGACATCGACGTGAATGTGAGGAGCATGCCGCGCGAGGTGACGTCGGGTTGAGTCGACATCAAAACTGTTCGCGCCTCGAACTGTTGCAGGCGGGCGATGGCCTCGCTCCGGCTCGAGACTATATCAAGTTCGGAAATGGGGCGCAGCCTTTCGCAGGTGGCGCTGCGTCAGGTCAGTGTCGCAAAGGCTGTCCTGCACATACAATATCCTCACGACTCACCTCGGTTGTTGCGGACGCACCAGCAGATCTCGATTCGGGCAGCAAGCACATCCTCGAAATCTATCGGCTGACCCTAGTTTCTCGGCCGTCACTCAACGACAAGGCAGGCGGAGCCTCCCTCCGAAATGTTTCTGTGAACCAAATCGGCCGCTGCCCACCCTGAGCCTACTTGGGCCGCTTCGTGAGGCGTTAGCCGCCAAGTGGGATTAGTCGATCCTCTTACCAATACGGCATATGCTCCGGCAAGGACTGGCCACACTGGCATTTCCCTGCCAGACGTTCCACATCTGCCATGGCCCCACAGGCCGTGCAGCGTACCCACATCGCGTTGATGCGCTCCGGAACCCATACGCTTGTCGTTCCCCCGGCCGCCAGTTCTGGACCAAAGAACTTCCGCATGGCTTGTCCGTGGCTGCCACCGCGCAACCGTTGTGGATGCTCTGGAGCTTCCCAGGCGGTTACGGTCATCATACGCGGACCAATCGTCATCCCCACCCATCCGATAAAGCCTGGCATCTGCAGCATTTCGGTCGCAGTCTGCCGGCTGAGCTCCTTGATCTGTTGTATCTCTTCCTCTGAACGAGCCTCGAGCACAGTGATACCAAAAGCTCCCGGTTTGTTTTTCTTGCCCGTTCGCACTGAGGTGCTTGTCCCAAACGAGAATGGACCGATGGCGTGTGGCTGAACCAGCACTTGGAGTCCAAGCTGTTCAGGCACGGACCTCGAATCGAAGTAACCCTGCACGGAGCGGATTTTCTCCCCCTCCACCTGAATGAAGTCCGCCCCCGGAACCGCGACCGTGCGGCCAGTGGGCGGAAGGCCCAGTAACGAGCCAGTATTGGTCCCACGCATCAGCCATTGGGAGCCAACAACGCCTCCGTCCGTTTCCGCGGCGCTGATAATCTCGAATGACAAATCCGGAAAGGCCGCCCACAGGCCCTTGGCATAGGCGGCAATGGATTCTCCGGTCAGACCCTGGCCCGCTGAGGGATCGCTGTAGGTGCCATCTTCAGCAAAGGTGGCAATGATTGCCTTCGCATCGCGCCGATTCCACGCCTCGAAGTAACGATGTGCAACTTGTATGGCATTCACTTCTTTGTCCTCCTGCAAGGTCTCTGAGCCTATGGGTTCCAAGCTCACCGGCCTTTGCCAGTACGTGCCCTTGCGAGTTGCTGAAAACCGAAGCGACAGAAAGCATAGGGCAGGCACATTCGCCTGCCAAGCGATCTTCAATCAATACGCTCTCCGCCGCCCCCCTGCTGCAAGGCTACTCTCCTTCTAGCGAAAATGGCAAAGGAATCAGGGTTCCCCGCCACACTCTGGCCGGGCGTCAGAAAGAACTCGGTAGTCGGCAGCCCAGCGGGGAAAGGGTGCTCGAAGGGCTTGGGGGCAGCCGCCGCCGCGCTGCGACCCTCGCCGGCATGAGGCCGCTCCTTACGACTCCAGCGACTGTGTCTTATCCAGTTCCGACAGATATCTCCGCAGAATCGCCTGCTCGAGACGCCCCTTGCGGCGGGCCGGAGCGGGAATACGCAGCAGCAGATTGATTCTCCCCGGCTCCGGAATCTGCAGAGTCACTCGCGGCGCTATGGTAGGACTGTCCAAGCCGTGCTTGCTTTCAATGCTCTTCATGTAGGTGCGGGCGTCCTCCAAAAAGGGGCCGCACTCGACATGGGCGGCTTCGAGCAGCATCTGCTCGGCCTTCTGCCAGTCATCGCTGGCGTTCAGCGGAATGCAGAACACATGCAGCACAAACTCCTCGGTGAAGGTCTCGTTGATAAGTGGTGTGCTGAGTAGTAAACTGTTGGGAATGATAATCGCTCGTCCCGTGTACTGGTGACTCGCCTGCCCCGGACCAATTTCCAATAGGGTTGTGGTGAACAGGTTTTGGTCCACCACATCCCCGCGTTTTCCCCCAATTTCAATGCGATCCCCAACAGAATAGGAGTGAGTCGACGCTCGTACGACTGCGCCACTGATGCAGAGGATCAACTCCTTGGTCGCGATCACCACGGCCACCGCCAATGCGAAAAACGAAACCGCTATCGTCCACAACTGCTGTTGCCAAATCAGGACTAGACCCAGCAAGACCACCGCAATGGAGAAGTTGCGGATATTGACGATCCAGCGGCGGCGCACCTCAAAATGTTGCCTGTTCAAACCCAGAACGGCCCGGACCAAAGCCATTCGCAAGAAGATTACGATTGCAACAAGAATGATGGAGCTGATCAAACGTGAGTAAACGGGGCTACTTGTAAGCCACTCCCAATTCATAGAAGAGATTCCCGGCGAGGTGTCAAGTGCCGACCTACCGAAACAGTCGAAGGACGCCACACAGTACAAACAAAAGACCGCAACCTGCCCAAAAAATTCGACTGGCCGCTTTGGGAACTGCGACTAGCCGGGCGGCGGGAAATGCCAGCTGGACCAGACTCGACAGAAAAAATGCCAGCAAAATGCCAAACACCAGGGGGCCGAATGGATGGAAGCCTACGGCCAAGTGGTATTGCCCCCTGGACAAAAGGGAAAGCGAGCGAGTCAGGCCGCAAAACGGGCAGGGTCTTTGTATCAACCATTGGAACCCACAAAGGAGAAGCGCCGGTTGCGTAGGAAACGGGAAGCTGGAAAGGAAAATGAGAATGCCACCTGTGATTCCAGTTCTCCACACGGCTTCCGCGGAGAAACCGACATCACGAGGCTGAGAGAGGATTGACGCCTTCATCGATCAGAAATTCTCCTTGTTCTCGAATCCAACCAGGTCTCGATAGGCTGCTGTGATCGCGGCATAGTAAAGTGGCACCGTGAGTAGCAATCCGACGAGACACAACAAGGCTCCGGCAACGTTAATCAAGAGTAGGACGAAAGAGAAAAGCGTAAACCCCAGATAATCCTTCTTGACGAGCGCATGGCTGGCCTGCATGGCGGGCCAGAAATCCATCTTCTTGTCGACGACAAAAAGAAAAGTGAACTGGTAAATGCCCCAAACGATCAGGCCTGGGATCAAACACAACAACGAAGCCAAAGACGTGAAAACCGTAATGATGAGGAAGGCCACCAGAGTGGCTCCGAACCGGTTGAAAGCCTTGAAGAGGTCTCCGACTTCCGTGCGGCCAGCCATCAGCTTCCGGATGCAAGCGATGTGAAAGCCCGCCATCATGGGTCCTTGCAAGACCAGAGGAATGCAGCTATTCACCACCAGGAAAACCAGAGCCATCAAGACAAACGGGAGGAGGTCCGATTTGACCAGGTCCCATCCGGCCCCGATCCAGCGCCCTGTCTGGGCCGAAGCATCTACTGCAGACAGAAATGGGGGGGTGCGCGGAACATCGGCAGGTGGCGTGACCGGAGGCATGCCACCCGCTTCGTCTTGCACCGAACGGCCACAAATTGAACAAAACTTCACGTCCGGATTCAAGGGGGCGCCACAGTAGCGGCAGTTCATGATGCCTCCATAACAAGCTGTCCGCCTGAACGAGCCAAGCAATCAAAACGGCGCAAAATTGCCTGAAAATCAACCGGGGCGGCAATGTCGCCCTGGATTATCGGTTGCCTGATGTTCACGGTCAAGCAGCGATATTTTGGGTGAACAAGCCGAAACCTTTTCTTATAATTTAGACCTTCCAGGCTGCTGGAGGGGAAAACGAGGGGATCGGCGTGGGCGAGCGACCGCAAGCTTGATGTTCCGGTCTGCGACTGGTCCCACGTTGAAGCTGCCTTTTCACGGGAGCTATCCAAATCGCTGGGTGGCGACTCCGAGGACACAAATGCACCGTCGTCGTTTTCGGCTCTTCATTGAGAACGAGCGCCCTTCTCGAGAGTTCCCGTTCATTTGTATTCATTCGCGGCCTTTTCTTGCTATGTTGCCCGTGGTTCCATTCTTGTTTCCGGTCTTGTCTCGATTAGGGTCACTCACTTGATGAACGTCAACGAAACGGTTTTCGACGTCTGTGTGGTAGGTTCAGGTGCGGCTGGAGGCACCTTGTCAGCCAGGCTGGCCCGCCGCGGTTTGAATGTTCTCGTCATGGAAGGTGGGCCGCGGATCGACGTCAGCCGCGCGTTTAATACTCACGCCATGCCCTATGACTTCAAAAACCGGAAGATGCCGATCATGGTTCCGGGCGTCGCAGGCTTCGAGGATGAACGAACACGGGGCGTAGGCGGCAAGACGCTGCTCTGGAATGCTGTCGCCTGGCGGCTGAGTCAGCGCGACTTCAAGGGACATTCGTATGAAGGCGCTGGCGTTGACTGGCCCATCGATTACTCCGACCTGGCGCCATATTACGATCAGATCGAAAGGGAAGTGGGAGTTTGCGGCAGCGCAGATCATCTGGAGGATCTCCCGGATGGTCAGTTTCTTCCGCCCATGCCGATGCGTTGCTCTGACCGGATCGTTCAACGAGGTGCGGCTCGTCTGGGAATCCCCGTGATTCACGTGCGAAAGGCGACCTTGACCCGGCCTCGCGAGGAACGTCCTGCCTGCCATTACTGCGGTAACTGTATGGCAGGTTGCGACGTGGTGGCCAAATATGACGCGGCCAACGTGCAGCTGTTCCCAGCCCAGTCGACCAGCAAATTGACGATCCTTTCCGATTCGGTTGTTTGTGAGGTGACGTTGAGAGACAAGAAACGGGTGAACGGCGTCCGCTACCTGAACCGCAATTCCTTGAAAGAAGGCCGCATTCAAGCCCGTTCTGTCGTGGTATCCTGCGCTTGCATTCAGAGTGTCGCACTCCTCTTGATGTCGCGATCTCCAGACTATCCGGGCGGGCTGGCCAACTCCAGCGGTCAACTGGGGAATCACTACGTCCCGCATTTCACCGGGCAACTGACGGGCTTTGTGCGAGAGTTGATCGGCTCCAAGCCCGGCCACGAGGAAGGCGCCCTCGACCACGCCTACATTCCCTCTTATATGCACAACCGCAAACGGGACTACTTCCGCAGCTTTGGAATCCAGTTCAACTACCATAACCGCCGTTTGGTTCCGTGGGCAAAGCAACTGAACGGCTTTGGCGACCAGCTGAAGAACGCGATCCGTGACAGGTATCCGGCCTACGTGAACTTCGCGCCTTACGGGGAGATGCTCCCCAGCAGTGGCAGCACGGTTGATCTCGACGCGGTTCGGAAAGACCGCTTTGGCCTGCCCAGAGCTCGCCTGAACGTGCGTTATGGCCAAAACGAACGCAAACTCTTCGCGGCCATGCGCAGTGAGACACGCCGCATACTCGAAGCCGGTGGCGTGGAGATCCTGGATGACCAGGAAGAACCGCGTACCAATCATGAGCTGGGTGGTTGCCGGATGGGGCATGACCCGGCAAGTTCGGTCGTCAATGCCTATTGCCAGTCGCACGACATCTCAAACTTGTTTGTGGTGGATGGCAGCGTCTTCCCCTCCGCTTCAGAGAAGAATCCCACATTGACCATCATGGCACTGGCAGCGCGGACAGCCGACTATGTAGTGGAGCAGTTTCATAAGGGGACTCTTGGGTAGTCTAGAGTCTCATGTCGCGGCGCAACGGCCTAAGCCTGTGTCCCATTCAGGCAGCAGGCGTTCACTGTTAAAAGCTTGAATCACAACTCTGTCGGCAGTTTGAAGTCGTTTCAACAAAACTTTGCGTCTTATAGTATCCAGCCAGGTGGCTGGATGAAGAAACGAGATGGATAGTAGTAGCCGCCTTTCTTTCTTTTTTGCTTCTTGGCGTCTTTTTCGAGAAAACTTGCGGAGGAAACTTCACTAGCCAGTTCGTGAACTCTCGCACCACCCAGAAATACCCAAGAGTCTCATCAGGTAGCCACATGAAAAAGCTGGAACCCTTCGCCATTCTGCTTACCCTCCTTGCGGCAAGTCCACTGCTGACTGATCAGGAGGGCCCACGTTGGCCGCTGTTCAGGAAGCATCTCTTGGATGTGGGGGCTAACGAAGCCGCTGCTGTGACAGATATCAACAAAGACGGACGGCTCGATATCGTCAGCGGCGAGAACTGGTATGAAGCTCCTGAATGGCGAAAGCATCGAATGCGCGAAATTCCGTTCTCCAACGGGTACATTGATGATTTCAGCAACTTTGCACTGGATGTCAATGCCGATGGCTATCCGGACATCGTCGCCTGCTCCTGGTTCAGCAAGAAATTGTCCTGGTACGAGAATCCCCGCCGGCACGATGGAGAGTTTCATAATTCGCTCTGGAAGGAGCATGTTATCGAAACCGGTTTCAACTATGAGCTGATGCTGTTGGTTGACGTCGACGGCGATGGCAAGGCTCAAGAGATCCTTCCAAACTATGGAAGCAGCGCGGAGATCGCTTGGTGGGAGCGGGTGGAACCTTTCTCCAAGGGTGAATGGGCCCGGAGAGTGGTGGGAAGCGTTCCCGAAGTGAAAGGCCTGCACGGTGTGGGTTGCGGCGACCTCAACGGTGATGGACGTCCCGACATTCTAACGCCTCGCGGCTGGTTTGAAGGACCGGCAAATCCAAGGTCCGCCTTGTGGACGTTCCATTCAGATTTTCAGCTCTTGCCTCCTCGCGGGCAATGCAGTCCAATCCTCGTGCAGGACGTGAACGGCGATCGCCGGAACGATCTAGTTTATGGTGCCGGGCATCATTACGGCGTTTTCTGGATGGAGAATGCCAACGGAAAGTGGCTGCACCACAGGCTGGATGACAGCTGGTCTCAGGCGCACGCACTCACTCTCGCGGACCTGGACCGGGACGGCAAGCTTGACATCGTTACCGGTAAGCGATATCTCGCCCACGACATCGATCCCGGAGCTTATGAACCTCTAGGCCTCTACTGGTACCGCCTGGGAGCAGGTGGAAGCTATACGAAGCATGTCCTCGATTTTGGAACCAAGACCGGTGGCGGGATGCAGATTCCCACTCTCGATATCGATGGCGATGGCGATCTGGATCTGGTAGCACCAGGTAAGTCGGGACTGTTCTTGTTCGAGCAAGTGGACCTGCAGCGCCAGAGACAACCTTAGGCGAGGCGCATCACGAGAATCCTGTTCTCGTTTTTCGGCAACAGGCAGGCTGCGACGCGACGAGGACATCGGGTCCCCTACCCATCGTGGGACAACAGGGCGCCAAGCCTTGCCCCAGTTTGAACGACTCACCGCCAAGGAGGACTCTATGGAAACACGCGGCACTTATGACGATGTCGACCTGATTCTGCGACTCTATGAATTGCGGCGGGAAGATAAGATGCGGAAAGCAAGGGAGTGGTTCGCGAAATCCTTCAAGGTGCGGACCATGGCAGAATTCACGTCCCTTTGCCCTCCCGGTTCCGAAGAGAATGCCTACTTCCGAATGGTGATCACCTATTGGGAAATGGTCGCATCCTTCATGACCAGCGATGTCCTGAACCAGCATCTCTTCTTTCAAAGCGGCCGGGAACTGCTTTTTGCCTGGGAGCGAGTGCGCGATTTGGTTCCGCAGGCCCGTGAAGCCAACAAGGACCCGCTCCTGTATAGCAACCTGGAAACCGTTGCGCAGTCGTTTATCAGCTGGATGAATGCGAGGGCTCCGGAATCTTATGTCGCTTTTTCCAATCGGGTT